>NZ_RBKU01000001.1:1332146-2664293 GCF_003633615.1 Mucilaginibacter gracilis | reverse complement strand
TACTCCCGTCGGACATTATATTGGAGCGCAAGGTTTGGAAACTGCAAGACCAGGTTAACATTAATTTTTTTAACGGTGGCCGAACGCAGATTAATGGTTTAGGCATATCAAACGGTTTGCAAAAGGTTACCATAGATGGTTTTATATCGCCCAACGCAGCAGATATTTTAAATATCAACTTCAACACCTTTAACATGAGTACGCTTAACCAGTTAAGCAAATCATTCGGCATCAGGCTCAAAGGCACCCTTAACGGCGATATTAAACTGTCGTCGTTAACCAATAAACCAGGGTTTGAGTCAAACCTAAATATTGATACCCTATCCTTCAACAAAACCCTAATAGGCGACATCAAATTTGCAACAAAGCTTGATAGCCAAAACGACCTGCTCGACACCAAATTCAACATCATCAACCGCGGCCTGGAAACCCTGAATGCCAGTGGCCAGTACCATTTGGCTGCAGCCGATAACAGCCTTGATTTTAACCTCAAGATGAACCAAACCGAGGCCATTATTTTAGATCCATTTGTAAAAGATCTGGTGTCTGATTTAAAAGGTACCATATCATCAGATATTAAACTCACCGGTACCCTATCAAAACCACAACTAAACGGCAGCCTTACTTTTGTAAATACAGGCGTAACGGTAAATTACCTAAAAACCCCTTATGTTATTAATGACAAGGTAACTGTAGAAAACAGTGTAGTTAATATTAACGATTTGGTGCTGCGCGATAGCCGCGGAGGCAAGGGAACCGCCAACGGTACTGTTGATTTAACCGATATATCAAACCCCGAACTGGATGTAAGCCTGGATGCCGAAAACCTGCTTGCCTTAAATACCACTTTTAAAGATAACCGCCTGTACTACGGTATTGCTTACGGCACCGGCAATTTTAGCTTTGTTGGCCCTATTGATAATATGCAGATAGATATTAAGGCCAAAACCGAAGCAGGTACAATATTTAACATCCCGCTTAACACATCAAGCAAGGCCGCCGATTACGATTTTATACAATTTGTAAGCTCAAAAGATACTAGCAAATATATAAAGCACGAAAATGCATTTAAAGGTGTTACCCTAAACTTCGACCTATCGGCAGACGAGAAAACAACTGTTAAAATTTATACCGACTATGGCTTGCTTACCGGCAGCGGAACCGCTAATAACTTGCAGCTTAAAATTAATAGCCTGGGCGATTTTGATATGTTTGGCGATTTTGTAATATCAACAGGTAAGTTTGAGTTCACCGCTAAAGATTTTATTACCAAAAACTTTACCGTTAACCAGGGCGGCACCATCCGTTGGACGGGCAACCCGGCCAACGCCCTTATTGATTTACAGGCCATATACGAGGTGCGTACCAACATTGCATCGCTTTACCAGGCTGCAGGCCTTCAATCGCCAAAAGAGAACCAGCAGGAGCTTGTACAGGCCGAATTGAAGCTAACCAAAACGCTTGCACAGCCGCAGTTTGATTTCGACTTTAACTTCCCTACCGATCCATCAATTAAAGATGAACTGGGCACTTACTTAAACGACCCCACAAACCGTACCCAACAAGCCCTGAGCTTAATTGTGCGCCGTACTTTTTCGTCGGGTGCAAGCGGTAACAATTTAACCAGCCAGGTTGGGCAAACGGCACAATCGGCCCTCAGCGAATTTGCTTTTAATAAGCTCAATAGTTTTATTGCACAATCAAACATCAAATACTTTGATGTTAACATCCGCTCCACTACCGATTACAGTGCCTCGCTTCACTTTTTTAACGATCGCCTTTTAATTAATGGCAGTTTGTACGATGCCCAGGGCAGTAACGAATTATTTGGCAACCAAAATGTTAACTCAAACTTTAACAACTTTACCAAAGATTTTGGCGTGCAATACCTCATTAAAAAAGACGGAAGCCTTTTAGGCACATACTCATACCGCGTATTAAACAGCACTACGTTAAACACCATTAACCAGCAATTGGCTGTACAATATGTTAATGGCCTGGGCTTAGTTTACCGACGGGATTTTGACACTTTTGGCGAATTTTTTAGAAGCATATTTCGCAAAAAAGCCTCTCCCACAAAGAAAGAGGCTCCTAATAAATTACCAACAAGCGACCCGGCCGCTATAGACCAAAAAAACGACGATTAATGGTTTGAAGGCTTGAGCCGGAAGTCTTGAGTCGGGAGTCTTGAGAAATTAAGAAACCCTGTGCCTTGAATTGGGTTATTGGCTACAAATCTATTCAATAGCCAAAACCAAACCGTCCACTGCCGACTTCTGACTATCGACTAAAGACTTCCAACTGTCTCTACTCAATACTAATGCTTCATCAAAATAACGTGTCCCATTTTATCGCGCTTGGTTTCTAAGTACTTAACATTATGCGGATTGGGTTTAATTTCCATCGGCACGTTTTCTACCACCTCTAAACCATAACCTACCAACCCGGCACGTTTTTTAGGGTTATTTGTCATCAAACGCATTTTGGTAACGTTAAGGCTCCTTAATATCTGGGCGCCAATTCCGTAATCGCGCTGGTCCATTTTAAAACCAAGTTCAATGTTGGCTTCAACGGTATCAAAACCGTTTTCTTGCAGGTTATAGGCCTTTAGCTTATTAATAAGCCCAATACCGCGGCCCTCCTGGTTCATGTAAACTATAATACCTTTGCCTTCTCTATCAATCATTTCCATGGCTTTGTGCAATTGCGGGCCGCAATCGCAACGGCATGAGCCAAAAATATCACCTGTAACGCACGAGCTATGTACCCGTACCAAAACCGGTTCGTCCTTATCCCACGTTCCTTTTACCAAAGCCAGGTGGTTTTCGCCGGTATCAAGTTGCGTGTAGGCAACCATATCAAAAACACCCCATTCGGTTGGCAACTTTACCGATACTTCTTTGCGGATAAGGGTTTCGTGTTCTAAACGGTACGAGATCAAATCTTTAACCGAAACAATTTTCATGTTAAACTCCTTAGCCATCTCTAACAAATCGGGCAGGCGGGCCATTTCGCCGTCATCCTTCATTATTTCGCAAATTAAACCTGCCGGCTCAAATCCCGCCATAGCGGCCAAATCAACAGCGGCCTCGGTATGGCCCGATCGGCGTAAAACGCCGCCGTCTTTTGCAATCAGCGGGAAAATGTGCCCGGGCCTTCCCAAATCCTCAGGTTTAGTTGCAGGGTCTATCAGTGCCAGGGTAGTTTTAGAGCGGTCGGTGGCCGATATTCCGGTTGTGCAACCTGCAATCAAATCAACCGAAACCGTAAAATTGGTTTCGTGCGATGTTGTATTATGGCTCACCATTTGGCCCAGTTCTAATTGCCTGGCACGGGCTGCCGTAATTGGCGCACAAATAAGGCCCCGGCCATATTTAGCCATAAAATTTATGGCTTCGGGCGTGGCATGGCGTGCGGCAGTTAAAAAATCGCCTTCGTTTTCGCGGTCATCATCATCAACAACAATAATAATTTTACCGTCTTTTATATCTTCAATTGCTTCTGTTATGGTATTTAACATGGGGTGTAAGTGTAAATAAATTGGTGTACAGCATTAATTACCTAACACAATACGTAAACTATGGCAACAAAGTTAATGAGTAAAGCAAATTAACGGGTCGGCCTATTGTAAAATCAATTTATGTGGTTGTTATTGGGATTCCTTTTTCTTGAACAGGCTGGCAAAAAAGCGTCTATATATTTCTAAATCAAACAATACCGAATCGTTAGCGGCCTTGTACGACAGAAATAAGCCGATAGGCGTTAGTATCAATATCGAAATCCAGGTGCCTATAAATGGCGACAAACTACCATCCTTGGCAGATTTTTCGCCTATGGTTGAGATGATATAGTAAATGAGGAAAAATATAACCGATATAACCACCGGCAAGCCCAGCCCCCCTTTACGAATGATAGCCCCCAATGGTGCCCCAATTAAAAACAGCACCAAACAAGCCGCCGAAAGGGTAAACTTTCTTTGATACTCTACCAGGTACCTGCGCAAAGTACTTAGCTTGTCCAGATAGGTAGCTGTACGCGGGTTGTTATAATCTTTTATAGCTTTAGCCTCCGTCATGGCATTATTTAACGCCGCTAATTGCTTAGCATAGCTGCCGCCCACTGTAGCTAATAACCTTGGGCGCGTAAAAACAGGTATTGGCTTTGTATATTTATGAGGCATACTCATATACTTAATATACGGAATAATAGAAGGCAGATTCTGTGCTTGATCGCGCACTACACTTTTAGAAACCGAATCGTGCTGGTGAACAAGCTGGCTTGAGCTTAACATCAAAAAGCTGCTCCTAAAATCATTTTCGGGCGTTCGCTTAATTGTAAAGCCATCTAAACTAAGTTTGGTTTCGGTTTCCTTAAAACGCATCCGGGTTAACACCTGCCTTGGGTTGTACCCTGTGTTACCGCTGGTTTCCTCATACCGTATACCGTTTTTTAGCTTAAGCACCAATTTTGTGTTATCCGCCGACCTAAACATACGGCCTTCCTGCGCAAAAATAACATTGTTGCTACCATTGCCATTAACAGGCTTTTCAAAAATCATGATACCATGCAGCAATTGCCCATCAGGGTCTTTACGCTGTACGCGGATTGTATAGCCGGGGAAGCTATTGTTAAAAACACCTTCCTTAACCAGCGAAGCCGATTTTTGCTTGCGGGCATCATACAAAAGCGAGTAAAATTTAAGGTTTGCAACGGGCAGCATATAATCCGAAAAAACGAATGCCGATATGCTGAGGACTATCACTACAATAATCATGGGGTACAAAGCGCGGCCGAGCGAAATTCCAGCCGATTTAATGGCCACCAGTTCATAGTTTTCGCCCAGCGTGCCGTAAGTCATGATAGAAGAAAGCAGCACCGAAAGCGGCAGTGCCATAGCCACGTTTGTGGCCGAGGCATACATCATGAGGTCGAGTATGGTATACCATTCAAAGCCCTTGCCAATTAAATCGTCGATGTATTTCCATAGAAACAGCATCAGCAACACAAACATTACGATGAAAAAGGTTACAATAAACGGCCTTATAAAAGCTTTCAAAATTAATAAATGTACTTTTTTCACAAAGCAAAAATAAGTAATTATTTACTGTTAAGCCCCCAATACACTTATCAAATATTGTATCTGGTTATCCCATATCAGCTTACGGTCGCCAATAGCCTCTTCGGTAGCAAAATCGGTAACGCCGAGAGCAACATCGTTGGTTAACTCGTCTTGCAGAATCTCCATTTCAAAAAAGCACTGAGGTTCATCATCAAGCCACCTAAATTTTACCGATTTATTTTCTTTAAAACTCATCAGTTTGGCCTTTTGCTCCTCATCGTCCCAGGTAAAAGTATAAACCTGTTCGCGTACATTTACATCGTCGGCAAACCACTGGGCCAGGCCGTTAGGTTCAATCAAAAAAGTATATAATATTCGTGGTGATGACTTTATTTCGTACTCGATACTAAATTTTTTCTTTTCCGACATGTGAGTTTACAATAGTATTATTTATAGTGAAGTATGTAAATGTTAACATTTTTTCTAAAGAAAACGAATTTTTCATATATTAACAAACCTTTTTTAAGGGTCTACCCGGCGGGGTTAGCTCAGATAGTTGGAGCGTAGGATTCATAATTTGGAAAATTTTGAATTGCCATGGTCTAAAATGAACGGAAATGATTTCTTTGAGAAATTTCCGAATCCTCAAAACACCATCAAACCACAGGTTTAGCCAGCCGAATGGTTAACAAAATGCGACCGTTTTAAACGAGGCGTGGAAACAAATTTATTCACTTAAAATGTTTCCACATGGCAACCGCAAAAATTATTAATGGAGCCGTAAAGCCAAGAACGGCAAATTTCTCATCGGTATTAAAGTATCAAAAACCGGCATCCCGGCTTATCTGTTTATAGGCAACGGCCTCGCTTGCCGTGAATTGTGGGATGCCTTAAAACAGCAAGTAAAGAAATCGCATCCGCACCACATATGCGGCTCACTAATTTATTGATAAAAAAGCTTGCAGAAATTAACGAGAAAATACTCGAATTTAAAACGGACAAAAAACATTATTCTGCGGAAGATGTCGTAAACGCCATCAAGCCAAAGCCAGCACCATCGCCAAAGCCGGTTGCTAAACTGCACTGCTCAAAGATGCAGCAGATAATTATCTCCGGGAACAAAAAGGCTTAGGCAATTACGATGTTTGGAAGTCCGATCAAAGCAAATTGAAACGCTTTTATGAGTTTGCCGCAGATCAGGTGGCGTTCCCGGAAATAACAGTTGAATATTTGCGCCGTTATACACTGTTCCTGCGCACGGGCCGCAACCTCGACAAGAAGGGGGAACATATTCTCTCTCTTTCTTACGTAAAATTTGAACCGGGGTTCAAAATATCTTCGCTCCTGCCACCTCAATATAGCAAAGTGCTGTTTTTTTATAAAGCACTTTATGGGAGGCGGAATTTTAAGGCCGCCCGTTATTTGTTGCTCAACCGCTTTCTGATATTGTGAAATGCCTTTATAAGTTCTATATCTATCTATACTTTGTAATTTAGTTTACCACGCTGCAATTTTCGGTAATTGTTGAGCTACGGCTTGAAACGTATGATGTGTTTTTAAGTGTTTGGTACCCCGTTGTAAAATTTTGTACCTTCCTTTGCATAATTACCCCGGTGATATTATCAACAACATAAGTACCGGTTGATTGTGTGTTTAAACCCAGGTTGGTAATTGTTTTACTAAATGCAATAGTGGTTACCGTTTCCGCACGGCTTTGTATCCAAAATTCGGTTACCGTTTCGCCGTTAGCGGTAAGCGCAGGGTCCGACCATTTTTCACCTATCTTCAAGTTTTTTAGTGACCTGATATCGGCTATTAACGGAAACTTCTTTCCAACAGACAAATCTTCCTGCTCTAATCCCGTAAAACCAAAAACGGTATCTATTGCCGCTTTGGGGTAATCGGTTTTAACAGAAGCAATTGCACCACCGCTATCAATTTGGAACACATAAGGCTTGCCAACAGTTGAGGCAATGGCAGTGGCTAATACACTTTTTGAATTGACAACGCTGTCCGAATCAAAATAAAACTGGTCGTTGCCCGAAGCTATCGAATTGGTTATTTTATTTGTTACAACCGTTACATCAAAAAGCCCGCCTGTACCAGCTTCTATCTTATAGGTTTTTGAAACGGTAGCTGCCGAACTGATGTTTATTTTAACCTGCCCGTTTTGCAAATGGCTTTCCGATTTAATTACGGTTACCTTTAAATAGGTTTTCCCGGCATTTAAGGGTATTTTCAGTATTTTTTGCTGCGCATTGGTTTTAAAACAAGTTAAAAGCATCAGTACAATTAAAATTGCCTGGTATTGATTTATCATTAATTTTTTCATTCTGAGGATGATTTGAGACTTTTTAATTAATCAATTATTTCTGTGATTTGCCACCACCACTGCTTGGCTTATTCCGCACCAACGAGCCGGTATCAGGCGTACAGGCACAATCTCTTCTCACATAAATATACCTCACAACCACGCGTTTAGTTAACCGGTGCTTAACCACTTTAGGTTTTAACACGGCGTGCCCGCTTATTTTTTGTTTAGGTAGCAAATGTTTCTTTAACCGGTGTTTTACAACCGGAGGCTTTGGCAATATCCTTCTTTTTGTAATTACCCTGGCTGGTAGGCCTCTCACTATCATTTGCGGGCAACAGCAGCAGCAGCAACATGGGTTTGTTGGAGTTTTTGGCGTTACCTCAGCTTTTTTATCTTCGGTCATTTCCCTTGATGATTGTTCCGATTCCACCAATTTATGGGGTACGCTTAACGGCTCAACAGGCGGTATAGGTGGTAAAATGGTTAACACCTGCGGATCCATCTTTATAAAAGCGCTTGCAGCTATCTGCGGAGTTTTTAACGGTATCGGAGAAATTGGCGGGGGTACCTTCCAATCAGAATTATTGTTACGCCCAATTTGTGCAGCGGCGGGTTTTATACCGGCCAACAAAAAAGCGAGTGATAAAAAAAAGATGATATTTCTCATATATATTTCTAATTAATTGGAACCTATTGTATGCAAATACATTATAATCACTTCGCGGTTGACCTTTTTACCGATAGCGGATAACCGATGGTGAATACCATACTCGGTTTATCGCCAGAATATTTGGTTAAATTATCTACTCCCACACAAATAGAAAGAGGGTTTTTAAACGGTCTTATACCGGCTGATACGCCCATGTTAGTGCCATACCATTCGGCATTTAAGTTTACGTGGCGAATAATTTCGTACGAAACATTGCAAAAAACAGCCGTTCCGTATTTTCCTTTCCCGGCATCAACATCGTTTGGGCTCTTGTATAAAAAACGCCCCGTGCCAAAGCCTATGCTATAACTCAATGCCGATAGGCCCGGTGTTTTTGATCGTGCCCATTGTACCGCATGGCCAAAGGCAAAATAAAAAGTATTGCCCTCCGAATCTGTTTGGTTAGGGTTTGATAACAGTTGGTATGTACCTATTGAGATACTGCTTCCGCGGGGTAATTGGCGGCTGATATTTAAGTTGGCCGAGAAATCACTAAAACGGTGTACATCGGTTACGTTTACCCCAATTGCCACGTTTACTATTTTTGCGGGGTCTCCAAAAGACAGGCCTCCAAACAATATTAAATCGGCTTTATTATCGGTATACAATTCCGGGTATGTGCCGCCTATGCCACCGTAAATATAAGTACCACTGCCACCAAAACCGGTTGGCGACATCAGGCTGCTCGGTGCATCGTCCGGGTAAAGCACTATCTCTGAACCCGATGCATGCTTTGCTGTACTTTGGCTATTCAACAGCGAATCAAACTTAAGTGCCATTGAATGTTCAAAGGTGTCTTGAGCAAAAACAACACTTGAGCAAAAACAGGTAAGGCCTAAAATGAAGATGGCCCTACACTTTAGTAACCTCAATTTGATTGTATTTGAAAATTTCTTTCCGGGAAACGAATTGAAATAGCCCGAACCCAGCCACTCATCATGCTGGCCTACATCGGTTAATATTTGTTTTTTAATCATAACGTTTATGGATAGGTTGATGTTATTGGCCAAAGCTACCTGTAACACAAAAGCGCCGCTATAACATCTTTGGGGTATATTATTATATAAAATAATAAAAGCGCACAAAAAAAGCCGGGGTTACCGGCTATAAATCAAACAATTAAACTAAAATTTTTAAATATCTGGGGGTATTAATCAATCATATTCAGGCTGTTCAAATCTAAATACAGGTGTCGGTTTGTTTAAGCTTATGTGGCTGCCCTTTTGTTTAACTCGTTAATTAATTGTACCCGGCTGTTAATTTGCAACTTGCGGTAAATATTTTTTATATGCTGCCTCACCGTGTCGGGCGAAATAAATAGCTGGTATGCAATTTGTTTATAAGTATCGCCCCTAATTAGCAGTTGGGCCACCTCAACCTCGCGGTTAGTTAAACTTTCGCTGGTTTCATTATTATTTACATGCGGCTTACTTGCAAAAAAAGCTATCACTTTTTTTGCAACTATGGGGCTCATGGGCACACCACCGGCGGTAGCTTCAAGTATTGATGTTTTTATTTTACCTAAAGGCATACTTTTTAATAAATAACCCGTTGCGCCAGCCTGTAAAGCCTTAAATATGAGCTCCTTGTCCTCATAAACGGTAAGCATCAGTATATTAATTTCCGGAAATTTTTGTTTGATAATGAATGCACCTTCAAGCCCGCTTATACCAGGCAATTCAATATCAAGCAGCAAAACATCGGGTGCTGGCAAACCGCTTTCCAAAAAATCCTTTACGGTGCCAAAGCCGGTATCAATAAGTAATTCGTTCTGCATTTGCAAAAACTGCACAATGCTGTCTCTTATTTGTACATCATCCTCAATTATTGAAACGCTCACCACCATTAAACAAAGGTTATAAAAAACAAAAGCCAATAAAATAACATGTTTGGGGTATTATGCTACCACCGCCGGGTTTTAATGGTAACTAAAAAATATTGTTCGGTATTGGTTATGTTTAAGCTGGCTTTAATCCTGTTTGCCCTCATTTGCATGTTTTTTAGGCCTTGCCCTCCGTATGCCGATCTTGGTTTAGCATCAATAGTGTTTTTAATACTTATAACCATGCCCGATGATTGGTTATTGAGGCTTACCCAAACGCACGGCTTATAATTGTGCCGAACAATATTATTAATGGCCTCCTTAAAAATAAGATAAATATTTTGCCTGATAATTTGCGGTAAGGTGCCTGTTTTTTCAAGGCCCACCATCTCAAACTTAACTTCGCCAACGCCCTCAAGCATGTTGTGCATGTGTTCCTGCATCCGCGATATCAGGTCTTCCTTATTGTCGTTACGGGCATCAACAGACCATATAATGTCGGATATGGAAGCGATAGCGTTTTTACTGTCATTTGATATATGTTGTATAATGCCCTCATCGGGCTTTTGTTTAACATACATCAGCTCGCTGCTTAATGATATGCGGGTTAATGTACTACCTATTTCGTCGTGCAAATCGCTGGCGATGCTGGTGCGCAACTCCATTTCTCTTTTTATTTTTTTCACCCGCGACAACCATATCTGGTAAACTATTAGCAGTGCTATTATTACAAACATGCCCTTAAATATCCAGGTTTGGTAAAAACTTGGTCTTACTATAATAGTTTTGATGAGCCAATACTTTGGGTCGGTGTTTGACGCAAACCTTGCTTGCAAAGTATAATCGCCGGGCGGCAATGAGTATAAACTAATTTCATCTGATAATTTGCTTTTGCGCCATTCGTCGGATATTTCCTTTATCCTAAACAACATGTCTTTTTGCTTAAATGAGCCTGCAAACTTAAGCGAAACCAGATTTTGATTGGGCATAACAGTAATTTGATCTTCACTGCCGGCAAACAAGTTAATTTGAGGCAGCAATCCCCCATTCGAACCTTTTTTTACATAAGATAATATTACCCTGTCGCTTTTACTGCCCCTGAGTGATTTGTAATAGTCAACGTCTAAAAACACAAGCCCTTGCAAGCCCCCCATAATTACTTGCCTGCTTGCTGCATCATAAAATATAGCCGAATGATTAAACTCCTGGGTGTATAAATCGGCAAATTGGTCATCATCCGGGTAGGGCAAGGCCTGCATATTTAACCCCATATCAAAAACACTTACCCCGCCATTAGTACCCGCAAAAAGCAAATTATCCACTTTAAGAAGCGAATACACAAAATCGCCGGCTAAACCGTTATTAAATTTAATTTCCTGTAGTTTTTTCCCTTCGGTGTTTATTTTAATAATTCCCTTACCCGATGTTGCCAGCAATATGCCATCCTTTACCGGCAGCATGGCATAAATAGGGAGATCATTTTGCACATCTATTAATATTTTTTTGAATCTGGTACCCTCCAGCCTAAACAAGCCCCCTTCGCCTGCTACCCACCAATGGTTGTTAATATATGCAATATCCCTAATAACACCTGTACGCACATCGCTAACCCAGGGCGTATACTGCCATTGGCCATCGGCATTTTTGTTTACTTTGAACAATGAACTACGCATGCCCGCTATAAAACCATTGTTGTATTTGTACAATTTAGTAACGTTAAGGTTTCCTTTGCCCGAATAAGGCAACATGTTAACCAATTGATTTTGGGTATCCATTGTTGCAAAGCCTGGGCCGCCCTCAATCCCAATCATTAAATTATGGTTATCAAAGGGCAGTATGGTATAGGCAATAAAACTGTTTTGTTGGGAGCCCTGTTTATTAAAAACATATAGCAACGGATAGGTGCCTATATAAAATTGACCGTTGCTACTGTAAATGCCCCTGATGCTTTTGCCAAGGAAAAATTTAACGACCGAATTTCTGAGCGCGGTATCGGCAGACAACGCGTTTCCGGGGGATAGCAAATATAAATGGCCGTCGGTATTTGCAATATAGCCACCTGTTAAATTATCATCCCACACCTGTTTTAACTCCGAATACGGGCAAATATCTGTATAAACTTTAAACACCCCGGGTGCAGGGGCTAGTTGCAAGCCGCCAGGTTTGCCTTTGTATACTACAACAATGCTATCCCTTACCGGGAAGGCGCGTACAAAAGTATTACCGTCTTTCTCTTCATCTTGGTAATCATATATTTTATTAAGGGTATTTTTATCATAAATTACAAAGCCTTTGGCATATAAAGCAACAAGGTATTTCGAGGTATAAAATCCACCGTTTATATAAGAGCTTTTCTTATCATAACGGGGCCTGTCTTCATAGCGTCCATTAACCAAAACAGAATCGCCCTTACCAAGCCTGAGCATTTTATTTTCAACAATGGCCACGTTTGTGCGATAAAATATATAAAACCTCCCCTTTTTGTCAAATAAATATTTCTCGGCGCCAATTTTTTTGTTCCATCCCTTATAGGTCTTTAAGTCGTATACGCGTTTCAACAAATGTTCTTTGTCCAAATAAAAACCATCGCCTTGTGCCGAAAACAAAATCATTTGGTGTGTAAATGGATTTATTGCGTAACTGGAAAAATTGGTGAGGCGGCAGCTATAAAGTTTGAGTTTAACCCTATCATAACAATAAACCAGGCTCTTATCACTTTTATAACTAAAAAAAATATTGTTTTGATAGCTAAAAAGGGAGAACATTAATGTGCCCTGGGGCAGGTTCGCATCCGGAAGGTTAAAGGGTTCTACATCGGTGCCATCAAAACGCCAAATGCCCTGGTTTGTTGTAAAATAGATAAAGCCCTGGTCGTCTCGCGTAACGTTTTTTATGAATGCGTGGCTAAAGGGCTTTGGCATATCAATTTTTTGAACAGTAAAATTGAATTGCGCGTAAACGGATAACTTTATACCAATCAACAATATCAGTATGCAAAATAATTTAGGCAAGTATGCTTTCATAAACTACAGTTTGATATTGATAAGGCGATATACCTGGCAAGCAAACTAAAACATATTGTTATGTATATTTATTTAGAAAAAATCAAATTTAACCACTTAACCAAATATAACATTTTCAACGGATATTCCCCAATAAATACTTTTTTTGCACCGTGAAGCAAACCATCGTTTAAAAAACGCCCGTTTGCCAGTCGTGTTCTACTTTAGATTTTTTGACGTCAATATAGCTTCCGGCTTGGCATTCTGGACAATAAACGCCCGGTATTCAAAACATCTCACTTCATCCTCAAGATAAGAAATCCGGTAGTGAAGAACAAAAATCAAAAAGATTATAATATAACGGTGGTGTTTCTTACCTTTGCGCTCCGGCACCGAAACGGTGCCACCATTAACCAAAAAAATTGCAAGAAGAAAGCCAATTACGGCATTAATCGTAAAAAGCTAATTTCCAGCAAGAAAAACAACCCGGCGGGGTAGCTCAGATGGTTAGAGCGTAGGATTCATAACCCTAAGGTCGGCAGTTCGATCCTGCTCCCCGCTACTTGAAAACCAGCCTGTTACGAGAAATCGTAGCAGGCTTTTTCATTTCTGTTAACATATTGTTAACAAAATCTATAGCTGCTCTTGCTATTTCAAAGATACAAACTTCAAGCAACACTATTTAGTAAAAGATTGATTACTTGCAAGTTGAGGATAACGAGAAATCGCGAAATAAGAATTTTGAATAGACCTCATGAAGTTCAGTTTTCAGTTCAATACTGCTCATTTAATATTCATACACCTTCGGTTTCATGATTGCCGTAGTGAAGTTTACTAACGCGTCTCGCAATTCGAGGCGAAATATGCAAATACGGAAATAACTACTTTAGGAAAAAACTGAACTTTTATCGAACGTATAAGACGTAAGCTCGATCGTCAAGCTGCCATCCATGAATTAAAAAAACGCAATTAAAATTACATCGGAGATGGTTTGTCAGCGACATGCAGCGCCAAATGAACTTCACTAAATTGCAATACCGATTTATCATTAATATATTTGATAACTTAGTATTTTCAATTCAAACCGATGTCACTTATATTTATTCATCTTTCTGATATTCATTTCGGCCAGGAGAAAGGTGGCGATTTGTATATTCATGATGACGTCAAAGAGCAGATTTTATCCGATGCCCGAGATTACGTTATGGGGTTAGATAATAGTAAAGCCGACGGTGTAATAATATCTGGTGACATTGCCTATGCTGGCAAACCAAAAGAGTATGAAGCAGCAGGGAAATGGCTGGATAGGCTTACTGCGGCTGTGGGATGTGAGGTTACGGCTGTTCAGGTAGTCCCAGGCAATCATGATGTCGACAGGGGAAAAATTACCGCGATTACCCAAACGACAATTGACGACATAATAAAAAACGGCGACGATGCATTAGATAAATATATGCAAAGCGATGACGACCGCGAATTTTTATATAAGCAATTTGAGGGCTATAGGGCATTCGCGGAAGGATATGATTGCCCTCTTGACAATGATGGAAGAATAAAAAAACACAGAGAGGTAGAAATTGCTCCGGGCAGGCGAATAAAGTTTTTAGGTGTGAACACAGCGCTCATCTGTTCAAAAAGTGAAGCGGAAGAGGGCGGGCTAATACTAGGGAAAAGGCAAAGGGTTATCGCAATAGAACCAGGGTTAGAAACCGTCGTGATCGCACACCATCCCCTGCATTGGCTTCAAGATTCTGAAGATGCTAAACGATATATAAAAAGCAGGGCTCGGGTATTTATTTCCGGCCATGAACATACGCCTTCTCATAAATGTGAAAAGGTGAATAATGAAGCAGACCTGTTAATGTTGGCATCGGGGGCAGCGGTTCCCCCCGGATCTACCCCTGGTTATACCTATTGTTATAATGTCCTTGAGTTTAGCTGGCAGGAACATAACGATTCCCTTGTCCTGAAAATACATGGCCGTATCTGGGACGATGAAAATAAAATATTTACAGCAGATAATATCCATTTTAATAACGGCTCTGAAACTTACGTTTTGAATTGCCCTAACTTTAAAAAGTTACCCGTCAAAATCACTGATAAGGCCTCAGAGCCCGATACTATCGAAGAAAATAAAGTTTTTGAAACCTCAACGATGGAATTTTCCATGGTCGACAAAGAAGGAGGTGTTTTGGAAGAAAAAGAATATCAGTTGGTCCTGTTAAAATATTTTAGGGATTTGTCGAGAGCGCAACGCTTATCAGTCTTAATCGATTTCGGTGCGATCCCCCAAAATTGGACAGACCGGCTTACGCATAGTGTTGAACGAACTGTATTCGACAAACTGGTTCAAGATGGCAAACTTCAACAGATTCACGAAAAAATTAACCAAATCTTACAACAACAATAATATGGCAGACATCCCAAAATACATTCGAATTTTTGAAGCTAATCCGACTGACGACTTTGTGACTAAAAGAATTACTGCAATAAATGCAATAGAGGCAACAATAAAAAAGAAAATAACATCCAAAGAGATTTTTGAATTTGCGAATGGGCTTTTAACAGCATTGGAAAACTCCGGTTCACCAAATGAAACCGTGAGTGGCGTTGCCGTCCCACCGTTGAAAAAAAGCAGTACGTCGTTTGTAGCAGATGATGAATCATTGCAATTACTCACCTGTACTTTATTGGCAACTCTCCAACATATCGAAAAAGTTAAAGCTTATTCGCAAAAGCCGTCACCTGAATACATTTTGGCAATTGCGCTTTGGAGCGGGTTGTCATTTCAACAGCCTATTGCAGATAAGGAAAAATTAGAATTGCTTAGAAAAGAATTATTAGCGACCGCAAGTAAAATTGCAACCGATATTTCAAAGACATCTCGGGATAGAAAAGAAACAAAAACAAGACCCGAGTTGGTTGCTCCTTCCGATAACAGCTGGGCTGGATACATTGGTAGCACAGAAGCATCATACGGCAAATTGATAGATGCCTTACGTATAAACTCCCAACTGGACCGTGAAGAAATTGATATTCTTTGGTGGGTGTTGGGAAATTGGAGCGCAATTTGTCAAACGCAAATAACTAAACTAAATGATACCCAATCCGCTTTAATCGGCAGCATAGAAATCGGCAGTTTATTAAAAAGGTTTCCTGCATTGGCGCACACACATCTCGCTTGCCGAACTATTGCAAACAATGCTGAGTTTACCGGTTCTGAAATTCTTGAACAATTAGCAGAATATTTAACGAATATTCAACGTGAACTAAACGCTGGGGAAGCAGCCAAGTATCCAAAAATGCTTCCTGTAACCAGTTTTATAACCAGTGCTATTGAGGTTTCCGGAATTGCGACCAAACGGAGAATTAACGAATGGTCCTCCAGGCTTTTGGTAGAAGTTTCATTAGTTAACATCAATAAGTTTGCTGAATAATGGATCAGGAGCTTGATAATATATGCCGAAAGCCGGAATGCACGTATTCGCAAACTGGTCAGTGCGTTTTAAACAACGATGCACTAACCTGTCCGGACAGGTTGGCTTCTATAGCAGATCTGGTTGCGTCAACTGTTCGTGTACGAGGTGAAATTGTTTTATCAGCTCCCGTGGAAATGGAGCGGTTATCGTCAAGCCTTTCATTGACAGTTAATGATACAAAAAAGATAACCCGTGGTCGCTATTGCAAAATAATTGGTATTCTGGGTGTACCGGGCACCGGAAAAACAGCAAGTTTAGTTAGTTTGTATTTGTTGCTTGCCCATGATAAATTGAAAGGGTTTCGGTTTTTGGATTCAAAATCAGTTATGGCATTTGAAGAAATCAGTAAGGGTGCCAGAAGATGGAATATTGGCAAACTTCCTGAACACCTGACTGCACATACTGAATTACAAGATGAGCGAATTGCCGGATATTTGCATCTGAGACTTCAGCAGATTGAGGATAATGGAATAATGGATTTGTTGTTAACTGATCTGCCTGGTGAGTGGACAACGACCCTAATCGAAACTAACCGGACTGACAGGCTGGGGTTTTTAAAGGCGGCGGACAGAATTTGGATTACTGTTAATGCGGAGGAAATTGAAAAAATAAACACCCGACAATATATTATTCACAGGTTAAGCTTGCTCATAAATAGAATCAGCACCTTTTTGGAGGGTAAGGTACCGGATATCACCATAGTAGTTACCCACTGCGACAAAGTTGCTAATGTAGCAGAGTATCTAACTCCTTTACAAGCACTAGCAAGCGGATTTGATATAAAGATTGCGCCAATTGCGTCGTTTTCAGGCAATGATAATGTCCCTCCGGGGTCCGGAATCGATGAGTTAATTGCCGATCTGCCTAAGATGAGAAACTCGTCAATTTCGGAATTTTGGCCAAATGCGGACATTTCAGAGGAAACCCGCCATATATTACAATTTCAAAATAATAGATAAGCGATGAAAGAAAAATCAATTATTTTGGTAGGAGGCCCGGATTCGGGAAAATCAAACTATTTAGCTCGGTTATGGCTTGCCATCCAAAGCCAGAAATATGATCTCCTTGCATCGACTACCCCAGGAGATGTAAGATACGTTGAAAGTATAGCCGAACACCTTTTACAGGGACAATTCGTTCCCAGGACAGAGCCCGAAGAAAAGAATCGTGAATTTCACGTAAGTGTAAAAACGAAAGATGAGAGTATCATTGCTGATATAATTGTTCCCGATATTTTAGGCGAGATTTGGGGGCGCGCAGTTTCAACGTTGGAAATCCCAGAAAAATGGCTTAAGGCACTGCGAAAATCAACAGCTGCCGTACTTTTTGTCAGAGTCCAATCTGAAAACAACGTTAATCCTCTGAATTGGGTTACAAGTCAGGAATTATTAAAAATAGGTATTGGTGATGACAAAGAGCAAGTTATACCCACTCAGATTGTTTTGATGGAACTACTTCGATTTATCGATGAAAATATAAACCGAAAATCTAATACAAAACCAAAGGTTGCAATCGTGGTAACTGCATTTGATTTATTGCACGTCGACGAAGCAAAGGATGGCCCTCAAAAATATTTGGAAGATGAATTTCCAATGTTCGCCGGTAGAATTTCGGATATTGACACCCTTGAGGTAAAAGTTTTCGGGAGCAGTGTGGTAAGTGGAGATTTCGAAGCTGAAGGTTTCACTGATCAGTTTTTCAATCGCGGTATCCATAATTCTGGTTATATCGTAGAATTAGGAGCAGATGGAAAATTTGTCGAAAATGATGATATAACAATACCAATTAATTGGTTGTTAAATGTGACCTAAAATTCATGCCATTAAATTTTCAGATTCACAAATATAAAAACGGGCATCAGCTCGTTGGATCAACAATTCAACTTCCAAGAATTGATCAGGATACCATTGACCGATTATCGGATATATCAGGCCAATTACGTCCAGGAGAAATGTTTGAACCCTATTTCACCTGTTATCCCCTTCCTTCTGATAAATATTTTGTTGTTGCGAGGACCTGGCAAGATTTGACGGCACCAAGGGCTGGTTGCGTGCTCACGAAAAGCATTGTTATTCCTATGAGGGAATGGGAGCTTTCGGATCGTGTAAGTTTATTTTTTGACGCGTTGGATTATGCGAATTTTGATCAGGAATTTCCTCAAATCGACACTGCGAATACACCTGCTTTCATTCTTGGTGTAACCGAAGCCCCTGTCGAAGAAATTGCTGAAGCACTGTTTTTAGAACAACGAAAGCCCATCATAATATTCGATTCTACGGAAGCAGAAACCATTATAAAAAGGTTATATACCGCATTTTGGCCATCAATTAGGAAAACGTTCGCGGCATGTTCATTTGCATTATCACCGAGGTCAATTACAAACCGCCCGTTTGATTTGTTATTTTCAAGCAGTAACATTCGTACACGGTTTTCTGACTGGCCAGGTCGCCGGATAGAGGCCGCGTCGACAAAGAATAGAATTGCGCGCCACCATTGGACATCAGAATTAACTAATAAGCTATTTAAAAACGATGTACCCTCTCTCTATGACAAAAGTACTGCTGTTTTTGACTTTGTACATAGCGGGAACGAGAGCACTTTAAGACTTAGTCTTTTGTGGGATGAATTGATGTCCAAAGCAAAATTTGAATCATCTCCAATAGCGATACTTGGGTTACTGGATATTGTAAATTCACAAAAGGAAATTGGTGGTGCATTATATAAAAATTTAAGGCCTTTTATTGAACCCGCTGTTGATAATGCACTTCGAATTTTAAATCCCGATGAGGCCTGGAAATTCTATGCCGGCTTGTTAATAAAACAGAAACGGTTTCGCATAGATAGAGATCTGCTATTAAAAATCATTACCACCTGTCGATCTTTGACAATTGCAAATCCCAATGCAGCTATTGATTTTATTTCGAATTTCAATCCGTCTTCTGAGCAAGTGCCGGTAATATTATTCCGTGCTATTGGTGATGGGCTTGCGGAAACAATGCCTCAATCTCTACCGGCTCTTAGTAAAATCAACAAATTAGTTGGTTTGCAATTGCTTTTGAAGAGCCGAGAATTAGCCAAACAATCAATGAAGCTAATAGAATCAGGCAGAGAACAGCTAACGGATACTATTACAGTATATTTTACAACCGCAAACAAACTACAATTGCAGCGGCTCAAAAACAATTTGTTACAGTATGTCAGAATGCCTGCGCACAAGGATATTACATCCCTATTATTAAAGAAAGCGTCGACTGAACAATATCAGAGAATATTACTTGTTATAGCTAAAAATACACAGTTCCGGTTCCGGGAATTTGATGACATTTTACTGCAATCGACTTTTTATTACAAGGGGTATCAATATTTACTGAAATTAATTATTGATTATGGGCAAGAAAAAGGTGATAAGTTATTAGTGAGCCTACTTCGCGCTAAGCCTGCCTTAATAGGTAACTATTATTTTGATACCACTGTAGTTTCACCATCAAAAACGTCAGTTATTGTTGAAGTGATAAATGGGTTAGATTATGATGCGTTGGCAGACCTAACCAAACAAAACAAATACTTTGATGTCTTATTTGCATTCCTGGTTACTGAGAAAAAAATTCACCGGAATATTGTGGCGGAGCTTGTATTGCTGGCCGATATCGATGTAGATTCAGCATTAGCAATTATAAACAAGCTTCCAGCGCTGGCTATTAACTCTGTAAATATTGACAGACTGATTGTTTTATTAAACAAGGGTTTTGCCCAAAACAAAGTTTCAAATCACATCAGTAAAATTCTTGATAAATTGAATCAAGAAAATGCATCAACCGTTGTCAGAGCAATTTTTAGCCGGGATGTCGACAATCAATTGTTGGAGAAGATAATTTATGCGTTATTAAATACCTCCGGACCCGTACTGAAAAAATGTTTGTCAGATCACATTGATATTATAAGCGAGCAACTGGCCGGAAGCGTATTAAACCCAGATCTTGAAGAAAGCTGGATCAGTATTTTTAAACTATCAAAGCATTTGGAAAAACAAACAAGAGCAGCTATTTCTATGTTAATTTATGCTTATAATCAGGACAAAAAGGACCCTGCTAATTTAATTACTGCTGCCTTCCCGGTAGTTTATGATACTTTGCTGCATAATCGTAACCTGGTTCAATCCATCGCCTATTGGGTATTCCCTGATTGGGACAAATGCAAAACCCTGCGACATGACTTAACAGACCGATATATAAACTCTGACTGGCCTGTGGCTGGGCTTTTACAGGTCGCACGAAAAACCGGTATTATGAAAGAGATAATTTCCATCTTAGGAAATAGTAAAGATGGTAGGAAATATATTGAGCAAATTATCGATGAGCGCGAAGAAGGGCAGTTGCTATTGGACAAGGTGACCTTCAAACAATTAAAAAAACAAGTCAAAAAATAGGACGTTTTTCCACGTCTCACAGGATTATTTGATATGCATCTTTAAAAATTGTTCAATAACCAAAGCAGGAATTAAAAATGGCTTTTTCTCCAATGTGATTTCAATTAAGTTAGGTTTAACTACATAGGTACCTTTGAAATTTCCTCCTACGGCTTTAAAATCGAAAATCCCATTACTAGTATTTCCCTCAAACGAACCTTCATAATCTTTCGATTGTTTTTTTCCATAAGCCAAAAGATTATCGATATTTTCTGTAAATGGAATATTAATTAAAGTCATGCTGTCTAAGGTATCATTCAGAATTATATTTTTGGCTTAAGTGTTTTCCTCTGCGACTTATCCATTTTGTTTAGGTGATCACGTATTAACAGGCCTATTTCCGGCATCCCTGTTTTTATCCAGGCTTTCTTTAGTGCTGCTTTCTCTGCAACGAGAACCGCTTGTCCATCAAGACGTGCCAATAAGGTCGGCTTCTTCATGCCGTCAAACAAAGAAATCTCCGCAAAGGTACTTCTGAAATCGTTGATGTATTTCAAATTCATTTCAAAGACCCCCTTAATTGTATTCGCGTCGACATCATGCCCGCCTTCTATCACGCGACGCTGGACCCGCGATTTACAATCCTTGATCTTGTCCAAGCCGAGATAATTCAGCTGGATCTGGTAGCCTTTATTTTCAAATTTATCAATATATTTCCAGTAGTCGGGATGGGATAAAGGAGTCTCCAGAACAAAATGCCTGTTTAAGGTAATGGCTTCATCCATTGCCTCCTCCAACCGGGCTTCCATTAGCCGCAACGCCTGTCCCGGAATGTCCTGTTCTGGAATGTTTTTGTCGCGTAATTCCTGCTCAAAGCGGGTGCGTGTTTTATCCCTGTCGAAAGAAACGATCCCTTCAAAATCGTCGGGCAAAAGAAATTGTATAAAAGTTGATTTTCCCGCGCCGTTCGGGCCTGAAATGACTAAAAGTGTCGGCTTAGAATAATCCATTTTTTACCCTGACGTTGATCGCTTCGGCTTTTGTCAATACCCGAATCCGCTTTGATTTAAGTGATCCTTCTACTTCATAAACTTCCTGAAGTTCCATTCGCCCGTCAGCATATTCCAGGTAAGATTGCCCGTCGGGTAAGTCTTCCGACAAAATGAGGAAAGGTAAAGCCAATTCAAATTTTTTAGCACGCAGGTCGTTAAAGGCCGCGTTAACTTTGCGCTCCTGTACCAAAATTTCAGATTCCAATGCTGTCATAGCCGTCCGTGTTAACTATTTTTATGCTTGCTTGTTAAACTTAAATATACAAAATTTGTTGCGAATGGGCAAGCTTTTTCCGGTTAAAATACACTGTAAATATCTATTATGTTTTCCTGATCACCAAATGCGCCAGCGCCGGATCGCTCAGTAACCGTTCCATCTCCAGTTCGATGATATCCCGGATATCCTGTTTGATCTGTAAATAATTCCGCTCTACGATCGCCGCACTGATCTTCCTCACCTCCGGCAAAGCCACGTACCCATCGATCTCCTTTTTCAAAGCCGCATGGTCATTCACGATCTCGCAGTGAAACGCCTTTAACTCTATCTTACAATCGGGGTTATCCGCCACCATCCCCACAAACTCGCCGGAACTCAAAGCCGATATCCGCGACGGCGGCACCGCCGCCTCCAGCTGCTTAGACCGGCTGATGGAAGTATCGTTACTGTTAATGGACAGGCTTTCCCGGTCCTGCATGATCCGCCCGATCTTTTCGGATACGGATTTGGCCGTATCGCCCGATACCTGTCCCACGGCCATATTGCCGGTAATATTCATAATCACATCCGCCTGCTCCCGCCCGTAATCCTTGCGCAATTGGCTGGCATCCTGGATACCCAAACAGGTCGATATTAAATTGCTGCGCCCGGTACTGATCGTCGGTATAATATCCGTCGTCAGCGTCGGGAACTCGTCAAACACGAGGCTGCATTTGAGCTTATCCTTCTGGTTAATGATCTTCAGCAGCCGGTTGGTAAACAGCGACAACACCGCACCATAGATCTGTATTTTCTGCGGATTATTACCCATGCAGACGATCTTCGGTTCGTTCGGGTTATTGATATCCAGCGTAAACTCATTACCCGATAAGACATAATACAATTGCGGCGAAGCGATCCGTGCCATCGTGATCTTCGCCGATGCGATCTGCCCCTCCAGCTGCTCCACCGCGTCCCGCTTGTAGGCGCTGATAAACGGGTTGATCAGCACATCGATTTCCTTCTGCGTGCTCAGCAGCGTAAACAAACTGTCATAGTCCGCCTGCATCAGCTCGATCACATGCGGCAGCGTGCAGAATTCGCCATCATTATACTTCCGCAGGTACCAGATGATCGCGGTCAGAAAGTTGATCGGCGATTCCACGAAAAAGTCCCCCTGCCGCTTGATCCATTCCCGGTTCAACCCCAGCAATATGGTTCGCGCCGATTCCACCGCATCTGTCAGGTCCAGCATCGCCGAAGGGTCCAAAGGGTTGCAGCGGCTGCTCCTTGACAGATCATCAAAATTAATGGAGTAGAACTTCGGTTCCACCTGGTAAAGGTGCTTATATTTCAGCCAGGTATTGTAAGCGATCACCGCCAGGTCCGGCATCTTGAAATCATAAACAAACATCGCAAAACCCTTGCGGATATGCTGCGTGATCACATGCCGGATAATAAAGTAGCTCTTCCCCGAACCCGGCGAACCCAGCACCAAAAGCGCCCGAAACAAATTGATAAAATTGATCCAGCCATTGCGCACCTTACCCTTCAGCACATAGCGCACCGGCAGGTTCACCGAGAACTCATTTTCCAGCAGCCGCTCCTCCTGCGGAAAGGTCTCCTGGTCACGGTTAAAAATATCCCCCGCCAACTTATCCCGGATGATCCGCGATAACATCGTACCACCGCTCAGCACCAGCAGGAATCCCAAACCGCACACTCCCATATACAACAGCGCAACGGCCATTATTTTTCCCCTCACCAGTAAAACCAGCCCGCTCAAAAAGAAGAAAACCAGCCCCGCCAGCACATACAGCAAAGCCGTCTTCAACGTCTGCTTCTCATCCTTCTTTCCCCGCACCCCGATCAGCGCGATCCCCAGAAAACCCAGCGCCACCAGCTTCGGCTTGAGAAAACTGCTGAACAGCCCCGTCTTCACCACATTCGCCAGCAGCCTGTCCGTGATCCCCGACACCAGGTCCCAGCCCACAAACGCGCCATAGCATTCCTTATAAAAATGTAACAGCAATACCACAATACTGATCAGCCTCGTCATATCGAGGATCTTGCGCATCGCCTGATCGTTTTCCCCCGTCTGCATCTTATCCTCCTCACCTTAAAACCATCTCCAAAACCAAATCCATCAACCCGGCGAAATCCGCAGCCGCTTCTTCTTTTTACGCCGCGTGCGCTTCAGTTCCTGATCCATCCCGCCAGCCGTATCCCCATCCACCAACAGCGCTTCCGCAAACCGGGAAACATCACCATCCAATCCCGCAGCCCGCCCGAAATCCGGTATAAACTCACGCGTTTCCCCCGTCTTTGCACGACCCGCCTGCCTCACCCGTTTGACCCGTTCGCCGTTTTGTTTTTTCCCCTCACCGGCCACCACGTTGTTGCAGCGTTCCAAAATGGCTTTGGCACTAAATGCCTTGCCCAGCTCACTGCCATTAAACACGATCTTTTGCTGGTGATCCACATAGGTTAAACCGTAGATCAAACCCTCCGCATTTTGCCGGATCACCAGGTCAATCCCTTTTTCCCGCAGACGCTCTTTCAACACCTCGAGCGACACCGCGCCATTCAGCAAAGCCATATTCACCGCATTGGCCACCCGGGCCTTGCGCTCCAGTTTCAAAGACTCGTTCTTCGCGAACCGGACCTGCAAATTTTTCAGCGTAGGCTTACTGGCAAAATCACTTGCCTTGATCGGCACACCCACCTTATTCCCCTGTTCGTCCAGCATACGAAACACCAGCCCCTTATGCCTGTTGACCCTTGAACCCTCCGAGCCCGTATCCGCCACCAGGTTATATAAACCCAGCACCGCATTGAATTGCGCCAGGGAAGAAAACCGGTACTGATCAGTTACCACATTGATGATACCGTTCATCGCTTTTTTAGTTTCCATCCGCCCATATAAAGCCCGCCCAACATTTACCGGCTTGAACCGCAGCACCGCATCCTGCTCTGCATTACCCGCCTGCACCAAACCATAGCGCAATTCGATCTCCTGGCGCGCCTGCTTCGATTGGTTTCGTCCAATATTGTGCATATTGATCGCGCTGCCATCCGCTTTAATATTGGTCGTCAGCAGGTGAATATGCGGGTGCCTTGCATCAAAATGCTGGTACAATAAATAAGGCTGCCCGCCAAAACCGATTTTCTCCAGATAGACCTCCGCGATCTCTTTCAGCAAGTCTTCCGAAGGCTTTTCCGAGGGATGAAAATTCAGCGAAACATGCAGCGTATTCACCTTCGTCCGCTGGTTCAATTCCGTCAGTAATTCCAGTCTCCGCAGCTTCTGATGGAAGTTCATATCGGCCGCATCCATCGGATAAAATCCGGCCTCTAAACAGACCGCCAGACCCGTCTGCACCTTGCGCTCATTGTAGTTCAGGCAATCCCTCAAACTTTTATGCGTATGGACTACTGCAACCATTGCTCACTCACCGAATTGATCTTCAATTTCACCACCTCGAACAGCTCAAAATAACGGTCCCGATCACGCCCGAAACGCTCCACCCAAGCCTGCATCTGGGGCGAGTGATCCGTCATATTCAGCCGGTGCACCGCCTGGTTAAAATTGACCCCGATCGCATGCAGTTCACGGCGTAAAACCACCAGTTCCTCCAGCAGCTCATCCGTTGATTTGTTTCGCGAATAAACCGTGATCCGCTTCCCGAACAGCACCCGCCGCACAAATTCCGACAGCTTTTTCACCGTGCTGTTCTTCCAGCTTTTTTCCAGCTCAATAAATTCATCTGCCGTCAGCCGCAAGCCGACGATCCGCTTCCGACCCGCAATAACGGCACGTTCTTTCTCTTCCATCACATCACCTCCCAAACCAATCGAACACTAAATACAGCCTAAAAAAAACAGGTTTCACCCGCCCCCGAGTTCCGAGGATAGGGCGGCCAGATCCAGTTGTTGTTAAACAACTGTACATCTGGCCGAACGCAAACCGGGCGTTCTCCCGGTTTCTCCCGGTGAGGGGAAAAAGCAAACCCCGACGACATCAACACAAGGCAGAACACCCAGTCAAGTCAGCCAAATCAAACCGCATTTCGCAAACCAGGGCGTAAACTAACCGAAGGTTTCTGTACTTCCCCCTTATGCCTACGCCAATCGTTCAGATCCTTAAACTGCGCATACCAGCCGCTTTCATCCACAAACCGCGGACCCAAACCCAAGGCATAATTCCGGTAGGCCAGCCCCGTCACATCCCGGTCGAGCCATAAATGAACCCGCTGATGTCCATCCAGAAAAGGCAGCGCACGGTCAAACAAACCCGCGCCGTTCAGCACCACGAAGTCCAGCGATTTCGGGTCAGTATAAGGGTGTAAAGCAACCCAGGAAAGAAAGTCCATAAAGCCCTCGAAAACATGCACCGAATCCGCGCCCGAACGCAAGCAGGTAATGTCCTTCGGCGCGCTGCTCTGCTTAAAATTCCGGTTACGGATTTCCCAGCCGCCCGCATCATTCTGAAAGCCGATCCCGTAGTAATTCCGGCCGCCTACGCCATAAGAAACTTCAGAACAAAACGCATCTGCCACCGCCACCGGTATAGACCTTTCATGCAGGTAATTTTTGAGCGGGTAAGCATAGATCGGCCGCACCGACTGAACCACTAATTTGCTGTCAGCACCGGCCCGCCCTTCATGCAGGCCCACCTCATGTAACGGGAGCTGCTGAGGGGAAAAAGAAACATTTATCCGCCCCGGTAATTCACCAACCGGACAGTTGTGGAAACGCAGCAGAAAGTCCAGCGGATTACCACCCGCTGCCAGTCCGAAATCATACCATTCATTGTTCACCCGGTCTACGTGAAAACTTGCCGTCCGTTCCTCCCGCAAAGGTGAGCGGTACCAGTAATCCGTATCATTTTTCCTGCGCGACACCGGCGCATAACCCAGCCTTTCCAGCAAGGCAACCAAGTCCAGTTCCCGCAGCCGGGAAAGCGAAAACGCCTCGTTTGTAAAATCCATCCCACTCATCTTTTTCACAATTACTGATCAAAAGTAGAGCAGCCGATTCACATATACCTATCCTCCCCATATTTTAATGAGGATGTGATATCTCGACAATATTAATTTTTGACCGATTACGTATTAAATGATAATTTGCAAAAAACTTAAACCATGGCCGCGCAACCTCAAAAGAAAAAATATAACCCTGTACTGATAACCGCATGGGTCTTAATCATCATCAGTTCCCTTACCACTATTTACTTCCTGGTCAATATCGCCCTTAACCATTACTGGATTTGGGGAGGTGATTTAAAAATTGCGGAGACAGGTGCCGTCGGTGATTTTATCGGGGGCTTTGTCGGTACAATAATTAATGCGGCTGCATTTTTATTCCTCTATTTAACACTAAAAGACCAACGCAAAGGAACCAAAGACCAACGTAAATCTTTTGAGAAGGAACGCTTTGAAAGTCGTTTTTTTGAATTGCTGAGACTTCATAAGGAAAATGTGAATGAGATGGAATATAATGACCCGATTGATGAGCGAAAAAAATACGTCGGCCGACGCGTATTTAAATACATTAATGATCAGGTTGAAAGCTGCATGAAAGAGATTAATCCAATTTTCGACGATCATACCGATGACCAAATTTACACGCAAGAAGGCTTGGACCGGTTACAAAACATTTTGACTTACCGCAGCAACATTGATATAACCAATTGGGCACTATGCGACATTTCTTACACCATCGTGTTTTTTGGCTTGTCTGAGCCGGATTTCGAAACGCTATCAAGGCACCTGGCAAGGACTTATCAGTCAGCTTTCTTCCTTAAAGTATTGAATTATGTCCATCTGAGACCGGTGACAAAATCAAAGAAGAAAAAATACTGGGAGCTAATAAAAAAAGAAGGCTGGACGGAAGTTATCGAGGCTGTGCGCAGTATCGGCTTGTCCAAAAACTATGCAATTGAAGAATCCGAAAAAAACACTTATCGTCACGGTATTAAGGTATTTCAAAGCAAAAAATATTTTAAATATTACGGCGGCCATCAATATAAACTCGGTCATTATTTCCGGCATTTATATCAAACTGTTAAATATGTTGATGAACAGCCCAGCATGACTTATCAGCAAAAATATGCCTACATGAAAACATTGCGGGCACAAATATCAAATTACGAACAAGTCATTATGTTTTTTAATTCGCTGTCTTTCATGGGTGGAGCCTGGGAATTGACGCATTATGATTCGCCTGACGTGAATACTCACCTGTTCACGAAATATAATCTGATCAAGAATATGCCGGAGCTGTTTTTATTTCGGTTTGTTATGGTAAGGCACTACTATCCGGATATTGCTTTTGAATTTGAAGCAATGCCTCCTGGTCGCGTCAATTTGATAGCACAATACAGGTAACATATCCTCCCCATATTTTAATGAGGATCGTTTCAAAACAACAACCGACCTTTGAGCCATTCATTAACCTTTAAAATATTTGCATTATGGCAACGAACAGTGTGTTAGGAACGGTCTTTGAAACTTTATTGTGCAGCCCCGGAATGAGCGAAGCCGTAAAGATCGATCTGAAAGTCAGCCGGAAGACCATTTTATTATTAAACAGCCTGATTGAAAACGGCATCGGCACCGAAGCCAATGCTTCCGGGCTGGCCGGGTTGATCCCCGGGGAAGATCGCGAAGAATTAAAGAACTTTGGGGAGGAATGCCTGAAAAAGGCCGGGCTGAAAGAGCTCAGCGAAAAAATCAAGACACTGAAAAGTTAAAACCTGGCCGGTCAACGAACCGGCCTTACACAATTACCGAAGTGTCATCAGCAGGATAGGTTAGCGGCAATAATTCCGTTATCGACCACTCCGGCTTCCGGTTTAAACGGCTGTTCATTTCTTCGTTCAAATCGCAGTACAGCTGCTCATAGATTCCGCTGTCCCTGGCTACGCGATCAATCCCTGCTTTTCTCTGCGCCAGGTCAGATAAAAATGTCCTGTGCTTCATTTGGCCTTGCAGCAATTGATCCAAACGTTTGCGCAAGGCATTCAATTCGTAAGCGTCGATCAGCCCTTTCATGGCATCTACACATACTTCTGCATCTTCCGGTCGCCCCAAAAAATCGAGAATTTCGTATTTGCAGCGCAGGCAATTGAAATGATTTTCGCGATGATGCAAGCGATCATAGGTACCAATAACTTTATCCAGATCGGTCAGCATATCCAGCAGCAGCGCAACGTCCTCTTCGGCGACCTTACCATCGATCATCAGGGTCGCTTTGTTCCAATTGTTAAAACCATAAAAATGATATACTTTGGCAAATTCCCAGTCTATCTTCTGCATGATCAGGTTGCTTAACGCCAAGAAGTTTTGATGTTTCAAAGCATATCCGTAGAGCTGCTGGAGCTGGCTGAGAAACTGCTCATCAAACTTTAGCCAGTCCGTTTCTAACTGGTCGCGTATCGTGTCGGTTTTGCGCCCCATACTCATCAGCGAATTTTTAGCCAGTTCATGCAACAGTAACGTGGATTCAAGATTCAGTATTTTTGCATACGCCACCACGCGCATATCGTGGAACTCAGGGCGCTTAGCGATGATTTGCATGGCACCTGCATAATATTTGCCGATCCGTGCGCCCTGCTCGGATTCCCGGTTTTGCATAAACTGGTTATACAGGTTTTCCAATTGGAGAAATGTGCCGACACCTTCATTTTTAACAATCTCCGCAGTCTCCTTCCGGAAATCCGGTTCACTCAACAATCCCAGCATATAGCGGACCCGCGCCAAAGTATGACGCAGCATGCTTTTGTCCTCCGGGTGCAATTGGTCAGATTCGTTATGGGCCAATTTTAATAATTCGACCGCTCTAAACAGGTTGGACCCATGGTAATAAGCTAAACCGCAAACCATGTTAAAAGTGGGTGAGACCTTTCCCCTTGGCTGGGTGCGTTGCTCAATTTCCATGATCTGCGTAAATGCATGCCTGTTAAGCAGCTCATAACCCACCTGTTCGATAAATTCAATATTTTGTTCTACACTGTAAACGTCCCTCTGCTCATCGATGACAAAGCCCCTTGCGGGCTGATCGCTGTCACGGTGTACCCGCAGATGCGTACCCAGTTTTTGCAGCAAAATACCGTTCTCAAAAGTTTCTTTGTAGATCGCGTCGAGTTGCGTCCGATCCAGTATTTTTTTAAATTTTATGGTATAGTTTTTTGGCAGGCAGCCGGGCTTATGTTTAGTCATAAGGCTATGGTACACCTCGGCGACTGTAGCAATGTAAAAGCTATCCCCCGGAAGATCATAAAGGATATAATAAGCCGGCAGGCCGAAGTTTAACAGGTAATTAAGATTACTGGTCTCCACTGGGTAAGAAATGGAACCGTCCCGAAGTTTTTTAACCGATTCCGTGGATTTAACCTGAATAGCAAAACGAAAATTAGTGTATATCCCGTCTTGCTTGATCTCCCCGATAAGATCGATCCCCTTGTCCCGCTGGTTTTCCGGCCGCAGTTCAAAAAGCTCCGGATCAAACAACAACGCAAGCTTGTTCCGCGAGATGGTCTCTAAAGTCTCCTGGCGACTTGATTTAGGTAAGTGCGGATTTCGGTTCATCCGTTAAATTTAATAATCTTTTAAATGTTAATGCAAAGCCTTGATTTGCCGGGTGGTGAGTGTGGCCAGATGTTCTACCCACTGCGCAGCTATAGCACGGATATCTTCGTTAGTGAGTTCAGTATCGTATAATTTTTTATGCCAGGTGGTACCATGATGGGAAGGTTTGAATGCGAAGTAATAGTCATCAAAGAAGATATACAGGTCACCATGCACATCAAAAGCATCCACCCCCGCTTTTTTAAAACCACGCAAAATGATATGGGTACCAATCTCGGTAACATTCCCTTTGATCACTGCCAGTTCAATATCAGCTGAAGTATAAAAGGCAAATGGCCGCCTGTCAATGGAATTGGTGGTTTCGTACGAAGTAAACAAGGGATAAATAACTTGCTGCAAAGCCGGTTGTGCCGCAGCAATTATCGCAGGCAATGTTTCGTTAAACAGACGTTGAATGGCCAGGTTGTCCCGCTTTACCCGGAGCTCCCGGCCTTTGAACAGATTGGTGGCTTTCTGAAGAAGTGCTACGGACGGCTGTTCAAAAGTTTGTTTAAGCATGTCCAAGATATCCTTGTCTTCCTCATCAAGTTCTATATGCTCCTGCGAATAATTTACGTACAGTGTATCTGACCAAGAGTTGCCATCTGACCAGACAAGTGATACAAATATCCCCGCAAGGCCTTTGTGCGGTGCCATAACGGAAACTTCCGTAATACTTTTTATAAAATTTAGCGGCGCATCCATGTCCGTTTCCGATAGCGATGCAGGTATGGTCATCATGCGGATCAGTTCTATCCGGGCAAGCCTGTTCAGTAATGGCAGGTTATCCTTATAGGTCCGGTAATACATCGGAAAATAAGAACCCATCATCGGTTTTACAACCCAACTGCCAAACGGCATGCCCAGGTTGCGTTCTATCATTTGTTTAGCATGGTGTTCCCCTTTGACCAACTGAAAGTCGCCGTTCGCGATCAAGATATCACCATCATAAGTTCCTGCAATATCTGACCCTAACTCATCCAACGATATCCTTCTTATCTCCGGGTAAACTTTTACCGTGATTTCATGACGCCCTTTTGCATTAACGTGCCAATCAAATCCTTCCTGCAATAACCGCCCCTCGTTTTGCGACTCAATGATCACATACCGGCGAATCGGCAGCAGTTCATTTTTGCCAAAGTTGCGCAGGCGTTCCAAATTGCCAAACAAGAAATCCTTAACTATGAATGTCCAGGCATCTCCTTTGGCACCGATCCATTCACCAGTAAACATCAGGTCAATATCGAGCACGACCAAAGTCTCCGATCCTTTTTGAATTTCACTTTCAGCATTTAATAACGCTTTGGAGGCCCTATCTTCTGCCGCGTTCTTCCAGGCTTTCAGCACGGGGGCCGGATAAGTAATTTCGTCCAGGTCAACTGCCCGTGCATGCATATTACATAACCAGATACCGTTTTCGGGCGAAGACCTTTCTTCTGGTGTCATATTCGGCTGATAACGCGGACCTCCTACGGCAGCGGCACAAATATGAGCCGCCTGTCCCAGATTCATCGCTTTATTGGGATTCGATTGATGAGGACCTATAGTGATATTGGTGCAGCCCGGACTGCTGCACTGATATGCAACGCGTTGCGCCAATAACAGTTTCGTCGGTTTGCTGAATTCATCTCTATTTTTTGCCATCTCTGATGCTAAAATAAGCAGATAGCGTTTAAAACAGAACTAATACTTATCCGATTAGCCAAACCCGGCTATCTCACTATAATATCAGGATACTTTAAAACAGCGATAACTGTACCCGGCTCACCTCTAAAGCAGCGATCGCTTTCAGCGTCTTTTGCAAGACATCCTGCTTGTAATTGCAGGTATCCGGGTTGCCCAAATATTTGGTCATCTGCGCTTTCATGTCATTCAACGCTGTTTCAAGCGCTTCGTCCCGGGAATTAAACTTTTTACAAAATACACAAAGCGGCCCGCTGCTCCCGGCAGTGCCGTAGTTACAACTCAGGGCATAGGCCCAAAGCCCATTCGGCCCGCAGCCGATTCGCACTTCGCTTTGTTCCAGCTTAATATCCTCACGTTCCAGAAATTTTGGTGCGGCAAACCATCCGTACTCATTAAAGGCAATATCGGTAAAGCCGAACTCCAGGGCATGGCGGTGCTCGTTTAAATTCATGGTGATCGCCCGGAAACAATCACCGAAACCGGCAAACCATTTTATTTTTTCAGCATCACCACCGGAAATTGCCGAAACGATCTCTGAAAGGATTCCTTTTTCATAAGGCATCAGGTGATGCTCCGCCAGATAAGCATCTATGGCAGGTTGGGACTGAAGGGTTAATGCAAACTTTTCCATAAGCTAAGTATTAAGTTTTTATTGCCCTACAGCGCCGCCCGCCGCTTTGTCAAGGGCCGCGGCAGCGCCGCGGTTCATATACCCTTGATAAAGCGGTTAGGGCGGCGCTACCTTCGCATGCCCAAAAACTTAATCCTTAGCGGATAGGAATGCCCGCCGTCCCAATTCCAGTGATGCCATCAGCGTAGCGGCTTTAGCCACACCCACGCCCGGAAATCTGCAGAAGTCTTCTGCAGTCCGCGATAGCAAACGCGCCGGCTCATCCTTTACTGATTTCATAATCCGCTTACACAGGTCAAGCACCGACAGTTCCGAACTACCCGTACAAAGCAGGATCGCCAGCAATTCAGCGTTGCTCAGTGAACCCGCGCCCAGCGCATGCAGCTTTTCCCGTGGCCGGTCGTATACCGGCAAAGCTTTGACCCCTTTCACATCTTCGACCACTTTCAGCTTCGGCTCTGCGGGTGTCAGGTCGCCATAAGCCAGCCGCCCCAGCACCATCGCCAAAGCCTCCACGAACATCGCCAGGTCTTCCTCCCAAAGCTGGATCGTCCGCCGGTAACGCGTCGGGTCATTCTGAAACTGTTCGCTCGATGTGATCAGTACAAAATGCGTATCGTTCGCTGCTTTCTTTACATCAATAAAATAATGCTTCCTCCCGTGGCTAAACGTCTCGCTCGCCAGCGTCGGAAATCTTGTTTTAACTGCTTCCATGGTATGTATTGTTGGTGTACCCTACAAAATTGCCACTCCCTGCAATCAAAAATTAGAAAACCCTGTTATTTAATCGTTTATAAACGTTTCAATCCTTAGCCGAACAGATCAGCCGATGCCCGAAACCAACAGCGAACCGAACCTTAAAACCTGCCTCGAATGTGGTGAGCACCTTGGCCCTGGCCGCGAGGACAGGAAGTTCTGCAACGACATCTGCCGTACGGCCTATAATAACCGCAGAAGAAAAGAACCCGCGCCCGCCGGCAAGCTGCCCCAGCTTTTCGACAAGGAAACTGACAGTACCCGCCACGTCTACGAGATCCTGCTAAACAACCGCAGCATCCTTTATCACTATAACGAATTCTTTGGCGACCAGATCGAAGTCCGTGACCTCATCGGCCGCGGCTTTAACCTCAAATTCTTTACCAGTGAGTACCTGGCATCCGATGGCGGGACCTATCGCTTCTGTTTTGACTATGGTTACTACATCCGGGGAGAAATGGCCTATATCCTGGAGCGGCCGGAAGAAACATTTTAGCAGACAAAAACAACAAGAACAGCGAGCACCGTATCAAACAGCAACTGCCGTGGTTTTGGTCAGCGCAGGGACGGCTTCAGCCGCCTGCGCTGGCGCAGCGCAACCAAAACCACGGCTGTTGCGTCGGCGGACAGGGCTGGTGAGCCGGAGCGGCTTGCGCCACCGGCGCGAAGAGCGCAGGTGAACCTGCCCTTCCGCAGAAAAGCAGCTAAATTTTGATAATGTTACTGCATGGAACAAGGTAGCACTGCCACCTGATTTATTCCCTGTCGGCCGTATTGCACCTATCCAATAATTCATTGAACGTGAGGCAGGACAGGAAATCATCCAGCTTATAGCCCTATAGCAGCGTATATTTTGTAAAGCGGGATGACCGCAAATGAAAAGAAATAAATCCCAGTGCACTTAGACCTATTACCTGATACGTGCGTAGACCGATCCGTAGCCATCGTCAATCATGACATCGTAGGTGTACAGCGTATCATTCCTAATAACAAGCGAGCGACCTGGCTGATCAGCGATCTTTAACAGATCAACTATCTCTCCGCGGTATTGAACATTTCGCTGGATGTAAAACCTTCCCTGCATTTTAAGGGTGTCGTTTTTATACATTTTTAAGGTGCTGTCTGCGCCGTAAATCTGCGTTTGGTTATATCCCACAGTGGCCGGCGTCAAGGTGTTCCCGGCGATACCGCCCTGCGACCGGACCCAGCGCCAGCTTCCGGTGATATCGTCAGACACAGGGTTAACGGACGCGCTTTTCTTACAGGCGGAAGCGGCACATAAGAGAAACGCACCGGTTAGCATAGCAAAGTATTTCATAGTGTATATAATTGGTTTACAGCTATTACGCAGGAGGCGGCCGGAGTGTAACAGCGGACGATTAGTTTAATTTAATTTAACACGGAGCGACTATCTTTGTCCGGCATGTTACAACAAATAGGCGAACAGGAATTACTGGCAGCGATCAGAAACGGCACTTATGCCGCTTTTGAGGAGATGCACCGTCGGCACTATACCGGGCTGCTTGCCCTGGCCATCCGTAAAACTGGCGATGAGGCAGAAGCTTATGATCTGCTGCAGGATATGTTTGCCGAACTTTGGGTCAAACGGGAAGGTTTCCATATTACCAACCCATTGGAAAATTACTTGAAAAACCGGTTGTGGTTCAAACTTTCAGGCTATTTCCGCACTAAAGTGTTTCGCGCAAAGCACTATCAGGATTTCGCTGATTTTTTACAGCATCAGGAGGAGTCCGCCACCCGGCAAGATGCCGAAACGATCAAGGAAATCGAAGCACAATACGGGATCATCCTGGAAATCATAGGCCGCACAGTCAGTGAAATGCCCGATAAAATGCGGGAGATCTTTATCCTGAACAAGGATAATCATTATACCGTCGCCGAGATCGCCGAACAGCTTGCGATTTCACCCAAAACCGTCCGCAACCAGCTCAATAATGCCATGAACCGCATCAGACAAGCGACCGGCGAACATTCGCTGTCCGCCATTCAACTGCTCGCCCTGCTCTGGTTAACAATTTAGTAATACATAATTAACGTTAAATTTCTGGGTCAAACAGCTGATCCCTGCTTATTACCTTTAGTATGCAGGAAGAAAGAAAATACTTAGATGAACTTTTTCAGAAATACCGCCAGGGAACGGTAACTGAAAAGGAAAAAGAATTGATCGCCCGCTGGCTTGAACAACTCGATGCGGCTGAGGATGAACCGGAACAAAGCCGCCTGGATCTGGCGGCTGACCGTTCCCGCCGGGAGTTCCGCGCCAAATTCCAGCCGGAGGAAATCAACCAAACCAAAATTGTCAGTTTGCCGCTTTGGCTAAGAAGTGTGGCAGCCAGTATTTTGGCATTGCTGAGCATTACGGCCGGCTTCTATATTTACCATAACAGGCAGGCGACGACGCAAACTGCTTACGAACAGCAAAGTACCGGTACCGGGCAGATGAAAACCATTACCCTGGCTGATGGTACCCGGATCACCCTAAATAACCGCAGTCGGTTAAAGTACCCCGTCAGTTTCGCGGCTGACAAAAGAGAGGTGACCCTGAGCGGTGAAGCCTTCTTTGAGGTTAACCATGAGCCGACCAGGCCTTTCATTGTGCATACCGATAAAATTAATGTTCAGGTGTTGGGTACTTCTTTTAACATTCAGGATTATCCCGATGACGTGGACCTTTCTGTGGCAGTTGTTTCAGGCAAGGTTGGCGTCATGCAAAAAAATATAAAAACCGCTTACCTGATAGCGGGCGATGCCTTGGCCTATCACCGGCTTAGCGGCAAAACCGACCTGTTTAAAATAGATGGCCGGGCCGTAACCGCCTGGCAGCAGGGCGTGCTGGTATTCGACAACGAGCAACTGGAAAGCATCACCCGCAAGCTGGAACGTTTTTACAAAGTTTCCTTCGTCTTTAAAAACCAGGCTTTAAAAAGAAGCGAACTTTCGCTCAAGGTTAAGAATCAAAGCCTCGCGGTCGTCATGAGCGCGCTGAGTATCTCCGGGGATTTCCATTACAAAATCAGCAAGGCCCGGGTTACCATCTGGTAATTAATCAACCATTCACCCTAAAAGAAGGAGTATTTATGTAAAGACCAAAGCCATTTTTAACAGGCGGACAAAAAAGAAGGAGCGAAAGTGGTGGAACACTCCCGCTCGGTATAGCTTCCTGATCCGTCATTTTTTCGGGACAACAAATCACTTAATAAAACTATGAACAATTATACAAAAATAAATGTAACCCAACTCCTGTTTGCTATGACCAGATTTACCTTGATGGTAACCATCGTTAGCCTGACCATGACGGGTATTTTAATGGCAGCTGAAGTACATTCGCAAAGTTTGCAAACCAGCGTCACGCTGACAACCAGATCTTCGAAAGCTTCTGATGTTTTTAAGCAGATAGAGCATCAAACCGAATTTACGTTTTCTTATTCCGGCGCCGTCGGCAGAAAGCTGCTGACTATTAAAACGGACAAACAAGTCCTGGCCGATCTTTTAAAAGAACTGGCAAAAAACCAAAGGCTGGATTTTACCCAACTGGGCAGCCTGATCGCGATCAGGGAATTGCCCCCGCCGCCTGCTCCGGGTATGATCACAGGCAAGGTACTGGACGAAAAGGGCGAGCCATTACCCGGTGCTACTATTAAGGTAGTCGAAACAGGGGCAGGTATCCAGTCCAATGTGGACGGGACTTACCTGCTCAAGTTAGCGCCGGGAACCTACACGCTTGAAGTCAGCTTTGTTTCCTATCAAACGAAACGTATTACCGGCGTGACAGTTAGCGAAGGCAAAAGCACGCTATTGGATATCGCCATGACACTGGCATCCAATCAACTGGCTACGGTAACGGTTACCGGTGACTATAAAAGATCATCTTTAGAAGGCCTGTACGCCAAACAAAAGAGCAACACCGCCATGACCGATGGCATCAGCGCTGAGCAGATCGCCCGTACGCCGGATAAGAACATCGGCGAAAGCCTTAAACGTATCAGCGGTGTCAACGTACTGGAAAATAAATTCGTTGTGGTACGCGGCCTGGGCGAACGCTACAACAGCACTATGATGAACGGGCAGGTGATGCCGAGCACGGAAATGAACCGCAAGCAGTTTTCTTTTGATATTATCCCGGCTGGTATGGTGGATAACATTACCATCTATAAGACCATTAACCCGGACAAAAGTGCCGAGTTCGGAGGCGGACTGGTGGAAGTGAATACGAAGAATATCCCGACCGAAAACTATTTCAATATCACTTTCGGCGAGAATTATAATGACAAAACCACCGGAAGGAATTTCCGTGGCCTCAATATCAGCACCCGAAACTACTTCGGCTCTGCGTCATCTGATCGCACTTTACTGGGCCGCACAGACTGGAAGAACGTGGATAATATCCGCGCGGATTATGCGGCCAAAGGCTCAGATGCCAAATTGTTTAACAATAACTGGAAATTGTATAATTACAGCCCCCCGGTATCGCCCAATTTCCAGGCCGCTTTCGGGCGGGTGATCAACCTGAAAAACAACGACCAGATTGGCATCATCGCCTCAGCCAGTTACCGCAATACCTGGCAAAATTCGGACGTGATCATGGGCCGGAACGGCTATGGGGGAAGCGACGCGCAGGAAGAATTGTATGGTTTTACCGGCAACCGCTATGGTTTTACGACAAACCTCGGTGGGATAGCGGGTATCGGCTATACCGGAAAGCAATTTAAACTGGGCCTGCAAAGTGTTTACCTGCGTACACTCGACCAGCAACTGGTATTCGGTACGGGCGATAAAAACGACTATGGGCAGGCTGTTGGTTATTACGACCTCACGACGCAGACCAGCATGCTGCAAAACCAGCTGAAAGGTGAAAAAGGTTTTGGCAGCAAAGGCGTTAAACTGAACTGGCTGCTGAGCTATACCACGCTGGACCGCCAGAAACCGGATAATCACCAGCTGGATGCCCGGTATATGGGTACCGCGAGTGACAATCCGAACAACACCGCATCGGATTTCAGCATCATGAACCCGGAAAGCAACCTGTTGTCCGCAGGGGTATTGCGTAACTGGAGCCGTTCCTACGAAAAGAACCTGGGCTGGAACCTGGATCTGACCGTGCCGCTAAAATTCAGTGTTGCTAAAACTTCGGTTAGCAACAGTTTCAAAACCGGCTACGCAGGCTGGCAGAAAGACCGTTTGTTTTGGGTAGCTAATACCTCATCCCAGTTCTTCGGCAGCAGCGACCCGCAACCGATCAGCGAGACTTTTGACCCGCTAACACATCCTGCTGGGACTATTACCATTAGCGACTTCAGCGACCAGTATCATAACAAGGCGACTTTGCACGCAGGCTATGTGATGCTGGACAGCAAGATCGGCAGCAAGCTGCGCCTTATCGGCGGCCTGCGCGGCGAATATTATGACCTCAACCGCGTGAATACCCTGCTGGAAACCTTTGTAAAAAACCAGATCGACAAGAATAAAGATGTGACGGATTACAGTGATGTGTACGGTTTAGAGCCTAAATTCAACCTCTTTCCGTCCGCAGCGCTGACCTATAGCCTGACCCCGAAAATGAACCTGCGATTATCGTACGCGAAAAGTATCATCCGTCCGGACCTGCGGGAGCTGGCCTACTTCCGGGAGTACGATTTCGAACTGGGCGGCACCTACCAGAGCAATACACCGATCCGTTCCACCAAGATCGACAATTTTGATTTCCGCTACGAATGGTACCCGAACGCGGGCGAGATCCTGTCCTTTTCGCTGTTCTATAAAAAGCTGAAATACCCGATGGAGATCTATTCACCGGGCAACCGTCAATACGAACTCCGTAACGACCAATCGGCAAAAAACAAGGGGATCGAAGTAGAAGCCCGGAAATCATTCGCTTTTACGGATCTGCCGGTACTCCGTAACCTCACCGTGTACGGTAACTTCACCCGCCTATTCGCTAAAGTGACCCCGATGACCGTGGTTTACCGCAACTCCGATCCGGCGCAGCCTAACAAGATCATCGTGACCGATAATCCGGGGCCGGAAGTGGATCGTCCGCAGGCCGGGGCCAGTAACTATACTTACAATGCCGGTCTGTATTATGATGCAAAACCTTTTTCGCTCAGTCTGAGCTACAACTATATTACCAACCGGGTATTTCGTGCGGCGGACGTGTACCAGGAATCCTTATTTGAAACGCCGCTGCCATCTTTTGACGGGCAGTTCACGGTCAATTTGCTGAAAGATAAAGCACAGGTCAAATTCAATGTCAGCAATTTGCTCAATAAGGCCAGCCGGGTGTATGCCAAACGAAACGGTGTCGATTCCAAAACCCTGCTTTACGAAAAAGGCGACTTTATCGATTACCAGGCCAATCCGGGACGGACCTACGGCCTGAGTATCAACTATAATTTTTAATGATTAGCTATAGAAACACACAGATGAAAAATATAACAACAAAACTACTGCTTTTTGCAGGCGGTCTTTTATTGCTGGCTTCCTGTGCTAAAAAGGAAGAATTGCCAAATACAACTTATTACGGCAGAGTGCTCGTGGAAGTAGCTGCCTTGCCGGGCACACCGGCCCTGGAAGTGCGGTACAAGGGACAGAAGATCGGTGACCTGCCACTAATGCAACCGGGAACTGCCGTGGAAGCAAGCGCAAATGCGAAACTGGCTGTTTATGTGAAAGGGACCGATCAGCTTGTCGCCGATACGGTTATAAATTTAAAAAAGAATGAATTGTCAACTTATAAAGTAGCCTACAATAAAGACCTGGGTATTTCCGGCTGGATCAGCAGTAAGCCCGTGCAGGCCGATACCCTTTCAGTTCAACTGCTGAATAACCTGGGCGACTTTTATAAAGCCTACCCGGCTTACGATCTGTGCATTTTTTATTATGATTATAATACTGGAACGCTGGAAGATTTCAACGAAACGATTAGTGACTTTCAAAAGATCAAGCTATCTGGTCCTGCCATTTTACTGCCCTATTATTTCGGTGATAAAGCTAACGGGTTACCAAGTGTTTTTGTTGGTAAGCTGAAAGACAAGGCTACCGGCCAATTCATCACCATGCCTTCTTCCGGTCAGGATTTTTTTTTGCTGCCCCAGGTGGACGGCGGCGCCAATTACATTTTTAATTTGTACGATACTTCCGGTGAAGTAACTGTAGACTACGTTATGTTATAACTATCTATAGACATAGGCAGGCTGAACAGCCTGCCTATTATTACATTATAATTATGACAACGACTTACATCGCCATTATTATCTTATTGATATTGGCCTAATTGTTTTACTGTTTGCACGATGGTTTGACCGGATCTACTACATCCCTTTTTTAAATACGCTGAATAATCAAAGAATGAAATCTGAATATTGCCCGCACCTTATCCGGGCAGGCTTACTGGCTGCCTTGGGCGGATCAGTATTTTGGGCAGCATTGGCCTGGTTATGTTACTCCTTTTAAAAAAATAATGGATGGATTTAACGAAAGTTTAACCGGCTGTATCAAATTCTGAGCTGGAATTCAAATAACTTTAAATAAAAAACAAACATGAAAAAATACTTCTTTTCCACTTTGATGTTGCTACTGGTGATGGCTTCCGTAGCATCGGCACAAACAAAAATTGATAAATACTGCCAGGTATTAGTAGGCAATAATAATTACACTCTTTACCTTAAAAAAAGCTCGGCGAAGATCTCTTTCGGGGATAGGAAGGAACTGTTTGCACCGAAAGACACGACGATATTTCAGCAGTTAAAAAAAGTGAACAGCCTGACGACAGAAACTGATGTCCTGAACTACATGAGCCAGCTGGGCTGGTCGGTGGTCAATATCCATGCGATCACGAACAAATGGGAAGTCATCTACTTTAAAAAGGAATTTGACCGTTCTGAATTTGCTCAATAAACCAGGGAGTCCATGTCCAGGGTAAAAATCATTGTTAATATGGAGTTTACATTGGTTTGTTAATTTTAACCTGATTACCTACAAAAGCAGTGCAGACAGTCAACCCTCCCTTTTCCTTTGAAAAACTTTACCGGGAACAGTGGTCGGCACTTTACCTCTTTGCTTATAATATCGTCCGGGATCGGGAAATTGCCAGGGACATTGTACAGGAAGTGTTTACCGCCCTGTTGCAAAACCCAAATCCAGCCAGCATAGAAAACCATCAGGCTTATTTACAACAGGCTGTGAAATACCAGGTATATAATCTCGTACGTGCAGACAAAGTGCAGCTCCGGGCTTTTGAGCAAGTAACGCCTCCAACTACCGCTGATAGCACCAATGAACTGATCAGCTTTAAGGAATTGAGCAGGGCTTTTGATCTCTCCATCGTATCTTTACCTGTTAAGTGCCGCGAAATATTTGATTTAAAACAACAGGGTTTTACAGCCAGGCAGATTGCCCGGGATACAGGTTTATCCATTCGTACAGTGGAAACACATTTATATAACGCCGTCAAAAAAATACGTACCTCGCTCGCCCAACTCATCTCTTTGGCGGCGTTTTTAGCTTTTCTGCCATTTTAAAAAAATATCTTTATTCAGGCTACGTAGTTTTAGCGTTTCAGGTTACTTACATTAAAGAGGTAACATGGATCGCAGAAAATTTCTCGAACTTTTTGAAAAGCAGCAACAGCGTACCATCACGCCTGCTGAGGAGCAGTTGCTGGAAAAATGGTTTGACGGACTGCAAAAGACAGGTCTTTCGGACTGGGATCAGCAAGCGGTAGGCGATCACGCGCAACTGGAAGCGGAAATTTATAATGCCGTGATTACCCGGGAAAATAACAAGGTCCGGCGCATGGCTTACCCCTACTGGTACGGGATAGCGGCATCTTTGCTGCTCATTTGTTCCATCGCCTTTTTTAGTATCCGTAATGCTAAGCATACGCCGTCCGCACCAATAGCCTATCAAACCAGCCGTACAGCTTACGGCGAAGTGAAAAAGATCGCCTTACCGGACGGCTCTGAGATCTGGCTGAATGCGGGGAGCAGCATCCGTTACCCCCAGACCTTTGGCCGAACCAGGGAGATCATCTTAAACGGAGAAGCTTTTTTTGAGGTTGTTCACGACAAGGACCGGCCCTTTATCGTGCATGCCGGAACGCTTAATACCCAGGTACTGGGCACCAGCTTTAATATCAAGGCATATCCCGATGACGCGGGAGCCGTCGTTGCGGTAGCAACAGGCAAGGTGGGTGTTTATCACAAGGGTGGCGCTACCGAATTCCTGACACCGGGACAAGCAGTCAATTACGAGAAGCATACCGGTCGTATCGCAAAAATAAGTACTTCCATTGCCGATGCCACTGCCTGGAAAACCGGCAGGCTGGTTTACCGTAATGTTTTATTGTCGGAGGCACTGCTGGACCTGTACCATAAATACGGGGTGAAAGTAGGTGTTGCCGCCAGTATGCGCCATTGCCGCATTTACGGCACCTTTGAACATGACCGGCTGGAAAAACTACTGGAAATGCTGAGTTATTCGGTCAATGGTAAGGTCATTAAAACGGAATCCGGCTACGAGATCCGGGGCAAGGGTTGTAACTAAATGATGGTTGAATTAAAACGATGAAATATATGAGATAGAAAAGAAGAAAAACAACCCCCGCAAAGCGGGGGTGCAAAAATGCCAAAAAACGTGTGGGATGCGACCGCCTTGAGAACGCAGCAGCCCGGCACGAGGAATTTAACACTTTATTTTTTAAACATAATGAATTTAAAACTACCTAAAAAGGTTTTTTATCAATGGAGTTTCTTTATGAAAATTTCCGTACTGGTGGTCACCACCTTATTGAGCCTCGCGGGCATTTCCCTGGCATCAACAACTAACGCGCAGGTTAACCTGGAACAGCCTGTTTCCTTGCATGTAAGCCACAGCGGCATGGCTGATATTTTACAAAAGCTGGAAGAAGCGGCCAAAGTGAAGCTGCTGATGGTCGGTAATATGGATAATGATACCCAATATAACCTGAATGCCAGTGGTCAGCCGCTGGGGAAGGTATTGAGCGGTTTCTTCGCGCCTAAGGGCTATACTTATAAAGTAATTAATAATACCATTGTAATCGCACGGCAGCAAAAGCCACCAGCACCCGGCCGGATCGCCGGCCGGGTGCTGGACGAAAAGGGACAGCCCCTGCCGGGCGCAACCATTAAAGTAACAGGAACAGGTGCCGCCATTCAAAGCGCGGTGGACGGCAGCTATTCGCTGAGCCTGCAAGCAGGCAATTATACGTTGGAGATTACCTTTATTTCCTATCAGACAAAACGGATCACCGGTATCGCCGTGGCCGAGGGCAAAGTAACGTTCCTGGAAATCGCGATGCAGCCTGCCACCAGTGCGCTGAATGAGGTGGTGATCACCGCTAATTTTAAGAAAGCATCTGTGGAGGGTTTATACGCAAGGCAAAAGAACGCTGCGGGTGTCACCGACGGTATCAGCGCCGAGCAGATCGCCCGCACGCCGGACAAGAATATCGGCGAGGTATTGAAACGGGTGACCGGCCTAGCCACAATGGAAAACAAATACGTTGTCGTACGCGGCCTCAGCGAACGTTATAACCAGTCGCTTTTAGACGGCCTGGTGATGCCCAGTACGGAGCTCAACCGCAAGAACTTCAGCTTTGACATCATTCCGGCGAATATGGTCGAGAATGTAACGGTTTCGAAGACCATCACCCCGGACCAAAGCGCGGAATTCGGCGGTGGTTTGGTGAATGTGAATACGATCAGCGTGCCGAACGCTAATTTTTTGAATTTCTCGGCAGGAGCGGCTATCAACGATAAAACCACCGGCAAAGATTTCATCAGCCAGCAACTGGAGGGTAAGGAATACTTTGCGCAGGTATCCAGCCACCGCAACTATGCCGGTCAGCTGAAGTGGAACAACCCGCAGGACGCGGTCAAAGCCTTTCAGGCAGCCAACGGGCCAAATGTACTGGCCAATAACTGGGGTTTGTATCATTTCAAGGCACAGCCTTCACAAAACTACCAGTTTTCTGCCGGGCATGTGTTCGCTTTAGACAGCAGCCGCCGTATCGGTGCCGTAGCTTCGCTGAGCTATCGCAATACACTGGCGGTACAGGACGTGCGGATGACCCGGAATTATGGCTCGGAAGGCGGTGTTGAGGGGGATACTTCCGGCAGGCGCTTTGACGCGTTTACGGGTAAGCGTTACGGATTTACCACGAATATCGGCGCACTCGTCGGCGTGGGCTATAAAGACAAGGCTAACCAGCTGAGTTACCAGACTGTTTACCTGCGCACGCTCGACCAGCCCCTGCTGATCGGGATCTATGCCCAGCGTGAACTGGGTTATTTCGACCTGACGACGCAGACCAGTATGCTGATCAACCAGCTGAAAGGCGAACACGCATTGAACAAAAAAGGTCTTCGCTTAAAATGGATGGGCAGTTACCTGACGCTTGACCGGGAAAGGCCGGACAATCATATTTTACAGGCTTTGGGTGTACAGGATTCTTCCGGGGCAGGTGTTTACAATATCGCCGGGGCGGGCGGCGGTCATAGCCAGTACGGTTCCCTGCGCACCTGGAACCGTGCCTTTGAAAAGGATCTCAGCTGGGATATCAGTCTGTCGGCCCCTTTTAAATTTAAAACCATAACCAACACCGTTAAAGCGGGCTATGCCGGCTGGCGCAAGGACCGTATGTTTTATGTGCTGAATGTCGGCACCTTGTTTGAAAACGAAGACCAGAACTATCTACCGCTGAATGAGGCTTTCGGTCCGGAACACGGGGTAACATTCCAGCCGAGCCGTTATGGTGACGATTCGCGCCGGACAGCCAGCCTGCAGGCCGGCTATGTCATGCTGGATGACCGCTTAGGTAAATTCCGGCTGGTATGGGGTGGCCGGGCGGAATACTACAACCTTAATAAGGTTAACCAGACGCTTGACAAGCTGTTCGAGGAAATCAATACCGGGCGCGGGACCGGCGAAAAGTATGATTTTACACTGCTCAAAAATATCGAACCGAATTTGCGCTTTTTCCCTTCGGCCAACCTGACCTACAGCATCACCGGAACGATGAATCTGCGCCTGGGTTTTGCCAAAAGCATCATCCGGCCGGACCTGCGGGAGCTCAATTATTTCCAGGAGTACGACTTTGAACTGGGCGACCTGTACCGGGCCGATTTCCTGCGTTCCACCACCATCAATAATTACGACTTCCGTTATGAATGGTACCCTGCAGCTGGTGATATCCTTTCCCTGTCGCTGTTCCGAAAGGACCTGGCTTACCCGATGGAGATCAACCGGAGCGCTGATAAAACAGCCTACGTGCTGGCCAACAGTAAATCGGCCCGTAACACCGGGATAGAAGTAGAATTCAGGAAATCACTGGCGTTTACAGGTATACCGGTTATCCGCAACCTGACGCTTTACGGCAATGCGACCATCATGGACGCTTATGTGACACCGATGGGCATGGATTACAATGGCGTAGATACTTTGAATCCTTTAAAGATCATTCCGCGGGAAATCATCGGTAAATCACAACACCGCCCCCAGCAGGGTGCAAGCAATTTCATGTATAACGCCGGTGTCTATTACGACAGCGATGCTTTCGGGCTGAGCCTGGTTTACAACAGCGTCAGCAACCGCCTGTTCCGCCCTAATGCAGATTACAGCCAGTCTTTATTTGAAAGGCCGCTGGTAGCACTGGACGGACAGGTAGCTTACCGCTTCCTGGGCCGGCATGCAGAGGTGAAATTGAATGTAAGCAACCTGTTGAACAGTTACCAGGTAGTGTATTACAACCGTTACGATGACGGGAGTATCGACCGTAAAGAAAATCCAAGTACCAAAGAACTGGGCTACCAGCAGGGGATTGACAATATTGAATATGAATCTAAACCCGGCCGAACCTACAGTATGACCCTGAGTTACAAATTTTAAAAGCAAATCTTCCATATGAAAAAGAACTTCATCACCAGATACCGGCTGCTGATCCTGTCGCTCGCGATAACAGCCCTCTTCGCCGCCTGCCAGAAAGGCAAGCTGAGCGAGTCTACTTATTACGGCAAACTCAGCTTCTTGATGGGCCAGTTGCCGGGTTCTTCTCCTGTAGATGTTTACCTGAATGGCAAAAAGCTCGGGCAGGTCGTACCGAATACCCAGCGAGGCGGGGCTGTGTTTGTTTTAAACGTCGGCAAAAATGACCTGAAACTCTATAAAACCGGCACCGATTCGCTCATTGCCGATTCTTCCATCCTGATCCCGGAGAACCAGACCGTGGAACTGAACATCTTGAACAGTACCGTCTTCGGCGGCGGTTTTATCAATAAGCGCACCGTAGCGTCCGATTCTACTGCATTCCAAATTTATTCTGAGCTTGATAATACCTTGCATCCGGGCAATCCCGTGAGCTTAAAATTCGGGCCGATAGATTTTAACACTGGCGAGCCTGATTATAAATATGCCATCAATGATCTGCAGAAAAACAAGCTGAACCCGCAGGTATTTACGCTGCCATTTACCGACCCTGATGGCAATCCGTATTTTTATCTGGGCAAATTAGTAGACGCTAAAACCGGCGAGGATATTATACCGCCGTCAGGCTACCCGTTCATTATATTAGTAACGGATCACGGCGGGGCCTTCTTTATTTTTAAACTGTCACTGCCTTACGGCTCTTACCAGGCGGATGCAACCGAACTTTAAAAATCACTTTCAATTATACGGAATACTAAAGGCAGCGTTTTAGGCGCTGCCTTTCTACCCGTAGCAGGTCTTTCGTTCAAATACCGTTTAATTGATCTGGCTTATCGCTAATTAAAAAATACCGTCTTAATTGTCGATGGATTTTTATCTGGCTAATCCTGTTCTATTTTCCTACGTAGCAAAACCTTTATTTGGTGGCTGAAAGATACTCGAATGATCAAAAGACGTAACTTTTTGAAGTTAAGTGGTGCGGGCTTACTACCCGTGATGGCATCCACGTTTCGGGCGTTCGCACAAGTTGGCAATACCATCCCTCAAAAACCCGGCTTAGCGATAAGTTTTGTCGCGGACGGCCCAGAATACACTCCGGAAGCTTACGTAAAAAAACTACAAGAACTATTGGACAAGCGCGGCATTAAACCGGACGTCTACGGGAAGGGCGGTGCCGTTACGGAACTGGAAGGAAAGCTGGCGCAACTGACCGGGAAAGAAGCTGCGATTTACGTTCCGACCGGAACTATGGCCAATCAACTGGCTTTATCCCTGTTAAGCGGGACCAATACAAAAATATACCTGCCGGATAACAGCCATATTTTCCGTGATGAAGCTGATGCGGCACAAAGCGTCTATGGTAAAAGACTTATCCCTTTGGCTAAAGAAGCGCCCTATTTTACATTGCAGCAGCTTCAGGAGGGGATAGCTTACGATAACGAACATGAAGTTTTTAAGAGCGGCCTTGGTGCAATTGCAATTGAAAATCCCGTCCGTCGTGCGGACGGCAGGCATATCCCATTTGAGGAACTGCGAAAGATATCGGCATTTTGCAGGCAGAATAAATATCCACTGCATCTGGATGGCGCACGCTTGTTTTTAGCTGCCGCTGCCAGCGGCGTGAGCATTGCCGACTACGCACAATTATTTGATACGGTCTACCTGTCCCTTTATAAGTATATAGGTGCAGGCGGCGGGGCGGTCCTGGCGGGTGAAAAATCCCTGATCGATAAAATGGGGCACCTCATTAAGATCCACGGCGGCACCATCTATAGCAACTGGACCAATGCCGCCATGGCGCTTTACCATCTGGAAGGCTTACCCGAAAGGTTAAAAAAAACATTGACCAAGGCGCAGGAACTGATCAGCGCGATGAACAAAGTCAATAGTCTTCAGGCTACCGAACTGGAAAACGGCACCAACATATTTTACCTGACACCCGATAACACGATCGACGGAAAGCGTTTCAGCGGCCTCCTGCGTGAGCAGCAGATCCTGATCCGGAATCCTGACGCACAGGGCCTTATCCGCCTTCAGGTCAACGAGACTTTGCTTGATACCGACATCAATCAACTGATCCATTTACTCCGCGACACTTTGGCGGCATCAGCCAAACGTTAACATGTAGTTATTTTTTGACATCCTGATCGGGCTTTCCGTATTGATGGTCACTTTTATGGCCGCTTTGCCTAGCAGCGCGGAAGGGCCTAAAATTAGCCGGATGACTATAATCTACAGCGCCCTGGCCCTTGCCATTTCCGTGATTATTGTTTACCGGTCGGTCGTACAACAATTCTATAACCAACTTGCGCTGCAGGGGGCCGAAGCTCATACCACCTTTAAGATAGACAATGAACTGCAAAATGGTTTTGGCATCAAATTCATTCGCGATAATAACCGATGGGAAATCTCAGATACCCTACTTTATCAAAGCCGTTTAGGCGGAACACACCGGAAATAATTCCTGTCAAATCCATACCTTTAACGTGAAAAACAGATATGATCAACCTCGAAAAAGGGCAGTACTTAGGGATAAACAGGCCGTATCACAGTCAAAGCGCGCTCAGCTTTATAGATACAGCCTACAGCGAAAAGGTATTCAACGGCTGGCACGCGCATGAACGTGCGCACCTCACCCTTGTCCTCAATGGCGGCAACCTCGAAAAGCGCAAAAGCGGTGAACAGGCACTGCTGGCCGGGCAGGTCGTTTTTTACCATAGCCAGGAACTGCACCGGAATGACCATACCCTATTTCCTTCACGTAACCTGAACCTGGAGATCGACGACACCTTTTTTAGCCGCTACGATATTACCGAAGAGCAGATCGCCCGGGCCTTAAATTCAGGAAGGCTCACCTCGCTTGAATTTACCAGGCTGTTCCATGAAACCGTATTTAAGAGCCCCGCTTCATCGGACAGCCTCCACCTGTTGTTGTTAAGCTTTACCCAGGAAGCAGGAAAATCAACACCTGACTGGCTGATCCGATTAAAGGACTTGTTGCATGACCAGTGGGACCAATGGCCCACGCTGGCTGAACTTGCCGCCGAATTTGAAGTTCACCCGGTCACGCTCTCCAAATACTTCCATCACTTTTTTAGCTGTACTTTAGGAGCGTATATGCGTAAACTGAAAGCCCAGCATGCCCTGGCCATGATCCGCAGCGGGCATTACAGCCTATCGGAAATCTGCCATGCCTGCGGCTTTGCCGACCAGAGCCATTTTATCCGCAGCTTCAAGGACGCCACCGGGATGCTGCCCAAAAAGTTCGAAAAGCTCTGAGCGGCTAAATCTGTTCTATTTTGCGGTTAAACACTGCCTTAGCTTTGTCAAAAAATAAGATATGAAAAAGCAATTTTTAATCCTGGCATTTTGGCGACAGGCACTTTAAGTGCAGGGGCACAAGACTCAGGGAAGCATATGGACAGCATGTTCCGCGCCACGGCAGCCCAAGGCCTGCTCAACGGGAACGTTCTTGTGGCGCAGGAGGGCAAAATAATTTACCAGCAGTCGTTCGGCTTGGCCGACTTCGAGCAAAAAAAGCTACATGACCCGTCAACCAGTTTTCAGCTGGCCTCTTTATCCAAGGTTTTTACCGCTATCGCCGTTTTGCAACAATATGAGAAAGGCAAGCTGCAACTCGACGATGCGTACAGCAAATACTTCCCGTCATTCCCCTATAAGGACATTGCCATACGGGGATTGTTGTCGCATAGTTCCGGTCTTTCGGACCAAGACCTGGACGGCGCATTCGCTGATTTTGAAAAGAAAAACCACCGGGAACCCAATAACCGGGATCTCCTGCCGGTCATCGCAGCCGCCAATGTTAAAATGAAACTTTCGCCCGGACAAAAATGGTGGTATTGCAACCTGGGTTATGAATTGCTGGCTAACCTGGTAGAAAAAGTTTCGGGCACCACTTTTGCACAATATCTGGAAAAAAACATCCTCGGGCCGGCCGGTATGAACGATACTTATCTTAAACTACCAGAAACGGCTGCAAGAGCCGCTACGGCAAATAATTATGATTATGCTTCCCGCTATGCACCTGAAAAAATAAGGGTGAATTATACAGAAGAGGCCTTCGGTCACAGTAATCTGTATAGCACGACCGGAGATCTGTTCAGACTGGACCAGGCGCTGTACGGAAACCGCTTGTTAAAACCAGCTACGCTGGCTATCGCGTTTTCTCCGGATAAATGGAAAGACGGTTCAGATAATCTGGTGTGGACGAATATCGGCGGCATGGGCCAGGCACTTGACGGGCTGGGCTGGTTTATCTTTAAAGACCAGTCGATGGGAAAAACGGTCTGGCATGCCGGGGGTATGCAAGGCGCGGTAACGATCCTATTGCGCGATATCGGGCGTAAACAAACGGTGATTCTGCTGGATAACGCCGGTAGCGAGGGCTTGTACAAAACGGCCCTGAATGCCTTGAAAACGTTAAACGGGCAGCCGCTGCTCCCGGTGAAAAAGAATTTAAGCAAGATCTACGGGCGGGAGATGATGAAAGACGGAATGGACCATGCGATGGCGCTATTGCTGCAATTGAAAGCCGATACGGCGGGTTATAACCTTAACGAAGACGATATGAACAACCTGGGCTACGCGATGCTGGCGGGTAAGCAGCAGGCACAGGCACTGGAGACATTGAAGGTCAACTGCCTGCTGTACCCAGAGAGTGATAATGTTTATAACAGTTACGGCGAGGCCCTGGCCAAAGCAGGCAGGAAAGAAGACGCGATCGCCATGTACCGCAGGTCGCTGGCGATCAATCCCAAAAACGAGGATTCGCAACAAGCGCTGCAAGCCCTCTTAAAATAATTACGGCTCCATATGCATACCTTTCCAAAGATCGAAACGCCGCGATTGCTTTTATCTGCCCTAAAAGCCGCTGACCTGCCGCAGATCGTTCAGCATGCCTCTAATCGGCAGGTTTCCCGCTATACCATGAGTCTTCCGTATCCCTACACAGAAGCCGATGCCCTTGGCCTTATCCACAAAGCTTACCACGGATTTCAGGACAATAACCGCTACTTATTCGGGATCAGGCTCAAGGCCGGTCAACTGATCGGCGTCGTCGGCCTTCAGCTGGAAAAGGCTTTTAAGCGGGCTGAACTCAATTTCTGGATCGGTGAACCCTACTGGGGCAAGGGACTGACCACAGAAGCGGTCCGCGCGGCCGTACATTATGGCTTCAGCCATCTGGGCTTACGTAAAGTGACTTCCACTTATATGGCCCTAAACCCGGCCTCCGGCAAAGTAATGGAAAATTGCGGCATGAAACGGGAAGGCGAATTAGCGGAACATGTCTGCAAAGCGGGCATATTTTACGATATTGTGCTTTATGGGCTGGTCATCAAAGATTATCAGGGTTTGGCTAACTCAGCGGATGCTAAAGTGATCATATGAAACTGCGCAGACCGGATCAGACATGCCGAATGGTTATTTACACAATAACTGATCATTAACGTATATTCGTTGATGCTTTTCCAATTCGGCCTGCGCAGTTCGTTATTACTGATCTTTTTCACGCACCTGCTGGTCTATGCTTTTTTGTTCTGGAAAAGAGGCATTCAGCAGGAAAGATTATCCGATAAACTGTTAGGCACTTTCCTCTTCCTTTCCGCGCTGTTCATCTTTCCCTGGATGTCAGGATTTGCGGGCTGGTATGATACCCAGCCTTACCGCGAGGTCTTGTTTTACACGCCCTTTATTCACGCACTTTTTTTCGGCCCGCTGCTTTATTTGTACCTGAAGAGCCTGACCAATGCGCATTACCGGCTGCAAATGCGGGACTGGCTGCATTTTCTGCCGGGTGCATTGTATATCCTTTGGGCTTTGCTTGTAGTCGTCACGGATAAGTTGATCGTAGGACACTATTATTTAATGAATGGCGATACCGACCCGGATTTTGATAACTGGTATAACTGGGCCTGGTCGGCTAGCCTGATGGTTTACCTGGTCTTGTCCATCCGCTATTACCGGCAGTATGTGATCTTCTCCTGGTTCGAGTTCTCCTTTGCCGACGCCGCCAGCTTTAAATGGCTGCGCAACTTCCTGTATGCCTTCGCCGTGCTGACCATTCTGCTGCTTTCAGAACATATATTAGGCTTGTTCATGGAGTTGTTCTATGTCAAGTCCTGGTATTATTTCTTTGCGTTCGCGATCATTATTTATTATGTGGCGATCAGCGCCTACGCCGCCAAACCCATCATCAAGCTGAATTTTGAGCCGGCTCTGTTATTAAGTTACCAGGAGCCATTGCTGCTGGACACGCCGGTAGCTGTTGTAGAAGACCAAAGCTGGATGGAAGAGTGGAAAGCGAAAATAGAAGAGCTCATGGATATTCAAAAAGTTTACCTGGAACCGGAGCTGACCTTAACCGAGCTGGCCAGGAAAGCCGGTACCAATGCCTCCTTACTGAGTAAAGTCATCAACAAGACTTATGGTCTCAACTTCAGTGATTATGTGAACCGCTACCGGGTCAACGAAGTGATCCGCCTGCTGGAACAACCGGCCTATCAAAACTTCACTTTACTTGCCGTAGCATACGACGCGGGGTTCAATTCCAAATCAACCTTTAACCGCGCCTTTAAAAAGGTGACCGGTGTGATACCGAAAGATTATCAGAAGCATTAGTGGTGTCATATCATGTTCTGAAGCGACTGACCCTGATCTGCGGCCGACTTTTGAGGCATGAAAACAATATTCCTCAGCTTACTGCTGCTTTGCAGCCTAAGCACTTTCGCGCAGGTCAGCGGAAAGGTCACCGATGAAAAAGGGCAGCCGTTGCCCGGCGCGGTCATTAAAATATATCATACGGTAAAACCGGTGAAGGTTACGATAACCGACAATGAAGGGCACTTCGACTATAATGGTACTGCCGACTATCTCATTACGACCTATACAGGTTTTCTGCCCGATACCGTAAAAACTTTAAAGCCCGGTATGCTGATCCGACTCAGGCCCGACACCAAAACCTTGAAAGAGGTCAGTATCGTATCCCGCCAGCCCATCATCCGCCAGGAAACCGACCGCACGGTGATCAGTGTCAATGCGCAGGTCAAAAAGCTCGCCGACAATGGCCTGGAGATCCTGAACCTGGCACCTGGGATCACGGTAAGCGATAACGAGGACGCTATACTGATGAGCGGCAAGTCCGAAGTGCAGATCATGATCAATGACAAAGTAGTCAAAATGACGCCGCGTGACCTCGCCAAAATGCTGAAGGCGATGCCGTCCGGCAGTATCAAACAGGTCGAATTCCTGAGCAACCCGCCCGCCAAATATGAGGTGAACGGCAATACCGGTATCATCAATATCAAAACCAACGGCGTGGTCAAAGGCCTTACGGGCAATGTCGATTACAGCACCTCGCAGGGCACAAACAACTGGACGGACCTTTCCGGCCTGTTAAATTACGGTGCGGGTAAACTGGCCATCAGCGGTTACGGTGCCTGGCACCGCGGTGGCTATCTCACCCAAAACACAAAAGTCCGTCAGTTAAACCCAGGCACGCTTGATCAGCAAACCAGCAGCCTGGATAAATGGAGTGACCCGGTATTTAGGATAGCTGCGGACTATGCCATCAGCCACAACAGTACCTTTGGCGGCATCGTTGAGCGGGAGGCCAGCACCAATACCGGCAGCTATGACACCTACTCGCAGCAGGGTGCGAACAGCTATCAAACCAGCAGCCGTAATCCAAACGTGCGCCACTGGAATACCTATAATCTGAACTACCGCTACAGTGATACGCTGGGTACGGACATGAGCATTGATCTTGACCGGGCCGACTTTTACAAGAATGGAAACATTACCCTGCTCACCACAGGGCAGCCGCGGCTGAACTACCAGACGGCTACCGGGATCAGGATCAGTACCCTGAAAACAGACTACAGCCATGCCTGGAAAAACAAGCTGAAGCTGGAGGCCGGCCTGAAGATCGCCGGTGTGCAAACGGACAACACGCAGGACGCGAACGTTTTTCATTACCACGAGAACATCCGTGCGGTTTATACCAGTTTATCCAGATCTAATGCGCACTGGGGCTGGCAGCTGGGTTTACGGGCCGAACAAACGGAAGCCAAAGGAGAAGCCGGTTCACTCGTTAAACCCGATACCAGTTACCTTAACTTGCTGCCTTCAGCATACTTGACTTATACACCAACGGGTAAACATCATTTTCGCTTATCACTGAGCCGCCGGATCAGGCGACCCGATTACAGCGACCTGCAACCCTTTACTTATGTGCTCGACCCGCTTAATCAGCAAACGGGCAACCCCGGATTGCGCGTGCAGCGCAACGACCAGGCGGAACTGACCTACACTTTTGATGACCGCATCACATTAGTGAGCTCTTACAACCATTCAACGGATTATTTCAGTACGGTGTACCGGCAATCGGGTGACATCCTGGTGGAAAGCCCGGCGAATACCGGCACCATGAACACGCTGAATTTCGACCTGAACTACCCGCTGAAGATCGCCAAGTGGTGGAATATGCTGAATAAAGCGAATATCGGTAATGACCATTTTAGCGGCGAACTGTTCCAGGGCAGGCTGGATCAGGGTAAATGGCGCTACCAGTTCTCCACCAGCCAGCGCATCACGCTGCCTGGCAAATACCAGTTACAGTTAAGCGGGCGTTACACCTCCGCTTCACAAAACCTGATCTATTCCCAGCAAAGCACCGCCAATGCCAGCGCCAGTATCGGCCGTAAATTCTTTAACGACCAGGCCTCGCTCCGGATCGGTATCAGTGATATCTTCAAGACCCAGCGCAATTATACCAGCGTGAATTTCGGGAGCCTGCAATATACCGACCTCGGCACTTTTGAGAGCCGAAGGGTCTCGCTGAATTTCAGCTGGCGCTTTGGCAATAACAAGGTACGCCAGACCCGGGAGCGCAACCGCGGTGATGAGGATGAAAAAGGAAGAAGCGGTAGTTGATCGATGCAGCAGCCGCTTTCGTCTAAAAACCGGGTCCCCTTTACAGGAATCCGTAACTTAGTATCATGAACAAGGAACCCATCCTGCGCTTCCTGGTGGACCGCCCTTACCGCTGGTACAGAAGGGCCGGCTTCGTGCTGATCCTGCTCATCCTGCTCAAAGGCGGGAACGAGGAGCACCGGTACGCCGACGATATCTTCATCTACCTGAAGATCTCCGGCCTGCTGCTCATCCTGGGCCTGACCGCGCTCCACCTGTATGTACTGATCCCGCGCTTCTTGTTTAAGAGAAAGTATGGCCTTTATTTTCTAAGTGTTGGCGGCGGTATCGTATTGTCCTTCCTAATCTTTGTAAAGGTCCGTGCCTGGCTGCCCTCACTGTTGCTGCCGGGCAAGATGGCCAAACCGGCGGATGATGCCGCCGATTTCCTGGCCTATGTGGTATTGCTCTGCGTGCTTTGCGCGGCCACCGCTGGGATGAAACTTTTCCAGCGCTGGGTAACGGACAGTTACCGCCTGACGCAGCTGGAGAACATCCGCATCCATACCGAACTGGACCTGCTGAAAAGCAATGTCAGCCCGCATTTTTTATTCAATATGCTCAACGGCAGCGAAGTGCTGATCCATACCGAACCGGAAAAAGCCAGCCAGATGCTCATCAAGTTATCCGACCTGCTGCGCTACCAGCTCTATGACAGCAGCCGGGAGCAGGTTTTACTCAGCGCAGATATCCGTTTCCTGCGCGATTTTCTTTCGCTGGAAAAGATCCGGCGGGACTTCTTTGAGTTCAGTATCGAAGAAACCGGCACGGACCGGCTGCAAATGCTGCCGCCGCTGCTGTTCATCCCCTTTGTGGAAAATGCCGTCAAACACAATATTCAATCGGAGGCAGGCGCTTATGTCTGGCTGGACTTTGTCTTAACAGGCACCGAGCTGCTCTTCACCTGCACCAACCCCAAAGGCGTATGGTCAGCACCTGAGCCCGGTGGTTTGGGCCTGCCCAACGTCCGGCGCCGCCTGGAACTGCTGTTTCCCGGCAGGCACAGCCTGCGCATCCACAATAACCCGGATAATTATACCGTTAAACTGAGCTTAAAGCTATGAAATGCCTGATTGTGGATGATGAGCCGCTGGCCCGTAAAGGCGTGCAGCTGCACCTGAAAAAATACCCGGAGCTGGAACTCGCCGGCTGCTTCAATAATGCCACCGCTGCCGCTGCGTACCTGCTGCTGAATCCGGTGGGCCTCATCTTCCTGGATATCCGTATGCCGGGCATTAACGGGCTGGAGTTCGCGCGGTCACTGGGCAAACAAACGATGGTCATCTTTATTACCGCCTTTGCGGAATACGCCCTGGACAGTTATGAGGTTGATGCCATTGGTTACCTGGTCAAACCCATCCACCCGGAGCGCTTTGATAAAGCAGTACTGAAGGCCCTGGCCTATGAGCGGCTGTTCCGGGAATCCCCCGATGCGGCCATCGAATTCGTGCCGGACCATTTGCTCGTCCGCTCCGAGCGGCAGTTCATCCGGATCGCGCTCGATGAACTGCAGTTTATCGAAGGGCTGAAGGACTACGTGATCCTCTACCTCAACGATCAAAAGGTCATCACCGCGATGAACCTCAAACAGATCCACCAGAAACTGCCGCAGGAGCGCTTCCTGCGCGTCAGCAAATCCTATATTGTCAATACCTCCTTTGTCAAGACCTTTGACAATAACGCCATCTATATCGGGGAGAACGAAGTGCCGATCGGGAACGCCTTCCGTGACGCCTTTTTTGAAATCTTTGTCCGGCAAAAAATGATCCCATCAGAAAAACCGGCGTGATAAACAGGTGTGTCACAATTATCGCTCAACAACGTCTTCTATTCAACATGAAAAAAATTACCCTGATCGTTTTCCTGCATATTTTAACCGCTCGCGCAGCCATCGCCCAAAAACAGGAGATCCGATTGTTCACCAGCGATATCACGAATTTCTGGAATGCTTATGACCATATCACGGTAACAAAGGACAGCGCAAGGCAATACGCTTACATGGATAGTTTATTCCTTAAAAAAGCCACGCCCGGCTTAAAGGCCCTTATGCAGGTCCGGGAATATACCGCCAAATCCTATATCGATGCGATCAATAACTACCCTATGTTCTGGCGTTCTGTCCGGCCCAACACACTTAAGGCGGATGGCTTCGCCAAAGTCATCGATCAGGGGATCGCCCGGTTCAAAAAGCTTTACCCGGAATTGAAACCGGCAAAGATCTACTTTACCATCGGCGCACTCCGCACCGGCGGCACCACCCTGGACAGCCTGGTGCTGATCGGCGCAGAGGTCGCTTTGGGAGACAAGCAGACCGTCACGACCGAATTCCCCAGGTCCCTAAGCCACCTGCGTACTTACTTTGACAGCGAGCCGATGAAATCAATGGCCTTTAATAATATCCATGAGTATGTGCACACCCAGCAAAAAACGACGGTTGCGAACACGCTTTTAGGACAAAGCGTTTTGGAGGGCGTCGCCGAATTTCTGGCGGTTCAAGTCAGCGGCCAGGCTTCGCCCACGCCGGCGGTGGCTTACGGTAAACGGAACGATGTCAGGATACGACAGGCATTTGCTGCGCAATTGTTCAACCCCTTTACCGGGTTTTGGCTTTACAGTAACCAGGAGAATGAATTTCACGTCCGCGATCTGGGTTATTATGTCGGCTATGCGATCTGTGAAAAGTATTACGAAAAGGCAGCTGATAAAAAACAGGCCATCCGCGAAATGATCCGCCTGGATTATAATGACGAAGCCGCGCTCAGCCGTTTTGTGGAACAATCGGGTTATTTTGATGAAAGTATGCAATCTATTAAAAAACGTTTTGAAACAAGCAGGCCGGCCGTTGTTGCCATCGGCCCGTTCAGTAACGGCAGCAGCCAGGTTGCGCCTTCCACCACAAAGTTAACCGTTACCTTTTCGGAGGCGATGGATGAAAAATCCCGGAACTTTGACCTGGGGCCATTGGGTGAAGATAACCTGATGCGCGTTAAAAAAATATTGGGTTACGCCGAAGATGGCCGGTCACTATCCTTTGAAGTGGAATTGAAACCGGACCGGCATTACCAGTTGCTTCTGGGAGAAGGATTCAGAAATAAAGCGGGCCTGTCCATGCGCCCTTACCTCATTGATTTTAAAACAGCTGCCCGATAGGCAGCGCTGTACTTTTTTTACAAAAAACCCATGAAAAATATAACATTAACCACTTTACTGATGACAACATTGCTGTTCAGCGCCTGTAGAAAAACGGACGCCCAGGACAAGGGTCCATCGCCCAGAAAACATCCCCAGCCCGCACTGTCCGTTTTTCCCGTACCCGGCGCTTACGACACCGCTGCGATAAGCGGCGCACTGAAGGACAGTTTGAATCACACGGTTAAAGACCTGTTCCTTATCACAGGTATGCCCGGCCTGAGCGCGGCGATGATTGTCCCCGGTAAAGGCTTATGGCGGACAGATACCGGCTATCTGTCCCTGCCTGAGCAAAAGCAAGTCAACAACAATTCGGTATTTTACTGGGCCAGCGTGGGGAAACTGCTCACCGCAACCGTGATCGAACAACTCATCCAGGAGAAAAAACTGAACCACGACAGCAAACTCTCCGGCTGGTTCCCCGCTTTGCAGGATGCCGGCAAGATCACCATCGCTGAACTGCTGAACCATACCAGCGGTATATACAGCTTCAATAACGATCCAAAAGTATTTGCGATCGACCGCTATTATTCCCCCGATGAACTGATTGGCCTCGCCCGTGCGCAAAAAAATCATTTCCCGCCGGGCAAAAACTGGTCCTACAGCAACACCAATTACCTGCTGCTGGCGCTTATCGCCGAAAAGACCGAAGGGAAACCCTTTGATGAAATTATACGGGACCGGATCGCCCTGCCGCTGCACCTGACGTCCTTACGCGCCCTGAAACCGCAGGAAAAGATCGCCGGTCTGGCCCTGGCGCACCAGAACGGACAAGTCATCAAAGAAGATTATTCGGTGCCTTTGGGCGCAGGCAATATCGTGAGCAATGCCCGCGATATGGTAGTTGTGCTTTACAGCCTGATGACCGGCAAATTAGGCCCGGTAGCGCAGGTGCACGAGCGGCTGAAAGATTTGTATGCCATGCCGGACGCGGGCACCTGGTACGGCCGGGGCGTCATGCTGACCGACTTCAACGAGATCACCCATACCGATGATCTCTGGATCGGCCACAGCGGCGGCACCCAGACCTACCGCGCGCTGCTGGTTTATGATACGGCATCCAAAACATTTATCGCGGTAGCCATCAATGCGCATATTTCGGCAGAGGCAGTGGCCAGGAAACTGTTGGTAACCGCTTTACAATGATAGCTAGAAAGCGTACCGGTAAGGAATGAGCACTTTTAAACCCCTACATTTAGCTTATGAAACAAAGCAGTAATACATTCCTTGGCCGGGTGCGGTCGGTGAAGACGGTCGATGGCTGCGGCGTGATGCCTACCCTTTATTCCGGAGATAAGGAGCTGGAAGAATGGCATAGCCACGAACAGGCCAGTATCAGTTTGCTGGTCAGAGGCGGGCACGATGAGTATCTTTACGGTAAATATTATAAGCGGCAACCTGGTGACCTGAAATTTATCCCCGCAGGTGAGGTACATCGCTGTGATCGCTACCAGCCGGGAACATTTAAGATCAATCTATCGTTCCGGCCCGGTTTGGTAGCAGCGTATGCGGAAGACCGGCTGGATAACCTCCTAAGCACAAAACCTGATGCCAAATTTCTGCTCCTTCAGCTTTACCATGCGCTGGAAGACCCGGTAGTTTATACGCAGGCTTCGGCACAGTTGCTGCTGATGGCTTTGCTACACCCGGAAGGGAAAAGAGAAGGCTATACGCCAGCATGGGTAATGCAACTGAAGGCGTTATTGCAGGATGAATGGTCTGCATGCCATGATCTCGGGGAACTGTCCCAAAAGGTAGGTGTACACCCCGTCACGATCTCCCGCTACTTCCCGGTCTATTTCTCTACTACTTTAGGTGAATACATGCGTAAGCTGAAAATCGAGCGGGCCCTACCGCTGCTCGGCGATGGAAAGCTGTCGCTGACCGACATCGCTTATCAATGCGGCTTCGCCGACCATGCCCATTTCACCCGCACTTTCAAAGCGTTAACCGGTTATCTGCCGAAACAATTCCGGAAAATTTAAGCAGGCTAATCCTATTCTATTTTAAGTCAGCCCATCACTTTACCTTGCGGGCTAATTTACAGCAGATGTTACGGACACGTTTTTATTGGCTGGCTTTGGTGCTTTGCGTGAATGCTGCGCCCGCTGCGGCACAATCATTTGACCCTTTTGACGGGCATTCAACCGCCTTCCGGGCAAGTCCGGAACGTTATTTCAGCAGCCCGGCCAAAGAGCTGGAACAGCGGAAGCGCTTAATGGATAGCACCGCTGTTTTCACGAAAAAAGAACCCTGGACGCCTGCTATGCTGGACGATCAACTGGCGCTTTACGAAAAGCTGCTGGTTTCCCTGAACAGGCACTACGCTTATTTTCAGTTGCTGGGCTACCGGGACAAACGGGATACAGCGGCAAGGAGCGCCAAAGATCAAGTGGATCAGTTAATAGACAGCCTGGACCGGTATACGGCAGGGCAATTACGCAGGCAGGTCTTTTCGACGCAGGCCGGGGATAAAGCCTACCGCTATCATTATTTACTGGAAAAAAAACGTTCGGATGCGGAACACGAGCTGAATCCTGTCCCTGCGGCTATCGCTGCCAGGCTCAGCGATCCGCTGATCCAAAGGCTGACGGACAGGTATGATAACCTGATGGACGATACCAGGGCACCCGACCTGTTACTGCCCGATGGGCAAAAACTGAATCCTGTCACTAACCGTAATAAGGTGTTACAGTACCCGGATGCGGCGGTTCGTGCCCGCGGCATGAAAACTTATTATAATGCCTATAGCGCCCATGCGGAGCTATTGGCGGGTACCCTTATCGATATCACCGCTGCAAAAAATGCACTGGCGCAGTTAAAGGGCTTTAAAAGCGCCCCGGAGGCCACCTATGCCCGCCGCCTGCAACTGCCGGAAGACAGCGTTCGGGCCATGTTCCGGCAAATGACGGGCCTTTCGGCAGTGCTGAAGAACTACCAGCGGGTGCAGGCTGCCCAGGTTAAATTGATTACGGGCCTGGATACCGTACACAGCTGGGATATGAGCCTGCCGTCCGGATACAGCTTTCAACAGCTGCCCTTCGGGCAGGTGAAAGCCTTAACGCTCCGGGCGTTCCGGCCTTTGGGCAAACCTTACCAGCATTTATTTGCCTGGCTGCTGGACCCGGCCAACAGGGCGCAGGATATCGCCGCCGGACCGGACAGGGTCAATGAAAATACGTCAGTGGGCTACCCCGGCGTCCCGGTGACTTTGTATATGAAAAGTTACAGCGGCAGCCTTGGGGAAGTTTTAAGGCTTTCCCACGAGGGCGGCCATGCCATTCACATGCGACTGATGAGTGAGGCCGGTATAGTTCCTTCCTATGCCGCAGGGCCTGGTTTCCTTTTTGAAGCCTATGCCATGCTCAACGAGCTATTGGTACTGGATGAATTGCAGCAGCAGGCCACCACCGCCAGCGCCAAAGCATTTTATACCAAAGCTTTCCTGGATAAGCTTTCCCTGGAAATATTCACCGCTGCCGAAGAAGGCAGTTTCGAGCAGGGCATCTATGACGGTGTGGTTGCCGGGCGCATACATGACCGCAGGGACGTGGATAGTTTGTACGCGGGCATTATGGAGCGCTATGACCTGTTTTTTGCGGCGGAGCCGGAACGCCGGAGCGAGTGGATCAATAAACGTCTGGTATTTGACGACCCCTTGTATAACGTCAACTACCTGTACGCGATGCTATTGACCTGCCGCCTTTATGAACAGGCGCACCGTGATCCTGCTGACTTCGGGCGCCGTTACGCGGCTTTGCTTAAAAACGGTTTTGATGCGCCCGCGGACGACCTGATCCGGAAGTTTATGGGTTTCGGACTGGATAACCAGGTCCTGCTCAGGAGTGCGATGGAGCTGATGGAAAAACGCACCAAAGAACTTGCTTTGTTATATAAAGAACTTAACCATGCGAGAGATTAAGGATCGGGTGGAATGGTTGCAACATTTAAAACCTTTATTTTTGAAATTTTTGTTCAAGGAAAACTATGAAAAATATAACATTCACCACTTTACTGATTACTACATTGCTGTTCAGTGCCTGCAGAAAAACGGACGCCTAGGATAAGGGTCCATCGCCCAGAAAACATCCCCAGCCCGCACTGGCCATTTTTCCCGTACCCGGTGCTTATGATGTTACGACAGCCATCGACCGGAATTTAAAGGACAACCTGGACGGAACGGTTAAAGACCTGTTCCGTATCACAGTCTGTCAATATTTACTGCGAACTTTGTCGAAACTCCCGCCCTATGCGACATTTGTTTTTAAAGGGGAAATTCTTTTAAATGAAAAGGCGTAACAAAAGCTACACCTTTTCATTTACGCACTAGCTATTATAATCAACTTCAGCTGCCAGCATGATATGCGGACTGAGACAGAGTAGCTCTGGATCAGATTCAGTTGCAGCTACCAGTTCAAGCAGTTGTCGCTGCTTTTCAGGGCTTGCCCAGCTCTCAAAAAACTTCGCGTCCAGCCAGGCCAGACCTTCCACCGCATGCATACCGACTTTTATTAAACCAGCTTCTTCAAACTCCTGGGAAAGTTGATCCGGGCGATGAAAAAATGCCTGGGCCAGCATTCCGGGAAATGCAGGAGGCGGTTCATGTTCCCCGTTTTGCAGTTCCTGCCTGCACATCTGATAAATATCAGGATGATGGAGCATACCATTCTGGAGTGCTGCTAAAGTTGATGCAGCATAAGTAATGGCAAAGCCGATTACCGTTCCCCCTGTCTTCAATATTCTGCGGGCTTCTTTTATCGCCGCTATTCTTTGGGCAGGTTCCTGCAAATGGTATAATGGTCCGTGCAGGATCACCAGGTCTATGGAATTTGAAGCTATTGGAAGACAGCGGGCTTCCCCTTCAATGCACTTGAACGCCCGTTTGGATTTCCGCGACCGTTTCTCTGCCAGTTGGATATGCTTGCCTACAGGATCTACCAATACGACCTGGTGGCCCATGCCTGCGAGCCATGCGGCATAGTGTCCGGTACCACCGCCAATATCGGCAATTACTGCAGGTGCTGCGGGGAGGTAGCGTTCAATTAATTGTTTGTTGCGTAAGTATTCTAAGGGACCAAGCCCTGTTTTTAGCCTGGTATCTTCGGCACATTGGTTATAGAAATCGTTGATCGATGAATCGATAAGCATGATAATAGTAGGTAAAATATACACATAGTGAATTAGGCCAGCCCTGGTTGAGCTGGTCAGGAGGAAAAAGGCTAACCGCCATTCCCTCCGGGGTGTATATTTTTAAACGATTCTAATGCGACAAAAGTAAAGATTTTTTGAAGATTCAACAAAAATCAGCTAAACCAGATATCCTTCTTTTTTCTAACGCAGTTTGTCGCTTCATTTGCCAACAAAACTCCTATGACAAGTACAATGTTTCCCGCGACAACACTCGACACCCATAACAGGGGGCCATATCTGCAACATCACGACAGCTAAGGAGCATAGGTACAATTACCAGGACTAAAACCAAATGAAAGCACTGAGGCCAGTGACCATAAAAGCTTTTTCTTTTTTAAAGGACGCATATATTTTTATAGGCTATTGATATGGATCCAGATCCCAAATCACTACACTTTGATATTTTTTTTATCCTGCTTCTATGATGTGTTTAAAGATCAACCATACCGATGATCTCTGGATTGGCCATAGCGGCGGCACCCAGACCTATCGCGCGCTGCTGGTTTATGATACGGCATCCAAAACCTTTATTGCGGTTGCCATCAATGCGCATATTTCGGCAGTGACAGTGGCCAGGAAACTGCTTTCCCGCCCGCGTTAGTCTAAGAAACCGGTGCTTTCGTCTAATCCCGGAACATTTCCTAAAACGAAACTACTAACTTTGCAACTCCTGTTAAACTCAACCCTGCAATCAGAAAAATGTGACCATGCCCACTCTCAGTCTACCCAATAGCACGGACGAACATTTACTGCAGCTCATGGCCGGCGACAACCGGGAAGCCTTCACAGAGCTTTATAACCGTTATTGGGATAAAACCTTCGCGGTAGCCTGGCACCGTTTAGATGATGAACAGGAAGCTGAAGAAGTGGTTCAGGAGGTGTTTTTAAGCATCTGGCAGCGCAGGGCAAGCCTTAAATTAACACATAGCCTGGCAACGTACCTTTCGGTCGCCGTTAAATATAGAGTGATCAACCACCTTGATCGCGCGTACAGAAAACAGCAGCATCTGGACGAGCTTGCCGCTACCCCGGCCGATACCGGGGATACTATCATGCAATGGCTGGAGGAAAAAGAACTGCGCCAAAGGCTTGACCACGCCATTAAGCAATTGCCCGAGAAATGCCGCATTGTATTCCTGTTAAGCCGCGACGAAAATAAAACTTACGCTGAAATAGCAGCGGAGCTGGGTATAGCTCAAAAAACGGTTGAGGCCCATATGTCTAAAGCTTTGAGTTCACTCAGGCAATCGCTTGGCGTTTCCCTGCCGGTACTCATTTTACTTCTTCGTTAAACGCGCTTTTCACTGTTTCCAGTATAAGACCAATTGTTTCGTCAGTGTTTTCACAAGACCAGTAAAATATTTTTCATTCGCACTAAGGGTATAGGCTTTTGCCGCTGACTATATGTGCAAAAGGTTGAAAGATCAGTTGCCATGGAAAATAATCAGTATAACGCAAAAGAGCTTGCCCATAAATTAATTCAGGGGACGATCACCGCCGACGAAAAGATCTGGCTCGACACCTGGTATGCCGGTTTCAGCGATGAGGAAGTTTTATTGTCAGCCTCCAGATACCAAACTCCCGAACAGCTGCGGGAAAGTATTTTGGGGCGGATAAACGCGCAAATCACGACAGCACGAAAACCCGCGCAGGTAATCGCACTATGGCGAAACATAGCTGCTGCCGCAGCCGTGGTATTGTTGGTTACTTTCGCAACCCTTTACAGAAACCAGGCACTGGAAATTATTGATCCAACCAAACAAATAGCAATGTCAACCACCTTCGGCAAGCATCAGCAGATCCTTTTGCCGGATGGTACGCGGATCTGGCTTGGTCCGGGCAGCAAGATAAGCTATCCCGATAAGTTCAGGACCCGGGAGCGGCTGGTAAAACTGGAAGGTGAAGCATTTTTTGACGTTGTGCATGATAAAGATCATCCCTTCGTCATCCAATCGGGCGTACTTAAAACGGTGGTGCTGGGCACCAGCTTTAACGTCAAAGCCTACCCCCGCCAGCCTATAGCTGAAGTCACTGTGATCAGCGGAAAAGTGGCTGTACTCGAGCATGGCCTGCCTCAGAGCAGGCAAGCCATTATGGTACCCAACCAACAAACTGTTTATGATAAAGCAAGCAGGTCCTTAGTGACGCGGGAATACCCCAATGCTTCAAAATTCCTGTCACAGCGTACCGGCTTATTTAGCTATGATGGCGCATCCCTGCAAAGCGTTGCAGACGACCTTTCCCTTCAGTATGGCGTCCACTTAAATCTGGCCACTGGCATTGCTCAAAAAGAGTTTTACGGGCGTATCAATACCAACGAGCCCTTAGCTAACGCGCTCAATAAACTTTGCGCCGTAATGGATCTGCACTGGCGCAAGCTTAATCAAGGCTATGAGCTGCAGCCTTTGCCCTTTAATAATTAAGCTTTTTATTTAAATATCACCTAAAGAAAAATCATATCAACTATTGACAACATTTATGAAAATCAACAAACAGGGGCGGATATCCAGACTATCGGCCGTCTGCCTATTGCTATTACTTTTGATCAATGCAAAAAGCAAAGCGCAAAGCCCGGGCCCATTAGACAAACCCGTTACAATAACCATCAGCAACGAGCCGCTTAAGCAGGCTTTGGATAAGATAACAGCCGTCAGCGGCATCAAGTTCACCTACAACGAAACGGTTGCCAAAAGCGCAGTAAAGATCAGCATCCATGCCCAAGATCAACCGCTAAGGCAGTTGTTGGGCAATGCGCTCGCGCCTTACCCATTTAGTTTTACCGTACTTGATCAGGAAGTGCTGATCAAATACGACGCAGGGAAAACCATACAGCGGGCGGCCACGTCACAAAGTAAATACACGCTCAGCGGTACCATCACCAATAAAGCCAATGGCGAAACCCTCATCGGAGCCACCATCCGGAGCGGCGCCAATGGCACTGCGACCAATGCTTACGGCTTTTATTCGCTCACGCTGCCCAAAGGCAGCCAGGAGCTAAGCGTCAGCGCCGTGGGGCAAAAAACCAAAACGATCACCCTGGACCTGACCGCCGATCAAAAGCTGGATATCGCTCTGGAGGATAACACCCAGGAACTCCAGACCGTAACCATCTCCGCGCCTTCGCGGGGAGGACGTGACCTGCGCGGCACGCAGATGGGCGTGGAAAAACTCAGCATCAAAGAGATCAAGGACATCCCGGTACTGCTCGGCGAGCGCGATGTGGTCAAGACCCTGCAACTGTTGCCCGGCATCCAGTCCGCAGGCGAAGGCAGCGGCGGCTTTTATGTACGCGGCGGCGCAGTGGACCAGAACCTGCTGCTGCTGGATGAAGCCACCGTGTATAATGCTTCGCACCTGCTCGGCTTCTTTTCCACCTTTAATTCCGACGCCATCAAAAACGTGAGCATCTACAAAGGCGACATGCCCGCGCGCTATGGCGGGCGCCTGTCCTCCGTCATGGATGTACAGATGAACGACGGCAATAACCAGGGCACCCATGTCAGCGGGGGAGTGGGCCTGATCGCCGCCCGGCTGAATGTCGAAGGGCCGATACAAAAGGACAAATCCTCCTTCCTGATCTCTGCGCGTCGGACCTATGCTGACGTGTTCCTCAAATTATCCAGGGACACCGACATCAACCGCAGTCAGCTCTACTTTTACGACCTGAACGCCAAAGCCAATTATGTGCTGGGCAGCAAGGACCGCATCTACCTCTCGGGTTACTTTGGCAAGGATGTGCTGGCAGCGGATAAGGTGAACGGCATCAACTGGGGCAATACTACCGGCACCCTGCGCTGGAACCATGTATTCAATAACCAGCTCTTTTCCAATACCTCACTGATCTACAGCAATTACGATTATACCATCAGCCTGCGCCAGGATGTGAACGATTACACCATCTATTCCCGCATCCGCGACTGGAACCTGAAAGAGGACCTGCAATGGTTCCCCGGCGACGCGCACACCGTCAATTTTGGTTTTAACAGCGTTTACCACAGCATCAAGCCCGGGCAGATCACCGCCAGCGGCAATGCCGGGATCAGTTCGCAGGAACTTCCCAACCGCTTCAGCCTGGACCAGGCAGTGTACGCCGGCGATAACTGGAAGCTGACCGACCGTTTCACTTTTAGTTACGGCCTGCGGCTCTCGGCATTTTCCATTATTAAGGAACAAATCAAAACAACCTATTTCAATGCGGAACCCAGATTAGGCGCAGCCTTTCAACTGGATGAGCAAAGTGCGCTGAAGGCGGCCTATTCCCGCAACGCGCAGAACCTGCACCTCATCTCCAATTCCAGCTCCGGCTCGCCGGTCGATAAATGGGTGGCCAGCACCAGCATCATCCGGCCCGAACTGGCCGACCAGGTTTCGCTGGGCTATTACCGCGACCTCAGTGAACACCACTATGAGCTGACCCTGGAAACCTATTACAAAAAACTGCAGAACCAGATCGACTACCGCAACGGGGCCAATATCTTTACCAACCAGCCCATCGAAACCCAATTGCTCTACGGTAAAGGCCGCGCTTATGGCCTGGAGCTGCTGCTCAAAAAGAAGACCGGCCGCCTGACCGGCTGGCTGAGCTATACCCTGTCCAAAACACAGCGGCAGATCGATGGCATCAACCAGGACGACTGGTACAATGCCCGCCAGGACCGCACGCATAATCTTTCCCTGGTCGGCATCTATAAGCTAAGCGACCGATGGGTATTATCGGCCAACTTTGTATACTATACCGGCGATGCGGTGACTTTCCCTGCCGGTAAATACCAGGTGGACGGCAGCACGTACTACAATTACACCAGCCGCAATGCCTCGCGCATGCCTGCTTACCACCGGCTGGACCTGGGTGCCACCAAACAGCTGAAGAAAACCAACAAGTTCTCTTCCGAGCTGAGCTTCAGCCTGTATAACGCCTACGGCAACCCGAATGCCTACCGCATCTATTTCCGCGACAATAAGACCGATCCCAGCCGGACCGAAGCCGTGCGCACGACCCTGTTCACTTTTGTCCCCGCTATCTCTTACAACTTTAAATTCTAAGCCATGAGAAACATCATTTATATCACCTTGCTGGCCATCTTATTTTTCAGCTCTTGCGAAAAGGCCATCGATCTGAAATTACCCGATAATACGCCCAAATACGTGATCGAGGCGGTACTGACCAACGAAGCCGGCGGCTGCCGTGTATCCATCTCGCAAACCAAAGCCTTCACCGGCGACAATACCTTTGCCGGTATCAGCGGCGCTACCGTCACCATCAGCGGCAACGGGACCTCCCAAACGCTTTCGCCAACAACCGCCGGGATTTACCAGCACCCCAGCTTTACCGGCGTCCCCGGCAACACCTATCAGTTGACCGTAAAGGTGGACGGCAAGACCTTTACCGCCAGCAGTACCATGCCGCAACCGGTAGCCTTTGACAGCCTTTACGTCAAAAAAGGAGAAGGCAATAACAAAGACGGCAGCCCGCTCCTGTACGCGTTCGCCAGCTACCGGGACCCCGCCGCCACCAAAAACTACTACCGTTTTCTGCAATACGTCAACACCAAAAAAGAAAAGACCGTGTTTATCGCCGATGATGAATTCACCAACGGCAATACCGTCAACAACCGCCTGAGTTTCAGTAATGACAACGACGATCCTGCCCGCAACATCAAAAGCGGCGACCATCTGACCGTGGAAATGCTTTGCCTGGACCCCATAGTCTACCAGTACTGGTACAGCCTGAAAAACAGCGCGGGCGGCGACGGCAATAATGCCGCCCCTTCCAACCCGGATACCAACCTTTCCGATGGCGCGCTGGGCTATTTCAGCTCGCATACTATCCAGCGTAAAACCATCCTGGCCCCTTAATCACCAGGATCATTGTAACAATTCAACGCCAACAAACGTCTTCCTTATAAATCTGATCGCTATGCTTCATCCGCTCAAAAAAACAAGCCTCTTACTTTTAACCTTTCTCACGTTGCTTGCCGCGAAATTACCTGCCCAGGTCATCAGCCTGTCTGGTCGTTCCCTGGATACCGCTGCACTAAGCAACTATATCCAAAAGCAGATGGATTCGCTGAAGATACCGGGTGCTGCTGTTTGCATCCTGAACCACAAACAGGTGGTTTACCGGCATGATTTCGGCTATGCGAACCTGGAGCAGAAACGGCCCGTCACTGAAGCGACTTTGTTCGAGGCAGCATCCATGACCAAACCTTTATTCGCTTACTACGTGAACTGGCTCGCCCAGAAAGGGATGATCAGTCTGGATAAGCCTTTATATCAGTATTTACCGCTTCCTGACCTGGATTATGACCCGCGGTACCAAAAGATCACCGCCCGGATGGTGCTGAGCCATACCAGCGGCCTGCCCAACTGGCGTGCCGATAACCGCGGCCAGGAACTCGACATCAAGTTTGAGCCGGGCAGCCAGTTCTCTTATTCCGGCGAAGGTTATGATTACCTGGCGAAAGTCGTGGCCAAAATCACCCATACCAATGCCATCACTTTAGGAGCGAGGATCAGACAAGACCTGCTTTTGCCATTGGGGATGCGGTCCAGCTACCTGGTTTGGCAGGATGGCCTGGACAACCGCCTGGCAACCGGTTACGAGGACGGCAAAACACCCCGGGAGATCTGGAAACCCAAAGTCGTCAACGCCGCTTCCAGTTTACTGGCCACCTGCAGCGATTATGCCCGTTTCCTCTCGGCTGTGCTCAGCAATCAACCCTTAACCGGGGCCAATACGGACCGGATGCTCAGCCGAAGGATCAAACTACCGGCCGGTCACATCATCACCCAGTACTTCGGCTGGACAGACTGGGCCATGGGATTCGCCATCAAACCCACCGCCTTCGGGAATGTATACGCTCATGGTGGTACCAACGAAGATTTCCAGTCCAATTTCATGATCGACCGCAAGACCGGGACCGGCTTCGTCGCCATGACCAACAGCAACCACGGGCATGAACTGAACAAAAAGATCGAAGCCCTTGTAATCAACGGACAATAATAAAAACGACATTCAAATACTTTACCTCGCACGCCCATGAAAATCTTAAAAAGCCTTTTGGTCCTCCTGTTCCTTTGTTCGCTTTTGCCGGAAAAATCCGCCGCGCAAGCACCGGATGCCAAATTAGCCGCGCGCATCGATGAATATTTTACCGCCTTAACCCGGCTGAAAAAGTTCAATGGCGGCATCTATGTCCAGGCCAATGGCCATGACGTTCTGAAAAAGGCCTATAATTTGTCTGCCGATCCTAAAAGCAGCCTCCGGGTAAGCAACAGCAGCCAGTTCGATATCCATTCGATCAGTAAGCTCATGGCGTACAGTATACTGGTTAAACTCCAGCAGCAACACCAGGTAAAACTGACGGACACCTTAAGCAGGTACCTGCCGCAATTCCCCAACAGCAGGCTGATCACCATCGATCAGTTACTGCACCACCGGTCCGGCCTGCCCCGTGAACTGACCAGCAAGCCCGAAAATATCCTGGCACTGAGTCCTGATCAGATCATCGCCGCGATCAGTAAGGAAAAATTGGAGTTTGCCCCCGGCACCGATACCCGATACTCCAACCTGGGTTACGAGGTCATCTACTACCTGATCCAAAAAATCACCGGCAAGCCTTTCGCGCAGTGCGTGAAAACCTACATTTTCGATCCCCTGCAAATGAAAGCTTCGGGCGCCCACTTTGTGATCAGCCACGCGAACCTGAAGCAGCCTGCCCTGAACCACCAGTTGCGGGACGGCGTGCTCACCCGGGTGCCCAATATTACGCAGGATGAATTCTCTACCGCCCGTATCTATTCTACCCTTGGCGATATGATGGTCTACCTGAAGTCCCTGCACCGGGAACCTTACCTGTCCGCTCTGCGCGACACGCTGGGCGTCATCCAGAAGAATGGCGGCTCCGACGGGATCAGGGCACAGATCTATACGCAGACCACAAAGCATTACAGTTTTGTCTTATTCGCCAATGACGACGACATACCCTTTCAGCAAACCATCACCGACCTGGTGAATATACTCGAAGGCAAACCCTACCAGGTTCCTGCGGAGATCAACCGGAAAGCCGTGCCGGTGGCCGACAATATCCTACAACGCTATACCGGCTCTTATGATTTCGCGGAAGCGAACCATACCCGGCTGGAATTCCGGGTAGAGAACGGACTATTGCAGCTGTACCAGGACAACAAAAAGGAAGCTTCCCTGTCCGCTGAAAATGAACGCGTATTTTTTGATGACCCGAAATCAGCCGACGGCTTTGAATTTATCCAGCAGGGTGATGGCTGGCAGATCAGCTGGACCTATCAGGGATCGAAGTTCAAAGGACTGAAAGTTACAACCCCTTAGGTCTGACACTTCCCCGTAACCATTTCAAATAAAAAGTGTCTTTATGCGTATGAGCAACAAATTCATCTATACCATCTGCCTGTCCCTGTTATCCCTCAATCTTGCGGCCCAGGTACCGCTAAAGCGCCTCGACTCCGTTATGCAGCTTGCCCATGCCCGTGGTGTTTTTAACGGGAATGTACTTATCGCGCAGAGAGGCAAGATCATTTATGAACAGTCACTGGGTTATGCAGATGGCAGCAAAACCAAGCCGTTAACATCGGCTTATAAATTTGATATTGGCTCGGTGAGTAAGGAATTCAATGGTGCCGCGATCCTGTTGTTAAAGCAACGCGGGAAACTTAGCCTGGATGACCCGATCAGCAAATTCCTGCCGGAACTGCCTGACTGGGCAGCGCAGGTGAAGGTCCGGCACCTGCTCACCTATACCAGTGGTATTCCGACATTTGCCGCGACACCATTTGAAGGCGACAGCCTGATCCTTGCTAATCTCCGGCTAGTGAAGAAACTGAGTTTTGAACCCGGAACCGCGTATATTTATAATCATTAAAATGTTTTTCTGCAAATGAGGATCGTTGAAAAAGTGAGTGGGTTAGCTTACGCTGACTTTCTGATGAAAAATATATTTAAACCTTGCGGGATGAAAGACGCAGTGGTTGACCTGCCGGTAAGCAGCCCGGATATGGCCAAAGCATTTGACCAGGATTTTCATAACGCTCCCTATTTTCAGGGAATGAGCGGCTGGGTCAGGCTAAGCGCAAGAGACCTGTATCGATGGTCGGAATGCCTGAACCAGTACAAGATCCTGAATAAGGATTCCTTTGCCGGATTGGCGGCCAATTTCCCGAACGGCGAGAGCAGTATCGGGACGGTTGGCTTTTCGGGTGACACGCTCGCCTGGCACCGCCACCAGGGTTCGAACAGTAATTATGAGGCCCTGCTCTTCAGTGACCTCAAGCGGGGGCTTACCGTCGTGATGATGACCAATAACCAGCAAATGAAGGTTGACGGTGTCAAAAACGCGCTGTTTGCAGCACTTTCCGGGGAGTCTGTGAACATCCCTAAAAAATCCTTTTACCTGGAGATACGGGAGAAAACGCTGGCTGATGTCGGCCAGGGACTGGATTATTACCGCGACTTAAAAGCACACCACCAGGACAGCTATGATTTCAGTTTTGAGATCGGCGACCTGATCAGTACCGGTAAATACCTGCTGCGCCGCAACAAATTCGATGATGCGATCAAAGTGTTTCAAACCGCGGTCGCCCTACAAGCTAAACCCTCGGATACGGCCTATGGCTATGAATTGATCGGTGAGGCCTATTTAAAAAAAGGCGATAAGGCCAGTGCCCGCCTCAACTACCAGCAAGCCGTCAATACCGACCTGAACAATAAAAACGCGAAAGCGATGCTAAACACTTTAGATTGATCCCCCAAATGAGCTATCGGTTATTAGTGATCCTGGCCTTTCTGCATTTTGGCATCAACGCCAGCGCTCAGCGTACATACGACCCGATAACCGCTGCGATCCAAAACGATTACAGCGGGATGCACAGTCTGCTCATTGCCAAAGGCGGGAAGCTGGTCTACGAACACTACTTTAACGGCTTTGCTGCCGATTCTCTGCACGATACCCGTTCCGCTTTTAAGTCGGTGACCAGCCTGCTGCTGGGTATCGCCATAGACAAGGGCCTGATCAAAAGCGTGGACGAAAAAGTAGCCACTTTCTTTCCGGAAAACAAAGCCTTTGCGGCAGATCCTCTGAAAACCAACATGACGATCAAAGACCTGCTGGAAATGCGATCAGGGTTTGACTGCGACGAATGGAACGATGAAAAGGATTGCGAGACCGCAATGACCGCCACCCGCGACTGGGTGAAATTCTGTTTGCAGCTTCCAATGAAAAACCCGCCGGGTAAGGTCTGGGCCTATACTTCCTGTGACCCGATGCTCATCAGCGGTATCATCAATAAAGCAAGTGGAACAAGTATCATGGATTTCGCCGAAAAAAACCTCTTCGCGCCATTAGGCATTACCAACTACCGCTGGACAGTCGACCCGGCAGGTCAGGGTATGACCGCAGGTTCTTTCTTCATCCGTCCGCTGGATATGGTCAAACTTGGCGAACTCGTATTGCACGCAGGCAGGTACCACGGCAAACAGCTCATCTCCGAAAAATGGCTGAAGGCCTCCACGACAGCCACTATCCCCATCCCGGATTTTTCTTTTATGAAACTGAGCCGCAGCACAGCAGCCGAACCGCAACCCGCTTTTTATGGTTATTACTGGTATAACGAGACCGTAAAAATGGGTAATAAAACCTTCCCCGTCGTTTTTGCCTCCGGCAATGGCGGACAATATATCATGATCGTTAAAAAGCTTGATCTGGTCATCGTGGTCACCCAGGGCAATTTCGGTACCTGGAAAGCCAAACGCGCATTCGACCTGCTGGCTAAATATATCCTGCGTTTTACCGTAAAATAAATCATAGAACCATGACCAAAAAAGTGATCATCGTGGGTGCGTCCTCCGGAATCGGTAAAGCACTCGCCCTTCAGCTGGCAGAAAGGGACTACCTGATCGCCATCACCGGCAGAAGAACAGAACTGTTAGCACAGCTAAGCGATCAATATCCGGACAAAATACTTTACAGTGAGATCGATAATACGCAAACCGATACCCTGGAAATGAAGCTTGAAAAACTAAAGGAACAACTCGGCGGCCTTGATCTGCTGATTTTAAGCTCCGGTGTTGGCAACATCAATGAATCGCTGTCCTTTGCTATTGAAAAAGCGACGATAGATCTGAATGTAACCGCTTTTACAATGATTGCCGGCTGGGCATTCAAGACCTTTCAAAAGCAAGGCTACGGTCATTTGGCAGCCATCACTTCCATAGCAGGCTTAGCGGGCAGCCATCTGGCACCCGCCTATAATGCAAGCAAAGCCTTCGAGATCAATTACCTGAAAGGCCTCCGTAAAAATGCCGGACAACTCAAGTTACCCATTATCATCACAGATATACGGCCAGGGTTCGTCGATACGGCGATGGCAAAAGGAGAGGGTTTGTTTTGGGTAGCACCAGCCGATAAAGCAGCTGCTCAAATCGTTGCAGCAATAAACAATCATAAGCGAGTGACCTATATCACTAAACGGTGGACACTAGTAGCGCTGTTACTCAAACTCGTAAACCTGTAAGTACGATAAGTTAATATGCACGCAACATCCGCTGCATTTCAATCCTGCTACCTGTAAATGTGGAAGAGATCGATGAACACATTACTTTACAGGTCGCGAGTTCCAAAATTCAGACACCAATTAATGCTAATGTCCGATTCCAATAAAACAAGGCTTCTCCCTTGGCAACGAACTTAAGTTGCTTATTTAGAAAATTGTAGTCTGGATGAACGATCATATATTCTGCTATGGGCTTTTTATCATCGAATTTTTCAAAATCAGCAGCATCCGTTAAAACAATAGACGCTAAATAAGCCGCCTTTGCAATGGCGACTTGTGCCTGCTCGATCCGGAAATTAGCTGTATAAACATAGTGGCCGAACTGTTGTATTCCTTTTGTAAAATAACCATAAACCACCCTGTCCTCTGCACTGACCTGGGCCGTATTTCGGGCAACGATCAGTGCAGTTTGAATGGTATCGTTGAGTACATCGTCTACAGATTTGATCCCGCGTTCCGGGCGATATTTGATTTCTCCTTCGGCGGTGGCACGGTACGATTTTTTAAATGTTTCCAGGATTGCAATCAGGTCGAACAGGCAGCCTACGTCAAATGCCTGTTTGATGATTTCCATAAACATCTCTGATTTGATCGCTTCGCCTTTGTTATTTATGCCTTCTCGGTGAAACGGCACTCCCGTAGTATTTGGCGCAAATGCGGTGAGCTTATCGCCCGCGATCGAACAGATATCTGGCGTCTTGACCATAACATTATCGCCATAGACCACCAACCACTCTGTCTGTACCGGTCGTTCCACGATAACCGGGTAGTGATTTTCAGCAAAAAGGACATCTAGCAGGATTTCCTTTTGCGGTTGAGCGAGTACTTCACCTTTCTGGGTTTTGGCAGGTACATTTGATTGAAAGGAAAAAGCATAATGCGCTTTTGGAATACCTTGCTTATAACTTCTTCGTTCATCTATCCGCATGCCTGTAAAATTACTTGCTCCAACGATCTTTTCCAGATGAAACTCCAATTCTTCTTTGATCATATCATGCCTGACGATAATATCAATATCTACCGAAAATCGCTGTGGCTCGTTCAACATTAACACAAGGCTGGTGCCGCCTTTAAAAATAAAATCCAGGCCGGAAAGCTTCAATTGCTCTAACAGATACAGCGCGTAAATCATGTTTTCCATAAGCCCCGGATCTCTGTTGTATTTTTTTCTTTTTTCTGCGAGCCATTCCGGTGAAAAGGATTTTAGGTCAATCATGTAAAATGGTTTGAGGCAGGTTAGTATAATGGGCCAGATAATTTCTCAGATCGACGTCTTTCCTCCGTCTTTTTGCATAGCTGAACAGTTTAGTAAAATCACATTGATATTTATCATAAGCAGACTCGATGATATTGGCTAATTCGCTCCCTTGATAAACATTAAATAATCGTTGATCTGAAAAAATGTCGACAATCATTTTTTCAATCGTGACGGTCGGGGTTTGATCAACCCTTTGTACCGGGGATTTGGAAATTAATGATTCGACAATGATTGCTGACTGACTTTCATAAACATACCATTCCAATTCCTTTTCCTGCGGTAATAAATACACATCTTTTGTGTTGATATCTTTCAAAAAATGAAATACTGGTTCAACAGCAGCCTTTTCCACTTCCAGTATGGTGATAAATTTACCAGGCTGGTGCAGCATGAATTCATTTAATATTTTGGTAGACCAAATACATAGTCTCAGGGAATAGAACTGCTTCATTATCCTATTGGCCAATCTGCGCTCCGTGTCACTGATTACCGGTTTAAAAACCGGCTTATTGGTAAACGTTAATAAATCCCTTGATACAGGCCCGAGGATGCCTTTCTCTTTCAAGTCGAAAATGCGCCATCTGAATGTTGTCTCTTTCAGCTCCGGCTCATACTTTAAGTAAAAGTCAAATAATTCTTTCTTTGAAAAACTTTCACGGTTTTCAAATTCTTTTTTGATTTGCGTTATGATGAAATCTTTAACCAAAATGAACCTCCTTATGCAAATATAATTATTTCCAACAAAAGACAGCAAATATTATTTAGTGTCTTTTGTTGGAAATCAAACAACGGACACTATTTGCCAATTGTGGCCGTTGTTTGCCAAATTTACAGTAAAAGGTTTAAGATATCAGGGCTAACACCGGTTTTTTCCCGGTCGGTCTTGGTAATAGCGTCAATTGGCCGGCCATAAGGAACAAATATCGTAAAGCGCCACCTTAATGTTAACACCAGCTTAATCTACTTTGGCTATTTTTACAGCAGTGGAGCGTTTATCAGATACCGAATTATGGCTATTGCTGCAGCAGGACAATGAACAGGCCTTCGCTGTTATCGCGCGCCGCTACCAGGACCAGCTATACCGGCAGATCTATAAAAGAACCGGTGATGAAGAAGACACCAAGGATATGCTCCAGAACATCTACATTAGCCTGTGGACCCGGCGTCAGCATCTGGTGATCGAAAGTTCCTTTGCACCCTACCTCACACGGGCGGCACATTACGCCATCGTGAACGAGTACCTTTTTCGTAAGAAAAGAACCGGGTTGGAATCCGCCATGGCTTTATGGGATGAACCCGTTCACCGGCCTGTCGAGGATACGCTGATAGCGGCCGAGCTCCAACAGGAATTTGAAAAAGAACTGCTGAAAATGCCCGGAGCCGTACAGGAAGTGTTTCGCCTGAGCAGGCAGGAAGGGCTTTCTGTCCGGGAGATCGCCCTGCAACTCGGGCTGAACGAACAGACGGTCAGGAACTATTTATCCACCGCGCTGCAATCGCTGCGGGCCTACCTCAAAAAAGATAATCTTGCCTTCGTGCTCGCCCTGGCATCCGCCTGCTGGTTCAGTGACCTTTAACTTAACAAACTGTTATTGATTATTTAATAGTATAAAAGGACACTTTCCCTGATTATACTGTTGAATGGAAACACAGGACAAACAGCTGAAAAAACTGGCCGAAAAATATGAAGCCGGACTTTGCACTCCGGAAGAGGTCAAACTGGTCAGGGACTGGTACGATAGTTTTGAAACGGAAGGCTATCCGCTGCCGCCGGATCAGGAGATCAAACGTGCCGCCGAAGAAGCTACGACGCGCGCTGTTCATTGGGTCGCTGCGCAACAAAGGCCCGCCCGCATCAGGAACCTATGGCTACCCGTTTTAAAAGTAGCCGCTGTATTATTACTGCTTAGCTCAGCAGGTATGCTGATTTTCAAAGCTACCCATCCTGACCAGCAGCGCATGGTATGGCGTCAGGAAAGCACCGCCCCCGGCGTTAAAAAACAGGTCACCCTGCCGGATGGCTCATTGATCTCCCTCAATAGCGGATCAACCATCACTTACCCCGAAACGTTCAGTAAAACCACCCGCGACCTGAAACTCAGCGGCGAAGCCTTTTTTACCGTTGTACATGATTCCCGGCATCCTTTCATTGTGCATACCGGCCAGCTCCGGGTACAGGTACTGGGCACCTCTTATAATATTCAAGCCTATCCCGGCGAAACCCCTACAACAGTCGCCGTCGCGACCGGTAAAGTCGGTTTATGGGGCACCGGCGACAAAATTAAAAAAGTGTATATGCTGACACCAGGCGAGCAGATGACTTATAACAGTAGCCTTAAAAGCTTTGTCAAAAGCTCTTTGCCACTTGCAGATATCGGCAGCTGGCAGCAAAACGTGCTTGATTTCCGGATGGAAACGCTGGAAAACATCAGTAAAAGCCTCAGCCGGGAGTATGGGGTCACCTTTGTCTTTAAAGACAGGTCATTACTAAACAAACGGTTCCGGCTCAAAGTCAAAAAAGAAAGCCTGGCCAATATCCTGAAGCTTTTAAGTATTTCGGGCGGAAACTTTCCTTACCACATCAGCGGTAAAACAGTGACCATCGGCTAAATCATTCAACCATTTACCATTAAAGCAGGAGGTATGCGTTAAGAAAGTATTCCTATGTACCCATAAAGAAAAAGGATTGATGAAGAAGAGCGAAAGTGTACCACCACTTCCGCTCGGTAAGCTTCATGATCCATCAGATTGCAACCCAATAATCATTTTAAAAAGCTATGTACAATTCTACAAAAAGTAGTGTAATTAAACGACTATATTTTATGACGCGCCTAACCATGATGGTGACCGTTATTTCCTTCACCCTGAGCGGTGTGCTTTTGGCCTCGGAGGTGAGGTCCCAGCGACTGGACGAAGCTATTGTTTCTGTTCATACACAGAAAAGCAGCCTAAATGGCCTGCTGTCCGATCTTTCTGCCCAATCAGGATTTAACTTTGTTTATGCCGAAGAGCTCGGTAAGATCAACCCTGTTTCGCTCAACGTCAGCAAGACCAGCCTGGACAAAGTACTGGCGCTTCTGGCCAAACAACACCGGCTGCATTTCGAGCAGATCAACAGCGCCATAGCCGTCAGCAAACTCCCTCCGCCGGCCGTCCCGGGAAAGATCAGCGGCAAAGTGCTGGACGAAAAAGGAGAAACACTCCCCGGCGCTACCATTAAACTGGTAGAAACCGGGCAGGCCGTGCAAAGCAATGCCGACGGCTCGTATGTGCTGAGCGTTGCACCGGGTACGTATACCATCGAAGTGAACTTTATCGGTTACCAGTCGCAGCGCATTACCGGTGTGGTCGCGTCGGAAGGTAAGCTTACACCGCTCGACCTGGCCATGAAGCCGGCCAATACCGCTTTAAAGGAGGTAATGGTGACGGCGGCTTACCGCAAAGCGTCGCTGGAGGGGCTCTATGCCAAACAAAAGAACAATGCCGGTATAACCGATGGCGTAACCGCCGAACAACTGGCGCGTACCCCAGACAAGAACCTGGGCGAATCACTGAAACGCATCAGCGGCCTGGCCACTATCGATAATAAATACGTGGTGGTGCGCGGCCTGAGCGAGCGTTACAACAATGCGGAACTTAACGGTCAGTCGGTACCCAGCACGGAGCTGAACCGGAAAGCCTTCAGTTTTGACATCATTCCCTCCAATATGGTCGATGCGGTGACCGTAACCAAAACCCTGACCCCGGACAAAAGCGCTGAGTTCGGCGGCGGCCTGGTACAAGTGCAGACTAAAGATATCCCCGATGAGAATTTTACGACGCTCAATATCGGCGGAAGCGTAAACAGCAACACCACCGGAAAAGATTTCCTGACCCTGCCGATGGAAACCCGCAATTATTTTGCCCTCCCCGCCGGTAACCGTAACCTTTTCGGCAAACTGGACTGGAAAAGCTCGAATGACGTACTGGCCAATACGACGCTGAACGCGGCCTCCGGTAATTATGACGTCAATGATCCAAAGGCATTCGCCAACAACTGGGGCCTTTCCAAACTGAACCCGGCACCCGCGCCTAACCTCCAGTTTTCTTTAGGACGCGTGTATTCGCTGAAGAATAACCAGCGCATCGGCCTCATCGCTTCTGCCGGCTACCGGAACACTTTTCTGACACAGGATATTGAAAGCACCCGCTTCGGTTTTGAAGAAACCCAAAACCCTCTGATCGGTAAGCGCTATGGCTTTACCGCGAACCTTTCCGGCCTTGCCGGGCTGAGCTACGGTACAGAACGCCTGAAACTGGGGCTGCAAAGCATCTACCTGCGCACGCTGGACCAGCAATTGCTGATCGGCACCGGCAACAAAGACGGATTTAAGCAACTGGGCTATTTTGACCAGACCACAGCTTCCAGCCTGTCACAGAATCAGTTGAAAGGGGAATATGCCATTGGTAACCGGGGTATCAAACTGAACTGGCTCGGCAGTTATATCCGGCTGGACCGCCTGAAACCCGATAACCATATCATGACCGCAGCCTATCAGGCCGATCCGGCTTATGGCCCGGATGAATACTACATCAGCCAGCCGCAAAGCGACCTGAGCCGCGGTGCCCTGCGTTCCTGGAGCCGGGCACTGGAAAATAATTTTTCATGGAACACCGACCTGCAAGTCCCATTTCAGTTTAATACGGGGCAATTAGGCTGGGCCAACAGTTTAAAGGCCGGGTATGCCGGCTGGCAAAAAGACCGCCTGTTCTATGTACTCAATTCCGGCAGTTCGGCCAATACCTCGTATTTTCCGGCCTTAGCCGATGCCTTTGACCCTAACCGGGCGGGAACATCCATCGAATTCAGCCGGTTCGGCGATGATTTCCATAAAAAGGCCAGTTTGCATGCCGCTTACCTGATGCTCGATAATAAGGTCGCCGGTAAGCTCCGCCTGGTATGGGGCCTGCGTGCGGAATATTATAACCTGAACGGCCTGAACCAGAACCTGGATCAGATCAAAGCCAGCGTTAAACAATACGATTTCAGCGCCCTGGATAAACTGGAACCCAACTGGAACTTTTTCCCTTCCGCGAATCTGACTTACAGCCTGACACCGAAAATGAACCTGCGCCTGGCCTTTGCCAAAAGCATTATCCGGCCCGACCTGCGCGAGCTTACCTTCTTCCAGGAATATGATTATGAACTGGGCGGGGTTTATAATTCCCAGACCCCGATCCGGTCCACCAAGATCAGCCATTACGATTTCCGGTATGAATGGTTTCCTTCACCCGGAGAGCTGATCTCCTTTTCGCTGTTCCGCAAACAGTTCGACTACCCGATGGAAATCTACAAAGACCAGAACAACCGCTTGTTCACCCTGCAGAATAACAAAGCGGCGACCAATAATGGTATTGAAGCCGAATTCCGCAAATCCTTCGCCTTTACCGGCATCCCCGTATTAAAACAACTGACGCTTTATGGAAACTTTACGGCCTTAACCAGTACGGTAACACCTATGACACTGGCCATCGGCGCTAACGATCCGGCGCAGCCAGGGAAAGTGCTGGTGACAGAAAATACCGGTGCACCGGAAAAGCGCGTGCAGACCGGTGCCAGTAACCTGATGTATAACGCGGGCTTTTACTACGATACCCAACCCGTACGCGTCAGCATGAGCTATAATTATGTCTCCAACCGCCTCATCCGCCCGACCGTTGATTATTCGCAATCCTTATTTGAACGGCCCGAAAAGGCGCTGGACGCGCAGGTCGCCGTCTTCCTGCTCAAAAAGAAACTCGAGATCAAAGGGACAGTCAGCAACCTGCTGAACAGTTATTCGGTGGTTTACCAGAATGTATACGACCAGGGCAGCCTGACCGCGAAAGAACCGACCACGCAACAACTACGGTACCAGGCCGGTGTCGACCAGATCAACTACAAGTCCGCCTCCGGCCGCACCTACAGTTTAAACTTTACCTATAATTTCTAAGAACATGAAAACATCGCAATATCGTTTCCTGCTGCTACTGGCAGCTACCGCTATATTTTCCTGCAAAAAAGGGGAACCCATAAAAGCGGATCATCACTTTGGTTCCTTAACGGCTGAACTGGCCGACCTGCCGGGGACACCGGTCATGGACATTTATTTCAACGGCAAAAAACTCCCGGACAGCCTGACCATAGGCCCCATTTACGGTTTAAGCACGAGGCTCTTACTGGATGCAGGGGTAAAATCCAAACTCGCCTTTAAAAAGCATGGCACCGACAGCCTCCTGATCGATACCCTGATCACCATCCCTGCTGCAAACGTGCTCAATTTCAGGCTGGCCTACAGCGAGGAACTGGGATTGAAAACCTTCCTGGATGCCGGTTCGAGTGTTGGTGTGGATTCGGCCAAAGTACAGCTCTTCAACAACCTGAGCACCCTGCTGCCGGATGGCATCTCCGTAGATGGTTATTTGACCAGGACGCATAACGATGGCAGCGGCACCATAGATGACCTCGGTGTACTGCCCAACCTGAACCGGAAAACCATTTCCAAAGCGATGACCCTGGCGCTGAATGATGCCTCCGGGACGCCCTACAGCTACATTGTCCGGCTGAAAGACAAAGCCAGCGGGCAGTTCCTGACCGATGATTTCTTCGGGGAAGGCCCGGCTTTTTCCTTCGATAGTGCTGCCGGAGGGAAAACCGCCATCATCAGCCTGGTGCAGACGATACAGCGGGGGAAAAAGAAATTCGCGACGAATACAGCCATTTTATAACGCGCTTTTCTTTACACAGCAGATCGGGAAACTCCGATAATTGGGCGACTCACCGTTTTGTTGCCCGGAGAAAGCTGCGAGTATCACCCAGCTCTCTCAGGCCGCTGACGACGCAGTGATTACCGGAAAGTTCAGTACACCAGGAGGCAGTGCCACAAGGTCTGCCTCCTACTTTAAAAAGTCTTATGCAAACGACTACCATCGCTATCGCCATTCTCCTGCTTTTAAACCTGGCCATTGTATTGCTGGCGCGCTGGTTGGACCGGCAGTACTATATGCCGTTCCTCAAAAGCCTGAAAAAGGGGCCAATGGACCCGGCGTACAGCCCGGACCATCCTGTTCAAATGGCTGGCGAATTAAAAAATGGACAAAAAAACACCTATGTCCACTTTTTTATAAAATATGAACATAGGTAATAAAAAACGATTGAATTGAACGAAAGCGGTACCTATGTCCACCAATGCGTATAAAGTGACCATAGGTATATAAATTACGCACCCGATAGGAATTTCCCTCTTATTAAAAACACCAGCATCGCTCCCGAAAAATAAACTTACCGGCCCGTCATTTTCAGCGGTAACCGCGGATCTTTTCGATCATCTTTTCCAGGAACGCGATGGTCACTTCCTTATCCCGGCTCTCGGGCCGCGTGCCATGGCTGCGCAGGGTATCGGGCCGGATATCCGTTTTCCAGGGTGTTGACAAATAAGGGGCGACCGCTTTGCAGACCTTTCGAAAAGAACGGCCGACCAAAACGCCGGCATCTGTCGCAGCGCGCAGCAGGATACCCAGCTGATCGGCACTCAGCGCGCAAAGGATCTTGCTCAGTAAACCCGCCGGTATTTCTTCCGGCTCCGCAGGTAAAGCAGGCGGCAAATAGGCCGGGTAGCGGGTATACAGGCATAACGCAAGATCATTCAGTCGCTCCAGGATCATCTCACCCGTTTGACGAAGCAGGCCGGTTCTTGGATACTGACTCAGGTTATCAGCAGCCTGCTTTTGCAGCAGCCGGACAGCCTGGTCATAATGCCCGGCTACGACTTTGATATGCTCGCCGGTGTAGAGGCAAAAAGCCTGTGCTTTCAGCCGGGAAGTGACCTCGGCGAACTCATCGGGCAGCCGATCGCTGATGGCCCGCATGGTTTCCGCCGGTAAATGCTTCACACTTGTTTTCGCAGGATTCAGGGTGACTTCCACCACTTGATCCAGCCAGTGAAAAGGATAGGTTTGTTTTTCATCAGATCTTTCGCTCATTTCCTTCACATTTAGGTAAACGGAACAAACCTTCCACAAAAAACCGACAGCGTCCCGCCTCACAGCTTTCAGGCCGTACAGCAATTGACATTCAGGAAATTTGTTTGGGGAAGGTTTGGGGTTTGAACAAAAACGCGGGCTATGACATTGTTCAGGCCAACTAGGAAACGGCTAAGTAACCCGACAACCAATGAACAAGCACGCCCGCGTTTAAGCGGGCATTGCACTTGCTCTTGGTTGTCTATTTAAAAATTAGCCGTTTTTAGTTTAGCCAAGAAATATGAATGCTGAATATTATGATATGTTATCGTTAGCTATCTCTGTCTCGTAAAGTCATTTTTAAATCCTCCGTAAATATAGGTAAATAATTATTTGTTGTGTTGTTGCTCGCTTGCCTGCCATGCCCAGTCCAGTATCTGCCCGATCGTGCGATGCAGTTCGGCGCGGTCGCTTTTCTTGTTGGCATCCATTCCGCTGACCGTACTTTTATTCGTTTTCGCATGCAGCACGATATAATAGATGCCACCCAGCAACAGCGATACCACCGCCCGGAAATTGACACCGCTTCCCCCGAAAAAAGGATCTGTCTTTTCCAGCAGCCTGGCACCTTCCCGCTCGCGTTCCTCGGATATCCCGGTCAAAAGCGGGTTCGCCTCGCTGATCTGCCACAGGATGATCTGCTGCATCTCCGGGTTTTCCAGAAAGCCGGAAAAATTCGCCTGCATCAGTTCGCGAAAAAGCTGCTGCACCTGTGTCCGGCCCGGGTTATCACCCAGCTTAAATTTTTCAAAAAAGGGCAGCCAGTGGTCTTTCTCCCGGATATACGCCTTTTGCAGCCCTTCCATGTTTTCAAAATGATAGCGCACCACGTTTTTGTCCTTGCCGATGCGTTTGGCGATCCTGTTCGTTTTCAAACCCTGAAAACCCTCCTCGCGCAGCGTGTCGCCCACCGCCGCAATCAGCTCGCGCTGCGTTTCCTCGCCGTCTTTCAGCTTAAGCGTTTTCTTTCTGGTGACCATGTTTCTTGCTGATATGTAATTGCTGATCCACCCATTCAAAAGCATTGAGCACCCGGTCCATATGTTCGCGGGTATGTGTCGCCATGATGCTCATGCGCACGCGGGCATTCTTGCGCGGCACCGCCGGGTAACCGATCTGGTTAGCATACACACCTGCATGGAGCAACAGGCGAACTGCTTCCGCATTCAGCGCCGGGTCGCCCGTCATGACCGGCACAATGGCCGACTGCGTGTTGCCGGTATCCAGGCCCAGGGCCTTTAAGCCGCTTTTCAAATAATTGATGTTCTCCCAGAGCTTGTCTTTCCACCAGGGCTCTTCATCAATCAGGTCGATACTTTTCAGGATACAGGCTGACGCCGGCGTCGCCGTAACCGAAAAGATATGCTGCCTCGCCTGGAACTTTAAATAATTCACCAGGCCCGGTTTAGCGACCACATACCCGCCCAGATGCCCGAAAGTCTTCGAGAAGGTGCCGGTGATGATATCAACTTCCTGATAAAGATCATACAGCTCGATCACACCCCGGCCCGTTTCGCCGATCACGCCGATACCGTGCGCGTCATCCATGGCCACATAAGCCCCATGGGCGTGCGCCAGCCTCACCACATCATCCAGCTTACAGATATCCGCCGGCTGGGAATAAACCCCATCGACAATCACCATGCGGGTGCGGTACTGACCGGTCGTCTCCTTAAGGATACGTTCCAGCTTTTCCATATTGTTATGCGGGAACACCTTCTGGTTGGTCAGCTGGCAGCCCTCATACATACTGGCGTGAACCCCCATATCCAGGATAGCCAGATCCTCTTTTTTGAGCAGCGCCTGCATGGTCGCGCTGTTGGCCGTATAACCCGTCGTGTAGAGTATCGCCGCCTCGCGTTTAAAAAAGGCCGCGATCTTGTCCTCGATCTGCCGGTGGTAACTGATATGCCCGCCGATCGCCGGTGAAGCCGCAGCGCCCGCGCCGTATCTGCGGATACCTTCGATAGCCGCTTCGATCACTTTGGGGTGCTGGCTAAAACCCAGGTAGTCATTAAAGACCAGCGCCACGAAATTCCGGTGCGGATTGCCCGGAAGCTCCATTTCAATTTCCGGACGGCAGCCATTGAGGCTTTCCTGGCGGTAGTTCCAGTGTCCGCGGCTTGCCCAGTCTTCGATGTAATGCCCGAATTCCTCGGCCCAGCCGAAAGGATCAAGGCCGGCCATGTTCTCAAAATCCTTGAAACTGGCCTGTGCATAATTGATGTTGTTCATAGGTAGTATTGTTTTTTAGTTCCCGCCCCGGCCGGGGCGAACCGGGGTATATTAATTATCAATTAATATCATTTCAAATTTCGTCAGCATACCGGCGCGAAACTATCATCCATTTGTACATTTAGTTAAAATTTGTCCTGGTGCAATTTGCGGAAGGCTTTAGGACTGATGCGTTTCCTTCTCCGGAAAAAATAAGCGAAATGCGACTGCGAAATGAAGTTGAGCTGAAAGGCGATCTCTTTGATGGTAAAGGCCGTCACGCCAAGCAGAGATTCCGCTTCGGCAATGATGCGGGCCTCCACCAGTTCATCCACATTACTACCGGTCAGTTTGCTGGCCAGTTGGTTGAGTTTCCGGGCAGACAGGCCAAGCTTTTCAGCGTAGAATGGTGCGCCGCGGTGGATGAGATAGTGCCGTTCGATAAGCATTTTAAGCTGGCGCACCTGTTCGGCCTGACCGGGGTGCAGCAATGCCGGGTGAACAGGCTGGTGAAGGCGGTTGGCGGCGTAAAGGAGTATGCCGATCAAATCAGCAGCGAGTGTATGCTGCGGATAAGCGGCGCTTTCGGCTGCGAGCAGTGGCAAGATTTGCGCAAAGGTCACAGCTGTTGCCGGGTCAAGATCGATGTAGGGCAATGGCGTCAAAAAATCAAACAGGCCATGCTGCTCATCGGCGGGGTGATGGCGGAGAAAACGGTGAAAGATATCAGGATGAAAAAGAATAAGCCATCCTGTTTCCGGTTGCTGCAATACCCGGTGTGCAAGACCTTCCTGTACAAACAGCACGCGTCCGGGAAGTAACGGATGGTTCCTGAAGGCAACCTGATGCTCGCCAAAACCGCCGGTTACCCACAGCAACATAAAAAATTGGTGCCTGTGGTGCCGGTAGGACAGGGAATCCTTCCCGTAAGGAAGTTGCCATACATTAACAAGCGTGTTTCCGGGCATTTGCTGGACAGGCAATTTTTTTTTCAAGTAAGTATAAGTGTTTTTTTAGATGTTTAGACTTCCGGTCAATTGGCCGCCGCCAGGGGTAAGGTACCGGGACTGACCAGCCGGGTCGGGGAATGAGAGGCCTCCGTTACGTTAGTCGGCGTTTCCATACCCTTAAAAACTCGCAATATTTTCCGGTGACAGGAGCAGATAAAACCCTTTCCCGTGTAAAATAGCCCGCCGCGCTTACGGCGGGCATCTTCTCATGTGATTAACTATTTACTGATTCATTTTACGAAAATGAAAAAACGATAAAGAACGAAGCGAAGACTTTTCAGTAATGGCGCCCCGCCAAGCAGGAGGCGGGGCCACCAAAACACGGACTAACCAACTAGTCTCTTTTGGACCCGGATAAATGCTGCAATAGCTTTGTCCAGATGTTCCTGTTCATGCGCGAAGGACAATTGCACGCGGATGCGGGCTTTGCCATGCGGGACGACGGGGTGGGAAAAACCAACGACATAAATTCCTTCTTCAAGCATCTGCGCGGCGAATTCCTGGGCCAAATTTGCTTTATAGAGCATGACCGGCACAATTGGATGGGTACCCTGCCGGATGTCAAAACCGGCAGCGGTCATTTGCTCCCGGAAATATTTTGTGTTACTTTCCAGTTTGTCACGCCGCACCGTGTTTTTCAACAGGTCCAATACCGCCAGCGATGCACCGGTGATTGCCGGTGCCAGGGTATTGGAAAATAAATACGGACGTGACCTTTGGCGGAGTAGCTCAATAATCTCCTTTCTGCCCGAGGTAAAACCGCCGGACGCTCCGCCCAGGGCTTTACCCAGTGTGCCGGTGATAATATCTATTTTACCCATAACGCCATGATGCTCGTGGGTTCCGCGCCCGGTTTTACCGATGAAACCGGTGCTGTGGCTTTCGTCCACCATAACCAGTGCATTATATTTTTCTGCTAAAGCACAAATTTTGTCGAGCTGCGCAATGGTGCCATCCATGGAGAATGCGCCGTCGGTCACAATGATCCGGTGCCGGGAAGGCAGCGCGGCTTGCAGCCTTTTTTCGAGATCTGCCATGTCGTTGTGCCGGTAGCGATAGCGTTGCGCCTTGCATAGCCGCACGCCATCGATAATGGAGGCATGGTTCAGCTCATCCGAAATGATGGCATCCTGATCGTTGAACAAGGGCTCAAAAACACCGCCGTTGGCATCAAAAGCCGCTGCGTAAAGGATCGTATCCTCTGTGCCTAGGAATTCCGACAACTTCCTTTCTAATGCTTTATGGATATCCTGCGTGCCGCAAATAAACCGGACTGAGGAGAGTCCGTACCCATGGGTGTCCAGGGCGGCTTTTGCCGCGGCGATGACGGCCGGATGGTTGGACAACCCTAAATAATTGTTCGCGCAAAAATTTATTACGGTTTTACCATTTACGGTGATCGCCGCGCTTTGCGGAGATGTGATGATCCGTTCCCGTTTATATAAACCCGCTGATTCAATAGCGGCAAGCTCCTGCTGTAATAATGGTTGTAGCGTATGATACATCTATTTCAAATTATCGTGTATAGTATAGCCATCCAGCGTGATCTCCGGACTCAGGTAGTGCGGCTTTATTGGTTCCGGCCGGAACAGGGCGGTACTGAGGTATTTCTGGTTGCTGTCGGGGAAAACGGTAACGACAACGGCATTTCTTCCCAGTTCCTGCTGCACCTTGATAGCCCCTAACAGGTTGGCACCGGACGATATGCCTACCCCCAGGCCCAGCTCTTTACCCAGCCGCTGCGCTAACAATATGGCATCTCCGTCATAAACCTGGACAACCGGGTCGAGTTCTTTGAGGTTGACGATAGCGGGGATAAATTCATCACTGATGCCCTGTATGCGGTGACTACCCACCTTATATCCGGTGGTCAGTGTCGGGCTTTCGGCAGGCTCCAGCGGATGGATCGCGATTTCAGGATAAATGCTTTTCAGAAAACCGCCTACGCCCATAATGGTACCGCCGGTACCGACACCGGCCGCAAAAGCCTGCGGCTTTAATTTTAATAAGAGTAATTGACGATCAATTTCCTTACCGGTCGTGCGCTCATGTGCCTCCACGTTATATCTGTTCTGGAACTGCCGCGGTAAAAATACGCGGTCATGGAAACTCATGGCCTCTGCAAGCTGAATGCTTCCTAAAAAGCCGCCTTGTTCTTTACTCACCAGTTGCACTTCAGCTCCGTAACCTTTCAGAATATCGACGCGCTCCTTGCTCATCCAGTCCGGCATAATAATGCGAACACGGTGCCCCAGTTTGGTGCCGATCGCCGCGAAGGCAATACCTGTATTACCGGAGGTGGCTTCCACGATCTGGTCACCGGGCTGGATATGGCCGAGTTCATATGCTTTTTCCAGGATGTATAATGCCATCCTGTCTTTGATACTGCCTGTCAGATGACCCTGTTCACATTTGACCAGAATGCGCTGTAAAGGTCCACACTTGAAATGATAGCGCACCTCGATCAGCTTGCTGTTACCGACCATTTGCCAGAGATTGGCCAGTTTTTGTTTGTTTTCCTTTAGCATAGCGACTTCTCTCTCAAATTTGTCAGCATATCCGTTGTCATCCTGGCTATATCGTATTCCTCCTGCCAGCCCCAATCGCGGCGGGCCTTTACATCACTGATACAGGCCGGCCAATTATCCGCGATGGCTTGTCTAAAATCGGGGAAGTAACTCATTCCGAAATCCGGCAAATGCTGTTTGATCTGCGCACCCAGTTCCTTGGGAGAAAAACTCATCGCCGCTAAATTGTAGGAAGTCCGCACCGAAATATTTTCCAGGGGTGCAGCCATCAGTTCCAGCGTGGCGCGGACTGCATCCGGAATATACATCATCGGTAAGGTGGCATGTTCACTTAAAAAACATTCGTAGTATCCTTTATTAACGGCATCATTAAATATCTCAACTGCGTAATCCGTCGTTCCGCCGCCTGGCCTGGTCCGGTGACTGATTAATCCGGGGTAACGGAGGCTGCGGACATCCAGACCGTATTTATTAAAGTAATACTGGCACCACTGTTCGCCCGCCGCTTTGCTGATTCCGTAAACTGTTGATGGATTGACCTCGGCGCGGTGATCAAAGACAGCGATACTGCTCGGCCAGAATATCTTTTCGACACCGCTTTCTTTAGCAACGTCCAGGACGTTGAGCAAACCCTGCATATTGATATCCCAGGCCTTCGCGGGGTTTTGCTCTCCCGAAGCAGACAATACGGCCGCCAGATGATAGATCTGCTTAATGCCGCGATGCCTGATCAGGTAGCCGAGCTTCTTTTTATTAAGCACATCCAGCTGAACATATAAACCCTCGCGCTGGGAAGTATCCAGCGCCGGGTGAATATCGGCCGCTATCACATTTTTCCATCCATATTTGCGCCGCAATGCGCGGGTTAGTTCCGTACCCAGTTGCCCGCAGGCCCCGATCACCAAAGTTTTCATAAACCAGCCGCCATTTGTAAGGCATTGTAAGCGTTCACAATACCGCCGGTGGCACAATAATTAGTTAAGGCCTCCGATTTGATCACACTTTTCAGGATAATGTTTTTGACCTGAATGGCCGATAATTTCGGGTAGTATTCCCTGATCAATGCAGCAAGGCCGGCAACGACCGGTGCAGCCATGCTGGTGCCATTGAAATAGTCATATTTGGAACCCGGAATGCTGCTGTAAATCTGAACCCCCGGGGCGAAGACATCGACTTCGTTCTTACCGTAATTGGAAAAACCAGCCTTTTCACCTTTTAACCCGGACGCACCAACTACAATGTAAGCAGCGGCTTTGCCCCCGCTTAAATAACTGGGGTTGGGGAAATGTGCAGAGCTATCAATATTTTTATCATCATTGCCGGCGGCCTGGATGAGCAGGACATCCTTTTTGATGGCGTATTTAACGGCATCATCTACGGCGGTTTTGTCTTGGTTATAATCTTTTCCAAAGCTCATATTGATGACCTTCGCCCCGTGATCGGCTGCATAGCGGATGGCGTTGGCGATATCTTTATCCCGTTCGTCACCATCCGGCACGGCACGGACAGCAAGGACACGAACGTTATCAGCAATCCCGTCGGCACCCAGGCCATTGCCCCGTAAACCGGCAATGATCCCTGCGACGTGTGTACCATGATGCGCATCCGGGCCCATACAATCCGGGCTGCCGTAGATCACTTGTTTACTGTTAAAATAATCATCGCCTACATAGAGGGGCCTGGGGTCATAAGCAGTATTCAGCTGGTAATCAATTTCTGCTTCGAATCTGGTAATGCCTTCGGACAGTTGCTTTTTGAAGGCTGCCAGGTCATCATTATCAGCCAGCACGTTCAGCAAGGTCCTGGCGACCTTTTGCTCTGCTAAATTCTTGGGCGGATACGCTTTGATGTCGGCAAGGTTAAAATTCGTTTTGATAGCGGATTCCAGTTCCCCGATCACGCGCAGATAGTCAGAATAATTTCGCAGGTTGTTTTTCGCCGTAGCCAGTTGCCTGGTCAGTAATGCCTTCTGGGTATGGTACGCCGTCAGGTCATTAATGCTTAAGCGACTGGTGTCCCCGGCTTCGAACTGTCGCACCTGGCGGGTCAGTTCAAGGTTGTCATATTGGACATTCCCTTTGGCGGAGCCGATAAAGCTCCAGCCGTACGTACCATTATCGTTTTTCTTCTTTTTGGGGTTGATCCATAGAATGCTTTTAAGGTCCTCATGCAGGGTATCAACGCCCGCGTCAATCACCGCAACGATGACGGGCCTTGCTTTTTTGCCCTGTAATAGAGTATAAGCTTTTTCGGTACTTATGCCGAACAGACTGTCTTTTTGTAAATCTTTGTTCTGCCAGTTGGGGACATGTTGGCCATAACTTCCTTTAGTAAGAAGGAGTCCTATGGCAAACAATACGGTCTTAAATAATTGCTTCATTTCGGGTTTAAAACCGAAAATTAAGCGGTGAATCTCTTATTTGCAGGTGAAGACCTAATTTCCGAACTAAGTAATAAAATTGCCAAGCAATTCCATTATAAATAAAGTTTTTTTAAGAAAAAATGCAGGGCTTTAAATTATAAACGCCGGCTAAGACTCCCGATTCAAATCCTCGCCGAAGAACAAGTCGGGTCCGCCGGCTTTGACGTCAAAAGATAAGGTTTGGCCCGGCATGATCGCATCGTCCCATTCCTCTTTCCTGATATTAATGGCGGCTTGTTCCCCTATGCCAACCTTAAATAACTGAGGGTAACCCGGTACTGACGCAACGCGGGTCACTCTAAGTTTCAGGACACGGTGGTCGCCGGCAACAGTCGGCGGTTCGAAATACTCAACCACCCCGGTTACCCTGGACTTGTTCTCAATGATGCGCATCATAATTTATAAAGATAACTTTTATCAGATCACACTGATATCGCAGACGATATCGGCGCCGTTCTGTCGGATATTTGTTACCCTGACACTACTGTCCAAACCTCCGTAAGAAAGCGCATTCGGGTTGGAGCTCTGGTCAAAATGCGTGTTGCCTTTAGCGCCAGGAAAGGGATCACCAGCATCACCGGGATTTTTATTTCTTTCCAGTTCCTGATTACCGTCCGCCTGTAACAGGCCGACTTTGTAGTGCCGGGCATTCGCATTGTCCGGCATAGCGTCGTCAATATGCCAGATCAGTAAACCCCCAGCCGGGAGGTAACTATCGTATTTATCTTGCTGACGGTTTTCCAACAAAAAATACTCGTTGCCGGGCAGGCCGTTTTTCCATAGCCTTTTTATGGTGTAACCCGTCTTTACATCACTGATACGGACCGCGGTCTGGTTAGTTTTTGGTATGTCTATCGTCACCCAGCCTTGGTTGGCCTTGCACCAAGCAGAGGGATGCGCGGGAGTGTCGCCGCCGTTGTTCCAGCTGCCGCCGCTCATCAGACACCAGGCACCAATCCCCTCACTTCTGTAGGAAGTATCGTACAGATCGGGGAAACCAAAAAGCAAATGTCCAAGTTCGTGGGCACAAACGCCAAGCTTGTAGTCTTCCGGTACCGTTAAGTAACTGTAAACATTGACTACGTTTCCGGGAGGTGTATAAGCACCTCCGTCTAACACCCATTTATGTGACCATATTTGGGCCGGATTGTTGGTTACTTCGGCTCCTGTACCCGCATGCACAACAATAAAGGCATCGATATAGCCATCTTTATCGTTGTCGTAATCGCTTAGATTAAGGCCCGGCGGCAAAGCCATAATTGCATCACGGGCCATGGTTTGCGCGTTGGGTTTAGCACTTCCCATACCACTTTTCAGGTGGGCGTAGGCGGCCAGTGTCTGTGGCATCATGAAGGGTCCGATGACGTCGCCCTGAATAGTGATCTGGCCATTGGTAACTTCCTGATAATATTCTTTTACACTGCCGGTCGGTATAACATTACTCGAAAAAAACAAGTCTTCAAAATGACTTGCAGGTGTTGCCAAAGGCTGATCACTAAATTCGGCTAATACCACCAATACATTAAGCGTCCCGCGAAGCGGTGTCTGTTGCGCCCTCGCGGAGCGCGCCGGTGCCATCGATGTACCTAGCGGGAACATGTTACCGGGGTAGATCAGACCATCATCCAAGCCGGCGCGGTTTTCGTCGACGAAGGTTAGTTTCTCGAAGAGAAGGTTACGTCCTTGTTTTTCCTTGAGTTCCGTAAGGAGGTCATCCATTTCTTTTTTTAATTTGGGATGAGGGGGAACGGCCTGGCAGTCGGCCCGCCGGTCGGTATAAGCGCCAAGTGCGGGGTTGATGTTGCTATAATTCATGATTTTGGGTTTATTTTTCAAATATTTCGGCATTGAAAATAATTCCGATATTCGGATGGAAGCCGCGGTATCCCGGAACGGGCAGTTCGGCTTCGGTGCCTTTAACAGTGCGCAGGTCAGCGAAGATTTGGAAATAGTTATACTGGAAGGTGCATTTGACACCCCAGGAGTTAATAGTGGTTTTCAGGGGCGAGCTTTCATTGCTGGTAAAAAGGTATTTGTAATCCTTGGTTCCCGGATCAGGAATGTTGACTGACGCTAAATAAGGTGAGATGGTAAAGCTGACCTTATCATCAGCATCGACGTAGAGATATTGGAAATTAACACCGTAGGTGCTGTTGATTGTATAAAATGTGCGGGCGGAATCGGTTTTGCGCCCGCTAACGGTCTTGGTGGCGAATTCAAAGAAGGGCGATATCAGGTAATAGTCGGGATTTTTGCCCAGCGCTATATTAAATACGATACTGCCGGAAAATGAATTCTTGCCCGCGTCGGGGAACAGTACGGTATTCACAAGCAGACTGTCGGTGTTGGCTGCGTTCACGTTAAAGCCAAAGTTCACGTCAATGAAGGCAGGTACCTTCCAGGCGCCAAGGGTACCCTTGAACGGCCGGATATAACCGGAAAGCTTGCCGGAGGAATTGATATTGTTAAAAGTTTCAGTATTGGTGTTCCCGATACCGTAAAGGCCAAAGGTTGGCAATTTGGTGGCATCGAAATCGTTGGTGCCGGCATAGGCCGGGGCAGCGGCGCCGCCGCTGCTGCCTTTGCTGAAAGGCACGAAGCTGCGTGCGCTCATTTGTGCTTTTGCTGTTAAGGAGAACAAGCAAAAACCGATCAGAATGAATTTCATGTGCAAGTAAGATTAATTTTTTGCGTTAATGGCCAGAACGAATGCGAGGTAAGCGGTGATCACTCCGATTAAGGTTTTGCCGTACTGCGGGATAAGCGTGACAATGGGGTCGGGTTTTTCTTTAAAGGTAGCAGCTGCCCAGGCAATGGCGCAGGCTACGAGGCTGATGATATAGATTAATACTGCGGCCGCCTGAATAAGCTCCCGACGGGTCATGGGCTCGGGTATTTCAGGTATTTGCTGCGGAGCAAGGGCGACACGGGCCAGCGCGGCCGCAGGTCTAGTGATGGAAATGCCCAACACGGCACCCAGGTTTGTCAACAAGATGGCACCGATACCTGTGGTCAGTGTTTCAAGAGCCTCCGGCATCCTGACCGCAGTGGGCTTGCCGGCTTCAATAACTTCGATCGGAAAAAAAATGGCGAAAGCGATACCATACAAGTAAAGCGCCAGGCCGGTGAATAACAGCAGCCAGCCAATAAGTGCAGTTAGATTCTTCATGATAATAAGTTCAGGATGCCTACTCTTTGAAACCCTTTTCGGCATACGGGCGAAATATCCGCTATAACTGCAAATCGATTTTGTCAATTCGCTAACCTGCTGATGTTTGTGTTAAAATTAACATTCATCTTCCTTAAAACCAAGGCTTTAATAATTTTTTTTTACGACTTTGATCTGGGGTATATTTAAGGTGGGTTAGATGGGCTTAGAGTTCAAATGCGCCATAGGTTTTGATTTCCTTCAAAACAAAGCTGCTTTCAATATTTTGTACATTCGGCCAGTTGGTGAGTTCATTCATGAGCCAGTCGTTATACGCCTGGGGGTCTTTAACGGCGATGAAGATGACAAAATCCCATTTGCCGGCCAGATGGCAGCAGAACTGAACATGGGACACGGCAAGAATCTTTTGTTCAAAAGCTTCGATGGCCGCCTTGCTTTGGCGTTCGAGCTTGACGTGGGTTTCGGCCATGACCGGGATACCGATCTTTTCGCGGTCCAGGAGGGTGATGTATTTTTTAATGTACCCTTTGTTTTCCAGGCGGGTCAGGCGTTCATGCACCGTTGGGGCGGACTTAAACACCCGTGCGGCCAGCTGGCGATCTGTGATTCGCGCGTCCTGCTGGATAAAGTTCAGAATTTTGATATCGGTCGGGTCGAGTGTGGCCATATAACTACATTTTCAATTGTCCTTTTTCATTGGGCTGCACGTCATGCAGCCCTGCTAATGACCGATGACTGTTCCTCCAAAGGTTTCAAGGCAATGGCCGCACTCTTACTGAACCGCTTAAGGCAGGGGCCTTCCAGTTCGTTGTACAAGCGTTGCAGATCTTCATCCCTGCCGATTCTCTGGACGACCACCTCATCATTAAAGCAGGTAGCTACCGTAGCGCCGTGCCGCTGCAGTTGGTTGAATAAACCCGCTTGATTGGCCTGCTGATCCAGCGTATACAGGCCAACTTTCTGGTACCAGGCATCCGCTTTGGGGCAGGTTTCCACCCGGCATACCTCGATGATATTACGAAGCCTGGCTGCCATGTTTTTAATTTCTTCTGCCGTTGACCACAATTCGATGGTAATCAGCACTTCATTGTGACTGTCCGTCTTTGCTGCATGGATGCTATCCATGGCTATGCCTTTCCGGTTCAGCATCGTAGTGATGATGCTGACCAGCCCTTTCCTGTCTTCGGAGAGGATCGTTAATAAATAATTTACTTTCATGGTCTTATAAAATGTCTCCTTCTTTAATATTGTCGTTTCTTGCTTTGTACCGTAATGGTTTTGTTCTTCCCCTGCCATTCATTACCCTCCATTGGCCGGCAGCTCCCTTTTAATCAGCAGATCAAAGCATTATTTGCATCCGTGCGAACCGCCTGGGAAAGCAGGCTGTAATTACCGTAGCAGGTATTGATACTGTCTTTCGTCAGAACCTTTTCCAGTGCTGCGGCATCATCAGTTCGGATGATCAATAAAAATTATAAACAAGAGAAAAAAGCGCACCTGAAAAAATCCAGGCGCGCCCAACTAACTATTATTGAACTGATATTAATCTTTTACGCCCGGTCTTCTAAATCTTGTCGTAATTACCAGTGATATTGTATTTCACACCGTTGTCCTGTTCAACAGCACTATTTATTGTCAGTTCTTTTCCATCCATTCGCCAGGTCTCGACATTTCGCAATAGAAACTTGCCATCCAAACCCACAGTTTCATACATAATCACAAAGGAACCATCGTTATTGAATTTTAAACTGGAAACCGTGGTATTCCCATTAGCCCCCTTAGTTTTTAAGCTTGGCGAGACAAATTTGTAACAATAGCTTACAACAGGTAGATCTTCCGATTTTTCATTTACCTTGTATTTCGAAATGGTTAAACTGTCTTTCTCTTGAACAATCTTAACCGATTTCGGTAAAACATAGTAAGGTAAATTCCCCCACTTAGTTTTTGCAGTGTCGATCCTGTAACTGCCAGAATAATCAACACTTTGAGCATTTGTTAAGGATATAAAAGCAAACGATATAAATAATATGAATAATGTTTTCATGCTGACTTCGTTAATTTGCTGACAAAGCTTTTTTAATAATATCAATCCAAGCCAACACCCCTGAATCATTTGGGTTTACCTCGCCCGTTAACCTATTTAAATTAGGGGCTTGAGGGGAATTGGCCAGTAATATTCTGCCGTCTTTACCAATTATCATGTACTGAGGAGCGCCAACCAATTGGTAATGTTTGGTAAAAGGGTGTTCTTCCCCCTGTCCATTTGTATATACATTGACGGACTGTGCGTGTGTATAGCGCTGACTTTTTACCGCTGCAATAAATAAGTCGCGTTTCTTGTCTTCGTTAATACTTAAGAGTACAACATTGGGGTTATCCTGGAAGGCGTCTAGTACAGGCGTCATCGCCTGTGATAGTCTTATGCAACCGGAACAACCTGTAAAATAGACATCCAGAATAACAACTTTCCCCTTAAAATCGCTAATATTAACGACCTTACCATTCATATCCGAAAATTGTCCGTCAAAAACCATCGATCCAATTCTAAGGCGATCAACATAGTTTAAAACTGTTGTTTTATAATAGCTATCATTTATTTCGTTTGTTATAGAGTCTAAATTTAACCCTGAATGATAAGAATCCCACAAGGCCATAATTGATAAAAGTTTGTCACGGACAACGCCTTTATAGCCATTTTTTACAGATTCAAACATTTTTTCAGAACGTTGTTCCTCTCCACGCGTTTTAAGTCTGGCTATAATTTGTTCTTTCAAAATTAAAGCATCTCCGAAGTTTGCAGCCTTAACGGACAAATCATTTGGTTTTTCTAACTGAGCAAATCCTATTGGATGATGTGAAAGATATACCCTAACGACACTGTCTGTATTACTACGAAGCGCCACCAGTTCTTGATTCGCGTGCATAGCATTGATAGTTAATTGGAGAATGGATATAACACCCGCGCTTATTTTATCCTTATTAGTATACAAAACTGCCATTGCGTTCTTTTCAATCTTATCCCATACACTGTTCTGATACTCAATGTTCTCAATAGGATCATCAATTCGTTTGTAGGAGTTTTGATTTTGATCCGAAATAAGGTGCGTCAGCCAAACCATAAAATTATATTTAGCGGATCCTTTCCCGCTAAAGATAGGGTCACCTAAACTTAGTGTGATATGTATATGATCTTCTGGCTCTGTCAGAAAAAAATCATTTATAATTATATATCCATCAGGTGAATCTCTAAAAACTTTTATGCTGCCAAACGGCATACGAGACAGGTTACCTAAATTAAAGTGAAATCTACCATTAACTACTTTGGAATAATGTGTTGCGGTTACCGGTATAAAACTCGACGGAGAGTTGTAATATTCAATTTTGATACTATCTGTTTCAATCCCTACTATTTCACCATCTATGGTATACCCGTGAATGGACGATTGACAAAATGCGCTTTGAGTCTCACAAATACCCAAAACCAGGACTAGCAGTAAAAATAATTTTTTCATATAGATTTATACAATTGGAGAGGGTTACACTCTCCAATCCATTTTTAAACAAATTATTAACGTTGATTTTGTTGTATATGACTCAGCGCGATCTCATCAGAAGGAATCGGCATCACATACAATGGGCTGTTTGGTGCCAAGGTGTAAGTTTTCCCGTCTAAAGTTCGAGTCAAAGTAATATTGGCACCTTCCAGGTTAAGACGTTTAATATCTGACCAACGCAGACCGCGCCAAACTAGTTCTTTACGTCGTTCTAATAAAATCTTATTCAATACTTCATCCGCAGACCCAACAGTGAGCGGCACGAAGGTTCCAGAGACATAGCGTTTTACCAATAATTTATTAAGTGCGTCTGTAGCCCCTGACTGGTCACCTCCTCTTGACAAACATTCTGCTTTGATCAAGTATAATTCGTCAACGGCCAGACCCATGAATGGCCAGTACGTATTTCCCCCATACCCAGACTTGACGAAAAAATTGTTTTCATTCACGTAAAAATAAATTTGTTTGCGCAAATCGTTTTTATCGTAAAGCTGAAGAAACTCAGGTAGAATTGCCGCATGATTCGCATATAGAGCCCCGATCGCTTCAAAATATTCTAAAACAGAAAAACTCGTGTATACCAATTCCGGATTATAAATAGTAAATGGTGAAGTTGCCGTAGTATCTAACGTGTTAAAGTCTACCAGTTCGTCGCGAGCTGCTAATGAATTATTGGCGGCAGCCAATGCCTTGTCATACTCGCGCATACTTAAGTAAATACGGCTAAGAAGTGCATAAGTTGATGCTTTCGATGACCTATTGAGATTATTAGCTGGGAATGAGGCAGGATACAGTTCAATGGAAGAATTCAGATCAGATAATATTCGGTCATACACCGCTTGTACACTGGCTCGGGGCTGAATGTCATTGATATTAGCAGTTAATTTTAATGGAATTCCCAGATCATTGCCGGCTGTAGCTTTGTTGTATGCCGGAGCAAATATTTGCACAAGGTTGTAAAGGGAAAAGCTACGACTAAACAATGCCCAGGCTTTAACATATTTACCAGAGGTGCTTTGTTTATCAGTAACTGATAATTTATCCCACTGTTCGAGCACAACATTAGCTGTAAAAACTGTTGAATAAGGCTTGTTCCAATCCGGAACAGCTGTTTCTCCCCCATAAATATCTTTATTCCAGGTATAACAATTTTTTGAGGTTTTTTTTGGCAAAGAGTTATAACTATCAATTGTTGGGTAATAATAATCTTCCCCGGACATGATACCCATCGCTGGTGTATTAAAGTTATTTGTAGTATTGTCCAACAACTGTGTCATGTCATCGAGCGTCTCAGGAATAACGATATTCGAATTAGGTTTTTTATCGAGGAAATCTTTTTTACACCCCGATAAAACCCCCAGAGTCATGGTAGCGACAAGCGCTATGTATATCTTTAGATTTTTCATTTTTATGAATTAATAGAGGTTAAAAATCAGCGGTTAAGCCCATTGCATAAGTTCTGGGGTTAGGGACGGTATAAATAGAGTTACCGGAATAATCAGGATCAATCCCTAATTTATTTGCTCTCCACAATATGCCCAAGTTGTTTACATAGGCATAAAGTTTTAAATTATTGAATGGCATATGCCTATGCTTTCCCGAAAATGTATAACCAAGTTTTATATCTTGTAATCGAATATGATCCCCTTTAACTACCAATTTGTCCGAACCGGCAAAAAATAAATCACGCTGACCATCATCAGGGTAAATGAGGGCGGGTACTATAGTAGTTTTTTCATCCCCGGACTTTTGCCATCTTTTTTCAAAGTCTGCTTGTTGGTAGCCTCCATTGCTAGAGGTAAAAGATCCTCGCCTAAAATAATAACCCATTTTAAATGAGATGTTCATAGATAAATCGAACCCCTGATAGGCAAAGTTATTTCTTAAACTTCCAAACCATGTAGGAGAAGCAGTACCAATATATTTTAATTCGGCAGGATTAGTCGAATTGAGTATGCCGGCATAATCTTCACTAAGTTTACCATCGAGATATCCTTGAGGATTTCCCTTGTCATCAAGTGTCGTAGATGGATAGGCAAATATCGCTGAGTAAGGCTTGCCGACGAATGGGTTTTGATAATTACTACCCACATACAAAGAATTCGATCCTACAGGAAGATTAAACTTTGTTACCTTGTCTCTGACATAATTTAATAAAAAGTTTGTAGTCCAGCTGAATTCACCCCGAAGATTTATACTGTTTAGTTGAAAATCCATTCCATGAGTAATCATACTCGCTGTGTTACCAGTGAATATTGTTACTCCTGTTTGAGGTGCGACCGGACTAGTACCTATCAGGTTTTCGCCCTTTTTTACATAGTAATCAAAACTGCCTGATATCCTGTTGTTTTTTGACCCAAAATCAATTCCGGCGTTAATAACATTTACTTTCTCCCAACTGAGATTCGGATTAGGCGGATTAACGATTGACTCGATTGGCGTATTGTAGTAACTAAGTTGATTGGCTAAAACAGTTGCAGTAGTATATGCAGAAAGGTTTTTGCTTAAATTTCCATTATACCCGTCAGTCAATCTGATATTCAGATAGGGTAACAACGGAACATTATAAAAACTTTCTTTACTAATGGCATAGTTAAGGCCTACTGAATACAATGGAACTCCCTTGTTATTAGCATTGACTCCAAACAAATTTGACTCATCTTTTCGGGCACTAGCTGAAAGCGTATATTTACGATCGTAAGTATAATTCGCATTAGCATAATAGGAAAAGAAACGATCAATCGTGCCGGATTGGCTACCCCCATAGGGAATACGACTATTATTAAAGCCTATGCTGTAGTTATAATAAGTAAAGTAATCGACTGGTATATTGGTGGCATTATTTTCATTATAACCATATAAGGTAGAATATCTTTGAAACGAATTATTATCTTTAATCTCTGACCCCGCAATCATGCTGAACTCGTTTTTTGCTCCGAACTCTTGTTTATAGTTAAATTGAAGCCTGGCAGTGTTACTCTGATATTTGCTATTTGAGTTGCTGGAAATTGCGCCAAGTGGTATGGGATAGGTTATTAATCCTGATGGATTTATCTGCGCATATTCATTGATCAACAAACGCGTAGAGTACATATCTGTGCCTCTGATAATATTATTTTCAGAATTCCCCTGCTGATATTGGTAATTTAAGTTTACATTTAATATTTTCGGAATGATTTTATAATTTAATTGAAGCCCTGCTCGATAATCAAGCAGGTCAGTCACATTGCCATGATTAAGCCGTTCATTAAAAGGATAATAGTTCCAATCTAACAGTCCTGAATTTGATAAGGCGTCTTTCGACGCCTTTCGAAAGTCCCGGTTAACTGCAAGCGCGTTTCCATTATTATCTACAACTTGCTCATACGGATATTGAATATTGTACGGGTCGGAATTACTGATGCTATTGCTGTTTGTAAAAAACAAACTCATCCCCAGTGTAAGTCGATTATGCATAAGATTATAGCTGTTGTTGACTGTAAGGCTATAACGCTTGAAACTATTAGCAATTTGGCCAGAAATATCTTTGTCAAAACCGCCACCGATATAATACTGGTTATTTTCTGAACCGCCACTAATGCTCAGAGAATATTGTTGATTAACTGAGTTTCTAAGAAAGTATTTGTCATATGCATCGTTAGCATTTATCTTTCCTAATGCTTGTAGCTGTGAATTTGCTTGCGAGGCAGTAAGAATGCCTTTTTTTTCGTCATTCAAAATATCAACTGCCGGGGTTTGATTAACAAAAGGAAGAAAATTGAGATAAACATCATATTTTCCGTTGTCAAACCAAAATTTTTCCATTTCGATAAAGTCTTTAGATGACATCTGCGGGACTGCATTTAAATTTGGTTTATCAGCCACAGTAATACTGGTGTTTAGTGAAACTTTGGGGCCAGAATTAAGCTTTCCCTTTTTCGTGGTAATTACTATTACGCCGTTACCAGCCCTGACCCCCCAAATTGAGGCGGCGGCGGCATCTTTTAAAATAGTAATTGACTCTACATCATTTGGATTTATATTATTCAGGTCTCCATCATATGGAAAGTTATCTAAAACAACCAATGGTTCAGTGTTAGCAAATAAGGTACTTCTGCCGCGTATACTTATTCCGGGGTCACCACCATTAGAGGACGATGAAAGATTTGTTTTATTAAACGTTTTATTAAAAATAACACCACTTGTAACCCCGTCTAACCTTGACAAAATATCTGTTCCAACCGATCTGTTAATTAACTTATTATCGATGTAGGTAAATGAGCCCGTGGCGTTTTCTTTTACCAATTGCTGATATCCCGTGCTGACCACTACCTCATTAAGCCTGCTACTGCTTACATGTAAGATGACATTCTGAAAGGGCATGTCTTTAGCTACGATGAATACTTGAGAAGTATAACCTATAAACGATATGGTAATCTCATCGCCAACCTCAGCATTGAGCACAAATCCGCCTTGATTGTCGGTAACGTAGGACTTGTTGGTCAGTTTTGATTTTAAACTGGCGCCAGGTAAGGATAGTCCCGTGGTATCGGTTACTCGGCCCTTGACTTCAATAGGTTCAAGTGACGCAGTTATTTCTTTCCTGACATCACGTTTTTCAACTGGTTTTATCGTGATTGTCTTATCAATGATTTCAAAAGATAAAGCTTTGCCTTCCAGTAATTGAGTCATGGCCTGTTGAATCGTTGCGTTGTGCAGATTGACATCTACTTTAATAGGCTCGACCAGCTTAGCTTTATAGAAAAAAGTATAGCCGCTTTGTTGCTGGATGGTATTCAGCGCTTCAACCAGTGGCATATTTTTTTTTGAAATGTTGATCTGGGAGTAAACTTTAGCAGAAACCTGGAGACAGGCAAGGGTGATCAGCAATACGGTTAGCTTCATTACCTTTAGTATTTGAGGTGCATAGGATCGCTTCATACACGCGTCTTTTACACGTAAGTTTAAATGCATACTTTTGTATGGTTAGGGTTAACGGAATAATGTCTTCGAATCGATTTTATTTTTGGTTACCCGAACTTTCGCCGGGAGTGTTACCAGCACTTCCGGTTCTTTTTTGGGCATCTTCCAAGTTTCGTATAAGTTTATCTTTCCATGTTTTTTTGGTTAATTAGGGGTGATCGCCTCTGTTAATTGCCATCTTCTCATGGTGTTATAATCAATTTCTTTTTATTATTCTCTGTAATGATCTTAAAATGGACATCGCCAGATTCCAGGATGTGCAGCATTTTTGACAGGTTAACGTCGCGGCTGATCTCACCGTTAAATTCATCGTTAGCGATATCGCCCTTATACACAATATCCAGGTCATACCAACGGGCTACCTGCCGCATCAGCGTCTTCAATTCGGTATGCTCGAAAATAAATTCGCCATCTTTCCAGGCCACCGCTTGTTTTGTGTTAGTGACAGCAACTCTTATTTTTTCATCAGACCACTGTACGCTCGCCTGCTGGCCCGGTTTCAAGACCGCAGATTGGCCCCTATTACTTATTTTTACGCTACCTTCCAATAGCGTTGTTTTTAGATCCGGCTCATTGTTATAAGCGTTCACATTAAAATGGGTGCCCAGCACGGTCACATCCTGTTTGTCTGCGGACACAATGAATGGATGCGCTTTATCCTTAGCCACTTCAAAATAGCCTTCACCTGTCAGTCTTACCTTACGATAAGCACCTGTGAACCTAGTGGGATAGGTCAGCGATGATGCAGCATTCAACCATACCTGGGTGCCGTCAGGTAGGTTCACCTTATAGGTTTCACCCTTAGCAGTAATTAATGTGTTAAATTGATTAGCATCCGCTTCATTGTTATCAGCTATGGTGTATACAATCCCCCCATTAGCGGTTTTGGTCACATTTACACCCACTTCTTTAGCGATCTGTCCGGTCAAGGCATTCGAAAGGATAATCTTTTGACCATTAGCCAAAGTTAATGTTGCGGTATTTTTGCCCGGAGCAACATCATGCTGTAACGGTCTATTAACGGCAAGTTGCTGTGGCTGTTCTTTATGAATAAAGTAATAACCGCCCACTCCCAAAGCAATCAGTATAGAGGCCGCCGCCGCAATGCGCGGCCAGAGCTTCCTGCGTTGAGGCATAAAGGTCGCTTCTTCCATTCGGTCACGTAACTCATCCAGGTCGCTATTAAATTCGTTTTCACTTATGTCCAATGGGCCGTTGTTGCCATGCAACAGCCAGTTTTCTACGAGTTGCTTTTCCTCGTCAGTAGCGGTGCCAGCGTGGTATTTCGCCAATAAATCTTTCGCGTTGTTATTCATGCGTAATGGGTTTTTACCCTTTGTACGCTGATGACCTTTTGCCGAAGGCAAAGGGTTAGAAGAAATAAAAATATTTTTGGAATTAATTAATTTTGTTGTCAATAACATCTTATGATGTCACACATTTACATCATTTAATGTCACACTTATAGTAAAGAAAGCCCTTACCATCAGTAAGGGCCTCCTTTAATTTTTGCGGCTTCTAACTCCAATCCTGATTTAAAACTATCCCGGACATCACCAACCTCCATACCGGTCATTTCTGATATATCCCCGAAATCAAAACCCTCGTGCTGTTTCAGGATGAATACCAGTCTATCTTTGGTATTGGTTTCTTTTAAAAAATTGAGCGCTTTTTTTATAGCATGCTGATACAATCTTAAATTCACCGTATCTAATCCATGCCCGTTTTTCAAATCCCGCCAAAGCAGGAGGAATACATCCTGTAATATTTCATCCGCATCTTCGTGCTCCAAACCCATTCTACGCAGAAAATAATAGATTTTCGGTGAATGGGCTTTTACGATAACTTCAAAAGCTTCCATAATCTCCTCTCTATTTGCGGTTATTCTGGTAAACCAGTAAGCGCAAGCCGTTAAAAACTACAACCAAAGTGGAACCCTCATGTCCGACAACAGCCGGGCCGATACCTGAAATTCCCAAAATGGTTAAGGGTATCAATACAGCAACCATGCCTAAACTGATCACCAGGTTCTGTTTAATGATGCGGCGGGATTGCCGGCTCAAACCAATAGCGAATGGCAGGTTGTCTAACCGATCAGCCATCAAAGCGATATCCGCGGTTTCTAAGGCAACATCTGAGCCTGCGGCACCCATAGCGATACCAACGGTGCTTTTGGCCATCGCCGGGGCATCATTCACGCCATCACCGATCATGGCGACCTTCTTTTCCTTTTTGATCAGATCTTGAACCGCTTTCACCTTTTGCTCCGGCAATAATCCACCCATCGCATCGGTAATTCCGATTTGTTTGGCAACGGCTTCGGCTACCTGCTGGTTGTCGCCGGTTAGCATGATCATTTTCTTGATGCCCAACTCCTTTAATTCGGCAAGCGTTTTCTTCGCTTCTTTACGCGGCACATCCATCAGGGAAATTAAGCCGATAATTTCACCTTCGCGTTCAACCAGCATCGTCGTATTGCCTTCTTTCTCCAGTTTTTCTACCTGACCATTGATTTCAGCATCCAGTTTTTTGAACAAGCTACGGTTACCGATCACGATCTTTTTACCACCGACCGTAGCTTTTACGCCATGCCCGGTTACGGCCTGGAGGTTTTTAGCTGAGGGAATATCTTTTTGTTTTAACCGTTCCAAACCGCCTTTTACAATAGCCGCGGCCAAAGGATGGTCACTGAGCTTCTCAACAGCTATCGCGATCTCCAAAACTTCATCTTCCGACAATTTGGTTAAAGCGACCACACCGGTTAATTGCGGCTTACCTTCGGTCAATGTCCCTGTTTTATCAAACGCGATAGCGGTCAACCCGCCTAATTCTTCTAACGGCCCGCCGCCTTTGATGAGTACACCGCCTCTCGCTGCCCTTGCAATAGCGCTAAGCACCGCGCTTGGCGTGGAGATCGCTAAAGCACAAGGACTGGCGGCAACCAATACCGCCATTGCCCGGTAAAAGCTTTTACTGAATGGTTCGTCAATCACCAGGTAAGCGAATAATAAGATCACCACCAATACCAGTACGGCAGGTACATAAACTTTTTGGAGCTTATCGGTAAATAATTGCGTGGGCGATTTTTGCGCCTCGGTATCGTTCACCAGTTTGACTAAACGGGAAAGCGTGGAATCAGCCGCGAGTTTGGTTACTTTCACTTCCAATACCTGGCTGCCGTTGATCGTCCCTGCAAATACTTTGTTTTCCGCTTTCAGCGTTTTGTCATCATGGTCTTTATCGGGATCAGCTACCGGAGATTTATCGACCGGCACGCTTTCGCCTGTGATCGGGGCCTGGTTAACACTGCTTTCCCCTTTAATTACAGCGCCATCCGCAGAGATTTTGCTGTTTGGTTTGATAATAATGATGTCGCCCAATACCAGTTCCTCGATAGGCACTTCAGTTTCTTTACCATCCCGGCGCACAATTGCTGTTTTCGGCGCGAGTTCTGCTAAAGCGGCGATAGATTTGGTCGCCTTTCCCATCGCGTAATGCTCCAGCGAATGACCGAAGCTAAACAGGAATAACAGTAATGCACCTTCCGCCCATTGGCCCAGGAAAGCCGCACCAACAGCAGCCACCAGCATTAGAAAATCAATTTCAAATTGCCCTTTACTGATGGCTTCGTAAGCCTCTTTCGTGGTATAAAAACCGCCAAAGAAATAACCGATGCCATACAATATCGTACTTGTCAAAGGCGGCAGGGAATGGACGAATGATAACCCGAAACCCAATGCCAGAAATACCCCTGAAAGGGCGGCAAAGATCAGTTCCGTGTTTTTGCCGAAAATACCGCCATGCTCATGGTCATGACCGCTTTCAGCACCCTCATGCTCGTGATCGTGCTTTTCTTCTTTGTCCTTCGCAGTAGAAATATCAACCTGTGGTTGTTTTTTATCAGCTGCTTTATGCTTTGTTTGCTTTTTCATGTTGATGATTGTTATTCTTCTTCAGCGCCACCGGCAGCTTTGGATTGTAAATAAAATGCGCCCTTGGTCGCTATCTGAACATTAGCCGGTAAAGCAGTCAATGGTGTGATCTGGATATAGCCCAGTTCAGTTACGCCGGTGGTTACTTCCGTTTTGGTAAAAATTGTTTTGCCGTCTTGAGCATGTGTGGTCGTCACAAAAATATACTGCTTGCCTTCGGAACGGATCACTGCATCAACAGGTACAGCGGGCATTAGTTTGCTGCCCGTGCTGATCAGCGCGGTGACATACATACCGGGGATCAGGTTTTGGTGGGCCTTATTGTTAATGACCGCGTGAACTACTACACCCTTGCTTTCATTCTCGAATGATTTGTTGACACCGTTAATGACCCCGGTGATGACCTGGTTATCCTGGTTGGTGAGCTGAAAGTTTACCTTTTGGCCAACTTTCACCGACATCAGGTCTTTTTCAAATACGGTCAGGTCACAATGGATCTTGGAATTATCCACCACTTCCATGATCGAGGTGCCGGGCTGCACAAAAGCACCGGTATTAGCCGTAATGGTGCCCACCGTGCCGCTGATCGGTGATAACACCGGGAACTGGCTAACGATATGACCATTATTGATCCTGCCCGGCGAAATGCCTAATTGTTGTAACTGACTTTCATAACCGGTGAGTTTAGAACGCTCGGCATTATAGGTCGCTTCCGAGGCCTGGAAGGACTTACCGGTACCGGCACCCGCTGCTTTCAATTGTGTTTGACGATCATACTCGGCCTGCACATAAGTAAAATTGTTTTTAGCCGCTAAGTAGTCCTGTTGCAGTTTAAGCAGGTCCTGATTCTTGATCGTGGCCAAAACTTGCCCTTTATGTACCTGCTGGCCTTCCAGTACATTGATATTACCAATGATACCGCCGGAGAGGATACTGACATCCGCCTTGTTCTGCGGTGGCACGGCTAATTGCCCGTTCGCTTTTACCACGGCATCGAGGTTCTTTTGCTCAATGGGGCCGGTTTCAATGCCCACCGACTTCATTTGTTCAGGGCTTAATTCCAGCCCGTTTTCTTTGTCTTTTTTTTCGGTCTTACTGCTGTCGGTGTCCTTGTCAGCAGTTTTTTCACCTGAACAGGAAGCCAGTAAAGTTCCGGCCAAAAGCAGGGTGGTGATATATAATTTCATATTATTCTCCTCTTAAAAATTGTAATTGAATGGCGGACTGGTTCAAACGGCTGACCGCATCGATGTAGGCTAATTTGGTTTGAACCGCCGCAGATATATTCTGGATATACTCTACATAGCCGATCTCACCCAGGTTAAATGAAACCTGCGCGATGCGCAGTTGCTCGTCGGCCTGTTTTAAGCCACCCGATGTATAATAATCCACCGCTTGCCGGTACTTTTGGTATTGCTGCATTTCCTGCTCGTATTGCAGCCGCACCTGGCTTTGGGTGTTTTGGTAATTGGTTTGCGCGATCTGGCCGGATAGTTTTTCAGCTTTGACCCGAGATCGATTAGCGCCATTGAAGATCGGCAAAGCAACACTTAACTGAATACCCGCGATCCGGGTGCCGGGCGTATAGCCCCGGTCAATACCTGCCGGGTTAAAGCCGGAAATCACCAGCTGCTGGTTATAGCCAACGGTCAGGTCGGGCATTCCTTTGGATTTTTCTACTGCGATACGCGCATTGGCCACCTCAATGTTTTGTAGTTCGGCATTCACCTGGGCGTTACGGCTCGTGTTAATGGTATCTGAGGGAGCAGCCAACCATAAGGGCAGCTTGCTTTCTGCTATCGTTATGGCCTCAGTCGTATTCAGCAATTGTTTTAAAGCCAATTCATTGCTTTTCAGGTCGGCCTGCACACCGAGTTTCAAAGCCTGTACTTCCTGGTATTTGTTTTTAGCGCTGAACAATTCGAGGTTAGAAGTTTCCCCGGTCTTTAATCTGACCTCTGCCCGTTTAACAAAACCACTATAAATACTGTCCTGGTAGTGTAGGATGCGCAGGGTTTCCCTGTTCAGCAAATAGGCATAATACGCGTTTCGCACATTACGGGTGATCTCCGCGCGGGTAATATTGCCCGTTCTTTCAGCCAGTAAGGTTTGCTGGTTAAGCAACTTGCGCTGGTTCTTATATAGGCCGGGCCAGGCGATATTCTGGGTGATGCCGATGGCATTGTCCATATTACCGCCGCTGGTCGGGTCTTGCGTCAGCATGAGTTCCGTTTTCGGAATGTCGGTACCCGACTTTTGCAAAGCACGGCTTTGCTCTACCGACAGCCCGGCCGAACGTATTTGTAAATTGTTTCGCAGCGCTTTTGCAATGGCGCTATCCAATGTTAACGGCGCCGTGTTTTGCGCTTCTGATTTATTAGGTTGTAATAGTAAGCTGCCGCCAACTAATATAAATACCAATAGGGCTTTAGGAACTTTTACTTTGATCGTTTCTTTCCGGTTAAAGAGGAGATACAGACATGGCAATACAAATAACGTCAGAAATGTCGCGGTGATTAAACCACCGATCACTACTGTCGCTAATGGCTTCTGCACTTCTGCACCCGCGCTGGCCGATAAAGCCATCGGCAGGAAACCTAATGAGGCTACGGAGGCAGTCATTAGCACAGGGCGCAGCCTGGTTTTGGTACCTTCTAAAACCCGGTCGTAGATATTATCCATGCCTTCTTCTTTCAGTTGATTAAAATAACCGATAAGGACGATACCATTCAGTACCGCCACACCAAACAAAGCAATGAAACCTACGCCGGCCGAAATGCTGAATGGCATGCCACGTAATAATAAGGCGGCTACACCACCCATCGAAGCCAGCGGCACCGCCGTAAAAATCAGCAGGCTTTCTTTTACCGACCGAAATGTCACGTAAAGTAAGATCAGGATAAACAGTAAAGCTGCCGGAACGGCGATAGATAAGCGGGCTTTGGCCGCCTGCAAGTTCTGGAATTGTCCACCATAGGTGATATAATAACCCGATGGCAGTTTAAAGCTGCTATTCAATTTGCCCTGTATTTCCTTAACGGTGGTTTCCACATCGCGGTCTTTTACATTAAATCCCACATAGATGCGGCGTTTACCGTCTTCGCGGGAAACCTGTGCGGGCGCATCTTTAAAAGCAATATCTGCTACCTGGCTTAACGGGACTTTATTGCCTGACGGCAGTGGAACCAATAAGTTTTCAACTCCTGAAATATTCTCCCGTAGGTCACGGTTCAGGCGAACGACCATATCAAAACGTTTTTCACCCTCGAACACCACACCGGCGACGCTTCCGGCAAAAGCGGTTTTCAGGATCATGTTCACATCACTGATATTCAAGCCGTACTGCGCCATCTTATCACGGTTATAAGCGACCTGTATCTGCGGAAGGCCGCTCACTTTCTCGATATAAGGTTCGCTCACGCCCTTAACCGGCGCAATGAGTTTGGCGATCTTGTTGGCTTGGGTGGATAATACATCCAAATCATCGCCATAGATCTTAATGGCCACATCCTGGCGGATACCGGTCATCAGTTCATTAAAACGCATTTGCATTGGTTGGGATATTTCGACATTGATGCCCGGTATAATAGCTAAGGCTTCTTCCATTTTCTCCGTCATTTCCTCCCGTGTTTTGGCGCTTTTCCATTCTCCCTTTGGTTTCATGGCCAGCATCATATCGCCTTTTTCCATCGGCATGGGGTCAGTTGGTATCTCAGAACTGCCGATACGGGTAACGACCTGCTTGATCTCAGGGAACCGGTCTTTCAGCACCTTTTCGGCTTTGCCAAAGGTTTTGACCACTTCGCTGAGCGAAGTGCCCTGCATCATGGAGATCTCCACGGTTAAGTCGCCTTCTTCAAGTGTGGGGATAAACTCGCCACCCATTTTGCTAAACGCCCAGATCGCGATACCGAAAAAGATAAACACGACAACAACCGTTAAAACTTTTGCTTTTAATACGACGATCAAAGCCCGTTGGTATCCGCGTTGCAGGAACCCGATGATACGGTCGGATATATTGGGTTTATGTTGAGTTTTCTTACTCAAGAATAAAGCGCTGGCCATCGGTACATAGGTCAGCGACAGGATAAATGCGCCTAAAATGGCAAAGGCTACGGTTTCCGCCATGGGGCGGAACATTTTGCCTTCGATTCCTACCAATGATAACAATGGCAAATAAACGATCAGGATAATGATCTGCCCAAAGGCGGCAGACTTCATCAGCTTACTGGCACTGTCACGGACTTCCACATCCATTTGTTCGGTAGTGAGCTTTTCAACACCTTTTTGCCGGTAGCTGCCAGTCGTGATATGGTGCACCACGCTTTCTACGATAATTACTGCGCCGTCCACGATAAGGCCAAAATCAATCGCGCCCAGGCTCATCAGGTTGCCTGATACCCCGAACAGGCGCATCATGGAAAAAGCAAACAGCATCGCTAGAGGTATAACGGAGGCTACTACTAAACCGGCTCTTAGATTGCCTAATAACAGCACCAGCACAAATACGACGATCAGCGCGCCCTCCAGCAAGTTACGCTCGACGGTGCCGATGGCCCGGCCGACCAGTTCCGTCCGGTCAATAAACGGTTCGATGATTACACCTTCAGGCAGGGACTTTTGGATCTGCACCATCCGCTCTTTGACGTTTTGGATCACCTGGCTAAAGTTCTCACCTTTGAGCATCAGGGTTACCCCGGCCACAACTTCGCCTTCACCATTTCGGGTAACCGCGCCATAACGGGTGGCGCTTCCGAATTGTACGGTGGCAATATCACGGATCAGTATTGGCGAACCTTTGCTGTTTTTCACTACGATCTTGCGGATATCGTCCAGGTTTTGTACCTGTCCCAAGCCACGAATAAAGTAGGCATTGCTTTGTTGCTCAATATAAGAACCGCCCGTGTTCTCATTGTTCTTTTGCAAGGCCTCGTAGACCTGCGGGATGGTAATGCCTAATGAATTCAGTTTATCGTTATCTAAAGCGATCTCGTATTGCTTCACATAACCGCCCCAGCCGCTCACCTCGGCCACACCAACGGTACCCGCTAATTGTGTACGTACCAACCAGTCCTGCAAGGTGCGCAGGTCGGTGGCGGTGTACTTTTTTTCATAACCTTTTTTGGTGTGGAGCACATACTGGTAGATCTCACCCAAACCCGTAGTGATCGGTGCCAGTACCGGTTCACCTAAACCGGTGGGGATGCTGTTCTCCGCTTCTTTTAATTGGGCGTTCACCTGCTGCCTGGCCCAATAAATATCCACGTTGTCTTTAAAAACAATCGTAATAACGGAGATACCCGAACGGGATATGGAACGTTTTTCGATGATCCCGGCGATATTGGCCATGGATAGTTCTATGGGAGCGGTAATGAACTGCTCGACCTCTTGTGCCCCTAAACTGGGCGCTTGTGTAATGATCTGTACCTGGTTATTGGTAATATCGGGTTGCGCGTCCACCGGCAGGTTGTACGCGGAATAAATGCCCACCAGCACTAATACCAGTGTCATTATCCCGATAGTTACCTTGTTCCTGATAGAGAACGCGATAATGCTATCAAACATAAATTGAAAAAATTAATACGATACGAAAAGGCCTTGCAAAGTTGATTGCAGGCGGAAATAAGGTAAAAAATCGTATTAAGCTATTTGGGGAGGCTGCCAGATCTTGATCGACTGGTTCTGAATGGATGGAATCGTATATGCGGGATATACCTTCACTATTGTTTTCACAAACACAGGAATAACTGGATTGGAGCTGATATGCCTGGCTGTTGAGCAACACGAGCAGGTACAGAAAGGCGGGCAGGTTTCCTGGCTGCCTTGCTTATTGCAGGACTTGCTTTTCTGAACGGTTACATGCGTCACACTCGCAATCATATCTTCACTGTCCTGGCAGGGAAGCAGGGCAAGCAAGGTCATATAGACACTTAATATAATCGCTAAGTATTTCATTCCAAAGCAAATCTACAGAATATTTCCTCAAGTCCAACATTCGCTAAATCTTTAGACATTGAATTATTCCATCTTGCAAAGCGAAAAAGCGTCTTTTCGCATCAGTTGGGGCATATTTATTAACACGATGTTGAGAAATATGGGTGGTAGAATTGCGTGCAGCTTTACAACTTCGCAGTACCAATTTCTACCTGAATTACATGTTTTTACACCCTGTTCGAAAGATCAGGCAGAGTAACCGTTCCATCACCGGTAAACGGTCGAGCCTGAAAACCCATAAAAGCCAGCACTTCGAGTCTGCGCTTGAACGCGACTACCTCACTTTATTAGAATACGATGCTGATGTGGAATCTTTTACGAGCCAGCCGGTTACTATTCATTATCTCAACGGAACCAAAGGCACACGCTATACGCCCGATGCAGCCGTTTATTATCTGCCGGAACTGAAACGCAAACCTTGGCTGGTGGAGATTAAATACATGGCAGAACTGCTGGAGAAGAAAGAGCTGTTAGCACCCAAGTTTGATGCTGCTGAAAAATACGCTCAAAACAACGGTTATGAGTTCAAAGTAATAACGGAAAAGGATATCCGCACCGATCTGCTTTACAACATCAAATTCCTAAGCAGCTATCTGCGAAGCAAACCAGACCACTTAGTAGCTGCCCATATATTCAAAATAGCAGGTGATGAAAAAATAACCGTTGCGGAACTGGCAGGTAAACTTTCGGAAGAAGGCGAAGCATTATACACTATCTGGCAATTACTGGCGCACAAGGTACTGGCCTGCGACATGTCTATGAAAATAACGATGCAAACAAGGGTATGGAAGCGGCAGTAACGACCAAAATAAAGACTGTATCGGACCTGAGCGAGGAAGAATTGGTGGTAGCTACTTACCGGTACAATATTATTGCACCTATCGTGGCTAACCAACCGGGAATTACCGTAAGTAGCGCGGCGGCGGATAACGGCATCCATCGTAGGACGGTTCACCGCTGGCTGAATAGGTACGTGGAAACAGCTACGCTCACTTCGCTGGTCAAAAATGATAACCCGCGCAATAAAGCTAATTACCAATTGGCACCGGAAGTAGAACATATCATCAAATCCATCATTGAGAAACGTTACCTGAATAAACAAAAGCTTTCAGTAACTAAGATCAGCCAGGAAGTGGCAATGGACTGTAAACTCGCAAGTTTGGAGGTGCCGCATTACAATACGGTACGCAATCGCATCAAACAGATCGGTGAAGAACAATTGTTGGCTCGCAGACACCATACTAGTATCGCACGCAACCGGTTCAAACCTATTGATGGCAGCTTTCCCGGTGCGGATTATCCGCTGGCCGCGGTTCAGATCGACCACACACCGCTGGATATTATCGTAGTAGATGAGGTGGACCGGGCACCGGTAGGCAAGCCCTGGATCACCATGGCTATTGATGTTTACAGCCGGATGGTCGTCGGCTTTTATATCTCGCTCGACCCGCCGGGCGCATTAGGCACCGGCCTTTGTCTTTCTCATGCGATACTGCCCAAAGACCTTTGGCTAAACGAACTGGACGTGCCGGGCAAATGGCCTTGTTACGGCGTGATGAAGTCCTTGTATATGGATAACGCACGGGAGTTTCGCGGCAAGATGCTGGAACGGGCCTGCCAGGAATACGGCATCGAGATCAACTTTCGACCAGTAGCTACACCAAATTATGGTGGACATATCGAGCGCTTGTTAGGTACCTTGCTGAGGGAAATACATACGTTACCCGGCACTACTTTTTCCAATATCAAAGACCGCAAATACTATGATGCCGAAGGCAAAGCCTGCTTTACTTTAAAAGAGTTGGAGAAATGGCTGGCCACTTTTATTGTTGGCGTTTATCACCAGCGGGTGCATAGTGCCGTAAACACTACACCGCAAGCAAGGTATCATGAAGGAATTATGGGAACAACTGAACAGATAGGTATCGGTCAAAGCAAGCCCATTGAGAATGAGCTAAAACTCAAACTGGACTTTATGCCCTTTGTGGAGCGCAGCGTACAGCGATATGGTATCTCTATCGATTCGATCTGGTATTACCATGACATCCTGCGCAAATGGATACACAGTTATGAGCAGCCTAATGCCCGCTACAAAACCTTGCGCAAGTTCGCTTTCAAGCGCGACCCGCGTGATATCAGCGGCGTTTACTTCTTTGACCCGGAGCTGAAAGATTACTTTTTTATCCCATACCGTAACACTTCGCATCCTGCTATTACCATTTGGGAGCATAAGCGTATCCTCCGCGACCTTAAAGAAAAAGGTATCGCCCAGGTAGATGAGGATGCCATATTTGAAGCGTATGCTCAAATGCGGCAACTGGAAGAATCGGCTACCGGAACAACTGCCGCTGCTAAACGCCTGCGCAATAAGACCAGAAAGCGATATGCCACCGCTGGCAGTATCAAAAACAGGTTCGTTGATGAACGGGCCGAAGACATCGAAGCCGCGCATGGCGTTGACTTCAGCAAAAAGTACTTACCATTTGAAGATCTTGAAGGATGATCCATCTAAATAAAGAAACAGCCCATATTGTAACGTTAAGTGACGAAGAAAGAATAAACCGGATACTCTCCTATAAATGGATTGGCTATACCAAAGCCAGGGAGATCCTGCAAACGATGGAATACCTGCTCATCCATCCGAAGATCCACCGAATGCCCAATATGCTGCTGGTAGCGTCCACCAATAATGGCAAAACTATCCTACTGAACAGGTTCTTTGAAGCCCACAAACCGGTTGTAACGCCGGAAACCGAACAGTTAACGATACCGGTATTATATGTACAGGCACCATTCAAGCCCGATGAACGGATGTTCTTTATCAATATACTGGAAGCACTCAACGCGCCGTACAGCGTAAAAGAAAGATCACTGCGCCTTTACCAGCAGGTGGTCAGCATCCTCAAAAAAGTAGATACCAAAATACTCATCATTGACGAGATACACCATATCCTGGCGGGAGGCTATATCACGCAGCGGGTATTCCTTAACATGATAAAATATCTCGCTAACGACTTGCAGATCGTCATAATCGCATCGGGCATCCGTGATGCGCTCAGCGCGATCAATACCGATAAACAGTTGGCTAATCGTTTTGAACCAGCCATCCTGCCGAAGTGGACAATGGACGAAGAATACCTGCGGCTGCTATCCAGCTTTGAAGCGATCCTGCCTTTGAAAAACCCATCCAACCTGACCCAGGAAGATATCGCCATGAAGATATTAAGCCTTTCAGGCGGCACCATCGGTGAAATATCTACCATTCTTAAAAAGGCAGCCGTGCAGGCGATCCACAATAAAAAAGAATGCATCGACTTACAACTATTGGGGAGAACAGGTTATATCGCACCCGCGAATAGGCAAAAACAATATGAAGGCTTGCTGATATGAGTTTTGCGGTATTGGGAAATGAAAACAAATTACTGCCTGCTTTTTGTAAACCTTATGCCGATGAACTGTTAAGCTGCTGGCTCACCCGCATGGCGTTCAATCATGGATTGACCACGAAAGAGCTGTGTCAGTACATTTGGCCAAATTACAGTGGCAACCCCGATATTGACCGAACGATCAGCAAAGCGCATATCGGCATTCTGGCTGCAAGAACCAATTGTAAGATTGCAGAGGTTGAATCCGCTACGCTCTCCTCGTATCAGCTTATCGTGTTCAACAGCCTCAATATCGTTTATGGTCAGGAACGCTGGCTGATCCCAAGTAAAAAGGCCCGCGCCGGTCACTGCTCCGGCCTGATGTTCTGCCCGGCCTGCTTAAAAACCCAGCCTTACTTTAGAAAAAACTGGCGGCTGGCGATCTCTTTCGCCTGTACCTCTTGCGGCTGTTACCTCTGCGAGAGCTGTCCGCATTGTGGCCAGGGGAACTCTTTTATTGATGTTGCCGAATGCAACTTTGCTGAACAAACGCTTCGTGCATACCTGCTCAACTGCCATCATTGCGGCAAAGACGTAACAGAATGCACTCCTGAAATAGCGCCGCCTGCTTTTGTTAAATTACAGCAACAACTTTATGATGTTATTGATCACGGGCTTCATGACCAGATGGTCTATACCGAATCTTACTTTCGGGTATTGCATCACCTTGCCAGTCTGATGATTACAGCAAAACATTCTGCGCTAAAGATCAGGCGGTTTGCTGATCAGGTTTACCGTCAAAACAGTTTGCCCATAGAACGCTTCAAAGGTGAACGATTGGAGATCCGGAATCTGCCGCTTAAACAACGAACCCATGCGATCAAGGCAGCCCATTGGCTGTTGCAGGAATGGCCGCACCGGTTCATCGAGATCGCCTTGAACAATCACCTGAAAAGAAAAGATGTATTCGATGAGTTTCCCAATGCCCCTTTTTGGTTCTGGGAGCCACTCTATTATGGTATGGGGGCTTCGCTACCGGTACAAACGGAACGACTGAGCTTCGATAACTTTGATCTATGCACCGCGAGGTTAAAGGAAGAGCCGATACAGCCACCTGATTACGACTTTAATATCGACGAAGCCTTTTACAACGATGAAATGTATAAAGACAATGATGAAGGCGACTACATCCCAAATGGCTATACTGAAGATATAGAAGGAAATGAGGAAGAAGAAGAACCGGCCTGGTCGTTTGATTACTAAAGCAAGTGTGACATTAAATGATGTAAATGTGAGACATCATAAGATGTAAATGACATTTGTTGTCAATAACATCTTATGATGTCACACATTTTGTCATTATTCATATGATATCATACACTTTATTCACAGGTAATCATACACTGTAAGGTTCCACAGATCTGTTGAGCGGTATTGTGGTTTTAACGAGAGTTCGCTGATAACATGATCGTCAGATAGATTATCAGTTTCGTAGGTGCAGCATTCCGACAGAAGATTTTCATATGCATTATATTTCAAGTTGCAGTTCGTGTAATACATATCATCGAAGTCAAGATCGTAATCGAGCTCGTTGAACGGCTGTCCTGACTCTGGTTGATCACGGGTATTCAGTAATGTCCCATTGTAATATTGCCCTGTAATAAACCTGCGTTCTTTAACAGGTGCTGGCTGGCGTAATATTCCTTCGAGCCGTTTTTGTAATGGTCCTGTGAACCAGCCAGGTGCTTGCGGGACAAATGAACAAAGGTCGTAGAACGTAACTTTTGCTTCCTGGCATATAGCTTCGATTCGGTAAGGCCATCTGTCCAATAGCCAGAATACAGCGCAGATTATGTGAGTTCTTGTTTGAACAGGTGCTTTATGAATCAGGGCTAATTCGTTGTGTTCAATACATGATTGGTCTAAGCCGTTTGCGTTCAGCACATGTTGCACAAACCGTTGCTGTGATCTATTCGCAAAGGTCTTCTTTAGTAGCATTGATGATAGATAGTATAAGACCCTAAGATAGGATCGGGCATCAGCTATTGGTAGTGGCGATACACCTGCAATAAGGTCATTGAGTTTGCTCTGCAACCGCCGAACCGACCAAGGCGCAGGAATGACCCTGGCATCAGTTATATTTGTTCCGCAAGTATGACATTTGATCATCGTTTCCATTAACGATCCGCAACTGCCTATTCCCATCCTGATATTTAGAAAGGAGTTACCATAATGACATGCCGGGCAGTTGTCAATAAGAAAGCATCCACAGCGTTCGCATAGAATAGAAGTGGCTAAGCGCCACTGCTTTCGGAAGTATGGTGCATCACCATCATTCATAAGACATTGGGGACAGAACATCAAGCCGGTACTATAATGCGACTCAGGGTGCCATTTGTCGCGCCTGCTACCTGATAACAGCCAGTTAATACCGTGCCTGGCGTATCGGTCTTCGTAAAAAAGGTTGTTTCGATAGCCTAACAGGGTCGTTTCCGAGACCTCATTTTCGGTACAATTTGTCGCTAAAGCAAGCCGATATATCTGATCAACGTCGATACAGCTATCGATATCTACCCTAGGCCCATGATCAGGCCAGATATGCTGATAAAGTTCTCTCATACCCATTCCATGATTATGCGCGATCCTGGTAAGCCAGCTTGTTAACAGTTCATCCGGATATGGTTTACAAAAGCCCGGCAGCAGTTTTGTTCCGGGTTCAAAAAGCCGCATGCTCATACCAGCATTTGCTCATATTGCTTTTGCCGGTTTTCCGGACCTACATAGTTGATATTATTCAGGATCGGTAGATCGATAGATTCTTTGCCGGTCCTGACAGCCATAATAGCGGCCTTTTTGATGATCGTTGCGATCTCGCCAATAGTGCCACCTGACATGCTCAATATTTTAACCGCAATTTCTTCTTGTGTAAGGTTCGATCTTTCTTGTAATGGCAATATGGCCTCAAAGCTGGATAGTAGACGGAAGTAATCTTCATTTAATTTCCATGGTGGCAATATGGCCGGTTCAAAACGGTTTGCTATCTGGCTGTCTGTATTGATAGCGCTAAGCGCGTCCTTGATACCTGCCCCAACAATAACAATTTGCAGATCGTTGGCCATACATTTGATCTCATTGAGAAAGGCACGCTGATTGAGGTAAGCTCCTGCAAGGATGTGATGGATCTCATCGATGATCAGCATCTTGGTTTCCACGGTACGCAGAATGCTGTAAACCTGATTGCGCAGCATCATTGCGCTGCTTGATGCCCGGTGTGGTGCGTTCAGTGCCTCCAGTATCTTTATGAAGAAAGCTTTTTCAACAGGTTTAGGTGGTGCCTGGACATAGACGACGGGTATGGTTATCCGGCCTATCCCCGGAGTGATAACCGGTTTGTAGGTATCGAAGAACTTTTTCAGAAGTACACTTTTACCATTATTGGTTCTCGCACAAACCAGTAAAGCACCCATACGGGTCGTCTTGGGCGAATGGATCAGGTCATCCATTGTTTGCAGTACCTGCCGGGCTTTTGGATAACCTAACCAATGGTCAGCTCGGATATGAGCTATGCGTTCTTCTTCGGTTAGTTTACAAACGGGATTTAAGCTGGTTGAAAGGGTCATGTTCTATATCTTCAAAAGGTAGATAAACAGTGTTTGGATCATATTTGAACTCGGTTTTTTCTTCGGCAGGCTCTGAACCGACCACATGCAAGAATTGGTTTTTGATGCTGCCGGTAGTGGCGTAATGCTTGCGGGTTTGGTTTCTGCGTCTTTTAGCAATCGCCGCTGTGGTCGCTGCGCTTGTTTCTATGCTACGTAATCGCTCATAAGTGTCGAATATGATGTTCTCATCAATGCGTGACACGCCTCGTTCTTTTAAGGAACGCATAACCTCCCTGTGTTCCCAAATGGTCATTGACGGCCGCCCGGTGTTGCGATAGTGCAGTTCATAGTATTGTTCGGTATCAGGATCGAAGAAGTATACGGTGCTGATATCACGCGGGTCGCGTTTGAAAGCGAACTTCTTTTTAGTTCGGTCAAGTGAGTGCGGATTATTATAAGCATGTATCCACTTTCGCAGAATATCACCATAATACATGATCCCATCGATGGACACCCCATGCCTTTGTACCGTACGTTCTTCATAGGGCATGAAGTCAAGCTTCAGTTGATATTCATCAAACCTGCGGTGGTCAACGCCTGCGCCGATGTGCTCGTTATCGCCCAGCAGGCCATCGTTATACCGTGCCAGCGGGGAAGTGCCGATGCCTTTGTGCATACGCTGGTGATAAACACCAACAATAAACTCGGCTGCCCAGCTCTCCAGTTCGGTCATAGTAAGACATGCTTTCGCCTCGGCATCATAGTACTTCCGGTCATCGATATTGGAGAACGTCGTTCCGGGTAAGGCATGTATTTCTGTTAGAACCGTACCCATTAAGCGTTCGATATGACCGCCATAATGCGGCTGGGTCACCGGTCGGAAGTTGATCTCGATACCGTATTCTTGGCAGGCACGCTCCAAACCTTTACCCCTAAACTCTTTTGCGTTGTCCATATATAGCGACCGCATCACGCCATGGCAGGGCCATTTGCCGGGAACTTCCAGGCGGCTTAACCAAAGCTCTTTGGGCAAGATGGCATTTGACAGGCAAAGGCCGGTTCCGAGAAAGCCCGGTGGGTCGAGCGATATATAAAAGCCAACTACCATCCGGCTGTAAACATCTATAGCCAGCGTGATCCAGGGCCTGCCCACTGGCTGCCTGGTGATTTCGTCTACCACAAGTATATCGAGTTTGGTATGGTCGATCTGTACTGCCGCCAGTGGGTGATCGGCATTCGGAAACGAAGCTTCAAGAGGATTATATCTGTTGCGGGCAATGATCGGGTCGCGTCTGCTGGCCAGCTTTTGTTCCTCGCTAATCGCATGTACACGCCGCCACACCGTCGCATAATTAGATGTGGGAATGCCTGCCTTACGGCATTCTAATGCGATTTCGAGTTTGATCCTGCTGATCGAAAGCTTTTGCTTGGTCAGATAGCGTTCACCAATGATCTTGCTGATGATGGCTTCTTGATCGCCCGCAATCCTGTTGTCAGGCCTTCCTTTATCCTGGTTCAGCAAAGATGACACGGATTGCGTTTCAACGAACCTTTCCAGCCAGCGGTAGATCGTTTGGCGGGTCACCTTATTCTTTCGGGCAACGGACGCAACAGTGTGCCCGTTTTCATTATGCACCAATGGTGCAATAATATAATACCGTGATAAGGCCAGTTTCCATTCTTCTTCCGTAAGCTGATCTAACAGCATATTGCTGCTACCTGTGCTTATTGCTTCTTCCATATCAGTGTGTCCATTATTATCTTGTTGTTCATATCAACCAGCAGTTCTTTGTCGGCGACCAATTGCCAAAGCGCATACAATAGCTGGCCAGCTATATCAGTAGGTGCATTTGAAAGCAATTGTCTCGCGGTTAGTTGTGCCTGGTTATTGAGCGAGGTAAGGATCGCTTGGCGGAGTGTAGGTTCGTGTTTTTGCCCTTTGTACCTGCTCAGAAAGCGAATGTTATGCAACTTATCCGTTCTGATCTGAGCCTCTGTCATGATGATAAACTCATAACCGCACTGGCGGCAATAATCTCTGGCTGCAGCAAACTTAGGCTCAAGTTCAGCTTTATGCGCAATGAGGTCAGCCTGGTATTTTATCTCTACCAACCACGGCTTGCGATGAATTGATGGGTGGAAATAAACGGCGACATCAGGTGTGTATCTGCGGCGCTGTTCATTTATGTAATAGGTAATGGTGACGGGTTGTGCTGTAAAACGCAGCACTACTTCATCATATTCAAGCAGCAATAAATAGTCCCGCTCAAGCGAACTCTCGAAATGCTGGCTGTCAGGAGATTTCCTGCTAATCTGCTTTCCGGTAATAGAACGATTGTTCGGGCCGATCTTGCGGACAGCCTTCTCAAACATAGGTGCAATAACAATTGGTGTCGCAAAAATGCACTTTGAGACAAACTTGAGAGCTTTTAACTTTTAAACAGTGTGTTAAAAAGTGTATGATTACCTATGAATAAAGTGTATGATATCATATGAATAATGACAAATTTCTGTCATTATTCATGGCTCATCATACACTTTATTCATAGGTTATCATAGAATAATTTGAAGATGAAACTTGGCGTGTTAATCCTCAAGTCCGGCTGTATTGTTTAGGTTTCATACCCATATGCGCCTCAAAAACCCTGGAAAAATGGCTAAGGTTGGTAAAGCCAAGTCGGTAGCCAACTACTGCTACCGATAGTTTTTCTGTTGTTAGCAACCGGGCAGCTTCTTTCATTCGGAACTGCTGGTAATAGTTAAAAATGCTGTCTCCGAATATCTGCCGGAACAGGCGTTTCAGCTTGGTCGGACTCATGGCCGCCTGAATGGCCAGACCCGCAATCAAAGGCGGTGTTTGAAGGTTAATCAATAGTTGATCCCTGATTTGATAAATAACTTTGATATCCCGATCATTCAGCGGGTAAATTTGTTTTTCCGGGCGCTGGTCTATTTCCATGAGCAGCCGGCAGATCAGTTCTTCTGCCTTTACCCTCAAAAAAAACAACAGGAACATATCGCTGACCGCTGGTGTCACGATCTCCTCAACTACATTCAGGAGGGCCGGATAAATGATTTGTTCGAAAAACAAGGGCGCAGTACCCTGCAATAAATTGTGCAGTACGGGCGATCTTTCAGCAGATGGTAACAGGCCATCCAGATAACAGGCATCTACTTCTATATTGATCGTTTCCGTATTGCTGTGGATGGCAAAAACATCGTCGGTACTGATACGGCTGGTCGCTATTAAAACCGAAGGCGTTTGCGTTAACTGTTTACCGGTGCCTTTTGGGAAAATATTTTGGAACTTGAAGAAAAGCAATTTTCCGGACGCAAGTTCCGGAGGCCGCTTAACCATGAGATCCTCCTTCAGCTCATAATCACTGATCAGCATACGGATATGCTCATTGAATACATACCCGACACAATACCCGCTGCCGAATGCCTCAGGTATCTCCAACCTGTTGGTCTCCAATGTGGTGCCCAGCAATTGGGCAAACTTTACCAGGACCTTGGGTATATGCTGCTCTTGGATCATGTCCGCTTGGGTCTTTTACGACTGTTTTTAGGTCAAATATGGTTATTTTATCTTTAATCTTTACGCCAATTTTGTAACATGTTACTCAGAGATAAACAAGTAGCCATTATAGGAGCAGGACCGGTTGGCCTGACCATGGCCAGATTATTACAGCAAAAAGGCGTAAATGTCACCGTTTACGAACGCGATATAAGCCCGGAATCAAGGATATGGGGAGGGACGCTTGATCTGCACCGGCATACCGGACAACTTGCTTTGCAAGCCGCCGGGCTACTGGAGCAATATTACGCCAAAGCTTTGCCGATGGGGGTGATTCTGGCGGATGAGCAGGGCAGAACTTTGTCAATCAAAAATCTGAGCCCCGAACAGAAACGTGAAAATCCGGAAATCAACCGGAATGATTTGCGGAAGCTGCTGCTGGACAGTCTGGCAGCGGATACCGTAATTTGGGACCGTAAATGCACCGGGCTGGAAGAACAGGGCGGACAATGGCTGCTGCATTTCGATCACCAACCGACTGCGACAGCTGACCTGGTGATCGTTGCCAATGGGGGGATGTCCAAGGTGCGCAAGTATGTCACCGATACTGAGGTAGCGGAAACCGGAACATTGATCATACAGGGCGATGTGCCACAGCCCGGAACAAACTGTGCGGAGTTTTACCGCTGGTGCAACGGCCACCGGCTCATGGCGGCTTATGAAGGTAATCTGATCGTCGTGAATCCATTGAACGGAGATGCGCTGAGTTATGGTGTGATCTTTAAAAAGCCGGCGGACTGGAAGGAGCTGAACTTCAGCGACGCAGCCCAGGTAGCGAAATTTCTTGCTGACCGCTTTTGCGCTTGGAACGAACAGTACCGGCAACTTTTTCATTCCACTGCATCCTTTGTGGGCCTGACTACAAAAGTAGTACCGCTGGATGAACCTTGGAAAGACCAGCGCCCTTTGCCCATCACATTGATCGGAGATGCCGCGCATCTGATGCCGCCATTCGCCGGTCAGGGGGTAAACACCGGATTGCTGGACGCCGCAATATTGTCCGCTAACCTAACCGACAGAAATTTCGCAACCATAAGGGCTGCGATCAGCGATTACGAAAAACAGATGTTTGTTTATGCCTCAAATGCTCAAAAAGAATCAAGAGCGAACGAATTGGAGATGCACGAACCCGATTTTTCTTTTGAATGGCTTATTAACTGAGAACGTATAAGATACAAATAAGATAGTAGATGATTAATTTTGAATAAAGTGTAGGATAAGCCTTGAATAATCACAATTCTGCTGGTACAGTTAAAAAAGCAGCGTGAAAAGCGGCCCTAGTTTGATTTTTAGCGTTTTGAGCGCAACGTGCATCTGAGCTTTCACTGTTTCCTCTGAGATATCTAATTGTTCGGCAATTTGCTTGCGGGACAAATCACTTTTCCGGCTCAGTTCGAAAACCAGTTTCATGCGCGGAGGCAAGGCAGCGATCTCCGCTTCAATAATAGCCTGCAGGTCGTTATGGCGAACCAGATGGTCGGTGGTATCAGAAAAAGTATCGATATAGTGCTGGAAAGAATCGATATATCGCTCGGCCACCTGTTCGTGGCTGATCGCTTTAAGGACACTGTTTTTCGCGGCGGTGTAAAGGTATCCGGCCAGCGTACTTTTGATCTTCAGCTCCTGCCGCATGGTCCAGACTTTCAGGAACAACTCATGCACAATGTCTTTAGCCGCTTCGCGGTCGCGCATTCGCCTATACGTAAAAACGTAGGTGCTTGCCTGGTAACGATGATAAATTTCAGTGAACGCACCATGGTCGTCCGCTTTTAATAAAGCGGTCAGTTCTTGGTCAGAAAGTTCACTATAATTTGCCATCTCCGGGTGAAATCAACCCTAAAATTAAGTAAATAAAAAATCAATTTTAAAGAAATTATTCAAATTAACATAATGATATAGCGGCAATTAGGCTTTTTGCTGCCCTTTTTGCTTTAAATAATAGCGCCGCCATTACTTTTTAACCAGGTAGCAAATGGCGGCGATCACGATCAGGCAGACCACTGCGATAGCGATCAGGCCAAGGGAGGTTTCAGACATGGGCATGGGTTTACGGGATTTTGATGAATTGATTTTTAAGTTCAGCAAGGCGTTCAGCAGACCAATCGCCGCAGTGACGAAAGGCACCAGAATAAGTAATAGCTTCATATGCTAAATAGTATGTTTTGTGAATGAAATAGCGCCTGTGCAGACCATAGCACAGTCCCGCGCGGTTGTCAAGGAATTACCCCACGCAGAAAGACGCCTTTGATTTTTTTGAATAGTACTCAGGCTTCGCCGAAAGTTTCAGTAAGCGAAAAAAAACTTTACTACTCTTTCCTTAATAGATAAAATCCGGTATCCCCGTCTTAAAAAAACAATTCCAATCGGGCAGAAAAAAGACATTGCAGGATGCTTTTTACCCCTTAAACAGACATGATCAAAAATAAATCTGCCTGTTTATCAGATAGATAGCCGCAAAATGCTATTTATTTCAATTTTATTTGTGCGCGGCCGGCTCAAACGCAGCATAATAGCCCGGCAACTTGTTGGGGAAGAAAACACCATGCCGGCTTCTTGCAACAGCTGACCCGGCTTTAGCAGCCCGTGCTTTCATGGCCGTTTCCTACCTCAACGGCAGCAAGCTTAAAATTTCCCTCATTTTTTCTTCCTGATTATCAACAGGGTACCGGGGAACCACCCGGGCACCAGTCCAAATTGTGCTTTATGCGCCTTGCCCGTTCCGGCAACTTTGTACCAGCAACAAAACGGAATGAAACTCAACAACAAGACCATGAATAAACTACTCAACCCCATCAGCTGGAGCGCCTACCTCGAAACCGTCGCCGTGCTGGCCATCGCCTGGTACGCCTTCATCGGCTGGAAATATTACCGCCATGAAATCAGAGAACTCATCGCCCGCATCAGCGGCCAAAAGGATGACAGCCGCGAGCTGCCCGCCGCACTGCAATACCAAAGCGAAGCCGACGCTGACGCCACTGCGGCGCAAAGCGCCATCCCCGCTGAACAAGCGCAAAGCATTTATGAAGAACCCCTGCTTAATCAAGATGAGCTGGCGCAGGAACTGACCCGGTGTATCAGCGAGGCCACCGACAAACCCTACGCACCGGCCAGCCTCATCCCCAAACTCAAAAAGATACTCAACGATTACCCCGACGTCGCGGCCACACCCGACCGCGACGAGATCAACGCGCTCATTGTCCGCGAGTGTGAAAGAACAGGCACGGCGCTGCTGAGCGAGAGCGAAGTGGATATGTGGTGGAGCGCTTAGCGCCCGTGCCTTACCAACAAGCCAGTAAGCTGCCCCGGCCCGGTGCTGTAGAGCCATGACCGGAATTGTGGGCACCGGAGGCAGCCCGATTTCCCGCCCCTCCCGGCATACCGGGAGGGGTAAGGGAAAACCATGCCCGATTATTTAATAACAAACGATAGTGAAATGGAAAAGTGTAAAAGAACATCGTGGGGCAAGACCCTGAAAAAATGCGCGCTGGCCGTCCTTCTGACCAGCCTTTGTTACCTGCAAACCCGCGCCCAGGACGGCAACGCCGGCATCCAGCAGGCCAATACCCAGGTGCGCAGCTATTTTGAAAGCGGCACCAACCTCATGTACGCCATCGGCGCCATCCTCGGCCTGATCGGCGCCGTCAAAGTCTATTCCAAATGGACGGCCGTTATGCCTACCGGGAGCAGCCGAAGATGGAGAAGCAGGATATCGGCGAAGGCAAAACGAAGATGGTGCCGACAGGTGAAACCTACCTCGCCTGGAGAGGAATGGATTTCAAAAGCGCGGATGGGTACGGGAACTTTAACCCGAAAGTTATCTTCTGGGACCATGCTAAGGAAATTCAGAAATACCCGATCAAAGGTGTTGACGAAAAATATGACCTGAGCCGTATCCTGCGCGCGATCGAAAAGGGCAACCGGGTGGATATTGTGCTGCTTAGGGACGGGCAGGAAACGCCCGCCAAAATCGTGGCGAACCCGCGTATGATGCGTTTTGACTTTTATGACAGTAACGGGCAGACCATGGTTGTCCGTCAGGTAGAAAAGCAAAAGCTGGCGCAAACTGAAAAAGCGGAGCTGACACCGCAGGAAGTGCAGCGTGCGGCCATTGCCAAAGCGGCGGAGCAAAAACAGGGTGCCGGTCAATCGCAGTCGGCGGCTGAAGCGGCCAAACCAAAGGTTGCTGAACAACAGCAACAGGGCGAACGCCGCAGGCAAGGACAACGTGTTGCGTAATGGAAAGATGCCAGCCGCTATCGGTTTTCTTTGAAGCCATCGGCCGCGATGCACGGATCTGCATTACCCATATCGGGATATATGCGGCGCTGGTGCAGTACTGGCAGGCCAGCGGTTTTCAAAATCCGCTGCGCGCCTATGCGCATGAACTGATGCCACTGGCAAAAATCTCGGCAAGCACGACCTACCACCGATGTATCCGGGATCTGCATGATTTCGGATACATCTTATATGAACCTTCTTATAAGCGCAACGTTCGGAGCGCGATCTATTTAAAAACGGGGATGAGTGAGGATGGACAAAATAGAGATCATATGCCTCCAGAGTGAGGCGTTTTACAACCTGCTGGATACGGTAATTGAACAAGTGAAGCGGGCGCAACCGGCTGTCAGGGACAAATGGATATCCGGGCCGGAAGCCATGCAGATGCTGCGGATCAAAAGCAAAACTACCCTGCAGAAACTACGGGATGAAGGACGGATCAGGTTTAGCCAGGCGGATAAAAAAAATATCCTGTATGACTCCCAATCGATCTATGATTACCTGGAAGACTTTGTGTATGAGCCTTTCGATGCGCCGCTCAACAAAAAAAGGAAGCCCTGAGCTTCCTTTTTTTACAATGAACCCGGTATTTTCCGCTATTGAATTTGCGCTTCTTGTTTTTTTCCCTCACGAGCGAGGGCAAATTTAAACATAGTTCTACTTAATGTTTTTCCTCAAAATCTAAAAACGAGTTGTTACACTTACTTAGATGAATCCTTCCTGGCGGGATTGATTAGCGTTTCCCAACGATTCAGGGACAATATGCTCGTTCGATAAATCACCCCAGCTTTCCATGCTCGGATGCAGGGCGGCTGCCAGGCAGGGCCGTCAATTTTTTTAGCGGTCTGGGCGGAACGACTGCGTGGCTGCAAGGCAAAAAAATAAGAGGATCAGGTTTTTCATTGGGTAAAACACTAGTTAAATATAAAGAAGTTAATAGTCCCGCTTTTCCGTAAAACTGCTGCCGTCCTGGTAGACACGGACAAAGCCGGTCACTTTGTCTCCCTGCTTGGTGATCTTGAGCCGCAGGTAGGGTAGCGCGGGCACCTGGAAAAGATCTTCTGCTAAGGGTTCCAATGCATATTTGGGCTGTCCCGTCCGCTGGAAATACAGTTTGCCATCTTCCAAAAATAGTTTTCTGATACCTTCGGAATAACTGCCCTCGTATGAACGTAGCAGGTCTAATGGGAGGACCACCGGATATTGGGCCGCCTTCAAAGGCGCCAACGCCCATGCTGCATTGGCATTAGTCGGCTGTAACGCCAGCAAGCTTTCCAGGGCTTTGGCCTGTGCGCTGAGCAAGGCATCATTGACCGGAACAGCGATATCCGGGACGACACCTGTATTTTCCCAATCCGTCTTTGTTATGGGATCGATTGGCCGGCCGTACGGAATAAAAATGCTAAAGCGATCACTCAGGGCCTGGTGATGTACTGGATGCGCTCCGCCGCCGGTCTTTTCACCAATGATCGTCGCCCGCTTTCGGTTTTTAAGGAAATAGGTAAAGCTCTCCGCTGCGGAAAAGGTTTCCGGGCCGGTCAACACGTAGACGGGTTTTTCCGGCATCCGTTTACCGGGTACATAAGGCAGCGTCCAGTCCTGTTTGTGCCGGTCGTCTTCCCGGGAGTACAATTCCAGGATCAGCACCTGTTCGGTGTCGAATAAATAACTTGCCACCAACTGGACCATATCGCCGTAACCACCGCCATTGTGCCGCAGGTCGATGATCAGGGCGTCGGTATTAGCCAGGAAATTCATGGCGGCAGTTGCTGTTTCGGCCCCAAGGGCCGGGTCATAGAATTTAGTGAGGTTCAGGTAACCAATATTGCCATCAAGCACCCGCACTTCTTTAAAACCGAAGTTGTCTGCGCGGGCATTTGGAAAATCTTTATGGATCAGTTCCAGGCTGTCCTGTTTGCTGAGTGTCTTTTTACTGGCCTGCACCCAGTCGGGATCAAAAGTAATATTGAGGTGTCGGTCATGCGAGACTGCAACCAGATCTTCCCGAAGTTTGGCGGCAAAGGCAGAAGGATCTGAAATGAGATCGTAGCTTCCTTTTTTTTCGAGCGCAGACAGCGCGGTGGTCATTTTCCGGCTCATATCCGGGTATACGTAAACGTTGGTCAGTTTTTGTATGACGGCAGCGATTACCTGTTTTTTTTCCGCTGGGGTCAATAGCACGACGGGCTGCTGGCCGTAGACCACACCAGCTGTCATTAAAAGGAATAGCAGAAAGCACTCTTTCAAACGGAGATAATTGTACATAGATTTGTTATCTTAGGATACACAATGATACCGTTTAAATCGCGTTGCTATTTGTAAAAAACGGCCATTGTTCAATTATGGAGATTATCAAAACCTATCCCACGGTGCTGCAAGATCACATCAGATCCTTTTATACAGTAAAGGCGAAAGACGTGTCCTCTTTGTTAAAGCAAGGGGACTTACGCGGTCAGCATCGGCTGCCCGACGGCACTTTAGACCTGGTCTTTAATCTGGGTGATCCGGTGGAGATATCGCGGAACGGGGGCGCTTTCCAGGAAATGCCCACAGCAGCTGTTACAGGACTTTATCCGGATAGCAGCCTGGTTCGATATCTCGGGCGTGTTCATCTGGTCGGGGCTGTGCTTCTGCCTGGCTCCGCTCATTTGTTTATCCGTGAAGTATTGACGCAGTTCAGGGCCGCCACTATCGATGCGTCCTTGATCTTCGGCGGCAACGTTACATTATTGCTGGAGCAGCTGCATGAGGTGCAAGCCGAACCTGAAAAGCACAGATTGGTCGAAGGTTTCCTGAATGGTTATTTACGCGGCAACAGGGAGCAGGATACCTTTGACCGGATCGGCGCGGCGATCCGGCAGGTGCACCGGTATCACGGCGCCATAGATATGCGTGTCCTTCGGGCGCACTGTTGTATGAGCGAACGCAACTTCAGGCGAAAATTTAACGAGTATGTGGGCATGGGTCCGAAACAATATGCCGGAATCGTCCGCATTAAGGAATTAATGAAGCGCTATGAGCCGTCAAAGAGTAACTATCTTGAACTTCTTACAGATTCCGGTTACACCGATCACGCACATTTCAACAAGGACTTTCAGCGGGTTGTAGGTATGGGTCCAAACACCTATTTCAAAACCCAGGCGGCGGTGGATAAAGCATTTATAGATCTGATATAACGGGCCGGCGACACAGAAGAGCGTCCGGAAAAGGCAGCTCAATCATCACTGTTTTACTGCATTAATACCCGCTATGCCTGATAACAAATAAGGCCCGGCTAAGCCGGGTCCATAATTCATTTTTATAAACCTAACACAGCATCCAGGGCTTCATCAGCTTTCCGATGTGAAAAGTTGGATTGATATTTCATTGTCGTTAATATCGACTCGTGCCGGTATAACTTTTGTAATACTTTAGGGTGTACATCCTTTTCTTCAGCACGTTGCGCAAAAGCATGGCGGAACTTGTGTGGCGAAGTATTTTTGGTGCTGCCGATCATGCCCATCACTTCCTTGATCGCTTTATTGATGCGTCCTTCAGAACTATTTACCGCCCGCCGCAGGTTTGTCCTGTCCAGGAGGCTTTCAAGCCTTTTCAGGTCGGGGAATACCAGGTCATGAGCTGGCTTGTCGTCCTTATATTGATTAATGATCGCCATGGCTTTTTCAGGAATCTTCAGTGATCCCGGCTCGCCATTTTTGGACATGGTATAATGGAACCTGCCGTTCTGAAAGTCTGTCCACTTCATCAGCAGTGTATCGGTTATCCGCATACCCGCAAAATAATAACTGACCAGGCAGATGTTACGCGCATGATGAAGTCTTCGTTTTGTCAGTTCAATCTTTTCCAGCTTTTCGAGTTCGTCAAAATCAGGCCCTATTTTAGGTGACTCCGGGAATTTGATGGAAATCTTGCCTGCACCGAATGGGTAATCATCGCGCGAGGCCATTTTAGCAGTGATGGCGCGGTTCCAAAGCGTGCGGACGCCCAAAAGATGGTTCATAATCGTCCGGTTGCTGAGCGGTTTCCGCGGCGTATTTTCATTGCCGTTCCGGTTTTTATCCTTTTTGAGAAATATGACATAACGGCGCAGATACTCCACGGTTATTTCTGAAAACGGTATCTGCCCGCCATCGCTGAATTCTAGGAACCGTTTTATGCGACTTTTTTCGGAACGGTAAACATCAAGGTCGCCGCTATCAAGGGCGTCCTGCAAATACTGCCCTGCGATGTCGGCGAACATTAAGCGCTTCCTCCCGGCCTCGGTGTTTTCGAGCTCATTCTGAAAAACCTTCTTGATCCGCTGCGGCGAGGGGTTTTCCTTGTTGGTATCCATCTCAAGCGCTTGGTCGCGGACCTCTGTCAGTTTTTTGGTTAAATAGTTTGTTAATCTGGCTGCATTGGGTACGGCTTTTCTGACCTCCTGCTTCTTGGCGTTCCACGCATCCCTTGATGGTACGGTATGGCCTTCAAAGATGTAGGACGTCTTTCCGTTGTTGTAAATTTTGATGCCGATTGGATATTGCCCATCTTTGTTGGGGCGGCTCCATGTAATAATTTTTGCTGTTGCCATTGCTCAATTTTTTGATGAAAAAAATCTTGTTTTTAGCACTAGCAATCTATGATTTTGTTAACAGTTTTGTTAACACTTTTGCTGTATTAACCTGTTATTATGCGGTCTAAAATGGCATTTTCAAAAATCAAAAACCGCGTTTTTGACCATTTTAAGCCATTTTTCGATATTCAAAGGGAAATTCATAACCCTAAGGTCGGCAGTTCGATCCTGCTCCCCGCTACTTGAAAATGAGGCAGTTACAGTAAAACGTAACTGCCTTTGTTTTTTCTGGTCATACAGTGTTCATACACACCGATAAGCCATTGCATGAAGTTAATTAACGATTGCCGCAACCTCAATCGCGACATATAAATATACGCAAAATCCTCATTATTAGCGTATAAAACAGCGTTTTTATTTTCATTAAGCGTTAAATAACCAATGCCGTAACCATTTCTTTCACTTTATAATATTGGCAAATTTTGCCATGCTGTCTATAATGGCAGAGATTAATTTTTGGAGAGTAAAGTCGTGAAAGCAATTACAGTAACTAAGAGCAAAGTAACCGTTGAGATGACAATCGACAGTTTATATACTATTTTTAATTCGCTTAATGTCGTTGAGGAGCAATACGATTTATTGGGTTCAAAAGCGGTTAACCGTGCTGTCGAAGAAATCAGTAACGTTCTTGAAGAAGTAACCGATTTACTTGCAGGTATAACCGATGATAAAGGGAATCCGATACCAACCTTGTAGTAATTAAATAAGCGCAGATTGATCCCGCATTAAAAAGTAAACTGCGGCTTTGGATTATTCCACAAAGATTTTTACCTTCATAAAAACCTTATACACAGTGGAAGTAATCTGTTTTGAAGACCGCGCGTTTTACGCGATGATCGATAAGCTTGAAGCCTATATCGACAGCAAAAAGCCACAACAAACAATAAGCGACAAATGGATTTCCGGCACCGAAGCTATGAACATGCTGCGCATTAAAAGCAAGACAACTTTGCAGAAACTACGCGATGAAGGCAAAATCCGCTTCACCCAGCCGGAGAAAAAGATTGTGCTTTACGACCGCCAGTCAATCGAAGATTACCTTGAAGATTTCACCTACGAAACTTTTTAAACATGGAAGAAGAACAAGACCCATCGCCCGAATATATCAAAGGCTTTAACCAGATGTACAATCTGAAAAAAGAAATGCCAGAAGTTGCGCAGCAAATTCTATCCGCCAAAGCCGAAAACGACCGCTTCAAAGGCATGGTCGGTGGAGCAAGGCAATACGAACTGGAACGCATCCGGGAAGTTTCGCAAAAAGGTCGCGATCAAAATCGCAATCCTGAAAGATAAGGAGCTATCCGACTGGTTTTGTGAAATCGGGCTTGGCAATAAGTCATATCCCGTTTGATATTGTTGTAAAACTATACGTCGAATCTGTTACAGGAGATCTAACTTTGCCTCCAAACCTGTGTATTACTGTAAAACCCTGTCAACAAGTTTCAATCTCAGTTTTTTATTTTCGGCTTCCAATGCTTCAATCTGCGGCACGTAGAACTCCTTCAGCAAATCGTTTTGAAATTGGAGCAGTTCAGTCAATTGTTCTTCTTTCATTTGCATTCCTTTCGCGTAATTGGCAGCAGCCAGTATAATCATCGCCGCAATATTTTCAAGATTATTTGTTGTCACAATGCCTGTTATTAACTGATGGTCCCACCGCTTATATAAAACCGCATTTTTCCGGCTTTAAGATTGTTTATTTCATCCGCTATCCGGCCCTATTCTGCATGGCCTTCATATAACCTTTGACGAGGCGAATTTAATGCAATGAAGAAATTGCTGGATTTTCCCTTGCATCTTATTATGAAGTATTAAAAAATAATTTTTTCGGATTTATTTGTTTAATACCTTTTTCTATCTATTTTTATCAGGTCGATTAACAATAATACCCTGATTAGTTTATCAATTGATCTTTATAAGTAGTTAAAGAATCCCCACTTTAATTACTTATATGTATGCTGTATTTATTGCATTCTTTTTTTTGCTTTTTTTAAATTTTCACTAAAATTCATCTATCATAATTTATGTTGCAATTAATAATAAAGTATGGAAACATAGACTTTGTTACAATAAAGTTATTGAAGCTATTGCGAAAAGGGGTTAGTTATGAGGACGTAATTAACGAATTAGAAAAACACCCGGACTATCCCAGTCTTTTAACTATAAGTGATGTACTCAATTGGTTTCAGATCGATAATGCGGCCTATCGTGTAAATGCGGAAGAGCTAAACAGTGTGCCCGTACCTTTTATAGCACATACCAATGTGAACGATGATTTTGTTTTGGTAACTAAGCTTGGGGAGGATGGCGTGACGATCTCCGATCATAAAAGCAACAAACAAAAGCTATCACTTTCCGAATTTAAAAAGCGATTTAAAGGTGTTGTACTTACCGCCGAGGCACCATTAAATGGTGAAAGTGTATATAAACAGTCTCTGCCCCAACGCTTAGCACCTTACAAGTTTCCCGCTGCCATATCAATACTAACTATTTGTTTTGCATTAGCCATCACTTACCATAGCAGTTACTTATCAAACCTAAACTGGCAAGTATTATTACTAAGCATATTTAAATCTGCGGGGTTGGTAACATCCATATTATTGCTCATCCAAAGCATTGATAAAAACAATCCATTAGTACAAACGCTGTGCGGTGCAAGCGGAAGTAAAACTAATTGCAACGCTATACTTACCTCAAAGGCTGCAACGGTTTTTGAGGGTCTTAGCTGGAGCGAAGTTGGCTTTTTTTTCTTCGCCGGTACATGGCTTGCGATATTGTTTGGTGGTAACAGCGTTGCTGTTATGCAAGTTTTGGCTGTATTAAATGTGGTTAGCCTGCCATATACAGTATACTCTATTAATTACCAGGCTCGTATAGCCAGGCAATGGTGCTTGTTTTGCACATTTATACAAGGCTTGCTTTGGTTGGAGTTTATACCATTGGTAACAATATTTAAGCAACCTATACAACTGTTAAATACTGCTCAAACTGGTACGTTAATAATTTGTTTACTTGCGCCTATAGCTTTATGGTTGCTTATTAAACCAATGTTACTCAATACTCAACAACTAAAAGCAGTTAAGCAACAACTGCGTAAGGTTAAATACAATAGCCAGTTATTTTATAGCGCATTAAAAGAACAACCCAAATATGTTTTACCCCATGAGGACTGGAGTATTGTGTTAGGTAACATAGAAGCCAACACCATTATTACTATGGTAAGCAACCCATACTGCCCGCCATGCAGCAAAACTCATCAAATATTAGACGAGTGGTTGAACCGATTAGATGATATACAGTTAAGAATAGTGTTTACCGCTAACAATAACGAGAGTGATATTAAAACATCGGTTGTACGGCATTTAATGGCCTTAAACCACTTAACGGATAAAACCTTAATAAAACGCGCACTGCACGATTGGTACGAGCAAAAGCAGAAAAGCTATGAAGCCTGGGCCAAAGTTTATCCAGTAACTTTAGACGAAAGTAAATTTAAGGTTTTGGAAAGGCAAAGAGCTTGGTGCGATTTAGCCGAAGTAAAAGCCACGCCCACAATACTGGTTAACGGGAGCCGTTTACCTGATAGTTACCAACTGCACGATATTAAATACATGCTGGCACAGCAATAACGAAACTTTTGGCCAAAGTAGAGAAGTATGCACTTTAACAATACATACCGCCCAAATTGCCGGGGCGTGGTAATGGCAAAGCTAATTAAAATTACACACAATTTATTTATGGAAAAGTTTATGAAACTCAGCAGAGTTGAAATGAAAAATGTTTTAGGTGGTAACATGAGTGACGTCTGTGATGACGAATGTGGCGACGGTGATTCTTGTAAGATCAGTACAGATACTTGTACACAAGTACATTCAAGCTATTGCACAAATCCCGACTATGTTTGGATTTGCGTTCCAGCCGCGTTATAATTCTTAACTAAAAGATGCTGTCTTATCAGAAATTGAGGCTTTGAGAATTGTTTATTAAACCGTTATCAATCGATTCGATTAAAAAGCATGAGGCTGATCCTATACTTGTGGGACAGCCTCTTATCAACAAGTAACATTATTATTATAATGAAATATAAAACAACTTTTAGAAACATTCTTATTTTATATATTTTAATTGTAAATTTTGCTTACGCACAAAAAATTCCAAACATACAAACAACGTCGTTAAAAATACCCGACAACATAAAGTTTGATGGCAAGGCAAATAAATGGAATAATAATTTTCAAGCCTATAACCACGCTACCAATTTGTATTATAGCATTGCAAATAACGATAAACTGCTCTATCTAATTTTTCAAATCAAACAACCGGATATTATCACTAAGGTATTTTTAGGCGGCGTAACGTTAACCATAAGTTCTGCAATTAACCCGCAAAAATTTAAAACATCAGTTACATACCCGGTTTTTATTGGACAAAAAGCCCCTTTGTATTCTATTTTTAAAAATAAGCCTAAAAAATCTAACGATTCGATTCAATATGCTATGCAGGTTGATTCATTTATTTATAACCTTAACAATACCTTTTTGAATAATTTAAAATTGATAATAGTTGAAAAAAATGAAAATGCAACGGACACTATCTCTATTTATAATCAACAAGGAATTAAAGTTGCTTCGAGGTTCGATAATAACTTTTACTTTACCTGTGAAATAGGCATTCCCATTAAATTGTTCGATCAGAGTAGTTCGGCCTCCGAATATAATTATAATATTAGGCTTAATGGCTCGTCAGTACAGAAGGGGAAAATTCAATTTTCATCCAATGGTCGCTTTATAATAATTTCAAATGCCCAAGGTAAACCTGTAGACGCAATTCCAGTAATTCCTGAAACAATGAATACAACTTTCCCCACTGATTTTGGAGGAAAGTATAAAATGCTTAAATAAAAACGCGAATTGAAGCATTTATCGCCTGACGGAGTAAATTATAATTTAGGACATAACCACTCCAAAATATGAACATGGTTTATCCAACAGATTTTTGGGGCAAATATACATTGGCAATAACGTTATAACTAAATAGTGAAATCCTAGCCACGCCAGCAATTGTTCTTACTTGTAACCAATATGGTATAGGGAAGTTTTGTAAATTTTTTTTTAATATTACATAAATGCATCAAAACAAAATCTTCTTCCTATTATTCTTTTTTGCGGCCTTACAGGTGAATGGGCAAAAAATATCTAAGGTTAGTTTGTTCGGGACGTTAAAGAATTTTGATCGTCAAGTAGAAATTGAAGACCAATCCGCAATTTCCGATATTAAGAACTCCCCTACCGGGTTAATCATTTCCACCGATAGCGCAGGTAGGTTTTCTATTACGTTTAATTTATACGAGCCAAATTATTATCGAATAGGACGTAATATATTATACTTATCGCCAGGTGATAGCTTATACATGCTAATTGACCACAAAAAACATGCTGATGCAGTTTTTAAAGGAACCCATAGTGAAGAAAATAATTTCCTGAAAAATACATTGTTTCCGAAAGCTGGATCTTTTTTGGAATCCGGTACTCATATTAAGCCAACAGTACAGCAGACTATTGATTATATCATCAATGCTGCGGACCAAAAAGAAAATGAACTTCAAAACTATAAAAACATATCCCCTAAATTTAGAGCCTTGGAAATGGGCCGAATTCGGGCCGATGTTATTAGAAGCATAACTTTTATTAGATTTTATTATCCTTCAATTCATAAAATCCCAGTCGATTCTTTAAAAAAATTCGATGAGGAGTTTAGGTCAGTAGCCAATCCATATATTAATAAATATGCCAAAGACTTTATAAACCCAGCCTTTTTAGATTTGGCCGTTTATCGAAATGTGATTGAATATATAGTTGATAACAATAACGAAAACACTCCTGGTTATGAGCAAATTACAGACTACGTTAAAGCAAAAAACGTTTATAAAACGATGGTGAATTTGAAGGATAAAGATAAAATCAAATCTTATATTTCAAGTATTAACGAAATTAAAAACCCTACTTATAGAGAGATAGAAAAAAATGTTTATAATAACTTATTAGCTTTCGGAAACGGAGATAGCGCAATAAATTTTTCGGCCCGAAACTTAAAAGGAGAGCCCGTAAATCTCAACGATTTCAGGGGTAAAGTTATCGTTGTTGATTTTTGGGCAACCTGGTGTATACCTTGTTTAGAGGAACTAAAATATTGGGTAGCACTTGTGGATAAATATAAAGATGATCCCAATGTAGTTCTTATCGGTGTTTCGATAGACGATGATAAAAAAAAATGGAAAACATACGTTAACAATCATAAACTTCCAGGTATTCAAGTATTATTAAACAGATCAAGTATTCCCTCCTATTCAGTTAAAGAGATACCGAGAACTGTCTTTATAAACAAAAATTTTATAATTAGTGAAATTAGGGGAACTCTGCCATCTAATAAAAAAACAGTAGAGTACATTGAGACTCTGTTACACAAAAATAATTCCATTGCAACAGAATAAAATCTCTTAAAATATCGCTACTACGAGATTTGAAAACTATTATTAAAATGCTACAGGCGCGCAATTGTGATTGTGGCAGATATGATAAATAACTATTAAGTTAACCCGTAGTGCATTATCAGACTAAATTTATTTTAATGTGATTCATGTTCCTTTTAAAGATAAATTTGTTGAGGTATTGAATGGTGGTCAGGGCAGTTATTTTACTTAACGTCCTTGTCTTAAACCCCTCAAAAGTTTTGGCATAATTTCTTCTGATCATAAACTGATCGCACAGTTGCGAAAATAGCGTTTCAATCCTTTTCCTTGATTTTTTGAATAGGTATGGATACGGTTTGAATTTCTTTTGATTGTTTCTCATCGGGGTTTCCAATCTAATGTTTACAGATTCAAAAAGATTGACCTGTACCTCTGCGGACAAATAGCCTTTGTCTCCAAGTAGCACGCAATCAGTCATTTGTTGTTGTATATCTTTCAGGTAATGTATGTCATGTACGGAAGCAGGGCTTAGGTCAAAGTTCTCAAAAACACCATCTACTGAACAAACTGCATGCAGTTTGTATCCATAATACCTCGAACTTTGCGCAGCACAAAAACCATGGTTTGGAAAAGCGTATTCCTGTTCTTTGCAGATTTTACTTCTTGCTGCACGGGCATTTTTACATACCTCTAAAGGCATTGAATCGACAATGAAACAGTCCTGGACAGCGTTCAGTTTCTGAACAAGCTTTTTTCTCACCTCATTTATGTGCGGGAACAATTTTCTTTTTCTCTTATTGTAAACACTTCGTTCGATCAAGATATCAAGCGGGGTACCTTTCAGGTTTCTAAATAACTGATATTCAGAATCTATTCCACAATATTCAGCGGTCAAATTTAACGTAATTAACTCTAAATCAGACAGTCTTGGCCTTACTGGTTTGTAATAAAAGTCCTCTTTTATTGACAGTTTCCTAAACTCTTCTAAAATAAAAGTGTAATTTTGAATCAAGTTGTTCATGTTTGTAATTGATTGTCAGTCAATACAATATACCATTTATTGGCGAAATGAACAACTTTCTTTATAATGCACTACGGGTTAAGTTACATTAAATATACGTTATAATATTCGATATTTAAATTACCTTTTGTAAACATGAATACTTCTAACATTTCAAAGCACAATAAGGCAATAGTTGCTGCATTTTTAATAACATGTTTAGTTTTCTTTTTTCACGTTTGCAAAGCCGGTTTTAAAATTGATGTGCACGTTGCTGGTTGCAAAATAAATTTAAAAGCTTATCTAGTGTTATGTTAATCGTGTAATGACGGATAAAGTCTTTTCAGTTTTATTCGCGCATCTTTATTTTCGAACTGCCAGTTAATTTTGCTGTTCTTATTATTTCTGTTGTGTTGCCATGCCGCTACCTCTTCATTGATCTTCAGCATTGTTGAAATATGCCTGTTTAGGCATTGCCCATTCAATACATGCAATTCTATCTCGGCCATATTGAGCCAGCTTCCATGCTTGGGCGTATAAACAAACTCAAACCTATCCCATAGCCTTTTGGCTTCGGCTGGTTCAAATGTCTCGTAAAATGCAGAGGCCGAATGGGTTTTAAAATTGTCCATTACTAAAGTTATTTTTTTCGCTGTCGGGTACCATTCATCTGCTATTCTTTTTACGAATAAAGCCCAGTCCTTTTTGGTTTTAAACGCCGTAATTTCTACAAAGCGCTTGCCCCTCAAAGGCTCGTTGGCCATAAATATATTGACTACCCCATGCCTTATGTACTCGTAATCTACTCTTGCCTCCTGGCCAGGCTTCATGGCTTGAGAGGGCTGCCCTTCTTCTATCAATTGTTTTGGCGACTCATCCATACATACAACCGGAAATTCCTCATCATAAGGTTTTTTGTATACATCCAATACGCGTTCCATATTGGCTACAAATTCGCTGCTTTTTTCCGGTGGTATTACCCAGCCCTTTACTTTCCAAGGCTTAAGTTCGTTTTTTTAAGCACACTTCTTACTGTTACATGCGAAATACTTTCTACATATTCCAACTCTACCATTTTATCGGCGAGTAGCCTTAATGACCATTTAGCAAACCCCTCAGGCGGCTCGCTGCAACACAAGGCAACCAGCTTCGCTTCTACATCGCCATCTGATTTTGTTTCATAAACACGGCTGGTGGGGCGACGATCTAAAACACCTTCAAAACCCTCTTCAATAAACTTTTTCTTCACCCGGTCTATCGTTCGCATCCCTACTTTCAGGACTTTGCTGATCTGTTCATTTGTTATTTTCTCCGCATATTCCCCTTCATCACAATTCAATAGTATATAGGCTGTCCGGAATGTTTGAGAACTATGGGAGCCCTTGTTGATTATCGAGTATAACTCTCCAACCTCCTCTTTTGTAAGTTTTATCGTATAACGTACCATCTGTAATTTGTTTTACAAATATACGCTTTTATACGTCATATTATATTTAACTTAACACTAGTAAAAAATGTAAATGGTAACATTATTACCAATGTAATTGACAGTACAGTCATTAATAATGATACATTCACTTTAACAGGACACGTAAACGAACCGCAACTTTTAACCATATTTTTAACAAACGATGGCAAAGAGTTATTAAGTTCAACGCCTGCTATATGCTTATTCGTAGAAAATTCGGAAATTAATTTAGATGCGAATTTTGCCGACATCCCTCCATATTCTGATATTGTTGAAGGCATTTACCCTTATACAAAGCTTAAAGTAAGTGGTTCCGCATCCCACAATATATTAACTAACTATTTGGCAAAAACGGCTGTTATTCAAAAAGAATATGCATCACTTTTTTATAAATACGTGAATTACAACAAGTCGATCAAACCAAATTCACAAAAATATGTCTCCGGAGGCATCAAAATAGTAATGCAGTTGGATAGCGTTAAAGCCATAGTAAATAAAAACACTATAACTTTTATAAGCGAAAATCAAACAAGTCCGGTTGCAACATTTGTAGCGAAAAAATATTTATATCGTTTTACAACAGCCGAAATTAAAATAATTTATAATATGTTGCTCCGCAACCAAAAAAACAATCCGGAATTAATTGAGTTGGCTGCAAAGATTGAAATATATAATAAATGTAACGTAGGTGCCGCTTTTTCTGACTATACACTTCAAGATACTTCGGGTAAATCTGTTAAACTGTCGAGCTTCATCGGCAAAAATAACAAATATATTCTCCTTGAATTTTGGGCTTCCTGGTGTAATCCGTGCCGACAAGATTTCCCTCATTTAAAAACTGCTTATAACTTATACAAATCATCGGGATTTGAAGTGATTGGCATTTCCATAGATTCTGATAAAAAAAAATGGAAAAAAGCTTTAAAAGAAGATGGCAATCCCTGGATTCAATTGATAAATCCACAAGGATTATACGGTGATTTAATGACATTATATAATTTCAACTCTGTGCCAACAAGTATCTTAATTGGGCCAGATGAAACAATCGTAAATTTAAACATGAGAGAGTCGTGGCTTGATAACAAATTAATATCCCTTTTTGGAAATAAGTTTGGAGCATTATATTGATATACATAAAAGCACTTTTGGCCAAAGTAAAGAAGTATGCACTTTAACAATACATACCGCCCAAATTGCCGGGGCGTGGTAATGGCAAAGCTAATTAAAACTACACACAATTTATTTATGGAAAAGTTTATGAAACTCAGTAGAGTTGCAATGAAAAATGTTTTAGGTGGCAATGCGCCGGTTGTATTTGTATGTAAATATATAGGACAAGACGGCAAATCGCACAACATAAGTTTTACTGCTGATAATGCTGATGCGGCACAAGGCGCTGCTGACTATGTCGCTTATTCAGATGCTTACAGTCAAACTTACCCAAGTGGTATAGATTGCCCTGGTGCAACTGGTGCAGAATAATTAGTGCTATAGATAGCGATGGGTTAAACTCATCGCTTCTTAGAAACGCATCCCAATCTACAATATTCCCTACCGAACAATTTTAATTTTTAATATGAAGTCAGCGTTAACATTTTTCTTTTGCCTTTTTAGCACTTTAGTTTTTCCCAAAAAAACTGTTTTAATCAAGGGACTCGTAGCCAATGACAATATTAAATATGTTAATGTTTCATCTCCGTTAAGGGACCCTATTGAAGGTTGGATATCCTTAGCGCATATCCCGATCGACAAAACACGTCATTTTAGTCAGGAAGTTATTATTGATGGGCCAATGGTCATTTATGTCAGTTGTCTTGATTACGTCGAAACCTATGTTGTTCCTGGAGATTCTCTTATTATTAATGTTAGTGAATTATCTATTCCGAGGCAATCTTTCAACGGCTCCTTTCAGACGGATAGCTACTACCAATCAGATGTAATATCGAGTCACTCTTATAATATATTTTTTTCACTATTGGAAAAGAAGACATTTAAGATGGGAGATCTTCCCTTTTTAATTGATAATAAGTTTGATAGTAACTACAAAAGGAAATTGGTCAAAGACCTTTGTAATCAAAGGCTAGATTTCCTAAATGATTTTATTAAAAAGAATCCAGGTTTAAGTGAGGACTTCAAAACTGTAGCCAAAAGAGAAATTATTGGCACCTATTTTGGCTATATTAATATGTCGTTCTCAATTAATCCACCAAAAGACTCTTTAACGACCGCATTTTTAAAAGAAGCAGATGATCAAAAATATGATTGGCCTGGAATCAGCACTTCTCAGTATTTAAATTCCGCAGCATACAGTTATTTCAACTATTATCTGAGCACTAAACTTGGTCATCGGTATTCAACGAAAAAGATTGAAGAAGATTTTGACATCATTCAGGAATATAGCACAGATAGTAAGGTAAAAGACTATTTTCTTACATCATTATTAATTCGCTTTCTGGATAAAGAGCCGGATAATTATCAGGAAATTTTCGAAAAATATAAGATGATTTGCAAAGATGCCGAGTACATAAAGGGGGTTACAGAGCTTTATTTGACTAAACAAAAAGTAGAGCCCACAGCAAACATCGTTTTATCACAAGTCGCACTGGGGGCACTTGTGATTGATCCAACCGGAGAAAGCCGCACGTTATCTTCTATATTAAATCAATATAAAAACAAACTGATATTCGTCGATCTATGGGCAAGTTGGTGTGGACCTTGTGTCATACAGATTCCTTATTTAAAGGAACTTGAAAACAAATACCACTCTAAAATTGCTTTCATCAGCCTTTCAGAAGATAAAAGTAAAGATGACTGGCATGCTGCACTTAAAAAGTATAACCTTTCAGGAAATCAATATCTATTTGATTTTTCCGTAAAACCCATACTTCTCAGCCAGTTAAATGTCAAAACAATTCCCAGATATATCCTAATGACATCAACTGGAGAAATAATAGCAAATGCTTTGCCTAAACCCCAGGATGTCAATTTTATGAATAAAAATATTGAAGACGCTATGAAAAACGCTAATATTCGATTCGAAAAGTAACAAGTTATTCGTTGTCTCTGCTTTTCGAATGTCTCTGAACCGGAAAGCGATGTAAACGAGGTGATTATTACCATCCCACCCATAAAACAAACTATTAATATGGGCGTATAAGATTAGCTATTATGTATCTTACTGTAGTCGGGGACTACAAAGCACACAGATTCGTAAACACAGTTTACTAACTGCGGTTGGATTTTTACCTTTTCGCTAACTAAACGAAATTGATGTCCTGTAATTTATTTTTATGAAGACAAGTATCTTTTTTATTATTATAACCAGTAGCTGTGTTGCCCAAAATAGATATACAATAAACGTCGATATTGAAAATTCTAATGGCAAGACGATTTATCTAACAGATGGCTATGGAGGCCCGTTGGATCGGCCAAAATCCATGATTACCGAGACTCAGTGTCTTTTCACGGGCCCCAATTGCAAAGCAACCGATGGTCAAGGATGTGCCACCTATGCTTATAAGTCTGATACAGGTAGAGAAGATGTAACGGATGCGGTGATTTGTTGCGATGAGTTTTGAGAATATTACACCAAGCAATGCTTGAGGTATTCTCAATAGTTCTTTTTGTAAATTTAGTTACTCCTAATTATAATATACTTTGAACTTTCCATTTTATAAACAACTCGACCAAATGGATTGCGGTCCAACCTGCCTTCGCATGGTCGCAAAGTATTTTGGTAGGAATTTCAAGCTACAGACGATACGTCAACTGTGTGAGATTAATCGTGAAGGTGTTTCGCTATTGGGTATTAGTGATGCCGCGGAAAAAATTGGTTTCCGTTCGTTGGGCGTCAAGTTAAATCCGGTTCAGCTAAAAGAAGCAGAGTTACCTTGCATTTTGCATTGGAGGCAAAACCACTTTGTTGTTTTGTACAAAATAAAAAAATGGAAATATCATATTGCCGACCCGAGCAAAGGCTTAATTACCTTAACTGAGCAGGATTTTAACCGCCAGTGGTTGAGCGATACCGATAAAGGCGAAGGAATAGCATTGCTTTTAAGCCCCGCACCACAATTTTATGAGCAGGAAGATGAAAAAGGTTCGGAAATCCGCTGGTCATTTTTACTGCGCTATTTAATTACCTACCGGCAATTGGTTATTCAGTTGTTGTTTGGTTTGGGTATAGGCAGCGCATTGCAATTGATAGCCCCTTTTTTAACCCAATCGGTAGTTGATATTGGTATTAATACCCGTAACATCAACTTTGTTTACATTATTCTAATTGCGCAAGCCGCGTTGATCGTAGGGCGCGTTAGTGTCGATTTTATTCGCTCCTGGATATTATTGCACGTAAGTACAAGGGTCAACATCTCAATCCTCACGGATTTCCTGATCAAATTGATGAAACTCCCCATGAGTTTTTTTGATACTAAGATGACTGGCGACATCATGCAGCGCATGAACGATCAAAAAAGGATAGAAAGTTTTTTAACAGGGTCAACATTAAATACTTTATTTTCGGCATTTAACCTCATTATATTTTCTGTAGTTCTGGTTTATTATAACGTCATCATTTTTTTTGTTTTTTCAGTAAGTAGCATCTTGTATATTGCCTGGATACTGGCCTTTTTAAAAAGCAGGCGCGAACTGGACTACAAAAGTTTCGACATATCATCAAAAAACCAAAGCAGTATTGTACAACTGGTTAGTGGTATGCAAGAGATCAAGCTCAACAACTGCGAACAACAAAAGCGCTGGGAATGGGAGCATTTACAGGCTCGTTTATTTAAATTTAAAGTAAAAGGTTTGGCATTGAGCCAATACCAGCAAGGTGGCTCTACTTTTATCAATGAGAGTACCAACCTGGCTATTACTTTTTTGAGTGCTAAAGCGGTTATCGATGGTAACCTCACCTTAGGTGGCATGATAGCAGTTCAATATATTATTGGACAGCTAAATAGTCCGATACAACAGTTTCTAAGTTTTATACAAGGCTTTCAGGATGCAAAGATCAGCCTGGAGCGTTTAAACGAGATACACCAAATGGATGATGAAGAATCTGTTGATAAAGACTGGAACCATATTCTACCGAGTGATAAAAGTTTAAGTTTAAATAAGTTGACATTCCGTTATCCGGGGGCGGGCAATGATCCGGTTTTAGAGCATGTTGATTTATATATACCGCAAGGCAAAACAACCGCCATTGTAGGCATGAGCGGTAGCGGAAAAACTACCATATTAAAATTACTACTTCGCTTTTACGAACCCGAAAAGGGTGAGATACGTGTTGGCCAACAGGCGTTAAGTGGTATTAGTTATAAAACATGGCGCGGCCAATGTGGAGTAGTAATGCAGGAGGGTTTCATATTTTCGGATACTATTGCCCGTAACATAGCGGTTGGTGATGATTATCCTGATAAGGATAAATTACAACATGCCATCAAGATAGCCAATATTCAGGATTTTATTGATAACCTACCGCTTGGACTAAATACTAAAATAGGTGCTGAAGGAAACGGTATAAGTCAGGGACAAAAACAACGGATGCTTATTGCGCGTGCGGTGTATAAAAATCCTGAATATATATTTTTCGATGAAGCAACGAATGCGCTGGATGCAAATAATGAACGAATAATCATGGATAATCTTTCCGAGTTTTTTACGGGTCGTACGGTGGTTATTGTTGCTCACCGTTTAAGTACCGTAAGTAATGCCGATAATATTATTGTGCTTGATAAAGGCAGTATTATTGAACAAGGAACCCATGAGGTCCTAACTGCTTTAAGGGGGGACTACTATCGTTTAGTGAAAAACCAATTAGAATTAGGGAACTAAAGATATGCCGGAATTATATACCAAGACCAATGATGAAATTATACATACTGATGATATGCAGGATATTATCACTGCCGTGCCCTCTTGGATATTAAGATGGGGCATTACGGTGTTTTTCATTGCGCTCGTGTTGATATTTAGTCTTTCAGCATTCATCCGCTATCCTGACATTGTCAAAACGTCGATTAGGATTGAATCGCCAAACTCACCCAAACTTATTGTCACTAAGATATCAGGTAAATTAGAAAAGCTATTAGTTAAAGAAAATGATCTCGTTTATAATGGTCAGATATTGGGTTATCTTGAAAGCACTGGTAACCATGACGCGATCCTGAGACTTATAGAAAAGCTAACCCAAATACAGCTTGAAGTTAATTCAGGAAAACTTGTTGCCGACGGTTTATTTGCAGAAACCGATCTATCGCAATTGGGGGAGCTTCAATCCTTCTATCAAACTTTTTATCAGCAATACATTGATTATCATTCTGCTATTAATAATGGGTTTTATTTAAGAAAGAAAGCGTATTTACAAAAGGACCTGTTAAACCTGAACCAACAGCGCGACCAATTAATTGCCCAAAAAGAAATTGACCAGAAAGATTATAAACTGGCCAGCCAGGAATATGAGATGCACCAAAAACTGGAGCATGAAAGGGTAGAAAGCCCGGCGGAGTTCAGAACGCAGGAAAGCAAATATCTTGCAAAAAGATCCCCATTATTACAAACGGAAAGTGCTCTCATAACAGCATCTGCAACCTATGCAGCTAAACAAAAAGACATATTGGAACTGGATAATCAAATTGCCGAAGCAAAATCAAAATTCCAACAATCACTCAATAGTTTGATTAGTCAGGCGAAAGACTGGAAAAATAAATATGTATTAACAGCCTCACAGTCTGGCAAACTTACTTTCGCCGGCATAGTACAGGAAAACCAAGTTTTAGCGACTAATCAAGACGTGTTTTACATCAATCCTGGTAATGAGCAATTTTTCGGAGAAATGGCCATTCCGCAAATTAATATGGGCAAAGTAAAAGAAGGCCAGGAGGTTCTGATAAAATTGAAAAGCTATCCATTTGAAGAATATGGTATGATACGCGGCAATATTAGTTATATATCGGATGTGCCGTATCGTGACAGTGTGTTTTTTTCAAAAGTTACTTTTAAAATTAAAGGTGCGACCGATATGCGTAAGCCGATACATCTCAAACAAGGGATGTTAGCAGATGCAGAAATCGTTACACAAGATGCAACGATTTTGAAACGAATAACTTATAATTTATTAAAGGTTATTAATAAAGATTAATAAATTAAGAAGATTGAAACCTGCCTTTAAAATATATGTTTTGTTTTTCTTGTCTTATTAAAAAGCTCTGCCTTTTATTGCGTGGTAAAACCTTTGCCGCTTGGTACACCATCACCTGAAATATGAATTTATGCCTCCAGATGAGTGGGTAACTTCTTGTCCTGATATTTTCTTTACCTAATCTAATTCATTCCATGGCTTCCCCGTGATGCTTAAATTGGGTTGAGCAATACATGGTTCTTTATGTCGTCCTAACGCCATAAAAATTATTGTATTACCTTTCAGGTCAGGATTTTCGTTTCAATCCTTATTTCGATTATTAATAGGGGAAGTTGTTTTGATGTTATTTGTGGGGATTGGTCAAATTGCACGCTGCCATAAATCATTGCTTGAAAAGGTGCTCGCATAATGCGACAATTCCCTTGTAAGCAGCTCCGCTTATTTCTTTAATCACCACAGGAACACCACGGCTACCACCAGGAAAAACGAAAAGTTTCGGTTGATTTAAATTGTTGGTAAAACAGTCATATTTGGCACCTATAAATTATGCCCTCTCCCCTTGTGGGATATTTTACCGGTATTTAACACGTTTTAATGCGCATATAGCAAGCATTAATTGTTAAGTACGATCAACGATTTAGTCATCGAAACCGGCCTTAACGGGTATTATTCCCACCGGCCCGTTTTTACTCACCAGGGGAGAACCGTGGCTGCACCGACCTAACCCACAGGAAAGGCTACCGATGACTAAAACTTTTAACTTTACCATCTCTGAATTAGATAAACTGCCAATACCAGCCAAAGGCAACAGAAGCTATCACAAGGACACCCAGGTAAGAGGGTTATTCTTTGCCATCCAGCCCAGCGGTGCAAAATCATTCTATGTGATCAAAAAGATTGCCGGTAGAACCGAGAAGATCTTTTTGGGTAAATACCCCGATCTGACCATCGAAAACGCCCGAAAACTCGCTAAAATCAAACTTGGCCAGATTGCCATGGGCATCAACCCGCAAAACGAAAGGCGCAAAATTCGTAATGAAATGAATTTCGGGCAGCTATTCGACCAATATTTGCACCGTTACAGCAAGGTTCATAAAAAATCCTGGCTGGCCGATCAGCAGGATATTACCCGCTTTGTACCGCACTGGTTCAAGCGGAAGATTTCGGACATCAAACGCCCTGAAATCAAACGGCTGCACGAAACCATTTATCGTGACCACGGGTTATACCAGGCCAATAAAATGCTGCAGCGCATCCGGGCGATTTACAATAAGGCCACCGAATGGGGTTGGGAGGGTAATAATCCCACAACCGGCATCAAAAAGTATAAGGAAAAGTCCCGTGACCGGTTCATATTACCTGCCGAGTTGCCGTTTATTTTGCAAGCGATCAATGATTACGAAAGCGAGACGGTACGGGATTATTTATGGATGTTGTTTCTCACCGGCGCACGCAGAACCAATACTTTGATGATGCGCTATGAGCAGATCAATTGGGAATATTGCGAGTGGCGCATCCCGGATACCAAGAATGGCGACCCGGTAACGGTGCCACTGATGCCCCGCGCCATGGAAATTCTGCAACGCCGTTTTGAGGTAGCACAAAGCCAATGGGTGTTTCCGAAAAAAGGAGATTGTGAAAAACATACCGCCAGCGTCAAAACTGACTGGCAGAAAATTACAGAACGGGCGACCTTGTTGTTATGGCAGCAGAATGAAAAAAATGCTTGCTGGTTAGATAGCCTCGGAAAACGAATGTCTGGTGCGTATGATGGTGGCATGCCATTCAAGCAAATCATCAAACAGGCGGAATCGGAAAACTTTCAGCTTCCCCAGGGTGTCACCGATATTCGCTTGCATGATATCCGCCGAACCTTTGGCAGTTACCAGGCTATCAGCGGAGCGAGCCTCTCGATCATCGGCAAGAGCCTGGGGCATAAATCATCACAGGCAACCGAAATCTATGCACGGTTAAATCTTGACCCGGTACGGGCATCTGTTGAAACAGCAACCAATCTGTTTCTATTACAACCGGCGTAATCAGCGATCTAAAAATCCAAACTATCGAATCTGTTTCATGACAGGTTCGATAGTGATTCGGTGTGAAAAAACCGACGATGTAATAAAATTCGATCTACACGTACCTACCCATGTATGCCGACGGTTTAATGTTCATTATTCTTGATGGATGAATGACGAAAATTGTGATTTTTACCTTAGAAATGAGGTATGACATCCCCCGTTCCTTTGCAAGATTCGTCTTGAATTTTGCAACTGATTTTTTCTTCAACAATGGAGGTGTTAAATATGACGACAAATAAGCCTGATGAATTACTGACCAGAAAAGAAGCGGCACGCATGCTGAAATTTTCGCCGGAGACCCTGGCCGTTTGGGATTGCACAAAACGGTATAATCTCAATCCGATAAAAATCGGCAATTCGGTTCGTTATCGCCGTTCCGATTTAAATAAATTCCTCGAACAGTGCAAAACGATTAAGCGGCCTAAAAAGTAAGCCGGAACATCGTTTTACTGTCCCTTTAAAAATCACAAAACTTTGGAGATCGCCAATGAATATTGATGAAGCGAAATGCGTACCCATGTCTTTAATTTTGGAAAAGATCAATGCTTTTCCAGTGAAGCAAAACGAAAAAGAAAGCTGGTATCTGTCACCCTTGCGGGAGGAAAATACTGCAAGTTTTCATGTAACCGGCAATCTTTGGCACGATTTCGGGGACGGCACCGGGGGCAATAGCGTCGATTTTGTTTGCCATTACTTAAAATCCACGCAGGAAAACAACACGGCTTCGGATGCCTTGCGCTGGATAAACAACATGACGGCAAATTCCAAACCCTTGCTGATTATTCCCGATGCAGTGCCAAGAAATGCAGAGAGCGAGCGATCATTGGTTTTAACCAAGGCCCATGCCATTCAGGAGCCATCATTGATCGCCTATCTGCAAAAGCGGGGCATATCCTTAAACTACACGCCGAAATGTCTGAAAGAAGTCCATGTGTACAATAAAAAAACACAAAAGAGCTTTTATGCTTTGGGCATTAAAAACGAAGAAAATGGCTATGAATTACGGAACCCTAATTTCAAAGGCAATATCGGGACGAAGGATATTACCTTTATCCGGGGAACCATTCCCAAACCCGATAAAATCCACCTGTTCGAGGGCATGTTTGATTATCTGACGTTCCTGACGATCATGAAAACCCGCAATCATACGGATGATATGATCGTTTTAAATTCGCTGTCCTGCCTGAATTTAGCGGTGCCCTACATTAAAAACTATGGCTACCGCATGGCCTATACCTGGTTGGATAACGACAAGGCTGGGTCAAAAGCCACGGCAGAATTGGCCGGATTTTTTGCGACCGAACAAGACTTACTGCATAAAAAGATGAATGACGTCTATTGCACCAGCAAGGATTTCAACGCCTGGCACATGCACAATCTCAACCTTGGCTTGTAAGGAGATAGAGCAATGACAGCATCACAAACGGCCAGCCAATTTAAGGTAACCGAAGTCGAATTGGTTTATCGCAATAAAGTCCATCCATCCGAACGGGTCAGGATCAATAAATCAGAAATCGCCTATCAAGTATTGAAATCAACCTGGAACGAAAACCGGATTGGCTTGGTTGAGGAGTTTAAGATCCTATTATTGGACCTGCGTAATAACTGCCTGGGTATTTCTGAAATCGCCAGCGGCGGAATGACCATGGTTTCGGTTGACCCGGCGCTGATCTATGCCACGGCATTGAAAGCGAAAGCCAATAAAATAATCCTGGCCCATAATCATCCTACAGCACATTTAGACCCCAGCGAAGCGGATATTGATTTAACCAACAAATTGGCGCAGGGCGGTGAGATTTTGGGCCTCAAGGTAGTGGAACATATTATTTTGTCTTCGCATGGCTATTACTCTATGGCCGATCATGGGTGGATTCCATGATCGAATTGACCGACGGTTAGGTTTTAAATGTGGGCGTTACCTCCGGCCCCGGCTTTCCGCTCATACTGCACCGGCATTAGCCACGGGGCCGGTATCCGCTTCACTCCATAACGCAAAATAACAGCCGATTCCGGTGCTGTTTTAAGCAATTCCCTTTGGTTACCTTCTCCTGATGAAAACAAAGCGGATGGTTTTTACAAGAGATTAACCGGGGCCGTTCCCGACACCAACTAAAATTTTCCCCGCCCTTGCGGGCTCCCTCGCGCAATCAAAATTTCAGCCGGTTTGGTCACTAATTCCCGGTTGGGCATCTCCTGTAACCATCAACTTTTAATCAGGAAAGGCAACGACAATGCAAAACAAGGCATCAAAAAAACCAACTGCAAATACAATCCAGCGTAAAGATATTTACCAAACCGTCACCGATACGATCATACAGCAATTGGAGGCCGGTACGGTGCCGTGGCAGCAACCGTGGATAGGAAACGAAAGATCGTTGTTAGGCCTGCCGTTGAATTTTACTACCGGAAACCATTATCGCGGTATAAATATCGTTTTGCTCTGGTGTTCGGCAATCAAGAACAGCTATCAATGCGATGAATGGGCCAGTTTTAAGCAATGGCAATCCAAGAAGGAATACGTCCGCAAAGGCGAAAAAGGCAGCTTGATTGTTTATTACGACACCATCGAAAAAGAGAATGATGGTGAAATCGAAAAAATCCCGTTCCTCAAATCCTCCTATGTATTCAATAGAAGCCAGCTTGCAGGTTATGTTGCGCCGGAACCATCACAAGCCTCAAAAGAAAACCTGGTTGAGAAAATTGCAATCGTTGAAGAATTTGTTGCCAATACCAAAGCGATCATTGAACATACCGGCGACCGGGCCTTTTACCGCCCATCCGAAGATAAAATTTATATGCCCCCAAATGAAAGTTTCCAGCCCACACAGAATTGCACGGCGACCGAAGGATATTATTCAACCCTGATGCACGAATTGACACACTGGACAGGTCATGAAAAACGTTTAAACCGCACAAAAGGCAAGAAATTCGGCGATCAAAATTATGCCGTTGAAGAATTGGTTGCCGAGTTTGGGGCGGCGTTTCTTTGTGCTGGGTTTGGCATTGCTACCGTCGATAAAGGTAATCATGCCGGTTATATTGATAACTGGCTAAAGGTGCTTAAAGTGGAGATTATGATGAATGAGACCACACCATTTCGGCGCAAGCCCAGAGGATCAATCGCTGCATGTCCTTGTCCGATAAAAAATAGGTGTATTGATTTTGAAGTATGGATGTAATTAACTCTTTACTTCCTGGGTAGTTATTCGATTTTAGTAGGTCATTAATTTTTTCTGTAAATAAAATCCAGTAATCATTCTCTACCACATAAGCTTCTATCAACTGGTTTAGTCCACCAAAATAGCGACCGATTAGCTTCCTGTCTACACCAGCAATTCTGGCGACCTTGCTGGCGCTTTTTAAAGCGACAAAACCCTCAGTTTTGATAATCTCTCCAACAGCCCATACCAATTTCTTTTTGGTGACTTCTTTGTTTTTAATAGTTTTTAGTGGTTCGTTGTTTTTCATAATGATTGGTTAGGTTTAGGGTGTATTATCAATTAGTTTTCTTCATCTGAGTAGCCTATAAGCTTGTTCTGAAACGGAATTTTTGCTGGTCAAAAATCCAGTTAAACGCCTCAAATCACTTATAAAGGACTTCGAGATTCTTCCGCTTAGGGATTGCAGCTATCAAGATCACAGAAATCGACAGCGTTCATTCCGCATATAAAAACTAAGCATAAATAAATCTCTTAGCAGTTCCGCCCGATACTTTGCCTGTGTGAGTATTTACTCAACAACAGATATGACAAAACTAATTTCTGTTTGATTGAATTGAAATTTTAGAAATTTATTCAACTAAAAATCTAAGCAACCTTATATTATATTTCTGACAGGATAGGTGTTTTGCCCCTGAAAATTTCTGAATCGACATCATCAATAAAGAACTTTGCTAACTGTTTACGGCTCATTTTGAACGGTTTCGGTGTTTTACTATAATTTACGACCAATTCGCCGATGTTTTCATTTTCATTCAATCCGACCGGCCTGGCAATTGTCCAATCCAACCCGGAATTTTGAATCAGGCTTTCCTGTGCGTTGTGATCCGCGAATACGATCTTAAAATTAGTCAGTTTTATGATCATCTTCATAAACCATGGCGCATATTCGAAGGAGTTCCCGGCACCGATGGAAGAAAGTGTCAGGATTCTCTTAACCCCGTATTCCCTCATTACCTGCAGTGCGTTGCCGATACTTTTTTTTAGGGTATGGGGAGGAATTATTTTTTTAATGGAAAAGCTTTCCTTATCTGATAATGCGCTTAATAAACTAATCACGGCGTCACAGCCTTTCATAGCTTTGCGGAGATCTTCAATATTTGTCGGGAGCCCTTTTATCACCTCCAGGCTATCAGATTTGAACTTGATTTTATCGGGGTTGCGCACCAATGCGGTTACCGCGTATCCTTTTGCTAAAGCTAATTCAACAGCAATTTGGCCAGTTCTTCCAGTCGCACCTAATATTAATATTCTTTTTTGCATCTTTATTTCTGTAAGAAATTTAAAATATGTTTGACTGTTCCTTCCGGGTTCTCTTCGGCCAGGGTATGTCCACAATTTTCAACCAGCGCGGTTTCGTAATTGTCAGCCACCTGCTTAATACTATTAATTGTTAAAAATTGTGGGATGCCCTGATCACCACTTATAATTAAAACCGGCAGTTGTAATTTTCGGTTCGGATTTTCCTTATTAAATTTCGAGTCGTTAGCCAAGGATTCATAGTGAAAGAAGCCACCTCTGGATCCTTCTACATTGCCATAAAATTTCAAATAGGGTTTTACAGATTCTTCCGTTATACCTTTTACAGGTGACATCAGTTGCCAGAAGTGTTCGTAATAGATTTTCTCATTTCCTGAAATGACACGAGCGGCAAATTCCGCATTGCTTTGAAAGCCGAAATGCCAACTTCCGCCGGTAGCCGGATTCATCATTTCTTCCAGACCGAAACCAGGAAGAACCGCTTCTCCTAATATTACTTTTTTCACCTTGGCAGGATAAGCAGCCGCGAAAGCGTATGCTACCATCATGCCGATGTCAACCCCCATCAAATAAAGGGTTTCTATTTTTAGCACTTCCGTCAGCAGATAAAAGTCTTCAGCCACGTCTCTTTTCGTATAAATGTGATTTGGCTTCCCGGAATCACCGCAACCCCTCATATCTGGAGCAATCACGGTATATCCCGCTTGTGCTAAATCAGGTAAGATGTTTTTCCATTCATTCCAGGTGTAGGCCCAGCCATGTATGAGCATAATAACAGGTCCGCTTCCTCCGATAATATAATGCAGGCGTATGTTATTAATGGTAACGAAGCAGCTTTGGAATAATGGTAATCCGGAAACATCGTTTTTTTCAATATTTATCATTATAATTAAATAAGTGATTCAAAGTTATCTAACTTCGCTTACTAACAATAAGTACTAAACTTTTTGTTAGCACTAAACTTAAAGTAAGTAAAGGGTAAATGATAGATTTAAGTCAAACAGCATCTTGCTCCACCAAAGATTTGAGAGCGGTACGCGATGCATTGGAAGTGTTGAATGGAAAATGGAAACTACAAATATTGATTGCGATTCTTAGTGGAACAAAAAGATTTAAAGAAATTGCCCGTGAGATTGAGGGGATCAGCGACCGAATGTTGTCAAAAGAGCTAAAGGAATTAGAAACTCATCACCTTGTGGTGCGCAAGGTCTATGATTCTTTTCCTCCTGTAGTTGAATACAGTGCAACTGCTCACACTTCATCATTGGATAAAGTTATCTATGCTTTAAAAGAATGGGGATACCTGCATAGAGAAAAAATCATTCATGCTTCAGACGTTTAAAACCGGGGAACTGGATTGCCCTTTATACATTTCATTGGTTTGATATTTTTTCAAAAAGCATAGCAAAAAAAATTTCGCACATAGTCAGATGTAGAGATTCCGAATGTATAGAGAAGGCCATCTTGTTAAGCATTGCTTTTGATTCCTACAATTTGATTATTATCGATAATACAGGTCTCTCAGTATTGTTTTTTCCTCTAAAACAGTCTCGAGAACTCTTCCGTAACATTCATCACGTTGGTCAAGAAGCGTTTTAAGCCGATCTTACTCGGAAGAGCGAAGTATCATATATCCTAATGAAATTCAGAAACCGATCGCCGGGGCAGTTGGCATTGATCCGGTCATCCTTGTTTGAATCCGGGGTCTGGTGGCAAGTATAGAAATGCGGCTTTTAGAAGCTCCAAACTTTATTCGGGTTTTGCAGCTTCGTAAGCCCATCCGACAATTTGTTCAATAGCATTTAATATCTGTTCCTGTCCCTCGTTAGAGGTAACATCCAAATCACTAAATTTTCCGCCGTTATGGATAGTATGCAAAATCGTATAATAAATACCCCCAACCAACAGTGCACCGATAGCCCGGAAATTTACTTTCGAGCCGTTGAAGTGTGCGTCCGTTGTCTCAAGTAATTTTTGCCCCATACTTTCCCTTGCATTATGGATGCTCTTCATCAGCGGACTATTGGATGTTAATTCCTATAGAATCAATCGCTGCATATCCTTGTCAGAAGAAAAATAAGAGAATTGATTTTGAAGTATTGAAGTAATCAATTCTTTACTTCCCGGATAACTATTTGATTTTAGGAGATCATTCATTTTTTCGGTAAACAAAAGCCAGTAATCGTTTTCAATCACATAAGCTTCTATCAACTGGTTTAATCCGCCAAAATAGCGTCCAATCAGTTTCCTGTCTACGCCAGCGAATCTTGCAACTTTGCTGGCACTTTTTAGCGAAGCAAAGCCATCAACTTTTATAATTTCGCCAACTGCCCCTATCAATTTCTTTTTGGTGAGTTCTTTGTTTTTGATAGTTTGTGGTTCGTTATTTTTCATAATGATTGGTTAGGTTACATTTATATGCCTTATCGTTTTATGCTTTTAAGAAAAGGCAGGAACGATATGGAAAAACTGATATAGGGTGAAGAACCGTTACTTGTCCTGAAAAAATAATCGCTGGATTTGTCATTGTGGTCAAACAAGCGTGTAGAGATGCCGGTGTAGACTCCTCCGCTGACACCAAGAATCAGTTTTTTTGTCGCCAGATATTCAAATGATGCACCGGACCTGATATCGACTGTTTTTAATATCGCTTTATCCGGTAGTGCAGGCTGGTTTAGCTCAAAAAAATAGAGGTTGCTCCCCAATTCGCTTCCTACCACAACCCAGCTCCTTTTAGTGAGCTGTTTTTTTACCGCTATTTTAGTGGGCAGTTCCACATACAGGTCAAGGTCGGCAGTTTGAAATTTATGCCAATAACTGATGATCGGGATCACCGGACTAACAGCGGACGGATCGATGACCACAATCAGTCCTACATTAAATGAGGAGTACTTGCTTTTGCTGATCGGGACACTGATCAATCCCAGGTAATTAACTCTTTCTATACCTTTATCATCTGCCAGGCCTGTTAAGCTCCCGGAATAATTGACCGGATGACCAAAGATCGAATCTGCCCTACTAAAACTCAGGGTGATACCAACCGTCGATTTATTTATGCTTTGATCGGTGTTTGGAAACTCAGGGCTAAAACTCGTGATCTGACCTGTTTGAAAATGGACGTGCTGATAGCTGATCGTTCCCGTGATGGAATTCCTGGCCCATTGTACGACAGGAATATTAAAATTTTCCCGGATACGCTCCATGGCCATTTTGCCTTCGTATAGCTTTTTTCCGTTGAGTTCCCCCGTGATGTTTCTGCCCGCTATAATATCAGTGGCTAAAAATCCTTGTCTTAACCGGGGGTAGCTGATCGCATATTGCGACATAATTGGCATCGTTGTCGTATCGGTCAATTTTTTGGTACCTTTTTGGTTTTCAGTTTGTGCAGTTGCCGTAAGTGCATGGAAAAGTAAAATCAGCAAAAGGAGACGTTTTATGTTCATGTTAAAATTTATTTTGCCGTTCAGAAACCGGGGTGCCGGAACCGCAGATTGGAAGATTAAACAACTGTGTTTTTCCGAATATCCGGTAACCCGGTCCCGATTGGCGTTTATATAGATTAGTGATGGGGCTGTAATTGCAGGCTTTCTCTGCGTGTTTTTCTTCTTGAGACCCAGTCGATCAGGTGATCGATGATCAGGTACATCGACGGCACTACGAAAAGAGTTAGCAGCATTGAACTTGTTAACCCGCCAATAATTACCCAGGCCATGCCGTTTTTAATTTCAGCACCGGCACCAGCAGCCATTGCAATAGGCAGCATACCAAGGATCATCGCCAATGTTGTCATCAGGATCGGGCGGAGTCGTTCTTTACCGGCTTCTACCAGGGCTTCTTTTACAGGGCGTCCTTCGCTTTTGAGGTGATTGGTAAAGTCTACAATCAGGATGGCGTTTTTCGATACCAACCCCAGCAACATGACCAGTCCGATCATTGAGAATATATTCAATGTCTCCATACTCAGCGCCAGTGCCAGAAATGCGCCGATCATGGCGACAGGAATGGAAAACAAGACCACGAATGGATAAACAGCATTCTCATAAAGCGCTACCATAACGAGATAAACCAGTAAAATAGCGACTATCAAAGCGAATCCAAGACTTCCAAAGGCATCCTCCTGGTTCTTTACAGCGCCTAGGTACTCAATCGATACGCCGGCAGGTAATGAAAATTTGGCTGCCTTGGCTTTAATGTCGTCGGCCACCGATCCGCTGGGCCGGCCGGCTACATTGGCGTTTACAGTTATAGAACCTAAGCGATCAGTCCGTTGTAGGACGGTTTCACCTAAGCCCTCGGTTACCCGGGCAAACTGGCTTAATAAAAATGTCCGTCCATTGCTGTTGGTGAAAGATAGGTTGCTGACATTGTTAATATTCGACCGGTCAAAACCGTCGAGGCTGATCATGATCTTGTATTCGTTACCCAACTGCTTAAATTTACCTTTGTCGTTTCCGCTGAAGGCGTTTTGTATCGCTGCGCCTACCTGGCTCGCATCCAGTCCCAGCAGGCTCATCTTTTGCCGGTCAAGGTTGATCTCTACCTGTGGCTTCTGATCCTTTACAGAAAGGGCAACGAAACGGGTTCCCGGAACAGAGGCTATTATTTTCTTGTATTCTTCTGCAACCTTGCGCACGGCTTTAAGGTCTATCCCTTTAATCGCGACCTGTATTGGCGCGGCAGTAGCTTCCCCGGTGATCGACGTTGGCGTTGCTGTTATTTTTACGCCTGCTATCACCTTGCTCAATTGTTCCTGCATACGGTTGCCAAAGTCATCAGCGGTAATTTCCCGTTTGTTTTTATCCACCATACTGATCGTGATTTCCGCCAGGTTGGCGTTATTAGAGGTTCCCGCCACGCTTCCCCTTACAAATCCGATGCTGGAAAATACGTGTGTAACCTCGGGTTGAACCATGATCAGCTTTTCAGCTTGCTGGCATATCATATTCGTTTGATACAATGATGCAGATGGAGCCAGTTCCAGGTTAATCACAACTTCGCCCTGATCAGCGCTAGGTACAAACGTGCCGCCTATAAATCCCAGCGGCACTAAGGCAATTGCACCGATGATCATGACAATAACGGCAGACAATAAATATCTTTTTTTAGTGAGTACAAACTTCAATACTTTTCCGTAATCCTCTTTGAGCGTATCCAGGAAGTGCTCGAAGCCGAGGTTGAGCTTACCCCAAAGCGTGTTTTTATCCAGCTTTTCGATCTTGCCGAATGTACTGGCAAGTAATGGTGTAACGGTGAAAGACACGAACAAACTCATCAGCGTCGAGAATACGACGACCAGCGAAAATTCCTGTAAGAATGCACCAATGATGCCCCCGGCAAATGCGATGGGCAGGAACACGACCACATCAACCATAGTAATAGCTAAGGCGGTGAATCCAATTTCGCTCCGGCCTTCAAGTGCCGCTTTTTCCTTATCCGAGCCCATCTCCAGGTGGCGGTAAATATTTTCGAGGACCACGATAGAATCATCGACCAGGATACCCACGACCAGCGACATCGCCATCAGCGTCATTAAGTTGAGCGAAAAATGCAACGCATACATCGCGATGAATGTAGGAATGATCGATGAGGGTAAGGCGACCAGTACAAACATGGAACTGCGGAAACTATGCAGAAAAGCCAGCATGACCACACCAACAATCAGCACGGCCATACCGAGGTCTTCCATCACGGCACTGGCCGAATGAAGCGTATAAACACTTTGATCTGATGCTACCGCGAACTTTAAATGTTCTGATCTATATTGCCCCTCGATTTCCGTAAACTTTTTTTTCACCTTGTCACTTACCGCTACGGCGTTGGCATCATTTTGCTTAATGATCTGAATGCCGATGGATGGAATTCCGCTGATATGATTAATGGCAGTTGTTTTCACGGTACCGTCTACTACCTCGGCGATATCTTTCAGGTAAATACTCCCGCCATTTGGCTTTTGAAAGATGATCAGGTTGCTGAGCTGGTCTACAGAAACAACATTGGCATCAAACTGAATCGACATCTGCTGGTTCCTTGTCTCAATACTTCCAGCCGGAAAAGATTGGTTGGATTTGCTGATCGCATCGGTCACCTGAGCAATACCCAAGCCGTAAGCCTTCAATTTGTCCTGGTCAATATTAACCTGTATTTCCCGCTCATCCCCCCCAATAATGTTAACTTGCCCCACACCGGGCACATTTTGCAGCATAGGTAATAATTGCTTATCCACGAAATCATAAAGGTCACGGGGCGATTTATCAGAAGTAACACCCGCTTTGATAACCGGCACATCATCCAGGTTAATTTTGTTGACAATAGGTTTGTCAATATTGTCGGGCAAGTCGTTTTGCGCCTGATCTGCTTTGCGCTGAATATCACGCTCAGCCTGGTCTATGTCAGTACCGCTTTTCAGCTGAACTACGATTTGCGACACACCCTGCTGTGAAGTAGATGAGATCTTGTCGAGTCCTTCGACGGAAGAAAACGCATCTTCCAGCTTTTTGGTAACTGATGTTTCTACCTCTGTTGCAGCCGCTCCGGAATAGGTGGTACTCACCGAAACGGTCGGCACATCGATCTTTGGCAGCAGGTTATAGTTCAGGCTGAAGTAGGACCGTATCCCGAAGATGAACAGCACGGTAAAAACGACAATGATTAATAAGGGCCGCTTAACGGCAATTTCTGTTATTGATGGCATTACAGTTTTTATTTAGAAATAATTACCCTGGAACCTTCTTTTAAATTGATCTGCCCTGCGGTAACGACGACCTCGCCGGCATTAATCCCGCTGATCACCTGGATCATGCCGTTCATTTCAATGCCTGTCCTGATCGGCTTTTGATGAACGACATTGTTTTCTACCACATAAACGGATGCCTCCTTTACGCTTTGCGTTAAAGCGGCGCGTGGAATAAGCAAGATCTGCTGACTGGTCTTATGCGAGAAGTCAGCATAAACAAAAGTTCCCGTCCGCAGCAGTGCGCTTTCTTTATTATCAGCCATGATCTCCACGCTGTAATTATGTGTTTCATCAGCTTGAGGGCTGATAAAGCTGATCTTACCTTCAAATAACTGACCCGGATAAACATCTGTGGTGATTTTAACCCGCTGCCCGTATTCTAAGACTTTTCCAAATTTATTTTCTTCATCTTAACTCGACAACAAAATTCTCATTTTGGCCGGAACCCGTCAAGGGTACATAAACAGCACGGCCACACAAGCCCGCCCTTCGCTGCCCTTGACAGAACCCGTCCAAAATAAGAGGAGTTGTTTAAGAGTTTAGATGATAAACCCTAAGCTGCATATTTCATCAGATCCACATAGCCCGAGCCGCGATTGACAACAGCAAACATTCTGGAAATGATCTTATTGCGTATAACATTTAGCGTACTCATCTTATTTTTCCCCTCGCTCACTCTTCTTTTATAATAGCTTTTCATCTCTGGATTATATGCGCAAGCACATATAGCCACCATGTGGATTAATTTTTTTAGCTGCTTGTTGGATAAACTACTGACTCGTGTTTTTCCTTTTATACTCGTGCCAGACTGATGTTCAAAAGGGGCAGTTCCCACATAGCAGGCGAACTTTCGCCAGGTAGCAAAACGGGTAAAGTTGTGCGTATAAGCAATCATATTTGCGGCCAGTACAGGTCCTACACACTTAATACTGGTCAGTAATTGATAGTTTAATTTAACTGCTTCATCACTTTCTATTACCGCCTTTATTTGTTCTTCAATCTTTTTAACTTGAACCGTTAGGTTCATTATCAGGCTTTTATAAACTTGAAATATCTCCTTGTGCTCTTTTCCTTCCAATGCCTTTTTCCGTTCTTTCCATGTGGCTTCATACCCTCCACGATCACATACCAAGCGATTTCGTAATGTAAGCAGCGACTGAAGTTTGAGAATACTTTTGGCTGGTAATAGAGTTTCCTGAATGGTTTCGCGGTGTAGCCAAGCATATTCAGCGATTCTTTGTGCATCGATCTGGTCATTCTTTCCTCTTCTGATCCCTATAGATTGTTTGATCTGAAGCGCAGGAAGCATAGCGAATGGGATTTCAATATCATTTAGATAGGTGGCAAGTTTAATTGAATACATACCGGTATGTTCGAAGCATATGATCATCTCCGCCGGTTCCGATTGTTTACTATACTTTTTTACCCAACTTAAAAATAAAGCAAATCCTTTTTCCTCGTTACTGAATGTTTTAGAAGCACCGATTCCGTGCAGGTGGGCATCAATAGTAAGCTTTGATACATCGATGCCGATAAATACTTTGTATTTCATACTAAATAAATTAATGTGATGTACTCAGACTAAAACCTTTATAAGACCTGGTGTCTAAAATTCTAACTTGTCATTGACATCGACTTGTGACTCGGAACAGGGACTAATACGGGCCATAGGTCTTTAGCCTGGGCCTTGACTTGGTTCACCCTATTCTTTGTCAGCAAGATAGTTTAATAGTAATCACAAAGAACATCTAAAGGACTTGGAATAGGGACTAATACGAAGCATAGGTCTTGAACCTGGGCCTTGACTTGGTTCACCCTGTTCTTTGTCAACAAGATACTTTCAATTATAATCACAAAGCAAATCTAAAGGGTCTTGACCTGGTAAACTTCGTCCTCCGTCAGATTTAGCTGAACCTTCGCCTGTGATATATTGACGATGGTGGCTATCCGCGTTCCCGCATTGGCAAAGACTCCTTCCTCGACCGGTTTTTCTGCGATCATACCGCTCGTTGGTGCCTTTACTGCTGCATCGGCTATTTGCTTTTTATCGTGGGAAACCTGGTTGACAGCATCGAGGTAATTCTGACGAACCTCGTTTACTTTTTCCTGGGTGGCGGCCTGCCCCTGTAATAATTCAGTATAGGTTTGGAGGTCATGACGGAGTTTCTCCGCATTGGTCACTGACTTTTGCAGATCCAGCTCCATTAAGCGTGTGTCTGTAACCGCTAATACCTGGCCCTGGCTTACATGGTCACCTAAATTAAAGCGCAGCTGTTGAATAGTGCCCGAAGCTGTGGTAAGTACCTTTGCTTCTTTGAAAGGGGCTACGGCCCCTGTTTTTACCAGGCTGATTAGCTCAAGCTGCGTTTTCGCCTGGATAGCTTTAACCGGAATCCGCACCACGGTGTCTTTCGACGGCTGTTTTTTTTGGTTTAAAGTGCGCTTATTGGAGGCGAGCCGGAAGGCGATCAATGCAATGATGACTACAATGATCAGCCCGAAAATGTATTTACGTTTCATAGCTTAAAGTGAGGAATAGAAATTTTTGAGGTTGCCCGAGGCTTTTTCCAGGTCTATTTTGGCCTGGTAAAAGGTGTAAAGTGAGTTGAGATAGTTGTTCTGCGCATCTTTGACAGAGGTTCTTGCATCAAGCCAGTCAGTTAGGTCAGTCACCCCTTTTTTATATTGTAAGTCAGTCGTCATGAATACAGACTCTGCAAGCTCAATATTGCGTTTGTCGCTTTCCAGGTTGCTTTGCGCTTTGACTAATTTTGTGATCGCGCTCTGGTATTCCAGCGCATATTTACCGGAGTCCAGTTTGAGATTCTCCAGCGCGTTCATGCTTTTATATTTGGCTTGATTATATTGTGCGTTTCGCTTATAAAAATTGAATAAGAGTATGGATAGTTTTAATCCGATCGCGGAGTAAGGGTTCAAATGATTGAATGCCGGACCTATGGTAGTTCCATAGCCATATTCGCCATATTTGGCGTAGCCGGTCAGCGTGGGCAGAGCCCCTGCCTTGATCCGCTTTTGATCGATGTTGAGCAACTGAGAATTAATTTCTGAAAGCTGATAATCCGTCCGATTTTCAGGGGAAAAACGGGTGGCTTCAACGTTGGTAACCGGAGGATTAGCGAGGTTCTCTTGGGCAACGGTATCAACGGGCAGTTCAGTACTGATCGGGAAACCCATATCATATTTAAGCTGGTTCCGGGCAAGAGTCAGGTTGCTTTCGGCAACACGGATCTGTGATACCGCATTATTGTAGTTAACGGTCACCCTATCCAGATCTTTTTGCAGCGATATACCCTTCTGCACCTGTAGTTGTGAAATCTTCATCTGCTTGTAGTAGATTTCCAGGTTACTCCTTAACAGCCTGAGCTGTTCACGGTAAACATAGGTTTGATAGTAATCATTACCTATATTGTAGATGACCGTTTCTTCATTTTTTTTGATATTCAGGTCAGCCTGCTGCCTGCTGTATTTATTGGCTTTGAGCCCGGTAAGCAGTGTCTGGTCAAAAATTGTCTGATCAAGTTCAGCGACGCTATTAGTGTTATACCTTTGTGTGAGGGATATTCGAAGGGGATCCGGACCAAATATTCCTGCCGGAATGATGGATTGCTGAACTTTTAAATTATCATCAAAAGAGCTGCTTACATTCAGCGATGGCAGGTAAGCAGCAAGTGCTTCCTTCGCTTTAGCATCAGCGGCCTTTTTTTCGTTTTCATAGACCACACCGCTGCGGTTATTTTTCAGCCCATAAGCAATGCAATCCTTCAAATCCCACTGTTGCTGGGCAAACAGTTTAAACGGAAGGATACAAATAAGTATTAATATCAATTTCACTTTCATGCTGCATTAAATTCATTTTACCATTTATGCCTCATCGGAGGCGTGGTAATTGATTTGTTGCAGCAAAACTACCCGGGCAATGCTTTAAACGGGGGTATTTTAAAATGAAGTAGCCAAAAAGAACAATGAAGTGATCACTTCATCAGAAAATTGGTTTTTTTTCAAGAAATGTGTCGAAGCAAATCTTACCTGGAGTCTATTCTTCCATCCATTTAAAAAAAAGCTGGGCCTTGATTCTGCTGATGATAACCTTTTCCGGCGTCTCCGTATGCATAATCACATAGAGTTTACGGTTAAAATAATGCTCAATATTCTTGATCGAATCGCGGTTGATGATAAACTGCCTGTTTGCCCTGAAGAATTGGCGGGGATTGAACATAGACTCCAATAGCTCAATAGTATAGGGCACCGGATAACTATTGGCATTTAAATCGTGGAGGTAAACTGAGCCAAAAGCAGCGTAAACGAACTGAATGTCGGTTATACGTAAAGGGATGATCTTTTCCCGGTAATTAACCAGGATGTTCTGTTTGTAACCGGTGGTCATTTCTGCCACTACCCTCCGCAGGTTATTGGTGTATTGATTGTGATTTAACAGATGGGATTTAAACCGCAAATACTTTTCCATGCTTCTATGCAGCATTTCTTCCTCAAGGGGTTTCAACAAATAATCTATACCGTTTGATTCGAACGCCCTGATGGCATATTCATTGAATGCTGTACAAAAAATAACGGGGGCCTCGATAGTGATCTCCTTAAAGATTTCAAAGCTTAATCCATCTCCAAGCTGAATGTCGGAAAAGATCAGCTCAGGCGATATATTTTCATTTAACCATTTGATTGATGAGGACACCGAAGGAAGGATGGCTTCCACATTAATTTCACTGTCCAACTGGCGCAGCATGCCAACCAACTCTGTCGCAGTTTTCTTTTCATCTTCGATTATTACAACTCTCATGGCTTTAATAATGGTAAAGTAACTTCGAAATATCCGGCATCGTCACTGATCTTCATCGGACGGTCAATTAATAATTTATACCGGTCGTAAATATTTTTGAGGCCGGTACCTGTCCCTTCCTCCGGCGTTTTCTTCAGCTGCAAATTATTGGTCACAATGAGGGCCGGCGAACGGTCGGTCCTTATTGTGATGTGCAAGGGCTGATCAGGAGAGATGATGTTGTGTTTGATCGCATTTTCCAATAACAACTGCAGGGAAAGCGGCGGGATCAGCAGCCTAAGATCTTCCTCCGGTACGTCGATAGTAACCTGCAGCGTTTCTTCAAACCGCTGATCCATGATATAGAGATATGATTTGATAAAAACCAATTCATCTTTCAGGGGCGTAAGATAATGTTCATTAAAATTTAGCACGTAACGGTATACAGCCGCCAGCTGAACGATGTAATTCTTGGTCGCCTGGTCGGGAGCAATCGTTTTTAGGGTGCTTAATGAATTAAACAAAAAATGCGGGCTGATCTGCTGCTGTAATGATAGAAGCTGCGCCCGGAGATGGGCTCGTGCGAGAATCTCGTTTTCGAGTTTAGAATTCTGTAAAGCATTGTTGGTATGTATGCTGTAAAAAACAACATAGGAAATAATGCTCGCTAAAAATGCGCCCAGGAAATGTACCAAAAAGTCCGAAAAGGTTTTAAAACCGACGCCATTTTCAAAGAGTGTAGTTCTGGGTAAACAAGCATATAGAACACCAGTCAGAATAATCGCAGAAATGGTAGCTAAAAGATTACTCAGAAAATGCTTTGCATAATTATTTAGCCAGGGCAATTTGTGCAGTAAGAAAAAGCCGTGGATCAACCAGCAAATTAATAAGGACAAGGATATTTGCAGGACATATTCCGGGTATTCCCACCATTTGATTTCCACAGTATTATTGTGGCGAAGCAATGTACTCAACAGCCCAACCATAGCTAAAATGCCGGTTACTATAAAATACCATTTGAACTGATAAGCTCTGAGCATATATTAATCTAATTAAACCTGCAATTAAATCGTAAAGCGTTTTTAACTGGCCAAATCGGCTTGTAAAAGCACTAATCAGCATCATGAATTTTAAACCTGTCAGGGTCCCAATTTCAGAGCAGAATTACTCCCGGTAGTCATCAAAATGTAATAAGCGGCGACCGTGAGAAATTTATAGGATAAGCTTTTCGACATTATTTGCTTATATGCTCAAAGGTACGTAAATTTGTTTCGTACAATTACAAAATATGTCAAATATTATTAAAGACGAAGAAATTCAGGAGCAACTGGTTAAGGCAGCGAAGCAGTTATTTGAGCTTCACGGCTTTCGCAGGGTAACCATTGACGACATCGCCAAAGCTATTGGGAAGGCCAGAAGTTCGTTGTATTATTATTATAAGACCAAAGAAGAGATCTTAGATGCAGTTATAGCGGCCGAGATCCGGGAACTGGTAAAGCTGATTGCTACCGCGATCAGCGAGGTAAAAACCTCAGAAGAAAAGATTAAAGCATTTTTCCTGACAGACCTGCGCGCTATCCTTGAAAAAAGAGGATTCTTTAATGCCCTGGATGAAGGCATGAATGCCGGTGAACTTTCAGGATTTCAAAAAACCAGGTTCGCGGTCTATCAACAGGTCCGGTTACAGGAAAGCACCTTGCTCCGCCAGATCATTACGGAAGGTATCGGGCGCGGAGAGTTAATGGAGTTGGGGCAAAAAGAGAAAGAGGACTTCATATTTGTTATTTTAAGCAGCCTGCATGGCATGAAGCGCGAAATGGTGATCAAAAACGAATTTGGCAACATGGAATCCTCGGTAAATTTCCTTGTTCATTCCCTTATTCATGGATTGAAAAAATAAAAACTATATAATAAATAAAAAAATTTGCGCCGGTTTAAACATTTAGGCACAATATGCTGATAAGCTTATGAACTTAAATACAAAAAAAATAACCAATGTTTTCCGGGCATTCCGTAACCGCAACTATAGCTTATTTTTCAGCGGGCAGTCGGTTTCGCAGATCGGCAGCTGGATGCAGCGTACCGGCGTAAGCTGGGTGGTTTATACCATGACCCATTCGGCCTTCATGCTGGGCCTCACCATATTTGTATCACAGTTCCCATCTTTTATTTTTTCCCTTCTGGGCGGGATTGTTGCTGACCGTTACAGCCGGTTCCGGGTATTGATGGCCACTCAGATTGCCTCAATGATACAGGCGGCGTTGCTGGCCTTATTAGTGTTTACCCGTCATTATACCGTTTGGGAAATATTGTTACTGAGCGGCGTTCTTGGCGTGATCAATGCCTTTGATGTACCGGCGAGGCAACCACTGATCCATGATATGATTACAGATGAGGCAGATCTGCCCAACGCGCTGGCGCTGCAGTCCTCAATGGCCAACCTGGCGCGCCTTATAGGACCCGCGATTTCGGGTTTGGTTCTGGTGAAATTCGGTGCAGGCGTGTGTTTTCTGCTGAACGCGCTCAGTTTTGTAGCGGTGACCATATCCCTGCTCCTGATCCATCTACCGGCTTATGTGCCGCCACCAGTAGAACAAAAGATGAAAACTGAACTGAGCGAGGGTTTAAATTACCTGAAAAAAACGCCCTCGATCACTATGATCCTTTTGATGCTTTGTTTTACCAGTTTACTGGTGCTGCCCTACAATACACTAATCCCTGTATTCGCGAAGGAGATCTTTAAAGGCAATGCTGCAACTTTTGGTTACATCAACAGTTTTATCGGCGTTGGCGCCATTGCAGGATCGATCTTTCTGGCAGCTTTAAAAAAGGACGCGGACCTTCAATTTATCTTATTGGTAAACACGATCATTTTCGGGATAAGTCTGCTGGCTTTCTCACACATGGTCAGTTTCCCATTGGCCATGGTATTTTTCGCAATGTCCGGTTTCGGCATGATGTCGCAAACCACGATCAGTATGACCCTTATTCAGCTGTATTCAGCTAAAGAAATGAGGGGGCGTGTAATGGGCTTTGCCGCCATGGCATATTTCGGTATGCTGCCGTTAGGCAGCTTGCTGATCGGGATCTTATCCCAAAAAATAGGAACACCAACGACTATCCTTTGCGAAGGTATAATAACCCTGATTATTGCGGCTTGCTTTTCCGGGTTTTTAACAAGCGGCCGGCGGAAATTAAAAGGCAAAAATCAATCAAATTTTAATAATTAAACTAATTTAGTATGCACTGGTATCATTATTTCAGCGGTTTTTTGGCAGGGATGTTCCTGTCCAACTGTGTTCCACATTTTGTTAAAGGCGTCTGCGGCGATCCTTTTCCCACACCATTTTCCAAGCCTCCTGGCAGAGGACTGTCCGCCCCGATTGTGAATGTGCTATGGGCCCTGTTCAATTTAGCAGCAGGTTTTCTGCTTCTCAGGTTCGGTAAAGTATCTACCGATGATAATTTATCTGTCCTCATCTTCTTTATTGGCTTTATCTGTATTAGCATTATGAGCGCTATGAACTTTGTACATAAAGACAAAGCGTAGTTTTCGAAACCACTTCATTCTGCAATAAAAAAGAACGTAGAATATATAAGGGCGCTTCGCTATTGACTAAACATGCGCGGAAGCGCCCTTATAATGCCGTTAAGCATAATGGGCATGGTGAATCACAAACTGAGATAAAGGCGTACGTGGTAGAAAACGATAGCCGTCTTTAGCAATGACCTGAATGCGCTGAAAGGCCCTTGCAGTAAATGTTAAGTAGTATTTATAGATTTGCATCAAAAAACTCTTAAATGTGAATCACTCTTTGCTTTTTCATCGCTTCATCGTTACAAAGTCAGCATTCGGGCCATAAATGGCATTTAAATTTCCGGTAAAAAAGGTGGAATTCTACCCAATCTGAGGAGCAAAGGTGGGTTAACTGACCGATGTATTTATTTACCAAATGGTAAATAAACTGCCCGCAATAAATTCGATATTTAACTTATGGAAGAGTTCATCAATTATATATTGAAGTTTGGCAATCTGAATAAGCAGCAAACTGATTTCCTGATGAGCAAAGCAAAAACGCTGGAACTTCATAAAGATGAATATTTTTCAGAAGCCGGAAAGATCCCCCGGCAGGTTGGATTTCTTCTGGAAGGGGTGATTCGTTTCTGCTATTACAACAATAAAGGCGAAGAGATCACTTATTCATTCAGTGAAGAAAATCATTTTGTTTCGGACCAGCAAAAGTTTGAGGCGCAAGTGGTAGCTTCTGAATATATACAGGCTGTTACCGATTGTAAATTGCTTGTTTTTTCAAAGAAAGATTGGGACGAGATCGGAAATACAATAGTTGGCTGGGAAGCTATAAAAGGTCTGATAGAAAAAAATTGTTTGTTAAAAACAATTGAAAGAAGGAGCCCATTAGTTTCAGAAGATGCGACCACCCGTTATTTATCTTTTATTGAACAATTCCCCGGCCTTGTCAATCGTATTCCTCTTTCTCATATCGCCTCTTACCTCGGGATCACCCAACAGTCATTGAGCAGGATAAGAAAAAATATCCGTTGAAATTGCTTTTTACCAAATGGTAAATGGTTCCAATTTTTAGATACCAACCTTTGCATCATTATTTTAAATAACAAAAAAATGAGCAAAAAAGTTGTTTTAATTACAGGAACGAATAGCGGTTTCGGATGGCTTGCCGCCAAATCCGTTGCGGCTTTGGGGCATAAAGTGTATGCTACCATGAGAGATACCGAAGGTAAAAATGCCGACAAAGCAAAAGCCCTGGCTCAGATAGAAAATGTTACTGTTCTGGATGTGTCACTAACTGACGAAACAAGTGTAAAAAAAGCTATTGATACGATCATCGCAAAAGAAGGAACGATTGACGTTTTGGTAAACAATGCCGGTGCCGCGATGTTCGGTGTAGCCGAAAGTTCTACCACTGATGATGTGCAACGGATGTTTGATATCAATGTCTTTGCACCATGGAGATTGGTAAAGTTAGTATTACCATTTATGCGCAAACAATCAGAGGGCTTAATTATTAACGTTTCAAGCGGATATGGCAGATTTTCCGCGCCTTTTTCTGTGGTATACAGTGCTTCAAAGTTTGCTTTAGAAGGTTTAAGCGAAGGGTTGCATTATGAATTAAGACCTTTAGGGGTTGATGTAGCCATCATTCAGCCAGGAGCTTTCCCTACGGAAATGTCCCAAAAGATGCAGGTTGGTTCTGATGCATCAGTTGCTGGCGAATATCAAGCAATCGCTGATATTCCCAATAAAATGTTCGCCGCCATCGGACAAATGTTTGAAACAGCAAAGCCAGATCCGCAGGAAGTTGCGGACGCGATAGTAAACCTGATCAATTTACCAAAAGGTCAGCGGCCATTAAGGACAGTTGTTGATTCTTCAACAGGAGATATCACTAAAAGGGCCAATGATGCCGTTAAAGTTGAATTCGAAAAAGTATTGACGGCATTCGGGATGGAAGACTTGTTGGTGTAAAAGATTATTATTATAAATGCCGATTTCAAATGCCTCCAGTCAAACACTTATTACTGGGCTACAAAAGCCTCCAGCGAAAGTTGGAGGCTTTTTGAGTCTATTAGCAGAGGCTCTTTTCGCGGGTGTGGACACTTGTAAGATTTTCGGTTAAGCGGTGCGCTTAACCGGGCGAGGGAGCCGCAAATCGTAGCGGCTTCCATAATACTTCATGGCATCCAACTGGGTGTTTCTCGAACTACTTTGTGGCAGACTTAAAGAGTTTGGCTTCTTTAGCACATAATCAATTCATTGGTTCGAGCCCAGTTTAATTAAAAAATGCCATCACTTGAAAAATTGATGGCATTTTTTATGATTACATCTCTTACAACATTGTAGAGTCAATATTGCAAAATTCATAAATTATCGAAGAAATTGATTTGAGGTCAATATGGCGTATAATGTTCTTAATGGTATTTTTAAATTTCTGGCACCAAAATAATACTACCTGTAGTTTTACGTCCTTCCAGATCAGCATGTGCCTGGTTAGCATTTGGCAAAGGATATATTAGTGGCTTTTCTAATTGGAATACTCCGTTTCGCACTAAGGAGAATATCTCGGGCAATGCCTTTCCTGACTTATCCTGGTAAGCCGGATAATTATTTAATATAGCCTGTACAAAGTGTATTTTTCTTTGCTCGATAAACGCAGTATTAATTTCCGGCATACCGGATGCCCAGCCGTACAGCACTGCACTTCCACCAGGTTTAACCAACTCAAGCGACTTTTGAAATGTAGCAACGCCGATACTATCGTAAAATACATCGATACCCTTATCATCGGTAATTTGCCTTACCCTTTCATCAAAGTTCTCGGCCGACAGATCAACAACGTGCTCAAAACCTCGCTTTAAGGCAAGATCTTTTTTAGCTGCGCTGCCTACAGTGCCGATTACGATAGCGCCAATAGATCTGGCCCATTCACTTAATAAAGATCCAACACCGCCGGTCATAGCATGGATAAGCACAACTTCCCCAGCTTTCAATTCATGACTTTGTTTCAATAACATGTGTGCAGTCATGCCTTTTATCATGATTGAAGCCGCCTGTTCAAATGATATATCGTCCGGAAGTTTAAAAGTTTCTTTAGCAGGGAGGATTTTTTTTTCGGCGTAAGCCCCATTTGAGCCGTAGTAAGCCACCCGGTCGCCGACCGCAAATTCTTTGACGCCGTTGCCAATTTGTTCAACGATTCCTGCCGCTTCTAATCCTATTAACGCCGGATACGCAGGCATCGGGAAAGTACCATTACGAAAGAAGATATCCAGAAAATTTACACCAATTGCTTTTTGGCAGATCAATACTTCTCCTTCTCCAGGTTGCTCAATTTCAGTTTGTTCATATCTGAGCACTTCGGGTTTTCCTGGTTGTTCAATGCGGACAATGCCGCTTGTTATTGTGTTCATCTGATTTTATTTATTGATGCAAAGCTACTATGATCGGCTTCCCTTTGGGTATTACTTTCCCAAAGGGAAGTAGTATCCTTCGGGGAAGTATTGTATTTTTGTAATATGGGAACAAAGTTGGTTGACGGAAGTATATCGGTAGATTGCTGGGAGCGATTAAGAGCGATCAACGATACAAAGGATATATTAAGCGGCAAATGGAAAGTTATGATCATCGCCTGTTTAGCTTCATTCGGAAAAAAGCGGTATATGGAACTACAGCGGTTATTAGCTGGGATCGGTACCAAAATGCTTTCCAAAGAATTGCAGGAATTAGAGATAAACGGTTTAATAACCCGCACTGTAATGAACACCAAACCCATTACGGTTGAGTACGAGTTGACCAACTACGGCCATAGTTTAAAACCCATCATTGACGAAATGGCTTTGTGGGGGAAGAGCCATAGGGGGAAAATAATTGATGAAATAGCTAAAAAAGAATAATTGCGCACGAACTTTTCAAGACAAAGACAAATATTGCGCCTCTGGAGTTCCCGGATTTCTAAAAATAGAATATTTTGAAAATAGAGACATCCGGGCAGTAGTCTTAGTTAAGTTAAGACGCAATGGGATTAAGATAAAGTGCAATTAAAAAAAACTATTTTTTATTATACCACTGGATGAATTCAAGAACATTATGGTCAGGATCAGAAAAATAAACCCAGGTTTCTTCGTTTTCAATCTCCAATGGACCTCTAAGTATCGGAATCTCCATTGCTTCCAGATCACGCACAGCTACCTCCAAGTCCTCAACTTCGACGCATAAATGCGGACAGAATGGTTTTTTCAGTATAGGTAATGTATAGTCATTAGTCAAATCTTGGATTAATTCAATACGGACATTGCCAGCGGAGATAAAAGCGTATTCCTCTTGTTCCTCTTGATTTATAGCTCTGTGATTTAAAGTAAAGCCTAACTTTTCTGTATAGAATGCAATTGCTCTGTCCATATTTTGAACTTGTAAGGCGGCATGATCAAACTTCATAATAATCTTATTTAAGTATTTAATTTAGAAATCCAATATCCGTCTTAATTGCAAAGAACGTGTTTAACTATTTTAAGATTATAGGTTAAAATTATTTAATATTGAACTGACTTCTCCTGATCATACTTAAAAACACAGGAGTGATTCCGAGATAAGAGGCAATGTGCTTTTGGGCTAAGCGACTTTCAACCTTGGGATATTTAACCACTAGTGCATGATACCGCTCTGCTCCATTCATTGAAATAGCGTTCAAAATCCTTTCACTCTGCGATAAATTGAAATTTTGATTTAGCAATCGCCAGAATCTATCGAAGACCGGATAATCAAGATAAAGTTGATCTAAGGCCTCTTTTTCTATTTGCATTACGATTGTTGGTTCGTGTGCAATAATATTTATTTCGGAGGGCAATAATTGAAGAAAACTTTTAGAGTCAGAAATCCACCAGTCTTCGAAAGCAAAATTGAGGGTATGTTCAGTCCCAGGGTCATCAACAAAAAATGAACGTAAAAAACCTTTAATTACAAAAAATTCATATTTACAAATGTCCCCTTGCTGCAATAGATATTGCCTTGGTAAAATTTTTCTTAAGGTAAACAGTGAGGTAAAATGTATTTGTTCATCCGTTGATAGATTGATTCTTTTCAATACATGATTTATCAGCAAAGTATCAGCATGTGTTTTTTCCAAAGCAAGCAAAATATAAATGTATTGCCAATAGTATGAATATTAGCCGACTTTTCTGCCTCCTACAGTTACTATCACTATTCCCTCAAAATTTGATAATTAGGTTGGCTCAAAAATATTTGACTTATATCTTCTTTAACACTTCTAAATCCACAAAGGGCCTTTTTTCGCCAAGTATAAAGGGCTATCCAATCGACGCATAAGGGTTTGGTGTCAGGCGGATGTACTCACCAGCTTATAAAAAGTGTTTAGACTATCAATGTCAATCAGAGTTGACCTGCATAAGTTCTCTTAAATCCTAAAAAGCATAGATTTTACTTTATTGGTTAATCTGAACGAACATTACGTAAATATGTTTAAAACAAAGACCAACTTGTCACCTTTGGAATTTAGACGGTCTTTCAACTAACCATCCAGGCACTACATTAATGCTCACAATAAGACAGTATAACGACGACGCCCGTTATTTTCATCACGTCATCATCTCCAAGATCAGCATTTGGACCGTAGATAATCCCGTTATGACTACCACTAACTTTGTTTTGGATACCTTTTTGCGCTATTTACAGCTCAATTTTGATCTCATAAAATCAAAGAAAAATGAGCAATCAATTAGAAAACAAAATAGTGATCGTAACAGGCGCATCAAAAGGGATCGGTGCCGGGATCGCCAAACAGATGGGAGCCGCAGGTGCTAAAGTTGTGGTAAATTATGCTTCAAGCAAGCCTGATGCGGATGTCGTTGTTAACGAGATCATGCAGGCAGGCGGTACCGCAATAGCCCTTCAAGGAGATATGTCAAAGCAGGCCGATGTAAAAGCGATTTTTCAACAAACCCTGCAATCTTTCGGCAGATTGGATGCACTGGTCAATAATGCCGGCATTTACGAGTTTGCACTATTGGAGCATTTTACTGAAGATTCTTATCAGCGGATCTTTGATATCAATGTTTTAGGTATCCTGTTAACTTCGCAGGAAGCCGTGAAAGCATTTGGCGATCATGGTGGAAGTATCATCAACATCAGTTCTTATGCGGGTAACAGGCCCGATCCTTATTCACTGGTTTACGGAGCTTCGAAAGGTGCTGTGAATTCGATCACTACATCGCTTTCACAGGAATTGGGTTCTAAACAAATCCGGGTAAATGCTATTCAACCAGGCGGTGTACTGACGGAAGGTGTACAGAAATTCGGGGCTACGGCGGAATCTGAACCTGTAAAACAGATGATAAGCAAAAGCGCGCTTGGGCGTATGGCCACCCCTGCAGACATAGGAAAGATGGCTGTATTCCTCGCTTCGGACCAATCAGCAATCATAACTGGTCAATTCATCGAGGTTTCCGGCGGCTACAAATAAAATGGAGATCAAAAAGTAAGAACTTACAAACAGGAAAGATTACTTTCCTGTTTGTTTTTAATTTTAAGCATGAAAAAAGCAGAGCAGCCAATCAAGATAATTAATTCAGTTTCAGAATTACACCGGCTATTGTGTTTGCCGCCACCAAAGAATACGCTCATTACGCTGATCGATCATACGGGTGAGAATCCTGGGCATGAAAACAAAACCCATCGTTTGGTTTTGAACTTTTATCATATCTGTATCAAGCGAAGCTTTCAGGGGCAAATGAGATACGGCAGAAACTATTATGATTTTGATAAGGGAACGATGGTCTTTTCAGCACCTAATCAGGTCATTGCTGTCGATCAGGGCGATGAAGCTGATGATGACGGCTGGTCATTGTTATTCCATCCCGATCTGATCAGGAACTATCCTTTAGGTAAATCCATTAAAAACTATGGATTCTTTGCTTACGAAGCCGACGAGGCATTACATCTTTCAGACGAAGAAGAAAAACTGATCGAGAGTTTAGTCAGGAACATCGAAAAGGAATACCAGTCAAGGATCGATAATTTTAGTGCGGATGTTATTGTATCAAACCTGGAGCTGCTGTTAAATTACTGTAACAGGTTCTACAGTAGGCAATTTGTGACCAGGAAAATGTCGAACAACGATCTCCTTTCAAAATTTGAAAATAACCTGTCAAAACACTTTGACAATCATGCAAGAAACGGTTTACCAACAGTGAACAGCCTGGCAGAAGAACTGAATGTTTCCGCAAGCTATTTAAGCGATATGTTGCGAACGCTTACCGGCCGGAATACGCAGCAGCACATTCACGACAAACTCATAGCAAAAGCACAGGATATTTTAGCAACCACCGACTTGTCAGTAAGTGAAATTGCCTTTCAATTGGGATTCGAGCATCGCCAGTCATTCAACAAGTTGTTCAAGAATAAGACCAAGTTCTCGCCGCTCGCCTTCCGTCGATCCTTTAATTAAATAAATCATGAAATTGTGGGTAAATAAATTATTGTACATTTGCATTGACTGACTGAACAGTCACTAAATTAGTAAACATGCAAACAAAGGAAATAGCAGAAAAATATTTCAATGCAATGGTGGCCGGAAAGTTCGATGAAATGAACACATTAAAAACGCCTGATTGTGTTTATTGGTTGAGTGGTGAGCGATCCTGGCCGTTTGGAGGTTATCAATCGCCAGAAAATCAGGCAAAATTATGGGGCACCGTAGCAGAACGATTCCCGCAGGGAATGAAAATGACGCTTCAATCTATCACGGCAGACGAAGAGCGGGCAGCACTTTATGTTCATATTCGGGGAACGCGAAAGGATGGTCGTATTTACGAAAATAAGGTGATGCTGCTATTAACCTTTAAGAATGGCTTAATTAGCGGGCTTTATGAATATTTGGATACCATTATGGTAAATGAATTATTCTGTGGCCCGATGGACGATGTGAAAAATTAATCTTAAGCGATGGATAAAAGAGAAAAACTACTTCAAACCGCATTGGAATTGTTTGTATCACAAGGATTTAATGATACACCAACAAGTAAAATTGCAAAAGAGGCAGGTATAGCAACGGGGACTTTGTTTTATTTTTTTCCGACTAAAGATGAGTTGATCATTTCACTTTACTTAAAAATAAAAGGACAGGCAGCAGAAAGTATAAATCTTGCACTGGCAGAAGTAAAATCAACAAAGGAAGTCATCAAAACTTATTATGTTGAATCGCTTAAATGGTCGCTCCGTAATCCCAACGAATTTTCATTTCTGGCACAGTTCTCCAATTCCCCCTATCTGAAGAAAATCGGGGCTGATGAAATTTCGGCTCAGATAGCGCCCGTATTACAACTTTTTCGTGTGGCTATAGGGGAGCAACAGATCGCCGATATGGATGTCAACTTATTGTACGCTTTGATCAGTCATCAGGTATTTGGTGTAAATCAATACCTTTCTTCCAATAAATTCACCAAAAAAGAACAGCACAACATCATTGAGGATACATTCTTGATGTTTTGGAAAATGATTGAATGCTGATGAGCAACGTAATATCAATAAGGAATTGAAAATAATCATAACAGGAGCCACAGGAATGATTGGGGAAGGCGTTTTGCTGGCTGCTCTTGATCATCCCAATGTTACCAAGGTATTGATGGTGAACAGAAGAGCGTCGCCGTTAAGGCATCCCAAACTTGCTGAACTGATCGTAAAAGATTTTACAGATTTAGCCGCCTACAGCGCTCAATTAACTGGCTACGACGGCTGCTTTTATTGCGCAGGAATAAGTTCCGTTGGTATGGGTGAGCAGCAATACAGCCACATCACTTTTTATACCACCATCATATTTGCAAAAGAACTTGCCCATTTGAATCCGGATATGGTTTTCTTCTACTTATCGGGAGTTTATGCCGATAGCTCGGAAAATGGAAAAATAATGTGGGCAAGGATAAAAGGCAAAACAGAGAACGCATTAAATGAGCTACCTTTTAAAGCTGTTTACAGCTTCCGGCCAGGTTTCATTATTCCGTTGAAAGCGCAGAAAAATGTGCGGTTGATTTATAAAGGACTTAACCTAATTTATCCTTTTCTTTTTCCAAATCAAACTTTAACTTATGATGAGATCGGAACTACATTAATGCGAATACTGACACTTGGATACAACAAAAATATTTTAGAAATAAAAGATTTAAAATCAATTGCCAAACAGGCAGAGCTGGACAAATAAAATCGAAACGATAAAAGTATGTTACATGCTGTAATCCATATTCCGCAGGTCGGTCATCAGGTGATCAAAATTAATAAAAATAGCGGCCACATTTAAGTTGCCGCTATTTTCACTTAAAAAATCTTACTTATTTTTTAGCAGCGTATACGCCTTGCAAAAATTCCTCCGCGGAAACTGGTTTTCTGCCTAAAAGCGTTTCCAGGTCTGTTTTGTCGGTTTCAAATTCACCCTGCCTGATCGCTTCTGAGAACCCTGCGAACATCCCGACAAATTGTTCAGGCATTCCTGCCTTAGTCATCGTTTCAACAAATACTTCTGCTGTAGGACTGACATAGCTGATTTCTTTGCCGACAATGCCACTCAAACTTCTTACAATTTCCGGGATGGATATATTTTCCGTATTACTGATGCCGTAGTCTTTGTTTTCGTGCCCGGTAGTAATCAAAACATTGGCGGTAGCTTCCGCCATATCGTCCCGCGTTGCAAATGCAGCCCTGGTTTCACCTGTTGGTAAAAACACGCCTTTTTCTAACACCTGCTGACCTAAAAAAATGGGTACCATATCAAGGTACAGGTTGTTCCTGAAAATGGTATAGGGTATGCCGCTTGCTATGATGATATTTTCCGTTTCGATATGTGAACCGGTCACAAAATGAATAGGCGAAGACGCCGTTTCGTTTTTGCGCTCGGTACTGGTGTATAAAATATGCTTTACGCCCGCTTCTTTTGCTGCCGATACCACATTCCGGTGTTGCCCGGTACGATCCACTACATCAGAACTTGATACCAATAAGAGTTTATCGATCCCTTTAAAAGCTGCAGTCAAAGAATCGTAATTATGGTAATCCCCGGTTTTGATCGTAATACCTTTTGCTTTTAAATCTTCGGCTTTTGCTTCGTCTCTTACCAATGCAACGATGTTGGTTGAAGGAATGCCTTTGTTTAATAGGAAATCAATGGTTGATTTTCCAAAATGTCCTGTTGCGCCTGTTATTAAAATCATTTTTTGCTTTTTTTATAAATTGATAAAGCAAAATTCCATGAAATAACTCCCCAAAAAATGCACCTGGGTTAACTAATCAGAACTGGGTAAAAATTCTTTTCCGGATACGGCTAAGTGATTGCGGTTTTACCCCGACAAAAGAAGCGATATGATACTGGGAGATCCTTTGCTGCAAATCTGCATGGTTTTTTAAAAACCGCTCGTAACGCAATTCAGGTGTTTCTGCATATAATGCACTGATGTCCTGCAGCATTTTCACGAAGACCGATTCAATGGCAACCCTGCCGAAACGTTCCCCTCCTTCTATATTGGCATAAAACAGTTGCAGATCCGCGTGCGAAATAACAAAAACTATACTGTCTTCTAAAGCCTGAATGTTTTTCGACGAGGGAAGCTGAGGAAGAAAACTTTCATAATTGCATACGAATTCATTTTCCTGGGAAAAGTCATAGATCTTTTCCTCCCCATCCTGGTTGATATAGAACCGCATTAATCCCTTTGCCACAAATCCTACCTGTTTACAAACTCGCCCTTCTTCTAAAAAGAAGTCTCCCTTTTTATAAATCTTTTCCTTAAACAAAGATGTCACGATATCGATTTCTGCCGGGCTTAGCGTTATCACCCTTTGTATGCTGTTCAATAAGCTGTTTATCATTTTGGGTATTGCTTTATTACCGCCAACATCTTTATTTATATCGTCACTCACAACAAAAATAAATAAATAAACTTGTATGCCCTCTGGGCAATGCGATGTCTGCCTTGGGCAGTAAGAAATACCGCCAAGAGTACAGTACTCTTTTACAGAAACAGGCCTGGCTCTCTTCCAATCTTAATATGCCGAAAGAATGGGAATTAAGATTTGAGCAGAACTTAACAGAGGTTGTGTCAGTGGCGGTATAATGTAGGAATCAGCTATCGTTAAATCAAAAGTTAGTCATTTTAATTGATCCGTGTGGATAAACAATCATAGAGCTCTCACATCATCCTTTACTTTTCTCATCTTTGTTTGTTTAATGAAAGGGCATGCAAGAAACTAAAAGGTCATCAGATAAGATCGGACGCGCTGACCGGCTGGATCTTACAGTGAATGAAAACTGTAAGCTTGATATACCACAGGATATTTTAGAAAAACTACTTAAGCCACACAAGCTGACTTATTATTGTTTTGTTTTTTTAGACCAGGGAACAGAAACTTATAAAATAGACTTACAGGATATTACCATTTCTGATGGGCAAATGATTTTTGGCTTACCCAACCAGATATTCTGTAATCCTCCTAATGGCCCCCATAACCTGAACTACAAAGCTGCATTTGATGATAATTTATTGGCGCTGCTTCCAAATTCATTTCCATTTTTGTTAAATCCTCTGAATTCGAATACCATTACATTTACACCGGATGCTAAGGAACGGGTTAAGTCAGTTTTTGCCCACTTATATCAATTGCTTCATCATACAGAAGCCCCAAGAGACACTGAAATTATTTTGGCGTATATGAATACGCTTTTAACTGAATTTAACAGCGCTTACTTCGAACAGGGTGTGCAGGGGAACCTGCCAAATTCAAAATTGTCCAAATACATTGCTTTTAAACTTGCCGTAGAAACGCACCTGACCGAGCAGAACGATGTGCAAACTATAGCCGATAAATTAGCGATGACTACGAGTAGTCTATATAGTGTTGTGAAAGAATTTTCCGGAGTTTCACCAAAAGAGTGGATGACGAACCGGCTGATACTGGAAGCGCAGCGGAAACTGCAATACTCTACGCTTTCGGTAAAAGAGCTTGCTTATGAATTGGGTTTTAACGACCCTGATTATTTTTCGCGGTTGTTTAAGAAGACCACGGGTAAAAGCGTTAGCGAATTTTTAGCAAATTATAACGATTTGTCCAGTAACTAAAATGATTTGTCCACCCTGCATGATTTTCTGCAGATTACTTTTGCTTCATTAGTTAAAACCATTAATCAAATGAAAATAGCATTAGTAACTGGAGCAAACAAAGGCATAGGATTGGAGACCGCACGGCAACTCGCCCAAAACGGCCACTTCGTTTATATAGGCAGCCGTAACCTTGAAAACGGTTTATCAGCAGTAGCAAAGCTTAAAGCCGAGGGTAGCATTAACATTGAAGCTGTACAATTAGATATCACCAACAAGGAGTCGATTGCGGCGGCCCGCGCAACTATAGTTCAAAAAACCGGGGTGTTGGATGTATTGGTGAATAATGCAGGTATTTCTGGTGGATTTCCGCAATCCGCACTCCAAGCAACCATTGATCAGTTCAGATTGGTTTATGAAACCAATGTGTTTGGCGTGGTTGGCGTCACGCAAGCTTTTATTGATCTGCTAAAAAAATCACCGCAGCCACGCATTGTAAACGTGAGTTCTGCCATGGGCTCGCTTTCCCTCGCGGCAGGCCATCCCGGCAGCCCTAAAATGGCTTTATATCAATCAAGCAAAGCTGCGCTCAATATGTACACGATCAATCTTGCTTATGAGCTCCGTGATATGCCGTTTAAAGTCAACATGGTTTGTCCGGGTTATACTAAAACCGATTTTACAGGGCATCAGGGAACAAGCACAGTACAAGAAGCCGGGCAGCGTATTGCCAAGTACGCTTTGATTGATCAGGATGGCCCAACAGGAAAGTTTATCAGTGAAGAATATTTTCTTGAACCGGCGAGTTGCCCGTGGTAAAAAAGCTTTTCTTATAAATGAACTGCTTATGGCAGTGCAAAAAAGAGGCTGTATCATAATGACACAGCCTCTTTAATCTTAAAAGACGTTGACGGAAAGCCTAATTATAATGACTTTTACAAGATGTCAGAAAACGTCATGCAGTAAAATTCTGTTAGTTTCCAGACCTTAAAATCTTCGTTTCTATATTAATGATTTTGTTTCGGTCAAATCCCGCAGTATCAGCAGCAAATTCCGCGCTTTTTAAATAGCGTTCAGTCATTTCATCGGCATCGCCATCGTCCGGAAAGGATACCAGGGCGATGACCTGGTTTGCAATCCCCGGTGTATTACCGATCCAAACGCCTTTGACCTCAAAGCCGAACTTCGGAAGGTTTATTCTGTGCTTAGCCCAATTTGCTGTGAAATATTGTGCGGCTGTTTCTTTATCAGCGAGGGTGTAAATTCTTAGTTGGTCCATGATGTTAATTTTTTACTTTGATGGTGTTTTTATTTGAGGTTTAGCGGTCAGTAACAGTATGCCGACTACTGAACAAATAATAGTCGCTACAATATGCGGTATCGCCTGTGGCACACTGGTATAACTTTTTTCGAGCACAGTAATCATATCGGAAACAGGGATGATGGTTGCGACTACTAACATTACGCCCAGGGCCCGGCGTTCTTTCATCAAAACTAAAGCGCACAACAAGATCCCGGAAAATATATCCCTGATACCTTTGATGTGATGAAAAGAATAGTCGCCATTTGAATTAAAGCGGATGCCGAATGCGGCTGTTGCCACTTCAGGAGAGGAAAAAAAGCGGGCTCCCAGGAACACCATTCCCAGTCCCAGTAAAAATGCGATTGCATAAGAAATTTTTGTTGTCATGATAATTTGTTTTTAAATGTTGATACAAAATTATCCCTGCAGCAGCGGGCGTTCATGCACCTGGGTTAACAAATTAATTTTGCGTGGTAATTCTTTTACGGCCCCGGCTAATCATATAGAACCAGGTGAGCGCACGGGTGAATACAGGCTCGTAACCACTAATTTGGTTTTTGATGTGCATGGCGACAGCAAAATTTCTTATGTAGATTATGCCGCTGCTCTGGTTGACGAAATCAAAAACAAGCGATTTTTAAACCAACAGTTTAGCATCGGCCATTCACCCGACAATGAATAATGATTTGATCGGATGGCCGAATTACAAAACTCATTAGAAAGCAATTAATTTAATCGTCTAAATAGCTTTTTTAAATTGTTAAGACGCTAAGATCATATCTGTGGTACTTCGTTTAAATCTTATATCGCAAAAAAAATAATTCGTTAACGTTGTTGTATCAACGATTTCCGAGTGAGTTATTGGAATTGGAGAAAGGTCTTTGCGCCAAAATTATAGTCTGTTAAGTCATGAACGCAACAATCAACAGCGGAGTATAGCCACGAATATGTCAAAAAAGTGATGACACTTTCTGTTGCGTTCACCTGAAGGCGATCGTAATGCTAACTTTGTGCTCCCACACGATAAAATCGCCATAATGAATAAAGAGATCTCACCAGGTTACGTTTTTAAGTATGCAGCGCTTGCGGAATCCTTATATAACTCACTAAGCGATGACCCTTTTTATATTGCGTTGTTAAAACCGTTAGCGGGAGAAGCAGCTAAAAAAACTGCATTGTTAAAATACCTCGACTACTCCATGCAGGAGGCAACTCAATACGGCAGGTTATTTATCCCAGACGGTGACCCTAACGGAGTTTCCATCTGGGCTCGGCCTATGGATGAATCCGCTGAAACAGCAAAAAAACTGGCTAAGAAATCTTTTATCAGGCAAAACATCGGAAAACATTCACTCCATATTTACGACCTAATCAATGCTTTTATGGCGGATAAGGTACAGCAATCAATCCCTGATGATGCCTGGTACCTCTCTATTCTCGGTGTGAATCCTGCCCGCCAGGGACAAGGGCTGGGATCGGCGCTGGTACGTGGTGTTTTACAGGATACAGATCGTCTAATGAAACCGACCTACCTGGAGACTTTCAATCCCAAAAGCCTCCCGTTTTATCAGCGTTTAGGCTATGAAATAATAGCCAAGGTTGATGAACCCAATACCAATGCTTCATACTGGGTGCTGATGCGTAAACCGGTCAGTTCGTTGCTGGCCTGAAGTTTTCAAACGCCGCATCAAATATTTAAAATAAAAACACCAGAAGTATAGATCACGACCAAAATTGATATCGCTCCAGTTGATGCTTTATTGTTTCCGAGTAGGCTGCCTTTCTGTCGCTTTTAATTAAAAGACTGTCTGAACTCCAAAGGCGAAACATTTGTCTTTGTCTTGAAAAGTTTGCTGAACGATTGTGAATGTTCGAAGCCTAATTCATATGCAAAACACTATTGTTCCGACATAGTGTGCGGTCATAAGATGGCAAGAAATAATATGCCGGTACGCTGATATCTTTATTTAAAATACAAACAGCTCGTTCGCAAATCGGTGAATTAGCCAAGCTATTTAATAAATAATTAACATCTAACTTATTGTTTATTAATAAATTAAATAATACCTTGTAAGCCTAAACCGTAAACCATGAGCACCTTTGATCCTTCGGAATATAACTTCGCCGAACTTTCACTGAAAGATTTGGCTGACGCCCGTGAAGACTTCCACCTTCATTTGATGAAAAAAAAGAATGTAGTAGCAACCGCTCTAGGTTATTACCGCATTCGCAAAGCAGAAAAGTGGCCCACAGCCGAAAATCCCCACCCGGACAACTCAGGCTTTAAATCTACCGCCCGGACGCTGGAAAATTCCGAAATAAGACCGTATTCATGGCCGGCGATCCTCGTCTTTGTCGATACCTGGGAGAATCCCCAGGCGCTTATTTCCGACTCGTCGGCGATTATTCCCAAAACATACTATCTGAAAAACGGAAAGGCTGTTCCGATATGTGTCATCGAGTCGAAGAAACAGGATAGAGTAACCTCTGACGTAGATATCGACGGTTTGCATTTCCCGACCAATATCATCAGCGGCGGGTTCCCGCTGATGACCGAAGTACAAGGCCGCGATCACATTGCATCATTCGGCTGCCTCGTAACTGATGGCCACTACACCTATGCTTTAACCAACCGTCATGTGACGGGAGATCCCGGATCGGAGATCACGACGTTTCTTGATGGAAAAGAAACGGTGGTAGGTGAAGCGTCCGAACTGCAGATCGGCCGGGTTTTGTTCAACGAGATTTATCCTGATTTTCCCGCGCAGAAGACCTATCTCAACATGGATATCGGTTTGATGCGCGTAAACGACGTCAACCAGTGGAAAGCCGAAATACTGGAGATCGGCGAAATGGGCAGGCTGATTGACATTAATAACGATAATATCAGCCTAAAACTGGTCGGACAACCTGTAATAGGTTATGGTGCCGTTTCCGGTAAGAAGATCATTGGTGAATTGCAGGCCCTGTTTTACCGCTACAAGTCTGTCGGCGGGTTTGACTATGTCAGCGATTTCCTGATCGGCCCGGCGGCGGGGCAACCGGTCGGCGAACTGAACGTGCACCATGGCGATTCGGGTACCCTGTTGCTGGTAGATTGCCCGGAGGGCGGCGAGCCGCTGGGTATTTTATGGGGGATGCACGAATTTATTGAAAATGCCGGTAAAAAAGTTCAGCCGTATATCCTGGGTACTTTCCTGAGCAATGTCTGCAACTATCTCGATGTGGAGATCGTCCGTGACTGGAACCTCGGCCAGGTCAACACCTGGGGTTCCGTAGGGCACTTTAAAATTGGCGCTTACGCCTGTGAACTGGTTAAAGCGAACACCAAGTGTTCCACTTTCCTGATGGCCAACCAAAAAAACATCGGTTATACGGATTTGGATATGACCGGGGGCAAAATGGTACCCGGTAAAGTTCCGCACGGGACTTTTGTGCCGCTGGCGGACGTTCCGGATATCATCTGGCGCAACGATCCCAGGCGAAAAGCCGATGAATCTAACCATTTCGCGGATATGGATGAACATAACCCAGCGGTGATGAATGATCAGAGCCTGTTAAAACTGAACGAGGACCTTAATTTTATAACCATCGAACAATGGCTGGCGTTTGACAAGGAGATGGACATTGCTGATCCGGTTTATAAAACCGAGAAGGACGGCACCAAAACGCTGCGGCCCCGCCGCGGGGCCTTGCCGTTCCGGATATGGCAATGCTATAACCAGATGATCAAATCGCTGAAAGCAGGCAATTTGAAAGAATACCTCGTGGCCGGGGGGATTATGTCCCACTATGCCGGAGACGCCTGTCAGCCCCTGCATATTTCCTATCTGCACCACGGGGAGACCGTGAAGGAAATGGGTGTGCACTCGGATTATGAAACAGGTTTGATCGCCGCCAAAATGGCCGACCTCTTCCCGATGATCCACGCCCTGGGGCAGGAGGTCAACGATGCGGAGCTGATCGGCCCGCACGGCAAAGATGCCGCGGTTCATATCATCAGCCTGATGCGAAATACTATCGCGGCGTTCCCGCCGATGGAGGTACTGGAAAGCTGGAGGAATGCCAAAGGCCGGGGTAAAACGGAAAAAATGTGGGCCGAGCTGAATGATAAAACTGCTGCAACCATGGCGACCGGCGCGCATGCGCTGGCTATACTTTGGCAGAGCGCCTGGAAACACGGCAATGGCGATGCGCTTCCCACAGAAGCACTGATCGAGTTAAAGCAGGCCGACCTGATCAAATTATACAGCGACCTTACTTTCATCCCGTCTTATACGCTCGACGATGTCGAAGCTTATAAAGCGGTTTGCTGGTAGCTGTATTCAGTTATGCAGGTTCATCGGAATGATAGACAAAACAAAAGTTCCTTTTACTGAGTCAGCCCGGTATTTTGGCCTGTTGGCGATTTTGTTTGGCGCGGGTCTTTATGTTTGCTTTCATTTTCCTAAAACAATACCTGCAAAATTGCTCGACCTGCGGAAGGATAAAAGCAGGAACCATTACGCCGTGATTTTCTGCGAAAGGGACGCGGGGTTTTACGGCCATGTTTTCATCACGATGTCTGATTATCATGATCAGCGGAAATTCCCGGTCACGGAAGCTTATGGCTTTTACTCGGTAGCCCGCGATAGCTATGAAGTCGTGAGGGACAGCACAGACAGCAGGATAGAACTGGACCTGCAGGGCAAAAGAGCGATCCTGTTTCCGGTCAAATTTACATTGGTTGCCTGGATCGACAGCACGAAGTTCGAGGATTGCCAAAAACTGTTGTCGCTGTCATTTAAAAGGTCCAAACGGTACAAGTTATTTAATAACGACTGTATTACGTTCGTACAGCATTTTGAAAAAACACTAGGCCTGAAAAGCCCGTCCAGGTTATTGAATCCGGAGCCTAAGCAGTATATTGAAGCATTATTTGAACTGAACTGATGGAAATAAAACCCTACTGGGCCAACGTGGCCTTCGGCTGCCTGCTTTCGGTCATCGCAGCCGTAGTTTTAACGCGCAAGGATATCACCCTGGCAAACGGGATGCTGATATGGCTGCTGTTTATGATCTGCATCGGCCTGAGTTTTTCCGCCGGTTTCCAAGGCAGGCAGTCCGTAGGCAAAGCGGCTTTACTTATCTCATTAGCTTTGCTCGCCGCCCTGTGCTTTAAGGGTGCTGCGGAGATCATGATTAAAGGTGGGTACTTCTACGTAGCTAGTATCGGCGAAGTCAGCGTCCAGGAAATGAAGAATATCGACAATCTGAAAAAATACGCGGCGTTTTATTTTGCCATCTTCCTTCTTACGATCCCTGGATTGACCGTGGCCATCTTTGCCCGCAAAATCGTTATCGATCTGCTAACCAAGCTATTTTCCATCACGGAAGGACGATTAAAGACAATCACCAACATTCTCAATTATTCGATCAAGATCATTAGTATTGTACTGGGCGCAATCCTCGCATTAAAATAAAAAAGGTCGGCCAGGAACATTGATGGGCAATTTTCAATTTGAGGATGATATAAAGTCATTTGGAATTGATGTAGAGGTTACAATATAGAGTTCAAACCATTTCGGTAATTTAAAGCGATGAACAGATCTGGCCTGAGCGATTTAACAAGCCTTCAAATAAATCCGAAACCTAATCAGATTATAACCGATTTTGAAGAATTTAAGGCGGGGTACAAATTGATGCAACTCAAACTTGATGGTGATACATTGTTAAGTAGATTTTTCCTTGTTATTACTGGCAGCCTTAAACTTTTAACGCTGGAAATGCAGGTTCGCCTTCGCTCTGCGCGCTAACGCGCACGCCGCTGCGGATCGCCAGCATTTCCAGCAGCTGCAACAGCCGCAGTTTTGGCTGCGCTTCGCCAGCCCAGGCGGCTAAAGCCGTCCCTGCGCTGACCAAAACAACGGCAGTTGCCTTTATTTGGTTTTAATGACGACTTCTATACGGGCGGACAGGTTTTATCCAGCAATGCTCTAAAGCGCTGTGTTCCGGGTAACACTCTTTTCCGCTAAAAATTAAGTTTTTACAACAAAGGTAGCGCGCTATTCAGGTGCCCGTCAAGGGTATATAAACCCCGCTTCGCGAGGCCCTTGACAGGCACCCGCCGCGCACTGTAAGGTAATAAAAACTTAATTTTTAGCTTATGGAAAAGTTTGCATTAACCCTTCAGTCCAAAACAGCCATTGACGAACACATGGCTGACAACCACCTGATGCGCTACGAGCGGGAGATTATGGCTGAAATTGTTTCAGTTATTGAAAAAGACGACGAAAAAGCTTTAGCCTGGTTCGCAGGCTTCGGTGATAGTTTCCAGCAGATACTAATGAATGTAAATGAACACCGCAGGGCACTGGAGTTCGGATTTACAGATATTGCGTTTAATCAATACGGCTGGTTCGCAGCACCGAAGTTCTTAGACCGTGAGGTTATTAAGTTGGAGCAAAGCGAAATTCGTATCGGGCGTGGGCCAAATGGCATTTGGGCCTATGCTTTAAGCTGCAATTATGGTACTGCCGGTAGCAGCGGCCCGCTATGCGTTTTTTGCACAAAATATCCTAACCGCGAAGCGGCTTTAACGGCTGCCCTGGCGGAAATGAAAGCCAAAATGTCGCAGTATATCGGTAATACCGACACGACGAATTATAAGCAGCATGTGCTGCAAAAAACCTTAAAAGCGATTGCAGCATGTGAAGTTAGTATGGTGCAGCTGACTTTATTTTAATCGTTGTTTATTCAACAAACGGGTAGCTAATGCTGCGCATACGGTATAGTTTATACGCATCCGTGCTATTTATTTTTTCAGCAGGTCCTTTTTAAAGAAGTCTTCCATGATATGAAATTTCAACTGCTTGCCTGCCGTTTTTGGCTCTAAATATTTCTTCATGTCCTCAAAAATAGCTTTAGTATCGGCGAGTTCGGTATCGGTATAGATCATCACGAATACACCATGCTTTTTAAAAAAATCGCGGTGTTTGCGCATTTCTTTTTCAAAGTTATCTTTGGCCATTTCATTGATCTCCTTATTGGTCAAGCTGGCTGTTTTGGCCAGATGCCCGTGACTTGACCAGGGGGAAAGTTCAAAACCAACTTTATTTAGGGTATCTGATTGAATAATGGTGAAATCGAGTCTGTACTTATGCTTTTTCAATAACCCATCATACCGAAATTCAGGAATAAGCAATGGCACGCTTTCCGGGTTTTCATGCCCTTTTACATAATCGATATAATGCTGTGCAATAGGCTTTTCGTAAGCGGAACCGGAATTCCGCACAATAACGTTTTTAAAGAATTTGAGGTAATCATCCACTGTAGGAAATGTCATGATCTCGAATTCGTCGGGTACTACTAGTCCCGTCTTCAAAACATGCCCTATAGTCCAGTATTTTTTGTCGAAATGTCTGATCTCGCTCTTGTCATTTTCCCATTTATCGTTTGGAAACCGAGGGGTGATCAATAATCCATAAGATGCATTTTCCTGTCCGATCCAGATTTCGCTGTCCTCAATTGCCGGGCGTAGTTTTGATAAAGCCTCATAATTTCTGAGGTAGGTCCGCTCTAAAAAAACAAGCAGGTATTCTTTGAAAACTTTATACTTTTGTAAGAGCTTGAAGGTTTCGCATTCGGGACTGTCGGGATAATCCCTCATTTCCAATACCCGTTTTTCATATCCCTGCAACCAGGAACTAATAAAATGGTCTGCTGAAGTGATCACCTCATTTTTGATGTCGATATAGTCCGCAAATTTTCCGCCGATTTTACCATGCAGGGAATGGACAGAATCGATACGGGTTTTCTTCAGCACTTCTGCTTCCATCCCCTGAAGCTTGGCTGTCAATTCATCTATGATTTTATTTCTCGCTGTTTTTTCCGGGTCTCTTTTAGCCATGACAAGTTTGGTTTAGGAAGCAATATTTAATTAGGATAATATAATCGGTTATAATGGAATAATATCAAATCTAAACATGCTTTCCGGATAGTCAAAACTATTTTAATGCGTTCTGGGCATTTTAAGGATCGCGACTGAGAAGCCATCCGGTTGTCCCTAAGTTTTGTGCTTTACTTTTGTATTTCACTGATCTTCATGGCCTTCCGGACGATATCGTTGTACTTGGCGAGACGGACGTAGGCCACTAACAGGATGTTGGATAAGGCAACAGTATAATTATGGTCATAATAAAAAGCATGTGCCACATTATTCCGGATATTATAGCCGCATGCAGTGAACGTATAAAGCCAAAAGTCAAGGTCGTCTTTTTTAAATTTGGTTTGTAATTCGGGGCTTTGCAAAAGCTCGTTAACATCTTTATTAACGGTTTGATCTTCTCTTACTTTAATCGTCGTTAAACCCGCCATCCCGCAGAGATCGCGGAGCAGGCCCTCGAACTTAACTGCCAGTTGATCAAATGCCATCTGTTCTTCCGGTGTCAGCAGCTTTTCTTTGTCCGTAATGTTAACCTTTAAGAGGATCTCCAGTGCGGGGCGCAGGCTGGTCATCCACCGGTGGGTGAATTGTGTATCACTTAAAGCCGTTTTGACCAGTTCATTCTGGAACCAAGTATGGTTAAAATAATCAAGGCCTTCGGCCACGAAATCTCTTTTTGATTTTTTCATTTTATTTACCATATAGCAAGCATTAATTGTTAAGTACGATCAACGATTTAGTCATCGAAACCGGCCTTAACTGGTATTATTCCCACCGGCCCGTTTTTACTCACCAGGGGAGAACCGTGGCTGCACCGACCTAACCCACAGGAAAGGCTACCGATGACTAAAACTTTTAACTTTACGATCTCTGAATTAGATAAACTGCCAATACCAGCCAAAGGCAACAGAAGCTATTACAAGGACACCCAGGTCAGAGGGCTGTTCTTTGCCATCCAGCCCAGCGGCGCAAAATCATTCTATGTGATCAAAAAGATTGCCGGTAGAACCGAGAAGATCTTTTTGGGTAAATACCCCGATCTGACCATCGAAAACGCCCGAAAACTCGCTAAAATCAAACTTGGCCAGATTGCCATGGGCATCAACCCGCAAAACGAAAGGCGCAAAATTCGTAATGAAATGAATTTCGGGCAGCTATTCGACCAATATTTGCACCGTTACAGCAAGGTTCATAAAAAATCCTGGCTGGCCGATCAGCAGGATATTACCCGCTTTGTACCGCACTGGTTCAAGCGGAAGATTTCGGACATCAAACGCCCTGAAATCAAACGGCTGCACGAAACCATTTATCGTGACCACGGGTTATACCAGGCCAATAAAATGCTGCAGCGCATCCGGGCGATTTACAATAAGGCCACCGAATGGGGTTGGGAGGGTAATAATCCCACAACCGGCATCAAAAAGTATAAGGAAAAGTCCCGTGACCGGTTCATATTACCTGCCGAGTTGCCGTTTATTTTGCAAGCGATCAATGATTACGAAAGCGAGACGGTACGGGATTATTTATGGATGTTGTTTCTCACCGGCGCACGCAGAACCAATACTTTGATGATGCGCTATGAGCAGATCAATTGGGAATATTGCGAGTGGCGCATCCCGGATACCAAGAATGGCGACCCGGTAACGGTGCCACTGATGCCCCGCGCCATGGAAATTCTGCAACGCCGTTTTGAGGTAGCACAAAGCCAATGGGTGTTTCCGAAAAAAGGAGATTGTGAAAAACATACCGCCAGCGTCAAAACTGACTGGCAGAAAATTACAGAACGGGCGACCTTGTTGTTATGGCAGCAGAATGAAAAAAATGCTTGCTGGTTAGATAGCCTCGGAAAACGAATGTCTGGTGCGTATGATGGTGGCATGCCATTCAAGCAAATCATCAAACAGGCGGAATCGGAAAACTTTCAGCTTCCCCAGGGTGTCACCGATATTCGCTTGCATGATATCCGCCGAACCTTTGGCAGTTACCAGGCTATCAGCGGAGCGAGCCTCTCGATCATCGGCAAGAGCCTGGGGCATAAATCACCACAGGCAACCGAAATCTATGCACGGTTAAATCTTGACCCTGTACGGGCATCCGTTGAAACAGCAACCAATCTGTTTCTATTACAACCGGCGTAAATCAACGATCTAAAAATCCGAACTATCGAATCTGTTTCATAACAGGTTCGATAGTGATTCGGTGTGAAAAAACCGACGATGTAATAAAATTCGATCTACACGTACCTACCCATGTCTTTAATTTTGGAAAAGATCAATGCTTTTCCAGTGAAGCAAAACGAAAAAGAAAGCTGGTATCTGTCACCCCTGCGGGAGGAAAATACTGCAAGTTTTCATGTGACCGGTAATCTCTGGCACGACTTCGGGGACGGCACCGGGGGCAATAGCGTCGATTTTGTTTGCCATTACTTAAAATGCACGCAGGAAAACAACACGGCTTCGGATGCCTTGCGCTGTATAAACAACATGACGGCAAATTCCAAGCCTTTGCTGATTATTCCTGATGTAGTGCCCAGAAATGCAGAGAGCGAGCGATCATTGGTTTTAACCAAGGCCCATGCCATTCAGGAACCATCATTGATCGCCTATCTGCAAAAGCGGGGCATATCCTTAAACTACACGCCGAAATGTCTGAAAGAAGTCCATGTGTACAATAAAAAAACACAAAAGAGCTTTTATGCTTTGGGCGTTAAAAACGAAGAAAATGGCTATGAATTACGGAACCCTAATTTCAAAGGCAATATCGGAACAAAGGATATTACCTTTATCCGGGGAACCATTCCCAAACCCGATAAAATACACCTGTTCGAGGGCATGTTTGATTACCTGACGTTCCTGACGATCATGAAAACCCGCAATCATACGGATGATATGATCGTTTTAAATTCGCTGTCCTGCCTGAATTTAGCGGTGCCCTACATTAAAAACTATGGCCCTCTTTAAAAAATGAAAAAGAACATGAAACGCACGCGCAAAAATGGCGGCGAAAAACGCGACCTTTTTTTTAGGTTTCGCGTAAACGCCGATGAAAAATTGACTTATCAGCAACAGGCGAAAAATAATGGCTTGTCGGTCAGTGATTACATGCGCAAGCGACTTGAGGGCCAAGATGAATTATTAGACCGAAGGGATTATTTAAGATTGCTTGCCGAGTTAAGCAAGCAAGGTAGTAACCTTAATCAATACGCAAAAGCAATGAATATATGGGTCAATATAGGCAATGACCCTCAAATTGAACCGGGAATGATCCGGCATTGTATAACAGAAATTACCCGACTAAGCCGGGAACTCATGGAAATTATCAAACATGCTAATCGCAGGAAAACCACGCGGTAACGCTTCACAGCTTGCCAGCTATTTATTGACAATGGGCGAGAACGAACGCATCTCAATTTTTGATGTAGATGGGCGCAATGATGCGGATGCATCTCATTTAAAAGATATGCTTTACAGCATGCAATTAAATAGCGAACTGACTCGCAGCGATAAGAGTGTTTACCATGCTTATATCAACCCTAACCCGGATGATACGACCGACCGGGCCATGACGATGGAAGAATGGCAACAGTCGATTGATATTCTTACCAAGCAATTAGGCTATGAAGATCAACGCCGGGTTGTGGTGCTGCATGAAAAACCCGGCGCACGTGTTCATGCCCATATCGTTTTTGAGCGATATAACCATGAGCGCGGCACAATGGCAACATACGAGCATAATTATAAAGCCCATGACCGGGCGCGGGCGGAAATGGAAAAGAAATTAAACCATAGGCCGACCCCGCAGAAGAACAAAAACCGCGACCGCCATAAACAAACTTTAACGGAGATATGGAAGCGCACAAATACGGCAGACGAGTTTTTAAGAGAAGCGGAAGCGAATAACTATAAAATCGCCAAAGGCACAGACAGGCCGTTTCGCGTGATTGATGCGGATGGTGTTTCATTCGATCTGGTGAAAAAACTGGATGGGATCAACACCAAAGAAGTAAGGGTGCGTTTTGGTGAAACGGAACTGATCCCGGAAAAAGAAGCGATCCGGGAAATGCAAGCGATCAAGCAGCAACGCAGCCATTTACAGGAACAAAAGCCCGTTGAAAATATCCCGTCCGGTTCTGCAAAAACACCTGCCCTTGAAACCACCGCACAGGATGACGCGCGGCAGAAGTTTTTGCAGAACGTGAAGGATGTCAGAGAACGCAACCGTTCCCTGACGCGTGAGATAACATGGTCCGTCTTGATTGCATTGCGGGTGTGTTTCTCATTCAAGGGAAATGCTGCCGATCAACGCGCGGTACAGAAACAAAAGTTTGTTTCCTGTGGCTATGAAATCACAACAAGCCTGCAACAAAAGCCGCCGGATAAAACGCTTGGCTTTATTGAAGCTGCACAATTTTACAAACCAACATAATTATTATTCACCTTTAAATTTTTTCAATCATGAAAGAGGAAACCAATGAAACCACAAACGCATCACAACCAACTGAAACAGAAATGAACGGCATGTATCAAAATGCATGGCTGGGTTTTCATGCAGATGCGCAGGAAGCCAAACAGGATTTAAACCGCCGCTATGCTAAAATGGTCAATACGTTTGGCAGCTATAAACAGATGCCGGACGGCGTGAAAGAAATCCTGAAAGAGGATTACGCGGCCCATAAAGCCAAATGGGGCGAAAATGGCGAAGAACAGCAAAAGCGTTTTGGTGCTAATGAACCAGAACCTATTCAATTAGCTGGCACCACCAAAACACAGCCATCGCCGGAACAATCGCAAAAAAGGCAGGAGTTTTTGCAAAAGATGCAGGCACAACGCCAGCCACAGCCAAGCCGCAGGATGGAATATGAGCGTTAAGGTTGTTGCGGCCCGACATCATGCAGGATGCCCCTGTACGGCGGCAAGATGCCCTGATCGATACGATTCTGATCGTATGCAAGGGGAACGTCGTACAGGTCACCGATCACTTTTTTTAAAAAGTTATCGATATAATCCCAATCATGGCCGATTGTTTTATGGGTTATCAGGTATTCAATAAAACCTTGAATAAGCAGGCGGATAAACGGCTCATTGGTAATGGCGTTTTTGTGCGGGTTATAATGGTCGCCTAAATAATGCATGAGGGCTTTACGGGCAAGATGACCAAAACGCGGCAGGCTTTTGGGATCGTGGAATAAAAACCGGTCGGAATATTGATCGCCATAAAACCATTTGGAACATTCCAGTACACCGTTTTTATCGCGGAACGTGTCCCAGAAAGAAAGTTCGTATTTATACATTAAAATATTCTCCCGATATTTATTGATAAATAATATCACAAAGAAATCCTAAACTCAATTATTATGAATGATAAAGAGGAAAAAATCCCGCTTTTTGTTAAGGATTACCTGAACAAAATGGAGTATGAGGGCTATCCCGATTTTGTGAAACTCTCCCGCGATTACTTTAAGGAGCGGGAAGATTATCCGGGTAAGTATGCCGAGCAAGCGGCTCATTTAAATGACCACAATCGCCGCACCGGACAAAACCGCCAATTAAATTATGAGGACGGGCTGAAAGGCATTGATACCAGATATAAGCAAAGTGCTTATCAAACAGCTAAACAACATGGGTATAAAGGCCCCGATCCGAACAAGCCCAGTGATAAGCAATTTACCAAACAGGGCGAGAAGTTTCAGGGCATGATTGATAACGTAAGGAAACGCCAGACGGAACGCGAACAAAACCAGGAAGCTTTACGAAGCCATGAAAAGAAAAACATCGAAACCTTAAAAGCGCAAAACCCTTATAAGCAAGAAGCCCCAAAGGTGGAATTTAAAGACATGGAACAGCCATCCGGCACAAAGCAACAAAGCAAGGAACAACAACGTGCCGCATTCCTTGAACAGGTCAAAAAAACAAGGGAACAACAGACACAAATACAACCGGGAAAACAACCGGAAATCTAAATCTGAATTTTGGGCGTGACCCGATGGGCCGGGTTTTGTGTTGCAAGTCCGCGCCCTCCGGGCTGTGGGCTTTTCACTGCAATCCCTCACGCATAAAAATAAAGCCCCGGCACACTCGCTGTTTCGGGGTTTTAACCTTATCACAATAGTGGCGGATGCCACCGGTAATAGAAGCTGGAAAGTTAAAAAATAAATTAAAACCAAAATTTCCAAATCGGTGTGTTTTAGAATTATTCATTTCGCCTGTTATAAATGCCGCCCAAACCACTTAAGGCTTTTTTCGATTGATATGCTGTTATCGTAGATATCGTGCCCTTCAACTTTCAAGTGCAATTTTGACAATTCTTGACGAAACAAATCAATCGTTTCTTGATTGTCATTTGGATTAAGCGTTTCCGAGAATACCACCAGAAACCCGCCCGGAATAATCACTTTCTTATTTGTATCGTTAACTTCTACGTGATAATACCTTTTGGGGTCAATTTCCAAGCTGTCTTCTATTCGATCGTATGTTTTCCCGTTTCTGGTGAATATCAATTTATCTACAGTGAATGGACCGACCCCGTTATTCTGCACATGAACAAATAGCGTTCCGTCACGATCCTCAAAATCAATCTGTGCCAATGGCTTGACCGATTTTTGGTTATGGACGCGTTGCAAATACGCTTGATAATAGGTAGTCAGCAAGGCAAGGAGCGAAAGAACAAGCGTAAGAACCACAGCCATTATTGCCACCGTAAAATAAAAAAAACGATTTCGGTTTGCTTATTACCAAACCATCCTCAATCCATGGATAAAAAGCCCGATTTTTCTGCGATAGCCAAAATCTAAATCTATTGATTTACAATCGGTTCGAAATTTCCATTAAACGATTTTTAACCAATTTTCATTCAAATATAGTGGATGGTTTAACGGTGAACAAAAAGAGATAGTCCATGAAGCAAGCGATTGGGTATTACCGGGTATCGACGGGCAAACAGGGCAAAAGCGGTTTAGGGCTGGAAGCACAACAAAGCGCGGTTGAGCATTATTGCAAAGCCAACGATTACCAGTTGCTGACGGAGGTGGTCGAAGTCAAATCAACACGGAAACACCGTGCCGGATTATTCGATGCGCTCGATTTGTGCAAACAGAACAAGGCAACTTTAGTAGTTGCACGGCTCGACAGGCTTGGGCGGGATGTTGAGCAGATTGCAAAAATATTTAACTCACGTTCTAAAATTGAAGTAAAAGTGGCCGATAATCCCCATGCTAATCGTTTTACGATCCATATTCTGGCGGCAGTTGCCGAAGATCAGCGCCAGCGGATCAGTGAAACGACAAAAGAAGCGTTGAAAGCTGCAAAAAATCGCGGTGTTGAACTCGGTAAAAATGGCAAATTATTTTTATCGGTGGCCAATAAACAGGCAGCGGAAGACTTTGCCCGGAAACTGTTCCCGGTTATACAGCGGTTAAAAAAACGCGGGATCGTTACAGGCCGTGCGGTTTGCGATGAATTAAATAAGAAAGGTGTGCCGACCTTCCGCCCCGGCGGCAAATGGCACCCAAGTTCCGTTCATACATTATTGACACGGATACATAAACAAGAGAAAGAATTAGAAACCATTTAATATAATTACCATGTTAACAACAAACAACAACATCCTTTTTGACGATCTTGCAACAATTAGTTCAGCCCAACTTTCCGGTAACTCCGCAGATAATTCCATCATGTATGGAGATTGCGGCAATAGGTTTGAAATAGAGACCTCTGTTAATGAAAATCTTGATTGTGTAGATAATCAAATGGATTCCTAAAACATGAACTCCTTGATACCGCAGAGATCTCCTGAACTGCTCATCAATCGCGTAGGCAATGGTTTTGCCTACGCGGTAAACTGTTCCTATCCAAATTCATTCCGGCTGTTGAACGATCGCCAATACGAAATATTACAGGCGGTAAACGGTGTCGATGATATTCAGGTAATTGCCGATAACTTGTCTATACCATCTGATACGCTGGAGCAATTTCTATCGATGCTTGGTAAAACCGAGATTGTCAGTTTCAACGGTTTTACCGTGCCGGAAAAACCATCCGCACCAAAATCATTGAATTTCTGGATACACACCACCAATGCGTGCAATCTTGGCTGTAGCCATTGTTATATTTCCACGCTGAACACGGGCAAAGGCATGACCGATGCGGTACGGCAACAATTGCTGCTTAAGTTATTAGAAGCAGTTAAATTAAAAGGCATCCGGCATATTAGGCTCCGGCTGGCCGGAGGTGAACCGATGGGGCAGTTCAATGTTTGGAAAACATTTATCCCCGAAGCCAAACAGGTTTTGGCCGATGCGGGATGCAAGTTTGATGTCGGCTTTGTTACCAATCTGACCATACTGAATGATGAGATCATTGCGTTTTCTAAGCAATACGGCATTGGATATGGCGTATCGCTGGATGGTGTAGAAGCCACGCACGATGCCACCAGAAGTTTCCGGTCAGGTTGTGGTTCATTCGGCATCGTTGATACCAATTTGCGGAAACTAATAGCGGCTGGTATTCCCGTGTCGGTTAATACTGTGGTAACCAACCTCAATTTAATTGGTTTGCCTGAATTGACCCGCTATTTGATTGCGCTTGATATTCCGTTTCGGTATTCGATTGTGAAAGGCGCACATATAGATGCGGAATTGCTGGATCAATATCTTTCAGCATCTTACACCATTATGCAAGAAGCCATACAAAATGGCTGGGCTTTTTCCAAACGCTACCAATTTTGCGACTTAAAGCCGAATGAGTTAGGTTTTCAAACCTGTGCATCCGGGTTCTCTGGCGGTGCAATTTATGTTGATGGCAGTTTCAAATATTGTCATGTACAATTCGGCACCGAAACACAATCTGCCTATTCCATTTTTGATGACGGTTTAGACCTTGTCGATATGATCGCAAGCGGTGAGCATCATGAGGATGATAAATCAGACGATTGCAAAAAATGCCGCTATCGTTCCGTTTGCACAAGCGGATGCCCTGTGTATCGCGTTGACGGCAAAGACCCGCAATGCAGCCTTTACCATCGATTTATCCCGAAATATTACGAATTACAGGCGAAAGAAAGATTAGCATTGATGCGGCGATGCAAAGTACTAAAACTGGAATGATTTAACTATTTATATATTTTAAATTATATAAGTGCAATGGCAATCGATAAACCTAAAAAATACAGCTATTTTATAGGGATCGATGTATCACGTAATGAACTTGATTTTGCCGTGCAGCAAGGCGGTATTTACCTTTACCACAAAGAAATCGGTAATCAAGCAGCCTCTATAACCGAGTTGGTAAATGAATTCAAGAACCTGCCGAAATTTATCATGAGCCGGGCGGTTTTCTGTATGGAAAGTACAGGCATTTATTGCAACATAGTGATTGCCGTACTTAAAAAGTTTAAAGCGAATATCGTTCAGGAAAGCCCCTTGCATATAAGAAATTCTTTAGGGAATATCAGGGGCAAAAATGACAAAGTAGATGCCATGCGTATCGCCGCATATGCTTACCGGCATCGGGACGAACTTAGGCTATGGGTGCCAAAAAGAAAGGTTGTGCAACAATTGGCTGATCTGTCCGCGCTTCGTGTAAGGCTAATGACTACACAGGTCGCACTTAAAAACCCGTTACTGGAACAAAAGGATTTTTTGAAAAAAGGGGCGGCTTCCGAAACCTATAATTTGTGTAAAAGAAGCCTTACCAGTATTGCGCTGGATATTGATTCTTTGGAGAAACATATTTCAGCGCTGATCGCAGAAGACGAACATCTCAAGCGGTTATTTGATATCGTTACTTCGGTAACATGCATCGGTTTGATTACAGCCTTGCAAATGATTATTCATACCAATGAGTTTAAAGATATTTCAACGGCTAAAAAATTTGCCTGCTATGCTGGCGTGGCACCATTTAAAAACGAATCCGGTGGATTTTTGCAACGGGCACGCGTCTCGCATATTGCCAATAAGAGGATGAAATCCTTACTGCACATCTGTGCCGTGGGCGCGTTAAGGTACGACAAGGACATTAAGATTTATTATGAGCGAAAGATCGCCGAGGGCAAACCGAAAATGTCCGTTATTAATGCCGTGCGTGTAAAATTAATCAACCGCGTTTTTACTTGCGTACATCAAAATCGGCTCTATCAAAAGGATTATAAAAGCGTTGATGTTTAGAACATATTTGATAGCGAATTAAAATATAACGGCGGAGGTTGAATTAGGACCAGTTCAAGGTTTATGACCTTAGTGAAGAAATAATTACTCCACCGTTATATTTTTATAAATTTAATAAGCTCACATTATAGCGGTGGAGGTCGAATTAGGATCAGTTCCGGGTTAATGACCCTCGTAAAGAAATAATTGCCCCGCCGTTATTTCAATTGAATTAATCAAAACGATAATATAACTGGATAAAACACACCAAAATGACCCCTTTTGGCCCACTCAAAAAGGTCCCCTTTGCCAGTTGAAAGATATAACGGCAAGGAGCATCATATTCCGTTTAAGATACCCGCTCTATAAGAGGATTTGATACCTGCCGTTTTTTCCCCGCGCGCTTTTGTGGCTTACGTCCTGCGGCACGTTTTTGTTTTTAGGGAGGATTGTTGTTGGATAATTATTCTCAAATACTATCAAGCAGTTTTTGCAGTTCCTTATCGGAAATATCCGCTTGTTCCGATTTATCGTAAATCGACAAAAGCAAAACCGTTGTTTCAACAACGGCGCAATGCGTTATAACACGAGCGCCGCCGGATTTGCCTTTTCCTTTCGAGGCAATGGCAAGCCTGATCTTGTAACAACCCTTGCCCATCGGCGTACCAGCCGTTGGATCGGTCTCCAGCAAATTGAAAAGGTTAGTGATTTCCTGCTTAAGAGAGGGGTATTTTTTGATGAGCCGTTTCAAATCCTTATCGAACGGCTCAATTGTAATGACATTATAACTCATTAAGCAATTCGGAAGCCGGGCGCGTCTTCAACTTGCCAGCCTTTACCTTTTCGAGGTTCTTAAAGGCTTTTTTAATGTGCATAATTTCTTCCAATATCGCGGCATTCGGCTCGGATATCGTTTTCGCCTTCACATAGGAATGTTGTTTAATCAGTTCCTTAAAGCTTGCAGCCTTGTTATCTGCTATTTCCACTAACATTTTCATCGTTTCACCTTTTATACAAATATATACCGAACGCAGGCAAAAGTCAATCATTTACCGTCTTTTCAGTATGTTAAAATAAAATAACTGGAAGCTTTCGCCCCCAGTTATTTTAGAACCCAATCACGGCATCGATTGCATCATCCGCTTTTTTGGTGGAAAAATTCGACTGGTAACCCATTGTGGTAAGCAGGCTTTCATGGCGGTATAGCTTTTGCAGCACCTTAGGATGGATTTCTTTTTCTTCGGCGCGTTGCGCAAAAGAGTGCCGCGCCTTGTGTTGCGAGGCGTTTTTGGTGCTGCCGATCATCACCATGATACTGCCCATTGCCTTATTCAGCCGCTTTACCACATGCGAGATCCTGCGGCGCAGTGCGAAACGGTCATCCAGTGATGGTAAATCTTTCAGGTAAGGGAATATCAGGTTATGCCTGTTATTAACTTTATCGCCGCAGCCATAGCGGTATTGCTCAATAATTGCCAAAGCCTTGCCCGGCACTTTCAACGAACCATGCTCGCCGTTTTTCGACATTTGATAATACAGTCTGCCATCCTGTAAATCCGTCCATTTCAGCAACAGGCAATCAGTGACCCGCATGCCTGCAAAAAAATATTCCGTCAGCCAAATATTGCGGGCATCGTTATAAATCGGCGTATGCCCGGACAAGTCCAATGTTTCAAGGTTGGCTATCTCGGTTTCACTTAAACCCACTTTGGCGGATTGAGGGAACCTGATGGTAACCTTGCCATGTGCCCCAAATGGGTAATCTTCTTTACTGGCAAGTTTTGCCGAAATCGCTCGATTATAAATCGTGCGGACAATAATCAGGTGGTTGGTAATTGTCCGTTCGCTTAATGGTTGTATCGCGCTTTTATCGCTGAAACGGTATTTTTTTGCCGATTTCAGAAATACAACATAACGCTGCATAAATTCTGAATTGATTTCCGGGAAAGTAACCTTGCCATCTTTGGCAAACTCATAAAAGCGTTTCAGCCGCGCTTTATCAGTTCTAATAACATCATAATTTCCGCATTGAAATTGTTCCTGCATATGCCGGTCGGCAATATCCCTGAAATAGACTATTCTTTCTTCAACAGGCTTTAATTCAGTTTTCACCGCCTTTGCTGAAACCTTGCCTTTGGTTTCCAGTTCCAATGCCTTATCATTGGCTTTGGCTAATTCCGTCAGCAGGAAATTGTTCAGGCGCGTTGCATTCGGATGCGTTTTTCTGACGCGTTGCGATTTTTCATCCCACTGGCTTAAACTGTCAAGTTTTTGTCCGGTGAGAATGTACTCCTGCTTACGATTGATCGTAATGCAAATTGAAATTGGAAACTTGCCGTCCTTGGCGGCGCGTTTCCTGATGTAAACCCTTACGGTTGCCATGATGAAAATGTGTTTAAAACCCTTCTTTATCTCCCGATAAAGCTATTAGTTTTGGTCATACAATGTTCATACAATGGCTGTATCAATATGTGATGTAGTGTGATGACCTGAAAGAGAAAACTGCGTTTAAACGCCATATGGGTATTTTTTGCATCGCCTCATTTCAATTGTGGCAACTTTCATAACCCTAAGGTCGGCAGTTCGATCCTGCTCCCCGCTACCAAACAGGCGAAAGCGGCAAAATCCAGATTTAATTCTGGTATGCCGCTTTTTTTATTGCCTATAACCTGCTGTAAATAAGCAATATACAAAAACACAAAATTTATTCGAGAAGTTCGACACCCATCGGTTTTCTTACTGTAACCTATGCCGCTTGGGAATAGCAAAAATTGAATCTTCTGTTTTGTGAAATAATCCCGATGAAGAAATAACCAGGCAACGGCATAATTGAGTTGCTTGCATTTTGGGAGTACAAATTTATTTGATCACTCCGACACGACACTTCCCCAAAATTTACTGAGCCAGATCAATTTTCGGGGTGACGAAAATCATTTGATCAAGAATGTTAAATCGACAGCTTTGAATAATCAAAATATTGATTATGAAAACTTTACTCTTAGCCACAGATTTTTCGGAAACAGGCAATCACGCCGTAAAATATGGTTATAGGCTCGCCCAGCAGTTACAGGCCAATGTTATGATATGCCATGCCTTTATGATTCCTGCCGAGTTGCCGCAGGTAGGTATTGTAGTTTGGCCGACAGAAGTTCATGAGGATATCCTTGAGGATAATGAAAACAAGCTGCAACAGATTAAGCAAGAATTGAAAAAGTCTGTCCACGGCACATTTATCCCTTCGGTTAAACTACTGAACGAGATTGGCCCTGTGGCGGAGGTCCTAAAAAATGCTGGTACTTCGGAAGCTGCAGATATGATTATCATGGGAACGCATCATGAAGGTATTAACACCCTCTTACTGGCCAATCACAGCAAGACCATGATCGACTACCTGAAAAAACCCTTACTGCTGGTACCTCCGAAAGCAAAGATTAGTTTGCCCGGAAAAATCTCTTTCGCCTCCGATTTCAGGCATCCCGGTCAGGATCTGGAGATGATACTTTCGTTGATGCCATTGATCAGGTCGCTTAATGCGGAATTGCATATCACTCACATCCAACCCACAGGACACCACTCGGAACACAAGCTCTGGGAAATCCAATTTTTGAATGATATCGTTCAGCGTTCTTCTTATTCTAAAATATCGACCAAAATAATTTCGGATGATAACCGTGTAGCGGCATTAGAAAAATTAAGTTCCGGCTTTGAAACTGACTTGTTGGTGATGGTACACCATCACCATGGTTTTTTTGAAGAGATCTTTAAAGGGAGTTATACCAAAAAAACCGCAAAAAACACTGCCGTACCACTACTTATACTTCATTCAAACGAATAGACCATGGAAAATCGATCTTATATTTTAGCGATGAATTGCGGTTCATCGGGCATCAAGTTCAGCCTTTTCAGTTCTGATAAATTAGAAGCTGAACTGACGGGGAGCGTTGAGCTGGCTGATACCGCTGAAAGTCACTTTAATATTACCAGTCGCAACGGGATGGTACTGGTCAATTACCCGATAGCACACCAGGATATACATACCGCGGTGAAGGAGATCGTATCATGGTTCCACCTTAACAGGCAGCATTATCCGCTTTCGGCAATTGGCCATCGTATTGTACAAGGCGGCCCGGAGCACAGACGGCCTTGTGTGATAGATGCGGACTTATTGAATAGTTTACAACATTGGGCCTACCTTGCCCCGAACCATTTGCCGGACGATATCAAGGTGATCAAAGCTTTCCGCAAACAGTTCCCGGATGCTTTGCACGTAGCGTGTTTTGATACTTTTTTCCATCGGGATATGCCGGATGTGGCCAAGTATTATGCATTACCGTCCCTTTACCGGGATAAGGGGCTCATACGGTACGGTTTCCACGGTATATCCTGCGAATATATCATGAACAAGCTCGGTACAATTTCGCCGGCAATAACCCAAAAAAAGGTCATTGTTGCCCACTTGGGCAACGGCTCAAGTATTACAGCCATACAAAACGGCCAAAGTGTGGAAACAACGATGGGCATTAGTCCATCTGGTGGTATCCTGATGGGCACCCGTGCGGGCGACATCGATCCGGGTGTCACCCTGTTTCTGTTAAAACATGAAAATCTGACAGTTACCGAACTGGATGACTTGTTGAGCAAACACGCCGGACTGAAAGCACTCGCCGGCCACAGCAATATGGAGTTGCTGTTAGCGAAAGAAGAAAACGATACGCGATCCGAAGAGGCGGTAAAAGCATTCTGTTACCAGGCCAGGAAAGCAATCGGTGCGTTAACTGCCGCCCTTGGCGGATTGGATGTCCTGGTTTTCACCGGCGGTATCGGTCAGCATTCGGCACGCATACGCGAACTCATTTGCGAGCCGCTTGATTTTCTGGGTATCAACCTTAACCCAAAAGCTAATCATCAAAACCGGGTTTTGATCTCTGCTAAGGGGGCAAAGGCAAAAGTATATGCTTTGGCCACACACGAGGAACAAATCATAGCCAGCCATACCAAACAATTACTTCAGCAACAAACTATAACAGATCATGACCGCACTAACCATTAACAGGACAGAACTAATACACGCCTACTGGCGCGCCGCTAATTATTTGGCAGTGGGGCAGATCTATTTGCAGGATAATCCCTTGCTGCTGGAGCCGCTCAAGCCTGAACATATTAAGCCTCGCTTGCTCGGGCATTGGGGCACTTCGCCCGGCCTTAACCTCATCTATGTTCACCTAAACCGTCTCATCAACGATACGGGAGCAAATATTCTTTACGTTTGCGGGCCCGGCCATGGCGCTCCTGCCATTGTGGCCAATACTTATTTAGAAGGTACGTATACCGAAATTTATCCTAGCATCGAACAAAACGCGAAAGGGATGAAAAAACTCTTCCGTCAATTTTCCACGCCGGGCGGAATTCCGAGCCATACCAGCGCTCATACGCCGGGTTCTATCCACGAAGGCGGCGAACTCGGTTATTCATTGGTACATGCCTACGGCGCGGTAATGGACAACCCCGACCTGCTGGCGGCCTGTGTGATTGGCGATGGCGAAGCCGAGACCGGGCCGCTGGAAGGTAGCTGGAAATCATTGGCGTTCATCAATCCTAAAACAGATGGAGCAGTGTTGCCAATATTACATTTGAACGGTTACAAGATTTCTGGCCCAACGGTTCTGGCACGGATGGAAGAGAACCGCCTCAGGTCCCTGTTCAGCGGATACGGCTACGAGGTTTTCCTGGTGGAAGGTGATGACCCGATGGTGGTTCACGGCTTGATGGCTGAAACGCTCGACTTTGTTTACCAGCGTATCAAAGCCATTCAATACAAGGCCAGGACGAGCAATGGTAGTAATACGCAGCACATCAGCTGGCCGATGATCATCCTGAGGACACCCAAAGGCTGGACCGGCCCGAAGGAATGGAAAGGGGTGCCTATAGAAGGAACTTTTCGCTCGCACCAGGTGCCGCTTACAGGCGTGCGGGAAGACCCGGAAAAGCTAAAGATGCTGGAAGAATGGATGCGCAGTTACCGGCCCGAAGAACTGTTTGACAACAAAGGAGCATTAATTCCTGAACTGGTGAACCTCATACCAGAAAATGGTAAACGAATGAGCGAACTGCCGTATGCTAATGGCGGTTTGTTATTAAAAGAATTGCTATTACCCGATTTTAAAAAATACGCGCTTCCCATCCGCCAGCCTGGCACGATAGAATCTGAAAGTACGCGCAACCTGGGAAAATACCTGAAAGATATTTTTAAACTCAATGCTAAAAATCGCAATTTCAGGATATTCTGTCCGGATGAAACGACATCCAACCGATTGGACGCGGTGTTCGAAGTAACGGAACGACGGTTTATGGAACAGATTATCCCGAATGATGATCATTTGTCTGTAGACGGGCGGGTAATGGAAGTATTGAGCGAACATTTGTGTGAGGGCTGGCTTGAAGGTTACCTGCTAACCGGCAGGCATGGACTATTCCCCTGCTACGAAGCTTTTGTAACCATTGTTGATTCTATGGTGAGCCAGTACGCCAAGTGGGTCAAAACATCGCGCGAACTGCCCTGGCGCAAACCGGTAGCGTCGCTTAATTATCTTTTGACCTCGCACGTATGGCGGCAGGATAATAACGGCTATAGCCACCAGGGCCCAGGCTTTATTGATACGGTTGTGAATAAAAAAAGTGCCGTAGTGCGTATTTATTTGCCGCCCGATGCGAACAGTCTATTATCCGTAATGGATCATTGCCTGCGCAGTAAGGATTATGTGAACGTGGTTATCGCGGGTAAGCAGCCCGAGCTGCAATGGCTCACGATGGACGAAGCAATTGAGCTATGCACTAAAGGAGCTGCCGTATGGCCATGGGTGGGGAATGATGAGGGCGGTATGCCGGATGTGGTAATGGCCTGTTCGGGCGATGTGCCGACTCTGGAAACCGTAGCCGCTGCCGAATTATTAATGGCCTATTTTCCTGATCTCAAAGTGCGGTTGGTTAATGTACTTGACCTGATGTCGCTATCGCCATTGGCCTATCATCCACACGGTATGAGCGAAGCGCTGTTTACCTCCTTATTTACGGATACAGCACCCGTTATTTTTGCATTCCATGGCTATGTCAGGATCATCCACGACCTGGTACATGGCCGCCCCGAACCGGCCAGGTTCCATGTACGGGGTTTTATGGAAGAAGGTACAACCACAACACCATTTGATATGGTGGTATTAAACCAGATGAGCCGCTATCACCTGGCTATGGAGGCGGTAAAACGGGTTGGCGGTTTGTCGGAGCAAGTCCCGGCGTTCATTGATTTCTGCGAAAAAAAACTGGTTGAGCATCACGAATACATATGCAAATACCTGGACGATATGCCGGAGATCAAGAACTGGAAATGGGGCGGCACTAAATAATATTCACTAAAAAAAGGTAAACTATGAAAAAGTCCAGATATTTCTATCGCATCATCAGCATGGCAGGGCTTGTCTTGTTATTAAGCGGCAACACACTATTGGCGGTACAAGCTCCACCCGCAGCTATCCGTAACCAGCTCATTATACAAAGCCGTTTCCTATACTATCCGGCAACGGTCAAAAGGTTTTATGCAGCCACAAATTACAAGCTGGCATGGGTTGCCCCAGATACTGTGAGTACTCATGCTTCGGATGCCATGTTACTTTTAGATTGCGTTCGGCAATATGGGTTAAACCACGCCGATTATCATCCCGCTCAATTATTATACAACAAGTTAAATACACTAACCACTCACTACGCACTGGCAAGCGCAAATGATAAAGCCGCATTTGATATTTTTCTGACAGATGCCATAATCAGGTTCGTTAATGATCTGCATTACGGCAAACTTAATCCGAGGTACACGGCAAAATTGCTGGATTCCCGCATTAACGATGGTGTTGCAGCCGAAACTGTTTTGAGCTTAGCTATCCACAGTAAAAATTTCATGGCTGCGATAGAGAATGTGCAGCCAAAGTCAGCGCAGTATCGGGAACTGCAGCGGCAGATGCATTTAATGGCCGGAGTATTGGTTGGTGATTGTTACGACTTGCCCGAAGCATCCCTACGGAATGTTGCGGTAAACATGGAACGTCTCCGTTGGTTTCCTATCAAAGGTAGCAGGTACGTACAGATCAATATCCCATCCTTTACCTTAAAAGTTCACCAGCAGGATACTGATCTTTCTTACCGCGCAATAGTTGGAAAGAAGCAAACGCCCACAGCAGTAGCATCCGGAAAATTAACGGCGATAAGCATTGGCGAACCCGTGCCGGATATCCGCCGATGGCTACCTTCTTTACTTAACGCGCCTACTTACACAGAAAAACATGCTTACCAAATTTATGACCGCGATGGCAGGCGCATGGAGCCTACAGCCGCAAATATAGCCGCGGCCCGGCAAAACCCTGCCAAGTATCGGTTAATCGCTCCACCCACTGATCCGAATTTAGACAATCAGATCAATTTCAAGGTGGATGGTGCTAATGTTATTCTGTCTGGCTCAGCAAGCGGGCGCTTGCTTAAAAACAGGCAATCAGCTTTAACAAATGGGTCAATCCGTGTGGATGGGGCAGACCAATTAGCAATGGGTTTGCTTGCACAATATGCAAACCAGGACAGTCCGGCCGAGCTTCGTAGCGCAATTAAAAATAAGCAACTACGCCAATACCGGCTTAAAGAGCCACTTCCAATTTATGTAACCTACCTTACCTGCGAGGTGAAAGATGGCTTGCTGCAAACTTACAAAGATGTGTATGGCAGAGATCAGCAAGTGGCTGAGGCGTTATATAGGGGTGCTCATGTAGTACCGGCATACCAATAAGGGCCCGGTTTGATGTAGAACAGCAAATTCAGTGATGCCGGTCATTTTGTAAAGGGTTATGTGTGCGGATATTTACAAAGCGCTTCCAAATGCCTCGCAAATGAAAACTATCCTTGTAATTAACGACCACTCACCCGAAGCAATACACGCGGCAAAGGTGGGCCTATTAATAGCCCAACACCATCATGCCGACTTATTGTTGGCTAACTGCCAGACATATGCCGGAAAAACGTTGGAAAGAGCCGTAGCGGGCGGCCTTTATAAAGACACGGGCTATGCCCGTAGTGAAAATTACCTGCTGGATGATTTACAGTGCTTCAATCAATCAGTAAATGGCTTTAAGCCGCAGATCAGCTTGGCAGAACTATCAGGAGCTGGTGAAGTTGCAATAGCGGAATTTGCAGCGAAGAACCAAGTAGAAATGATTGTATGCGGAGTTATGCCCGATGCCGGGAATCCCCGGAGTAAACTAAGCAACAGCAAGCTTTTAAAAAAAATTAATTGCCCTTTATTGCTTGTGCCTTATGGCTGGGAAATAAAAAACATAGAGCGTATGTGTTATATAGCCGAACTACGATACTGTAGGCTTGACGTTGTAACCTACCTGGCCCATTTTGCGGCGCCCTGGCCGGCTGATGTATCTATTGCACATTTATGTGCCAAAAGCTTACCAGAGATGGAAGCTAAATATGCGCAAACCGTTTTTGAACAGCAGTATCAAAATAAGGTAAATTATCCGCGCTTGCTGTTTACCCCTGTTGGCGAGCGCGATGTACGCCTTGCCGTAGATGTATTTATCCATGCGATGAACACAGATATTTTGGTGCTGGTTAATCAATGTTTTCATTTCCAGGATGCTTTGGGAGGCTCCACCGTTGACCATTTCCCTGCGCACATAACGGTACCGTTGCTTATTTTTCCATAAGTCAATAAGCAATGCTATGCCATCCTCAATCTCCTCAAAACTTTTGGAGCGTTCCGGGGGATTAGATTCAGCAAATCGTGTTCTAACTCAGGCTAAATAGTGACGGCGGTCATTACATACAAGCATATTAAAGCAGAATTTTACAAGCACCAACTACCAGCATACGATCAAAGTAACCGTCATGAAAAAATTCATTTTAATTTTCCTTTCCCTCAAACTCAGACGGCTTAAAAAAACCATAACCCTATTATAATTGAGTACCGATGAACAGCTTGGTAACCAAAACAAGATCATTTTTAAACGAGACAGGCAGTATATCCAAATTCACGGCACGCTTTTTTTCCGTGGGGATACGCCCGCGTTACGAAGTAAAGGAACTGCTAACTCAAAGCTATGTTATCGGCTACCGGTCACTTCCATTAATCGCCTTAACAGGGTTTATCATGGGCCTGGTACTAACGATGCAACTGAGACCATCACTGGTGGTTTACGGAGTTGAGTCTAAGCTCCCCATCATGATCGGGATAGCTATCGTGCGTGAGATCGGCCCGGTTATTACGGCGCTCATCTTTGCAGGCAAAATAGCCAGTAGCATAGGCGCTGAACTCGGTTCAATGAAGGTTACCGAACAGATAGACGCGATGGAAGTTAGCGGCACCAATCCCTTTAAATACCTGGTAGCTACCCGTGTGCTGGCTGCAACATTAATGCTGCCGGTACTAACCGTCCTTGGCGACGCGATCTGCTTATTTGGCGCTTACATCGGCGTAAACATGCATACCGTAACAAGCTACCGCCTTTTTATTGCGCAGGTATTTGAGGACCTATCCTTCGGTGATTTTGTTCCTGCATTCATCAAAACCTTCTTTTTTGGTTTTGCCGTAGGCCTTATCGGTTGTTACAAGGGCTATTATTCGAGTAAGGGCACGCGTGGCGTGGGCAATTCTGCCAACACCGCGGTTGTACTGGCATCAGTCATGATCTTTGTGATCGATCTGCTTGCTGTTCAGATCACCGATCTTTTGGGTTTAAACTGATAAACAGATGAAAACCACCGAACTTAACCCCCCCACCCCATCCCCTGTTGAAGGATTTGAAAAGCCAGTCATCCTAATCGAACATTTATATAAATCGTTCGGCAACCTCACGGTGCTTAACAACTTTAACCTGGTTGTGAACAGGGAAGAGAATGTGGTTGTACTTGGAAAATCAGGTTCCGGAAAATCGGTGCTCATCAAATGTATTATCGGCCTGCTCAAACCAGAAAGCGGGAATATATTAGTTTTTGGTGAGAATGTACCTGAGCTGGCTCATGACGAACTTGACCGGATCAGGACGAAGATCGGTTTCCTGTTCCAGGGGAATGCACTTTATGATTCCATGACGGTCCGCGAAAACCTGGAGTTTCCGCTGCGTCGCCACTGGATCGATTTTTCGCAGCAAAAAGTAGACGAACTGGTGATGGAGGCACTCAACAACGTAGGATTACCGCATACTGTTGACATGATGCCCGCGGAACTATCCGGTGGAATGTTAAAACGGGTTGCACTTGCCCGAACGCTGATCCTTAAACCGGAGATTATTTTATATGACGAACCTACAACGGGCCTCGACCCGGTTACCGCCCGCGAGATTGACACCATGATCATCAGCCTCCAAAAAAAATACCACACCACTTCCATCATTATTTCGCACGATATGAACTGCGTGAAAAACACGGCCGACCGGGTAGTGCTACTTGCCGCCGGAAAGTGTTATGCGGAGGGAACTTATGCCCAGTTCGAGGCCTCGGCAGACGAAAATATCAAACAGTTTTTTGAATAAAAATCATGGCAAACGAAACATCAAATAACACAAAACTGGGAGTATTCGTACTCGCGGGGCTTATTGCGCTTATCGCGACATTTTATATGATCGGTAAGAACCATAATCTGTTCGCCGGGAGTTTTGAGCTGAGAACCCGCTTCCCAAACCTCAACGGACTGATTGTGGGTAACAACGTGCTCTTTGCCGGCATCCAGGGTGGTACGGTAAAAAGTATCAGGCTGATCAATGATACTTCGATCGAGGTAACGATGACCATCGATGACAAGGTGAGTCCATTCATTCACAAAAACGCACTGGCCGCCATCGGCACCGACGGCCTTATGGGTAACAAGGTGGTCAATATTTCGGCTGTCAAAACTCAAAGCCCGCTGGTACAAAGCGGTGATATGCTGGCCACAAAGAAAATGCTTAACACGGAAGAAATGCTGCAGACACTCTCAAAAACCAATAGCAATATCGCTCTCATCTCCGAAGGTCTTAAAACTACGGTTCTCCGCATAAACGAAAGTTCTGTTTGGGGCGTATTGAACGATAAAGATGTTGGTATTAGTTTGAAGACATCTTTAAACAACATCGTTAAGGCAACGGGCAATGCCAACCAAATAACGCTGGCTATAAACCATATGGTAATACAGGCCAAAAATGGAAAAGGTACGCTTGGTGTTTTGTTGGCCGATACGGTAACAGGATCAGAGCTAAAACAAGCGATTAGCCAAGTTAAAGCTGCCGGCGCAAACTCAAAACAAATGACCGCGGGCCTCAATACATTGGTACAAAACCTGAACAAAGACCTCGCCAGCGGCGATGGGCCGTTACATATGCTGCTTAAAGATACAGCCGTGTCCAATGATCTTAAAAAGAGCATGGAAAACATTCAAAAAGGCACTGATTCATTTAACCAGGATATGGAAGCCCTGAAGCACAACTTTTTGTTCAAGGGCTACTTTAAAAACCTGGAAAAAGAAAAGTTGAAACAGCAAACCAAAAAGAAGTAACGCGCACCTGAAAAAGAAATTCAGAGCTATAACCGACTGAACGGAATCGCTTTTCTAAAATAGCAAAAAAACAAATATTCCCCTCGCTTTTGAGTATAGCAAGGGGAATAAAGTTTAAGGTTTAACTTCGAATTCTTTTGATAAACGGATATTTTCAGATGAGCTGCCAATCATCACCTTAAACTTTCCGGGTTCAACTGTCCAGTTCATATTGCTATCCAATAAAGCCAAATCGTCGGGATGTAAAGTAAATGTAACACTCTTTTTTTCTCCCGGATTAAGCGGTACACGCTCAAAGCCCCGCAGGTCAAATTCATAGGTGGTTACGCTGCTTAATTCGTCTTTCAAATAAAGTTGCACTACTTCGTCACCGGCAACACGGCCTGTGTTAGCAATGTCCACCGTAACTTTAACTTCACCCTGAGCATGCTCGGTCTCGGGCGTTATGGTAAGGTTACTATATTCAAACGTGGTATAACTTAAGCCAAAGCCAAATGGATATAAAGCACCGTTAACACTACTTTTACCGTAACCATTGGGGCCAGAGGTTGGCTGATTTGCCTGCGACGCCGGTTTGAATGGAAAATTCAATTCAATCTGCCCTGTAGTTTTTGGAAAAGTGATCGGCAGTTTTCCACCCGGGTTATTATCTCCGAATATTGTTTCGGCAATAACCTGCCCGCTTTCGTTACCAGGGAACCAGGCTTCTAAAATTGCAGGCAAATATCTATTTTCCCAGTTAATGGTAAGCGGCTGGCCGTTCACCATAACCATCACAACTGGCTTGCCTGTAGCATGTAAAGCCTGGAGTAGCTTAAGCTGCCGGCCCGGTAAGCCTAAGCCTGTGCGCGATAAACCCTCGCCCACCTGCCCAACACTTTCGCCAACCACGGCTACAATTACATCAGCTTGTTTAGCAAGGTTTACTGCCGAATCTATTTTAGCCTGCTCAATTGCCGACAAGGGTGTTTCTATGATCTCGCTTTCAGGCCAAGTTGGGTCGGTTACATCACATCCTTTAGCGTAAGTAACATTTGTAGCTTTCCCAACGTAGTTTTTTATTCCATCAAGCACACTGATCACCGGGTTATTTGACGGACCGTAACGGCTAACCGCGTAAGCTTTATCGGCCGCGAGCGGCCCCGTGATAAAGATATTTTTGAGATTATTTTTATTTAATGGCAAGCTATTGTTCGCATTTTTTAACAATACTATTGCTTCGCGATTCATTTTTAAACTCATTGCCGTTGCATCCGCATTATGAACAAGAATATCGGCCGCTTTTGTATCAGGCACGTAAGGGTGGTCAAATAATCCCAGTTTAAATTTAACCTTCAATACATCCGCCACCCTCAAATCAAGCAGCTTCATCGATATTTTTCCTTCGGCAACTAATTCACGCGCGGGCAGTATATAAGTTTGCGGCATGGTAAAATTAGTACGCACATTTAAACCTGCTTCCATGGCCTGGCGCACCGCTTCCTTAATATCTGCGGCTACATGGTGTTTACTGTACAGCTGCTCCAGGGCTTCACTATCCGAAACAACATATCCTTCGAAACCATATTTTTCACGCAGCAGTTCAGTTAAAAAATAATGACTGCCGGTTATCGGTACACCGTCGTAATCGTTATAGCTGCTCATAACGCCTAAGGGGTGGGCTTCCTGTATAACCCTCCTAAAAGGGTATAGATATAGCTGATGCATTTCACGAGGTGCAACATGGGGGTCTGTACGCACATTACCGTCCCTTCCACCCTTCGGAATGCTGTATACTGCATAATGTTTCAATGTTGAGGCCACACCTTCCTCTTGTATCCCTAGCACCATTTGTTTTCCTAATTCGGCAATATGGAAAGGGTCTTCCCCATAACATTCAACCACCCGTCCCCACCGCTGGTCGCGTGCGGGGTCCAATATGGGCGCATATACGTTAGTGTATCCTAAGGCTTTCGCTTCGCGTCCAACAACCTGGCCGGCTTTTCGCACCAATGCCTTGTCCCAGGTGCTGCCAATGCCAATAGGTGCCGGCAAGCCGGTTGCCCTGTCGTGGTTAAGACCATGAATACCTTCGTTTGTAAAATCCACGGGGATACCTAAGCGTGTTTCTTCAACAAACCATTTCTGTATGGTATTGATGGCGCCGGCGTGCTTGCTGTATGGGTAGCTGTATTGTGTTGGCGCACGATCGGTACGCGAGGCGAGGCCGTTCAGTTCCTCATCTATATTAGCTATCCCATCTTTCCATACTTCATTTTTCCAGGATGCTGCTGGCATTTCTTCTTTGAGTACGCGTTTATAACCATACAGGGTGGCCAGTTGGCAAGTTTTCTCATCAACTGTCATCTGCGAAAGCAGATCTTTTACCCGGACTTCAATAGGCTGTTTTGGATCTTCAAAGAGATCCATTTTTCCGTTTTTATTGAAATCAACCCAGCCCTTATGATAGATTGAATTGGTTTGTGCCCGGGTATCAACTGCAACAATGGTAAAAAGTAAAATAGCAAGCGTAGTTTTTAACATATAATTTTAAATATATTTTATTAAAGCGTTGAAAGAGGATTTAGAAACAAGCCGTCGAAGAAATAATTCCAGGCGGCCTTCTTTGCATAATTCAAGTCATAAAGGGTAGCACTGTTTTTTTGTGTTTGCGGGCTATAATTAAATGTTGTGCCCGAATCCTTATCACCCACACTCCAGGTGGTTATACCGAAACGCTGAGCAGCAGGAACATATTTCCTGTACAACATAGGCACATGTTTGTACAACGAATCCTGTAAGCCTAACTGAACCGGGTTTGGGATGTATACGGTTGCCGGTTGATCTGCCAGTTTAACGTCCATCTCAGATATATGAACCAACAATCCGGTAGACGCCATCTTCACTATAGCGGCTTTGATTAATGATTCGTCGGCATTATAATCAAGGTGCATTTGTATGCCTATTCCGTCAATAATTGGTTTGCCATTATAAGAATATGTTTTGAGGTCCATTAACAACTTATAAATAGAGTCTCGTTTTACGGCAAGTTTTTCAATATTATAATCATTGTAAAAAAGCTTCAAATTCGGATTATGGTTTTGTTCGGCTGCCATACGGGCATAAGTAAACGCTTTTTTAATATCGTCCTTACCGATATTGCGGCGCCAGATACTTCCCTGGTCATCTCCGTTGCTGGCATCAATATTTTTCGCGTTGCGAATATTGCCGCTATCGTATATCGCTTCGTTAACCACATCCCATGATTTTACAATCGGCGTCATCCCGTCAGCCTCAAATTGTGTACTATAGTATTTAACCACTTCTGTGATGTGACGTTTCAAAAGCGTATCGAATAAGGCTGGTTGGGCTGTACCGGTTTCGTAAGCGGCTATCCACGCCGGATTACTCTTGTGCCACACCAGGTTATGACCATGAATGCGGATGTTATTGGCCTTGGCAAAGGTTAACAGCGCTTTAACGGTATCAAAGCTAAAACGCCCTTCCGAAGGCTGCAAAAACCTCACTTTCATGTTGTTTTCGGCAGTAATACTGTTATATTGCGTAGGCACAAGGCTTAAAAATGCTGAATTGGTTAAGAAACCAAGGTTTATGGATGCCCCAATAACAATATCAGTATTTGCTTGTTTTAAAGTGGTATAAACTACAGTATTGGTAGTGCCGTCTGTGGGCGTGGTAGTTTTGGTGCCACCATCTTTGGAATCGCTCTTCGAGCATCCCAAATACAATACACTCAACAATAAAACTTTGGTAAAAGTGCTTTTCATAAAATGGTAATTAATTTTTTATAATTGGTTTACAAAAATTGGTAATGTTTTAAAAAAGCGGGTTACATAAACAGACTTATTTAGGTAGTCAAAACGCCTTTTTATCCGGTACATGTAATCAAACCCGTACTCGCATTATTGTCAATAAAGATGCCCGTAGCAGACTCTTTTCTGCCGCGGGCATCAATATTTATCATTTCGTTATAAAAGCTTACTTTAAAAACCAGCTAGAATTGTATCGCCTAAACCATTGTAAAATTTGGTCCATCCGGCTTTTTTACTCCAACCTGGCAAACTCCATATTTCGGCGCTGTTTTGTTGTGTTTTATTGGGTTTTATTTCTCTTGTCAAAAAAATCGATTAGCGAATATGCCTGATCATTCAGTTCCTTCATTTTATTGGTTAAAGGCGTATAACTCTTATAGTGAATATCCAGGATGCCTTTGTTGGCGTCGGTATTGGACGGATCGACGTTTTTATTTGCAGGGTCGTTGTCCTGGTATTTAAACCAGTGCCAGCCAACACAATTCACCGATTCCATTAAACCCAGCGTAAAGTTTTGATAAAATAAGCCACGGTCGTCCTGGGTTTTTACCACCCAGCCCGCGCCTGCAAAATTACCCATACCCGAATCTTCGCCTTTGGTGTACCATTCCGTTATCAGGAAAGGCTTACCGGCCCATTCACCCCAGTGCTGCATATCTGCCACTTGCGGCGTCCATTGATTGTAGTAGTTGATGGATACGGCGTCGAGGTATTTACCGGCCGCTTTCAGCACTTCAGGAACGCTTTTAGGATAGCCATTAAAGCGGCATCCAATATACATATGGTTAGGGTCGTATTTTTTTATTGCCTTGGCTACCTGCGAAAAATAACGTTCAGCTACAAAGCCTAAAAATTGATTGCGGTAAATATCATTAATGCTGTCCCGGCTGATATGGTGCTCTTGTAACCATTTCCTGGCCGATAAATAACCAATATCTGTGGTATCTTTCTTCGATAAAAAATTATCCAGAGTTTTTCTGTAAAAAGGCAGTTCATTGTCCGAAAAATAACCGTACAAATTTTTGTCGTTTTTATTTTTTGCCAGTTGTTTTGCGTAAGTGTCACAATAAGCTTCAAACTCCTTATCAAACACAAAAATCGCATCGTCTGGGTAGCCCAAGTGGCCCGATTGCTGGTATGCGCCTTTTTTCCGCCCGTAACTTCCCATAAAATCCATGCTTACCGTATAGGCCATAGGCCTGATAGCTGCCGGCAAACTTTTAAAATCCTCCACAGACGACCAGGCACCCAACCCGTTGAAGCCGAGATTTTCTAACATTTCGGTTGTTTTTACCGCCCAATCCTTAGACCCCGAAAACTGATTATCAAACCCGTCCTTAGCATTTCCCGAACGGCTCATCACCACATTATTCATTCCTTTATGAATAAAACAGTATCCGTCAGGATCAATGGACCACCACCTGCCGTTAAGCTTTTCTACATGATAAAAGCCGGTAAATTTTCCATGCATATCCATACGGCCACCATACTTATCCAATTTTATTTTGTCGTTCGGCTGGTAACCGATCAGGGTATTTAAAGCGCGAGTGGGGTATTCTTTATATTCACTAAATCCGGGAGGCTTGCCGCTCCCCTGGTTAGATATTTTGGAACTTACCTTTAAGGTATATTCGCTAGCTGTTTGCGCGTAAACGGGGCTCGCAAAAAAGAGCACTGATAACAGGATAACTTTCTTTATCATTTATATAGGTTTATTATTTAAAAACTAACAACGGGCCATTGCAGCTTACCAGCCACATACCAGTGGTAATAAGCACTTATAACCTAAAATTTATTAATAGCTTTAATGGGCTTTCTATTAATTGGTGTCGCAAAACTGCGATGATTTAACATTGGGCGTGAGGCACAAACCGACTTTTTTAAGGGGCTAAAAAGCCTTTATTGGAGTTTCCGACTTAAAATGTTTTTTCAAAAAACAGACTATTGCTGAGTTTCCGTTAAAGTATCATATAAAGCGTTAATTACATGGGGACAGTAATTTCCGGCTTTTATTGATATAGAATTTTGTTGAGAATTTATCTTTAACGGAACCTCCTTATCGCGGCAAGCGATACGAATTGAGGCAATCTAAAAAAACGATGGAGCAGTTTTAAACCCCCTTGTCTTATCTGTAAAATCATCCTCACTTTTATAAGTGAAAACAGGTAATTATAGGCTTAACAGCCGCCGGTTAGGAAAATATCTTTTGAAGGGCGTTGAAATTTTATACCCACTAATTCATTAATTCGGATGGGTTTTTGCCATATTGCTTCTTAAATTCCCGGCTAAACCATTTTCGGTCCTTAAAGCCTACCTGATAGGATACTTCGTAAACGTTAAATTGCTTTTGCTGTAGCAGCATAGCGGCTTTTTGTAACCTAACAGATTTAAGAAAATCTAACGGCGACATATCAGTAACGGCACATATTTTTTTATACAATACAGTTTTACTCATACCAACGGCCTTGCCCAATGCAATTACTCCAAATTCGGGATCCCCGATATTATCATCTATTATTTTCAGCACCTTACTCATAAATTGTTCATCGGCCGAATTAAAAGCCAGAGTGGTGTGTTCCCCGGGTAACTGCCTGGCGAATTTTTTTCGCATGGCCTCCCTCGAAGCCAAAAGATTATGTACACTTAACTCCAGTATTTTTGTACTAAAAGGCTTCGTAAGGTAAATATCAGCACCCGTTTGGAGCCCGTTAATTTGATGAATGTGCGCTGCAAGAGCGGTTAACAATATCACCGGGATATGGCTTGTGCGCTCATCTTTTTTTATTTTATGGCATAGTTCCAAACCGTTCATCACAGGCATCATCACATCGCTAACGATCAGATCCGGAATCTTGTCAACTGCCTCATCAAACGCTTCCGCGCCGTTTGTGCAAGCTATAATATGATAGTTGGCTAAGGTATCGGCAATCAGTTCTCTTAAATCAGCGTTATCTTCCGTTATCAATACGGTGTACTCCTCATCTTCGTGAGTAAAACCGTGGTCGTTAAGCACATCGATCTCTGATCGCAGTTTATAAGAATTCAAATTCTCCTGTCCCCCTTCTGCGGCCATGATATGGACGTTTTGCGACACTGAGTTTTTATACGGCAACGAAACAGTGAATGTTGTTTCGCCAGCCTCGGTAGCTGATGCGGGGCGGCTATGAACTGTTATATTACCATTATGAAGCTCTATGATGCTTTTTGACAGCGCAAGCCCAACGCCCGTTCCAGGTTGCGACTTATCAGGATTTACCTGGTAAAAGTTTGTAAATAGTTTTTCCTGAAATTCTTTGGGAATTCCCTTCCCATTATCCGTAACTTTAATAACAGCATAGGTATCATCGGTAGTTGCTATTGAAATTTTAATTCTACCATGGTCGTGGGTAAATTTGAACGCATTGGAAAGCAGGTTAAAAAAAACCTTTTCTAACTGGTCATTGTCCGAATAAAGTGAAACGGTAGGGCCGGGCACTTCAAAGTCATATTGTATACCCCTGCTTTCCGCAAGTTGCATAAAAGACAAATAAATTTCGTTAATAAAAGGTACAATATTATTTTCATGTAAATAAAGCACCATATTACCGGTTTCCGCTTTCCTGAAATCCATTAATTCGCCAATAAGCCTGAATAGCCTTTCAGCGTTATTTTTCACTTGTAATATTTGCTTATTAACGGCCGGGTCTTCATACGTTCTTTTGTACAGGTTTTCTATCGGGCTTAAAATGAGCGTTAGCGGCGTGCGGATTTCGTGAGATATATTGGTAAAAAAATCCATCTTCATCTGGTAAAATTTCTGTTTCCTCTCATTCTCCCGGTGTTCGTTATAAAGATCCCGCTCCAAACGGGCCCGGCTCTGGAAAAACTGGACCACTTTGGCCAGAGTAAGCAAGGTTAAAACGGCATATAATAAATAAGCCCACCAGGTTTTCCAAAACGGCGGCAGTATCCGCAAACGTAAACTTCGCCCTGTATCATTCCATATACCATCGTTGTTAGATGCTTTAACACTAAAAACATAGTCTCCAGGAACCAGGTTTATTAAACTTACTTCGTTTTTGTTATCAATGAGCTGCCACTTATCATTATTAGCTAATCCGGCTATTTTGTAGGCGTATACATTTTTAGTGGGATTAATAAAGCTTAAAGCCGAAAATTTAACAGTGATATTGTTTTTATTGTACGGAAGGGATATCTCGTTAAGCTGGTTCAACGGTGCCTCGATATCGCCTTTCTCACCGAAACGCGCTTCCTGGTTATTGATAAACAGGTTGGTTAATAAAATTTCGGGCTTTCTTTGATTTTTGATGATCTTTTGGGGATAAAAAGCCGTGATGCCATTCATACCTCCAAATAAAATTTCGCCCTCCCGGGTGATGAGCCTAGAATTGATCAAAAACTGGTCACTCAGTAAGCCGTTTGCGGATGTAAAATTCTCAATCTCGTAATTTCCATTTAAAGGCAATTTACCTTTTTTTAGTTTGATATGAGAGATACCATTATTTGTGCTCGCCCATAAGCCGCCTGAGCTATCCTGCACAATAGCGTTTACAATGTCGTCAGCAAGGCCATCGGCTTGCCTTATGGCATAGATGCGGTTGCTTTTAGCATCAAAATAACATAGCCCGCCGCCATCACTACCCATCCACAGATGCCGATCTTTATCAATTAAAAAACAAAAAATATTATTACTTCCTAACACGGGATTTTTATTGCGCTGATAAATAGCAATGGTATGTGTTATTTTATTATACCTGTTTATACCGCCTTGCGTACCTATCCATAAATCATTACCGTCGGAGATCAAAGCGTTAACATAATTGTCACTTAAGCCATTGGGTTTGTTTTCTTTCTTTATGGTCATCAATTCGGCGCCGGCATAGCTCACCAGTTTTAATCCTGCGCCGTTAGTGCCAATCCAAACGCCGTCCCGGTCGGGCAATATGGCATTAATAAACTTGCCACCGGGCTTGGCAACTAACAGTTCAAGCCTGATGGGCAGAATTGTATGAGTAGCGATATTAAATTTGCAGAGCCCGTCCAACGTGCCCACCCACAGGCTCCCCAGCGAGTCCATGGCCAGCGACTTGATGTCATTACTGTATTTATCGGTTTTAAGACCGGTAATGGCGTAGTATTTTGAGAGCCCGGCAGCACGGTCAAGGCAATTCAACCCGCCTCCTAATGTCCCTATCCACAATTTTTTATTTTTATCTTCCAGTATCGTTTCCGCAATGGGTACGTTCAGTCCTAAATGATTGCCTACGCGCTCCCCAATGGTGCAAAAATTTGCGTTACCAGGATAAAAAAAGTTAATATTACCAGAGTAGGTCCCTATCCAAACATTGTTCGTTTTATCTTCCAGTAATGCCCAGGTAGAGTTATCACTAAGGGAAGTCGGATCTGCCCCATCATGGTTGTACTTGGTAATGGAGTTACTGTTAAGATCAACTATTGCAACTCCGTTTCTGGTAGCCACCCAAACTTCATTATTCCTGATCAAAATATCATTTATCCAATCTGAAGGCAGAGCTAAAGCCGTATTTTCATTGTAGTGCGTGCAAACGTTATTCCGTTCGCTATACCTAAATATTCCATGTTCTTCGGTTCCAAACCATAAATCGCCGTAATTATCTTGTTTGATAACCATAATACGGGCGGCTGCCAGCTCTTTATTTTGCCTTAAAGGTTCGGGCAGTGGTATAGCGGCCCCACTCTTGGAGTCAACTCTTTTCAGTCCATGTTTTACACCTACCCACAGTGTTTTACGTTTATCTTCAAACAACGACAGTGTGTATCCCTGGTATAAGTCTTCTTCGCCGGTTTTCTTTAAAGATACGGGGCTAATAAATTTTCTACTTTTAAGGTCTACAATTTTTATTCCTTTGAAGGTTGACACCCATATTTTGCCATAACTATCTTCCTGTACAGAGGTAACATAATTAGCCCCGCCCTTTGCCGCAGAGATGCCAAAATGTAAAAACTGCTCAGTATTTTTCTGGAACAAATTCAGGCCGCCGCCCGTTGCAATCCAAAGGCGCCCGGTTTTATCCTCATAAATTTTATTGATCCTGTTATGGCTGATACCATTGGGCAGAGAACTATTGTGCCTGAAATTTTTAAATTCGTTGCCATCATACCTTGATAGGCCAGCTAAATTACCTATCCATACGTAACCGCTCCTGTCCTGGACCATCGAACTGATTGGGCTTTGAATTAACCCGTTTTTGTAATTGATATGTTTGAAATTGATCTGCGCAACAACCACCGCCGTGTTCAAAATGAACATCGCTATCAGTAAGCTTGTCGAAAAAGCATATTTGCTTTTCATTTTAAGTAAAAATAATTCCGAATGGTTAATAATGGTCAACAAATTTACTTAAATCTACCGAACAATAGGTCGGTTAAATAATTTCATCAAGGGCGCGACGAATAATTGTCAACTTATTAGCGTATAGCGAAATATATTTAAATTTTAACAGTAGCTCTAAGCATTTCTCCACGTGATGAATTACCCAAAATCAAATCATAATTACCAGGTTCGATAACCCAATTTCTCTTTACTTCATCGTAATACTTCAACGCATCCAATTCAATCTGTATAGTCACTTTTTTTGATTCGCCAGCCTTAAGAAATACTTTTTCAAAACCCTTCAATTCCTTTTCCGCCCGCGAAACCGCCGAATTTTGTTTATGCGTATACAATTGCACCACCTCAGCGCCTGCCCTGCTGCCTACATTTTTAACAGTTAAAGTCGCTGTGATACGCTTCCCGGCAAACTTTGTAGATAACCCCTTAAAAGTAAAACTGGTATATGATAAACCAAAGCCGAAAGGAAACTGCGGTTCAACGTGATAAGTATCAAAGTAACGATAACCGACAAAAATCCCTTCGTTATAATGTTCCGTTCCATCTTTACCAGGATACTCACCTAATTTTTCGGATGGAGAATCGGCCAGCTTTTTAGGGAAAGTAAATGGCAACTTTCCGGAGGGGTTAACTACGCCAAAAATTACCTTAGCCAGCGCATTACCCCCCTCCATGCCCGGATACCAACCTTCGATAATTCCTTTGGCCTTGTCAACCCACTGAGTGATATCTATCGAACCGGCACCCATTAAAACAATAATTGTATTGGGGTTAGCTTTCAACACGGCGCTAATCAATTCATTTTGTCCAAACGGCATATCAAGGTTCTTTTTATCTACGCCTTCCGCGTCAAACGCGTTATCCTCCCATTTACTGTAATTATAGCCATGGGTCCAACCACAAAAAACAATGGCGGCATCTGACTTTGATACCGCGTTAACTGCATCCTTAATCAACTCCTCGTTAGCTTGCTGTCCCCTTGCAATTTTATATCCCTGGGCATAGTTGATTATAACAGAGCTGTCAACAAGATTTTTAATTCCCTGTAGCGGGCTAATTTCATACCTGGCTTTTATCTGCGAGCTTCCGCCGCCCATCGCATTTTCGCGAGAGGCATTTTCCCCAATAATCGCTATCGACCTAATCGCTTCCTTTTTTAATGGTAAAATGCCGGATTCATTTTTAAGCAACACAATACCCTCCTCCGCTACCTTTAAAGCAATTTGCTGATGATTGGCTGTGTTGTATTCACCAGGCTTCCGTTTGGTACCTATCATATTAGTTTTAAACATTACGCGCAATATGCGGGCTACCTTATCATCAATAAACGTTTCACTCACCCTACCGCTTTTAACCATCGCCAAGGCAGAATCGGCCATAAAAAAATGATCATAAACAGACCGGGGAATTTCCCCCCGGTTTACCACACCGGTTTGACTGACAGATTTGCTGAGCCAAACCAAGTCAGATCCCATTTCTATATCTGTACCGTTTTTTAAAGCATCCAGCGTATGATGAACCGATCCCCAGTCGCTCATAACCAAACCCTTAAAGCCCCATTCTACTTTTAAAATATCGTGAATAAGGTATTTATTTTCTGTAGCATACTGGCCCCTAAATTTGTTGTAGGCCCCCATAACTGTATTCACTTTACCAACCTGAACGGCGGCTTTAAAACCAGGCAGGTAAATTTCGCGCAAGGCCCTTTCAGACATTTCAACGTTAATACTCGTCCGGTTGAGCTCCTGGTTATTCGCAGCAAAGTGTTTTACGCAAGCCGAAATTCCCTGATCCTGCACACCTTTAATATAGCCAACTACCATTTTACTAACCAGGTATGGATCTTCGCTTAAATATTCAAAATTTCTACCATTCAATGGCGTTCGGATAATGTTAATACCCGGCCCCAGTATCACATCTTTACCGCGATAATTTGCTTCGCTGCCTAGCACAGTTCCAAAAGCATAACCTAATTGTGGGTTCCATGTAGCTGCCAGCGTATTACCGGTAGGCAGATAGGTTCCTGAGTCGTCCACGTTTTTGATTGCATTCCAGCCGCGTCCGTGCTCCAGGCGCACCCCGTGCGGCCCATCAGACATGGTCAGTTCCGGAATTCCTAATCTTTTAACCCCACCGGATGTAAACGAAGAACTACCATGAATCATCTGCACCTTTTCCTCCAGTGTCATTTGTTTCAATAGTCTGCTGATCTTCAATTCTGTGAGGTCTTGCGCGAAAGAATATGAAAAGGCCGTGAGAGCTACCAGCAATAAGCTCACTTTCACGAATGAATATTTATAAGTATGCATTGACATTTGTATTAATGGAATGGATTTACCCAAACCGGTTTTTTTTAAATAAAACAATTATTGAACCATGAAGTCGCCCTGTAACCGGATATCATCCGACGAACTACCCACCATAACTTTAAAAGCGCCAGGCTCTGTTACCCAGCCCGTGCCCGATTTATAAAACGAAAGTTGATTTGGTTTGATTTTGAAAGTAACTAGCTTACTCTCGCCCGGTTTCAGCATAACTTTTGCAAAGTTTTTTAATTCTTTCACAGGGCGAACAACTGACGCAATCTTATCCTGAATATAGAGCTGAACCACATCCGAACCCGAAAAAGAGCCGGTGTTAGTTAGTGTAAACGAAATATTAAGGTCATCCTTACCTAACAAAACCGGCTTGTCTAGTTTAATATCACTGTAACCAAATTTGGTATAACTTAGCCCATATCCAAAAGCATAGCGCGGGGTGTTAGGTAAATCTAAATAGGCCGATTTATATTTAATACCGCTATGTTCGGTAACCGGTCGCCCCGTATTGGCATAACTGTAAAAAACCGGAATTTGCCCCATGGCACGAGGAAAAGTTATGGGGAGCCTACCCGAGGGATTATAGCTGCCCGAAATAACATTTGCCAAACTGTTACCTGTTTCAGATCCCAACCAAAAAGCATAAATAATTGCATCCGCCTTATCGGCAATACTGTTAAATATCATCGGGCGGCCAGCCATTAAAACAACAATCACTTTTTTACCTGTAGCCTTAACTAAGTTAAAAAGCTCCTCCTGCCTTCCGGGCAAACAAATATCCGATCTTGATTTAGCCTCGCCAGACATGTAGCCGGCTTCGCCTAAAACCATAATAACCACATCAGCTTCTTTAGCAACTGCTAGGGCCTCATTGAATCCGGCGCTGCTGGTATCACTAATATCACAACCACGGGCATAGCTCAATTTCGATTTATTTCCATATTTATCCCGGATGCCTTCGTATACACTGGTATAAGTTGTCGTGTCCGAATAAACAGTCCAGGTGCTTCCCAGGTCTTGCTTTGCTTTCACCAAAGGCCCAATTAAAGCAATTTTAGCAGGAGCATTGTTCAAAGGCAAAATTTGCTTGTCGTTCTTTAACAGCACGATCGATTTTTCGGCTACCGACCGGGCTATGAGCGCAAAACTTTTATCATGCATAACTTTGTCTTCTCTCGCCTGCACAGAAAACTTGTATGGATCATCAAATAAACCGAGCTCAAATTTTTTATATAAAATTCGCCTAACAGCATTATCTACGGCCTCAACCTTCACCTCGCCCAAATTGACGAGTTTTTCGAGGTTGTTTTTATAAGCCAGGCTTTCCATATCCATGTCATTACCTGCTAAAATCGCTTTTTTAGCAGCTTCAGTTTGATTTTTTGCAAAGCCCCAGGTAACCATTTCATTAATTGAACCCCAGTCGCTTACTACAAAACCTTTATAAGCCCAATCCCGTTTCAAAATATCTTGTTGTAAATATGAATTCCCCGTGGCCGGTATCCCGTTTAAAGTGTTGAAGGAATTCATGAAGGTGGCAACGCCAGCATCTGCCGCTGCTTTGAAGGGAGGCAGGTAAACCTCGTTCAGCATTTGGTCACTCATATCAACCGAATTGTAATCACGGCCGGCAATGGCAGCGCCATAAGCGGCAAAATGCTTGGCGCAGGCCATAACAGCATCTGTACCACCTAATTTTTCACCCTGGAAACCCAAAACGCGGGCCCTTGCAATAACCGAGCCCAGATAAGCGTCCTCACCAGCACCTTCCATTACCCTTCCCCAACGCGGATCACGGCCTATATCAACCATAGGAGCAAAAGTCCAGTGAATACCGCTTGCTGCAGCTTCTGTGGCTGCTACGTGGGCCGACTGCCTTATTGCTAAGGTATCCCACGATGCCGACTCTGCCAGCGGTACCGGAAATACAGTTTTATAACCATGAATTACATCTAAGCTAAAAAGTAAAGGGATTTTTAACCGGGACTGGAGTGCCAGGGCCTGTATCTCGCGGGTATCTTTAACCCCTTTGATATTAAGGACCGAACCAACCATACCATTTTTAATATCATCCAGCAAAAATTTTTTCTTATCTGTTGCCGGACCGGTAGCATCCCTGCCTGAATACTGATTAAGCTGACCGATCTTTTCCTTAAGCGTCATCAGTTTGATCAGAGAATCAACACGCAGGTCTATATTCCTATTCTGTGCATAAACGTTAAAAGCCCCCATCTGCATCAAGCAAATGAGATACAAGTATTTTTTCATGTTGTAGATTTCACCAGAAATGTAAATAAGGCCGTACCATTAAAAATGGTATGGCCTGGGTAATTAATATCCGGGGTTTTGTTTTAAGTTGGGAGCTTTGTTTAACTCGGTTTGAGAAACTGGATACAGGTAATTTTTAGCAGCAAACGTTCTGTTTTCTACGGTAAAAGTTTGGTATGTATAAACACCGGCCGAACTTTTTGTGATCTGCATACCTATAATAGGCTGATTGAAAGTTACATCTGCTTCTTTCCAACGTCTTACGTCGAAAAAGCGATGCTCTTCAAAGCAAAGTTCAACTTCGCGTTCATTGTGTATGCGTTTGCGCAATTCGGCCTGGGTATTTGCTACGTAACCATTACCTGTTGGATTTGTTGTTTGTAAAGCTGGCATAGCTACCCCCGTTCTGGCCCGAATTGTATTTAAGGCCGACAATATTTGTGTTGTTTGGGCCGTTCCCTGCGCTTCGTTAAGTGCTTCGGCATAATTGAGCAATACTTCGGCATACCTAAACAGCACCCAAGGTTTACGCACATTGGTGTTAGATGATGAGTTCCAAACCGCTCCATCAGCTAAAAACTTATGTAAGTAATAGCCGGTTTTAGTTGCGTTATTGTTAGTGCCAATGCCATCCTTTCCACCAATAAACGTTTCAACCACCTTACTTTTAAATAACCCGGTTGTTGCAGTAGGGCTATTATATAATACAGCAAACCCCAATCTGGGATCGCGATTGGTATAGGGTGCCGAAGCAGAATAACCAGATGCGGCATCGCCTATTGGGCGTCCTGTCGTTTTCATCTCAAATAGGTCAACAATATTCTGGCTCGGGTCTGTTCTACCGGTTGCCCCGTCAAAGCTTATAGGTGCATTGGCCATTTCTACGCTAGCGTCGTTAAGCGTTTGAGTAGCGAAGATCACCTCGGTGTTATATGCCGAATTGGTTGTGTTCCATAAAAATATATTGGAGTATGAATTATACAACGCGTGCGCGTTCTTGTCTATCAAGGCTTTGGCGGCATCGGCAGCTTTTTGCCACCTGGTTACATCACCCGATGGATTATACTGAGGGCTTGCGGCGTACAAAAGCAACCTTGCTTTCAGGGCCATAGCGGCGGTTTGCGTGGCACGGCCACGATTATTGGTTGCCCATGCTGCTGTATTCAATGGTAAACGTGCAATTGCGGAGTCGCAATCCAAGGATATCTCATTTACGCATTCGTCAAAAGTGTTACGAGGCAAATCAAGGTTGTCATTGGTTGTTAAATTCTTGGTAATTATAACCATGCTTCCGTAACGTTTAACTAACTCGAATTCAAAAAATGCCCTTAAAAAAAATGCTTCACCCCGTATTCTGAATATCTGGGCATCGTAAGTAAGGTCTGCAGGTAATGAGGTTGTTAATTCGGCCGCAGGCAATATACCGCTGCCATTGGCCTTAGCCAAAAATATGTTGGCTTTATGTATACCCAGGTACATATTGGTATAAACATCATCTATGGTGCGCACTGGCCCCCAAGACCCATTGTTGAAAATATTGATCGAGGAGTTAAGGTTTGAATTAACGGCTTCATCACAGCCCGATGCTAACATCGCGCCGCTACCGTCAAGATCATACCTGATCTGCAAGGTTGAATAAATGTTGTTTAAAAAATTCCTCGCAAAATCCGGATTGGCCCATTCCTGTGCCTCGGTGAGCGACCCGTCAGAAGTAGTGGAACCGTCTTGCAGAAATTTATCTTTGCTACATCCCGCTATGTAAAAGCTGGCTGCGATTATCAGCAGAAATAATAAATATTTTTTCATTGTCTTCATGTTAGGGTTATTGATTAAAACTTGAGGTTTAGCCCGAATGAATAAACTTTCATTAACGGATAGGAAGAATTGTATCCTGCTTCAGGTACCTCGGGATCGATATTTAAACTCCCCAGCTTGTCAAAAGTCAGCATATTCAAGCCACTTATATAAAACCTAACTTGCGATAGTTTAGCTCTCTTGATTAAAGAAGCGGGCAGGGAATAGCCTATTTCAACATTTTTAAGGCGCAAATAATCTCCGGACCTTAACCAAAAATCAGAGTTCTGGGTATTATTTCCTCTATCTGCCTGCAGCAATCTCGGATAACTAGCGGTAGGATTAGCAGGTGTCCAAGAGTCGACACTGAATTGGTTCAGGTAGCCGTTGTTTGCATTTCCGGAGTTGATAATATTTTGAACACTAATCGTACTGCCACTTGTGCCCTGAAAAAATGCTGAAAAATCGAAATTTTGGTAAGCGGCCGAAAAACCAAAACCATAATAAGCACTTGGAACATAATTATAATCAGTTGCAACGAAGTCCAGGTTATCAATTACGCCGTCGTTGTTGATATCCTTATATTTGATATCACCGGGACGTACTGTAGCTGAAAAACGCTGTATTGGCGAAGCGTCGATCTGCGCCTGGCTTTGAAAGATCCCGTCAGATTGCAAGAAATTCCTAACATTGCTTGTTCCCTGCACTACACTTGCAATAGGGTGGCCATTTACCTTTTGATAATCTGGTAGCCCCGCTCCCTCGTTTATCGCTATAATTTTACTCGTGTTGTAGGTGTAGTTACCGAAAATGTTAAAATCAACCTTACCAAATTTGGTTTTATAATTGGCGTTAATTTCAACGCCTTTATATGATGCTTCCCCATCGTTAGACTGAACTAAATTGCGACCCAGTATGCTAGGATACAATGGTGTTGTTAATAGATCCTTCCTGTCTTCGTAAAAATAGTCGGTACTGATGCTAAGCGATTCCTTAAAAAATTTAGCATCAAAGCCTACACTACTTTTGTATGCTTTTTCCCAGGTAAGATCAGGGTTTGCCAAAGCATTTTCCGAAGTACCGCCAACGGCTGTATAACTTGTACCAAAATTATAGCCGGTAGCACTACGGTTATAGCTATCTATAAAAGCAAATCTGCGCACCAGCGTAGTAAGGGCATCGTTACCAACCAGCCCATATGAGGCTCTAAGTTTCAAAAAGCTTAGAAAATTAACATTTTTCAAAAACTTTTCGTCCGAAATTATCCAGCCCGCTGATGCGGCCGGGAAAAATCCAAAACGCTTTCCTGGCATAAAACTCTCCGACCCGGAAACTGTACCTGTTAACTCAAGGAAATAACGTTGACTATAGTTATAGGAAATCCGGTTTGACCAACCTTCGCGATCATTGGGTAATGACCCATATGTAGCATAAGTGGCCTGCGATGCCCGCGTTGAAATATTAAATCCATTTTTACCGAAATTGTGGTCGTAGTCAAAACCGGCCCACAACTCGTTTTTGCGAATGTTACCCGAAAAAGTATTGGCCGAGTACTTTGCTATTGATGCCGTTCCGAACCGGGCACCGGTTTGATCGTAAACTTCATAATTTTGGTCAAAACCCGATCTGTACAACCCCGTGATATCATAAGAATAGAAAATATTGAAGCTTAAGCCATCCAGTATGCCATTCATTTTTTGTTTGGCTGATATAGAAGTGAGCATATTCCGGGTCAGATCTGTGCTTACACCGGCTGCCGACAACATGGCCAAAGGATTATTTTTTTGAAACAGAGAAGTTCCGCCGTATGAGCCATCGGCATTCAACACCGGAAAGGCGTTGGGCGGCGTGCTATAAATGGTATTCAAAAAAGTACCGGTGCCAACCTGCGGAAAGCGAAGGTTAAAAATCCTTCCGCCAATATCCAATGAAACGTCGAGGTTTTTATTTACATGCAGGTCAAGGTTAGTCCGCAGGTTATATCTCTCAAAATTTGTATTGGCGTCATAAAGGTTATTTGTGCCCCCTTTATAAATTCCTCCCTGGTTAAAATAACTCAGTAAAGTATAAAATTTAACAAAGCTATTGCCACCAGATACTGTTGCTACATAACGTTGCGTTGGAGCTATATTGCGGGTAAAATCGCGCACAAAATTATTTGTTGGATAATTGTATGGGTCTGATCCGGTTTGGTATGCATTCAAAGCCGTGGCATCGTACTTAGCAGTATTCCCGCTGTTGGCTAAGCCTTGGTTAAATAAGGTAGCATACGTGTAAGAATTTAAGGGCTGGGTAATTTGCAATGCCTTTTGAGCACCGCCCTGCGCGTCAAAGGTAACCTTGGTAGATGTTGCATTGCCTCGCTTCGTTTTAACGTAAACAACACCATTAGCAGCGTACATTCCATACCAGGCCAAAGTACCCGCATCTTTAAGTACACTAACGCTTTCAATTTCGTTCAGGTCCATTGATCTGAAATCGCGTTCCGCACCATCAACCAATATTAAAGGATCCTGACTGTTGTTATAAGATGAACGTCCACGAATTAAAAAACTCGATATATCCATACCGGGTTGCTGCGAGCCATTGGCTGATATCAACAAGCCCGACAAGCGACCAGTAAGAACATTATTTAATGACGAAGAGGGTATTTGCGGCAACTCGTCGCCCCTTACAGTACTAATACTGGCCGATATCTGTCGCCTTTTCCTTACGCCAAACGGTATGTATACGTCGTCGTCATCGCCGGCATCAATTAATGCTTTAATTAATTTTATGCGGGTTTCGTTTATTTCTGTAGCCGGTTTGGTAAGTGTTAAATAACCCTGCATTTTAAATACAAAAACATCGCTCGAAGTGCATTTCATGTAAAATTTCCCTTCCCCGTCCGTATTAACGCTTTTACCTGCTTTACCTTCCTGAATGTAAACCTTCACACCGGGCAGAGGATCGTTATTTTCATTTACAACCTTGCCCGTTACCATTGTTTGCTCATCAGGGCTCTGCCCATGTACCTGTACTATACTAAGCCATAAAAAAAGGCCGCATAATATATATTTCAATTTTGATAATTTCATATTAAAGATATTGTTAGCGTAAATAAATGCTTAGTTTTCCCATCCTGGGTTTTGTATCAGTACACCCTTACTTTTATAGATTTCACTCTTAGGAATCGGATAGTGGTGCATATAGTCCAGGTAGGTTTTCTGAAACTGGTTACCCAGCAAAACCTTTGAATATGTAAATGTGCCGTTTGTATTTTTCACAACGTTCATCCCGTACATTGGGGTTGCTATAACCTGGGTTCCAATCCTCCATCGCATAATGTCATACCAGCGATGATCCTCAAACGCAAGTTCAATAGCCCTTTCATGGCGTATCACATCGCGCATGGTGGCGGTTGTTTGCCCACCTGGTACACTAGGCATTCCTGCACGGGTGCGAATTAAATTGATGGCGTCTGTAGCAGACAGGTGCTGATCAACGAGAGAAAGATCAGACAAAGCTGGTGGAACCACGGTTGGGCCATAAGCCTCGTTTACAGCTTCTGCATAATTTAACAACACTTCTCCGTAGCGGAAGTGGATGTAATTAATAAGCGAGGTTCCGCCACCAACCGTGTTATAAACCTCTGGCCAGTATTTTTTACAATAGTACCGCGTTGCTGTGTAAATGATACTGCTCGGATCGTAATCTCTACCGTGAGTAGTTCCCTGAGTCCACATTTCAATGGTTCTTCCTTGCCATGGCAGGCCGTTGTAAATTATATTAGCATAAAATCGCGGATCGCGGTTAGCATATGGATTCTGCGGATCGTAGGTCGAAGCCGGGTCGGTAATCGCCTTACCATTTTTCATTTCGTACATGTCTACGTGGTTTTGTGTTGGGTCCATCTGTCCTTGCGCACCACCAGAGCCCGGAGACATGGCAAAATCGTTTAAAAGACTGCTGATATTCCTTGGCCCTCTAATGGCGATCATAATATATTCCGTTGATGAAGGAACATTGAGTAGATCAGCATACGTAGCCTGAAGGCTGTATTGGTTAAGGCCAATCACTGTTTGGGCAGCCTCGGCAGCTGCCTTCCATTTGGTTACATCGTTTGTTGGATTGTTTAGCGGGCTCGCAGCATATAATAATACCCTGGCCTTAAGCGCCAATGCGGCGCCTCTGGTTGCCCGCCCGTAATTTGAAGCGGTTAAATCGGCAGCGTTTGGTAAAGCGCTTGATGCATAAGCCAGATCGGACAGAATAAAACTAACGATCTGATCGTAACTTGCTCTTGGAAAATTAATATCATCATTAACCGTGTAGTCCTTATCCATCAAGGGTACACCGCCAAACCTCTTCTCCAATTCAAAGTAAAAGAAAGCACGTAAAAAACGCATTTCGCCCTCAATCTTTATCGGGTTAAAAACAGCTGCGGCAGAAGATCCTGGTGCCGGCAATGGAACAGTTGGCAAATGAGCCAATACTTTATTTGTTATGGCTATGCCTGTGTACATTCTTGACCAAACACCTGTTATGTCATTGAGCGCCGCACTTAACGCATGGGCATGATAGTTACCTGTTGTTAATGTTGTTACGGTTGATTCTGAATTACCCGATACAGCTTCATCCGAAGCTTGTGAGGTACAACCCCTGTGATCGTTAAAACGGACATAATCATTGATGAGGCTATTATATGCATTATCGGCAAAGCGGGCCGTTTGTACCGGGTCGGCAAACGTTTTCGCCTCATCCAGGTCAACTCCGGGTGTACGATCTAAAAAGTTTTTTTTGCATGATGCCGAAAAAGTAAGCACCATGGCTAATAGATATATTTTGTAATTTTTCATTGCTTAAAAATTAATGTTTAAACCTACGTTGAACACTCTTGATGAAGGATATACAGCGGTAAGTGGGAAGGCTTGATTAACCATATTTAAGTTTTCCGGGTCTACATACATTTTAAATGGCGTCCAGGTGTATAAATTTGTGCCGTTTACATACACACGCGCTCCGGCTATTTTGAGGGCATTTGTCCATTTTTTAGGTAGCGTATAAGCCAACTCAACATTTCGTATTTTTAAATAAGCCGCGTTCTGAAGTATAAAATCGTTCAAAACATAGTTTGAGCCGGTATAACCACGCGCATGTAGTGCCGGCCAGGTTGCTGTTGCGGCATTGTCAGGCGTCCACGAATTCAACATAAAGGGATACATTTGCTGCCCGTTGTTCTGCTCATTCAAAATATATTTTGAACTTACATGTGCTACGCCCTGGAACTGGACAGAAAGTGTAATGTCTTTATAGGCTACTCTTGGTGTAAAACTGTAGATATACTCCGGATTTGGTGTATAACCAATCGCCTGGAAATCATCTGTTGTAATCACGCCGTCGCCATTAGTATCCTTAAATTTCAAGTCCCCTGGAATTGGAGTAACTCCTTGTGGTTTTGGAGAATTGGCTATATCAGCAGCGTCTTTATAAAATCCTTCGGTTACGTATCCAATAAATTGGTCAATACTTTTTCCGGCCACTTTACTGCCTTCGGGCAGGCCTAACGGTTCGTCGTTATTTAATACTACGTTTTTAGCATAACTCAATTGTCCATTAATGCCTAATGCTACCTGCCCTATCCTTCCCTGGTAATCAAGCTCAATTTCATAACCTTTGTTATATACCTTACCTACATTTAGCTTGGGGTAGGTATAACCAAAACTCAACAAGCCACTTTTTGGCGTTTGTAAAATATCTTTACGGGTTTCGTCAAAAATATCAACAGTCAATTTCAGTTTGTCATTCAGAAACCTTGTCTCCAATCCTAAATTCCGCTTTGTTCCTGTTTCCCAGGTAACTTCCGGGTTTCCTAGGGCGCTAATGGTGTTAGTTGGATAACTTGTTGTTGAATTGGGCGAACCAAACAGAACAGAACTACCTGGACCATAAGTAGTAAGGAATAAAAAGCGGTTAGAATTAAGCTTATCGTTACCAACTAAACCGTAGCTACCTCTAAACTTAACATAGGTTACTGCTTTGTTTTTGGGGAAAAAGCTTTCGTTACTCAAAGTCCACCCGGCAGAAATTGCGGGGAAAAAACCGTATTGGTGTGCTGTACCGTATGATGGAGGTTCAAAATTTTCAGATCCGTTGTAGGCAGCACTAAATTCAAGAAAATATTTTTCAGCATAATTATACGTTGCACGGCCAACTATACCCTGCGCTGCCTGCGGAGGCGAGGTGAGTACTGTTGATATGGTAGGATCCGTTGGCCCCTGAATTAATTGGCGCACGCCCAATAATAATCCAGATATACTATGCTGTCCAAAACTGCGGTTATAATAAAAACCACTTTGTATACTAGTTGTGGTATTACCTGATGGCGGAGTTCCCGCAGGTGAAGTTACTGTTATGGCGCCTAAAGGCTCATCCCGGTTGCGGGTATCTGTGGATAACGTTATGGCTCCGGTTTTTCTGTCCCACACGTAGGCAGCCCAATTGGCGTTTCTGTGCTCAACATTGGTGTAATAAGAGTCGTAGCCAAAATTGGTTTTGAAAGATAGCCCCTTGGTAATAAAATCAAGCTTGTAGTTGATGTTAAATGTGCTCTCTATAGTATTGTTATCGTCATAACGGGTACCAAATCGGGTCAATACAGCATATGGATTCCAGATGTTGGTACCTACTCCCGGATTTTGAGCTATGCGCCCATCAGGTAACGTTACCGGATACGCATAGGAAGGAACCTGCAAAATACGGGAAATTAACCCTTCAATAGTATCGTAAGAGAAAGCGGATGTCGAAAGCAAGCCAGATGGCTGGTACCTTTGTGAAAAACGGCCACCCAATTTAATTCCCACCGTCAGGTCTTTACTCAGTGTTAAATCAAGGTTCGAACGGAAATTATACCGACTGTTATTCGGAACCGTATTGATCCCATAAGGAGAATCAAAACTTTTAAAGATCCCATCCTGAAAAGCATAACCCGCCGAAACAAAATACCGGGCAACTTTGGTTCCGCCGCTAATGTTGATGTTATGCTGGGTTTGCATGTAAAACTTCTTTGTTAAATAATCAAACCATTTAACATCCGGATAGCCGTAAGGATCAGACCCATCTTTAAACTTTTGCAACTCATCATCTGTCCATGGGGCGTTCTGCCCATCATTTTTAAATGCCTGGTTTTGTAGCCTTGCATTATCATAAGAGTCTAACCCTATAGGTAAGCCAGTGTAGGTTTGTAAAGCATAATTACCGGTATAAGTTACTTGTGGCTTGCCTATTTTACCTTGCTTAGTAGTTATTACAATTACGCCGTTTGCTCCTTTTATACCATATATAGATGTTGATGCCGCGTCTTTCAACACGGTAATAGTCTCTATCTCGTTTGGGTCGATATCGCCGAAACTTGGCCGCTCAATACCATCCACCACCACAATTGCAGTTGAGTTGTTAAAAGTTGCTGCGCCCCTTATCTTAATAGTAGCGGCATCCGCACCGGGCTGCCCGCTGCTTTGTACAGCTTGTAAACCTGGCAATTTCCCTATTAACGAGTTGGTTACATTAATAGCAGGTGATTTCATGATCTCCTCAGAGGATATCTGTGAGGTAGCACCGGTTAGCGTACTCTTCTTCTGCGCGCCGTAACCTACTACCACAACTTCGTTCAGCTTCGTAGATTCATCTTCTAAAACAATGTTTAGCGAAGTTTTATCCGTCAGCAAAACATCTTTGGTAACGTAGCCGATGTAAGTAAATTCGAGTGTTACGTTGTTATTGGGAACTTTAATACTGTATTCTCCATTATTACCTGTTGATGTACCGGTAGTTGTAGTTTTAACTCTCACGTTTACGCCTGGCAGCGTAATGCCGTTAGCATCTTTTACAACACCAGTCACAACAGATTGCGCCTGTGCGGAAATACAAATAAAACTAAGCAATAATGCAGCTATAGTAGTTTTGTACAGTTGTTTAGGAATTGTTAAAAAAAAGGGCGTAAAAATTCCTTCTCGATAGTATATTTTATCCATAATTGATTTATTTTTTAGGATTTGAATGAAAAGCGCAGCAACTTGATTTTAAAAAAGGTAAAATCATCGTTTGCGGACTCGATTTGTTTCCTGAAGGTTTAAAGTAAAGTTCAAGCATAATTTTGTGTGGATGTTATGGTTGAATTGATAATTGGAAGCGTTCGCCGATTTTTTACGTTGGGTTTATTCATGGTTTATAATTTGGTTTATAGTTTGGTTTGCCTTTATTTAAACTTGTTGAAACATCACAATTTGTCCTACATCGGGTTTACGATCCGGGAATTTTAACGTACTAGCTATTACCCTAAGCAGAATAAGTAGGTAGCGTTATTAAATATTAGAATGTTAAAAAAAGCCAAAGGGCCTTATAATTGATTAAAACAAAACTAAGGCGTAGTAAGGAAAGCCGAGGGTAACAAACGGTTTTAAAAAGGGGGACATAACGACTTATTTAGAGCCAAAAAGTGCCAAATAGCAGTAAAATACCGCTATTGCTTATCTAAAATAAATCGATAGCTATAGAAAATCGAAACTTTAAATATAAATCAGAAACCGCCGTTAACGGTATTGCAAGGCTTACAGATATTTGTTTAATATGGTTGCTTACGTCAACTTTAGCAATATAATTTAAGTAGCTGTTTAGCAACCGCAAGGGTAAAGCGGTTTGGTATCCTTTGAGGTATTACGATGTATGAAGATTATAATTGAAGTTTGAAGGGACTCAAACCGATGTGTTAACACTTTCTTTAAACTAAAAAAGAAGATAGGGCAATGTATGTAAAATTCATTTTTTTAAGTGATGTTAAGGCGATTTCCCTGAGCAATAATAACACCCGTCAAAGTATTATATTAGCACCTGCAAAAAATAATGAAAGCAGATACCATAGTCCAAATCAGTAACCGAATAAAAGAAAGACGACGTGAAAAAAACATTACTGTACAGGAATTAGCTGATAAGGCCAATGTAAGTAAAGGTTTAATATCACAAATTGAAAACAGCCGCACCATCCCCTCGCTGATCGTTTTAATTGATATTATTAAAGCATTGGGGATCGACCTTAATGTCTTTTTCAAAGATATTAAAACCGGCAGCGAACAGCCCATAGTTTTAACAAAGCGTAAGGATGAATATGTATCTTTTGAAAAGGAGGATGCCATCGGTTTTAATTACAATCGCATTTTTAGTCAGTCTATTAATAAAGGAACCGTTGATATTGTATTGCTTGAATTAACGGTTGGTTCCAGCCGGCCCATGGTACAAACAGAAGCTTTTGAATACAAATATATTATTGAAGGCGTAGCCGACTACCACATAGCCAACGAAGTGTATACATTGCATCCGGGCGATTCAATACTTTTTGATGGACGTGTACCGCATACTCCAAAAAATGCAGGCTCTTCTAAACTCAGTATGCTGGTTGTTTACTTTTTTGAAACCGGGGATAATTAACCTTTATTTTTCATTTTTAAAATTTCACGTGAACTAATTTTGGCTGCAATTTCTTCGCCTATCGTTAACAATGGCATCCCAGCATAACCCAATGCCGTAGGCTACTTGCCCACCCACTCGGTACCGATCCCGGTAATATTGATGTTTAACGTGTTTAAATTTAATGGTAAGGGTTGTAAAAAGTACGTTGCTGTAGGGGCATGTACTGCTTACCCAGCGATGTAATTTGATGATCTCTTCCGGATAAGTTAGCAAGCTAAAGGTAATAGTAAATATTCCCGTATACTTTCGCCGAATTATCAATAGCAGATTCTCTGATAAAAAAGTGTTCTTTATTTTTATTTGGATTTATTCTAAATAAGAATTTACTTTGCAGCATCACAGTTTAATAAGCGCCTATGCATTCAAAATAGCTAATAAAAAAACCCGGTGATCCATCGCCAAACTTCACACCGGGCCAATGTTAACAGATTCATCAACCCATTAATCATCTCAACAAAACTATGAATTCTTCACTATGGAGTAAGAACATTTACTTTACTTTTCTTTTGGTGCTCGCTTCGGTCACCGCTTTCGCCCAAACCGGAACCATCAAAGGCACCATCAAAACCTCTGATGGCCAACCCGCCGCCGCTATTACCATCGGTTTATTGGGCACTACCAGGGGCACCATTACTAACGAACAAGGACATTACCAGTTAACAAAGATAGAACCCGGAACCTATACCCTGAAATTAAGTGCGATAGGCTTGATAGGTTATGAGCAGTCGGTCAAAGTTGTAGGCGGTCAAACGTTGGTCGTTAATCTTAGCCTGAAACAGGATGCGAGGCAGTTAGCTGATGTAGTGATAAGCACTAACCACCGGCTAAAATTCGGTGATAAAACATCCGACATGGTGGCACGTATGCCGCTGGCCAACCTGGAAAACCCGCAAGTATATTCGGTGATCTCCAGCGAATTGCTGCGTGAACAAAACATCGTTGATTATAAAACCGCGATGCGAAATGCTTCAGGCACCTCTACTATAGCGCAAGCCGGCAACGGACGCTCTTATACCATGATGCGCGGTTTTATCACCGGTAACTGGATGCGCAACGGTTTAGCTGCTTATCAATTTTCGGCTATTGATCCCGCCAATATCGACCGGATTGAAGTAATCAAAGGCCCTTCGGGTACCTTATTTAGTAGTTCAGTAATCTCTTATGGTGGTTTAATCAACCGTGTCACTAAGAAACCTTTAGACACCGCATTTACCGAACTGTCTTACACGGGCGGCAGCTTTGGTTTAAACCGCGTAACCGCTGATGTGAACACGCCCTTAAGCAACGATAAAAAGGTATTATTCCGCCTTAATGCGGCTGCCGACCATAACGGTAATTTCCAGGACGCCGGGTTTGAGCATAATTACTTTATCGCGCCGAGCCTTACCTACAAAGCCAGCAATAAACTAACTTTTAACTTTGAAGCAGAACTGTATCAGCGCCATACCGGCTCCATTAATGGTTTCAACCTGGCGGATAATACTTACTGGGCTGGCAAAAGCTATAAGGATATCCCGCTGGATTATAACCGCAGCTACCAGGGCAATGATATAGACACCAAGCTGACTAATTATAATGTTTACCTGCAAGCTAACTACCAGTTCAGTAAACAATGGAAATCCCAGACCCTTTTTACCTTGAACGGAGTTTACGCGCCGCATCAGATGTTTCTGGATAAATATATTTTAGATGATCACCAGATGATTCGGCAGGTTGGCTTATTATCAGACAAGTATCACCAAACGGAAATCCAGCAAAATTTTACCGGCGACGTGCAGCTCGGTGGCATGCGTCACCGTTTGTTGTTAGGGTTTGATTATACCGCTTACCGCCAGGACCCGTATTACTATGTATCAACCAACTTCGATGTAATCAACTATACACAGCCGGGCAATCTCTTTGTAAGCCGTTCGGCTTTTGATAAAGCGATAGATACGCTAAAGAAATCTCCATCGGATCAGAACACCTTTAATTCCGCCGTTTATTTCGCAGATGTGATTAATATTACTGATCGCCTGAATGTGCTGGCTTCGGTGCGGATCGATCATTACGACGATCACGGTTTCCATGATATTAATACAAACACTTATACCGGTGCTTTTAGTCAAACTAAAGCGTCACCAAAATTCGGTGCAGTTTACCAACTAATAAAAGGTACTTTATCTGCATTCGCTAACTACCAGAACGGATTTAGCTATACCAATGCCAAAGCTGAGGATGGTAAGTTATTTAAGCCCGAACAAGCCTTTCAATATGAAGGTGGCTTTAAAATGGAGAGCGCGAATAATAAATGGTCGGCTACGCTGAGCTATTATGACATCCTGGTGAAAGATAAATTGCGTACCAATCCGGCTAACACTAACTTTTATTTGCAGGATGCAACGCAAAGTAGTAAAGGACTGGAGGCGGAACTAGTAGCTAACCCGGTAAATGGCCTCAACATTCTGCTGGGCTACGGTTACAATATCAGCGAATTTACCAAGGCCGACGCCGCCATCCAGGGCAAAAGGCCTTATGGCACTCCTAAGCATTTAATTAACGGCTGGGCCAGCTACGCGCTCCGTAAAGGATCTTTAAAAGGCTTTGGGTTGGGTTTTGGCGGTAATTACTCAAGCAGTTCGTATGGCGACGATACGGACCTGGTGACCGTACCATCATACGTGTTATTAAGCTCGACCGCTTTTTATGACCGCGGGAAATACCGTATCGGCTTAAAAGTGGATAATTTAACAAACGTGTACTATTGGGGGCCGTTTATGCAGCCGCAACCTACCCGTTCTTATTCGTTAAACCTAAGCTATAAATTCTATTAATGATTAAAAAGATAGCCGGCAAGTTACACCTCTGGCTCGGTCTCGCGTCCGGGCTGGTGGTTTTTATTAGTTTATTTGGCGCAGCTGTATTCGTCTGGCAAACGGAATTGACCAACTGGCTGCACCGCGACATGGTTTATGTACCGGCAATAGGACGGCAGGAACTGCCGATGGATATTTTGATCAGGAGTGCGAAGCTGGTAGAACCTGGCCGGGATATTACCTACGTGGCAAGGGCACGTGATCCGCATAAGTCGGTCGTATTTGACGTAGTTAAACTCAATCCACACCCGTCCTGGTATTATCAATCGGCTTATTTGGTTTACGAACAGGTTTATGTGGATCGTTATACTGGTAAGGTGCTGGGCATTATTGACAACCGGCGCGAACTGATCTGGATTATGTATGCCCTGCACACTTCGTTGCAGCTGAAATACGAGGTAGGCCATTATATAGTTGGTACGGCTACACTTATCCTGTTTGTTATGGCCCTAACCGGTATTGTGCTGTGGTGGCCTAAACATAAAGCGGCTTTAAAACAACGGCTTTGGTTCCGCTGGAAAAAGACCACGCGCTGGCGGCGAAAGAATTACGATCTGCACAATATCGGCGGTATTTATACCTGGATCTTTATTTTGTTTTTTGCTGCTACCGGTCTCGCCTGGACGTTTAGCTGGTGGGAAAGCGGCATTTATCGTTTACTGGGTGCGGACCCGAAAAAGATGTTTGCCGAACCCAGTGTAAAGCCCGCCATCAAAAGTGCTTATACTTATGAAAGCCTGATCCAAAATGCGGAAAAGCGCGTGCCGCATTGGGAAAGTATTGGTTTTAGTTTACCAGGACAAGCCAAACCAGACAGCGCGCAGGCACTTTTCTGCGTGGTTCATTACAATACCGGCTCTGGCTGGGATGAGTGGGACGAATACTTGTACAATTCACAAAACGGCCGTTTATATTATTCCCAAACCCAGGCACAAAAGCAGTTGGGCGAGAAATGGCGGACAAGCAATTATGCCTTACATACCGGGAGCATCTACGGCCTTCCCACTAAAATACTGGCTACTTTCATTGCCCTGTTCTGCGCTTTCTTACCCATCTCGGGCTTCCTGATCTGGTTAGGACGGCGAAAAAAAACAACCCGAATGAGCGGCAAATAACCGTTAGATTACCGCAGAAAGCTTAAAAGTTACAAATTTAACTCCGGTGCTCAAATGCATATAGTATCTGTTTTAAAACTGATGATGCAGCACCAATCTAAATTTCATTCTTTTTTAATTTTCAATTTATGATGCCACCGAAATGCCCTTCAATTTACTGAGTGGGATGTAGCTAGTGCCATGTTAATAGTGTAATGACGGATAGTCTTTAGCCACAAGTATTAAGTTCTAAGTCAGAAAGAGAATAAGCTAACTTTCCACTCAAGACTTAATACTATTAACATGACACTAGTTCATATTTACAATTTACTTCACTGCTTCATCAACCAATGCTTTCAGTTCTTTATAACGTTGGTTGCGCCCGTCGTTCTTAATATAGAAGGTCATCATAAAGGCCGCGTATCCCTTATTATAATCCACCCAGGGGAAACTGCCAAATAAACCCGGACTGGTTACCGCGCCCTTTTCCATAGTCCACTCGCCATAGCCGTAGCCAAAGCCGCCGGCTTCAGTTGGCGAATAGGCTACTTTAACATCGGGTGTAACACGGTTCATCTGCATTTGGGCAATGCTGGCCTCGCTTAATATCCGCCTGCCGTTAAATGTGCCTTTATTCAGTATCATCACTAAAAAATTCATATAATCTTCGGGCGTGCTAATGCCGCTTCCCGCCGGCAGCGGCACTTTCCCGGTACCGTAATCCGTGTTTTTCATATTCAACGGTTTTGCAATTCTTTCGGCAAATAAGGTTTTAAAGCTTTTACCGCCTATTTTTTCAATCACAGCACCGGCTATTTGCAAGCCCACGTTACTGTAACGGAATACTTTGCCGGGTTCGCCTTCCATCGGTAACTGCGCTATGTACTGCATGGCTTCGTCCATGGTACTGATGCTGCGCATTTCGGCCAGGTCGTCTTTCAAAGATGCGGCCATGATACCGGTTTGGTGCGACAGGCACTGGCCAATAGTGATTTTCCCCTTGCCATTTTTACTAAGGATAGGTATGAATTTACCTACAGTATCTGTGAGCTGTAGCTTACCTTCATCCACAAAGGTCATCACCAATGCAGCGCTCAGCCATTTGCTGCAACTGGCAATAGCCTGGCGGGATGAGGGGCTGTAGTCATCCAAATCCGCTGTTTGTCCTTGTTTTTTAGCCATAAATTTGGTCGCCATCTTTTGCAGCATATCCATCTGGTTTACCGAATGGGTATAAACGATCTTGCCGTTATGGTAAACCATCAGGATCACCCGGCCACCCATATTGGAAACGTGGACATCAAGCCATTGATTTACTTTGGTAAAGGGCTGCTGGGCGCAGGCATACCCCAACCTTGTTAGCATCAGCAATAGGAATACGATTTTTTTCAACTTGTATGAATTGATTAGTTACAATTGGCGATCCTGGGATTGTCAGAACTGTTGCATTGAAACAGGTATCTACTTTGACTGTATTTAGGGCTGGGATTATCGGTAACCTCCAGCGGAGCCATCAGTTCGCCTTTATATCCGGGCATGGTAACCTGCTCGGCCGAACCATTGCCCAAAGCTACGTTCTTTGCCGCCTGGTTATTGTTAAAGCTGTAGTCTATCAGTGCATCCAATAAGCGGTATACACCGTAATAATCATAGGCATCGTAAGCGCTCCTGGAATTGGGCAGGTTATGCTCCGTGGTATATTTATAGCCGGCCACCGTTGAAGACTTGAGGTAGTAGAAGTCTTTTTCTGCATTGGCAATATTGATGTTTTTAAAGATGTCGATGGCCAGCCGGTGATCGTTAACGTTATCTTCGTCATACACCTGGGTTATCATCTTCGTATTAGCCGGGAAGCTTGCTAGCTGCGAAGGGGTGATCTGATAGCTGTACCATGGAGCCATCGTGAAAAGGAAACGGCCGTCCTGGCCCCATCCTTTTTCGGTAAAGGCCTTGTAAGACAAGCCTATGGATGCCCCTCCGCCAAACGAATGCCCCATAAAACCTACTTTTTTGGTATCGATTATATTTGGGTAATCTGCGGCAGCTTTGGTAAAACCGGTCCATAGGGTTAAATAGCGATGATCAATGCTGCTGTCTGTCGTCGGATAGGGAACAAATACAACCACATAGCCTTTTTTTGCAATGAAATCGAACAGGCCACGGTTGTATTCCTTGTCTTCTCCGCCGTATGGGTGCGAGTAAAAAATAGTGGGCCTGGCTGTTGTTATTCCGGCGGGATAGAAAATGGTAACCTGTGTTCCGGGATATTCGGTGTTAGGAAAATTAATCTCCGCGACTTTATAACTGCCGTCGGCACCATAGCCCGATGAGGGACGGGAAATGGGCCCTTGCAGGTCATCATCAGTCGGCTCGCTGTTAGATGATGAACCATCCTTTTTAGAACAAGCGGCTATAAGCAGCAATAAAAAACTTAGTTTAAACAGGGTATATTTCATTTTGATGTTTTTAACAATAAATAGTGAACAAGTTGTGCGGGCGGGTTTAATACCGGGTTATGCCGGTGTTAGTGCTGCCCCATTTTATCTTTCATTTTGGCCTTCAATTCTGCTTCAAAAGCCTGGTACTGCTTGTATTGTTCGGCGCTGAACACTTTTTTTAATTCCTCATCCTTATCTTTTTGGATAGCCATGGCAGCCCGGTATTTTTTCAATTTACCATCATCTCCTTTTATAATGGGTTCCATTTTCTGCGCATATTTAAGGTTAATGGCTTGCACCTTCACTATTTGAACGGTATCCAATTGCAACTTGCCTTTCATTAAGCCGGTTTGAAATTGCGCCCTTTGTTCGGGCGTTTTATTTTTCATATTGGCCATGTCCTGCGCTTTGGCGGGTTGCACTAAAGCCGCCAAAACAAGTATGGCGCATGCAATGGCTGTGCTAAATTTGCTAATTATCTTTTTCATATCTCAAAAGCTATTAAGTATTATTAAATATAGTATTTACCATTGAATAGTATATGATGCGCCGCTATTTAACACCAATGTGGCTTTATTGCCGCCCAGAAAGGTGATAGTACCGTTATAGGTAAAGCTTTTGCCCGATGTGGAACTACCCGAAATAGCTACCGTTGCACTCCCCGACAGTATTTGCAATGTTGCTTTATTGGTGATGCGTTAAGTTTTCAAAATTTGTTGTAAATATCTGAATATAAATATATTATAGCCGTTCTTTGATTTTTTGATTTGATTTGACCTTTAGTTTTGGCCTTTTATGATAAGGCGATGAATTCAGGGAAATACGTTTTTGCGCAACTTTTGCACTTTGTTGACCGGTATGAGTTTGAGAAATATGTTTCAAAGTATAACGGCGATTTCAGGACAAGGGACTTCGACTGTTGGAACCAGTTTATTCAGCTGTTCTTTGGGCAGTTAACCTCCCGTAACTCTCTTCGGGATATTTGTGTTTGCTTAAAAGCCCATAAAAACAAATTGTACCATCTCGGTATCCGGAAATACGTAAACCAGTCTACTTTATCCCGTGCAAACGAAAACAGGGATTGCCAGATATTCGCGGATTTCGGTAATTACCTGATCGGAAAGGTTAGGCCGCTCTATGTCAATGAACCGGTTGCTAATGTGGATATTGCCAATGAAGTGTTTGCTTTAGACTCTACAACGGTTTCCCTGAGCCTGAAGCTGTTTAGTTGGGCTCCCGGAAAATATTCGCGCGGTGCTATTAAAATACATACGCTTTTAGACTTAAGGGGGAATATACCCGCTTTTATCCTGATCACCGACGGTAAATACCACGACAGCAATGCCCTTGACACAATAGTTCCGGTTTCAGGGGCCATATATGTTATGGATAAAGCCTATGTCGATTTTATTGCATTATATAATATACACAACAGCGGCGCGTCATTTGTTACACGGGCAAAAGACACCATGGATTACACTGTCATTGAGAGCAACTTCAACATTGACCCACGATCCGGTCTCAGAGGGGACAAGACCATCCTGTTGAATGGATACAGGTCTAAGAAACTTTATCCCGAGCAACTAAGGCTGGTGGAATACTATGACGATGAAAAAGGTGCTGAACTGATATTCTTGACTAATAACTTCGAGGTTTCTGCCCTGGAAGTTGCAAGGCTGTACCGCAACAGATGGCAAATAGAGACTTTTTTTAAATGGATCAAACAGAATTTGACCATTAAATCTCTCTGGGGGCAATCGGAAAATGCGGTAAATACTCACATTTGGGTCGCAATCTGCACTTACTTGATCGTTGCTTGCGTAAAGCATAAGTTGAAAAGCACCCTTTCCATTTACGAAATAATGCAGATTCTTGGGATCTCAGCTTTCGATAAAACTCCTTTGAAGGAGTTATTAACAGAAGATCAAATCATTCAAAATGTCAAAGAACAATCAAACTTGTTTAGTAAAACTTAACGCATCAGTAATAATGTTGCTTTATCAATCACCATATTGGTTGACGTAATGCCCAGCGTGCTGGCAAAAGCATAATTACGGCCAATTTTTGATGTTTGGTTGCCTGTACGATTATAGGTAGTGCTTAACGTATAGGTGCTTGGTGCGGCCTGTAATACCAAACTACCGGTGCTGTTATCGTTTGATGACATGCGTAAGCCATTATAACTGCTGCTGCCGGTGAAGCCGGCGGTAAACTGGCCGGATGAACAGTTGAGCAGGTAATTCCATTTTAACGAATAATTGTAAGCTGGTATTGCGCCTGCTACGCTCGACCGGGTTATCGTGGAGTCCTTTTGTGTACCGCAGATCTGCGTACCCGTTTTGTATACCGTTACCGAACTGTTTACCTGCAAGGCAAATCCGCCGGTGGAGGCCGTTACGGCGCTGGTAGTCAATTCGGCGGCATCAGCTTCTGTAACAGAATCAGTTGAGCTATTTTCCTTTTTGCATGAATTAAGGCTAACACTTAGTGTTGCGGCTAATAGCATACTGGCTATTAGTTTACTGTTTTTTAATGTGAGTTGCATGGTTTTTAATATTTAAAGGTTAATTATCTGATACTTTTAATTAAACAGTTATTTGATTAGTGATGAACGATTACCACACGCTTGCGTACAACAGGGCGTACTACGGTTACATGCGGGCGCACAACTACAGCCCTGGCAGGGGCTACCACAACGGGCCTAACCGGCCTGCGTACTACCACAACTTTACGGGCGGGTGTTACCACTACGCGGGTTTGGGCATTGGCGTATAAACTACCTGTTACTGCCAGCGCGATAATTAAAATGAACTTTTTCATGGTTTTACTTTGTTTTTATAGGTATGACACGTAATACGGGGCGAGTTTTTAGTTTCGGGGTGAACCCTCTAAAACGGGGGTTGAATTAACCGGCAGGTTAGGCGAACTTGCAGGTTTAAACCAGTATACGAAACCATGGCATACCAGTTTAAAAGGGTTATAACTTAAAAAACCGGTGGTTAATCCATAGTTCACCTTTTCGGTTTCGGGCTGGTAGGTACCAAACAACCTGTCCCAGATAATAAACACTCCACCAAAATTTTTATCGATATAAATAGGGTTGCTGCCATGGTGTACCCTGTGCGATGATGGGGTATCCATCACTTTTTCTACCACTCCTAAAGTGCCTACAACTTCTGTATGTAAAAAAAACTGATAAGCCAGGTTAAGTACGTAAGCAATCACAATATAATCAATTGGCATACCCAGCAAAGCAACCGGCACAAAAAACAGCGGGCTAACCAGGGCCGAAAACCAATTGAGCCGGTACGCCGCCGTAAGGTTCATGTGCATGGCCGAATGATGGATCAGGTGAAACGCCCATAGGGGCTTCCAGCTGTGCGATACGCGATGGAACCAGTAATAGATAAAATCAGCAGCAATAAACGTAAACGCGAATATCCAGCCGTTATGAGGCATCTTTAAGGGAGCTAAACGGGCAAAAAAACCGAGGATGCTTAACTGGTAACCGGCAAACAGGTATTTAGAGAACTGGAAACCAACAAACACGGCCAGGTTAGCAAACGTTTCTTTTACATCATAGGCGCTACGGTCTTTCCGCCAGCTCCAGATAATCTCGGCGGTGATAATCACCAGCAGGAAAAGCAAAATGTAAATACGGTATGGACCTATATGATTTTTCATGATCGTAAATTTTTGTGTGATGATCATCGGTCATCTGCACAAATGTGACCATGAAAAGCGGGCAGCGTTACCTAAAAAACGGTAAAGCTGAAAAAACAGCGGGCGAATTGTTAGTTATTCATCCAACTTTTAAACTCCGGTACACGGGCTTTGCTTACCAGGATGCGTTCATCGGGCTCAGGTTTTATTTTGATGAGCAACCGCCCGTTAAAAAAGAAATCCATTTCGGTAATGGCATTACGGTTAACTATAAACTGGCGGTTAGCGCGGTAAAAGGTTTGCGGGTCTAACTGTTGCTCCAGTTGCTCCATAGTAAAGTCCATTATATACTGGCGGTCGTCGGTAGTGCGGGCGTACACTATTTCATTAGCGGTGTAAAACCAGGCTATGCGCAGCGTTTCTACAGGGATCAGCTTCTCTCTGAAATGCACCAGGAACGACCGTTTATAGGGTTTTATCCATTGATTGATCTGCTGCATCAGTAAATTTACGTCTGTATTGCTACCCGTTTGGGGGTTTTGCGCCACCAGGCTTTTAAACTTTTGTAATGACTTTGCTATCTCTTGCTCATCAAAGGGTTTTAGTATATAATCTATCCCATTATTCTTAAAGGCGCGGATGGCATAATCATTATAGGCGGTTACAAAAATAACAGGTTTGGATATGGCGGCGCGCACAAAAATATCAAACGACAAACCATCGGCTAAACGAATATCCATAAAAATAAGGTCGCATGCGTTTGGGTATTCATTAAACCAGGCCACCGCCTCGGCAACCGAACTTAATGTGCTTACAATAGTTAAACCTGCTTCCTGGCTTTGCAATACATAAGCCAGGTTACGCGCGGTTACAGCCTCGTCTTCAACTATTACTACACGTAAAACATTCATGCGTTTAAAGGTAATTTAACTACAAACTGCCCGTCGGCTTTTAATATTTCCAATTCGTGCCGCATCATAATTTTAAACCGCTCGTTCAAATTACCCAATCCTACGCCATTACTGCTTTCGGGCACCGGTATTTCTTGTAAATTATTGCTAATCACCAAGTCACCGGCCTCTATGTAAATTTTCACCTCTAATGGTTTAGCAATCGTTGCTGCGTTATGTTTAACCGCGTTTTCCAGCAAGGGTTGCAAAGTTAAATGGGGCAGTTGGTAACCTAAAAAAGCTTCGGGCACATCAATAATTAACCGGAAAGCACCCTCTAACCGCATATAAATTAATTGTGCAAACGAGCGCAGCATCGTTAACTCTTCATTAACGGTAACCATATTCACTTTTGATTTGGTGATGGCATATCTAAATACATTTGACAACTCGAGTACATACTTTTGCGCCATTACCGGGTTCTCCCTGATTACGCCCGAAAGGCTGCTTAACGAATTAAACAAAAAATGCGGGTTTATTTGATCCTTCAGCAGTTCCAGTTCGGCTAGCATGTAAGCATTCTTTAGCTGTTCGTTTTCAATTGCCTTGCTCTTGCTGTCGCGCAGCAATAAAATCAGCTTGATAACAATGGTTATCAGTACAGTGCTCAAACCTAAACGGCCCAGATAACCCGCGGCAATGCCACCCGGTATCCGGTTAGCACCAAAAAACGTGCGTTGTAGTAAACTTCCGGTTACCATAGCACCAAGTATAATCAAACCATTAACAAAGTAGTATAAGCCATACTGCTTTTGCTGGTGGTAAATTGAAAGTGCTTTGTTTCTGCGTAAATTCAAATAAAACAATAAGTAACAAAACGCCAGGTTAAACAACATCTGGAACGCCAACTCAACCGCGTCGAAATGCCAGTAACGGGCAATAATGCCGTTCTCGCGCAGGGCCAGCAGCTTGCCCGAATTCATCATCAGGGCAATAAGCAGGGAACTGTATCGGGAAATGCGCAGCTCGTTTTTATCCATCAGATAAAGTTATTGAAAATAGCTGTCCAAACAGCTATCATTTAAGGGCGAAGCTGAAAAAATCGGGCGTGAACTTAATCATGGCACCTTAACCTATAGCCGAAGCGGAGCAGTGTAAATACACATAGGTAATAACATCAAGTTAACCAGGCTTTCCGATTGAAATTTTATAAAAACCCGGTTTAATTTTGCACTTAAAAGGCCAAGGGGCCATTAAATCGGTTAATTTAATGGCCCCTTGGCCTGGTGTTTTAATTTTTGTTTAAGCTAAATCGCGCAACGATTTCACTTCGTTATGCGCTGTTCTTAACAGCTCTTTTTCGCGGGTAATAATCTCCCTTAAAAAAGCCGGAAGCCCTTCGTCTTCTAAAGCACTTTTGTAGGCCTTTTGGGCGGCATCTTCGCCGGCCTCGCAATTTGCAAGTATAGCCTTACGGTCGCTTCCGGTAAATACAGCCTTCACATCCATCCAGGCACGGTACAGTTTACCGCTGTTGGTGCTGCCAGTTTCCATATCTTCGCCATAAGCCTGTATCTCGGTACCAAGTTCCATTTTACATTGGTGGCTTTGCTGAATGTAGTTGGTAAACAGAGGCCTTAAATCGGCATCCTGCTCAGTCAATTCTTTGAGGGCTTTTTCATAGCCTTCTATCCTATCATTGTTGATCAATACCAGATCGTTCAACGCGTCAACGGTTGCTTCTTTAGTTTCCATGGTGATTATTGTTTTATATAATTTACAACCAAGAAACTTTTATAATGTTTAGGTTAATTTTAAAAACTTTAAGTTTCATTATTTTATCAACCAGCATCGGCAGGGGGGAAATATGGTGTTTTATTTTAATGCAATTCTCGTTTTCTATGTTTTTGTAAAAGATAGTTAAACATAAGGGGTACCGCCTGTTTTCCATAAGCAGGTCAAAAAAAAATCTAATTATCCCAATTCAAAAACATATTACGGTACTTTGCCCCTATCAAGCATGAATAGCAAAACAGCACATCCGCACCTCACCCCGTTAACACTTTGGGTTATAACCATAGCCACCGGTTTAATTGTAGCCAACCTGTATTACAACCAGCCGTTGCTTAGCCTGGTTTCTAAAACATTTAATGTAAGCGAAGATAAAGCCGGCCTCATTTCTATGCTCACACAGTTGGGGTATGCCGCAGGCATGTTATTTTTAGCACCCTTGGCCGATAAAATGAAACGTAAACGGTTAATGATGATTGATTTTGTTTTCATCCTCATATCGCTTATTGCCGCAGGTATAGCTCCCAACATTAATATATTAATTGTAGCCAGCTTTTTTATAGGAGCATCGTCTATGATACCACAGTTGCTGGTGCCTATGGCGGCACATTTGGCCACGCCCGATAGCCGGGGCAAAGTAGTGGGCCAGGTAATGAGCGGCTTGCTAATAGGCATTTTACTATCGCGAACGTTAAGTGGTTTTATTGGCCAGCACTTTGGCTGGCGCGCCATGTTTTTAATAGCGGCAGCTTTAATGCTTGTGATATGGGCATTCCTTTTCTTTTTATTGCCGGAGGTTGAACCAGAATACAGCGGAACATATAGCGCCTTAATGCTATCAATGGTTGCTTTGTTTAAAAACGAACCCAAGCTGAGGTTGGCCGCCTTTAGGGGAGCCTGTGTATTTGGCTGCTTTGGCGCCTTTTGGACAACCCTTACCTTCCTGCTCCAACAACCTCAGTTTGATACCGGCAGCCAAACCGCCGGCCTTTTTGGGCTGGTAGGCGTAGCCGGTGCTTTAGGCGCATCGGCAATGGGCCGCATAAGTGATAAAACCGACCCTTATTATGTAACCACCGCAACAATTGCAGCGGTTATTGTATCTTACATTGTTTTTATGCTCTCCGGCTCCAGCCTGGTTGGTTTGGTTATCGGGGTTATTTTGTTGGATATGGGTGTGCAAGGCACACATATATCAAACCAAACCATGGTATTGGCCCTGCACCCCGAAGCCCGCAACCGCATTAACACGGTTTATATGGTATCATACTTTATAGGTGGCTCAATAGGCACCTATCTTGCCAGTCATTTCTGGTCGGCATACCAGTGGACGGGCGTATGTATCATTGGCCTCATCTTCTCGGGCGGTGCCCTAACAGCCCATTTGCTTTGCCGTAAAATAGCTATGGCCAAATAGCCGGGCGAAGATTATTGAAGTGTGATAGGTTACTTTGACGACTGCATTTTCCATGTAAATTGGAAGTAAAGTTTATGTATATTGGAAATAGAACTTATGTAAATTGGAAGTAATTGATATTTTTGAGTAACTTTATAACTTATGAGTAAATTTATTCAGAGGCAAATTGCGCCTATAATTAGTGCTCAAAAAAGCAAGTTTCCTGTTTTGGCACTTACCGGGCCAAGACAATCGGGTAAAACAACTTTACTTAAAGAACTATTTAGCGATTACCGTTATGTAAGCCTGGAAAATCCAAACATGCGTTCGTTTGCTTTGGATGATCCGATAGGCTTCTTGAACCAATACGATCAAAAAGTCATTTTAGACGAAGTACAACGGGTACCCGAACTCTTTTCGTATATCCAGGGCCGGGTTGATGAATCCAAAATAATGGGCCAATACATCTTATCCGGTTCTCAAAATTTTCATTTATTAAATAGCATCACACAAACTTTGGCAGGCAGGGTTGCCCTGTTTAAATTACTGCCATTAGATTTTACCGAACTAAAACGGCCTGGTATATTACCAAATTCATCAAGCAAAGCCGCTATAAAAGGCTTCTATCCGGCCATATTTGATAGGGATATAGACCCCGTGATTTTTTACGCTAACTATATTCAAACCTATATAGAAAAGGACGTGACGGAGCTGATGAATATAAGGGACTTGAAGTTATTTCGCACTTTTTTAAGTTTATGTGCGGGCAGAGCCGGGCAATTGCTCAATTTTAGTGCTTTGGCTAACGAATGCGATATATCTCATCATACAGCCAAAGCCTGGTTGTCTATACTGGAAAGTAGTTATATCATTTTTCTTTTGCAGCCTTATCATCAAAACTTTAACAAGCGTTTAATTAAAAGTCCTAAGTTATATTTTTACGATACAGGTTTATTAAATCATTTACTGGGGATACGAACCGCCGAAGAATTGGAAGAAAACAGATTGAAAGGCCATATTTTTGAAAACATGATATTGGCCGAATATCAAAAACAGAACCATCATCTATACCTACATCATGATTATTATTTCTGGCAGGATAGTAATGGCTATGAGGTTGATCTGTTAATGAAAAAAGGACAGGGCTTTTCTATTTTCGAGATCAAGGCAACAAAAACTATAAGTACCGCTTTATTTAAAGAGATGGATCGCTTTGAAGAAATTGCGTCTCCTGCACCTGTAAGCAAAACGCTTATTTATGGCGGAAGCGAAAACGAGAAAAGAACCAAGTATAATGTTGTGAGCTGGCAAAACATTCACTCATAACGTTCTTAATCCTCCTTTTGAAGAATGACTGTTTACCACATTTGATTTTGCCGAATGCTGCGCCGTTAGGTGCAATAGCTCGATAGAAATCAGGACCAAATCTTTTTTGCGCCGTTAGGTGCAATACTTAACTTTATCTCTATTGACCACCATTCCCCACAACCTGTAGTTTTTACCAAACTGTATTTTGCATTATAAGCTTCATTAGTATTAAATTTCTCAAATAAAACCGCCAATAGGGCTTGCTACGTATTTGTTTAAAACAAAAATACAAGCATTGTCAAGTTTGGCATTTTATTGGCAAGGCTACTATCAAAGGAGTAATTCATGATGATAGTCACCAAAAAATCAACAACTGAAAATACGGACGACAAGGAATGGGAAAATCCTTTAAACCCGGAAGAACCAACCGATGCGCGCGACAAAGAACAAGCTAAACGCCTGTACGAAGAAGCAAAAAGACAAAAGGAAAATTTAACCGACACAGACGATACCAATAACAACGGCTAAATATTAAAACATTCAACCTTAAAAACACCACTATGAAAACCTACAAAACAACATCGGTAAGCCAATTAGTTGCAAGTTTTGACAACGAGTTGAAAAACCTTTTGCTCGACGATTTAAAAGCCATTAAAACCGCAAAACAAAAGCTAATTAATGCAGGGCTCAACCAAGGCAGTTTAACCGCTGCCTAACTATCATATACATATATCTACCTATTTTAACATTCACCTCTACCCTATGGAAAGTTTATCCTGGCCCGAAAGGCCGGGATTTATTTTTTTGTGGTGTACTGTACAATAAGCTCGGCTGCTTTTGCCGACGCGCCGGGTTTACCCATTCGTTGGTCCAACTCGGTATAATTTTTCAGCATGCTTTCGCGATAAGTGGTGTTATGCAACAGCATTTCCAGTTCGGCATTCGCGGCATCAGCACTATAGTCGCCTTGTATCAATTCTTTAACTACCAGCCTGTCCATAATTAAATTAACCAGCGATATAAACCTGATTTTGATAAGCATACGCGCTATACCAATAGTAACCGGATGCCCTTTGTACACAACCACCTGTGGCACATGGAATAAGGCGGCTTCCAACGTGGCCGTGCCCGATGCTACAATGGCAGCCTTCGCATTTTTTAAAATATCATAAGTAACATCAAAAAGTACAGGGATAGCCTGCCCGCCTATAAATTGCTCATAAAAATCTGGTTTAAAGGATGGCGCACCCGCTACAACAAATTGATATTGCGGAAATTTACCGGCCAGTGCTACCATGCCCGGCAATAAATAGTTAATTTCCTGTTTACGGCTTCCGGGCAAAAGTGCTACAATTGGTTTTTCGGTCAGTTTATAATGGTCAATAAAATCCGGATTAGGTTTAAATGCCGATACAGCATCAAGCAAAGGGTTGCCCACATAGTCAACCTTCATTCCCCATCCTTTGTAAAAGTCAACCTCAAAGGGCAGTATGCAAAACATATAGTCAACCACGCGTTTTATTTTCAAAACCCGTTTTTGGTTCCAGGCCCAAACCTTGGGCGATATATAGTAGCACACCAATATACCATTGGCCTTGGCAAATTGGGCTATCTTTAAATTAAATCCGGGGAAATCAATCAATATCAAAACATCGGGTTGCCATGTTAAAATATCCTGCTTACAGGCTTTAAGGTTACCTAAAATAGTGCGCAGGTTAAAAGCAACTTCCACAAAACCCATAAAAGCCATATCGGCATAATGCTTTACCAACTCGCCGCCCTCGGCCTCCATCAGGTTGCCGCCAAAATATCTAAATTCGGAATTAGCATCACGCTCTTTAAGGCCCTTCATCAGGTTTGAGCCATGCAAATCTCCCGAGGCTTCGCCGGCAACTAAATAATATCGCATATCAACATTTTAATTTAAATATAATTAAGGCAATAATTAGTGTGCTGATAATTAAGCCATACCCGGCAACTTCTTTATCGTTACGGATAAAATAACGCAGAATAAACAAATTAACAGCTATAGCAATGAAATAAGGAATAGCTGGCCGGTTTAAAAAAACCAGGCCTTTAAATACAACTTCAAAAACAACATAAGTAATAACCGGCACAATAACGCCCGATATTAAACCGCCTACAAATTCAACCTTTTTAGCCATCGCTTTTTAGTAGCCTTAAATAACAGTAATAAATACCGCAAAACTAAGCGCAATTATATTATAAACTGTAGTTTAACATAAAACACCTAAAATTCATTAAAACACTACCGTTTTTTAATTTTCAATTAATAGCACTAAGGTAGTTTGGCTGCATGAAAAAAAGCATCATGTTATTAATAGCTATGGTTAGCTGCTGCTGTGCTGTTTTTGCGCAAAAATTTGTTCCGAAAATTGAGGCTGGCACCGAGATGACCTACACCGTATCCATGAACGGCGAAAGCATCCAGTTTCAACTGAATGTAAATAGCATTGGCGACTCGGTAAAAATGACCTGGGAAGTTGCTAAATACGGTTCGGGCCAATATGTGATGGCAGCGCAGAGTTTAGAAAACGGCAACAAAATGACATTGCAAGCTCCCGAACCCGACGAAACAACTAAGCTATCAAACTCGGAAACGATGGTTTTTATTTCCAGATCGGCCTATAAAAGCATAGCCAAAAATCAGGAAATGGAATTTGATAACCTGAAATATATTTTAACCAAAGATGCCACCCCGGCCATAAAAATTGACAACAAAGAACTGGATGTGCTGCACGCCATATCAACCGATGGTAAAAACGAAATGTGGGTGTTAAACAACCCTGCTTTTCCGCTAATTTGCAAAACCAAAAACGGCACCGCTGGCGCAAGCTTTACCTTACAATCAATCAGGTAAAATATCCTTTCGCTAAAACCGGTAATGGTAGTTAATGCCTAAATGCTTACTTTTAAGGCATGAAAAAACTGCATTTACTTATATTACTTGCTTTAGTTTTAAGCAATGCCGCGCTGGCGCAAAAATATATGGCATTTATATACAAAGGTAAGGAATAAATAAAACTTCTCAGTTTACGGGTTCCCGTAAAAAATCTGCAATAATCAAAGCTACTTTTGAGCATGGAAACAGTATTAGCGTACGTACATGCCGGAAGTAGCTTTTGGTTTGGTGGGGTTGAGTTTATTAAAACAGGGTCTACTTATCACAAACTGTATATTTGTACCATAGCAAATACGACCATGACCGTGCATATTACCGGCGCGGCCTGTGTTTCAACAAAAAAAGTTTAAATTTTTATAACAAATTAATAATCAGTTTGTTATATTTGCACCATGACTTTCAGAAACATCATTGAGTTAGCAACCAAGTTCAAAACAGAGAAGGATTGCCACCAATATTTAGCCGCTCAGCGCTGGGACACCGGCGTATTGGAATGCCCACATTGCACCCACGATCAAGCTTATGTATTTAAGGACGGCATTCGCTATGAGTGCAAAAAATGCAATCTGCAGTTTACTGCCAAAACCAAAACATTTATGGAAGGTAGTAAGTTGCCTACTGTAAAATGGTTAATGGCGCTTTACCTGGTTATGCACAAGAAAGGTATAAGCTCAGTTCAGTTAGCTAAAGATGTATCGGTTACACAAAAGACTGCATGGTTTATGTTACAGCGCATACGCGCAGCTTTTAGTAACGATAGCAAAGAAAGCCTGAAAGGAACCGTTGAGATTGATGAAACGTTCGTTGGTGGCAAAAATAAGAACAGGCACTACGCTAAACGCATGGAGTATAAAGAATTAACTGGTCGTACATTCCCCGATAAAACCACAGTATTCGGTATGTACGAAAGGGAAACTGGTAAGGTTCGTGCCATGGTTATTAGCCGTCAGGAATTTAGAAGCCTGGCCCGAATAGTAACATACAATATTCAGCCGGGATCTACCTTAATGACCGACGATTGGAGTGGCTATAACGCGTTAGATAAGATGTACACCCGCCATTCAATAGATCATGGTAAATGGATATATGCAGATGGTGATATCACGACCAACCGCGTAGAAAATTTCTGGTCGCACTTTAAACGCGGGCTTAATGGAACTTACATATCGGTTAGCCCGAGGCATTTAAATAAGTATGTAAAAGAATTTGAGTTTAGATTTAATAATCGTAACTTCGATGTACAGCAGCAGATAAACAATGTACTATCTATCGGAAACGTTCGTTTGAAGTACAAAGAATTGATAGCTGCTTAAAAAACTCTGACAAATGAAAAAAGAAACCCAAGTAAAAACCGGGGCTTCTACAAACCAGCCAACGCCGGCGCCAAAGGTTAACAGCGGCGACCGTCAGTTTGACCAGTTTGTGCATCAAGCCCTGCAAGCTGTATTTAAACCAAAAAAGTAAAATGGCTAAATTACAAATCGAAAGCAATGTTGCAGAACTTCAAAGTATTGCAAATGAAATACAAGTATTGTTAGATCGATTCAATAATTTTGAACTTACCGTTTCGGTACCTTTCGACCCGGAAGTGGATTCCGCAGAGACGGTGAATCATTATTCGTCGAAGGCTTAGATTGAATTTCTTTTAGCTTTTTGTCTTTAATATCTTCAATTGCTTTTTCGGCTTCTTTGCCCCAATCCTTTAATTTAATAGTTTTCATAATTTACATTTAATGTTAGCACTACAAATGTAAAAAAATAGCCGACTTAACATCGGCTATTTGTGCTTAACGCGGAAATATCAACCACCAAAAGCAAAGCAGGTAATATTTTATTGTGCGTAATATCCGATTTCGCTTTCTTAATTGTTGCATACCTTTGGTCCATAAAAAGCGATTGTATTGCCTAAACTGTCGGGCAAATGATGCTTTTTAAGCCATTTGCTAACTTTTAAATCCAACCATTTATCTGCCTTTTTTCCAGCAACACCCGGAGCATCAGGATGGGCTTGATAGTACTCATCATCCATTTTATTTGCCTGTGCTTCCCACTGCTTATACTCGTCGTAAAACTCACAGTATTGATATCCATTTTTGGCAAACATAACTTGAATGTCAACCATTTCGTTACGCTCTGCCGTATCCGGCACCGAAGTGGAATCTGGTATTATTGCTGTCTGCGGGTTTGTGTAATTGGCAACTGGAATATCTTGTTGTTTTGCTTGTGAAGCGTGATTTTCATATGCAACGATGCACACTGATATGAAGGCCGCGATAAGAATTATCGGGCCGGTAGTCAATCTTTTCATTTGTCGTTATTGGAGAAAAAATTATGGCGTGAACTGTAAATATCTCTGGCTTTCTCCGGGTAACGACACCCTATCACGCACAAAGTTACAGCCACGCCATGACGGCGTACTATAGGTCTTTGTATTGCGTGATTTCTACCTGTCGTTAATTTGAGAAAGCAATACTCAACGTAGTACTATACGTTTAATATGTGGTTAGTTGGGGCTAATCTGGTTGTTTGATTTTCATAGATGTCAGAGTTTAAATATCATATTCTATGAACCTCTGCCTACAATGTCCTATTTTGAGCGGCCTATGATTTCATGAATATTTGCTATAAAAATAAACAAGAAATTTGAAAATAAAAAATATGGCGTGTTACGATAATGCGGCCGCTCAGGGTTAGGACACCCATTGAAACACAAAAATCATAAACACGCCAATATATTAACTAATCAAAGTTAAACTTAATTACACGAAACTATTTAATTATTAGGTGAACGGGTTTATTTACATGGTGAAACTTTCCTTACCTTTGTATATAAATGCCAAAATATATTCCGCAAATGGGTATTGGCACAATACTCAATTTCAATATCGAAGCTGTTAACATGGGCCAGCAGGTACCGCTAACGTTAACAAGCGTATCTTTAAACGACCCGATGAAGTTTAAGTGGGTGGTGGCCGGCTTAGGCAACGGCAGTTTTTTAATACCTGTTAAGGCTTTAGAAAGCGGCACCAAAATGACCATTAAAGTGCCCGAAAGCGACCGCGCCACAATTTATAAAGACGATGAAACCATTTTGTTCATATCCAAGGCCGCTTTAGCCGACCTGGTGAAAGATCAATCCTTCACCATGAATAAAACCAAATTCACTGTAAAGCCGCTGGATACGCCTTACCTCATTAACAACAAAGAAGCCGATGTTATTTATGCAACTACCGATAACGGCAAGGTTGAAGTATGGATATTAAACAACCCCAACTTCCCGCTATTGTGTAAAATGAAGGGCAACCCCGCCGGAATAGATTTTAACCTTACCGGTTTTAAAGAATAATATTGCAGCTATAGCGAAACATAAAACCATTGCGGCGCGGCTATATGCCCGCCGCAATGGCACATGGCCAACAGGTTAAACGTCAAATTTCCAGCTATTTAAAACGGGTATAGCATGGTGGGCGGTAAGATCAAACTGAACGGGCACTATCGATACATAGTTGTGCTCCAGAGCCCAAACATCGGTATCCTCGCCCAAATCATTATTTTGAAACACGCCCGATAGCCAGTAATATTTGCGCTTGTAGGGGTCCAGGCGCTCGTCAAATTCCTCTGCCCATTTGGCATTGGCCTGGCGGCAAATTTTAATACCCTTAATATGTGCCCCGTTGGGGAAGTTTACGTTAAGCAAAGTACCCTCCTGTAAACCGTTTTGTAAAACCTGCAAAGCTATTTGCTTAATGTATTTTGCACAATGGCTAAAATCGGCATCCCAGGTATAATCATCCAGCGAAAAACCTATTGATGGTATGCGCTCAATGGCCCCCTCAACCGCTGCCGACATAGTGCCCGAGTACAACACATTAATGGAGTTATTTAACCCATGATTAATGCCCGATACGCATAAATCGGGCTTTTTACCTTTAAATATTTTGGTAACAGCAAGCTTCACACAATCAACAGGCGTGCCGCTGCATTTGTACATTTCAACACCTTCGTAAATATCAACCTTATCCAAACGCAAGGGTTTACCAATGGTAATAGCATGCCCCATCCCACTCTGCGGACTATCCGGCGCAACCACTACCACATGGCCAATCTCGCGCATTACATCCACCAGCACTTTAATACCCGGCGCAGTAATGCCATCATCATTAACAACAAGTATAGTAGGTTTTGAGGTTTTCATATTGGTTGCGAAATTAGTTATATTTCATTTATTTAATTGCTTTTTTAATGGACAATGAAACAATGCTCAATACTTTTTGATGCTTTTATTTCAGGCTATTTTTAGCTAAATTTGGTTTATGCTTACCACTGAAAAGAAAAAGAAATATACCATTGAAGACTACCTGCTATTGGAGGAGGGTGCACCTTTTCAGTTAATTGAAAACGATTTAATTATGTCACCATCTCCTAATTCATTACATCAGGCCCTTGTTTTGCGTATTGCGCAATTAATGCTCAATTTTTTAGACCAAAACGATATAAATGGTTACGTTGGCGGTACCGTTGATGTAGTATTTGATGAGAATAACGTTTTTCAACCGGATGTTGTTTATGTAAGCCCTGAGCGAAAAGAGGAAATAGTTAAATTAAAAATAGAGGGTGTACCTGATCTGGTAATTGAGATCCTTTCACCGTCAAACGCTTATTACGATCTCCGCCAGAAGAAAGATGCATATCAAAAATATGGTGTGAAGGAATATATCATTATCGATCCACTCGAAATGAGCGCTGAACTTTACGCCTTAGAAAATAATGAGTATAAGCTTCATCAAAAGGCTTTCAAAACCGAATTATTACATTCAATAATTATTGCTGGTTTAAACTTTGATTTAACTAAACTGTTTAGATTATAGTAAAGACCCTAATTAAGGGCCTTTACTATAATCTCTTTACAAGCTATTTATCCAGCTTACCAATTCATCGCGGCCTTTGCCGGTTTTTTGCTGCAATTTACCTAACAGTTCATCGTCTTTTCCTTCTTCGTGGGTCAGGTCGTCTTCGGTTAAATCGCCATAGGCTTGTTTAACTTTTCCTTTTATCTCGTTCCACTTTCCTTTAATTTCTAACTTATCCATGATTTCTATTTTTAGATGTAGTTAAACAACATCATAAAATAAAATTGGTTTTATAAGCAGCTCACAAAATATTTTTTACTCCTTGCCCGTCTTTATCCTTATTTCGTTTACACAAATATTGCCTCTGTCAAAATCAATTTTAAAACTTTCGGTCAAAAATCGTTTATCGGCCGTAATCTTACCCTCAAAAACCTTTTTTCCATTTAAATTTACAATTACAGGCTGCTCCAAATTAACCATAACCGGGTTAACAGAAATAACTAATTTTTTAACTCTGTACGATTGTATGTTAAACACATTATTATTGTATGAAGCTTTAATTGCCGAACATTTATTCAATTTATAATAGTATTCCCGATCTTTAAAATATTGTTTCGACCTTTTATCATAGCTTTTAAAATTTAGCGGCCTATACCAGTCAGAAACAACACTGGCAGTATCTACACCTGTAATTTTTAACCATCGGCACATATTATAAATATCGGGCCTGTAAGTTTCCCACATCAGTAGGGTTTGAAAGGGGTTACGGCTCGTGCTATTAATAAATAAAGGCGTAAAGGGTAAATCCTTATCTAAATGTTTATCATAATGCTGATAGCCGATGTACTCTTTATAAAGAATATTACCGCTTGTTTTACTCAATTCATCAATTATAATTCGCGTTTGTTGGATGGGCCTCAAATCATCTAAATCAGAATGGACTGTATATAATGGCACATTTAAAATGTTTCGGATATAAAAATCGCGAGCGAAAATATTGGTAAACATAGAATTATAAGCTACATACGCCGCAAATAAATTGGGTGAATAAACACCTAAGCCTATTGCACCATCAGACCCATCCGAATGCCCCATCGCAAATACTTTATTATCGTCAATATTCAGTACCTTTTTTATCGATATAACAATATTGGTTAAAGTTTGAAAAGTTAGATTAGTTGCATTTTTATCCTGCCCACTAAACATATTCACACTCCAGTTAAATTTCTTTTTGTTTTCGGCAACCGGGCGGATAATGATATAATCCTGTTTTTTTAAGGACGAAAAAAGAATATCATCATCAAACTTATTTAAGCTGTCAATATCCGCAAACTTTGATCCACCAGTACCACCATGCAAAAGCAATACACAAACTGATTTACGCGAACGATTGTAATTAACCGGCACATAAACGCGAACAGGCACAACACCATAAAAAGGATCGCTGAAATAATAAAGATAATCGTACCCGGTTTTTTGTATAACCGGATAATCCGACCATTGCGATAATGCCTGAAAGGCCGAATCGGCACTTATAGCTTTGTTATCTCTTATTTTATCAATAACTGCATTAACATCGTTTCCAGTGGGCAATTGCAGGCTCTTTTGCTGCGCAACAGCCGATGTAAATGCGAACAACAAAATAATTATGCATGCCTTAGTTATCAGTAATTTCATTTTCCAGTATGAAACATAAATATAATAAAAAGGCGATGGTTTGGATGCCATCGCCCTTTCTAAATTCTGGTTATTGCAAATCATTAGGCATAAAAACTCTTCGTAACTTCTATAACTCCAACTATATTATCGTTAAACTCTTCCAGCTCCTCTGCCGGAACCCATAATTCGTTGTGAATTACACCGCCTACATTTTCAACCCTGAATTTTTTTAAATATTCAGACAAAACGGAAAATTTGGTGACAAAGCCCGAACCGGATGCAGGTACGTTCCAGTCGCGGGCGATCTGAATAGCATATTCTTCGTTCATAACCGGATAAAAAATAGGCTGTTCTGCCAACCGCTTCGGGAACCTTCTATACTCCGATTGTTCAATCAAAGCCAATTCCTTCGGGCCAACCGGTCTGTAAAGTATAGTCATTTCCATATCAAATACCAAAACTTACAAAGCCCCATTCTTTATCTCATCCACAACACCCGGATCTAACAATGTAGACGTATCGCCCAAGTTCGAAGTATCACCCTCGGCTATTTTTCGCAATATGCGGCGCATAATTTTACCCGATCGCGTTTTTGGCAAACCGCTCACAAACTGAATTTTATCGGGCTTGGCAATGGCGCCTATAATGCGCTGTACCGTCATCATAATATCCTTACGGGTAAGGTCGGCATTGTCATGAATATTGGGGCTAACCACAAAAGCATAAACACCCTGGCCCTTAATATCGTGCGGGTAGCCAACCACTGCCGATTCTACAACCGTTGAGTGCATGTTAATGGCATTCTCCACCTCGGCAGTACCAATTCGGTGGCCCGATACATTTAGCACGTCGTCAACACGGCCTGTAATACGGTAATAACCATCTTCGTCGCGCAGGCAACCGTCGCCGGTAAAATACATATCGGCATAAGTGGCAAAATAAGTTTGGCGGCAACGTTCATGGTCGCCATAGGTAGTTCTTAGCATTCCCGGCCACGGAAACTTGATACATAAGTTACCGCTAACGCCGTTGCCTTCAATAATATTTCCCTGCTCATCAACCAGCACGGGTTGCACACCAGGTAAAGGTAAAGTGGCATAGCCTGGTTTAGTAGGCGTTATACCCGCTATGGGCGATATCATTAAACCGCCGTTTTCGGTTTGCCACCAGGTATCAACTATAGGGCAGTTGCCTTTGCCAATTTTTTCGTCAAACCAGTGCCAGGCTTCCTCGTTTATCGGCTCGCCTACCGAACCCAGTTTCTTTAACGAACTCAGGTCTTTACCCTTTAAAGGCTCTTCACCAAAACTCATTAACGACCGTATGGCCGTTGGCGCAGTATATAATATATTTACTTTGTGCTTATCAACAATATCCCAAAAACGACCGGCGTCCGGCCAGGTTGGTATACCCTCAAACATCAGCGTAGTTGCCCCTTGCGATAGCGGCCCGTAAACAATATACGAGTGGCCGGTTATCCAGCCAATATCGGCGGTACAAAAATAAACCTCGCCCGGGTTGTACTGAAAAACATTGGCAAACGTATAGCCCGTATAAACCATATAACCACCGCAGGTATGCACAACACCCTTGGGTTTACCGGTTGAGCCGGAGGTATATAAAATAAACAGCATGTCTTCGGCATCCATTTCTTCCGCCGGGCAATCGGGGTTGCCTTGTGTTTCTACTTTTTTAACTTCATCTTCCCACCATACATCGCGGCCCTTTATCATGGCTACCGGGGTGCGACTGCGGGTTAAAACAATAACCCGTTTAACCGACGGGCATTGCACCAGAGCATCGTCAATCACGTTTTTCAATGGTACCTCCTTGGTGCCGCGATAGCTGCCATCGGCAGTTATCACCACTTCGCATTGCGCATCAATAATTCTATCCGCAATAGATTGTGCCGAAAAACCACCAAATACCACCGAATGTATAGCTCCCAAACGGGCACAGGCCAGCACGGCAATGGCAAGTTCGGGCAACATAGGCATGTAGATACAAACGCGGTCGCCCTTTTTTACGCCGTTGTTTTTAAGCACATTGGCAAACTGGCAAACCTTACCATGTAGCTGGCGGTAAGTTAAAACGCGGTGATCTTCGGTAGGGTCGTTTGGTTCCCAGATGATGGCAGGCGTATCGCCATTTTTTTCCAGGTGCCTGTCAAGGCAGTTTTCGGTAATGTTTAATTTGGCACCCTGAAACCACTTTATTTTGGGTTCCTTAAAGTTCCACTCCAGGGTTTTATCCCATTTTTTGCGCCATAAAAAATTTTCGGCAATGCCATCCCAAAATTGTTCGGGCTGTTCAACACTTTGTTTATACACTTCGTTGTACTCGGCAAACGATGATATTTTCAGATTCATTGGTATAGGTATATTTGGAGCGGTTAAATTAGTAAAAATCCCTATTACAACTTTAGATTAATGAAAATTTAGTAAGTTTATATTACATTTTACAGATATGTCTTTCAATAAATCTATCCTGTTTTCAATTATTTTACTGGCCTCATGTACACCCAAAAAACAAGAGCCTGTCATTACATGGCTTTACGGTTATGGGCAGGTTGAAAAACTTAATGGTAGGGTTAAAAAATTAACTGAGAAAAGGTTTGCTAATAATCAAATGATACCCTTTTTTGCTTACACATTTGACAGCAAAGGGGATTTAATCATCATAGAAGATTTATTTAAAAATGGCACTGACTCTACTAAATATAAAACCGAGTATAATAATGGCAAGAAAACAAAAGCAATTGGCTCATATGTAGATAGTGGTAAGCAAATAAGAGAAGTTTACACGTATGATGATTTGGAACATATGACTCAATACATAGGCAATACAAATAACCCGCCTCAATATCCAGATCGTTTTTCCTATGATAATGCGAATAACCTAATTGAGCATCAGCAATATTTTGAGAAAAAACCGCTATGGATATTTAAGTACACCCGTAGTGCATTATCAGACTAAATTTATTTTAATGTGATTCATGTTCCTTTTAAAGATAAATTTGTTGAGGTATTGAATGGTGGTCAGGGCAGTTATTTTACTTAACGTCCTTGTCTTAAACCCCTCAAAAGTTTTGGCATAATTTCTTCTGATCATAAACTGATCGCACAGTTGCGAAAATAGCGTTTCAATCCTTTTCCTTGATTTTTTGAATAGGTATGGATACGGTTTGAATTTCTTTTGATTGTTTCTCATCGGGGTTTCCAATCTAATGTTTACAGATTCAAAAAGATTGACCTGTACCTCTGCGGACAAATAGCCTTTGTCTCCAAGTAGCACGCAATCAGTCATTTGTTGTTGTATATCTTTCAGGTAATGTATGTCATGTACGGAAGCAGGGCTTAGGTCAAAGTTCTCAAAAACACCATCTACTGAACAAACTGCATGCAGTTTGTATCCATAATACCTCGAACTTTGCGCAGCACAAAAACCATGGTTTGGAAAAGCGTATTCCTGTTCTTTGCAGATTTTACTTCTTGCTGCACGGGCATTTTTACATACCTCTAAAGGCATTGAATCGACAATGAAACAGTCCTGGACAGCGTTCAGTTTCTGAACAAGCTTTTTTCTCACCTCATTTATGTGCGGGAACAATTTTCTTTTTCTCTTATTGTAAACACTTCGTTCGATCAAGATATCAAGCGGGGTACCTTTCAGGTTTCTAAATAACTGATATTCAGAATCTATTCCACAATATTCAGCGGTCAAATTTAACGTAATTAACTCTAAATCAGACAGTCTTGGCCTTACTGGTTTGTAATAAAAGTCCTCTTTTATTGACAGTTTCCTAAACTCTTCTAAAATAAAAGTGTAATTTTGAATCAAGTTGTTCATGTTTGTAATTGATTGTCAGTCAATACAATATACCATTTATTGGCGAAATGAACAACTTTCTTTATAATGCACTACGGGTTAAGTACAAATATTTTTATAACAAAAATCAAATCTGCGTAGGTGTTGAGCAATCTATGACTACATGGCGCACTAATTTCAAGACTCCAGGAAAAGACACCACCCGGTATATCGCATTTGATTCCAAACTTAATTGGTTAAAAGCTGTCAACTTTTTAAACGATACCATCACCCGCAAAATCACCTATTACTAAACCTTCAATCTTTTTTAAATTATTTTTGAAAACACTATTGTCTTATTCACCTAAATTCCTGATATTTGCAAACTCTTTCAAAAAAGGGATTTATTAAAAATTGATCAGTCATGTCAAGAATTTGTGATTTAACAGGAAAGGGCTCAATGAATGGGTTCAACGTTTCTAACTCAAACGTTAAAACAAAACGTAGATTTTATCCTAACCTGCAAACAAAAAAGTTTTATATACCAGAAGAAGATAAATGGATTACTTTAAAAGTATCCACTGCTGCTATTAAAACCATCAGCAAGAACGGTATAACTGCTTGCATCAATAAATTTGTAAAAAAAGGATACATATAACATTTGGTTTAAGTTATTGGTTAATGGTTATTAAGTAATTATAAAAATTACGCTAAGAATAACCCTTTTAAACAATAACTCAATAACCTATAACTCAATAACCAACAAAGCAATGGCAAAAAAAGGCAGCAGAGTTCAGGTAATATTAGAGTGTACAGAGCACAAAACCAGCGGTTTACCTGGTATGTCTCGTTACATCACTACCAAGAACAAAAAAAATACAACTGAGCGTTTAGAATTAAAAAAATTCAACCCGGTTTTACGTAAAGTTACTGTTCATAAAGAGATCAAGTAATTTGGGGTTTAGTTATTGGGTTAATAGGTTATTGAGTTATTAGTAACACCTAACCATACCATCCAATAACAATTAACTTAATAACTCAATACACTTAATAACCACAACAAGACATGGCAAAGAAAGTAGTTGCAACCCTAAACACTGGTAAGGGTAAAGAATATTCAAAGGTTATCACAATGGCTAAATCACCTAAAACAGGTGCTTACTCATTTAAAGAAATAATTGTACATAACGATGGCGTTAAAGATGCAATTATTGCAGGCACAAAAGGTCAATAATATTTTATAACCAAAATATAAAAGCCGTTCCGTTTTAACCGGGAGGGCTTTTTTTGTTAATTATAATTTCGATGGGATTATTCGATTTTTTCAAGAAAAAGGAGAGCACCCCGCAAGAGCAGGAAGCACTTGATACCGGTTTAGAAAAAACCAAGGAGAACTTCTTTTCCAAAATCACCAAAGCCGTTGCCGGTAAAACCACCGTTGACGATGATGTGTTGGACGAACTGGAAGAGATACTGGTAACATCCGACGTGGGCGTAGCCACAACCTTGAAAATTATCGACCGCATACAGGCCCGCGTTGCCCGCGATAAATACCTGGGTACCGCCGAATTGCAAAACCTGCTCCGCGAAGAAATCCAACTCTTATTAGCCGAAAACAACAGCAACGATTTTCAAAGTTTTGAGTACGGTGCCCATAAACCTTATGTTATTATGGTGGTTGGCGTTAACGGCGTGGGTAAAACCACCACAATTGGCAAATTGGCCCATAAATTAAAACAAGCCGGCAACAGCGTGGTGCTTGGTGCCGCCGATACCTTTAGGGCCGCAGCGGTAGACCAGATTAAACTTTGGGGAGCGCGCGTTGGCGTGCGCGTTGTGGCACAACCCATGGGGTCCGACCCGGCTTCCGTAGCCTTTGATACCCTTAAATCGGCAGTAGCCAATAACGATGATGTGGTAATAATTGATACCGCAGGCCGTTTGCACAACAAGGTAAACCTCATGAACGAGCTTACCAAAATAAAAAGTGTAATGCAAAAGGTAATACCCAATGCACCGCACGAAATTTTGTTGGTATTAGATGCCTCAACCGGGCAAAACGCCATTGAGCAATGCAAACAATTTACACAGGCAACAGATGTTAACGCCCTGGCATTAACCAAATTAGACGGTACAGCCAAAGGCGGCGTTGTAATAGGCATATCCGATCAGTTTAAAATACCCGTTAAATACATTGGCGTTGGCGAAGCCGTAAATGATTTGCAATTGTTTGACAGAAAGGGATTTGTAGATTCTTTGTTTAAAAGTTAATACAAAAAAGCCTTCGTTCCCACGTGTCATTGCGAGGAACGAAGCAACCGCACGGAAGCATAGCCGCCCTGTAAAGTATGCGGTTGCCACGCTATCGCTCGCAATGACGTAGTAGAAAAAACAAATGAAGACGAAGAATATAATCCAGCCGTTTCCCATTAAGAAGCCTCGTGTAAACGTGGTTACCCTCGGCTGCTCAAAAAACACCTACGATTCCGAAATACTAATGGGGCAGTTGCGTGGCAACAGCTTTGATGTGGTACACGAAAGCGATAAAGTAAATAGTGATGATATTATTGTTATCAACACCTGTGGTTTTATTGATAATGCCAAGCAAGAATCAATTGACACCATCCTCCAGTATAGCGAATTGAAAGAACAGGGCAAGGTTGGCAAAGTTATCGTTACCGGGTGTTTATCCGAGCGTTACAAACCCGAGCTTGAGGCCGAAATTACCAACGTAGATGCGTATTTTGGCACAAACGATTTGCAAAACTTATTGCAAAGTATAGGCGCCAACTACAAGTACGAATTAATAGGCGAGCGTTTATTAACCACGCCATCTCACTTCGCCTATTTTAAAATATCCGAGGGTTGTAACCGCCCCTGCTCGTTTTGCGCTATACCGTTAATGCGTGGCAAGCACCTATCAACCCCAATGGAACAATTGGTTAAGGATGCCGAAAACCTGGCCCGCAACGGCACCAAAGAGTTGGTTGTAATTGCTCAGGATTTAACCTACTACGGTTTAGATTTGTACGGCAAACGCAACCTCGACGAGCTATTGCGCCGCTTATCTGATGTAAACGGTATCGAATGGATACGCTTGCAATACGCCTACCCTTCGGGCTTCCCGATGGAGGTTTTAGATGTGATGAACGAACGCAGCAACATCTGTAATTACATGGATATGCCCTTGCAGCACATTAGCGATAATATGCTCAAATCAATGCGCCGTGGCATCACCAAGCAAAAAACTATTGATATTGTTAACGCCATTCGCGATAAAGTACCCGATATTGCTTTTCGCACCACGCTAATAACCGGTTACCCCGGCGAAACCCAGCAGGATTTTGAAGAAATGATGGATTGGGTTGAAGAAACCCGTTTTGATCGTTTGGGTTGCTTCACCTATTCGCACGAAGAAAAAACACACGCCCACCAACTGGTTGATGATGTGCCCGACGAAGTAAAGCAAGAGCGTGCCGATGCCGTAATGGAAATTCAGCAGGGCATTTCCTTCGATAAAAACCAGGAGCGTATTGGTAAAACCTATAAAGTGCTGATTGATAAAAAAGAAGGCAATTACTTTGTTGGCCGTACCGAATATGATTCGCCCGAAGTTGATAACGAAGTATTGATTGATGCCAGCAAACACTACGCAACCGTAGGCAGTTTTGTAAACGTAAAAATTGATACCGCCGAAGATTTTGATCTTTATGGACAAATTGTAAAATAATTTATTCCGTAGGGCTAATTTACTTATTGCTTTTACTTTTGACCAAATGGACGCCAATTGTATCAACTATGCTAACACCGGTTACTTCTCCAAAACTATCATCAGTTACCTGGATAACGACGCCGCTTTAAAGCCATTTTACAATTACCGCCCCAATATGGATGGGTTTACACAACTCATCCAAAACAAAAAACCCACCGCAGGCAGACAGGTTTTAGCCAATGTTTTAACGGAACAATATGCTTCAATTTCGGATGCCGGATTTTCGATCTCGGATTTCGTATCAGCAAATATTGAGTTACTACGCCACCACAATACCTTTACCATTACCACCGGGCACCAGCTTAATATTTTCACCGGTCCGTTTTACTTTATCTTCAAAATAGCTTCGGCAATTAAATTGTGCAGCCAGTTAAAGGCACAGTTTCCTGATAAAAACTTTGTTCCCGTTTATTGGATGGCAACTGAGGATCATGATTTTGCCGAAATAAACCACACCAGCGCCGGCGGAAAAAAAATACAGTGGAACCTGGACGCTGCCGGGGCAACCGGCAGGTTAAGCACCAAAACCATCCGCGAAGCGTTAAACCAATACAAAGGCGTTTTGGGTATGGAAAACCATGCGCCCGAGCTTGCCGAGATAGTTGAAACTGCTTACAGCAAATTTACCAGCCTTGCCAATGCTACCCGTTACATGGTAAACGCCCTGTTTGCCCACTACGGTTTAGTAATTATTGATGCCGATAATTCGCGCTTAAAGCAACTGTTTGCGCCTATTATGGAGCAGGATATTGTTGGCCAGCATAGTTTTAAAAATATAATTGAAACTAATAACGCCCTGCAAAAGCTGGGTGTACATATACAGGTTAACCCGCGCGAAATCAACTTTTTTTACCTGATTGATGGCTTACGCGAACGTATTGTTTTTGAGCATGGCGCATACCATGTACTTAACTCGGATATTCAATTTACCGAAGCCGAACTTCGCGCGGAAATAAACCAGCATCCCGAAAGGTTTAGCCCCAACGTAGCCATGCGCCCGCTTTACCAGGAAGTAATACTGCCCAACCTGGCCTATATTGGCGGCGGCGGCGAACTGGCCTATTGGTTTGAGCTAAAAAGCAACTTTGATTTTTACGGGGTCGATTTTCCAATCATTATTCTGCGTAATTCGGGGTTAATTGTAAACAATCAAACTGCCGATAAAATAACCAAACTGGGTTTTAAAACTACCGATATATTTAAAAGCGCCGAAGAGTTAAAAACCCAATGGGTAAAACAACACAGCCAAAACGATTTAACCTTGCAGGAAGAATGGCGCGAATTGCAATGTGTTTTTGAGAAACTTAAACTGCGTTCCTTTAAAATAGACCCTACCCTGGCCCCATCAACACAGGCTATACAAGCAAGGCTTAAACACGCTATTGATAACCTGGAACGTAAAATAATTAAAGCCGAAAAGCGAAACTACAGCACCCGCCTCATCCAAATAGATCACATCAAAACCGACCTGTTCCCCGGCGGCGGTTTGCAGGAACGTAACGAAAATTTCGGCTTGTTTTATGTAAAATTCGGCCAAAAATTAATTGACGAACTGATTGAAAAATTTGAACCGTTAACGTTTAAATTTACAGTGTTGACGGAGAATAATTAAAATCAATGTCATTGCGAGCGATAGCGTGGCAACCGCACGTAAGCCTAACCACTATGCAGAGCGAATATCGTCTCCGTGCGGTTGCTTCGTAACGCGCAATAACGTAAACAAATAATAAACTTTGCTTCATGATAGTTCCCCAATCCACCCTCCGCACATTTACCCAAAACATATTCCTGGCTATGGGCTGCAGCGTTGAACATGCGCACCTGGCTGCCGATGTTTTGATACGGTCGGATATGCGGGGTATTGATTCGCACGGCGTGGCCCGTTTAAGCGGCTACGTATTGCTTTGGGATAAAAAACGGATAAACCCAACGCCCAATATCACAATAGTTCATCAAACACCAACTACCGCCACGGTTGATGGCGACGCCGGTTTAGGCTTGGTTGTAGCCCCTTTCGCCATGCAGATAGCTATCGAAAAAGCCGAAAAATATGGCTCGGGATGGGTATCGGTACGTAACTCCAACCACTTTGGCATTTCGGGTTATCACGCCCTAATGGCCGTTGAACGGGATATGATAGGCTTCGCCATGACTAACGCCAGTCCGCTTGTAGCACCAACATTTAGCAATGAGCGCATGTTGGGTACCAACCCCATGTGCTACGCTTTCCCGGCAGCTAATTACCCGCCCGTTGTGGTTGATATGGCAACATCGGCAGCAGCAAACGGCAAACTGGAGATAGCCCAGCGCGCAGGCAAATCTGTACCCGAAGGCTGGATACAAGATAGCGACGGCAACTTCACTACCGACCCACACGCCCTAAAAAACGGTGGCTCACTCCTGCCGCTTGGCAGCGACCGCGAACATGGCAGCCACAAAGGTTTTGGTTTGAGTGCTACCGTTGATATACTGTCTGCCGTATTATCGGGTGCCAACTACGGGCCCTGGGTGCCGCCGTTTGTATCGTTTTTAGATCCCCCTACCGATCCCGTTGGTTTAGGCATCGGGCACTTTTTGGGTGCAATGCGGGTTGATGGTTTCCGCCCGGTTGATGAATTTAAAACCCATATGGATAACTGGGTCAATCGCTTTAAGTCGGCGCAAAAAATTGATCCAAACCAAGGCGTAATTATTCCCGGCGAACCCGAATTTGAAGCAGAACAAGAACGGACTATAACCGGAATACCCTTAGTAGATGCCGTTGTTAAAGATTTAAATGAGTTGGCTTTAAGGTTTGGAATTGAAATGTTGCATTAGTCTATTTCCAAAAATGCAATTGCGAGCAAAAAGCACTTACAGCTTAAAAACACGGTAATTCATAATTTACGAGCTTCCTCCTCCCCATTTTTGCACTATACTTTTTCATTGTCCGCACTTTTGTTTTGGCTTTTCTTACCAGGGTTAAAATTCATTAGGCTGCAAAACCAGGGTTTCATGTTTTGCGTATTTAGTTTTAGTGAGTTTATTTAATAATAATTAACGGATTTACAATAAATTACTAACTTAGCTATCCTATTAATTTAACACCTGCGTGTAGGCCCCTATATGAAAACCAATCAGCATCATTTTTTAAATGGTAAGTGGAAAAATCAACCGTCGGAAATAAACGCTGAAAAATGCCAATTGGTACTTGCATTTGGCTCGTCGGACTGTATTGTAAATCCCGAAGTTAATATATTTCTAAAGTCAACCTATCCAAACGCCAACATAGTTTTCTCATCAACTGCCGGCGAAATTATTAACGATGCCGTATATGATAATAGTGTAGTTGTAACAGCTATTGAATTTGAAAAAACGGTTATTAAATGCATTGAAACAAATATTAACCAACAAAGCAATAGTTTTGAAACCGGTTTGTATTTAATGAGCCAATTAGCAGCAGATGATTTAAAATGTATCTTCATTATATCCGACGGAACATTTATAAACGGAACCGAACTGGTGGCAGGTTTTAATAAAAACAACAACCGCCATATACCAATAACAGGAGGCCTGGCTGGCGATGCTGCAAGATTTGAAAAAACTTTTACCGGCCTAAACAATGTACCAACCCAGGGCAATGTTATAGCAATAGGTTTTTACGGAAACGATATGCTTATAGGCCACGGCTCGTTTGGCGGATGGGACGAATTTGGACAAGAACGTGTGATAACAAAATCCGACAAAAACGTATTGTACGAAATTGATGGTAAAAACGCTTTAGACCTTTACAAACAATACCTGGGCGATTATGTGAGCGAACTTCCGGGCTCGGCTTTATTGTTCCCGCTTTCTATCAAAGTAAACGGATCGGACAAAAACCTGGTGCGCACTATATTAAGTATTAACGAAGACGAAAAATCAATGACCTTTGCCGGCAACCTTCCCGAAGGCAGCAAGGTACGCCTGATGAAGGCCGACTTTGATAAAATAATTGAAGCTTCATCTACAGCGGCCACAAATTCCTTTACAAGCATTAAAACGCACCGGCCGGGGTTAACTATATTAGTAAGCTGTGTTGGCCGTAAGCTTATTTTGCAGGAACGTATAGACGAAGAAGTTGAAGCCGCCCGATCAATATTGGGTGAAAAAACCACCATAACCGGCTTTTACTCGTATGGCGAAATTTCGCCGTTTAATGTTGGCAGCCAATGCGAACTGCACAACCAAACCATGACCATTACCACGTTTACTGAAGTATAAGGAATGGAATATCACAGTATTTTAAACAAGCAGATAGAAAAATTACTTCCCGAAGAATATCTTAAAGACGAAGTTATAGCTAACTTTCTGGATAAGGTGAGCACCTCATACCACGGTTTTGAAAGGGCAAAAAAAATATCCGAACACGCATTTAACATCAGCGAAAAAGAATATCAGGAACTTAACCATAACCTGCAAAAAGAGAATGAGATTAAGCAAAAATCCATCTCCGAAATAAAAAAGGCAATCAGTTCGCTTTCGCCCCAATCTGTTCCCGATTTGTTAAATTCGGATTACGATCTGGTACATATTATACAATACCTGCACCAACAGGTTAGCAAGGCAAAGGAGTTAGAAACACAGCTTATTCTGTCTAAAGAAATAGCCGAAAAAGCTGCACTTACCAAATCGCAATTCTTATCAACCATGAGCCATGAGATAAGAACACCGATGAATGCAGTAATTGGCTTTACACATTTGCTGCTACAGCTTGAGCCCCGGCCCGACCAAATGGAGTACCTTAAACTTTTAAAGTTTTCGGCCGAGAACCTTTTAGTGCTTATTAATGATATTTTGGATTTTAGCAAAATAGAAGCCGGTAAAGTTGAATTTGAAGATGCCGACTTTAGCATACGCGAACTGGTAAGTAACATACGCCTGGCCCTATTGCAAAAAGCGAATGAAAAAGATATACAACTTAAGCTTTTAATTGACGACGATATGCCTGGCGCCGTTAAAGGCGACCCCGTTAGGCTGGGTCAAATATTAACCAATTTAATAAGCAATGCCATTAAGTTTACCAAAATTGGTAGAGTTACTATTTTGGCATCGTTTAATAAGAAAACGGCTACCGAAACCATTATTGATTTTGAAATATCAGATACCGGTATTGGCATTCCGGCCGATAAGCTCGAACATATTTTTGATAGTTTTACCCAGGCTGCCGCCGATACTACCCGCAAATATGGCGGTACTGGTTTAGGCCTTACCATTACCAAAAAATTGCTCGAGCTAATGGGCAGCGAAATTAAGGTAAAAAGCGAAGTGGGTGTTGGCTCTACGTTTTATTTCAGCATAAAGCTTAAAAACAGCAACGTGCAGTTTGTAAACGACATAAAAAGTCCGTTACAGATAGAAACCAAAAGTTTAAAGGGCGTTAAACTTTTAATAGCCGAAGACAACCAGATTAACGTAATATTGGCCAAACAATACATGAAACTGTGGGATGTAGAGTGCGACGTAGCCGAAAACGGTGAAATAGCGTTAACACTGGTACAAACCAACAACTATGACATGGTACTGATGGACCTGCAAATGCCCGAACTGGATGGTTACCAAACCACGGTTGCTATAAGAAACCTGCCCGATGAAAAGTTTAAAAATTTACCAATTATAGCCCTCACGGCATCGGCAATGTTGGATATTAAAGATCAGGCCTTTGTTGTTGGCATGAACGATTATTTGAGCAAGCCCTTTAACCCCGACGAGCTTTATAAAAAAATACACAATTACTCAAAACTTAATAATTTAGCTGCAAGCCGTTAAAAGCATAAAATGTAATAACCAATGCATTTATTGTAGCCCCAAAATCTATTTTAAAATACCATTAAGGCAACCCACTTAAATTAAGCGTTATAGTTTATTGGGCTTACACAAAGCCATTTACCGCCTTAAAAGTAAATAACTATCATGTACCATGTTTTAGATAACCCGGCCTGGAATGCGCTGGTATCTGGCAACAAGCACTTGGCAAATGGGGCCGACGTAGCCAAATACTTCGACAAAGCAGTATCGCCTTTTGCCGCCTTAAAAGAAAATAACGTTGCCAACTTTCAAACCATTTATAACCTGATACCGCAAACCGGGGCTACGCTTTTTGTTACACCCGAGCAAATTACAATTCCGGCCCCATGGCAAGTGTTGCAATTTATCGCGGGGCAACAAATGGTGTATAACGATGTAAACGAGCCGGAACAGGTTTCGTTACCATTAGTGCCCCTAACACAAAAGGATGTTCCACAAATGCTCGGTTTAACAAAATTAACCAACCCGGGCCCCTTTGCCGAGCGAACAATTGAGTTTGGCCATTATTTTGGCATTTTTAACGGCCAACAATTGGTTGCCATGGCAGGGCAACGCTTACACGTTTTTGGCTATGCCGAAATAAGTGCCGTTTGCACACACCCCGATTATTTGGGGCGGGGCTATGCCAGGCAATTGTTGCTTCATCAAATTAAGCGGATTAAGATGGCGGGCGATATACCGTTTTTACATGTGCGGGACGACAATTACCGCGCTATTAAAGTTTACCAAAGCTTAGGATTTAAAACCCGCCGCAACATTTATTTTTATGTGGCAAAAAATGCCTAAACCATTAAACATCGCTATGCCAATAAAGCGATTTAAATATTAAACAGAAAACATCCAATTTGTTACAAGCCGCATTTAAAATATACCTATCATAAAAAAACCGCCTTCATTTTATTGAAGACGGCTGGTTTAATCAGTATATAGTTATTAATTGAGGGAATTAATGTTTATCAACTATTGGCCACTTTAACAATTATATAATACCCATTCCTACTGCGGTTGCGGTTGTGATACAAAAAATTGCTAAAGCTGCTAATATTATACCTAAGGTTTTCATAGTTGAGTTTTAAGTTTTAATGTTTAAGATATGATGCCTTATACCATTTCAATGCCAATTAATTAACTACCTGTTTATCAAGCAATTAATTAATTGTCATTTTCAATTAATTCCATATAACGGAATAAAATCCGTTATATGGAATACCACACTCTATTTTTTACGTGCAAACAGCCCTTAAAATTCTTTAAAAGAGCTGCATAATCAACCTTCCCCGCCGGGCCCTTTTCCACCGCATTTAAACGTCCGTTTCTTTAGTTTGAGCAATCCAACCAATGGACTATTTTCCATTTTTTGGAAAACTTTATTTCAGAACCAAATTTAACCATCTAAAAACCAACACCTTAATTAATGGCACAGCAATGGTATACCTAAAAACATCACCATAAAACAACGGTAGCATGAAAAATATAATAGCTGTACAAATGTTGAGTAGTAAAAGCCAAAGCTTCGGAGTTTTTAAACAATCGGTAGCGGCGTTAGTAAATACAGGCTTTAACGTTAAAACCATAACCACGGCCTCACAAGCCGCACAGCTAAGTGATTTAAAAGGAGTTGACGCCCTCATTTTAAAAAACAATGATGAGTTTAACCCCTCACCAAGTATATACGCTATTTTTAAAACACAGATAAAATTATTTTTTAAGATTATTAAAATGGCTCAACCCGGAGATGTAGTTTACATCAACTCTATCTATTCGGTTATGCCGGGGTTTGCTGCCAAAATTAAAAAGGCGAAATTAATTTGGCACATTGATAATGCTAAACAACAGCCCCGTTTGTTTAGCTTGTTTTTAAAGCACGTTATTAATAAAACCGCCAACCAAGTTATATTTGCGTCGGCTGCATCTAAAGATCAGCTTGGTTTAAAAAACAACCAAAAACAAGCCATTATATACAACACGCCCACAACCGAGTTTATACAACAAAGTGCTCAACTACGCAATACCAATCCAACAAAAAAATTTACCGCGTTAATGATTAGTGCCTCGCATGCAAAGCAGAGCATTAATAATTATTTCGAATTAGCCTGTAGGATGCCGCTCATTGATTTTGAGTTGCTGCTAACCGATACTACCGAAAATGCATTATCGTACATGCTATCAAGCGCAAGGCCGGCTAATTTAAACGTGTTTATAGAAGATAATAACCGGCCCGAGTTTTACAAACGTGCCAATATTTTTATTAACCCTTCGCCGGCAAGCGAGCATAGTGCATCTGCCGATGTAAACGTACTTGAGGCTATGTATTTTGGCATGCCCGTAATTGTGCCAACGGCCGGCGGGTTAAAAGAACTAATTAGCACCGGTAAACACGGTTTAGTTGTTGATGGTGCAGATATAACTACAATTGAAAAAGCCTTGTTAGAGTTAAAAACCAACCAAAGCTTATATAACAGGGTATCGGCGGCATGTTTAAAACAGGCTACTTTATTTAACCCGGCACTGTTTAGCTTGCAGTTTACAAATTTATTTAAAGGCGAGCGCGCACAACCATACGCAAATTTGATACAATTGTTTGGAAACTCGTATCTTAATAAAGAGATATCAGTGTTTAATACTAACTTAGCCTAGTCTCAACGGTATTGTGTGAGCTTAATGCTAATTCATCGATGCTACTACCTCTGCGTTTATTAAAAGCTAATACCCAACCACGGTTATCAGCACATCTTAATTCATTAAGATATACCTATCATGGTACGCAATGGATTATGGGCCAAAGCAAGTTCCGTCCTCCTGTTATTGCCAACAGTGGTGCTGTTGAAGGTGCCGGGGTAAAAAAAAACTATTTGGTAATTGATACCATTAGGTTTATAGCAATGTGTTCTATCGTTTGGGGCCATTGTAACCTGGGTTGCGAACAAAGAGTTTTCCATAATATAGACGATATTTTTATCCAATCGGTTATTTTACAATTGGGTAAAATAGGTACTATTATTTTCTTCCTGATATCCGGTTTTTTAATGGAATCCAAAATTGATAGTTATACTCCGCTTAGCTTTTTAAAACTCAGGTTGCGGTCAACAATAATACCATGGTTTGTAGTTGTGCTTTTATTTGGTTTACTAAACCTTTCTAACGACGCCTCGTTAAAAACAGCATTAGCCCAACACCATTATAAAGAGGCCCTAAATATCAACTTTATTATTTTACGCACCGCTATTTTTTACTTTGCCTACTGGTTTATTATAGTGTATCTAATTTCGGCGGTATTGTTAATTGCCTTAAAAAAGCACCTTAATAAGGCATGGCTTGGCCTATCGTTAGCATTAATTACGGCATTTTATTGTGTAAATTTGCACTACGGGTGGGTATCGGCTTACCATACTAAGGCTTTTTTAGGTTATGCCTTTTTTATGTGGCTTGGCATAATAATCAGTAAAAACTATACCCGTTTTATTGCTTTTTTAGAAAACACCTCATGGGGCTATTTTATTTTGGCCTTTGCCATTTCGTTTATATTTGCCTGCCGGGAAGGGATAAACTTATCCAAAATTGGCTGCGCAGACCCATACGCCTCAATCAGGATTACTAATATTTTTAACTCACTGCTTGCTTTTGCCTGCCTATTTAAACTTGGTAAAATAAACCTGATTAACAAATTAGATCCGCGTAAAACCGTTTACGGCATATACCTATTGCACAATATGGTTATATACGGCATAACGGAGCTTTACCACAGTTTTTTTAGCAATTACAATATCAACCCCAGCATTAGCAACCTTTTAGTTGCCGAAATTATAGCCTTTATATTTGTTTTAAGCGTTACTTACTTAATAACAATTTTGCTTTTGGGGAAACGCAGGCAACTTGTAATTACTTAATAAACTACCAATTATTTAAGATATTCTACAATTAACCTTTTTTTTAGCTGTCCCTGTATTAATTTGTGGTATAATACTAGTCTTCGTTAAAGGTTGTAATGGTCATGGTTTGATTGTGTAGCTCGCACTTGGCCCTTGAGTTTAAAGGCGATATTTCGCCATACGAATAAAAGCCCGTTAAAAGCGTGCTTTTGCCAAAAGTTTCCCTTATGGCCTCAATTTCTTCTTCAATGCGTTTTCCTAAAATCAGCTTGCGGCCAACACAACTTATCAATAGCGCAAGTTTGGGCTTTGCCTCGTTATGCTCCGGAAACTGGGTTAACGTGTTGCCTGCCGCATGGCTGGCCGCATCAATAAGTTTATCAAAATTGGCCTTCATAAACCTAATGTACGATCCCTGTGGTATATCGCCAGCAAAAACCATGCTTTGCTCATCATTATCGATAGATAAAATGGTACGTACAACCGAATTAATGCCCCCCTCCGGACGAACATATAACGGAAATAACAATGCCGAACCAGGCAACTCCTCGGCATATTTGCCCAGGTATTGTTTGTATAATTCGAGCGCACTTTTGTTGTCAATTTCGTAAAGACGGTTTTCAACCGACCGGGTTACCTTTTTTTCGGGGCCAAAAATATCCCAGCCACCAAACGAGCCGTGGCCTATTTGCAAATCATCGCCATAAAAACCAATAGCTACAATTTTTCCTGTTTCGGGTATTGCGTTACAACCTACAACGGTATAATTAAACTTATCGGCATCGCCTGCAAGGCCACCCGTTATGGGGATGTTGTTAATATTTAAACTTTCGATGCCTCTAACCAGTTCGCTCCCGTTTACCAACCCCCCGTCTGAAATTACCATGATATAGGCGAGGCCAACATTATTTAATTCATCAAACAAAACCTGGCCGGCATCAAAGCTCGAAGGCATTTGTTTAATATCAACGCTTATGGTTTTTACCCTGGTTTTTTCAAACTCTATTATCACTACCGATACCGTATGATCAAATACCGATTCGTCATAAATTTCGCCCGCGGTTGAACATAATACAATATCGGCCTGTGGGTTGTCTTTTTTAAGTACACCATATACATCATCATTAACCAACACATATTTTTCTCCAAAGGCCAATACCAGCGTTGCGCCCTCTCCGGTAAGGTTATCGCTCGCCTGGTTTGTGGTAAATTGGCCATCTTTATAAAGTTGTTGCTTAATTTTCATATACAAATTGCTTTAATGAGACGGATATTCTAAGTTCATCATAGCTATCACCTTCGCAACCGTGTCGCTTACTTTTTTTAGCATGGCAGGCATATTGGGGTTTGGCAGCACTTCTTTATCGGCTCTTTCAATAGTTCTAATTATTTCGGCCAGCGAGGTGATATTTAAGTTATCTAAACTGGGCTTTATTTTGTGGGCAACGGCACCTAAAAGTTTTAAGTTGTTATCGCGATAAGCATCAAACATCTCTTGCACCATTTGTGGGGCTTGTTCGCTAAATATGCTAACCATTTTGTAAATAAAAGTATCATTACCACGGCTAATGGCTTTAAGTGCCGATAAATCATACAAAGGTCCCGCGCTCGGTAACTCATCCGCTTCGTTTTCGGGCTTGGCTGTATTAGCTAAATTGGCACGTAACCATTTAGCAATCTTTCTTAGCAAGTCGGCCTCTTTAAAGGGCTTGGCTATATAATCATTCATACCGGCATTAATGCATTTTTCGCTTTCGCCTTTAATAGCATTGGCGGTAAGGCCAATTATGGGTATATTATTGCCGGTGTCCCGGATGATTTTGGTGGTGTCGAACCCGTTAATGCCCGGCATTTGGATATCCATAAGCACAACTTCAACATTTTGCCATTTTAAAGCTTCAATAGCCTGCTCTCCGTTTGCTGCCTCAATTACTTCGGCACCATAATTTTGCAGGCAAATAAGGGCTACAAGGCGGTTCATTTCGTTATCATCAACAACCAAAACCTTTTTGCCTGTTAAAAACGTTTTACTTAAATTAAAAGCTTCGGTTTTAGGCAGGTCGGTAAAATTGCCCTTTTTAAAGGTTACCATAAAGGCTATAGTTGTGCCTTGGCCTTTTTGGCTGGTTGCGGATATTGTACCGCCCATTAACTCAATCAACTGTTTACAAATACTCATACCCAGGCCGGTACCGCCATAAGTGCGGCTTACAGATTCATATTCCTGACTAAATTTATCAAACAGGTGGTCAACAAAGTTCTGGTCCATACCAATACCCGTGTCGGCAATCTCTACTTTTATCAGTTGGCTGGCTTCGCTGTCGTTTAATAAGGTAAAACTTAGGGTAACCGAACCTTCGTCGGTAAATTTAATAGCGTTGCTTATCAAATTTAAAAACACCTGGTTTAACCGGTAAGGGTCGCCAATTAAAACGGGCGATATATTGGGGTCGAAATAAAAGTCGTCTATCTTAATACCCTTTTCTTCGGCCTTATGAATAATAACCTGTATAGCACGGCTTGCAACTTCTTTCAGCTCAAAACCAATGCTTTCGAACGTGAGTTTACCGGCTTCGATTTTAGACAGATCGAGAATATCATTTATAATAACCAATAAATTGTCTGACGCGGAATGAATAATATCAAGATAAAATTTTTGCTGACTGGTTAGGTCGGTTTTTGACAACTGGCTGCTCATGCCCATGATGGCATTCATAGGTGTACGAATTTCGTGACTCATATTGGCTAAAAAATTCTCCTTTGTTTTACCCAATTGCTCGGCTTGTATCTTTGCCCTTATCAACTCGCCTTCCAGCTTTTTTTGCTTGGTAATATCCAGGTGAATACCCAACGAACCAACTAATTGGTTGTTATCATTATAACGCGGCGCACCGCTTATTAGCCACCATTTTAAGTTTCCTTTTTTGTCTGTTACAGATATCTCGTAGGCATCGGCCACGCCCCTTTGCCTTAAATTGTTTTTATCCTTCAATAAATCGGTATCTTCTTCCCTGGTTGCTAATAGGCTGCTGGCTTTTTTACCCATTAATTCATCTAAGCTGTAACCGCTCATTTTGCAAAAGCTATAGTTGGCGTATGTTATAATTTCGTAATTATCAACCTCCAATAAACCAAGGTTCATGTTAGCAATAATATTGCGGTACTTTTCTTCGTTAGTGCGCAGCTTATCTTCAATTTCCTTTCTTTCGGTTACATTCATCATAAAGCCAGTAAACGCTTCTGCGTTATGCTGTGCCTTATTTTCTAATAGTTGCAAGTACGCTATGGTTTGATCGTGATGAGCAAAATCGCCGGCTGTGAGGCTAAAGTTGCTCATCTTTTCAACCGAATCAACCCAGGGCGAGCCCACAAACAAAATAGTATTATCGGCTTTTAAAAACTCAAACTGGCCCCTAATTGTTGTTTGCCGTATGGTTAACACAACCAACTGGTTACATATAGCTTTTAAGGAGTTAAAATCGGTTACTTTATGCCGGGGGTTAGCAATAGCCACATAATCCAGAAAAGATTCATTAAACAAATCCGGACATAGTTTTTTTACTGTACTGCCACACGCTATAACAATTAAGCCGTCACCAATAAGTATATAAAACGGAAACAGGCGATTAAACTGTTCATCTTCAAGCAATAACCCATGTCTAATCATCTTTTCTGTCCTTATTTTTTATCAAGCAAGTTCGCCGGCTTGTATCATTTTATAAATAGTGCTTTTACCAATATCTAATATCCTGGCAGTAAGCAAAACATCGTCGTTGTTCTTTTTCAGGTAATATTTAACAATTTCGCAGGTGTATTCCCTTAAAGTTTTGTCTTCCATCACAATTCCGTCATCACGCTTAACTACGTTGATGTTGATCTCGTTTGCTGTAATCTCGTTATCATTACACATCACTACCGCCAGTTCAATTATTGCTTTGAGTTCGCGCACATTCCCCGGAAACTGGTAGCGTAAAAGCTTGGTTTTAGCCTCCTTTGATATGGTTATTGAGCCCAGCTTATTTTGTTTGGCAAAATCGTCGGCAAAGTGCCGTGCCAAAATTAATACATCGTTACCCCTATCGCGCAAAGGCGGCAACTCAATAGGCAGGCCCATAATGCGGTAATAAAGGTCTTCTCTAAAATTCCCCCTTTTTATCTCATCGGCCAAATGCTTGTGGGTGGCTACAATAACGCGTACATCAAGCTTAACTTTTTCGTTACCGCCCACGCGTACCACTTCCCGCTCCTGCAATACCCGCAGTAGCTTACTTTGCAAGCTTAAATCCAGTTCGGCAATTTCATCCAAAAAAATAGTGCCGCCGTTAGCGTTTTCAAAACAGCCCGATTTGCGGGCCACTGCTCCCGTAAAAGCTCCTTTTTCGTGCCCAAATAGTTCGCTTTCTATTAGTTCGCGGGGTATTGCGGCCATGTTTACGGGCACAAATGGCTTTTTCTTCCTGTCGCTGTTGTAATGCACGGCTTTGGCAACAACTTCTTTACCTGTACCGGTTTCGCCGGTTATTGATATATTGATGTTGGTTTTAGATGCCTTATCCATCATGGCAAAAACCTTTTTTAAGGTTCCGCTTTGCCCGATTATCGTTTTTTCGAAAGAAAACTTTTGCCCCAGTTCTTCCTTTAAAACCTCAACTTCCTTTTTTAAATTTTGGTTCTCTTTTATTCTGATAATACTGTTCCACAGCAAATCTTTGGTTGCGCTATCTTTCACAAGGTAATCGCTCACGCCGTTTTTAAGCAAATCAACCGCAACAGCAATTTTATCTTGCGAACTGATAACAATTACCGGCACCTGCGAATTGACTTCGCGTATTTTTTGGTACAACTTATCGCCCGCCATATCCGGTAACGAAAAATCAACCGTTATCAAATCGGGCTGCAGATACATTTTATCAAGGCACTCTTTGGCGGTGGTAAAACGGGTTAGCCTATAATCCGGATTAAGGCTTAAATGGTATTCAAGTATTTCGCCATACCAGGGGTCGTCTTCTACTATAAATATATTGTACTCGTTCATGTCAGAATTAATCACACCTAATAGTTTTAGATTTAAAAAGGGGCTTTAAATCCTAATTAATTGGTACGTAAATAAACATTTAAAGTTATCAAAAAAACCTAAAATACTTTTCAATAAAGCAGGCCGCTTAAAATAAAACACCAAACAAGTTGGTACAAAGGTAAGGTTGGCCTTTCATAACAAATTAGATACAAAACATTTAACTCCCCGATGGGTTTAACAGGTAGTTTTAAACTACACAACTCTATAAATTATTAAAATTGAACTTTTATAATTTACCTCAGCAGTTTAGCCCGGCCCTGCAAAAGCCTGTTGTTTTAAAATTGCTTTTGCTATTTTTTACTTTCGTCCCGCTTTTTACCTATAGCCAGGTTGGCGCACCAATTGATTCGCTCAAAGCGGATTCGCTGCTGATTAAAACCACAAAACATAACAAGGTTAAAGAGAACCTGAATAAGCAGTATGATTTTGGCGATTTAACCCGTAATATTTTACACCCTAAAAAACAGGCCGATACACTGCATAAAGGATCGGGCATTACCATAGTGCCAAACATTGCCGCCAACCCAACCATTGGCGAACAATTGGGCATTAAAGCCGTTGCCGGGAAACGCCTGGGCGGCGACCCTAATACGCTGCTCTCGGTTGCCGCCACATCAGCTTCTATCACTACTAAGGGCATTATTTATTTTTACATCAATCATAACATATTTACACCCGGTAATACCTGGAATTTTCAGGGTAATATTGTGGTTTCGAAAACTGTAACGCCCGATTACGGCCTGGGCATCAATAAGCAAGTGAGCGGCGGCAGCGCCACAGACAACATACTGGCCGACCCTAAGCGACAGGTATATTCGGTACACTCGTACTACTTTAACTTTAGGGAAAAGGCTTATAAAAGGATAGATAAGAATTTGTTTGTAGGTGCAGGCATGTCGTTTGAAGTACGGCGCGATATTACTAATAAAGACACCGTTAATAATGCAACGCCATCCAGCGTGTATAATAACAGGCACGGTTTCCCGCAGGACCATTACTCGGCCAATGGCTTTTTGTTCAATATAGAATACACCACGCGCGATAACCCAAACCGCGCTTACAAAGGAATTTATTTTGACGCAGGCGTAAGGATTAATCAAACCTGGGTAGGAAGTACAAAAAATTCGGTTCAGGTTACTACCGACTTTAGAAAATATTTTAGCCTATCGGATGTTTTACCCGAAACCGTACTGGCGTTTTGGAACTGGGGATCGTACCTGGTTGACGGCGATATACCTTACCTTGAACTGCCCGGCACAGCACGCGATGGTGCCTTTAAAAGCGGCCGGGGCTATACAGCACAATATTTTAAAGGCACACAATTTAACGATACCGAAGCCGAATTTAGGTTCCCTATATTAGCCAACAAGTTTATTAGCGGCGTTGCCTTTGCAAGCATGCAAAGTGCTAACGACGAGCAGGGAACCAAGTTATTCCAGGTATTTCAACCGGGTTACGGTGCCGGTTTGCGCGTATTGTTTAATAAAGCAACCCGCACAAACCTTGCACTCGATTATGCCTTTGGCAAATTTGGCAACCAGGGCTTCTTTTTAAATTTAAACGAAAGCTTTTAAGCTAACCAACAGCTAAATTGCGCTGGCTGCATTAACGCCTAAAGCGAAGTAATTTTTTAACCGAAAACCTTTTATCCTCATTGCTGGTGCTTTTTATGGCCCAGTAAACTAAAGCCGGCTGAAACAGCAAGCGTACAAATCGTTTTTCGTCGGTATCTAAACCAAATGCGCTGCGGTGCTGCGTATATTGAGCAATATTACCAGGGAAAACTGCCGTAAAAAAAGCACCTGCTATTTTACCTACTGTAGCCTTATGCTTATCGGGAGTGAGCACCAGGGCAGTACCTAACGCTATTTCGGCTATGCCAGAGTACACTACAGTATCGTCTTTTTTTAATGGCACCCAATCGGGCACTTGTGCTTTAAATGCTTTACGTGCAAAGGTTAAATGGCTTATACCTGCAAATATTAAATTTGCTCCTAAAAGTATCCTTGCGGCTGTTTTTATATTTTCTGTTTTCACAACTTTCTGTTTTATATTACCATACATGCAAATACTATTCCATTTAGGTGCCCGGGTATTTTTGTTACCTATGCTTTTAATAAATTGCTGCCAATATAAATATAGCTTACGTATGCAAAAAAGCAGTATCATTAAAATCCGCAATGTAACATTTGCGTGGTTTGGTTATTAAATTCAATGAGTTAACACAATCAAATTTGGCAGGCATCGTTTAACAACACCGCATACACCTACCTTTATATCAAGCGTATGCGGCACTCATCAACAAAACAATTATTGCACATGATTAAACTTGTACGCCATTTATTTTTTACGTTAATATTAACCATACTGGCTTGTCGGGCTTTTGCACAACCGGGCAGCATTAGTATTAGCGGCAAAGTAACGGCTTTAAACGATGGGCACCCTATTGTACAGGCAAGCATCAGCATTAGCCGTAAAGGTGTTGGCACGGCTACCAATGCCGCGGGTATGTTTGTTTTAATTATACCGGCAAATAACCTGGGCGATACCCTTAAAATATCGTGCGTTGGCTTTAAAACCAAACAACTGCCCATTGCCAGCCTAACAAACAAAGCCGAACTAAACCTAGCCCTCGAAAACAACAATACCGAACTTAAAGAGGTAACTATTGCGTATTACGACGCCGTAAAAATTATTGAAAAAGCGATAAGCCGCATACCCGATAACTACATCAATCACCCGCATATATTACGCGGCTTTTACCGCATGTATACTTACAGCGGGCAGGCGCCCCTGCAACTATCGGAAGCTGTTTTTGATGTTTACAACTTTGGTTATGCCGATAAACATGCCGACTTGTTTAAACTGATAAAGGCCCGGAACGAAAAAAATGAACGTGATTTTAATGCGGTAGAATTGGGGCAAAAACCTAATTCGGTTTTTGAGGATGACATTATTAACCATATTAACGCCTGTGGCTTTTTAAACAACGAAGGTTTAACCAAACACCGGTTTGAGGTAAAAGGCATTGTTGATTTTAAAGGTTATGAAGCATACCAAATTGATTTTAAAGAAAAAACGCCCGAATTGGAAGGCACTTTTCGTGGCAGCATATACATTGAAACTAAAACCTATGCATTTATCCATTTCGACTTTGGTTTGAGTCCGTTTGCCTTAGGCGATTTGAGTTCGTGGAACTTTATTAGCCGTGCGCTGATGAAGATGGGGGACGTTAAAATTGATTTGGAAAAAAACCATGCCCAGGTAAGCTACCAAATGGTTGGAAACAAATGGGCACTTTTAAGCATGCAAAGCAACGATGTTTTGGCAATTGAAAACACCAGCGCCCATACTCATCTGCCGGCAAATGTTAAATTTAACTACCAGGTTACCGCAGTTGATACCGTGGAGAAAGCCCCGTTCAGCTCAAAACTTGGCCGTAATGAAAACATAAACAACTACGATGGCAGCGTGGGCGAAAAGTTTTGGAAAGATTACAACATTTTGTTATCCGACTATAATACCGAAGATATTTTTAAGCAGATACAGGAAATTAACAAGGCGATTAAGAAAGCTAAATGATTGCCTTACCAGGCTAATTTATCCGCTACGCGGCTTTGCTGATAACTGCTTCATTGAAAATAATGGCGGGCAGAGTTGAATTAATCTATCTTTTTAGAGCCAAAAGTAACCGCCTCTGCGGCTATTGAGCAGAAACTATGCAAATTCAAAATCGAAAATTATCTTTGCATCATGAATTCTACATACCGCAAACCCCTCATTATTTTTATAGCAAGTTTCGCATTAATTGGCTTAGGCATGGCAAGCAAAATTATGCATTGGCTACCTATACAAGTTTCGGGTACTATTTTTGGTGCCGGTATGCTGGTACAATTATTTTCTATCCTGTGGCTGATAGCGGTAATTTTAAAACCAAAAAAGAAGTAACCTGCGGATTTAAAACAAACACACCAGCAAAGCCACCAGTGGTATTGTAATAGTAGCAGCAATATCCCATTTGGTAGGTTTATACATTTTGCGGATGCCAATTACCAACTCTTTCCCCTCCCGTTGCAACGACATCCGCCTGAACGAATGATACAACGCCAGCACAACCGGCAAGCCGCAAAGCGCAGTAAGCACATTGCCGAAGGACCACTTGCCCCACATTAAGCTGTTAGCGTTTATAAAGTAAACTACCAGTTGTAAAAAGCCTATGGCGCACCACAACCAAAAAACGCGCTTCACCCGCAATTGCTCCTGATAAAAAAACAAAAAGAAAACGCTAAACAAGGTATAATAACCCAAAATAAGCATCTTAAAAGTTTCAATATTGCTGTAAAGCAAAAAATAAGCCATCACAAAAAATAGCCCCATGCCCAAATGCACAACCAGTATAATCATGCTATCCTTAGGTAAAACAGGCTCTTTGTCAGGAAGAAGTTTTTGTTGATTTGTCATAGATTAAATGACAAATTAATTGGGAAAGTGTTTGGTGGGTTGCTTATTTCCTATAGATGTCAAATATTTCGGGATAAGTTGTCGAGTATTTTAAGATATAAGTTCTACCCTTTTTCAAACGCCCATCATCATTTGGTGTTTCTTTAAGTATGACTTTTCCATTGGCGATATATTTAATTTGTGCACGCAAATGCGAACCGCTTCTTCCTTGGGTAACAACAATGTCCGTAACAAGGGCCGTAGTCGACACTGTCACTTTTTTATTGCTTAAAATATCCATCTCTCGTGCATGTTCTGCCACTATAACTACATACCCATTGCCGAACATAAAACTCACTTGTAAAATGGAAATCAGCCATTTTCTTACAAGCTGCTTTATTTTGCCAAGCCTATCTGTTTTAAAAGGAATATCTTTATCAAATAAATATTTTCCAGCCAAAGCTATACCTACCATTGACCACCCGATCAATAGTGATATTATCAATATATACATTAGCAATGTACTATATTTATACTCTAAGCAATAATAACTAACTGATCCACATGTAATTATAATAAAACCAAATATTACTATTTGAAATTTATTGATTCGCAATTTAGATTTTTGGGACATTGTATTCAACCTCTATTCAATACTCTCTCAATAAATCCCCCTATTACTCCCGCCATCAACCGGTATAGTAGCCCCGGTAATATAAGCCGCTTGTGCTGATGCTAAAAAGGCAACCAGGGCGGCCAGTTCTTCGGGCTTGCCAATGCGGCCAAGGGGTATATTGGCGGTTTTTTCTTTAAGCGCGGCTTCTATGTCACCAGGTGGCAAAGTTTCTTTAATACGGCCGGTTAGGATAAGCCCTGGCGCAACGTTGTTTACGGTAATACCGTCGGGGCCAAGTTCGTCGGCAAGTAGTTTAGCCATGCCAACCACGCCCATACGCATACTGGTACTCAAAACCGAGTTTGCCATTACCGATTTAACCGACGCGCTGATAATATTGATAATGCGCCCTCCACCAGCCACCCGCATATGCGGGATAGCCAACCTGCTGGTGCGCACCACACTTAACAAGTTTTGGTTAAAGGCTGCAAGCCATTGCTCATCGTTAAAAGTTTCAAATTTGTTAAAAGGCGGGCCTCCGGCGTTATTCACCAATATGTTTAAGCCACCAAATACTTTAACGGTTTGGTTAACTATGTTTTGTAGCTGGTAAGGTTGGGTAACATCAACCGCTACAGCAATAATGTTGGGGTTAGCAGTTTCGGCAATAATTTCGGCTGCGGTTTGTTCAAGTTCCGCCTGGTTTCTTGCTCCTATAACCACTCTGGCACCTTCATGGGCCAATGTTGTTGCCACGGCGCGGCCAAGCCCTTTGCTGGCGGCCAATACCAAAGCTGTTTGATGTTGCAGGTGTAAATTCATATCAAAGTAAAGTTAATAACATATTTACAAGCAATAATATTGATTGTGTGTTAAAAATCGTTATCTTTAAAAATAACAAACAATCACTCTCAATGAAAAAAGTATTGGCTCTTACCTTAGGTTTTGTAGTTAGCTCAAGTTTGTATATCCTGGTAACTACTTTATTGTTTGATAATTCGCTTTTAAAATCAATAGCACCGGCATTTGTTTGCGGCATTGGCAGCATGGCCATTATAGCCTTGTTTTTTAACCGCCGAAAAATGCAGTTGATTCCCGTACGGTCAAAACGCTACTAAATATCCTGCGCCTGGGTATCTGTATCGCGGCTTTTCCGCTTATCAATAAACTTCTCCGCGCTCAGTAAGAAGGCTGGCAGCAGGGTAAGGTTACATATCATGGCCACAAGTAACGTAACCGATAGCAGTATACCCAGTGCCACCGTGCCGCCAAAGGTTGAGGCCGCAAATACGCCGAAGCCAAAAAACAAAATAGTAGCAATATAAATCATGCTGATACCCGTTTCCGCAATCGTGTCGGCCACTATCTGCGATATACTTTTACCTGTGGTACGCAATTCGTTGCGGTAACGGGTTAAAAAGTAAATGGTTTGGTCGCTTGATATACCCATCGCTATACTGAAAATCAAAATAGTTGAAGGCTTTAGCGCAATACCCAAATAACCCATAATTCCGGCAGTAAAAATAAGCGGAATAAGGTTGGGTAAAATAGAAATAGCTATCATGCGCACACCGCGAAACAATATCCACATCACCAAGGCAATTAATATAATAGCGAGGCCCAGGCTTTGGTACAGGTTTTTAACCATGTAGTTAGCACCCTTCACAAAAATAACGCTACTGCCTGTAAGCTCCACATGATATTTTTCAGGATTGAATATCGAATCGATCCGCGGCCTTAAACCATCAAAAATTACGTTAAGCTTTTTGGAGCCCACATCCACCATCTGGAAACTTACACGGGTAATTTGCTTGGTGCTGTCCAGGTAATTATGCAGCATATTGTTGCTCTTGCCCGAGTTTGCCGCATAACCCAAAATAAAGTTTTGCTCCATATCGTCAGGTAAACGGTAATAACTACTATCGCCACCATAAAAGGCCTGGGTAGAGTATTTCAAAACCTGCGTTAACGAAATGGACCGGCTAAACTCCGGGTACGACGATATGAGGTTTTCCAACCGCTCCAACTTGTGTATCATGGCCAGGTTCATCAACCCGTTTTTGCGTTTGGTATCAATACTCACATCTAAAGGCAAAACGCCTTTAAAGTTATATTCAAAAAATTTAAGGTCGGTTAGGGTACTGCTTTTTTTAGGCAGGTCGTCCACAATATAACTGTTCACGTTAATAAGCGAAAGCCCGTAGCCGCTTATCAGCAACAGCACCATAACGCCGCCATAAATAAGCTTGCGCTGGTGGTGTACCAAATAATTAACCTTGAGCAGCAAAGCCTTCATCACCTTGCCATCTTTAATACCGCTCTGGCTTTTGCCGGGTGCGGGCAGGTAACTAAAAATAATGGGGATGAGTATCAGCGTAAGCACAAAGGTGAGCATAATACTTACCGAAGCTATAAGGCCAAACTCGGTTAATATTTGGCTGTTGGTAAAGCACAGCACGCCAAAACCAATGGCGGTGGTAATGTTGGCTATAAAGGTGGTAATACCCACTTTTTCTATCACGGTATGCAACGAAGCCATTTTATCGCCGGTAAGGGCAAACTCGTGGTAATATTTATTGAGTAAAAATATACTGTTGGGTATACCGATGATAACAATAAGCGGCGGAATAATGCCTGTTAACAAGGTAATATTATACCCCTTTAAAACTAACAATCCCAAACTCCATATCACCCCAAAAACCACTACGATTACCGGGAAAATAACGGGATAGAACGAGCGGAAAAACAACAGCAAAATAACAGCAGTTATACCCAGCGAAAGCCCCAAAAACAACACAAACTCGTTTGATACCAGCTTGCTTACCACAGTACGGATGTAGGGTTGCCCCGATACATGCACGGTAATATTTTGCCTGGCCTCAAAAGGTTTTATTTGCGCTAAAATGGCGGCTATAACCTTATCGCGCTGCGGCGTATTCAATATTTTGGTATCCAGCGATATGGCCATTAACGACGATTGCTTATCGCCGCTTAAAATTAACCCCTTGTAAAACGGCATATTGTAAACCTGTTGCCTAACACTATCTACCGCTTGCTGCGTAGCTAAAGTATGGGTAATTAAGGGTTTTAAAACAAAGCGGTGTTGTGCGGTATCTTTTTGCAGCTTGTAAATATTGGCAAGCGAAACTACGCCGCTTATGCCCTTTATTTTGCCAATATTATGGCCTAGGAGATACCAGTCGTTAAAAAAATCCTTCCTGAATAAATTTGGCGATTTTACGCCCAAAACCATCGCCGTGGCATCTTCCCCAAATAATTTACGGAAATGCATGTAATGGATATAGGCCGAATCGGTAACGGGCAATATTTTGCCGGCATTGTAGGTTAGCCGCACTTTACTGGCCTCAAACCCCATAAAAGTGCTTAAAACCAATACAATAAATAAAATAGTTAAGCGGTTTTTAAGTATAAGGGTCGCAATTTTTTTCCAGATCATATACGCAACATTATTTGGCAGCGGCGCGCAAAACTACGAAATTTGAGCAAACTACTATTTATTGAATGATATTGCAACAATATGCTAATTTAGTGTTGGGATGAAAAAGCTGTTGAGGAGTTTTGGGTATGCGTTTAAAGGGCTCGCTTATGCTTATCGCACACAGCTTAACTTCCGTATACATTTAGTTTTAATGGCTATTGCCCTGTTATTGGGCTGGTGGCTGCACGTATCAACAAGCCAATGGCTATGGCTAATGCTGTGCATCACAGCCGTACTATGTGCCGAACTGCTCAATACCGCCATAGAAACCTTAACAGATATGGTATCGCCGGGCTACCACCCCAAGGCCGGGCATGTAAAAGATGTTGCAGCCGCAGCCGTTACCATTACAGCAATATTTGCCCTTGCAGTAGGTTTTATTATTTTTATCCCCAGGCTTATTTTATTGTTTTAATGCTGCATAAAACACGGGGCATTGTTTTTAAAACCACCAATTACGGCGAAAGCAGCGTAATAGTGCAGGTGTATACCGAGAAATTTGGACTTCAATCCTACATCATCAACGGCGTAAAAAAACCAAGGGCCAAAATAAGCCGCAATATGCTACAGCCCCTTTACCTGCTTGATATGGTAGTTTACCACAAGCCCGCCGGCAGCATTCAGCGCATTGCCGAACTGAAAAATGCGCCACCTTTACAAACCATTGCTTATGACCTGGTTAAAACCTCAATAGTGATGTTTTTAAACGAAGTACTATATAAAGCGGTAAAACACCAGGACGCCGACGAAAATTTGTTCGGCTTTGTTTTCCACGCCATTGAGTGGCTGGATCATCAGCAACAGGGTTTGGCCAATTTCCACATGCTGTTTCTGCTCAAACTTACCCGCTACATGGGCTTCTACCCAGAAATAAACGTTGATGTTAATGCCGACTTTTTCGACATGAAAGAAGGGGTATTTAAACACTATAAACCCGAGCATACACTATACCTATCGCCGCCGCACACCCAAAACTTCAACAAACTGCTGCAACACAGCTTCGAGAACATGCAGCACCTCAAACTAGCTAAAGACGAACGCCGTTACCTGATAGCCAAACTACTGGAGTACTACGCCCTGCACATAGAGGGCTTTGGTTACGTGCATTCGCACGAAATACTGGAAGAAGTATTAGGATAGTGGAGCTGTGGGGAGTCTTGAGTCGGTAGTCTTTAGTTCTAAGTCAGGAGCCTTTAGCCTACATCTATGAGTGAATAAAGAACCCAACAGACTCAGAACTCCCGACTCAATACTACCCGGTTTATCACCTTTTCCAGTTCATCAATATCAAACGGTTTGGCCAGATAGCTATCCGCGCCGGCATTTGCGGCCAGGGTATGAATATCATTATTGGCCGAAAAGTAAATCACCGGGATCTCTTTCATTCCTTCGTCGCCCTTTAATAATTGCGTAGCAAGCATACCGCCAATATCCGGTATCCAGTTATCCATCAAAATCACATCCGGACTAATTGACGACACTTTGTCCAAAATGTTATTACAATTGGTAAAAGTATGTACATCCCAGCCCTTCTCCTCCAAAATATAAGTGCATATCGAAAGGATATCCTCGTCATCATCAAAAATAATTACACGTTTATGTAGGTTTTGCGACATGGTAAACAAAAAAAATTAAAAATATATTCAGCTAAAATTTACCCCAAAATACTAATACACAAAAGGATAAAAAATGTTTTAAAAACTTAATGTTGCACCTCAATAAAAAAAATAAAAAAAAGTTTTGCAAAAACCCATAACACTTCTATATTTGCAGTCCCAAAACGAACGAGATTATTTAAATTCAAGTTCGCCAAAGCAAACGGGAGCTTAGCTCAGCTGGTTCAGAGCATCTGCCTTACAAGCAGAGGGTCACTGGTTCGAACCCAGTAGCTCCCACCCTAGTGGACAACCGCATTAAATCGCTGGTTGTCCATTTTTTTTGCACATCTAATTCCTTGTTTATCAGCCTGATATTGTGGTTTATATCATTAATTCGGGTGGTTCGAACACCATTATCGCAAAACACCATATTTTCGGTATAACACGCACCAATTATCATACGTATTTGAGCCGATTTTCCGCCTTTCCATATATCCCAGGCCCTTTTCTGGTTCGAAATAAGCACACTCAGGTCGCTTTCGATATTTTTCCGGGAACTAATCACGTGCGGGATCTGAGCTTCGAGTCTGATTATCAGCTGTTCAGCCTCTCTTTTTGTTGCTAAATAATCATCTTCCTCAAACTTCCCAGCTACGAGTAAGTCCCGGGCTTGCGTGATCCTGGAGTTCGCTTCACGTATTTGGTCCACTAACTCCTTTCGTGCATCGTCTTCCCCTTTATGCTTCAACTTGTAAGCTTTCAGGATACAATCCAAGTAAAATTTGGTGTACCTTTCTTTAGGTAAAACCTCCACGAACTCCTTTTCAAAAACCGTATTCACATCACCCACCTTAAACCTGACAGGACATCCTTTAAAACAGTGGTAGTAATGGTAATAGCCATTGCGCCCTTTGGAGGAACTGCCGGACAGCATTTTGCCACATTCAGGACAGATGAGAAAACCTCGTAAAGGGATATGGTCACCAACGGCGATTTTTCTCGAATCTACTCTTGGTTTTTGCTTTCTGCCGTCCAGGATATCCTGAACCCGATAAAAAATAGCTTCTGAGATCAACGGTTCATGCAGACCGTCAGCCAGGTATTCTTCTTCGTCTTTATGTTTGGGCACCTTTATTTTGCCACAATAAACTGGGTTTCGGATCAAAGTATATAAATTATTTCTGCCACATTTAAGCCCTTTGTTAGTAACCGCTTCGCGGTAAACCTGTTCAGTCGTAAACATACCCTGGGCTATTTGGGTAAAGACCCATTTCATTGCAGATGCGGCGGGTTCTACCGGGCCAATGTATTTTCGTCCGTTTTCATAGGATAGATTGGCATAACCCAATGGCGCTGCCGATACCCATCGGCCTTCTTTTCTCGCTTTTCTTTGACCGTTGAACACATTGAGCGATCTCCGGTCATTTTCAACCTCCGGTGCTGCAAGATAAAAAGCCAGCATCAGTTTATTTTCCGGTACCGTCAGGTCCAAAGGTTGCTCTATCGCCTGGGGTTCTACGCCGAAGCGGCGTAATACATTGATCATATTGTAAGCATCACCGGCATTACGGCTAAACCTGTCCCATTTGGTAAACAGGATCAGATCAGATTTGGTCTTACTTTTTCGGATATTGACGAGCACTTTAGTCCAGACAGGACGCTTGAAAGTTTTAGCGGAATGATCCTCAAAATACACGTGTCGTACCGTGATATATTTGATTTCACAGAATTTCCTTAATACTTCTTCCTGGCTACGCTGGGAGTAACCTTTTTCAGCTTGTTCATCCGTGCTCACCCGGATATACAGATCGGCAACAGTCATCATAATAGTGTTTTTACAATAACTAATTTACCGAAAAATTCATGAAGGGGCAATTCGAATCAATATTTCTAGTTGATTAATAAATATTTAAATATTTTTTAATTAAAACAATATTTAAATATTTGTAAAACAACCCAAGCTTATCATGTCTGAATTTAAAACACCAAATGACTTAGCTGCTTTTGTTTTCTCGGAGCTCAACCGTTCGAAGATTCAGGATGCAAAACCCTCAGAAGAAATCCTACGGGAGATATTCAATACACTATATTACACCAGTCTTCAAACTGAAGAAGGGCAATTTATAAAAGTTACGGTGACGCTGCTCGATCATAATTCGACCGCGAAAGGTAAAGTGCTAGCCTACGATGATTGGGCTTTTTATCCTTTTAAACCGGCGATAGAATTTACGGTAAAAAATCTGGTAAAGCTATCTAAAGCTGCCGATCCCTGGAGTTCAAGCTTGGCGGTTTATTATAATGATCAAGGTGAACTTTTCATCAATGGCATGATCGATCAAACGATACATTACCAAAGTTTTCTAAACTATGAACGAGAAGAAAAACCTGCTCATCCTGGAATATTTCAGACCATGATCAATGGTATAGGCATCTTAAATGTCATGTTGGATTATCAACCGATTGCGTCTCTGAATCAAAATTCGTTAGTTAAACATTACCCAAATGTCTTTGGAATCGGCCCGATATCCGAATATCTCAAAAGGAATATACAATATAACCACAGTTTTTTTGAAGAGTTGATCGAAGAAAAGCTGAGCGAGAGTGATGTTGATATTTGTAACCGGCTAGTGTTGGACTACACCATCCAGTCAATCAGCAGAATTCTATTGAAGATTAAGAATTACCATCACGGCGGAGCGGTATTAATTACTAAAGATTTCAAAAAGGACTTAAATGTCAAGTATCAATTAGGATACGACAGGATCGAGCAGGCTATCATGCACATTTTAAAGGCCATAACGGATGAAGAATTTCTTGATGATGAAGTACGAAATTTACGACGGGCCGGAAGTGATATGCCGATCAAACTTCATCGCGATTATTTGGCTACGGAAGACGAAATTGATGAAAGTTATAATGAGCTTATTGGAGCGATCAGATTTACATCTTCCTTAAGCTGCGTAGATGGTCTGGTATTAATGTCGCCAAATTTGAAAGTGAAAGGTTTTGGAACAGTGATAACAGAAAAGGAACAGCCTCCTTATATACGTGTTAATAAAAACGCAACACCGGGTACAAGAATAACGAAAATAAGCCCTTCTCATTTTGGAACAAGACATCAATCAATGTTCGCTTATTGTTATAAACATCCAGATAGCCTTGGTTTTGTGGTCTCTCAGGATGGGGAGATCAGGGCCATTAAATGTGTAGAAGGCGAGGTCATGATGTGGGAAAATATCAAGGTCTATCAATTTATCAAAAGTAATAAGATGCCTAAACTACCATTACCACCCAAGCCACCAAGGAAGTAATATTTACTTCAGCTTCTTAGCCGCCAGATCACTGATCTTCCAAAGCTGATAGTTAAGATTGTACATCAAGCGGAAAGCTTTACAAGCATGTTCAAGTAATGCTGGCCAGTCCTTACTCATCGGCCATTTGATGATCAAAGAACCAAGATCAAGTGATGTGTAGTGCGGATAATCACCACTCATTTGGTCTACCTGGAACAACATAAAACTTCGGATCATTTGAAACACGGTACTGGTCTTGTTTTCAACGTAAGGTTTTTCTTTTGCGTTTAACCGACCGCCTCCTGTAAATTCAAACTCGCCTAAAGATTTCAGTTCGAGCAGTGCGGTCCAAAAATCATCAGTCATAAACCGGATATTTTCTGAATACAGAACCGGAGCTTCCAGATAAAAGTGATTCCATTCGACACCCCAATGGAAAGCGATGTCCATTTTTTTTGACCGCAATAGAAGATATTGACCAAAGGGAAACATGGAACATTTGGAATTATCCCACTCGTCTTTGAATTTACCATAGGTAAAGAAGTTTTTTGCAATTCCAATCAACAGCTCATTGGTTTGGTAAAATATTCGCACACGGTCATCTTCATCTACCGTCCCTGGTTCGTATAAAAGTTGTAGGTGTTCACCTAACTGATGTTCCCATGTTTCAAAATCTGGTTGGTTCTTATTGATCAGCGTGATTAAATCGGTCATAGTTGATGGTGATTAGCGGCAAATTTAGTAATCCGCTTTACTGACCTAAGTGAGGACGCAGAAAAACATTCCAATTTTCTAATCAATTCGTTATCTTGTCTATCAAAATCCATGTAATGTCGAAATTTGACCTTTATCAAAACTCGGACAAACGCTGCAACAGTTATGCCGGGGCCTACCGCATCAATAATCTCACGTTCGTGTTTTTTATTATTCCGCTTTTTTTTTCATTTAAAGCAACTGCTCAAAAGGCCGAACCAATTAAGTCTGATCGGGGAGAAGTTGTAACGATACATTCCGGCATTCTAAACGAAGATCGAAGGATACTGATCTACACACCGAAAGACACTGCCAATCCCGAGAAAAAATATCCGGTGATCTATGTTCTGGAGACCGACAATCATTTCGCCCAGATGGTAGAATATGCTAAATACCTCAGCCGGCAAGATGTATCTGTCATTCCGCCACTGATTGTTGTAGGGATAACAAATACGGACCGTAGCCGTGACCTTACTCCATCTCACAGCATTGTTGATTATTCTGGGAAACCGGATACCACTGCTCATGCTCCGTATAAGAATAGCGGAGGAAATGAGCATTTTTTGCAATTTATTCAGAAAGAACTCATGCCCTATGTCAATTCAAATTACAAAACTCAACCTTACCGCATTTTTGCAGGGCACTCATTCGGAGCGCTGACTACCATCAACTGCCTCATTAATTATCCGGATATGTTTGATGCATACATTGCCGTGAGCCCATCCTTTTGGTGGGATCAGAAATTCTTGCTGAAGCTCGCGGACAAAAAATTGAAAGCAGGATCAACTTTGTCGAAAACGCTTTTTTTTGCCGATGGCAATGAAGATTCTTCTTCACCCGGATCACCGTTTCATACCGCTGTGTTAAAGTTTGATTCCTTGCTCAAAAAGCGAAACATCAAAGGATTAGATTTCGAATATATGCCCTATCCAAGTGAGAGCCATATGACTGTTCCTATTAAGGCATACTATGACGGACTTCGATTTATCTATCACCAATGGCAACTTCCTCCGGTAAGTGATGAAAAGATCAATCCTGAGATCATTATAGACCATTATAAAGGATTATCGCAAAGGTTTGGGTATCCTATTTTGCCCGACGAAGCATATATCAACAACTTGGCGCAATGGTTAGTGAAAAATCCGGAAACCCTAAATAATGGCATTAAGCTACTGGAAATGAATACAATTAATTACCCGTCTTCTTCGAGAGCCTTTGCCGCTTTGGGCGCAGCTTATGCTTTGAAAGGAGAAAAGCAAAAAGCCATCGCTTCGTACAAAAAAGCCAGCGAGTTGAATCCCACGTCAAATCAAATTAAATCACTCATACAGGAGTTGCAGCAATAATAGCTTTCAAAAGAAATTTGAATGACATGATACCAGCAGAATTTATCGCAAGCGTACAATCAAAAACGGACCTGGTCGAACTCGTTTCTGAGTTTAGCGAGTTGACTTTAGTGGGTAAACAGTTCGTAGGCCCTTGTCCCCTACATGGCGGAACGGGTGATACTTTCACCGTTTCTATAGAAAAGCAGATTTACAAATGCTTTAAATGTGGCCAAGGTGGTAATGCGATCCGTTTTATGGTCGCGTATAAAAAGTTGAGTTTTCCTGACGCGGTGATCTTTCTGGCAAAACGTTTGAAAATGGACATCCCTGATTTTGAGGGGCAATGATGCTTTTATTGGCACCGGGGTTTAGCGGTGACTTACCCATTAAAAATAACAGGTGTGACCAATTATTAAAAATAGCCAGGTCTTAGCTTTTTGGCTATATTCAACTATGGAAAATAACAAAACCCATACCGTTGACGAACTCCGTTTACTTTACAGCATATCGCCCGCCAAGCTCAGAAAACACCTCAAGCTTAATGAAAAAATCTATACGGATGATGACGGAATAAGCCAATTGGAGGGCATGTTAAGAAACTGCAAGGTTATTTATGAACTCAAAACACATGATATTCCCGGCAGAAAAGTCTATGAAATAACCATCGGCGAAAAACAGGCTATATAGCGCTGGCAACATAAACTTTCTCCAAGACCCAGAAGGTCCGGTCGTAAAAAACGGCGCGCCCTGTGTAAGTCAACTTCCCCGGAAAAAGCATCCCGGTCAATTTTCGTTTATGTTCCGTGTCTGCTAATTTGAACGCCCTTGACAGCTCAGGTAATGTATTCTTGGGCTGGGAGAAGATGTCGTCCAGCTGCAAGTCCAGATCAGGCAGTTCATCCAGCGTGCTTTGCATACTTCCCAATTGGGCCTCGCCCTCAATTTTGATCTGCTGGTAATCAACTGGCTCCAGATCACCCGAAAGCATCAGATCCCTCGCTTGATGGATTCGCTCCTGCAATGATTTGATTTTTTGAACAAGCGTTTCGCGCTGGCTGGCGCTGATCCCTTGTTTGACGGCCAATCGTTCCTTAACGACCGCGCGAAATACAGAGCCGAATTTGGCCTGTGCCTTGAACTGATTTAAAAGCGCTATAAACGCGCTATGCACCTCTTCGGCTTTATATCTGCATGGACAGGAGCGAAAGCCGTGATAGTAGTAATAATAGGCGTTCCTGCCTTTACTTGCGCTACCTGATAGTACCCGGTCGCAGGAACAACGGATAAATCCACGTAGCGGCAGTTGACCGGGAACGAAAAACTGGCGTTTCTTTTTACGTCTTCCGCTGAGGATCAACTGAACATCTTTAAATAGCGTCTCCGAAATTAAACCTTCGTGTTGCCCCTCTGCCCAATAAGCAGGCTCGTCCTTCAAGGCCGGTACGATGATCTTGCCACAATAGATCGGGTTACGGATGAGCTTGTAGAAATTGTTCCGCCCGGTCTTTAAACCCTTCTTGACCGCTATTTTCCAGACCTGTTCGGTATGGAATTCCTGTTTCCGGATCTCTTCGAAGACCCAGCGGATAATGTCGGCAGCCGGGTATTTAGCAGCGATATATTTACGGCCATCGGCGGCGCTGAGATTGGCGTACCCGATCGGCGCCGATGACACCCAGCGCCCTTCTTTCCGGGCACGGCGCATACCCTGGAGTACGTTCAGCGCCCTGCGGTCATTCTCGACCTCGGGTGCCGCCAGGTAAAAGGCCAGCATCATTTTATTTTCCGGGATAGCCAAATCCAGCGGCTGATCGATCGCCTGAGGTTCCACACCAAAGCTACGCAACAGACTGATCATCTGGTAGGCGTCCCCGGCATTACGGCTAAAACGGTCCCATTTGGTGAACAGGACAAGTTGCCCATCCTGCCAGCGCTTTTTTTTTAGCCGTAACAAATAGCTTTTCCAGGCCGGGCGGTTAAAGGTTTTCGCGGAATGGTCCTCCCGGATCACCTCACGAACTTCAATGGCATGTTGCTCACAATACCGGCGCAGCATTTCTTCCTGGTTGCGCTGGGAATAGCCCTTATCGGCCTGTTCGTCGGTGGATACCCGGATATAAAGGTCTGCTGCACTCATCGCGTCAAGAAATCATCAATTAAAATGTCGGACAGTAGCGAAAAAAACGACAACAGCTGTTTAGCTTCCTGCGGTGTCAGGTGGATATCCTGCTTTTTCAGCAGCGATAAGATCTTTTCAGGGCTTAATTTGCTTTCCTGGTTCGTCATTACTGGGTTATTAGGCCACAATAATGCGAAAGTGTACAAACGAACAGCCGGGACTTTTCAGGGGACTTCCCGGAAATCGTATAGCCCTATTTAAAAACCACGAAGAGTGCAAAAGTAGCTAAGCCGAATAGGATAAGCGCTTTAAAATGCTATAATTGGCAGCCTTAAAAAATCAGGGCAGTCCCCACCAAAGTCCCCAATCCCAAAACCCCACCCTCCCCACCTTTGGCCTATTCAAAAACGAATAGCCATGAGCAGAACACATGAAAGACCCCACACCCCCTGGAATCCCAGGCTGAGCAATAAGCCCCACATCCAACGCGTCCGGGAGCATCCCCGGCACAGCATCAAAAGGCGCCTGCGCCTCTCCGTGTCACTCCATGAAATAGAAGCATTAGACACGATCATTCCCTAGCCAGAAGGAGACAAAAAACAAACAAAATCAAAAGCGGAAGCGTGCGAAGCAAACGGTGGCTTTTTCCCAGGAAACAGTAAACGACAGTTTACGGCAAGATGTATTTTCGTATACACGAAAAAAATCTTGCCCTCATTCTTCGGGGGAAACCGCTGCGGAACTTGCGGTTTCTGGACACCATAAAACATGTACTGATGAGCCGTAAAAAAGCCGAAGACCAAGACGAAATATTGAGCCATCCCATTATCATGCGGGTGACCGAAAAACAGTTTAACAAACTGGAACAGATCCTAGCCAACAGCAACTGCCAGTCTATAGGGGAAGTGGCCCGGATGATCCTGCAAAAGCAACGCATCCTTTACTTCCATAAGGATATCAGTTTGAACGGGCCAATGGAAGAATTAAGCTGCATCCGTAAAGAACTTAAAGCCATCGGCATCAATATCAATCAACTCACCCGCAGTTTCCATACGTCCAAACAGGAAGGACAGCAAAATTTTTTTATCCTGAAGGTAGCCGAACGCTATGAAAAGGTGGAAGAAAAAGTGGACAGGTTACTCATCATCATCTCCCAATTATCCGCGAAATGGTTGCAAAAATAATCACCGGCAAAAATATCAGGGGCTTGTTATTGTATAACGAGAACAAGGTGGAGGCCCACAAAGCCGAACTCATCATGGCCAGCCGCTTTGGCGGCGACATCGAACAACTGGGTTTCAAGAACAAACTCGCACGTTTCGAGCACCTGACCATGCTCAATAGCCGGGTGAAGACCAACGCGCTGCACATCATGCTGAACTTCAATACCTCCGAAAAGATCGGCACGCCTAAGCTCCAGCAGATCGCGGCCGCCTATATGGAAAAAATTGGTTTCGGCGACCAACCTTACCTGGTATACCGGCACAACGATGCGGCCCACGATCACCTGCATATCGTTAGCACCAATATGCAAATGGATGGCAAACGTATTGACCTGCACAACATCGGCAGGCTCTTATCGGAACCGGCCCGTAAAGAACTGGAAGTAGCATATGGCCTGGTCAAAGCGGAAGGCAAGGGCTTAAAGGAAGCCTTGGGCATCAAACCCATTGATATCGAGAAAGCGGTCTATGGTAAAACGCCGACCAAAAGGGCGATCAGCAATGTGGTCGGCGAAGTAACCGCCACTTATAAATTTACTTCTGTAGCCGAGTTGAACGCCGTTCTGAAACAGTTCAATGTGGTTGCAGACCGCGGCCGGGAAGATACCCTGATGTTTGAAAAGAAGGGCTTGATCTATTCCATCCTAGATCAGCAGGGCCATAAGATCGGTATCCCTTTTAAGGCCAGCAGCCTGAACGGTAAGCCAACATTAAAAAACCTGGAAACAAAGTTTGAGCGGAACAGAGAGCGACGTAAGCCTTTCAAGGAGGATCTGAAAAAGCGCATTGACACGGTATTCGGTAAATACACTTTCAACTGGCAAAGGGGACCTTTTTGAGTGGGCCAAAAGGGGTCATTTTGGTGTGTTTTATCCACCATATCCGCTAACATCGTGGATGGCGCATGAAATGATTTATGGAGCCGCCTGGAAGGATTTAATTGTTTATCCAAGCTTTGTAAATGATTCGTATAGTAGCAATGTCGCCATTCATCCAAATATAGTGCATGACCATTTACAATTTATAAAAGTTATAAAATTCAGAGTTGATGAATTGACTTCTCTCGGTATTAAATATTCAATTGGTAGAGTTGGTGAAATGCACCAGGGAAATATGTATTGGCGGCCAGCAAAAGGAGAAGAATTAGACTTCTCACTCTTACCGATGTAAAATAGAAGAACAATTTCATTTAGCTTACCCAACGTTTTTTACCATGCTATCAGTGTAAAAGAATCGTTCCGCTCAAATGAACTTAAATCGATCAATTCATTCCGAAGAAATGAAGCGTTGTTATTAATGATCACAAACAGAAACCAGGCATTAGAAAGCCTGGTTTCTGTTTTTTGGGAACGGTCTAATAAGCCCTAGGCATATTCTTCCATAATCCGTTTGGAGAGTTCATCTCTTTTGCGCTGATCTAATGAATCACACAATTGCACGTAGCGGGTAATGACATTTTTATTTTCAATGCATATTTTAATCAGGCGACCGGTCGATAAAGATGTAATCCCCTCCGTTTCAATATTAGTAATGGTGTTTTTACTAAAGCCCAGTATAATACTAAAAGTAGAAGCCGCGATCTTGTATTTTTCCCGAAAAAATATGATCTCGTCCGGTGAAGCTGCACCTTTGGCAATATGATAGGCGTTTTTCAGCGCCTTCAGATTTCTTTCCATTTGGCTTTTTGTATAATGCTTCTCTTTGACATTTTTATTGATCATCCCGGTCTCTTCATCAACAGCAAAATCCAGATAGTAGACCTCCTTGTATTCTAAGCGAATACCTTTATGTGGTTTAATGACCGTCGCACTCAACTCTTCAGTCGGAATGTTGTCTCTTGTCAATACTTTCTTTGTTTCCATGATCTTAATTTTTAAAAGGCTGTGTCATCGGATGATTAGGCACATGATTTGAAAACAGTAATATCTGTAAACCATGAACTTCCAAACCGTATTTTAAATAGATCTCTACCGCATCTTTCCCAATGACCGTACAAAATGCGCATACATCAAAATCCGCACTACCAGAGGGATCGATTCCCCGATAGTAGTTATCTGTAGACAAACCCAGGATAGCGTTCTCAATGTCATCGATCTCAATATCGAAATCCAATGACAGGTCTGTCAGCTCATCATTTGCCTTTTTCGTAAATGTAATTTCTATGCCGTCTGCGATTCGTTTTCGGGTTTCATCTAAAAAGTCCTGGATCAGGCTTACATTATTAACGGTGTAGGGTAATTGTCTCATTGGTTGCATTAGGAAAAATTGATAGATCAAAGTTACTATTATTTAGCATAATTCCCAATGATTGGGAATTGTTTTTTATTTTCTGTTTTTGATATGACAGATTTGGCTGATAGAGAGCGATGCCATAAACCAATATTCGTGTTTTGGAGGAACATTTATGATCCTATTGCTGCTTTTAGTCATTACTAAATTTCAAATGATGCCAACCCAAAGGACCAGCCGGAAAAGGTTTAATTACCTATTTTTAAAAACATATGCTAATTCCCCACTTGGTAGATATCGGGTATATTATTTTGATTTAAGATTATCTCACCCTAAATTTCAAAATAAACTCAACTACTGTAAAACGGAACCCCGACGAAACCAAAAAACAGTTGCTCCACGCGGTCGAAAGAATGCTTTTATTGGAGGGATACCGCGGACGGAGGTACTGCCATTTGAACATTTAGAAGGAATTCTTAGTGTTTCAGGGAGGTTTACAAAGGGAGGAAAGATCAATAACGATCACTACCCCTCTTGATCCATATCAAAAGAAGCTCTTAATACGGTATTGTTTAATGGCTATCTTTGTAAGTAATAGATTATAAATACCTGAATATGAGTGGTACGACACATGAGTTATATGATAAGAGACTAAAAAAACCTGTAGTTTATCGAGTTGTTGATTTAAACGAGGATATTACTATGCAGGAAATAGTAACGCTTAAAGTGGGAAAATGCGAGTTGAGATTTGATACACCAAATTTCACTTCAATTTTTTTTAACAAGTCAGAAAAAGAATTGTTAAAAGCTAAAGAAATTTATAAAACACTTATAAATCCAAAGCTGTCAAAAAGGGAACGCTTTGTTCTCTCAAAAGAAGACACGGTAATTCTATTTGACTATTTGGAACATGTTCAGTCTGCAATAACGATTGCTTTTACGGCAGTAGAGTGCCTGGCGAATGATCTGTTGCCAGATAACTTTGTATATGAGGAAAAACGTAAAGGCGAGGAAACGAGGCAATATGATCGTAAGGAAATAGAACGTTGGATTTCAACCATAGATAAGTTATAAGTAGTTGATAATTCATCTTCCTGACCTGTGCGCAATTTTTGCAGTACTTCTTTATTTGGCACCATCGCCATTTGTATCAGTCTTTTTAATTCCGGGTCGGTGATGCGTACCCTTGCCCACCGGTTATAAATGGCCTCCATTTCAATGGATAGCATATTGGTGATACCTAAAAGCTTATGAGCTTGTTTCAATTTATCAGTCGCGCTGGCGGTATGCCGTATTTTTAGGATACCCGAATTGTTTTTTAAGGCGGCATTAAGTGTGTTATTGCAACATATCCTTATCGGCGTAAACGCAATATTGATACTGCCCGAACCGTCATGCGAAGATGTGAGCATTAAATACTGTTCTATTAAATCATTACGCCCCACACGGATATATTCGGGTAGTTTGGCGGTGATAAAGATAACTTCTGCATTACCCAAAGCCCCGGCGGTTTCCACTTTACCCGCAGTGATCACCAAAACCAACTCATCGATATCTGAACTACACTCGGTTAAGACCTGGGCCTTGACCGAAGCGACATAGCTATTCTGATCGACCGATAAGGACCCGTTGTTACTGATCTTGGCAAAAGCTTCGCTGATGTATTCCTGCATGGCCAGGATCTCATCGACGCGCTTATCATTCCTAACCACCGGGTTCACTTGCTTCAGTGAACTGATGTAGGCATCATGCAAATGAAACTCCCCATTCATGATATCCTTTACCGTATTCAGGCCGGAATTCACGACCTGGTACCCTTTCTCCAAATACCCGATATAGACTTGTAGGGCCGCGATCTGCTGTAACAGGTATTTCTTTTGCGTAGCCTTTTGGTTCCACCACTCCTGGAAAGTCTGGGCCTGAACCTTGGGAGAACCAAGGATCAAGAGGCAGGAAATAAGACAAGCTAAAGCTCTAAGCTTCAAGCTTTCAGCACATCGCTTTTTTTCAATTGATCCCATAGAGCTGCTTGATCTGTTTAACTTCCAGTTGTGATTTGGATCGCTGGACACTCAGGGTAATGTTCTGGTTATTGAACTCCCGGAGATCGCTGTAATTGGCATCCATACGGGTGGCCGCCGCGTTGATCAGTTCCAGCCTCTTGGCATCGCTCATCTGCGTTTTAAAGGAATTGACCACGATAAACACCTGGTCCAGGTTTTTGACGCTCTCTTCCAAAATTCCTTTATAGACGCTCTCCATGTGCGTCAGTTCCTCCGGCGTGAAATGCTTGTCCTTGCCGAACAGGCCGATCGCCCAGTTGTAATCTTTGACAATCGCGGTTTGCGTTTCTGCCAGGTCTTTAATGCGCTGGTAGGTCGCGATCATGGATTTGACCTTCACCAGCTCATCATAATAGGTGGCATAGAGCTTCCGCTGCTTCTCTGTCCAGTCCGAGATCTCGTCCAGCTTCAGCTTGGAGAGCTGGTTCTCCACCACCTTTTGGGCGTTCTGCAACCAGATCGTCTTGTTCTGCAAACGCTGGACCTTCAGGTCGATCGCCTTGATCACTTTCTTAATGGCCGCCTTGATCACCTCGGCGATGATGACCTGCGCATTCGCCCCGGAGGGCAAGGCGACCAGGATCGTCATGGCACTAAGCGGCAGGGCCACCATATAGGTTCTTAATTTTTTATGCATAAAATTGTTTTTTAAGGTTTATAATACCGTTTGGCCCGACCGGATATCAGCGGCCAGGGCGGCGATGCCGGGATGGATGCCGCCGAATTTCCCGGCATATTCCATCACTTTCAGCTTCTCCTTTTCCTCCGTAGTATAGGTCAGGTACTCCTCCAGACAAAGCTCGTTGCGGTAAACATGCATACTTTGCCCGCCCTGATCCACAAAGACCTCCCGGTAATTCCGGCCCGGCTCATTGGCTTTATTGAGTGATAGCAGCATCGTCTTGGCCTTATCCGACAAGCCCAATACCTGCTGGATCTGGTCGAACTTGTTCATGAACTTGCGCATATCCAGGAGCAGCTTGGTATCGGAAAGGTTGATCACGGTCTCCTTAATGATCGGCGAACTGATCAGATCCTCCACCTCCTGGGTAATGAGCGCGGCGATCCCATTGAACTTCCGGATGGTCTTATACAAAAACTTGATGAAATGCGCCATACCCGACTTCGCGATCGCCACCCAGGCCTCATCGATCGCCAGGATCTTGCGCTTGCCTTTGAGCTTCCGCATCTTGGAAATAAACATTTCCATAATAATGATGGTCACCACCGGGAACAGGATCTCATGCGACTTGATATTATCCAGCTCGAAAACGATAAAGCGTTCGTTCAGCAGGTCCAGGTTCTCCCGCGCGTTCAGCAGGTAATCGAACTCACCTCCCTTGTAATAAGGGTTCAGGACATAGACAAAATTCCCTAAGTCGAAATCTTTCTCCCTGACATCGCCATGCTGTAAGACTTCCATGTATTCGCTCATCAGGTAATCATAAAAGGAGTTGAAACCCGGAAAAACTTCGGGATTTACCGACAAGTATTCATAATAACCGTTGATGGCACCGGAGATCGCCACGTATTCCGAACGGGTATAATTATCGCTGTCCTTCTTCCAAAGCGCCAATAATAAGGTCTTCAGGCTTTCCTTCTTCTCCACGTCCAAAACATCATCGGCGCCGATGTAAAAAGGATTGAAACGGATCGGGTTATCCTCGGTATAGGTAAAATAATAACCGCCCACCGCATCACATAAGCCTTTATAGCTGCCCCCGATATCGACCGTCACGCAATGCGTCCCCTCATCGTACAGGCTGCGCAGCAGGTGGTTCATCGCCAGGCTCTTACCGGCTCCGCTACTACCGCAGACAAATAAATTGCGGTTGGTGATCAGCCCGCTCTTCATCGGCGCATTGAACAGGTCAAGGTGTACCGGCCTCCCGTAAGCCCGGTCACCCAAACGCAGTCCCGAAGCGTCCGAACGGCTCATGCCTTCCAGGTTAAAGAAGCAGCTCGCCTGTTCGGCGAACGTATCGAAGGTATCGTTCATCGGAAAATCCGCCTCATTACCCGGCATACCCGCGTACCAGACCTGCGGCGCGCCATCCGTTTCCTGCTTGCAGACCGCATCCAGCTGCGCCATCGCCGAACCGACAAGGTTCTTCAGTTCCGTTCTTTCCCCGCTGTTATCCGACCAGGCCAGGACATTGAAATGCGCCTTGACCGGCAAGCGCTGCTGCGCGATCGCCTCATTCAGGAAATCGTTACAGGCATCCCGCGAGATCGCGTTCTCCCGGGAGTAAGCCGAAAGCGACTGCAAACGCAGCTTCTTCGCCTCCAAAGCCTTGATCGTCCGCTGCGCATCGCCGATGAACACGAACTGGTTATAGATGTGGTTACAGTCCAATAGGTGCCCCAAAGGCGAAGCGAAGCCGATGCTATACTTCGTCCGGTCGGTCGAATATTGATCATAATCGATCCTGCTCCCGCAAAGGGCGGGCAGGTCTTCCGCATCGGCCAGCGTATACAGTTCCAGCTGCTGGTCACCGACCCTGATCTCCTCCCTGATATGGATATCCCGGATCACCGGCTGCTGTCCCGGCCTCAGCAAGAACAAATACCGCTCAATGATCCCAGGTTTGTTCGCCGTACCTGCCAGCTCATCATCCGACAAACGTTTCAAAGCGAACAAGCCACTATCCGACAGGATCCGCTCGAACTGCCCGCAAGTGGCGATAAAGTTTTGGAACAAACGCTCATCCTTCGGTTCCACCGGCGCGATAGACTTGCGCAGGATATTGGCATAAGCCGAACTGGACAGCTTCCGCCCCGCAGGCTGCCAGGTCAGAAAGATATAGCAGCGGTGCTCCAAATAAGGCCGACCCGCGAAATGCCGTTCCGAAGCCGCAGCCAGCAAACTCTCTTTAGCCCGCCCCGCATCCGCCTTGACCACCGCCCTGGTAAACCAATCCATTTTATGAAAGACCGTACCCGGCAGGAATACCCGCATCGCTTTGACAAAAGCCTGGTGACCGGCCTCGAAATCGGCTCCCGATTGTGTACCGAACTCCGGCAACACCACCTCGTAAGCGATCGTTTGATCACCCTGCATCGAGATCATCGTCCCTTGCTCCACCTTCCAGATGGGCAGTATTTTTTCGATAGGGATCATGGGGCCTGCCTTTCTGAATTGCCCTGAATTCCTTTCAAACCCGTAAATGTCCGCCTCGAACGAAATTTAACGTAATCAGGCAAACCCCGCTTCGCGAAAAACTTACTCAAGCCATGTACCCCGAAACGTTTCGATAGCCTAAACACCGTAAAGACCAGCCCGCTGCCCAAAGCGAACACCAGGGGCAGCGTTACAAGCAAACCCGCGCCTAACAGGTACAAGGCCACGAACAGCAGCAGCAAGACCACCAGTCCCCCCGCCAGCCAGGCAATGTACTGTCCATACAAACCCCGAAATTCTATCGGCTTGTTAATGCCTTTGTTAATCTCATATACCGAACTCATAAAGCCCTCCCGTAATTTCCCTGCGCACAATACAGGCGCAGGGAACTCATTTTTAATGGTTAATAATCAGGTTAAATACCGAAGAACGATTTGAGCACTGTCGCTACCACGACTAAGAAGATACAGCTACCAAACCAGGCGGCTGCCACCTTATTCGTATCCGGTTCCCCAGCGGTTTCCACTTATTGAATACTTTGACAGCGCCGACCAAGCCGACGACCGCGCCGATGGCGTACATCAGGTTACAGCCCGATTCAAAATACCCTTTAACCTTATTGGTCGCCTCGTCGATCCCGGCCGAACCGTCCTGCGCGAACAGCGACAGCGAACAAAGGACATTGAACACCGCTAAACCCAGGCTTAATAAATACCTCTTCGCCGGAACCCTCCGGCTTAACACTTTTCCGATCTTTTTCATGCAGGATCATTTTTGTTTTCGTTTCCTTCCCGGCCGCACCTTGCGGCCCTGATTCGTGAAGGATTTGAAGATCAAAAGCTTGCCTACCTCAATCGATCATCATTAAAGCGCCGACAACAACTCTTCCGCCGAAATCTTAAAGTCCAGCGTTTCGGATTCCCCGACCTTTTCGGCTACCATCAGGTAAAAAGTTTCCAGCAGGGTGCTCTCCAAAAGCTTGGGATACAAACGCACCGAAGCATTGACCTCCCCGATCAGCTCCGCCTTGGATAGATCTGAAGCCTGAAACAAAGGCTTGACATCTTCCATCAGGTCAAATAACTCCGAACGCAGGATCTCCCCGGAATCGACCGGCACATCGTAAGACAGGTCCCTCGGCACAAAACCGAAATCACCTTGCCCGAGGATACTTACACCCTCGGCTTCCGAAGCCTTCCCCATCAGGTCACCGGGATCTTCTTCAAACTCCTCCTGCCAGGCATGCTTCAAAGGCTCTACCTCCGGCGTCTTCCCCGACAAAAACTCAAACACCTCTTTCCGGAAAAAAAGCAATAAAACGACCAGCAGCCAGACCAGGCTGAAGATCAAAGCAGCAACCAGGAATTGCTGCCATGTGAATGCATGTAACATAAATATTGTGATTTAACCCGGCACGGCATTGTCCCGGGATGATGAGATCAAAGGTTGGGAGAACCTTGTTTTTTGTTTGGGGAAATTCCTGGGAAGTCCCCAAACAAAAAATATAAAACCCTAATTATCAGTCGATAATTTACCATCATCACCGCCACGAGCCTTTTTGATCTTCGCCGCCAGCTGCGCGCGTTTTTCCTTACGCCTGCGTTTGGCCTCCTCCGCCTCCGGGTCATAGGTATTCTTTTTATCGATGCGCAGGTTGATCCCATGCCGCATCCTATCCAGGAAATCCGTCGGGCTGATCTTCTTGCGCCCTTCCAGTTCCTCGAACCGCCGCGCCGGCCTGCCGATCCGCACATGCAAAACCTCCTCCATCCACTCGAAGATCTCCGCCAAACTCGCATTCCCCTCATTCAACTGCTTCGTATCATAGATCCCGAAACCCAGCTCCACCAAATTGATCGCATCACCCGTCCAGCGCATCTCCCTAGTCCTTTTCCGGGACGATGCAGGCGCATGCACCATCGGCGGCGTGCCCGCCATCGCCTCCATCATGGAAGCGCTCAACAGCCCAAAGGCCCGGAACTTCGCGAACAAATACGAACAAGGCGTAGGGAACATCGCGTCGAACTCCGGGATCTCCGGCACCAAGCGGTTACCCGGCTCCGCCACACCCGGAACAAAAAGCAGCTCATCCAGCGAAGTATCCGATAACCGGTAATAAGCATGCTGCAAAGCATATCGCGAAGGGAAACGGTTCACTACCCGCAACTCATCCAGCCAGAAGGCTCTCACTTTTTTTGGCACCGCCACCGGCACAGCCGACCAGATCGCATACCATTCCTGGTGATAGATATACCAGGCATAAAACTTCGGCAATAGCACCTTAGCGTATAAAACCTGCTCTTCCACCGAAGCCAAAGGATGTTCCACCAAATGGCCCCTTAAAAAATCAAGCGATTTGCGGATCACCGCCAGGGCAGGCGTCACCCGGTCCAAGGGCGCATTGAAATGCGCATTGATCTTCACCAGCGCGTCTTCCATTACACGCAGCTCCCGTTCACATACGTCAAATAACATAGTTTAATTGGATTTAAATGAACCCGCTGACTCCCCGCAGGGATATTAACTATCAAAAAATCAGCAGAGAAACGTATGTCTTACACCATAAGCGAAAAAATTGGAAGCATCAAAAATGCAGTACAAAAACAACACCCCGCAATACGTGAAAACCCTTAAGCGGACAAAACACGTGTAATCCCCTGAAATGAAAAGTTAAAAAATTGGATATAAAAGCCACCATCGAAAAATGTACCTCAACCTGTCCAAAAATGCGGAGGCCATTTTTTTATGTACCTCTTCGCCAAGGATAAAGACAATGGCATTCAACAAGCCCAATAAGAAGTTTCAGGGAATGAGGCAAGTGGGGAGTGGCAGATCATGCCCGATGAAGCGGATGAATATGACGAAGATCAACTCCCGCCACTAAAAAACCACCCGACCCTAATGATCGGTCAATTAATTCACACCTGGTTCAGTTAGCAATATCTGCGATATGACCATTCAGAAATATCTTTTTGTTCCTATTTGCCGATATTGATCGGGATGCCGACAGATATACCGATGGAGAACTGATTATGGAGCGGGGATGTACCGCTCCGGGCGAGGTCGGTATATTCCTTTAACACATTCGACCATTTCACATAAGGTACGATCGATAAAAGGTTCTTACTGTCTTTATCGCTGCTGGTTACGTTAAAGATCGCACCCGCCGATAAGGCCAGCTTATCCTGGGTGATCCAGGGATTCCCGTGGCTGTATTTGACTTCCGCATAGATACCAGGTATATAGGATTTCTTCCAGAACATTCCATAAAAATCCGCGAACACATCATAACCGAACCCTTCCCGGAAATCGCCCTCGTAACCCGTACCCGTCTCTTCTTTGGTCAAAGTTTCGGTACTGGACGGAACTTTTCTTAAAGAGTTCAATCCTTTCTATATGCCTTATTATGAGATTATTATAAAACCTATTATCGCCTTAGTTACCCGAAAAGTTACCCTACAACTTTGGTTCTATTTTAGCGATTTTGGGAAAGAACTTGTTCTCTAATTTCAAAGTTAAGAAACTTTTTTCGACTTCAAAACAGGCTTTTTTTATTATAAAAGATAGATTGCATGAGTGGACATTCCGGCATGCTTGACCATGCTGTTCCGTGCGCATTAGATCAATGAGTTGCGTTGTCAGATGATAATTTCGAGCTTTTTAATCAGCAAGTTAGCATGGTCAAAGTGTAACATAATTGCCTGAGCGCTTTTCTGGAACGCTTTGGTCAATGGCTCCAGAATATCCAATTGCAAGAGTTAAAGAAGAAAAAATGATAGAATCAAACAAGTTTCAAACTTCATTTGGTTTCTGGTACACATAGCGTTTTTTTCCGCACTAACCATCCGGCTTAATTTGTTTTTCTTGACCAAACCGAGCAGGATGCCCGATAGCTGGTAGGTATAAACCGTAGTGTTGTAATTGTCCGCACAAAACTGTGCAGTAGCGGAGATGAATTCGGGAATATTCATCTCATAAGCTCTCTCATATTCCGCGAACAGGCAAAAAACATCGTTGTTGTATGCACTGTATTTAGCAGGTCCGACAACCTTCAGACTGTATGTTGTGTTCATGATTATTGTATCTTGCACTTTAACAAAAACGATGTCCTTGAAGCCACTGATAATGAATACTAATAAAAACATCCAGGCCCCTAAGAAGGGGCCTGGATGTTTTTTATCTAAAATGCGATCTAAGCATCCAGGCCATACTTTCGTGTGTTTCCATTAACCCGGTAATAAAATCACTTGTGCCGGCATCATTATATTCGGCAGCAAATGGATTAATGTTTCCGCGAATGAATTCAATGATACTTTCGTGATCTTCCAAAAGTTCTTTCAAAAAGCCCTGGCTATCGTTCTTACTATCGCTTTTTTCAGTTAGGTGGGTAAGTTGAAGCAATTGTGCTAAGGTGGCCGGTGCATAGTGCCCTATTTTACGGATGCGTTCTGCAACGCTATCCATTAGCTCGTCCAGTTCGCCGTACTGGCTTTCAAAAAAGATATGCATGGAGTGGAAATCGGGGCCTTCAATATTCCAGTGCGCGTTACGGGTTTTGGTGTACAGTACAAATTCGTCTGCCAATAATTTACTTAATTGATCTGAAACAGCTTTCCTGTCTGCTTCGTTGATGCCAATGTTAGGTTTCATGATGTTATTTTTTATGATTATATGAATAGATATTTTTTCAACTCGGCAGAAGCCTGCACAATTAAAGATTTCACGGATGGAACTGTTGCCAGTGCGTTCAGCAAACCAAAATCGTGAATCATACCATTATAACGTACGGTAGTAACGGTTACGCCGGCCTCATTCAATTTGCGGCCGTAGGCTTCGCCCTGATCTCTCAGGATATCGTTTTCCGCAACCTGGATCAAAGCGGGTGGAAGGTCTTTTAATTCGTCCAGTGTTGCGTTTAATGGCGATACCAATATTTGCGCGCGTTCGCCCGCGTCGGTAGTATATTGGTCAAACATCCATTTCATTAATGGTGCAGTTAAAAAACGGTCCTGGCCGAATAGTGTATAAGATTCCCAATCGAACCTGGCATCGGTTACCGGCCACATCATAATCTGCAGACTGATTTTGGGACCATTTTTGGCTTTAGCCTGCAGGGCAGTAACGGCGGTCATATTACCACCTACACTGTTACCCACAACAGCCAGACGGCTACCGTCAACATTGATCTCTTTTCCATTTTCAGCCACCCATTTAGTTGCCGCATATATCTGGTTAATAGCTATCGGATATTGCGCTTCCGGAGATGGGGTATAATTTACAAATACAGCTACCACGCCTGATGCCACAACCAGATCGCGAACCAACCGTTCGTGAGTAGGGTAGTCGCCTAATATCCAGCCGCCACCGTGTATAAAAATAAATACCGGCAATTCTTCAGCTACACCTTCGGGGCGAACAATGTTTAAACTGATTTCCTGACCATCGGCAGTGATTGTTTTTTGTGATACTTCAATGCCTGAAAGATCCACTTTAACAGATGCCTGTGCTCCAATTAAAACCTGTCTCGCATCTTCTTTGGATAAAGTTTCCAGGGGGGCACCACCGCTATTTAATACTTTTAAAAATTCTTTAACCTGGCGGTCGATGTGTGGGTCTGTTGCGTAATTTACAATTTCAATTTCTTCAGTGATTGTGTTTTTCATGATATTTAATTTAAAGTGTTTTATAATTTTAATTGCTTTGTTTGTTGATGTAAAAGTAGATGGCAACTGCCATGATCTGAATTGCTATTCGTTGAACAGGCATATTTTGTCGTTGGGATATGCTTTTAGTACTTTGGAGGAATTGCAAATAGCTTACGTTGTGGTAACTTGTTCACTAATGATTCCTCAATCCCTAAATTCGTAGCAATAACATCTTTTGGATTGCCTGCCAGCCACTGGCTCAGATCAATGGCCTCATAGTTCCCATTATTAAACCCGATCAGGATCCGGCAAACCTCATCACCCGTATTTTTAATATAGTGGCCTGCGCCCATGGGTACGTAACCAACATCGCCCGCATTAAAATGCTCAGTAACTGCTGTTGCTTCTGCTAAAAACACGGTCATTTCTGCCGTGCCGGCCAGGTAATATTGCCATTCGTCGGCATTAGGGTGCCAGTGCATTTCGCGCAGTGCACCGGGCTGTAATTCTATAACAGAACCCGTCATCGAAGTGCTGATAGGGAATTCTTTGACAGACACCACCCGTTGTGTTCCTCCACCAGGAATCAGCCTTGGTTGCTGGGCTTCCAAAGGGTAGCGATGCAAACTGGTTAATGCTGGTTCAGGTCTGGCAAAAGCAATTGTGCTGCTTTCGTCAGGATTCGGGCCCAACGCAAAATAAGCTTCTTTATGCGGAAGCTGCGCAACTTCGCCGAGCGTGAGACCGAGGTTTTGGGCAACAACTTCCGGCGGTGTACTGGCTATAAAATCTGTGATGCTAAAGGTATGATCCTCAGAAAAATTGCCATTATCAAAGATCAAAATAAAGTGGCATTCTTTATCGCCTGTTGCCTGTATAGAATGGCCGTATCCTTTAGGGAAATACCATACATCACCCGGGCCAAAATTATCGATAAAAGCACTGCCGTCAGGATGAATGATGGTGGTGCGGGCGTTCCCTGTAATTACATAAGCCAATTCAGCAGCATTGGCATGCCAGTGCAATTCCCGCATTCCCCCTGGTTGTAATCGCATGGATACACCTGCTATGCCTACTGAAGCCGGAAATTCACGAACTGAAGCGCCCCGGGTTATTCCGCCAGGCCCTAATCGTGGTGTTTGTTTTTCAAGCTCAAACTTGAAGCTGATCTGCGGCTTTTCCATAACTCTAATATTAAATTTGGTGTTTGTTATTTGCTGACCTAAAGGTGCGAAGGAGTGATGCGATCTACAGCGTATATTCGTTGAACAGGCACTTATAATCGTTAAATACGTTTTAAACCCGCTAATGCCGGTACGCCAAAATTGGAAGACTATTTTTTTTAACCGATATTTACGCTACCGAATCATATACGATATATATTACACTATGACCTGCCTCATCATTGACGACAATCCCATAGCCCGAGCCACCCTGAGTCAACTGGCGAACCAGGTTAAAGACCTGGATATTATTTGTGAATACTGCAACGCAATTGATGCCTATAATCATTTACAGGCCGAAGAGGTCGACCTGATATTTCTGGACATTGAAATGCCGGAAATGAGTGGCCTGGAGCTGACCAGGAACCTGCGTAATAAAGGAACTATCATCATATTTACAACTTCCAAAAAAGAATATGCAGTTGAGGCGTTTGAGCTTAACGTTGCCGACTACCTGGTAAAACCCGTTACGCCCGCCCGTTTTTTGCAAGCGGTGAGCAAAGCCAGGGAAATTAACGACAGTAAAAAAGAAGACCTCCAGGTTAAGGCCGATGAGTTCATTTTTGTACGGGATTCAAATATTACCCGGCGCATCAGGTTTGATGAAATTTTATACGCAGAAGCGATGGGCGATTACGTGAAGTTTTATACCAAAGCAAAAACATATGCCATTCATGGCACACTAAAAGGTGCAGAGGAAAAATTGCCTGCGGCTAATTTCATCCGGGTTCACCGCTCCTATATCATCGCCATGGATAAGATCGATACTTTGCAGGAGGGTGGTTTAGTGATTAATGGGCAATTCTTACCTATTGCTGATGCTTACCGTAAATCGCTGAATAGCCGGATGAATGTTTTTTAGCCAACCTTCCTTTTTGCCTGTTCAACGATCTTTAATGCCCATCTAACTAATAACCTAATCAGTTCAAAGTCGTTTTATCCAATTTTACCGATTGTTTTTATGAACACAACACCCCGGATAATGGCAAACAAACGTTTTGGTTATTTTATGCTGGTAGCTTTTGGCGTTGCTACTATATTATTGCTCATCATACAGTATAACTTTTCTGCCAATATGGATGCCATGCTGCATGGCAATGAAAAACTGATGGAGGAATTGAGCGCGAGTAATCACCTGAGGGAAATTGACCGGGATATCTTAGGGGTGGAGAGCCGGATCAGGGCCGCAATTGCAACTGATGATACATCTCACCTGGAGGGGATTGATGGAAAAGTATCATCTATAATGGTGTATCTTGATTCTATGGATAATGATGCAGCAGGAAAAACTACAGTAAAGTATCTGCGTAGGCTAAAGCAACTCTCCGAAGAAAAGGTCAATACCAAAAACGCCCTTATTAAACGCTATTTGAAGCTAGGTAACATGAATGACACTACATTCATTGCCAATCCGCGCGCACGCAGAATTTCAGACGAGATCACTTCTGTTACGCATAAAATATATGACATCCGCCAGCAGAAAATAGTTGCCCTAAGCCAGGATAACGTTGCGGGCAGCAGGCATGCCCGGGTTTACAGTAATGTATTAATAGGCTTTATGTTTGTTAGTGGCGCTGTGTTGTGCTGGTTCATCTTAGGCCAGTTCCGCCAGCAAAACAAGTTAATTATTAAACTGGATGCTTCAGAAAAGAGGTCAATTGAAGCTTTGCAGGTTAAAGAAAATTTCCTGGCCAATATGAGCCACGAGATTCGTACGCCGCTTAACTCGATACTTGGGTTTACCAATTTATTGCAACGGCGGGATAAAGACCCCGATTCGGCAGAGTTTATTGAAGCTATCCAGAAAGCTGGCGAAAACCTGATGGCAATCATCAATGATATTCTTGACCTGTCTAAGATCGAAGCAGGGATGATGCGGATTGTGAAAGCCCCGTTCAGCGTGCGCGGGCTCATCCATTCTATCGAAACACTTTTTAAAGAAAGGGTTAATGAGAAGGGTTTGCAGTTAAATTGTAGCGTTGCAGATAACGTACCTGATACCCTGGTGGGCGACGCTACCCGCCTTACACAGATATTGGTGAACCTAATTGGCAATGCGTTAAAATTTAGTGATGGCGGGATGATCGAAGTTCAGATAGATATCGTATCTGCAAATGGCAGCGATATGCAACTGGGTGTAAAGGTTAAGGATACAGGCATCGGTATCAGCAATGAAAAACTCGACAAAATTTTTGAACGCTTTAATCAGGCTGAAGATTCCATCACCCGTAATTATGGCGGAACCGGCCTTGGCCTTGCCATAGTTAAAACGCTAATAGATTTGCAGGGCGGCACTATAGAAGTGCATAGCGTACCCGGTAAAGGAACGGAATTTGCTTTCTATATGCCATATACCGTAGCCAATGAGCAAATCAATCCCGAGCCGCAATTAACTACTCGAGCGTTAAAAGAAGTGGTCAACCCGTCGCTGCAAATATTGGTAGTGGATGATAATGTCATGAACCAAAGTTTGATGAAACACCTGTTAAGCCAATGGGGGACATCTTTCATAATAGTGGGCAATGGCTTAGAAGCACTGGATGCTCTTCAAACCAAAACCTTTGATTTGGTGCTGATGGATATACAGATGCCTAAAATGGATGGTTATACTACCACCCGCCACATACGCGAAGAACTTAAATTGGATACGCCCATAATAGCCATGACTGCCCACGCCATGGCTGGCGAACGCGAAAAGTGTTTGAGCAATGGCATGAACGATTATATTTCCAAACCCATTAATGAGGAACACCTTTTTAAAATGATCGTTAAATTTGTCGGGCCAAAAATTGAAACAGTATCCGCAGCGATGCCAGTTACTGCCCTCCGGTCATATCAATTTATTGATCTTGCTTATATGAAAGATATCAGCAAGGGCAATGTGAGTTACGAACAACTGGTTACGGGTCATTTTATAGAGGGTATACCGGCTGATGTTGATAACCTGGAAACGGCTTTTGTAAAGAAAGATTTACCCGGAGTTAAACGCATAGCCCATGATATGAAAACCAGCGTAGCCATAATGGGTTTGTTACCGCTATTAAGCAATATGCTGGATGCGCTTGAAGATGCTGAAAGTATGGAAGTTGTGCAGCCATCAGTTATAGCTGAGGTGAAAAAAACATGCCTGGCCGCGGTAGAAGAGGCCAGGCATATCTTTTAATAAGGGTCAATATCAATCATTTGATCGTGCGGGTAACAGTAAGCCCAATATTCATCTGGTTCGGCAGATATTACAACGGGGTGATGGGTATGTGCGGCATGTTTAGATGCATGTTGGTTAGGCGACGAATCGCAGCATAAAACAGCTCCGCAAGTTTGGCACGCCCGCAGATGCAGCCATGTACTGCCCGTTTTTACACATTCTTCGCAATAATATTTGTCGGCGGGCTTAACTACCATTAATTTAAGGTGATTGCAAATTTGAGTTTCCATTTTCTAATAATTTTTAGTTAAATATCTATATACAAAAGTTACGGCCATAGCCCCCTCGCCAACGGCTGAGGCTACCCGTTTAATGGAGTTATGCCTGACATCGCCGGCAGCAAAGCAGCCAGGGACGCTGGTTTCTAAAAAGGCTGGTGTAAATGAATTGGACCATTTGCTTTTAAAGGATGGTTCATGCAAATCTGTACCCGTTACCAGGTAACCAGCCTCATCACGTACTATAGGCGTGTCCTTTGCCCAGGCTGTATTGGGCTTGCCGCCAATACATACAAATACAAAGCGGGTTGAATAAACCGCTACTGTTTGATTAAGATTATCTGTTACACTAATTTCTTTTAACGTGTTATCCCCACTTAATGCAGTTATGGTCGAATTAAAAAGAACCTCAATATTTTTCTTATTTTTAATACGGTTAAGCAGGTAAAACGATAGTGTAGAAGCAAGATCACTGCGGCGGATAACCATCGTTACCTTTTTTGCATATTTGCAAAAATTAAGGGCAGCCTGTCCGGCAGAGTTGCCGCCGCCAACAATAAAAACATGTTCGTTGGTGCAAAGCAACACCTCACTAGAGCCCGCGCCATAGTAAATACCTTTATCCAGATAGTGGTCTTCTTGGGGCAAATTAAGCCGACTATACGCTACACCGGTAGCCGAAATATTGGCCTTGGCAATAATTTTACTACCATCTACAAGGTCTACATGCAGTTTACTATCAATAAAACTGGCATTAACGCCGCTACGCATTAACAGTATTTCGGCACCAAATTTTACAGCTTGCTGCCGCGCGCGTTCAGCCAACTCGGCCCCGCTTAATCCGTTGGGGAAACCCAGATAATTTTCAATAAGCGAACTGGTGCCGGCTTGCCCACCGATAGCTTCGCGTTCCACCAACACGGTACGCAAACCTTCTGACGCTGCATATACCGCGGCACTAAGGCCGGCCGGGCCGGCACCGAAGATTGACACATCGTATTCTTTATGCTTAGGCTTAGTAATCCATCCAAGGTTTAAGGCGATAGACTCAATAGAAGGATCAAACAAAAGTTTCCCACCCGGCAATTCAACTACCGGCAAATTTACGTAGTCGGGTAGCGGTTCTTTTACCAGATGCTGTAAGGTATTAATATCAGGCACCGGTATCCAGTCAAAAGTAGCTACGCTGCGCTTTAAGAAATCTCTGATAATGTAGGCCTCGCCGGATTCCATGGTGCCGTAAACTTTTACGGTATTTAACACTGCTTTAGTTGTTTCCATAGCTTTACAATTTAAAAGGCCCTTTTATATTGAAATGGAACATCAACCTTTGCCCCCAGTATGTTAGCTGCGTGCAGCGGAAAATAAGGATCTCTTAAAAATTCGCGAGCCATGATGGCCAGGTCGGCTTTTCCGGATGCGATGATCTCATCAGCTTGTGCAGCTTCGGTGATGGCGCCAACGGCACCGGTTAGGATACTTGCTTCGGCTTTGATCTTTTCGGCAAAGGGGACCTGGTACGAGGGATAAACCCTTGCTTTATCCAAAAACACGAAACCTCCTGCCGAAGCCGTGATCAGGTCTACACCTATTTGTTTCAATATACCGGCCAGAATAACGCTATCTTCTATTTTCCAGGCTCTTTCGTCTTCCAAATAATCTACAGCAGATAGGCGTACCAGTAAAGGCATGGTTTGCGGGATGATCCGTCTGATCTCTTCAGCGGTTTCTACCAACAGGCGGATGCGGTTCTCAAAACTTCCGCCATACTTATCGGTGCGCTGATTAATGATATTTGAATAAAACTGGTGAAAAAGATAGCCGTGCCCGGCGTGCAGTTCAATAGCGTCAAAACCTGCCGCTACCGCCCGTAACGCGGCTGTGGAAAAGTCTTTCCTGATCTTTTGAATGCCCCGTAATGAAAGTTCTTTCGGAAGGCTCATGTTGTTAAAAGGCGCAACGGCCGATGAACTTTTGGTTAGCCAGCCGCCGTTTTCGGGCGTTAGGTACTGCAAGCCGTCATTAGGATGCGACCGGCTGCCCTTGCTGCCAAAATGGGCTATCTGGGCGGCAGTTTTGGCACCCTGTTCATGGATGAATTTGTTTATGGTGCGCCAGCCGGCTATCTGTCCGTCGTTCCATAAGCCAGCATCATAGTGGGTACTACGTCCTTCTTTATTAACGGAAAGGCTTTCGGTTATAATCAGACCGGCACCACCCACGGCCCGGCTGCCCAAATGAACCATGTGCCAGTGCCCAACTTTGCCGTTAACGGCACTAAATTGCTGCATGGGCGATACCGCTATCCTGTTTTTTAATGTCATACCCCTAATTTGGAGTGGGCTGAATAAATTGAGAGTTGCCATGGTTTTCGCTTTAATTTTTGTAATTTTCAATAGTGTCGATATCGCGGATCTCGGCTTTGTCGGGGTTTTCACCAGCATCACGCAAGGCTCTTCTTTGCCTAAGTAAGTCCCAATGTTGGTCAAGCTCCAGCTTTATTTGATGCAGTTGGGCTACTTCCTCATCAGTAAGGTTTTCTTTAACCCAAAGTTTTTCTTCCCTGTCAGTTAAGTTTTTCAGGTGTTTTAATATTTGCAAGTCTTCCATGATCTTTTTATTTATTTCAAGAAATTTGTTTTTAATGTATCCCAAACCTCGCCACCATCGCCTAAAAGCGTTTGCCTTAACATATAAATACCAAAACCCTTTGCTTCGTCAAAATTTATCTGCGGCGGCATGGCCAGTTCTGTTGGGTTGGTTAACACATCTATCAAAACCGGTCCTTTGTGCGCCAAAGCCTTTGCTACCGCACCCGGTAAATCTTCTGAATTTTCTACGCGTATACCCATTATGCCAATTGCCTCTGCCATTTTTGCGAAATCGGGGTTTTTAAGTTCGGTACCAAACGGCGGCATACCTATTACCTTCATCTCCATGGCTACAAAGCCTAACGAACCATTGTTATAAATAATCAGTTTCACCGGGAGATCATACTGGTAGATGGTCAGGATATCGCCCATCATCATCGCAAAACCTCCATCGCCGGATAGGGAGATCACCTGCCTTTCTGGAAACGCAAGTTGCGCGCCAATAGCCTGAGGCATGGCGCTGGCCATAGAGCCGTGGTTAAACGATCCGATCAGCCTTCTGCCTTTTTTCATATCCAGATACCTGGCCGCCCAAACCGTAGGGGTACCTACATCGGCGGTGAATATGGTATCTGGTTCTGCCTGGTCGCTTAAAACTTTGGTGAGGTATTCGGGATGTATTAATCTCCCGGTTTCACCTGCGGCGCGTTTATCAAGATTCTTTCGGTTTTGCTTATATCGGGCCTGGCAGTCTTTCAGGAATGAGGTATCGGTTTTGGCTTTTACCAATGGTATTAGGGCCTTGATGGTTTCACCAATATCACCTGTAAGCCCTAAGTCCAGTTTGCAGCGCCTGCCCAAACGTTCGGGCCTGATATCGATCTGAACAATTTTTGCACCATCGGGATACCATTCCTTGTATGGAAAATCGGTGCCCAGCATCAACAGCAAGTCGCAGTTCTTTACCGCGTGGTTGCCGGATGCCATCCCGATCAGCCCGGTCATGCCCACATCAAAAGGGTTGTCATATTGAACATATTCTTTCCCGCGAAGCGCGTGTACCGTAGGTGATGAAAGCATCCCTGCCAGTGTAATTAACTCATCATGCGCGCCGGCACAGCCTGCGCCGCACAGCAGCGTTATCTTTTCAGCCTGGCTGATGAGCTTTGCCAGTACATTAAGGTCGGTATCTGATGGTCGGGTAACCGGGCGGTTCAAAAACAACGGATGCTCCAGTTCGTCGTTGTCAATTGACTGTATGGCCACATCTCCTGATAAGCTCACTACCGATACCCCTTTTAGGCTAACAGCTGTTTGAATAGCTATTTGCAATACCCTTGGCATTTGCTTGGCGGAAGCAATAGTTTCGCAATAATAACTGCACTCGCGAAACAATGCCTCGGGCCTGGTTTCCTGAAAATAGCTGGTGCCTATTTGCTCGCTGGGTATCTGTGCGGCAATGGCTAATACTGGTGCATTACTGCGATGCGCATCATACAATCCGTTTATCAGGTGCATATTGCCCGGGCCACAGCTGCCCGCGCAAACCGCTAATCTACCTGTCAATTGCGCTTCTGCGCCCGCGGCAAATGCTGCTGCCTCCTCATGACGGTAGTGGATCCATTTTATTTTACCTGATTTGCGCAGTTCATCGGTAATTCCGTTGAGCGAATCGCCCACTACGCCATGTATGTGTTTTACACCGGCGTGTTCCAGTATCTCTACTAATTTTGATGCTATGGTTTGTGACATGATAATTCAACTTTTAAAGTGTATGCCTATTTAGGTAAGCGGATCCTGATATTTACTCAAATCGTGGAGGATGGCTATCATTACTAAAAAACGCTTTGATGGGGCAACTCATGGTAAAGGCTGTAACTTCCAGGTAAAATATAGCCGGGGCTATAAAATACAAAGTATGTGTGCCGTAAGTCCAGTCGATAGCGGATAACATGGGCATGGTCATCACAAAAGCAGCCCTGATGACCGATTCTTTCACAGTCAGATTTTCCGGTGCCTCGGCGTTGAACCAACTCCCGGCTGACTTTGGTTTTGAAACTATTTCCCGTTTAACTTCAGTATCCGTTTGAACCGATTTTTTTACACGTTTATTTTTTGTGTGTACAAAGGAGATGTGAGGTGGCAATGCTAATGCTTTCATGGCGACTATGTTTTAATGTTGTTTAATTATATTCTAAAATTAGCGCCGTAATCAAAAAAATCAATATCGCTTTCGTCGAATAAGGAAATACAGTCGTTGAAAACAAGAAATGGGCTGTTGAGCTTAAAGCATTGAAGCACACGGCGGAGAGGTATGGGTGAAAAGCCAGCCATACAAAGGCTTCCTACAGAGGCTACAATACCGGCTGTTTCTTATATTTGATCAAAAAATTAAGCAGATGCCAATTCATGTGGCCATTACACGTAAAGTTTTGCCCGGTAAAGAGCAAGAGTTTAAAGACGCTCTCCAACAATTTATGGGCGAATCGTTCCGGCACGACGGGGTACACGGCGCCAGCATCATATCTGGCCCCGATGGTGATGCCGACCGGGAGATTGGCATATTGCGTACCTTCAAAAACAAGGCGGAGCGGGATGCCTTTTATCATTCCGAACATTTTAGAAAATGGGAAGAATATGCATCAACGATAACAGAAGAGCCTGTTTACCTGGAGTTAAACGGCCTTGAGGCATGGTTTAGGTCAGCTTCAGCACCGCCGCGATGGAAAATGGCGCTGGTTACTCTTTGCAAGGTTTTTCCAACCAGTATTTTTCTCAATTTATCCATTGGCCCTTTTATAAAGGATCTTCCTTTAATTATTCGCCTGTTCATTATCGCTGCGGTTATGGTAGGTATTTTAACCTGGATAGTGATGCCAAGGCTTACCCATATCCTGAAGAAATGGCTCAGATAATCCCGTCGATAAATATTAAGGTAACAGTTACACCAACTTGCTTCAATGTACACTTGTAAACTTCTCTTTTCCTTTAAATGCAGGAATTAGTATACTGTTGTTAATAGGCCTTGTAGTCGGTGTAGCCGTGCTCCGCACCTCCATAATGAAGTCGTCTATCCGGTTCATTCAAAGGCAGGTCATGTTTTAGACGATACGTAAAGTCCGGATTGGCAATAAATGATTCCCCGAAACCAGCGAGATCTATAAAGTTTTCCGCTATTAAAATTTCAGCTTTTGCTTTGTCTATCCCTCCTGTTAAAATAATTGAACCTTTAAACCAATTACGAAACCTGTTTAGAAATCCTTCCGGTAATGCGAAACTCCCCCTGGATTTCTGATCCATGAGATGTATGAATATGATACCGCGCTCACTCAGTTCTTTAGCCAGGTAAGTATAAGTTTCCTCAATTTCAGGATAGTGCGGCAGTTCATGCAGGCCTCCATATGGCGTCAGCCGAATGGCTACTTTGCTCTTACCTACCGCTTTAATGCAGGCATCTATACATTCTAACAAAAACCGGCATCTGTTAACTACATTACCTCCATAAATATCATTACGGTTATTGATAGCCGGGTTTAAAAATTGTTCAATAAGATAGCCATTTGCGCCGTGCAGTTCAATTCCATCAAACCCGGCTTCGACAGCATTTTTTGCGGCATTTGCAAAATCGTTAACTACAACGCCGACCTCTTCGGTATTTAAAGCACGAGGTATTGAGCAATTGACAAAAGCTTCTTTTCCATCTTCGTCATATCCCCAGGCAAAAGAATTTGATGCCCTGATATTTGATGCGCCAAGGGGTGATTTTCCATTCGGTTGATTGGTTACATGCGATACACGGCCAACATGCCAGAGTTGGGTAAATATTTTAGTGCCCTTATCGTGGACAGCGTTTGTAACCAGTTTCCATCCATTGACCTGGGCTTCGTTAAACAATCCCGGTATATGCAATACCCCCATTGAAGTTGGCGATATAGCCGTGCCCTCGGTAATAATCAACCCTGCACCTGTTGTACCTGCACGTTGGGCATAATATTTAGCATTCATTGCGTTAGGGATGCTATCAGGGTTACGCGCCCTGGTCATTGGAGCCATGACGACGCGATTAATCAGGCTTAATTGGCCCAAAGTGAATTTTTCAAATAATTGCATTTGTTAAAGTTAAATAGCTGGTAATATGATTAAATAGATTGACGATCAGGATTTTGGATTATCGGCGATCCAGGTAGGATAGTCGGTGTAACCTTTGGCTCCGCCACCGAAGAAAAATTTCCGGTAAGGCTCATTCAACGGCAACCCATTCTTTAAACGGTAAGGCAAATCCGGATTGGCAATAAATGGCCTCCCAAAAGATATTAAATCAGCCCATCCCGCCGAAAGAGCTGCTTCAGCACGTTCAACAGTGTATTTACCAGTATAAATTAAGGTATGATTAAAAGCGTCCCTATAGGCTTGTTTGAAAGCTATCGGCATCATTGGTGCATTATCCCAATCTGCTTCAGCAATATGTATGTACGCAATCCCTATTTTATTGAGAATCTTGGCAGCCTCTATGTAAGTGATTTCTGGCGTAGCATCCCGGGCGCCCATCAGCGTTGTTAAAGGAGCCTGCCTAACGCCCACTTTTTCCGGGCCAATGGCATTGGCTACTGCTGTTACTACCTCTTCAAGAAATCGCAGCCTGTTCGCAATGCTTCCACCGTATTCATCCGTGCGCAAATTTGTTTCCGAATCTATGAACTGCTCAATCAGGTATCCGTTGGCCCCATGTAATTCAATGCCATCAAACCCTGCTGCTATCGCATTTTTTGCGGCTTGCGCGTATTCTTGAATGATCTTCTTAATTTCAGAGACGGTCAACTCACGGGGCATCGAATGCTGTACCATTTCTCCGGCTCCTGCGCCTGGCCCATTTCCCGATCCATCTAAAAAAACCTTCACCCCATCTGCAAGTATCGCCGAGGGAGCAACCGGCTGCGCGCCGTTTTCCTGCAACGTAACGTGCGAAATGCGCCCCACGTGCCATAATTGTGCAAAAATCAATCCGCCGTTTTGATGTACACTTTCGGTTACCAGTTTCCAGCCGGCAATTTGTTCCGTATTGAAAATCCCAGGTGTCCATGCATAACCTTGTCCTTGTTTACTGATTTGGGTACCTTCAGAAATAATTAAACCAGCCGATGCACGTTGGCTATAATACTTCGCCATCAATGGGGTAGCAATTTCTCCTTTAGCGGCTCTTGACCTGGTCATGGGCGGCATTACTATCCTGTTCTTCAGATCATATTGTCCCATTTGGTATTTACTAAAAAGCATAACTTTATTGTTAGTGAATCCCTTTAGCGGAATCGGCAACAAATTTCGCCAATCGTTAACTATAATTAAAATAAGCTAATTAATACATTTGTATCATAATAATGATAATTAAAGATGAGATTAGATATTGAATGGCTGCGAACATTTAAGGCAATATATGAAAAGGGAACGTTAACCGGCGCAGCAGAAATGTTGTTCATCTCACAGCCTGGAGTAAGCCTGCACCTCCATACATTGGAATCCTACACAGGATATAAATTATTTGAAAGATCGGCCAAAAGGATGGTACCTACAGAACGTGGCAAAGTTTTGTATAACGCTATTTTTGATGCCGTTAACAAACTGGAGCTCGTCGAAGAACTTTTCCATAAAAGCGCCAAAGAAGATCGAGTTACCATCAGTATCGGAATGTGTTTCGAAACATTTCAATTCATTTTGGAAAAATACATACCCGCCTTACCATTTAATGTAATCATTAAATTCGGAGAATACGGGCAAATGTTACACGACCTGGAAAGCGGGTTGCTTGATTTGATCATCACCCCGCAAAAGGGGAATGATAAAGTTGTAAACTACGAGCCCTTCGGTACAGAACGCATCGTAATGATCTGCGGATCAGAAACCGACACCGTATTAATTGACAACTTACTCCGTAAACATCAAAATGCAGAGGCCGAGATATTGTTAAAGAAACAGCTCTGGTACAGCACATCTGCTGATACGGAATATTTAAAACGTTTTTGGCAACTTAACTTCAAACATCATATCGACTTTAGGCCAAATTTTATAGTGCCCAATGTTTGTTCTATTGTGCGCTGTTTATCAGGAAACCAGGGATTTTCTGTAATACCTGATTTCCTTTGCAGAGAGGAACTCGTTTCAGGATCAATCAGGTTGTTTTGGGACGGAGATGTGCCGATTGAAAACACCCTGTACTTTGGCACAAGGAAAAATACCATTTACCGGGATGAGATTAACACCATCAAAAATATATTCAAGGAAAAAGAACGATTTGGCGAACTATCGAACGTAAGTAATTGAAATACAGAAATCAATACAAATAGCGAGTGAAATTTAAAGTCAGTATTTTTTTCAGGAACTAAGCTTTTAAACCTGTAATTTTTTCTGTGCGCTAATTTATAGCATTTAGCTTTCGCTGAATCGATAACAGACAAGATTGAACATTCGAGTTTAATAAGCTTACGGATGCTTCTAATTGACTCAATAGTACTGCACGGGTTTGTAAATCATCCTCTGAGTAGCTTCCTCCTTTCTTAAACAGCAGATCGAGCGTTTGGCTACTGGCACCGTTTAACTCAATCCCCAACCATCTTTTTTTTATGTTTTGCTGTACAGATAGGTTGTTATTGCCTATGTTAAGCTCGTTTCCGTTCATTAGCTGCCATATAAATTCGGGGTATTGACTGGAAACCCGCGGCTCGGTCCAAACATCAGATAGCAGATTTCTTTCATAGGTAAACGCTATTTTATTATGTCCTGATTGCAGGAGTTTAGCACCCAAATAGGCCGATACAATGGCTCCCCCGATAACGATCGTATTTTGAGGTGTGCTGCTTTTTACGAAAACCGGTGCCACTGTAGTTGCCGAACCAGCGAATATGGCTCCTATAGTTAAATTATTAGTTCTCTTTTTTTCATACCCATCCAAGTACCCTGCGGCTCTTTTCGTCCTTTCGGTTTCACAATTCAGCTCAGATGACAGTTCATCGAAAACCGTTTTTACCCTCCATATTTGGTCCTGTAGTTGGTGTCTTAACTCCAGTCTCCTAACCCTTGTCCTAGCAGACGAGTCATTTTGATTTACAAACAGTTTTTTGATAAGGGGTACCATTCCTGTAGCATTCGCTACCAGAATTTCTTTCCTGGTAAGATTGTTGCTTAATAACGAATCATTTTTAAATAAGGAATCAGGGTTAATAAATGAGGGTCTAATTTCTGTAAACTCTGCATTTATGTTTGAAATACAATAATCGTCCTTCATAATCAGCCGTAAGTTTTCTGCTTTTTTGGATATTGTACACCCCGTAAATAGAGATGAGAGTCCCATTAATAAAACTGAAGTGGCAAACAGTTGGTTTTTATTTTTCATGTTGAAATTGTTTAATTTGCACTTTGTACAAATTCTTCTTTTGCATAAAGTTAATGAGGGATCATTCTGGGTTGATAATCCTATTCGTTGAGAAGGCAAAAAGTGTCGTTGAATATGCTTCGAGAATATATGGTGATAAATATTTGCTGGGGTCAAAAGCCTTGTTCATCTTAACCGAATCCCAATATAAATCCTACGAATTCCATAAAAGCTTTTGCTTATGAGAGAACCAAGTTAGCCAACCGAACGCCTTAGAGATCAAGTTGTCTTTTGTTATTGTATTTACCCGTAATAGTATTATTTTTCAAGATGCCTGCAATTTTCCATCCATTTATCCACCTGCTATTCTTGGGTATTATTGCCTTATTCCCGGTAGTGAATCCCATAGGGTCAGCATTAATCATTCTACCATATTTTGCTCATCTTGATAAGGCTGAAAAGCGGAGGGCGGTTAATAAAATTACGATCTATGCTTTTTTTATATGTACCGTGTCGTTATTTGCAGGTCATTGGATATTAGAATTATTTGGTATTTCCATTCCGGTTATTCAACTGGCCGGGGGCATAATGATTTCCAAAATGGGTTGGGAGTTTCTTTCATCAGACAAGCAGGATGACAACCCGCAAGACGATCTTCCTGATGGTATAAAGCCATCCGGTTTCGATACCATAGAAAATAAATTATTTTATCCAATCACCTTTCCCATTACCACAGGGGCGGGTACCATTTCTGTACTGTTTACACTTAGCGCGCACAGTGCCTCACCCGATATGAAAAGCTATCTTATCAATACAGGTGCTATTTTGCTTTCAATCATTTTCATGTGTGTTCTTATCTATATATTTTACCTGAACACCAAAGTGTTGGTTGCATATCTGGGTTCAAATGGTGAAAAAATATTCAACCGGATTACTTCATTTTTGATATTCTGTGTAGGGCTCCAAATTGCTTTTACAGGTATAAAAAGCCTTTTTAATATATAGTACAACTGCAGTTTTTAAGGCTCATGAAGTTATTGCAGTTGATATAGATTTACAAGCCCCTCTTATTACATCAAAAATGGATTGCCTAATCTCAAGGTAACAGTCAACAATGAGCTGGGGAAAATCAAAGATTCGGGCCATGCTTAGTGAATATAAATATTGATCTGAATAAGCATTTTGAAATATTCCTAATGTTAAAGTGGTGTTGAATACCTGTTAAATCATTATATTTGAATTAAAGTCCCTTAATGTCAATTTATAGTAAACTCACAGATACTGATTTGGCCGCTTTGTTAACGCAAAGCAATAGGTTGGCTTTTGCAGAAATCTATGATCGGTATAAAGGTATTTTATTTGTCCATGCTTACAGACGGCTCGCCAACTCAGAAGAAGCAGAGGATGTAATCCACGACCTGTTCATTAATTTATGGAACAAGCGGGAAGATCTGAACATCAAGAACCACATGTCGGGTTATTTGTATACCGCGTTACGCAATAGGATATTTGATGTGATTAGCCGCAAAAAGATTGAATCAGCTTATATGGCTTCTATTGATTTAAACTTAGTAGCATCCGCTTACATTACAGATCATAAGGTACGCGAAAGCGAACTTGCTAAAATAATTGAAAAGGAAATTGCCGCACTTCCTGAAAAAATGCGTGAGGTTTTTCTATTGAGCAGGAAACAAAATTTAAATCATAAGGAAATTGCTGAAAAATTGGGAATTTCGGAGCAAACTGTTTCAAAACAAATCACCAGGGCCTTAAGAATACTAAGAATGCGTTTGGGAATTGTTGTATATATTATTTATATCTTTAAATTACACTGATTTTTTTTAAGAATTTTAGGAAATTGGTTTGTTTTGGCCAAGTGCGTGGCCATTTAAATTAAATTTCTTTATTTTTTATGCGGATTTGCGAAAAGCAAACAAATTTAATGGCAAAACTAATTCAACTATAAAAAAAAAGAAGTTTTTCTGCCCGTTTTTTTATTGATTCAGGCACAATGTGGTTTATCTGCAAGGAAAATTAATAAATATTTTACTTTTTTTTAATTTAACGTACCTGTTAAGCTCCAGCTAACCGTCTTTAGTGTATAGTTGATCAAAATCCCTCAAGTATGGATAAACATGTACTCCAAAATTTACTTCTGAAGCACAAAGCCGGCGAATGTTCGGAAGAAGAAATTGCAATACTTGAGAACTGGTATTTACAATGGAAACCAAATGAAGAATTGCAAGTACCGCATACTGCAATTCAGAAATCGGTTGATGATGTATGGAATAGAATTGAGCGGGACTCTATATCATACAACGCTGTAAAACAAATGTGGACACGTATTGCTGCCGCCGCTGCAATATTAATTCTATTTGGTACCGGAATTCACTTTTATAGGGCAAAAAGCAAGGTTTTAACACCAACTGAAATTTCGGCCATAATGCCTGGCGGGAATAAGGCTATCCTTACTTTATCAAATGGTGCCAAGGTTTACCTGGCTGACGAGCCAAGCGGGAAAACTATCAAGCAAACCGGAGTAACCATTATTAAAAGCACAGATGGCGAAGTTAGCTACAAAGCTGATGCAACCAACAATGATGCCGTTGCTTACAATACCATCAATACCCCAAACGGCGGACAATTTCAAATCATTCTTCCTGATGGCTCACATGTTTGGTTAAACGCGGCGTCGAGCATTCGTTATCCAACCGTTTTTAACGGAAGCGAGCGTAAGGTGGAAGTTACTGGGGAGGTTTACTTTGAGGTAGCGAAGAATGCGCAGAAACCTTTTAAAGTGAAGATTAATCAAGGTGCCGAAGTAACCGTTTTAGGAACGCATTTTAATATTAATGCCTATACCAACGAGCCAGTTATGCAAACCACGCTTGTTGAGGGAGCTATTCGTATCACGGCTGGTAATCTTTCCGATAAGTTATTGCCGGGGCAACAGGCCAATGTTGGTCACCTGCCGTCAGGTTCGGTCTATTTAAACAAAGTTGAAGGTGCCGATATTGAACAGGTAATGGCATGGAAAAACAATTTATTTAGTTTTCAGGATCTGCCGTTTGATAAGGCAATGCGGCAGCTGTCGCGCTGGTACGATGTGGAAGTGGTATACCAAGATGGCGTACCGGATACCCGTTTTGGTGGCGAGATGGGGCGTGATGTTAATTTTTCAAAAGTATTGTTCTTCTTGTCGAAGTTGAACATACACTACAGGATGGAGCAAGGCAAGCGCCTTGTGATTACAAAATAAGCATCTAACTTTTAAATATTGATTAAAAAATGAAAGCAAAGACATTTTGTTATAGGATATCTATTGTCTTGATCGTGCTGCTCTTTAGCTCGTTTGCAAAAGCGCAATCAGTCACGTTTTCGGGCAAGGATGTTCCCCTGGTAAAAGTATTTACCAATATTAAACAACAAACGGGTTACTCGGTATTTTATACCGAAAACCTTTTAAAACAAGCCAAGCCTGTTACTTTAAATGTAAAATCTTTGCCACTGTTAGAATTTCTGGGCCGGTTATTTAAGGATCAGCCTGTGGATTTTATTATTGAGAATAAAACCATTATGCTCATACCAAAAGGAGCCAAAACCAATGTAGTGCCAGGCATTGTAGAAGGTATGGTGGTTGATTCGTTAACCGATAGCCCTTTGCCTGGAGCAACTATATCGGTTTACACTAAAAATAAGGCAACAACAGCCGATAACAAAGGCCGGTTTACCATAACAGCCGTAACAGGTGACAGGCTATTGATCTCTTTTATTGGCTTTAAACCTTATTTCTACACAGTTGGCGAAGAGAACAAAAAAATAAAAATAATTCTTGCTGCGGTTGATCATAAGTTGAATGAGGTAATGGTTACAGATGGTTATCAGCAAATTGACAGCCGAAATTTAACCAGCGCCATCACTACTTTAAAAGCGGCAGATATTTTAGTGCCCGGTATCTTCTCTATTGATCAGGCGCTGGAAGGGCGTGTTCCCGGCATGTTTGTGCTGAATAATTCGGGCGAGGTTGGTGCGGCGCCTAAAATACGCATCAGAGGAACATCATCTGTTTTAGCCAGTCGCGATCCGGTATGGGTGGTTGATGGTGTTGTGGTTAACGACCCGATAGGCGTCGATCCTCAAAGTATTAATGATCTTGATTTTGTGAGCCGTTTGGGTAATTCCATCTCGGGACTAAATCCGTTTGATATTGAACAGATCGATGTTTTGAAGGATGCTTCTGCTACAGCACTGTACGGTGTCAGGGCCGCCAATGGAGTAATTGTGATCACAACCAAAAAGGGACATGCAGGGCCATCTGTAATTAACTACAGCAGTTCGGTTAGTTTCAATGCCCGTCCCAGCTACAGCGATCACAATATCAACGTGATGAACTCTGCAGAGCGTATAAACTACTCAAAAGATGTTATAGCCAGCGGTATAGCCTACCCGTCAAATATTAATTATGTAGGATACGAAGGTGCAATTAGTAAATTATATGCCGGGCTTTACACTTACGATCAATTTCAGCAAGCAGTAAACAAACTGGAATCAAATAATACAGATTGGTTTAAGGTGATCACCCAAAATGCTGTCTCAACCAAAAATGATTTGAGTATTTCCGGGGGCACTGATAAGCTTGGCTATTTCGCATCAATCGGCCAGGCGGCCCAAACCGGCACGCTTAAAACCGAAGGGGTAAAACAATATAATATTTTTGTAAAACTGAACGCCAAACTTACACCTAAGTTAACCTGGGATATTAACCTAAGAAACAATATAGAAACCCGTAATTACGTGGCATCATCGGTTAATGCATTATCATACGCATACAACACAAGCCGGGCCATACCAGCCTATAACGACGACGGTTCGCTAAGTTACTACGGCCGACAGGATTTCTTTACGGGCAAAAATTTCAATTTTAACATTTTGAATGAAATGCAGCATTCAAAGGATATCAGTGATAATTCAGGTGTGAACTTAAGTACCGATCTAAACTATAAACTTAACCGCGATTTGAATGGCACATTTTTACTTTCCTATTCCCGCAACAATACCGACGAAAAAATCAGTTATGATGATAATACGTTTTACGCAGCAGGCCTGAGGCAAAGCGAATTTGGGGTAACGCCAAATCCTTTGTCTACTCTATTGCCTTATGGGGGACAATTAACCACCAACCATATTTTAAATGCCTCGTACCTGGTTAGGGGCCAGCTTAATTACAACAAGCAAATAGGGCGTAAAAAAAGAGACAATTTAAGTTTAATTCTCGGATCGGAAATAACATCCAACAGCTATAATGGATCTAATATTACCCGAAGAGCGTTTATGCCCGATAGGGGCGATTCTTTTGCTCCCGTAAACCCGGTTACGTATCCGGCTTATGCGCAATGGGCCAATGTAACCAACGTAGATCAAATTACGGAGAGCCTTAGTAATCTTGTATCCGGTTATTTTTCAAGTACCTATAGCTTCAACAACCGATACATTTTCAATTTTAATACCCGTACCGATTATTCAAACAAATTCGGCGCATCGAGTCAGGAGAAATTCTTACCAACGTGGTCGCTCTCCGGCAGGTGGGATATTACACAAGATTTTTTCAAAAAATCAGAAAGTGTTGATATGTTGGCGCTCAAGGCTTCATACGGTTACCAGGGAGATATACTGGATAATGCTACCCCAAATTTGATTATTAAACAAGGTACTCTTGACCCTATCACCGGTCAATATTCTTCTACCATTTCATCTTATCCTAATCCCAATTTAAATTGGGAGAAAACCGGACAATTTAACCTCTCATTAGATTTTGCATTGTTTCACAAGATCAATGGTTCGATTACCTATTTTAATAAAAAAACAACCAATGCTTTTTTGAATAAACAGGTAAGTGATGTAAATGGAAGGACAACATATGTCGTAAACTCAGGAACGATCGAGAACAAAGGGATAGAATTACTGTTAAGCTTTACACCGATTAACAATTTGGGAACCAGCAAGGAACGGAAAGGCTTTGTATGGCGCGTTGATCCTGAACTGGGCCAGGTTATTAATAAACTGCTTGCCAAAGCTATCGATAATAACGGTCAAAACCAGTCTGTTGGTGTTTCAAACCCTAACACCTATCAAAACTACCTTAATGGATCACAAATCATCAATGGAAAACCGGTAGACGTTTTTTACTCTTACCAGTTTAATGGTTTAAACCATCAGCTTGGATACCCCACGTTTAAAAACGTATCTGCAGCTGATAACCTGATCTATGCAAAGGAAACACCAGACCAGGTATACCAAACGGTATTAGCAGCTTCCGGAAATCGTGTGCCTACGCTTCAGGGTGGCATTAATAACTATATTAGTTATCGCAATTTCACATTTAGCTTTAACCTGGCTTATAGCTTAGGCTCTAAAATTCGTTTAAGCAAGCTGTACACCGGTTCAGATAATCAAATTTATCTATCGGGAACAGCGGCCCCATTGCCAGAGCAAAATGTACCCTTACTGTTTTTAAGCCGTTGGCGCAAACCCGGTGATGAGGTATCTACTAATATACCAGGACTGTTGCCGGGAACATTATACGCGAGTACTTTAACTAATTCTTCCGCAGGACAAACTTACCAATATGCGCTAAACATGTGGCAGATGTACGATCAATCGGATATCAGGGTAGCAAGCGGCGACTTTTTAAAGATAAAAACGATGAGTTTCAGATATGCCTTGCCGGATAGGTTGATTAAGCGGATTGGATTTAAGTCGGCAGCGGTAACATTATCAGGCATCAACCTGTACACATTCGCAAGCAAAGCCCTTAACGGACAAGATCCGGAGCAAACCGGCTTTGATGATACTGTGCAGCTTCCGCAGCGCCCAACATATTCTTTTGGTATTGATGTTTCATTCTAAAAAAACTATTGTTATGAAAGTATTAAAATTTAGGCATCAGGTATTTCTGATCCTTTTACTATCCGTGTTGACGTCAGGGTGTAAAAAATTCCTTGCAGAACAATCTCAAAGCCTGCAGTATGCCAACACATGGACAAAGCTTCAGGAGGTATTGAACGGTACGGGGTATATGCCGCATTACCTGCCGCCAATTCCAACTACATCCTACAAAAATCAAGCTCCACCGGTTTACTTTGCCTGGCTGAATGCCATGGATGACGATATTACCGAAGCTGTAATATCGCCTTACTATACAGATCAACGTAACGATGTGTTCGGCTTTTACACCTGGCAGGCTAACCCCTTTGTTAGCAACACGTATGTAGTTGGCACCGATGATACCTGGGCAAAGGTGTATGTTAATATTAACGCCTGTAATGTAATAGCCTATCAGGCAACGACCTTGTCAGATAATCCAGCCGAACTGAAACGAATACGGGGCGAGGCGTTGTTTCTGCGGGCCAATTATTATTTTTACATGGTTAATACCTATGCGAAAGCGTATAATCCAGCTACAGCCAAAACAGATCCGGGCGTACCTTTAAAAACTGCAGAGTTTGTTCAGGATAACCTCTTCACACGGTCAACCGTTGATAGCGTTTACCAGCAAATGGTGACAGATTTAAAAGATGCAGAAACCCTGCTTACGGGTGTAACGCAAAGTTCTATCTATCATGTTGATGTTAATGCTGTTAATATTTTGCAAAGCAGGATTTACCTTTACATGCAAGACTGGGCAAACGCTGCCGCTGCCGCGGATAAGGTAATAGCCAGAAAGCCCTTGCTATACAATCTGGCCAGTTACCAGCCACATACCAGTTTCTTTTCATCAAGTTCGCCGGAGGCGGTATTTACACAAGGGGGTAACGCGATGTGTTTTTTGATGAGCGAAAACTTCCCCAAAACTTTTCAACCATCGCCCAATTTGATGAGTTTGTATGATCCTACCGATTTACGGTTAAGCTCCTTTTTTGAGAAAGATAACCTGGGTAAATACCGATACACCAAAATGTACATTTCAAATACCTATAACGTACAGCCTATTGAAGTATTTGCCGATAATTTTTTTATGCGCAATGCCGAAGCTTACCTCAACAAAGCTGAAGCTGCGGCCATGTTGGGTAATACTGCCGATGCTAATACCGCCATCAACAGTTTGCGCAAGTCGCGGTTTTTGGCGGCGAATTATATCCCGGTTAACTTAAGCGATGCCAACCTGATCAACTTTGTGAGGGATGAAAGAAGACGTGAACTTTGCTTTGAAGGCCACCGGTGGTTTGATTTAAAGCGATACGCTGTGAATAATAAGTATCCCTTTACAAAAACCATTGTGCACACCTACTCTGATGTAGTTTACGGCAGTGCACCTTTTTTGAAGGCAACATTGACCTTAGTACCCGGTGACCCGGATTATCTGATCCCCATCCCAGCAGCAGCCATTGTATTTAATCAGGGTGCTTTAGTACAGAACCCGGCACGCCAGAACAGAACTTTTTAACTTTTTAAAACCGATAAAAATGAAAAAATATATCAGCTTCTTTTTGCTTTGTGGGATGCTTGGCCTGGTTTCTTGCAAAAAGACTAACCCATTGGTTGTGGATCCTAATATGCCCGATCCATTTACCAGATATGATAATTCATCCAGTACGCTTGATCATCAAATATACCAGGTTTATACCTCAACGGGAATACCCTTGCTGTATAATGATACCTTGACTAAAACGCCTTTTAACAGGTTAAATATCGGGTATCATTTAACCAGTTTAGATTCTTTAGTTACATTTAGGCTATCAAAAAGCACGGATGATAAACTTGCCGCGGTAGCCTTTATTCGCGATCAAATCATTCCTGCTTTAGGAACCAAGCTAAAACCATATTCCATCTTTATAGTCGATTCCGTTTTTACCTATTCCATTTCTTACTACGGAAAGACCAAAGTTATGCTGACAACTTACCAAGGCCTGAATACGGTAGTGATAGGCAAAATCGGTCAGATCAGAAGCATGATACCCGACTCCATCAAAACCTATAAACGAGACATTTTCAAATCTATTTTAAGCGGAAGCTTGGCCAGTCAGACGTCTTTACTTACTAACTTTTATGCCGTTAGTGCGGCATATTACAATAAAGCTGTTTATGGTCCTACGCTTACCTCTTATTATCTTCCCTATTTACCGGAAGAAGCTTATGGTATGCTCGCACCTAATGGGGTTACACCGTCAGTTTATTATGTTTTACCGTCGCAGGCTACCGATGTTTCGCAATATCTAAACGTAATGTTGGTTTTATCGGCAAGTGATTTTGCCGCAAAATATGGTAATTACCCGTTGGTGATGACTAAATACGCACTTTTAAAACAAGCTTTAATTTCATTGGGATTTACGTTTCCGCAATAATAAATAAGTTATGAGGTTTTTTTTAACAGCAATTGCATAGCTGTATCACCCAATTATTGCCCAAACAACGCCGTCACGGAAATATTGAACCCAATAATTTATAATCATCTGTAATTTTTATGAAAAAGTTTATCACAGCAATCTTAACAGTATGCTCATTTACAGTTATTGCGCAGCAACATTTTATTATAGAAGGTAAAGTGGGTACGCTTGATAGTCGAAACAAAGCTTACCTTACTTTTCTTACCTCCTCCGGTAATTTTAAAACGGATTCGGCCGTATTAAATAATGGTTTGTTTGCCTTTAAGGGAGAAACCGCCGATATTGTAGATGCAAGTTTGCTACTGGTACATAGCGGTGAGAACATGTGGCAGATAACAAAGGCTGATAGATTATTCCTGATACTTGAAGAAGGAACCATAAATATATCTGCCAGCGATTCGCTTATCCATGCTAAAACAACCGGCACACCATTAAATATAGATTATGCCGAAATTGCAAAGGCGAAGGAGCCAGCCCAATTAAAAATAGCGAGTTTACAAAAGCTTTATAAAGATTATCAGGCGCAGGGCAAAGCTTCTGATTTTGAAAAGCAATATGCTACCGAGTTTAAAGCAGCTTCGGATGCGTGTGAGAAAATTGATTTTGATTACATCAGATCACATCCTAACTCTTACATGAGCTTGCTGATATTACAAGTTTATATCACATCAAAATCTATAAGTCAAATCATTGAACCACAATTTAATGCTCTTTCACCCGCTATTAAAAATTCACAACTGGGTAAATCAACCGTTGTTGAAATTGATAAGTACAGGAATGTTGAGGTAAATGCCCTGGCACCTGATTTTACTCAGCCAGATACTGCCGGAAAAGATATTGCACTGTCTTCCTTAAAAGGCAAATATGTTTTAGTTGACTTCTGGGCGAGTTGGTGCAAGCCATGCCGTGCAGAAAATCCGAACGTTTTAAAGGCGTATAATACATATAAAAACAAAAACTTTGTGGTGATGGGCGTATCACTTGACAACCCTAACGCAAAAGAGCAATGGCTAAAAGCAATTGCAGAAGATCACCTCAGTCAGTTTATCCAAGTTTCTGATTTGAAAGGTGGCAGTAATGAAGCGGCCTTACTTTACCAGGTACGTAGCATTCCGCAAAATTACTTAGTTGGCCCTGATGGCAAGATCATTGCCAAAAACTTGCGCGGCGATGCCTTGCAGGAAAAATTGGCTTCATTATTCAACTAATAGGTGGCTGCTCTTGGTCACCGCATATCAATAACTAACAAACACATCTTTAAATAGAAAAATATGAAAACAATGAAAAAAAATCTAGCTTTGGCCATACTTTTTATCTTCGGATTGATGCCAATAAGCAGTTTTGGTCAGCAAAAAATATTCAAAGTTAGGGTGCAATGGCAAGGGGGGGATGGCAAACAGGTTTTACTTAGCCGTACCGAAAATGGTTTGGAAATTAAGTTAGATTCTGTACATATTGTTAATGGCACAGCCGACTTGAACATACCCGCTACAAAACTTTTTAGTTCTGTTTATCTTAGTCTTAATCACGCTTACATGCAGGAGCTCCTGGTGTACCCAGGCGTAACTACTGTACAGGTTACCAATGATGCAGCATCATCAGTTGGTAGTACAGTTAAAATTAGCGGCGATTTAAGCCAGCAACTTTATCAGGAAAAGCTGCACGTGTTTATGACCGGGTTGCTGGCCAATATGGCTCGTTCTCATGCTTTACGCAAAATTGGTAAAGATTCGGTTAAGAAGGACTCCATTATGGCGCATTATAGGGTTAAGTTTGATAGTCTGCAGCATGCACAGGACTATATAACCACGAAGTACCCTGATGAAGATATCGCTGGCTATATTTTAACTTTACGAGCACCTTTTTTATCAGTAGCGGAAAGAGAAAAAGAGTTTAACAGCCTATCGGCAAGAGTGAAAAATGGCCCTTATGGAGTTGCGGTTAAAGATATAGTTACGTCTATAGAGAACCGGAAAATCGGACATCCTGGTTTTCAATTCGCTGAGAACACCAAGGATAACAAGCCTGTTAAATTAGCCGACTATAAAGGTAAATATGTACTTATAGACTTCTGGTCTTCTACATGCGGGCCATGCCTCAGAATGGCTCCAAAAATGAAGAAGTTGTATGATGCCTATAAGGACAAAGGGTTTGAAATTATTGCTGTATCGCTTGATAAAAAGCGTGAAGATTGGCTTCGAGCAGCAGAGCAACATCAAATTAGCGGTATTTTGGTATCATCGTTAAAAGGTGGCGACGATCCGATTGCCAAATACTATGGTGTGCAACAAATGCCAGCAATGATCCTGATCGACCGTCAGGGCAATAATGCCGGACAGGTGGACCCTGAAAAACTTGATGAAAAGCTTGCCGAGATTTTTGACAAGATCTAATAGTTAACAAAAACTTATTATGGAATACCTGTAAGCAGATTTATATGTTGAAAAATAGTTTATTGTGTCTGTTTATCTTGATACAATCAGCATCTTTCACATGGGCACAATCCAACGTGCCCATGTCTTTTGAAAAAGATTGCCAGAAAGTAATTAAAGAAGTTAGTCCTGCTTGCGTTAAAATATCTGCCTATGATCGGGTTTTAAAGAAAACCGACAATGGGAGCTTTAGCGGTGTGGTTGTGACGGTGGATGGGTATATACTCACTGCTGCTCATGCTACGATTGCAGGCCAAGGCTATACAATTCAATTTCCGAATGGAAAAAAATGTATTGGCACAGCTCTGGGCAGAGTACAATTTGTAGATGCTGCCCTGATAAAAATTGATAGTGCCGGTTCATGGCCTTATTGCAAAATTGGTAGATCAAAGGATTTAAAAATTAATCAGCCGTGCTTGAGTATTTCTTATCCTGCAAGCTTAAGTTTACTTTCTCGACCCGTGGTACGACTGGGGTATATTATCAATCCTACGGCAGATTCCTGCAAGATCCAAACTACCTGCTTAATGGAACCGGGAGATTCCGGCGGAGCTCTTTTTGACTTGAGCGGGCATGTGATAGCCTTACATAGCCGCATCAGAAAGTCGCTTACCGAGAACATGGAAAACCCGGTTGATAATTACCTAAAATATTGGCGATTATTACTAACCGGTCAAACTTTTCCTAAAGGATTTATACCTGCCGATTCCAACAGCATAGAAACGCCGTTTTACCGTAAACAAGATAAAGGGTTTAAAGGTTTAGACGGAGTTGAAAACAGCATTGCCAAAGCGTTAAAAGACAAGAAAAACGTATGTGTTCACATTAGTAGCAGTAGGGGGCAATTTAAAGTTTATGCTTTGGGGACCATCGTTACGGTGAACGCTAAAAAATTTATTATTAGTAAAAGTTCGATAGTTGGGAATGATCCTCAAATAAATTTAATCAATGGAGTATCCGTAAAAGCAGAAGTGATAGGCAGAGATGCAACGAACGATCTGGTGCTGATTGCTGCCGATGATCTTCCCGGCGGAATCATGATGAGGCGCGAAACTACCAATACAACGAGTGTTGAAGATGAAGGGCGCTTTCTGGTTTCTGTATCGGATAGTTTAAATACCCGTATTGGTGTTTTAGGTTTAAACTCAATCAACGTCCCGCGCTTTTCAGCAGGCTTTCTGGATATCAAGTTTATTGACGTAAACGGTAAAATAAAAGTAGGATACTCCGATTATACATCAAGCCAATCTTCTGCATTACAAATAGGCGATGTGGTTCAATCTTTAAACAAACAAAATATAAACTCGCTAAACGGTCTTCATAATAAGATAGATAGCTTAAGGCCGGGAGACGAGGTGGAATTTGGTGTTTTGAGAAATGGTAAAGCTGTCATAGTAAAAGATGTGATTGGGAAAAGATCAAAAGTATTTAATAGGCATATAGCCGACTTTTTTCAGGGCGGTCCAAGTCTACGAAACGACGATTTTAATGATGTTTTTGTTCACGATGGCCATATACTACCTAAAGAATGTGGCGGACCGGTTTTTGATTCCAAGGGTGAATTCGTTGGAATCAATATTGCAAGGCTGAGCAGAGTCAATAGTATCGGCATACCGTACACAGCAATTTACTCTTTTCTGATATCACAATTAACAAAGATATCATCGTTATGATTGGATATTCCGGGAGGCTTGACCAGGCTATTTCGTGCGCTTTGGAGCACCGAGTTGTGTAAGCAATTAAGAAAATCGCAATTAATAATCAATAAATTAATATGGTCAAAGTGTTACGGAATTAACTGTTTGCTATTCCGGAACGGGGTGATCAATGGCTCCGGAATGTCCAATCTATCGCAAATTTCAGTTTTGGCTTGTCCTGTAACCTGTTTTTCTCATGTTTTAAAAATTGCTTTTCCAGCCAGGGTAAAGTTGGTTTGGTGTAGAGTGAACTTGATTTGATGGGAATACCTACTTTATTGCCGTTTGCATCCAGCAGGCTATAAATCAGTCCTTTGTTTTGGAACATTTGGCTGTCTTCTGCTCCCCGATCAGCGATAACATTAAACTGTTTCAGTACCGCATTTAATTCGGCAATCGAAGTGAATTTATAGGAACTGATCGCTGCATTTACCGTATTGCTGATTGCCCGTTTCGTCGGCAGTTTTCCGTAAAGCGCCTTTTCAATATCAATGGCTTTAATGGCAGATTCAGTTTTATAGGTCTTGCTTTGTGCCTTGACCAGCTTAAATTCCTCTTCGATTTCTTTTCTTGCCCTTTCGGACTGGTTGGCCCCGATGTTATGCAGGTCTATCCGCTTGCCGTTTGCCTGGATATTTGTGGTGACTAAATGGATGTGGTCGTGTCCCGCATCATTGTGACGGTAGGCTATAAATGGTTGGTCGCCAAAACCGATCCTGTCCATATAGGTGATGGCTATCTTTTGCAGGGCTTCATCTGTCAGTCTTTCGGCGGCATCAAAATTCAGGGAAATATGGAGTGTATTGGTTTTAACGTTCGGGCTAAGCATGAGCAGGTTTCCAAACCGGTGCAGCTTTTGGTTAAAATTCATCCGCTCGATATCACCGGCAAAGCCGCTGGCTAGAATCAGTTCGGCTTTGCCCTCCAGCACTTTGTTTTCGTTATAATGCAGTGCGCCCCTCAAACTTTTTCCTGCTATGATCTTGGCAACCATTTTTCAGCTAATCGGTTAATGAGTATCAATAAGCTATCCGTTTTAGCTTCTACTTTTTCATATAGTGGTAGTATTCTCCTGATTTGAAATGCCTGCGCATTCTCCCTTTTGTCACTATGAAATGCTTTGGTGATCTGGTTGATATTGATGCCTATTGCCCGCAGTTCTTTACGGATCAATGCCAACTCTTCCATTGTAGAATTGAGGGTAATGTCTTTATAAAAAAGGGTGATCTTTTCTTTGCTCAGGATCTTCCTTGCCGCTTCTCCGATGGTGTGGCAGTCACTGCTTTTACTGATCTTTTCCAGTCTTTTAAATGCGGCATCGGTTAACCTGATCCTTAACACACGGGTCAATGTTTCTTCGGGATTGGCAGATTTTTTCCTGGGCATTACATTAGTCGTTTTATGTTTCCAGAAGGGGCAAGTTCCGCAGCCCCTTCGTTTCTTGTGGTAACAAGCAAAGAGGTTTCCGTAGACGGAAATACATCTTTGCTGCACCCTAAATGGGGGCTGCGCGACCTGCAAAATCCTGCTGGAAATTGGTTTGGCACTAAACATTTCATCATTGGATTGCGGGCTTTATCTGAACAGGTTTTGTTCCTCTTTGAGTTGCCTTTGTTCTTCCTCCATCGGTAGCATGGATCGTAAAAGCTGCCGGATTCTCTTACGTTCGGGGATGGCTTTTTTCTTTGGCAGCACCTCTTTATAAGCAAGCTTATCGGGCTTGGTATCTTTGCTTAATTTTACATTTTGTCTCATGGCATAATTTTGTATTTGCCAAAGATTGACGGTAAAATTTGCAGGTCTTCCCATGCTGGGAAGGGATGGGGTTTTTAAACAGCCTGCGTTTTGTAATAGCATCCACATGCTTGTTAAAGAATATTGCATAATTTAGTACGACACTTGTTGCTATGGAAGAATTGAAATTGCATTGCGCTGGCCTTATTAATCGAATGGACGGAGAACTGTTAAACATTAGATTAGAATACCCAGCTACTCAAAAATGGTCGCAAAAATCTATTCCCTATATTAAAACGCTTCTTGAAGAGTTAAGAATTTACATTCTAAAGCATCCTTTTAAAAAGAGATCAGAGGAAATCTATTTTTTCAAAGAGGTTAAGCCTGTAGTTATGGGCAAGCTTATTTTTATGTGTGAAGTCCATAATAAAGAAATATTCCGGCCAATTGCAGGAAGTGCAGAGGAAAAAGATTATTTGGCCAATGAGGTTGAAAAGATCGAAGACTTCTTTCATAACCACCAGGATTTATATGAATATTATCGGGATGTCGCTGACGTGGATAAAACACACCAAAATGACCCCTTTTGGCCCACTCAAAAAGGTCCCCTTTGCCAGTTGAAACTTTAATCCTGATATACCGGATGATATAGATTTTAATACGTTACAAATGATCAGCGGTAACAGCGATCTTCCAGAGCGCATGTTAGATGCACTTGATAACCTGAAAGATAAATGGGAAGAAGAGGATAGAGATATTGATTATGATGATTCAGATGGGGGTAAACCGAAAGAATAAATTAGCTTTTAACTTGAGTATCCATTATCTGTTTCATTAAAATGAAGGAAAATTTAACACCTTCTTTTTCCGAAATGATATCTTTAAGTAAGATTTTTGTATCCGGTTCGTAAGCAATTGGAAAAGAAATAGACAAATAAGTCATTCGTTTAAACTTAGGTTCCCAAAAGCGATATTTAACTTCCGGCTTTCCAAGATACTTTTTAATAAATTTGTCTATAGTAAGCCCCTCTTTATGCCAGTTTACCACCGACTTGTTAACCCAAACATCATCCCATTTTTCAAAGAAGGGAAAATGCGCAAAAATATTTCTTACAAACTTAAAAACCTCACTCCCAATTTCTGATTCCATCGGTGGCCGCTCTTTTTTCAGGGATTCTATTACATACTTTATTGGTTCATAATTTAGGAGTTCTGCATAAATTGCAAATGACTGAGATATTTTAGAAAATCTTTCCCAATCATTCTTCAGCCAAAAATCTTCATTCATAACCTCATCGAATAGATCATAAAAACGATTATATGCCAGGGTTAAAAACTGAAACTCGGCGGAAGTAGGCTTTATCGAATCATTCATTTTAGAAGTTTTTACTAAGATATAATTAAAGTTCCCAATATAGTCCTATGTTGGGAATGGCTCTTATATAGTCTTCGCAACTTTGATTTTAAACACATTATAAGCCTGCGTATGGAATCAGAACATCATAATCAAAGTAACATTAGGCCGGAAATCGCCGTCCAAATTCTTGCTAAAAACGGCATTAAAGTCAATGTCGATGAAGCTAAAAACATCTTGGAATTGCTATTTTTTTTAGTTAACTTGTCTGTAGATCAATTAGTTGATCAGGATAAAAAACCTTGATTTTGCGCTTTATAGGTGCATTTTCAATATTGTTTACTTAACAGCTTATTATGAAAAAAGCAATTCTCTACATCCGCGTAAGTACGGATGAACAAGCAGACAAAGGCTACTCCCAACGTGACCAACACGAACGTCTGCAACGCTATTGTGAGCAAAACTCCATTGCGGTTTTAAACATCATTTTTGAAGATCACTCTGCTAAAACATTCAACCGTCCAGCATGGACAAGGATGCTTTCAGAACTACGGAAAAGCAAATCTAAGCCTGATGCTATTCTATTTACAAAATGGGATAGGTTCAGCAGAAATGTTAGCGAATCTTATCAGATGATCGGCGTTCTATCCAAGTTAGGAGTGCAGCCCATTTCGATAGAACAGCCGCTGGACATGACCATTCCTGAAAGTAAAATGATGCTGGCTATCTATCTTGCCGCAGGTGAGGTAGATAATGACCGCCGGGCATTAAATGTATTTTACGGAATGCGGCGGGCAAAAAAGGAAGGGCGTTTTATGGGTACGGCTCCACTTGGTTATAAAAACCTTTCTTCCCCTGAAGGAAAGAAATATATAGCGCCCTTTGAGCCGGAAGCTGGAATTATGAAATGGGTATTTCAGGAGATATCAAGGAATGTATTTGCAGTTGACCAGATTAGGAAAAAAGCTAATCAACTTGGACTGGTATGTACCCGAATGACCTTTTGGAGAAATGTACGCAACCCTGTTTATTGCGGCAAATTGATAATCAAGCAGCACAAGGATGAAGAGTCGTATATAGTGGACGCACAACATGAGCCGTTAGTTTCACAAGCATTATTTTATGATGTACAGGACATCTTAAATGGACGAAAGCGCGTCCCTGCCGCAAAATTACTTTCTATGGAACTCTTACCACTAAGGAACTTTATTAAGTGCAACAAGTGTCATAAAATGTTAACTGGTAGTTCTTCAAAAGGTAAGCACAAACATTACTACTATTACCACTGCGACCATATTTGTGGTGTGCGGCATAATGCGATTGAGACAAACAAATTATTTCTTGATTTACTTAGAACATGGGTGCTAAATCCCGCCGCTGTAGAGTTGCTAAAACTGGTAATATCCTCTGTATACAAAAGTCGAACAAAAAATGAGTTCAATGCAAAAACGCAAGTGATGACTGACATCACAAAACAGAACGAGAAAATTGCGAAAGCCCGGCGGCTATTACTGGACGAGGAAATTGAATCTTCGGACTATAAGGAGATAAAAGCGGATTGTGACGCTGTAATCGCACGTTTAGAGGTAAAATTACAGGAAGTTTCTGAATCAAAAGTTATTCGATTAGACATTGATAAATTGACCGATAAGATCATTTCCACGTTTTGTAACCTCGATAAAGTATTTGAAAAAGCAACACTCCAAAAACAGCGTCATATCCTGTGTTCACTTTTCCCCGAAAAAATCGAATTTGACGGGGAGGGACATCGAACACCTCGGGTCAACACAATAGCCAAAGCTATTTGGTTGATTAACAATGAGTTAGGTAGCTTAAAAACAGATACAGCGCCTGACTTTCAGACGCTGTATCGTGGGGTGGTCCCGACGAAACTATTTTATCTCCGGCAACTATTTAGTTTTCAATATCTTATGTGGCTTTGATCGCGTTACTCACCGAATCACTCACCAGCTAAATCATTCAGAATGACTGCAAATTGTATTTTAAAGATAAGCATATTATTTTAACTTTCAAAACGTATTCTCAAAAAATCAAACCAAATTGTGTCTACTTTTATTGTTGAAAATTTAAGCGAAGCCATGAACGAAAAAGAAACAACTGCAACCAACAAATTTTTGAGCCTCGTACTAAGGCATCAGCCGCAACTGATCGGTATTGATTTGGACGAGCAGGGCTGGGTAAATGTAAACGAGCTATTAGAACAGGCTAATGCATATGGTCACCATTTAGATCTGGAGTTATTAAACCATGTGGTTGAAACCAGCAGTAAAAAACGTTTTGCATTTGATGAAAACAGGCAAAAAATTCGCGCCAGCCAGGGACATTCAATTGATGTTGAATTAGGTTATGAGGCGCAAATACCGCCGGACGTACTTTATCACGGCACGGGCGAAAAATCTGTGGCTGCCATTCAGAACACTGGTCTTGAAAAACGGAGCCGGCAACATGTACATTTAAGTAAGGATATTGAAACAGCAATACAGGTTGGAAGCAGACACGGCAAGCCGGCAATATTTAATGTACTTTCAGGCGAAATGTATAAAGAGGGCTACATATTTTACCTGTCTGAAAATAGGGTTTGGTTGACCGACCGGGTGCCTGCCCGGTTTTTAAATCTAAACACTTAACAATATTGAAATATGATCAAGCCGGAATGGATACCCTCGGGATATCATGACAAAACTAACGAGAATCTAGTTGTTGAAGTGACTAAGATCAATTATAGTTTGAATAATCGCAAGCCTGCACCACCTAAAACTGGCTTTAAGCGGAAAGTGTCAAATAAGCTCACAAATTAACCCCGCCAAGCTTCTTACTTCCACGAAGTCATCATTAATAAATTGCGTGTTCGTATGCGAATCTGTGCAGATCAGCTTCTTAATTAATCCACTATCTTTCAGTTTGTTGATGCCATCGTTCACAAATAAACCATGGGTAGTAATAACATAAATATCGCCGGCACCGGCGTTTTTATAAGTTTTGGCCGCATTGATAATACTGCCGCCAGAGCGGATCATATCATCATAAATGATAACCGTTTTGCCGTCTACATCAGCATTAATAGCGCTTACCTCGGTATGGTCGCCTTTCAAACGACGCTTCAGGATAAAAGCGGCGTTTACGCCCAGGTCGTTAGCTAACGATTCCACCCATTTAGCCCGACCCGCATCGGTGCTGGCCATTACAAAGTTATCGCCACCGTATTCAAGAGCTGCTTTTATCACGATGTCTTTACAGTAAACATGTACCGGGTAAAGATCATGCTCAAAGTAATATTGAATACCTTCAGAGTGCAGATCGAAGAGTAAGACTTTATTCCCTCGGTTTGATCTTGGAATAGCCGACAGTAGCCGAGCCCGAGTTTTAGCAGTTACAATTTCACCGCTTAGCACCGCCCGCTCCATGGTTGAATAACCAAAATACGGGATAACCAGCGTTAATGAGTTAGCTCCATAGCTAACCAATGAAGATGCCAGATCATACAGTTCTAAAGTAGCGCCATCGTTTACAGTGCCGCCGATCAATACCACATTCCTGTTCTCTATTTGAGAGATAATGCGTTGATAACGCTCGCCATCGGTAAAGTGGCTTACTTCCAGTTCGCCTTTCTCAAAATCGCCGCAAGCCATTACCTTTTCGGCCAGGTACTCATAACCCTTTATGGCGAATAATAGCTTTTTCATATGTAACTAGTTAGCATTTATTTTTACCTGTTCAAATGTAATGGTATTTAGCAGTTTGCCATTTTCAAAAACGGTGTACAACTCATTGGCTAATTCTAAATGTTCCTGCTCGTTTACCGTTTTAAAGAAGCCATTTATTTTTACCAGTTTTAAACGGCCGCCCTTGCTCTTTTTAAAGCTTGGGGTGATGTTACCCTGGGCATCCATCTCGGTCGGGCTTTTTTCTACGGCTACTTCCTGTCCGTTAATTACTGCGCTGCTGCATTTCAGAGCAAATTTCTGAGTATCGCGATCAACCTTTTGCAGTAAGGCTCCCCCCATACCCAGCACAAGGTTTTCGGCGCTGATCTCATTTGCTTTTAGAGCATTGTAAATGTTAATGATCTCAGCATAATTTACACCATCGCCTTGGATTACTCTTACTTGAGGTGGTAATACTTTATATCCTTTGTTATTGGTGGTAAAACCGAAGGTTTCGAACAAGATCTTAAATATCTCCAGCAAGGTCATGATCGGGTCGCCACTATCTGGACGAATTACCAGGGTACCCTGCAGGGCCGACGCATTAGGAATTTGTTTTAGCGATTAATGAAAGAAGAAATTTATGGTTCCACCCGGCCATTTTTCTTTTTGCTTTCAGGCTGGCCTTACTGGTTTTGTCGGCTTTTAGGATATTTAGGGCTATCTTTCTGACTACGGCAAGGTTTTGGGCGGTCTGTTTGTTCCGTGTGGTATTGTAATCTTCGCCAAATCCGACATCCAACTGCCAGTGCAATTGGTTCTCAATGCCCCAATGTGCGCGGATGGCTTGGTTAAAATAGGCAGCATCAGCACGGAGGCTGGAGATATAGTAGCGGTCTTGTATGGAGTGGCTGTCACCTATTATCCTTTCCGAGGTTATTTTGATGATGGTCTTTATTCCCTTCCAATTTTCCTTTTCGTCAACCCAGTTAAGTTCATGAATGACTTTGCAGTCTCTGATCTCCGCCCGCCCGTGGCCCTTATCCAGGTGCTGGCTGTAACTGTCTTCTTTAAAGTTGAACTGATTGATTACCTGTTCATAAAGTGTTTCCTGGTTCTGTTTCAAAGCAAGGATATAATCGCCCTGGCTTTCGACAATCTGTTCAGCAATCGCTTTCTGTGTACCCATTGCGTCGATGCTTACTACCGCCCCTTTGATGTTCAATAGCGATAACAATGCTGGGATCGCCGTAATCTCATTGCTCTTGTCATCCACTTTTTGTTGCCCCAGTACCAACTGGTTACGACCCGACCAGGCGCTTACCAAATGCAAGGCCCCCAACCCCTGGTGTTTGCAGGCGCTGTTACAGATGCTCTTTCCATCGATAGCGATCAACTCCTTTTCGCCAGACAGGCCCGACTCCTCAAGACCCCGGCTAAGTTCCGCTGTCCAGGCACGAAAACACTGTTCAAAAAGCGCCGAATCGATCAGCATAAAAACCCGGTTGATCGTGTCATGACTGGGTATGCCGTTTTCAAGAGGCAGCAACTGCTTTAAAAAATCTTCTTTCTCCTTCCCGAATTCTTCCATCTCGTACCAGCTTTCTGCACCACATAGAACGGCCAATACCGACAAAATGATAACTTCCAGTAAATTGTGTTTCTTATTATTACCTGTACGAGGATCAGGTATCCATCTAAAATGATTGTGAAGTGAAGTCGTCATATGCTTTTACAAAGAAAAAACGCTAACCCGACTCTAATCCTCCCGAAACCACAAAAGTTATACCTACGTTTCCAACACTTTGTTCATAACCATATCAACTTTTAACTATTCTTATGCGTCAGCCCTGGGGTACCCTGGCGATTTAGAATCTCTTCTTTCAGCTCACCACCCCAGTATTCTTTACAAGCTCTGAAAATGTTGAAGCTATCAGATACGCAAGCAACGGTGCCAGTTGGGAAAGTACGGATCACATGTTTAAAGATCTCCAGTTCGCCATCGCGACCTAATAAAGTACAAATGCTATGTTCGGTTGCAGGGATGCTTAGTCCGTAAACTTTGGTAGCATCGTAGTAATTAATAGTCATCCCGCTGCCGGCCAAATTATCGCTTCCGCTAAAGTTGATCAGGTGAGCCGCTCCGCCAATTTTGGCGCTTTCCACGCTGCTCACCCCACGGAAACCAAAATCATTCAGTACAAAATCAATCCCGGCTTCAGCACCTTCTGTAGCATTCATTGTAGAATCGGGTTACTACCTTTCGTATCTGATTGCTTAGGGTTGCTACTGTACAGGGGTACCATACCTGCATCAATAGGGTTTCCAAAAAATTGGTGAGCCAGTAGCATTCAGGGTCGGTATTTTCAATGGTCATCAGCACATTACTAGTTGGAACGGCAATACCCTCGGCTACGGCTTTTATTTTTACGGGCAGGTGGCCGTTGTATTTATCAAGGATGTATTGAAATTTTGATTTATCGAACACATCATCGCGGCCAAATACCTGTTGCAGAAAGCCATCGGCTTCGTCCAGGTCTTGCTGAGTAAATGCCGGACCTTGCAGGTATTCCTTTAGGAAATATTGCAGACCAAAGAAGATGGTGTCATCAAACATGCCGCCCCTGCTTTCCAAATAACTGTAAATTTGGGTGGTACCGGGGTAGTAAAATTTATGGTGAGCGTATTTGTAGGCGTCGGCCAGTAGGATCAAATTTTCGCGTTTCATGGTATTAGTTTTTAAGGTATTTGGTAATAATTACTTTAAACATATCTAAATGCTCAGGGCTAATGGTTTGGTTCTCCATCATCTTTGGCAAGTCAGCCACCGGGAACCAGTCCAGATCAATAATGTCATCCTGAGCAGCAGGCGAGCCGCTGATAAAATCGCAACTAAATAATAAAGTGATAATCTTATCAGCTTCGTTACGGTAACGCCAGTCGTTTATTTTTGCAGATATTTCGTAGCTCATTTCACCGACTTCCATGTCACCACATTCCTCCATGAGTTCACGTTTAGCCGCTGCTTCATAACTTTCATCTTCAGGGTCGGCAAAGCCACCTATAAAGCGCCATTTGTTGTTCGTAGCTTTTTTGCCTAACAGTATTTCCGTTTTGCTATTCCTGAAACAAGCAATATCAACTGTCGGATATACCTTGGTGTACTGGTTATACAAGGCATATAGGATACCTGCACGGAAATCGTTGGAATCGAATACCTTATCCGCATATTGTTTGCGTAACTCGGTGGCGTTATAATCGCCATGTTCTGGTAATTCAATCGTTTCAAACCTGCCTGAGTAGTAAGGAATGAAACTATCCCGGCTGCCAAACAGGCTAAAGTGCTCATTCGGGAAAACGCCTTTCAATAAGCTATCAATACTATCCGACCAGGTTTTATCGCTTGGATGATCGCTTATCGGTAACACAATTACTTCCGGATAATCTTTCTTGATCATCTTTTCGCGGGTATAATAATCATAAGGGTTTTTGCGGCTGCCGACCAAAGGACTTACACCTAATAAGATAATCAGTTTTACATGGTTCTCTTTAACCATACTGATCAATTGCTTGTGGCCCTCGTGCAGATATGGGGTTTGAAAGCGTGCGATGATTACTGCTGTCTTCATGACTATTTGCGTTAATTATACGCAAATATAAATATGCGTTTTAAATACGCAAATTATTTTTTTCATTTATTTTAATTTTCAAAGATTTATATCTCGAAGTTGATACCTTCTTTTTGTTGCTGGAAGTATTTTTGCTCGTTAAAGCGGAAAAGATTACCGGGGCGGCCGGCACCGTATAAGGCTTGTTTTTCGGTAGTTTCCTCTAAAAAACCAAATTTTGTTATTTTCTTTTTAAAGTTACGCCGATCAATGGGTCGGTCGAGCACAGCCATATACAGTTTTTCCAGTTCTGAGAAGGGGAATCTTTCGTCCAGCAGTTCAAAGCCCACCGGTTGGTAAAGCATTTTGCTTTTCAGACGCTCATGCGCGGCATTTAAGATTTCCTGATGATCAAAAGCCAGTGGAGGAAGCTTTTTTATATTGAACCAGCCGACGTCCGCAGCATCGGTATCGGCATGCAGTTCAAAGGCATCAGGTTTAACCAAACCATAATAAGTGATTGAGATTACCCGGTTACGCGGATCACGCCCTGGCTTGCCGAAGCTGTAAAGTTGCTCTAAGTAGTTGATGTTAACGCCTGTCTCCTCTTTCAGCTCACGCTGAATAGCGTCTTCTAATGCTTCATCGTCACCAACTAACCCTCCGGGAAGGGCCCAAGTATCTTTAAACGGCTGTATATTACGTTTGATGAGAAGTACAGACAAGCCTTCTTTGGATGTGTATCCAAATACGACGGCATCAACGGCTACTTTAATATTTTGCTTGGTGGGCATATTGCAAAGTTATCAATCTGTGTAAAGCAGGCAAGTAAAGCCTAATTGAATCAGGGCTGACGCATAAGAATAGTTAAAAGTTGATATGGTTATGAACAAAGTGTTGGAAACGTAGGTATAACTTTTGTGGTTTCGGGAGGATTAGAGTCGGGTTAGCGTTTTTTCTTTGTAAAAGCATATGACGACTTCACTTCACAATCATTTTAGATGGATACCTGATCCTCGTACAGGTAATAATAAGAAACACAATTTACTGGAAGTTATCATTTTGTCGGTATTGGCCGTTCTATGTGGTGCAGAAAGCTGGTACGAGATGGAAGAATTCGGGAAGGAGAAAGAAGATTTTTTAAAGCAGTTGCTGCCTCTTGAAAACGGCATACCCAGTCATGACACGATCAACCGGGTTTTTATGCTGATCGATTCGGCGCTTTTTGAACAGTGTTTTCGTGCCTGGACAGCGGAACTTAGCCGGGGTCTTGAGGAGTCGGGCCTGTCTGGCGAAAAGGAGTTGATCGCTATCGATGGAAAGAGCATCTGTAACAGCGCCTGCAAACACCAGGGGTTGGGGGCCTTGCATTTGGTAAGCGCCTGGTCGGGTCGTAACCAGTTGGTACTGGGGCAACAAAAAGTGGATGACAAGAGCAATGAGATTACGGCGATCCCAGCATTGTTATCGCTATTGAACATCAAAGGGGCGGTAGTAAGCATCGACGCAATGGGTACACAGAAAGCGATTGCTGAACAGATTGTCGAAAGCCAGGGCGATTATATCCTTGCTTTGAAACAGAACCAGGAAACACTTTATGAACAGGTAATCAATCAGTTCAACTTTAAAGAAGACAGTTACAGCCAGCACCTGGATAAGGGCCACGGGCGGGCGGAGATCAGAGACTGCAAAGTCATTCATGAACTTAACTGGGTTGACGAAAAGGAAAATTGGAAGGGAATAAAGACCATCATCAAAATAACCTCGGAAAGGATAATAGGTGACAGCCACTCCATACAAGACCGCTACTATATCTCCAGCCTCCGTGCTGATGCTGCCTATTTTAACCAAGCCATCCGCGCACATTGGGGCATTGAGAACCAATTGCACTGGCAGTTGGATGTCGGATTTGGCGAAGATTACAATACCACACGGAACAAACAGACCGCCCAAAACCTTGCCGTAGTCAGAAAGATAGCCCTAAATATCCTAAAAGCCGACAAAACCAGTAAGGCCAGCCTGAAAGCAAAAAGAAAAATGGCCGGGTGGAACCATAAATTTCTTCTTTCATTAATCGCTAAAACAAATTCCTAATGCGTCGGCCCTGCTAATTGAATATTTTAGGTGAATTAAATTAAAATTCTATCTTTGCATCCAATTCCTGATTTGTTAATCTTTTAAATATCGAGGAATCATGACAGAGCTACGCTACATATCGCCCCTTTCGCTCATTGCCCATTAGGTAGGCAAACACTATGCTTTTTTATTAAAAATAAGTTGAGGCCGCTTTAGCTGCCACATTGTTTGTTTTTGCCTGCCGAATTAATTTATTGGGTTTTTTGTTGAGCGCTCATAAAAAGGGTATATCCTTATTCAAGGACGAAACGGAGATCCAATAACATTTCAAAGCAAAATTAAATACCAAGTGTGATGAACACACATGAATGGCCGCGCTGTATCAAAACGGCACGGCGCAAAAGGCGGCTCGTAAAAACAGATCGTGATAAGCAACTAATCCAGCTGGACAAACGGCGCGATGAATTATGGGAGCAAAAAAGGCTTTTGCCAATGGTTCCGCTTGAACACCCGTATCAACGTGGCTGGAAACGTTTTTTTGTATTGCGGGATGACGTGAAGCATAGTCCAAGGAAGGACTTTTATGAAGCCTTGTTACCGAAAATCAATACAGTTGAATATCATCAGGACAGATCCTTCAAACGGAAGAAACGACGCAAACAACGCTACGTTTACCATGTAAAAGCGCAGATGCTGCGTGAGTTATCGCAGCATAGCTGGGATGTAAACAGGATAACTTTAACCGAAGAGGAAAAGGTTTGCTTTACCCGTGTTGAAACCTTTGATGTTAAAACCTACCGTACCGAGGTAAAATACGTGTTTGCCGAGCCCTGGCGATATGTGCTGAAGGTAGCGCCGCATATGGTAACGCATACCAAAATGTTGGATGCGGATATTGAAAGGGAGCTATCGTACATCGACGACCATATCGATAACCATAACCTGGCACCACGTATCGATTTACTGACGCGTGGCAGGGGCTATCACTGGAACGGCTGGTATTACGAGCGCGCCAAATACATTAACAAATTTAAAAACATACCCAGGAATAGCCCTAAAGAAGCTTACCTGGAATTAGAAACATAACCCACATGGGCAATTTAAGAACAAAAGATTTAAGTAAAATAGGTTACCATAACGATCAGCTGCGAAGCCTGGTTATTGGCATAGCCTCTAAAAATTTCAAACACCATAGTAAACAGCAATTGCTTGACCTGCTGGTGAGTATTAAGAACGATCCGGAAGCATTTCTGGATGATGAATTAACAAGCAAGATAGCCGAAAAGGTGATCGGCAAAACGGATGCGCCATTGTTTAAGACGTATGAACTGCGGGATGAACCGGTGTTTTGTAAAACTTATGGCGGAAAGGGTATTGAGCAATCAGCCAAAAAGCAAATGGAGCTGGCTAATCTTCTGCCCGTAAGTGTACAGGGTGCATTAATGCCCGATGCGCATATGGGGTTCGGTTTGCCTATCGGTGGCGTTTTAGCTACAGATAACGCAGTAATTCCTTACGCGGTAGGTATGGACATTGGTTGCCGCATGGCGTTGTCCATTATCGATGAGAGCGACGGCTTTTTGAAACGGTTTGAATACCAAATCAAACAAGCCATAAAAAATCACACTCATTTTGGTATGGAAGGTGGTTTAGATGTAAGACAGGAGCATGAAGTGCTGGACAGCCCTGTATTTAGCGAGATCCCATTTTTGAAACCGCTCCGAAGTAAAGCGGTTAGGCAATTGGGCACATCGGGCAATGGCAACCACTTTGTGGAGTTTGGCGAAATAGAATTATTAGCTGATAATACTTTAAGTTTACCCGCTAAAAAGTACACGGCTTTGTTAACACATTCAGGTAGTCGTGGATTAGGATCGGCAATAGCAAGGCATTATACGCAGATTGCCATGAATACTTGTAAACTGCCGCGCCATGCACAGCAATTGGCATGGCTGGATATGAACAGCGAGGCGGGTCAGGAATACTGGTTAACCATGACTTTGGCTGGCGATTATGCCAAAGCCTGTCATGAACGTATTCATGCTAACCTGCTAAAAGCATTAGGCTTGAAAGCTTTGCATGTGGTAGAGAACCATCACAACTTTGCCTGGAAAGACCAGTTGGCAGATGGCCGGGAAGTGATCATCCACCGAAAGGGAGCAACACCTGCTCATAAGGGCGAATTAGGTATTATCCCCGGTAGTATGACCACTCCCGCTTACCTGGTATCGGGCAAAGGAACCGGTGATGCTTTATATTCCGCGTCGCATGGCGCGGGGCGAGCCATGAGTAGGCAAAAGGCTAAGGACAGTATGACGGTGTCTGCTATGAAAAAAATGCTGACCAATGCCGGCGTTACCCTAATTGGCGGCACGGTCGAAGAGAACCCCTTAGCTTATAAGGATATCGAAACCGTGATAGCAGCGCAAAGCGATCTGGTTGATATCGAAGGCAAATTTTATCCACGTATTGTTAGAATGAATAAGGAGTAGTGATGAAAAAGATGATGATACAGATCACCTCAGGTAAAGGCCCTGCAGAATGCTGCCGGGTTGTAGCCTGCGTGCAAAACTTGTTGATGAAGCAGGCCAAACAGCAAGCCATTCAAATTGAAGTACTGGAAAATAAAGCCGGCGAATTAAATGGCACCTTACTATCTGCAACCATGATGGCAACCGGCCATAACCTGGATGCATTTGTAAAGGATTGGACTGGCACAGTACAATGGATAGCACAAAGCCCATATCGCAAATACCACAAGCGGAAAAACTGGTTTGTGGGCGTAGCCGCTTTTGATGTGAAGGAACTGATGCAATGGAACGTTAAAGATGTAAAGCTGGAAACCTGCCGCTCATCCGGCCCTGGTGGGCAAAATGTAAACAAGGTGGAAACTGCTGTGCGGGGAACCCATTTGCCATCGGGCTTACAAGTTATGGCGATGGACACCCGATCTCAGTTAGAAAACAAGAAACTTTGCCTGGCCAGACTGGAAGCAAAAATAAAGGTTTGGCAAACAGAACAACTGATAGCACAACAGCAGAGCCAGTGGCAGGAACATAATGCCTTAGAGCGGGGTGGTCCGATTAAAACGATAAAGCAAGATTTGTTTTAGCCAGACCTCAGTTAAGTTATTTTTAAAAACGAGAAAATGTCATTATATATTTAGATAGGCCGAAAAAAGAATAATCTTTTAGATATTACTAAGTAAGTCACTAGTCAAGAATAAATTAGAATCTATGATACAATATAGCTTTCTAGATTTACATAAGTGTAGACTTATGTAAATCTAGAAACTTAGAAATACAGATTTCTGTATTTCTAATAATTGAGTTGAAAGATAGATATGCAGGAGATTACTCTCCAAGAGCAACTAAGGTGTCAAATTGCTATTGTTTTTCTTGAGCCACGCCCAAAATTCTTATAGTACTATCTTTTTTATATACACGTATTGAGGAACTTGATGAAGAACTATTGCAAAAATTAATTAGGTTCTATTTTTAGCGTCATACATTTTGTATCCATGTTGATTTTCATTTACCGGGTTGTTGTTTTTTCTTGCTGGTGTGAGCCGAAGCTAAGAAATCACGGAAATAACTGCATTCATGCACGGCGACTTGATAAAACCGGGTTCGGGAATAGCTTTTGCGAAGCTCTGTAAAATAGGGGTTTCTTCTAATCTCATCTTGGTATGGATCGGCATGTCCCTGGAAGTATTTATGGTGCACAAATTCATCGTCCGCGCCCTTATAGCGATTTTGTTTACACTTGGCAGCCATAAAGGTGCATTGGCCTTTGAACTCTGGATCATTGCTCAGCTGTCTTGCCTTTAAGAAAAGCTTTTCGGCATCGATGGTTTTATTCAGATCTTGGTCGTAATAAAGTGGCTCCCTGCGGTTTTTTTCAATCCAGGAATCAGAATAGGCATAGGCGATCATGAACCAGGCATTGCCATAACGCGAGGTGTTGTACAAACCCGTAGCCATCGCAAATGTATACCGGGCAGCTTTTTGAGGATTACGCTTAACTGCCATTTGAAGATTATACATTGTTTTGGCAAAGCGGTATTTGGAATAGCCTCCCCGTTTTCCCTGATGATAGTTTTTAGGGTAATCATTGAGTTGCACCACAAAAGGATTGCTTTTTAGTCTTGGGCCATTATAGTATTCAAGGGGGAAGTCCTTCGGGGAATACTTTTTGATTTGGCTCAGCACCGAAACGGCCTGCTGGTAGTTATGCTCGCGCAAGTAGGCTGTTCCCAGTAAATTGTATAAGCAGTCAAAGGATGTCCGCTTTAATCCGGACGTCAGAATTTTGGCGTATGGGGTATTCTCTCCCTTTTTCTTGTATTTCTTGTAGGAAATAAGCTGGCGGAAATTAGAAGAATGCAGGTAATTCTGCCAAAAATTGATGGTCGTGTAATCATTCCAATAGTTCTGGTGATAGCATGCCAAGGTATCTTCGTGCAGCTTGGGCATGCCTTTCAGCATCGACAGCGCTGCCTTAGTTGTATCGTGCCGCGATAAATACATTGGGGCCAATAATTTTTGATAGACATCCCGTGCCGACCAGGTGAATCTTTGCAGCCTGCGCTCTCCCCCGTAGTCCTGGAATGCTTTTATCCGCTCACCGTTGGTGATGGATTCCTGTTTAACCTTTTGATCCAGCCAGGACAGGGAGGGCGCTAATTCCTGCTCAGCAGCACTATCGAGTCGCTTAATCTTTTGCGTTATCAGTAGCAGCTTAACCAGTTGCTTTTGGTCATGCATCTTGATAGCTAATCCGGCATCATCTACCTCGTTGATGGCGGTAAACCCGGCTGCATTTTTACCGGTCATCCATTCCAGGTAGGCTTTTGTGATCATCCCCAGCTGTGGATTTCTGCATTTTTTTTCTTTGGCTATCATCGTGCAGAAGCTTCCAAGCTCGCTGATGTATTTGCCCATGTTTTTGGCTTTTTTTAAGGAATCGTTCCAGCCATAATAATCACCATCCAAGTTGTCATAAGGTAGATGATCGGTTAGCTTAGGTGTCAAGTATCCGGCCTCCAGCTTGTTTACCTCGCGTGCCAGTAAAATCTCAACAAAGGGTGAGCGGGGAGCGGTTTGGTAAACCTTTTTCAAATACTTGGTGCTGAACCGGGGTGTATAAAAACCGTTCATGGCATAGACAACAGCTTTCTCGTCATTACTCCTGGCGAAAGCGATCACCTCGCTTTCGGGCACCTTATTAGCTACATAATTTTGATAGGCCTGAATGCGCCTTTCTGGGAACCCTGTGAAAAGCTTGGAGAATTGATACGCGGACTTAGCGGGATCGCCCGTTCTCCACTCTTCACCGGCCCTTAATCCAAGCGTTAAGCCTTTGATATAGTAGCTGGTTCTGGCATTGGCTATCTGTTTCTCGTAGATGTCAATCGCCCGTTTATTTTGTCCGGTGTAATGGAACAAACGCTGCGCCTGGTAATAATACCTTGTCTTTAAGAATTGATCCTTTACAGAAGACGCTTCCTTTAAAGCATAGGTCGCATTTTTGAGCAGATAGGCGGTATCCGCAGGTTCAGATCTCCAGGGATCTTTATAGCTTACGGCCGGTTCGATAATTTTAACGAACCGATAATATAGCAGGGCTGCCTTGTTTTTTCTTAATGCAGGCAGAAAAGTGTTCCGCTTGAGGCTGTCCGGTAGCCCTCTGTTTAAATTCAGGTATCCTTGCAATAAAACACTGTCCGCTGGATGATTGAGCTGATACATCACTTTCTTCACGTCGGAAGCTTTTACTCTACCTTTTAAATAGGAAGCCCATTCCCAAGCATTAACGTCCTGTTCATTGACCGGCTCATCCACATCGTATAAGGACTGGCTGCTTGTAAAATAAAAAGCGCGATACGCTTTGCCCCCGGAAATGTTATTGTGAAAGAAAGACACGCCATAGTCATAAGGATCGGGCTCGGGGCCGCAGGCCAGGATAATCATCACGGCGGAGCAGGTCAGGATTAACAAGCATAAAAAGTAAAGAAGCGCTTTTTTCCAGGGAGACATTGGTATCAATACCTGTTGGTTCAGGTTCAATAAATATAATTATTTTTAATCCTTCCGCGCAAAACAAATAAAGATAATTAGCTTTCGGTAGTTTGCAGCTTTTGAATGATTTTTTTTAGGGCCTCAGTGGCTTCCCAGGCTTTGAATCGCTTCATGACCAGTTCATTATTTACTTTATTTTTGTTGACAGATAACACTTCTGCATAGATCTCCAAGAGCTTTTTACATCCATTTATCGGAACATAACTCATCTGTTCGATGGAGCATTCTAACAGGATCTCCAATGCACGGTTATGCTTTTGGGATATCTGGAACATATGGGCTATGACAAGATCTGTAAAGCGCTTTAAAGGAGCCAGTTCTATTTGCTCGTGCTTGCCGATGATCCTGCCAAGTGCCCCGCTATCCATGCTTCCCTCTGTTACGCCTTTGATCCATGATTCAGCGGCATAAGTCCGTACGGTTTTATCACTGCTGATCATACAGGATGCTACAAATAAATCAGTAATAGAACTATTACTGTAATTTAAAGTTAATAGCACTTCAAGTGCATAAATGATTAACTTTTTATCATTCTCACCGGAAAAGTCCACATATTTTAACCCTTTGTTAATGATGTGAGCGAGCAGAATTTGCGGCTGATTTGGATTAAGGTAAAGCAGGCGTTTGATGTCATTGTGCTCAGCCGAGATGTAGTCAAATTTGAGTTCAGTATAATCATAGATAGACAAATCTGTTTCTTTTTTAGCAGGGATCTGAAGGATCTTAATTAACGCCGTTTTAAAAACTGATGTTTTTTTTTGTTTGTCACCAAAGTCGATCCTGATGATTTTTCTTTTAGCATGTACATCAATGTTTTTGCGCAGGTTATAATCATATTGCTGTGAGATGTAATTCTCCACTAATGAATTCCATGCGAAATCACCGGTAAGGTAAGCATCCGTTAAACTGGTATAGCTAGCCCATTTCGTCAAATTACCTGAATTTCTTACTACGCCAGCCACCAGCCAGGCAGATTTAAGCTTGGAGCCGTCTTTCGGTGACTGTTCTTCGCCAAAGACTACTCCTACCAATTCCCGATATTCACCGTGAAGTTTAGCATTTGCAATTTTGAGGGCCTCTGCCTGATCAATCGTAAAACAACGCGCTATCGCGACCTGAAAGTCCATGTCACCTGGAATAACATTAGCTTTCTGATAAAGACTGAGGCGCTCAATTAATGCGATTGTTGAGACCCGGCAAGGTTCATGCGTTGGCGTAGACAGTAAGGGCAGACTTTTATTTCTCTCCAGCATAAAAAAAGCATTGAGCAAGATATGCTTATGTGGTTTGTATCCTGTAGAATGTGTATAAATCTCCCATGCCTTAATGCTTCCGAGCCTTATTTGATAGCTATTCCATTTAGCCTTTTTTTCTTCCTCTGATTTGACAAAAGATTGATGCATTAAGCGAATGGGCTCAGCGGCTACAGGGTTAAGGCTAACCAGGAGCTGGCCATAGCTTGTGAAAAACTTCGCCAGCATGCTATCTAGGTAACCCATTGTGCTGGCCCAATCACTGGTGATTATTTTATAAGCCCGTTGGAAGGCGGGCATTAACTTGAGGATATTACCCGCTGTCATCTGATCTTGAAATTTCAGGATACTCGCAGGTAACAAGTCAAAATGATACGTTTCGTTTTGATCAAATGACTGGCTGGCTAAGAAGACGAATTCGTCAAAGTTTTCAGGCAACTTTATTTCCACCAGAGCTGTAGCTGCTTCCGGTAGCTGATCTTCAATTAAAGCATCGCTGCTTATATACTCCTTTGAAAAATCGGATAAGATGTGGCGCGCTTCTGAAAACAGGCTCTCATAATAAGCCTGAAGCGCTTCTTTAAGCGTTTCAGAATTGGTGTCGCCATATTTCTGAAGCAGCTTAGCCGCTCTGAGCTGCAAGTTATTGTCCTGGTGTATAAAAGCCTGGCAGGCAATCACACAGATTTGCTCCTGCTGGTCAGGATACTTTTTGGCCAGCTTATCTAAAACCATCAGAGCTGAGGAAACCGCTGTTTTAGATTCAGCCGTCAGTACCAAAGGTACATGGTCAAGGAATGGTAAGATTGCAAATTCCGGATCAACCACCAAATCCTTAAATAATTTCAAAACAACGTTATAAGGTTTGCTATTGGCGGAATTAAAAGTGTTTAACAGTTCGTTTTGGAAGTGCAGCAGTTCACCTTTGGAAGGTTCCAGAAACATAAAAAAATCCATAAACCAATTCGATGCTGATTGGTTAAAGTTCTTTGTTGCACATAAAATACTTTCATTTAACAGCCTCTCCCTGCTGATCTTTCCTTGGTTAGTGTAAAGTTTCAGCGCATTCATCCATCTACCTGGAGCGGAGTTGTCCTCGAATTGCTTGTAGTTTTCAGCGGCGTGTAAGTTGGTTTCAAATTCAAATAAATACCAGAGATGTTCTTTTAAGGTCGATTCTCTTTTTAAAAGATTTTCGGGGTGGTACTCAAATTTCCAGGTCTTTTCTTTTCTTACGAAAATAAGCTCCGGTAAGATTTTCGCGACCATTTGCCGGTTAAGCTGCAAATAGCCCTGATCGATCAGATCCAGATACCAGTTGTAATCAAAGGGCACAAACTCCTGCTGGGATAGCTTGTCTACATAAGTATTGAACCAGTCCGGACAAAACCAGGGTAAAATTGGTGTAAGTTTCTCGCGGTTAATGATCCCATAGGAAACACTTTGCTCAAAATCTTTTTGGTTGAAACAAATAAATGCGGCAGTGCTTAGAATCAAATTTTGAGCTTGCGATCCCCTGGAAGAATAAGACGAGCTTGTTCCCTGCTGTACAAACTCCGAATAGTGCTTCTGGAGCTTTTTGAGGGATGGCCCCAATTCTTTTTTTTGCGCTTTGTCCAACCCCTTCAAAAATGGAATGACTTCGGCTTCCTTCGCAACGATACTCGCAAACTCTTCGGTGACGGTCATGGCAGTCTAGTTAAGTATAAGTTTTTTAACTGCTAAAATATGCTTGCAGACACCGCGCTCTCCCTGGTTTTTACTGAACCAGGTACACGTGCACTGCTCCTTATCTCCGTTAAGTATAACGATATGTTTTACGCCGCTACCTTCCACCTGTGCTTCTACTTTATTATCATGTTTTGCAATAATTTTTACTTTACCCTCCGCCAGCAGTTTCTCGGCATCCTTTAGTCTTGGATTAAGGCTCATAATCCTGCTTAGCTTGAACGGAAGCCTTCTGTAGAAAAAATTATTTTCGTCCAGATCATAGCCCAGTAGCCCGATAGCCGATAGCCTCCCGGTTATATTTTCTACTTTTTTCAAATCTAAACCTTCATTTACGGCGAGTAGGGTCGCATTAAATTCCTGGTTGGCATAACTGTAGTTGTCTACCAGTTCTACCCATTGGTCCGGCACATCTTCAATCAAAGATTCCAACGCTGCCCCTTCACCCGAAAATCCGCGCCAGGCATCCCTGGATAAAGACAAGGTGAATCTTATCGCCCCGATATAAACCTGCCAGGTCGTTGCCTGCATAGTGGTATGCGGGAAAACTCTCAACTCATCCGCCATAGCCAGCAGGGGTTCAATCAGTTTTAACCGGTGTATGCCGCCAATTGTTATAGCATCATTAGATTTGACTGGAGAAAATATCGGCTTGCCCCCCCGAACCAGTAAATAGTAATCGGTCTTAGGTTTACCGGCTGGTATTGATTTAAATAACTGCAAAGCCTGAAGCCGGTTGAACGAGTGTACTTTCTCAGACTCTGAAAGGAACATCTGCACTGAAGTTAAACCCTTGATCCATTTTACTGGAAGCGGTACTTTACGTTCGATTACCTTTTCATTTTCGCGATGCAGGCCTACCTCTTTCTGACCGATAGAAAGTAAAACGTTTTCGTTTTTGCGAATACCGCTCAAGGCTGAAAGCATCGGTTGGTTGAAATCTACATTCGTAGTGCCGTTTTCCAGGAATTCACCATCGTGCCCGTCCCCTAAAACATCTACCCGCGCGTATACACCAGCACAATGCGAAAATCCCTCGAACCTGATTTTCTCGTTACCAGCTGTAACAATAGGGTCCTTTAACAAGGCAAGCTGAAAAGGAGATAAACTGAAACTAGACTGCACCACGTTAGATAAGGCCAGCAGGCATCGCGCAGTAGTATATGGGTCAGTCAGGCGACCCCAAAAAAAACAGGACGAATTTTTCTTTTGAACCTCACTGTATTTTGCCAAAAACAACTCATCTAAAGAGTTTGCTTTGTTCAAAGCAGATGATTTATTGTACTGATAGGTAATAGTGTCTGACATGGTGACAAGGAGTTTAATAGTAAACTAAAATAGATAGAATTTACTTGAAATACGATAAATCTATTTAACGCGAGAGAATTCAGGAAATAAAGAACATACATTGCTTTGAGATTAATCTTCAATTTACGAATCGAATTACATTTCTTTATCTTGGATAATCACCACATTCCATTAGCAGCATAAAATAGTTGAGGTTTGAGTGCTATAAGCAATCTTTAGCAACCATTAATGTATTCAGATTTAGTTTCTTACATTTGTATCACAAAAAACGCTTTAAGTTTTGAGCCATGTAATAGTCCGCGCATAAATCATTTATGATCTTTCCCATCCCGGGGAAGGAAGCGACTTTTTATTTTCTAATTTTAATCTTGAAAACATGGCTTTATCACAAAAATATGGTCGTACCTATCATTATCCGTTTTCGCCGGGCACAACCAGCGACGACCGTATAGCGCACGACTATTGGGAGCATCTACAACGCATCCCAAACTTAATACATACAGAAAAACTGGACGGCGAAAATAATTGCCTGTCTAAACTTGGCGTTTTTGCGCGCTCGCATGCGGCGCCAACTATATCACCATGGACTGAAAGTCTCAGGCGATTCTGGCAGATGGTTAAACATGACCTAGGCGATCTGGAGATCTTCGGAGAGAATCTGTATGCGATACATTCTATAGAATATCGTAAACTGGAGCATCATTTTTATGTGTTCGGCATACGAGAGCACGACCAATGGTTGAGCTGGGAGGAAACTCAGTTTTATGCCAATATGCTTGATCTGCCTACTGTTCCAATCGCTAAAACCGAAGCGACGCCGAAAGATCAACAGCGGTTTGAAGCCGAAATGCTGACATTGGTAAACGGTACGGGTGCGTTTGATCCTTATGATGTCTATGATCAAAAAGCAACTACCATGGAGGGTATTGTTAGTCGTAATGCCGACAGTTATGCTGTTGATGCTTTTGCTCAAAACGTATTTAAATATGTACGAAAGGGGCATGTTAAAACCGATGAACACTGGACTCGCAACTGGAAACGTGCACCATTAATTAACGAAAGGAGGAATTATGTGGACCTTTAGTGAACACAAAGATTGGACATATCTTGAACAGCGATTTGACTGGATAAAACGTATGAACGAAGTTCAGCAAGACCCACGCTATCACGCCGAAGGCAACGTGGCTATACATACGCAAATGGTACTGGCGGCATTGAAAGTAGAACCGGCTTTTCAGGTTTTGTCCGAAGATGATCAGGAAATATTATGGGCAGCCGCTTTATTACATGACGTTGAAAAATATAGCACTACGGTTTTTGAGACTGATGGCAGCATTACATCAAACGGTCATGCCCGTAAAGGTGCTCAGTTTGCAAGGCAATTGCTTTACATAAATGAGCCTGCGCCTTTCGTCATTCGCGAACAGATCGTTGGTTTGGTACGCCATCATGGTTTACCCATATGGTTGTTTGAAAAGCCAGACCCATTGAAGGCCTTAGTAAAAGCCAGTATGGAAGTCAATACCCAATGGTTAGCTCTGCTGGCTCGTGCCGATATGTTGGGCCGCGTTTGTGACGATCAGGAGGAAATGCTTTATCGCATCGACTGCTTTGAAGCGTTTTGTCAAGAAAATGATTGTTGGGGTAAAGCACGGGCGTTTACTTCGGGGCATGCACAAATGTATTATATGCAACATGATGATGCTTATCTGGATTATGTTCCGTTTGATGAGCCTGCGTTTGAAGTAATTTTGATGAGTGGTTTACCCGGTGCGGGCAAAGATACTTTTATTAAAAAACATTATCCGGATTGGCTGGTCATTTCGTTAGATCATATGCGTGTCGAACGGGGTATATCTCCAACAGATAAAACAGGTAACGGGCAAGTGATACAGGAAGCAAAAGAACAGGCGAGGGTTTATCTGCGCAAACAAGAATCTTTCATCTGGAACGCAACCAATACCACCAGCCAAATGCGAATGCAACTGATTGATCTGTTCACCACCTATAAAGCAAAGGTGAAGATCACCTATGTTGAAGTACCCTATGAAAACCTCCATGGACAAAATAAAAGTCGTGATGCCAGAGTACCTGCAGCGGTTTTAGACCGGTTAACTCATAAACTGGAAATACCTGCGCTGTGGGAAGCGCATGAATTAAGCTACCATGTAAGTTAAGAGCTGCTCGACCGCCTCATAAAGTTTATGAGGCGGTCTTTTTTATGCCCGACGGTTTAACGCGCACTTAATGATCTTGCATATTGACGCTTTTTTTTAGAAATGAGACTGTTTTAATATTTAGTTAAATAGTTTCATTACCAACAATATTAGAGAAACATAGCAATTAGAAATTACTGAGCCTGCATTTAGGTACCCATGTTTTTGCTAAAGCCAATATTATTCGTTTATTTTAAGGATCATGCAATTCAGCGAATTTTTAAACAGTTTATTCAGCGAAGGCCGGGTAACCGTTGCCCGCGCGTTAGCCGACTTTAACGCCGCTGACCTGGAGGCTTCGGCACGGCTGATCGCTGAGCTCGACCGGACCGAACGTCTGGAGATGCCCGCTGAATTACCTGGGCTGAACAAAGATGCCGCGCTTTGGGCGGCACAATACCTGTACCGCTCCATCCAGTTCGTGTTGTTACGGGAACTGGAAGCAGAGCTCATGGAAAACTATTTACAACCTTATACCGGAACGCTGGATGACTCGGCGATGTGGTCTGTCGATCTGCTCTTCCGCCACCTCGGGCCGCTGTTCAAATTTAGCAGCGGGATCTCGCCGGACGACCCGCTTGTTCAAAGACTGAAAGAAACAGCCGCGGCCTGGCCATTGTCCTCGGTGGGACTGAATATCCAAACCATCGCCGATACGCAACCTATTTTAAACAACGCCGCCTTGAAAACCATTTATCTTGACCGCATTATCGCACACCGGGATCTGACCCGCCTCGGTGAGCGGGAACAAGTGGCGCTGACAGAAACGATGGGCCTGTACCAGGAACAATTCTGGCCGGGGCTTGAATTCAATGAATTAACTAAACATGACTAAAAATACTACCCAAGAATTTGCGACCGTCGACAAACTCCAGGCCGTTCTGCGGCACCTGAAAGAATTATTTGTCGGCAAAGACGAGATCATCGACCTGATGGGCATTTGCCTGGTGGGTAGGGAGAACCTGTTTCTGTTGGGCCCTCCGGGCACCGCAAAGAGTGCGACCGTAAGGGAACTCTCCAAATTACTCGATGGCAAAACCTTCGAATACCTGCTGACACGATTTACCGAGCCCAATGAACTATTCGGCCCGTTCGATATCCGTAAATTGCGGGATGGAGAACTCGTGACCAATACGGAAGGGATGTTGCCAGAGGCTTCGCTGATCTTCCTGGACGAATTACTCAACGCGAATAGCGCGATCCTGAATAGTTTGCTCATGGTCCTGAACGAAAAGATCTTCCGCCGCGGCAGGGAAACCCGACAGTTGCCTGCCCTGATGGTGATCGGTGCCAGCAACCATTTACCCGAGGACGAGGCCCTTCAAGCCTTGTTCGACCGCTTTTTGATCCGGGTCCGCTGCGATAACGTCGACCCGCAACAACTGAATGCTTTACTTGACGCCGGCTGGATGCTGGAACAAAAGGCTGCCGGCGATAAGCCAAGTATAGCTACCGAAGATATCCGGCAATTGCAGGGACAAACCTCTTTGGTCGACCTGAGCGGTATCCGCAAGGACTATATTGAACTCATTCAAAAACTCCGCAATTCTGGCCTCGCAGTATCCGACCGCCGCGCGGTCAAACTGCAAAGGCTGATCGCCGCCAGCGCGTTGATCTGCAAACGGGAGAAAGCCATCGCATCAGACCTGTGGGTCCTGCGCCATATCTGGGATACGGAAGAACAGCGCGAGATCATCTGCAATATCGTGAGCGCCGTCGTGGACCTGAGCGCTAAAGAAGAAGCCAGTCACCCCAGGGCCTCCCTCAGCTCTGTTCCTAACCCGGACGAGATCTATAACGAAGTGGAGCAACTCAGCCAGCAATGGCAGGAAGAGATCTCCATGGCAGAGCGATCGGTCATCAAGGACCGGCTTGCCCACCTGAACAGCCGCTGTGGCTGGATCGGCAATGAAGAGCAACGAAATTATGTACAAAAGCCCATCGATGAGCTTTGGAAAAAGATAATGCATACCGCCTAATGGAAAAGATCCTGGTATTGGAAAATAAATACGGCGATACGCTGGGCGGTCTGCGTGGCATCCCCGGCTTAAAAGCCGCTACCGATGGGGATCTGATCTGGCTCCGGGGTATCGCTGTGGGCGGCACACCGGATAAACGCATCGCTTCCTTACCTGTTTTGCACCGCTATACCGCCGATCCGGTGGAGCGATTGTTTCCTGACCAACAGAAAACGCCGACCGGTAAACTCCCTAAATTGGACTGGCAACCGATCAAGGCCTTCGTCCCGATCGAGCTCCCGGTATCGGCAATGCCCGGGAAATTGTTCCTTCCGGTCACGATCCGTTTGTCCCGTTCAGCCGTTGTGCAGGAGGTCTTTGCCTTGATGACGGACCTGAAGAGCTGGAAAGCCTATGCGGAAACCGCGGCAGGCACACGATTGCAAACGTTAAGTTTCGCTGTTTCAGGAAAAGGTGAAGTGTTAGTGATCGGACGCCCTTTGCCGCAATTACCCGGCAAGACTTTTTGGCCCCGGGACCAAATGCTTTTGCCAAGTGGTTACGACCTCGACCCGCCTGTATTAGGCGCACTCGCCGAGGCGCCAAAAGAAACATTGATGCTGTTTGAGCCTGATGGTAACTGGCAGGCCATCCCGATCGCTCATTTTCAACCCGCACGCCGCAGCGCGGTGCGTCTAACGGAAACGGGCCATGACTGAGCATGAAATCAAAACCATCCGTTATTTCCAGGGGATGAACGGTTACTTTTGGAAATGGGCCGAAGGAGGGGATGTCCTGGAGTTTGCCAACGGCGGCACGATCTGTTACCGGGAGGACCTAGTCTTTATTTTAGATTCACTCGAGATTTCCGCCGAGATCACCATCGGAACGGTGCTGCTGCTGCTTTGCGCTTGTAAGGACAATTCCGAAACCTTATTTGAACCGGGATCATATCTGCAAAGGCTCGGATACCGATCTGATTACCAGGAGACCGAGCATATGGTCGCCAAGCAAATGATCCGACAGGCACTCGAGCTGATGAAGTTAATCAACGGCCTTCCTTTTGAATGCCGCTCAGGCATCAAACGCGTGACCTTGTGCCAGGCGGTGCTGGAAAACTCAAACAAACAAGACGGTAAACCGCTCAAGAGCATTCTGAAAACATTCCGCGGCGGTTCGCTGGATGAGCTTATTTTTAACCGAAGTCTTGATTTTGGATTTACTGCACTGCAAACCGATCTGATGCCGCTGGCCTTCGCACTGGAACAATTTAAAGATACGGCTACGCTGGAAATGAAACTGCGGACCGGGATCACGAATATCCCCGTAAAAGCAGCTATCCCCTTGCCGGCTCCGGCACCCGACGACCTGATGGCGACTTTAACCGCCGATCTGAAGACGGCCGGTTTGGCGCGTTTGGCGCACCAGATCAGCGCGGCACTGAATATCCCAATGCACCTGAGCGGTAGCAGTGACCAGTCTATCGGCGGCGTTTCCGATATCAGCAACCGGGGGCATTTTGATAAATTATTATTGAGTGAACTGGCACAGGACGACCTGCTGCTTACTGCCAGGCTTGCCAATAACGAAGCTTTGTTCCTGCAGCGTGAAGAATTACCCGATCAGGCGAACCAGGAATGGCATATTTTATTAGATACTACCCTTAAGATGTGGGGCATGCCCCGGGTATTTGGCCTGGCGGCAGCGCTGGCTTTTAGCGAAGGGCGCAAACGGGATCCTTTGGATGCCTGGGCTTTGGGGGGTAAAGTTTCCCTGCCGATGGAACTGCATACCAAGGAAGGTATTTTAACGACGTTAGAACAATTGGACCCTGCGCTTAACTGTGGGGCGCAGCTCAAAAAACTGGTATCAGATACCGTTACTGCCAAGGCAAAATATATCCTGATCACCGGGCCGCATTATCGGGAAGATCCCGCTTTTATGACCGCCTTTGCCCAGGTCAAGGAACAACTGGACTACCTGGTCGAGGTCAATCGGGACGGGCATATCGCTTTATACGAGACCCGGGGCAAACGCTATAAACTGGCGGCCACGGCCCTGATCGATCTGGAGGAAACGCTCTTTAACCGAAAACGGCCCGCGCAGCGCAACTATAACCTATCCGGCTTACCGGCCATGCTTTCCGAAACGGACTTCCCGCTGCTATTCCCTTCATCCAAGATCAAGCTGAAGCATGACAACACTTTTAAAATGAGCACAGGGCAAACAGCGATCATTACCCAGGACCGGCGGGTATTATGCTGGACAGAGAAAGACCAGGGCGCCAGGGAACTCGTCGATCAGCTTGATGCCGGAGATTACTACTGGGGACAGGTCAAAACCTACCTATTCATTTTGGTCAGAAACCTGCCCGGGGCTTATCTCAGAATCTATCAGGTGGATTTGGAAAATCCTAACCTGATGATCCATGAACTGAATAACATTAAAGCCGAAGAGGTCAAGTTTGATAACGGCTTGTTCCATATCGCACGCGTGGCCGACGTTGTCTCCGTGGACCCGCTGACCGGGCAGAGTATGCCGACGGCTATGGATAGGAAACTGTTCAAAGCCTTACCGTCGATTCCACATTTCCAGGTGCTTAACCAGATCAAGAAACTGATCAATAACGGCTACAGTGTGATCAATTCTGCCAAAAATATTTATGTGAACACGTCTGGCAGACTGTATATCGATCAGCGCGAGATCCGGCTCGACCAGCACGGTCGCAATATCAGTCTGAAGGACAATAGCCTGAACTCCCTTGAAACAGTTAAACCTGTCAAACAGGAAAATATCGAGGTAGCACACCTTCCTTATATCAAATTCACTAAATTTAGCTGGGCGGATGGCAGCGAGGCCGTACTGGACTCCAGGGGCTTTTTGCATTTAAAAAGCTCGGATGCGGATATCCCGGAGAGCAGTATCATCCTGGTGATCGAAAAGACGACCGCCTGCTGGAGCGCCGATGGTAAGATCACCGGTTCGTCGTATTTTACCGGCAACCGTCAAAGCAATGTGATGCTGGCCGCGGATTTTTACCACACCTATATCGAACCTTTTATCCGGCAATTGAAATAAGATGCAGCTCAAACTTCGCTATAACGAACACAGCAAACGGCCGCTGGCCGGTGCATTCTTGCAAGGGGCTTCGCCTGCGGGCTGGTTCCGGGAACTGGATACCTGGAAGGTCGATCTCAATGGTCTGCGTTGTTATGTCCTCCCACAGGGTATTCATGACGATAGCGGGTCCGGCCTGTTCGTCATCTTCGGAACGCAGCAGCCGCCCGCGGCTTTGGTTCGTTACCCTTATGGACGCATGACAGATAAGCTTTATTTACCCGTACAGGCAGACCTTTGGCCCGTAACCGGTGCTGATGAGCTCAAGGCTTTACTTTTATGGGATATCCAGGTCTTTCACCCCAATATCGGGCTGGTGGGCTTTGAATCCAAAGACGAAGTGAAATTAACCGACTTTGTTCATTTATCTGCACCCAGACCGTCGGACTGGAGTTTCGCGCACCCGGGTTTGACCCCGGCGCCTGTCTTACAGCAGATCGGGCTGAAGGTTGAAGACGAGCCGGAAAGCGTAATGGAAGCGATCAAAGAGGATGTCGGAAGTAAATCGCTTGACCAGATCCCTTCTGCCGATCCGGACGAAACCGCCTTACAAAAATATGGTAAACAGGCAACGAACTGGCTCGCCCAGCTGGGCCTGTATATGTTACTTCTGCTGGCGCTGATCGGCAAAATCATTTTTGCGCCACTATCTTGGTTCTTCTCTGGAGCTTTCCCCCGTTCCGGTTCCTCTGGCGGGTTGTTGCACAAGATCGAGCAATGGGTCGGGCAAAAACTGGCTGATATCGAAAAACAGCGCGATACCGAACTCAAGCGTTTAATGGACCTGTTTGATAAAAATAGCGATGAGGCGTTACAATATGCTATTCCGCTCAGCAGCCCTTATTTGAACCGCGGGAGCGCTCCGCAATCGGGTAAACTGACCCGGCGTCAGACGCAATTTAATTTGCGCAACCTGGGTGGTGGTCGCAGGGTGGACGGCTGGGACCTGAGCAATTACAACGCCCAGTTACGGGCCCGCTATATCAAAACAGCTAATGAAGCCGTCGAGCAGGGGAATTTTAAACGGGCTGCCTATATCCATGCGCATTTGCTGGGCGACTTTTATACCGCGGCCAATGTGTTGCAGCAAGGGAAAATGTACCGGGAGGCCGCGGCCTTATACCGGGATCACCTGAAGAACGAGCGTATGGCTGCCGAATGCCTGGAAAAAGGAGGCTTGCTCGAAGAGGCCATTCCGATTTATCTCCAACTGAACAACCTCGAAAAAGCAGGTGATCTTTACCTGATGATCGGCCGGGAGGAAAAAGCTGAAGCTTGTTACCGGGAAAAAGTGACCGAATTCAGGCAGGCTAAAGATTATCAAAAAGCAGCGGTCCTGACCCTGGATAAATTAAAGCAAAAGAAAGAAGCTGAATCCCTCTTATTGGAAGGCTGGGCGGATACCGGGCAGCCCGAAGCTTGCTTAAGCGCCTATCTGGAGCTACGCCATGATGATGAGCATGGGCAGCTGGCACAGGAGGTCAGGCAGGTCTATGCCCAGCATGTACCCCGGCTCAAAAAGACATCTTTCCTGACCGTGCTGGCAGAGATGAACCGGCGTTACCCAGAAGCGCAGCTGAATGAAACCTCGCTGGGCATCGCTTATGAGATCATTCACCAACAGGTTGAATCGGGTGATACCAGTGGCTTGAAGATGATGAGCAGTTTTTTGCCAGAAGACCGTTTGCTGAACGCGGATACCAATCGTTTTATCCAGCATCGCCTGCAATTGCCGCCGGTCTATACCAAGCCGGACTATATCCAGTTACGGAACAATACCAATTGGTACGCCATCATGACGTACCATGATCAGCTCATGGCGATCGGGCAGCAACAAGGAGACTTACATTATTTCAGGGGCAACTGGGAAGGAAAACAAACTTATCAATACCTGTTTAAGGTGGGATATAATGACTCGCCTTTGGCCCTGCTTGCCGACCCTGCCTTATCCGACCAGGTATTGATCGTTGGAGAAAAGATCAGCACGCATACTAACCAGCAACTCGGGGCTTATTCCTATTTTGAGCGGGAAGCAGTTTTACAAACGCTCGATTTTTTGCCGGAAGCTGCCCTTGGATGCTGCCTCAACGTGGAGAACGGGGTAAGTGTATTGCATTTTACCATCCATGGTCTGCAACTCAGCCATTTCAACAGAACGGGTGCATTATTGCGTACGATCGATATCGGCATGATGGATGAGCGGGTGAATCCCGGGCAAAATGGCTTTGACCCTTCGGCGATGGTTTGGCGCAAAGGTCATTTTTATTACGCCAAAGGGGAAATTTTATTGCGGATCAGCCCGGAAGGACAAACCGAGGCGTTGAGCATCGGTGCCCAGATCCTGAAATCGACCGTTACAGGGCCGCATACCGCGTTAAAGATCGCGTTGCTGACCACAGAGGGTTCCGTACTGGTAACCCCGACTTTGAAAGGGATAGGTGTCGCTTCTGGTTTCTTTGGGCAGGATATTGAAGGTCAGGACATCCGGCTGATGACCGATAACCGTTTGGTCGTTGCAGGGGGAAAACGCGCCGGCGTATTTGACATCAGCAAAGAAAATCCTACGCCCGAAGGTCTGATCGATACTGAAAATACGATCATCGCGATCGTGGCGATACCTAAACGGCATCATTGCGCCTTTCTGGAATATGATGGGCGAGTTTCGGTGTATCGCCTTGGCGATGTTTAAAACTACCTCAGGGGAAATAATCACCAAGTTTGGATTTAAGGATCATTATTACCCTAGTCTAAGAGAACGAGAAAATAATCTGGCCGGATGATTTACTATTATGGAAAGTGCTATCGTTATTTGGGGATTAATTCTAGGATATAGAGTATTCTATCATCAAAAAATAATATCTTAGTTAAGTAATTATAGAACCAATGGACAGGATCACAAAATCGTTGCTTGAAGAGTTTGTTAAACAGAACGATCTTGTGTCTCTTCCAGAAGAGACAGCATTTGAACATTTTACCGGATATTTGGTTACGTCCAACCATTATACTGAAACATTTTCAACTGAAGATATTCATATAGGCGCTGGCGGAGATGGTGGCATTGATACGATATCAATCATCGTCAACGGTTGTTTGGTGACTGATTATGTTGAAATCGAAGATCTTGCTGAAACAAATGGATATCTTGATGTTACTTTAATATTTAATCAGGCGGAAAGGTCAAGTAGCTTTGAAACTGCAAAAATTGGACAATTCAGTTTTGGAGTATTAGACTTTCTTTCTACTGAACCCGCTCTCCCACAGAACAAAGACCTTAAGGTAAAATATAAGATAGTTAGCGAGATATTTAACAGAAGCAGCAAATTTAAGAAAGGTAATCCTCAATGTTTTCTCTATTATTCAACGACTGGGAAGTGGGTTATTGATGCTAATTTAGTGGCAAGAAGGAACGCGGCGTTAGATGACTTGCGGGGATTGACTTTATTCCGGCGGGTTGAATTAGAATTTGTAGATGCGGAACGTATCCAAAAACTTTTTCGTGAATCCAAAAACGCGATATCAACTGAGATTAATTTCCCTCAGAAAACTGCTTTACCTGAATTACCAAATATTGAACAGGCTTATATTGGCTTACTAAGTTCTATTGAATATCTGAAACTGATTCAAAACAGTAACGAGGAAGTTATTACATCATTGTTTTACGACAATGTTAGACATTGGCAAGAATGGAATGCTGTCAATAAAGAAATTAAAGAAACTCTCGAAGATCCGATTTCTAAAATTTATTTCCCTCTTTTAAATAATGGTGTTACAATTATCGCACGACGGATAACCCCAACAGGGAACAAATTCGTTTTGGAAGATTATCAAATTGTAAACGGGTGTCAAACAAGTTTTGTTTTGTATGAATCACGCGCGTACCTAAATGCGGATGTACTTGTTCCTGTTAGAATCGTTGCTACGGAGGACGTTGAGGTGCGAAATTCTATTATAAAGGCCACTAATCGTCAGACTGAAGTGACACAAGAACAATTGTTTGCTTTAGCCGACTTTCCTAAAAAACTCGAAACGTACTTTCCTACATATGAGGGATCAAAACGTTTGTATTATGAAAGAAGATCACGTCAATATAATTCAGACGAGACCGTTGAAAAGGTTAGAATCATCAATATGACCACGTTAGTTCGCGCATTTGCTTCGGTTTTTTTGGAGGTTCCTCACAGAACAACACGGAACTATAAAGCGCTTTTAAAGTCAGTAGGCACCGATATATTTAATCTTGAACACAAATTGGAGATGTATTATGTTTCAGCATATTCATATTACAAGCTTGATTATTTATTTCGAGTTGGAGCAATCCCTCCCACGTTTAAACCAGCGAGGTATCATTTACTTTTTGTATTCCGTTGTTTGGCGCTAAACGATTATAGTTCTTTACCAAGGCCAAACTCAAAAGATATGGTTAAATACTGTGACAATTTGCTGAAAGTACTTTGGGACGATACATTAGTCAAACAAACCTTTCAGGAAGCAGCAAAAATCGTTAATCACGTTGCAAATGGAGATTTAGATAGAGACTCCATTAGAACTGAGCCATTCACCGAACAAATTAAAATTGTATTATACCAACTACTGCCACAAAGCCCTGACAAAGAACCAATTAAAATGATAGAATTCGAGATCACCAATCCAGACAATCTTGAAATTGACGACAGAGGTCAGATGGGATTATTCTAATCGAGTTTAATAAGAATTTGTTATTAGAGTGTAACTCCGAAAATTATTTTAAGCGACTGTCTTCGGCCAATCATCAAAAAATCCATTTATTAATTAGATAGATCGTCATTTTAATTATTGTTTAAAAATAATTTTCTGGGAAAAGAAAGGACGGAAGGTGTCTCCTCAGTAAAGCTGCCTGAACTCTAAAGCCCCTTTTATCCAATTCCATTAAAAAAAAAGGCCAAGGCGGAATATTACTTCTATAGCCATTTCCGACTGCGGTTGATAGCCCCCCTCCAATTGCCGTAGATAAGCCGCCATAGAGGGCCGTTGACAAACCTCCATATAACGATGTAGAAAGCCCACCATCCGCTTTTTTTGCGCGACTTGGGTTTAAATGGTCGGATAAATATGAAAGTTAAAAGCCTGCCGAAATCTGTTTTACAACTGATCGGGACGCTAAATCATACCGCTGCGAATTTGAACCAGATCGCCAAGAAAAGGAACCGGGGTGATGATCTGGACCCTGTAGAAAGAGCCCTATTAAATCAGGAGGTTCGAGGCTTGCAACAAATTGTTCAGGAAATCAAAAAGTATGTATCATGGTCGGAAAAATAGGAACCGGTAAGAGTTTCCGGGGATGCCTGAACTATTTGTTTCAGGGGCGATTGCAGGGAACCAAAGAAGAGCAGCAAATAACTGCCAGGCAAAAGCAGGTCGAAGTCATTGCTCATAACCAATGCTTCGGAGACCGTTTGCAATTGACAAGGGAGTTTATCGAAGTAAGTAAGCTGAATCCTAAAGTCAGTAAACCGGTATTTCACATATCGGTCAGCTTTGCTCATGCTGATGCCGGTAAATTGAACGCACAGGATAAAGCTGATATGGTAGAACGATTAGCCAAAGACTTTGGGTTTCACAACAACCAGTATGTGGTGATCGCTCATCGTGACACCGGCCATGAGCATTTACATGTGGTAGCCAACCGCATCGGTTATGATGGCAAGACCGCCAGCGATAGCAATAGCTACAAAAGGATAGCTGCCTATTGCCGGGCAATGGAACTCGAATATGGGTTGACGAAAGTGTTAAGCCCTAATAAGTTTTTAAGACCGGAACGACGGGTTGCACAAAGCCAGCGGGTCGATCAACGGAAGGAAACATTAAAGCGGCACTTATCACAAGCGGTCCAGCAATGTGGATCTGTTACTGATGTCAAGCGATATATGGAACAGCAAGGTTATGAAGTTGAATTGGGCCGGGGTATCGCTTTTACTGATGTCCAACAGGTACGGTTCAAAGGTAGCCAGGTTGGTTATGCTTTACTGGATATTGAGAGGAAGTTGAAACAACAGCAGCAACAAAAACAGGCGCAGCCGGTGAGGGAAAAAGAACAAACAATTAAACCATCGAAAGGAGTAAGAATATGAGTAATCAGGAAATGCAAATGGATGAGATCACTTTAACAGAGATGTTAAAGGAGATATTTGAACACAATAAGCAGGTGCAGGAGTTTATAGAAAAACAACAAGAAAAGGACAAGATCATTAATGCATACCAGCAACAAACGGAATTGTTGATCGAAAGCTTTAATACCAAGTTTAGTAATATTAAGGTGGATGCACCTAAGCCTGACATCAGTAGTGTTAATCAGGCGTTGACCAATGGGTTACAAGTAATTAATCAGACGATTGCCAAAGGGCCTAAACCTGTAGAGCGAGTTTTCAGGTTGACGCTATTTCCCGAACAGGTCAGGAATGCGGAATATTATGGGATCATGTTGACCAGGTTGATCCTTGGGGTGCTAGGGATAATGGCCTTAATATTGGGGTACATGCTGCTCAATAAAATGATCAGGTAGTATTTAATTCTTTTTTCAGATTGTCTGAGGAAAAGGATAATTGTATATTCAAACTGTAATTGATACCTGAAATAAATTTCCGCATCGGTTATGGAAATCAGGTATCATTAGCATTCTACCACTAAACCTGGAATATGCAGCTATCCCGTTATGTCATAAAATTCTTGGCGATCACCCTTTTGTTATGTTTTTTCAAAACCGGTTATTGTCAAACCCAAACAGATTCTCTCAGCCTGGCTAACCTAAAAAGGCTGGAGAGCGGTATTTTAGAAAAAGCAATGTTGGTTCAAACCCAGCGCGAACTGGAGCTGATCCGGAAGCAGGCTGTGAAATCAAATAATAATATATTATTGGCCCGAAGTCTTTTTGACCTCATGCAAGTACGTGATCAGCGAACAGAGGACACCTTGTATTTTCGCAACAGCGCTTTTATAGATACATTATTGGCTGGTTCCGTTTCGTCTGAATTGAGAGCTTTGCTCTTTCTGATGCGGGCGCAGCGGATCAGTCGCTTTGATAGCCGGCCTCTCCGTTTTAATTATGCAGCGTACCGTACAAAGGCGTTAAAAATAGATTACGCGGCATTCGATCGCAGACAAAGGGATAGTGTGGTTGCCAAAGACCTTGACTCGGCACTCAGCTACCATGTTTTTAAAGGAAAGGGAAAACAATTACTTTGGTTATCCTCAAATCCTGATGTATTCCTTTTCGATCCCAAATTCGAAGATATCGTTTTTTCGGAGCGGATAAATCTGCTGGCTATAAAAGGATATTACAGTGGCACCCCATGGACACCTTTCGGCGATTGGCTGTCTTTGCCTTCGCCAGCCTTCAGAAAGAGCCTTGATACACTTGCTGCCGGGCGCAGCAATAAGAATGAGCGGTTGACCGCTTACCAGCGTTGGCTTTCGTTCCATAAAACAGAACCCGAAACCGCCGCTTTTATTGAGTCGCTTGCGCGGAAATCGATTTATTTATCTGTTTCGTCGGATACGCTAATCCGCCGAATCTACATCGATTACCTGCAGGACCTTATCAAGACACCTTATCCTGCGGCAAAGGCTCATGCGGTTTACCAGCTTTGCCTGATGTGGAATGAGGATGGCAATAAGTACTCCAACTTAAGCGACAGGTACAGCTATCGTTACGCTTATCAGCCCAGGCCAACCTTCGATCCCAAGTACCGGAACTTCCCCGCTATGGCGCTTTCTCTTTATGAACAAAATGCCAGCCTGATGCAACAATACCCAGTGTTTAATACGGTTTTGGCCACCATGGCACAACAGATCAAGGCAGTGGGCCTGCGTGTTGAAATGACAGGACCTTATCTGCCGGACGAGGCCATACCACTAAAAGTCATGTACAAAAACGCAGATACCTTATTTTACCGTGTCATTCGCATCAAAGCAGATGAACATGCAGGATCAGGGACAGTGATCGCTACCGACGAATTATTAGGGCGTAAAACCGAACAGGCCGGGAGCTTTAAACTGCCGCTGCCTCCCGATCATAACAAACATACCGTTTACCTCGAGTTAGGAGCCTTGCCATTAGGGCACTACAGATTGCTGTTCAATAATGCACCGATTAGAACCGGAGGGGCCACATTAAATAATATGGGTTTTGAGGTGACCAAGATCACGGCGGTCAACACAGATGAGCAGCTATTCGTCCTCGACCGGAAAACCGGATTCCCGCTTGCTGGTGCGCAAATACAAGGTTTCAAAAAAGGGATCGAAGCTAACAAGGGACTGGTGACCAGCCTTGTTCCCCAAAACGGGTGTATCAAAATAAGTAGTGATGTTACAGATAGCATCCATATTATTTATAAACGAGATACCAGTGGGTATAGTTTTTCCGTACGTGAAAACGAAGTGAGCGACGATGTTTACGATAAAGACAGCTATGATGACCTCGATGAATTTTTTGATGACAAGGTCAGCATGAACATTTTTACCGACAGGGCCATTTACAGGCCGGGGCAAACGGTCCATTATAAAATTATCTTCCTGACAAAAGATCCCGACAACGGCAGCACCATCCTGTTTAACAGCAAAAACGTTGATGGCTTTTTCAAAAAGCGCTTGAAAAAATGGCTGAATGACGCCAATGACAAGATCTTGTTAAAAGACCCCTTCAATAAACAAATAGATTCGGCGGTGCTGAAGATAAACGACTTTGGCAGTTTCGCGGGCACGTTCGTGCTCCCAAAAACAGCTGCAACGGGATCATGGAGCATTGATGGCAAGGCAAAAACGGAGTACCGCAACAATGGTGAATTTCAGGTGGAAGAATATAAAAGGCCCACTATTGAACTCAGCATGGAAAAGCAAAAGAAGATGCTGTTGCCGGGTGCGCCCTTTATCATCAAGCTAAAATTGCGTTCGCTCAGCGGCACCGATCTCGGCCATATCCCGATCGAGTATACCATTGACCGCAGTGGCAGCATGCCTTCAAAAAAGGGCGGTCTTAATGATCTTTACAATAATTATGTCAACACGGAGCTGATCCATAAAACCGGTTTTACCGACGACAAGGGTGAGTTACTTATACCCGTGAAGGATGCGCTGCTCGCAAAGACCGCGTTAAGCGATTCGATCGTTTGGAATTATAATTACACCATGAATGCAAAAGCAGTTGATGCAACGGGTGAAAGTACTGAACTCAAAGAAAACGTGGATATCTCGTCGCGTCCTGTTAAGATCAATATCCAAGTCGCCAAAACGTATGACAGGCAGGCTTTACCGATATTGAATATCAGTACGACGGCCGATTTTGAGGGCACCATCGGCAGGAAAGTAAATATCAAACTATACAGAACAAATAACCCCGATCAACCCAAAACAGAAAATAACGCTGTTGACCAATGGTATTATCCCGAAAAGGATTGGAACAACTGGTTCCCCGACCTCGCATCGGCTGTGCCCGGCATTGACCAACGGGTATTGGTATTGGATACTGTGATCAATACGGCAAACTATGAGAAACTGACATTGGCGAAGGACCGCTTAACAACAGGATTTTATCAAATGATCGCCAACTACAAAGAAAATGACAGGACCATCGGCCAGTCGCTCTACAGTTTTAAAGTATTTGATAGTAAAACCGGCGAAAGCCCGGTAGACGATATTGACCATATGCCCGTAAACAGCGCAAAGCCGGGCGACCTGTTAACCTGGTACAGTACGGCTAAAAATGATAATTATACCATATACCAGGTGCTTTACACCTCAAATAACAAAAAAAGGAAAGTCGAAAATATCTATTCTCCTATCACTGAAAGGTCCGGCCTCAGGACCTGGCACTACCGTATTCCGCCTAATGCCATCGGCGAAATATTATTGAACAGGATCTATGTCAGGAATAACGATGTTCGCAAATTTCAACATCGTGTTTACTTATATGCCACTGTAGCGATGCCTCCGGGCATTATTATTGAACGTTACCGTAAGGTAATGGCACCTGGAGCACAGGAAACCTTTAGCTTATCGATCAAAACAAAAAACGAAAACACTGCCGCCGAACTAATGACGACTTTGTACGATGCATCACTCGATAAACTGGAAAAGCAGATTTGGGAATTACCCAATACCGAACAAAGGCGGGTTAATTTATATACCGATTGGAACTATTCTTTGGTTGCGTCCCGTATAGCCGGTGAATTTAAAGATGCGCCGCAGGATATCGAAAACTCGTTGCAATTTGGCTATACAGGAACTCCCGGAGCAGCGTATGCTTTGCAGGGAAGGTTAGCAGGTGTCAGCATTACCAACGCCAGTGGTCTAAATGAAGTCGTGGTCACTGTTGGTTACGGGACGGAACGGAGAATGGATCTGACGGGTAGCGTTAGTTCCGTTACTGTGCGCGGAATAAGTAGCTTACAGGATTATAGCCAGCCTCTTATCATACTCGATGGACAGATCTTTACCGGCGATCTGAAAACATTCAACGCAACGTCCATTACGCAGGCTATAGTGCTGAAGGGGGCCGATGCAAGTGCCATCTATGGATCGAGAGCAGCGCAGGGTGTGCTCGTCATTAGCACGAAAGGACCTATCGTGTTCCCCGAACCTGAAGAGCCGGTCGTTAAGGTGCGAAAAAACTTTAACGAAACCGCATTCTTCTTTCCTCAGGTACATGCCGGTGCCGATGGCTTTTATACCTTCAGTTTTACCATGCCCGAAACCGCCACCGAATGGAAATGGAAGATGCTGGCCCACACCCGCGACGCGCAATTTACTTACCTCGAACGCACGCTGCAAACCCAGCTGAACTTAATGGTACAGCCAAATATGCCACGCCTGTTATACCAGGGCGATAGAATACGGCTCCAAAGCCGGATCAGCAACCTGGATACCTTGGCCGTTACGGGCAGGGCAAGTTGTAAAATAGAGGATGCTGTCACCGGGCAGGACCTGACGGCCGTGTTAACGGCTGCGAGTACTCAGGCATTCAGCCTGGATAAAAAGAGCTCGGGCGCGGTTTCTTTTTTTCTGCAAGTTCCCGCCGGGCAGCTCAATCCACTTAAAATCATTATTACCGCAACAGGCGAAAAAACAGCCGATGCCGAAGAGCATATCCTACCGGTATTATCATCAAAGGTATTTATCAGGCAAAGCCAATCCGTTCAATTTAATAACAATGCGTCCATAAACCTGGCACCGGTTAAAATGCCGGCTAATGCTGAGCTGTATGGCATAGGTATATCTATTAACCAAAAGCCACAGGCTGCATTGATATATGCGCTGCCCTGGCTGGCCAATTATTCGTACGACTGCGCGGAACAAACCTTTAATAAGTTAAGGGCGCATGCAACGGCGCTGCGCTTGATGCAAAGAGATACCAATGCGCAGCAGGCGTTTAGAAAGGCAAAAGGTTTTATCGAAAAGCAAAAACCCGCAAGTGATGAACTACCGGACGAACTGGCGGAGCAGGCCATGCCCTGGCTTCACATTGGCAACCATGCCGCTCTCCAACAAAAACAACTATTCTACCTGCTGGATACCTCGGTTACCAAGAGCCATATCAATGTGCATCTGGAGCGCTTATTCAAGTTACAGCAGCCCGATGGCGGCCTTGCCTGGTTTGATGGCGGAAAAAGCAGCGATTACATTTCAGCTTATGTTTTGGCGGGCTTCGGTCAATTATGGCAACAGGGTTGGCGCCCTGTCCCGCAGGTTGCAAACCGCCAACAGGAATTCATAAACCAGTTATGTGTATACAACCAGGCGACGCTATCGACAGCATCAATGAGGACGTATGATTTTTTCCAGTTGTACGCATTGTCTTATTGGCGTAAGCGGCATGATCTGCCTGGCCCGCTGGTTCAAAAGATCAACCTGCTATTAGACAGTGGTTGGCGTAATGTGAATAGCCGCAGCATTGAGCAGCAGGCCTTACTGATTATCAATACACTGCGATTTACGCAACCGGAAAACGCTTTGTATAAAAAAGCAGTTGATCAGCTTGAAAATATCAGCCAGTTGGCCATCAATGATGAAGTAAACGGGATCAGGTGGAAAGATATCGCAGATGCAGAAGAAATGGGCAGTTCGCGTGAGGAAACGGTGGCCATCCTATCGGAAGCCTTCAAGTTGAGCGGGAAATATGCCAATATACCCTCGGGAATAGTCAAATGGTTCTTAACGACAAAGCAGGATGAGCATTGGGAAACCACAAAAGGAACGGCAGCGGCGATAGACCTGCTGCAACAGGAAAAAGGAAGTGTTTTCGGGGAAAGTAAAGCTTTTTCAGCGTCGATAGCGGGACGGAACTTAGCGGTATCGGATGGCTTACTCAACGGCATTCCTGCTTCTTTCACCGCCATAAAACAACAACCTGCATCGCTTACCTTACAGCAGCAGGGGACAGGTGCGGGCGGTGCGTTGACCTGGTACTATTTTGCAACGCCCGACCGGCTCGATACGCTGAACAAGGCCGTCAAGATCAGTAAAACTTTTTACAGTTACGATAAGGACAAAGGCTGGGTAATATTGACTGCAAGAACGGCATTAAAAGCCGGCGATGCTGTTAAGGTGAGACTGGTGATCGAAACTGCGTCAAGGTTGAAATTTGTTCATATCAGCGATCCACGGGCAGCCGCCTTTGAGCCAAAAGAAAATAACAGCGGATATAGATATGGGAACGGATTTAGCTATTATCAATCAGTTAAAGACTATGGATCAGATCTGTTTACGGAATCCCTGCCTAAAGGAATTACTGAGCTGAGCTACGAAATGGTTGTAGCCCACGATGGGGAATTCACGAGCGGACCGGCAAGAATACAGTGTATGTACAGCCCTGCGGTTACCGCGTATAGTGGTACGGAAAAGATCAGGGCAGATAGTAAATAGGCGTTGGTTTGATTTTGGAGCGTTCAATTTAACATAGAAACTTAGAAATCTATAATTTTGTATTTCTAATAATTGAAGCCAAAGACTATCCGTGTTATTTTGAGTTCTTAAGAATGTCAACTTTTTCGCGCTCGCTTTTTAGAAGTTGCTCATAAAGCTTTTTATTTTCTTCGTAAACCTCTATGAGCTTATCGATTGGATTGAAAGTACATTGGTATTGAACAGAACTTGAATTATCATGGTAGTTATTTCCAATAATATTGAAAACCGCTTCCTCATTGAAATTCTTTATTCCTTCGGCAGTTACACCGAGAGCTTGCGCGATTTTTTCAAGAGCCAAGTCTTCAACTTCATCGCTTTGCTCAATTTTAGAAATGGCTTGCTGGCTAACGCCCATAAGTTGGGCCAGTGCCTCTTGCTTCATGCCTCGCAATTCCCTAATGCGACTGATCTTTCTTCCGATATGTAATTTAGGTTCTGCCATAGTTCAAAGGTAATCGATTAATGTAAATGTACGAAACAACAGACGAATTGTAAAATACACCTCGGTGTGGTTCGGTACGGAACATTTGGCCTATTCTTTTGTGTTGCCGGTCAATGGTGAGCGGTGATAATCGTAAAATGATGTATATCGGACCTTATACCCCATGGGAGCATTATCCCAAACTGCTACGCTATGATGAAGTGCAGCACCCCATTGATGTTTTGGAGGATTTTTTTAGCGTGAGCGATCTTGACGGGCACCGGCGGTTATTGAAAGAATGGCGGGATTTTGTGATCTCGGAGAAATACTATGCACATAAACGCTTTGGACCAGGAAGTTTGTTGTTTACACATGAGGTCAATCTTAAACTATTGGAAGCGGCTTATCTGTTATTGTTGAACCATGAACACCATTGGCCCCGGTCGGAGCCGTTGACCGATGAAGCGTTAACGGAAGAAAAAGCGGATTGGGACGAGCAACCTGCAAGCCTTTCCCATAAAGAGTTATTAAACCCTTACAAAGCCATCAAAAAGGTATTCAAACATTACAGCCTGCCCGCGTACAGGGATCATCTTGGAGAATGGCTAAGCTTCGCGCTAAGTATTAAAACGAATGAAGAAGAGATCAGGGCGCATGAGTTTATCCCTGTTTATGAGAAACTGCTGAAACTGTACGACGCCGCTTGGTTAATTCATATCAGATCAAAATTGAAGAAACGTCAGTCTCCTAAAACAATAGCGGCCAATCCTGAGGTTCCCCAAGTGACGATCAAAGCGATAGCTCCCACGTTATCGGCAGCGGAGCAATTGAGACTGAATGAAGTGATCACTTTGATCACCGAGCGGATGACATCAGTGAAGTCGATCACCTTATTGGGTATACACCCTACGCCTTTTACCTATTATCTGCTGATCTTGATCGATGACAAGCATAGCATTGCTGAACACGTGGCAGCCAATAAGGTCGAGGACCTGTGCAGGCAATTGGTATCGCTGATCACCATTGTACATAAGGTCAGCGTCGCGAGACAAGGGTTAAATAATGGCAGGCGCTTCTGGAACAATATCATGAGCAGCGGTATCGAAGTTTACCGGGCGCCTGAATTTTCACTTCCGGAATACCAGCCTGTTACCAAAGAAGTTTTTGTCAATCGGGCAAAAGTGGACTGGGAAAGATGGGGCACCCAAGGGAAAGCATTCTTTCAGGGCGCGAAGCGTTATATTGAAGAGGAAAATTATACCTTGGGTATCTTCCTACTGCATCAAGCTGCCGAAAGTACCTTGATCGGACTGATCCGTGTATTGATGGGTTATCGTATATCGGCCCATAATTTGTCCAGGATGCTGAGAACGACCTTACTGTTTACCGATGCACTACAGGATATTTTTGAATTAGGCAGCGATGAAGGTCAACGCTTGTTCAAGCTCTTACAGGAAGCGTATGCCGAAGCACGTTATCGAACAATTTACATGGTGGAAGAAGAGGATGTAAAGCAATTGGTGCCTAAAGTGGAACTGTTTTTAAATACAGCGCAGGCTGTTTTTGACGGGTTTGTGAAAAATGGCAATTAGGCCGCGCTGCGGCAGGTGCCTCCATGCTTACAGCACCAGCCTCGCTGGCCGCGCAAACAGCAATTCCGGCTGGTCGTTGCCGTTTGCCTCCCCCCACGCATAAAAAGGTGTGGAAATATGGAAAACTCTATCGAGTTTACCACATTCCCACACCCCAACAACAATTTTTATTTTTGATATTGTTATAGGATTGGGGCGATTATAAATTCTCGGGTTTATAACCAATTCCTTTTCTTGGAGATGACTTATTGGAAACAATTATTTTTGAAGATAACTCATCTAAGTACTGGAAGATCAGTTCAATGTTTTTGTCCTGGCTCCCTAACTTGCCTTTTATCTTTTCGATCTGCAGCCAAAGCTCTGTTTGATTGGACAGTGTATCCCTTAATTTAACGAATACATCAATGATCAAGAAGCTCACTTTGATGGCCTTTGGGCTTTTAAGCACATTGGAGAGTTGTAGAATTCCATGTTCGGTAAAACAGAAAGGCGCATAACGAAGGCCTTGTTTATCTTCATTGGAGGTCGCAAAATGCGACCTCCAATCTGAAAACTCCTGATCATTCATTTCGAACATATATTGTTCGGGGAATCGTTCGATATTTCTCCTCACCTGTTCTTTCAGACGTTTGGTTTCGACACCATACAATTCCGCAAGGTCCCGATCCAACATGACCTTCTGTTCCCTGATCAGATAGATCTTATCAGCGATGATCTTATCAAGCATTAGTTGATCTCTCATAATATTTCTTTTTTAACTGCGCCATGTCATCGCTCACTTTAAGATCCAGGATCTTTGCATAATGCTGCGTGGTCTTGATATTGGTATGACCCAGCATCTTGCTCACGCTTTCAATAGGTACGCCATTAGATAAGGTAACCGTTGTCGCAAACGTGTGGCGGGCGGTATGAAATGTTACCGGTTTGGTAACCCCACAGATCGTTGCTACCTCTTTCAGATAAGCATTTATCTTTTGATTGGAGCAAACAGGTAATACCAGGCCTTTATCTTCACAAATGGGGTGATCTTTATACCTTTCCATAATTGCCAGTGCCGGGGGTAACATCGGTATGCGGGTCGCTGTCCCTGTCTTTTTCCGCTGGGTAAACACCCATTGCTCATGATCGACACCTCTCACGATCTCTGATCTTTTAAGCTTTTGGATATCGATATAAGCCAAACCGGTATAGCAGCAAAACAGGAAAATGTCCCTGACCTGGGCCAGCCTTTCCAAATGCAGATCCTTATTCATCATCTTATCGAGATCATCCTGGTTGAGATAAGTCTTTTCAGTGGGCTTTGCTTTTGACCGGTAGTGTGCGAAGGGGTCATGTGTTATCCAACGATAAGCGAGACATTCATTGGTTATCTTTTTCAGGTGTTTCAGGTACTTGGCACATGTGGTCGCGCTGCACTTACAACGGGTGCGTAGGTAAAATTCATAAGCGGTCACGAACTGGTAGTCCACCCGGCTCAATTCAATGTCACTAATGTTGAACTTATGTTTGAGGAACTTCCTCAAATGGTTCAAAGAGCTTCTGTAACCTTTTAGGGTGCTGTACTCAAAGCCATTATTTAACAGGGCCTCGACCTTCCGGTTGTGCTCCTCAAACACGTGGAGCAGGAACTTGGGTTTTTCGGCTTTCCCTAAAAATTTATTCCGAAGGCTTTCAGCGCAAATGGGTTCATTTGTCTCCGAAAGGAGGTAATGCGCATCCTTGATCTTGGACTGTAAACTGTCAAGGTAAGCGTTGAGGACCCGCGCGTCTTCCTTGTTCCCCATGACCCTGCCGGCATAAACGTTCCACGTTTCAGGCTCGCAACTGCGTCCGGTGGTCACTTCTGAACGCTTGCCTTCGACAGTGATCCGAAGATAAATGGGGACCTCGCCGGACTGATAATTTTTTGGTCTTTTCAAATAGAAAAGCACATTGAAGTTGATTTTCATGATTTTTTACTCACTAAATGGTTAAACAAATATCGGTTTGCAGCCATTTTAAATCAAGATGTTCACTAATTGAACACCTTGCAAATCAACAAGTTAAGTCGATTTGGTGAGTCGCGCTGATTTTCAAAATGACTCACCGAATCACTCACCAGAATGGTGAGTTTTAATGAATATTTTGACATCACATAAAAATAAAAAACCCTGTAAATCAGTGATTTGCAGGGTTTTGATTCGTTTTGATATTGTAAAATGTGGTCCCGACGAGAATCGAACTCATATCTAGAGTTTAGGAAACTCCTATTCTATCCGTTGAACTACGGGACCTTTATTGTTTTGCAAATGTGCGAATTATTGATGAATGTGTGAATTTTAAAATCAAATTCATTTGCACATACGCACATTTACTCATCTGCCCATTTATCGCACTACCGATCCGTTCGGCATCCAGTTAAGGGGCGAAATAAAGTTGAGCTTGCCTTCGGCATTTTCGGCCATTAGTATCATCCCTTGCGACATAATGCCCTTTATTTCCCTTGGTTCCAGGTTTACCAATATGCTTACCTGCTGGCCAATAATCCCCTCGGGTTCAAAATGTTCGGCTATGCCCGATACTACTGTGCGTTGGTCTATCCCGGTATCTATTGTTAGTTTCAGCAGTTTTTTTGTTTTGGCAACTTTTTCGGCTGTGAGTATGGTGCCTACGCGCACGTCCATAGCGGCAAACTGGTCGAACGAAATATTTTCCTTTGCCGGTATAACCCCTTGCTCAACAATAACAGCCGGCCCTTCAATGGCGGCTTTTTTATCTACCAGTTTTTGTATCTGGCGGGCTATTAAATCGTCCTCTATTTTTTCAAATAAAAGCGATGACGGGTTTAATTGGTGCCCATTAGCAAAAACAATTTCCTCATCAAAAGCAACTTCCGTTTTAGGTATATTCAACATGTAAAATATCTTTTTAGCCGCTCCCGGTAAAAAAGGTTGCAGGCAGGTAGCCAGGTGGCCAATCAATATCAAACAATTATGTAACGCGGCTTTGGCCTCTTCGGGATTGGTCTTGATGCTTTTCCAAGGCTCTTTCTCGGTAAGGTAGCGGTTACCCAGGCGGGCAATTTCCATCATGGTTTGCTGTGCCTGCCTAAATTTATAGCCTTCAAAATTAGCTTTCAATTCATCATAAAACTTGCCTATTTCGTTGCTTAGGTTTTCGTCAGTAAAGCTTATGGAAGCTGTTTCGGTTTCAACCTTGCCATCGTAAAATTTGTGCATCAGTATCATCACACGGTTTACAAAGTTACCCAGTATGGCTACCAACTCGTTATTTACGCGTGCCTGGTAATCTTTCCAGGTAAATTCGCTGTCGCTGGTTTCGGGGGCAATGGCGGTTAGGTAATAGCGCAGTTCGTCAACCTTGCCGGGTAAATCTTCCAGGTACTCGTGCATTTCAACGCTCCAGCCTCGGCTGGTACTCATTTTATCGCCCTCAAGGTTCATAAACTCGTTGGCGGGTACATTATCGGGCAGCACAAAATCGCCGTGAGCCTGTAGCATTACCGGGAACACAATGCAATGGAAAACAATATTATCCTTACCAATAAAATGTACCAGTTTGCTTTCCTTATCCTGCCAATACAGTTTCCAATCCTTATCGTTATCAATGGCCCATTGTTTGGTTGCCGATATATAGCCTATTGGCGCATCAAACCAAACATATAAAACCTTGCCGTCGGCACCTTGTACGGGTACTTTAATACCCCAATCCAAATCGCGGGTTACGGCACGTGGGTGCAGGCCACCATCAATCCAGCTTTTGCACTGGCCGTAAACGGTAGCGCGCCAGTCTTTAGCGTGGCCTTTCAATATCCATTCCTTCAGCCAGTCTTCGTATTTATCCAATGGCAAATACCAATGTTTGGTTGGCTTTAAAACAGGTTTGTTACCGCTCAAGGTTGAACGTGGGTTAATCAACTCTTCCGGACTAAGCGATGTGCCGCATTTTTCGCATTGGTCGCCGTAGGCATTTTCGTTACCGCAATTGGGGCAGGTTCCAATAATATAGCGGTCGGCCAAAAAGGCACCGGCCTGTTCATCGTAATATTGATCTTCTTCCTTTTCAACAAAAATACCCTTATCATTCAGGTTGGTAAAAAAGTCTTGTGCGGTTTGGTGGTGTAGCGGGTCGCTCGTTCTGTGATAAATATCAAACGACATTCCAATTTGCTCAAACGAAGTTTTGATTAGCGCATGGTATTTATCAACAATTTGGCGCGGAGTGGTATGCTCTTTCATAGCCTGGTTGGCTATGGCGGTGCCATGCTCGTCGCTACCGCAAACAAAAACAACATCGCGTTTTTGCAGGCGCAGGTAACGCACATATAAATCCGCAGGTATGTAGGCACCAGCTAAATGGCCAAGGTGTTTGGGGCCGTTAGCGTAGGGCAATGCTGCAGTAACAGTATATCTTTTATAAGTTTTCGCTTCCAATTATTTTAACAGTAATTTTATAATTTGGCAAAGATAATTATTTTGAGTAGTCGGGAAGTCCGAAAACAATGAACACCGAAAGAAAAAACACTGTATATTAAATAAATCATCGCACGGGGTGAATATTTTTCCCCCACGGTACCACTAAATAATAATGAGTATAAGCCCACCCTATTTAAAAAAAGGCGATAAAGTTGCCATTACCTGCCCGGCAAAAAAACTCCCGGCACCCATGACGGATGCCATTGCCCTGCTTGAATTGTGGGGCCTTGAAGTTGTTTTAGGCGAAACTATAAATGCATCGTACCACCAATTTGCCGGCGACGATAATTTGCGTGCCCGCGATATGCAGCGCTTTTTAGATGACGAAGATATTAAAGCTATTATTGCCGCGCGCGGCGGCTACGGTACCGTTAGGATGATAGACAAGCTTGACTTTACCAAATTTGCACAAAACCCAAAGTGGGTGGTAGGCTTTAGCGACATCACAGTTTTGCACACGCATATATGGGCAAATTACGGCGTGCAAACCATTCATGGGCAAATGCCTGTTAATGTTAAGGATGGGTCGGAAAAATCGTTAGAAACTTTACGGATGGCCCTGTTTGGCGAAGCTGGTGATTACGAATTTAAAACGCACGCAGTTAACCGCCCCGGCGAAGCCAGCGGACAGCTTATTGGTGGTAATTTAAGTTTACTGGCGGCAGTATCAGGTTCCGTATCGGATATTGATTACCAAGGGAAGATACTTTTTATTGAAGATGTTGGCGAATACTTATATGCCATTGACAGGATGATGTATACCTTAAAACGAGCCGGTAGATTAAAAAACCTGGCCGGTTTAGTGGTAGGCGGTTTTACTGAAATTAAAGATAACGACATACCATTTGGACAAACCGTGCCCGAAATAATTATGGCTGTAGTTAGTGAATACAATTACCCGGTGTGTTTTGATTTCCCGGCAGGGCACCTGCCCGATAACCGGGCCTTAATATTAGGTAAAACAGTTAATTTGTTGGTAAACCAAAATCACGCACACATCAAATACATTTAGCATGGCAATGTTATCAAATTTAGGGAGTTATAAAAGTACCGGTTTGCTTATTATGCGGCTTGGCCTGGGCATTATGTTTATTTATCATGGCTACCCCAAGTTATTGGGCGGGCCAAACGAATGGTCTAAAATTGGTTCGGCAACAAAATACGCAGGTATTCATTTTTATCCTGCCTTTTGGGGATTTATGGCTGCCTGTACCGAAACCTTTGGCGGCTTTTTGTTGGTAATAGGCTTGGCCTTTAGGCCGGTTTGCCTGCTATTGGCAATTGAACTTACCATAGCTGCACTAATGCATTTGGGCACCGGAGGCGGTTTAATGGATGCCTCGCACGCCATTGAAGATGCAGTTGTATTTGCGGGCCTGCTATTTGTTGGCCCCGGCAGGTTTAGTGTGGATAAAAAATAGTCTGAAAAAGAAAACACTCACCTTGCTGAGCTTAAAAGTAAAGTTCTTTTTTTGACACATCCCCCCAATGAAAAATTCAAATTCCATATCTTTACACTGTTTATGTTAGTAAACAGTTAACGGTTTAAACCACATCAATACCTTACTCATGAGCCTTCGAAACTCCAATTTCTATTTGATGCCACAGTTTAAAACAAGCGGCGAGGGATTTAATGGAGCCATAGGCCTTTAAGCCCGGCAATAACGCTAATGCACCTTACGGCATTAACCTCATCGATAAAAAACAATAATAACTTACACTATTTTATTGATGCCAATTTATAACACGCTTTGATATAATATACAATAGAACATAAAGTGAAAAAAAATATACTGTTAGCCCTTTTATCAGGTTTGTTACTTTGGTTGGCTTGGCCGCCAATGCATTATACTACGTTTTTTTTGTTTTTCGGCCTGGTGCCAATGCTGGTGGCTATAGAAAGCATCATCAAATCGCACTCGCCCCGTAAGGGGGCTCTCATATTCAGGATTACTTTTTTAGGCTTTTTTGTATGGAACACACTTTGCATTTACTGGGTTTATAATTCGCTTAAAATTGTTGGCGAATTTGTGGCGGTGCCCATCTCAATGATACCGTTTTCGTTAGGGCCCTTGTTAATGGCTACAGCCTGTTGGTTATACTACCGCTTGCGAGTACAGGTTAACCGGGCTTTAAGCCTGGCCCTACTGGTTTGCCTGTGGATGGCTTACGAATATTTGCACCAAACCTGGGACCTTAAATTCCCCTGGATGACGCTGGGTAACGGTTTTGCCGTGAGCCACCAATGGGTGCAATGGTATGAATACACGGGTGTTTACGGCGGCACACTATGGATTTGGCTATCAAACATTTTTATTTTTTTAGTATACATTGGCTTGCGCGAGGCTCAACCTGCCAAGGCGCGTTTGCAGCAAATTAGTATCTGGGTAGCAATTATAATTTTGCCTTTAAGTTTTTCGCTATATAGGTATAATACTTATGTTGAAAACACCAACCCAGCCAATATTGTGGTGGCGCAACCCAATGTAGATCCCTATGCAAAAATATCGTCGGTGCCGCCAATGGATCAGGTGAACAGCCTAATCCATTTATCCGATTCAGTTGCGCAGCCCAATACCGAGTTTTTTATATGGCCCGAAACTGCCGTTTATGATGATAATGCGGTTAACGAAGATAAGATACGCCGCAACATTTACTTTTTGCAAATTCAGCACTTTTTAGCCAAGTACAAAAACGGCAACGTGCTTACCGGCATGGAAACCACCAAACTTTACGATAGCGATTTAACGCCATCGGCAAGCCGCTTACCTGGCAGCAACCAGTATTACGATGTTTTTAATGCTGCCGTAAATATTGAAAACTCTGCCGAAGTACAGTTTTACCACAAATCGAAACTGGTACCGGGGGCCGAATCGTTGCCTTTTGGGAACGCACTATCATTTTTAAAACCGGTATTTGAACATTTGGGTGGTGCAACAGGCAGTTACGGCAGCCAAAAAGAACCAACAGTATTTTATTCGCAAAGCGGTATTGGCGTTGCGCCGGTAATTTGCTACGAATCGATATGGGGAGGTTACGTAGCCGATTATGTTAAAAAGGGTGCGCAATTTATAGCCATTATTACCAACGATGGCTGGTGGGAAAACACATCCGGAAAAGACCAGCACCTTGATTACGCTAAACTTAGGGCCATTGAAACCCGGCGCTGGGTTTGCCGCTCGGCCAATACAGGTATATCAGCTTTTATTAATCAACGCGGCGATATTGTAAAGCAAAGTGGGTGGTGGGTAAAAACAGCAATTAAGCAAGATATTAACTTAAATTCGGACGTAACCTTATACGTTCACTATGGCGATTATATCCCGGTAACGGCAAGTTTTATAGCTTTACTATGCATTTTGTTTATTGTGCTTAAACATTTCTGGCGCAGAAAAGTACACTGAATTGCCTGGCGTTTGTAGGGTATATAAAAGTATTGTTTATTTCAGGACAATACCAATGAACCAATGGCCAATGAACTATAAATCGCGTGTTTTAACAAAGGCCAGCAATTCGTTTATGGGGCGCTTTATAATTTTGCCTAGATGTACTCCGTTTTCTTCGCAAAGGGTTTTTAATTCGTTGCGGAAATAGTAGGCGATAGAGCCCACAAAGTGGCAATTATAATCGTTATAGTCGGGGTAGGTTTTAATACATTGGTCAATAAACTCCAGCAAACCGCGCTTTATAACATCCTGGCTATAGGCCGATGATTTTATTTCGCTTAAAAATTTGGTAAAAGATGCCAGGTACGAGTTAGGTGCTGCTTTTTGATAAACGTGAGTTATAACAACATCTTTATCAATTTTGTAAGTATTGTAAAACAGGTCGCTTATATCGGCAGGCATATTGCCGTATAAATAATCGGTAATTAGTACCTTGCCAAACCAATTGCCCGATCCTTCATCGCCTAAAACATAACCAAGGCCGTGCTTGCCGTCGTAAATGTTTTCGCCATCAAAAAACGATATGTTTGAGCCCGTGCCCAGTACACAACAAAAGCCTTTGGCGTGGCCGCAGGTAGCATAGGCCGAGCCTAACAAATCGCTATCTACACTAACAAAAGCTTTGGGGAAAATATGGCTCAATGCGTTGGATACAATTTCGCGCCTATCCGGACTGGAGCAACCTGCACCAAAAAAATAAATTTCGGTTACCTCGGCCCACCTTTTTACAATGGCACCAGCTTGCGACTGGATAACCTTGATGATTTCTTTTTCGTTTAAAAAATATGGATTTAGGCCAGCCGTTTTATATTCTTCGGGTTCGGCCCCGGGCGACTCAATTAACCAATCTGTTTTTGAAGAACCACTATCAGCAACAATTATCATATTAAAGGTCTTCCAGTACTTTTTTTGTAATAGGCTTGTGTATAAACTGGGTAATATGCTTGTTTTGAGTTGATAGCTGAAAGTCGCCAGGGTCTAAAGATGACGAAAGCATAAATATTTTCACTCTTTTCCCTTCGCCGTGGTTTAGGCTATCGTATTCTTTTAAAAACTGAAACCCATCCATTAATGGCATGCGGATATCCAAAAATATCACATCGGGCTCAATTGCTTTGGCTTGTAGCTGGGCAATTGCCTCCACCGCAGACTGTATAACCACAATTGTTTCGGCAAAAAAGCTGGTTTCTAAAATTTTGCGCGTAACAAAGTTATCGATAAAATTATCATCGATAAGAAGGCATAGTTTATAGCGGTAGGGTTCCATTAGTCTTTCAAAAATACTGCTTTATATTAAAAAAGAGAAAACTATTCAATCTTAATATTATTTGTAATTTCCTTCAAAGTAATTTCTGCCGATTTAGCCTGATATTGCGATTGAAAGTACCTTGATTGAGCGTCGAGATAGTTTTTTTGCGCCTCTCTAATTTCCAACGGCGTGATATTGCCGAGCTTATATTTTTCGAGCGATATATCTAAATTGCGTTTTGCTATCCCAACATTGTATTGATTTAGCTTTACCTGATCGAGCCCGGATATATAGTTGATGTAAAAGGTATTAATTTGGGCTTCAATGGCTTGTTTGCTTTTGGTTAAATTGATGGCCGCATTATCAATTTGTATCCGCGCGTTACGTTCCTTACGCGATTGATTAAAGCCATCAAAAATATTGATAGATGCGGTAAGGCCGTAGTTTAAGCCTTTAACGTCTTGCTGCCTAAGCGGGTACCCGGCGGGTGTTTTGCTGTTTGTAAAACCATAACCGGTTGTAAAGCCAAGCGAAGGGTAGCGGGTTGCCTTAACCTGCCTTAAATTAATTTCGGCAAGGCTGCGGTTTATTTGCGATGCCAATATGGTAGGATTGGCCGTTTGGGCCTGGTTAATAATATCGGCCAGCATTATTTTTTGATCAATTATAATCGTATCCGTAACCGAAAAATCTGTTCGCAGGTCGCGCACCATCAATTGGTTCATCCTAATCTGGATTGATTTGTATTGCTGTATTTGCGCAAGCAAGCTCGATGTATCAGTATTTACATTAACCTCGGCATTTAAAACATCTAAGCGCGATGCCCGGCCTACCTCAAACTTATCGTTTGCATAGCGTAACTGCGTGCGGGATATTTCTATGGCGCCTTTTAATGCCTTAACCTGCTCATCCTGGTTTACCAGGTTATAATAGGTGTCTATCACATCGGCAATGGTGCTTTGTATGGTATCGCGGGCGGTTATCTGCGTTAACTGGTTAAGTGCCTTTAACTGATCTAAGTTGGCAAACATGGCAAAGCCATCAAAAAGCGTCCAGTTTAAGTTAAGGCCATAGTTAAGTGTATTGTTATGTACCCCGTTAGTTTGCGTAACGGTATAATTGCCGTTGGCATCAACCCTGGTTTGCTTATTATCTTGCACGCTGCTGGTTGTGGAGGCATCGCCTGTTAACTGGGGCAGTATACCGGCATTGCCAAGTGTAACATTATTTTGTGCAATGGTGGTATTGTTGGCAGATAGCTTAATGTTATAATTGTTTTTAAGCGCAAGCTCGATGGCTTCTTTTAAGGTAAGCAACGGAGCTTTAGGCACGGTTGTAACCTGTGCTTTTGCAGCAAACGCCATTAAAGCACAGGTAGTAAACACCAAATATATTTTTATCAATCTCATTGTTGTTTTAATTATGAAGTATGCTCTTCTAAAAGCTTTACTTCGTGCTTGGTTTCGGTTTCTTCTTCCGGTTCGTCATCGGGGTTGCGTTTTACATTGGGAGCCAAATACACATACATCATTGGTATAACGTACAGCGTAAGCACCAGCGAGAATAACATACCCCCCATAATAACAATACCCAATGATACACGGCTTTTTGCGCCAGCACCTAAGGCAAATGCTATTGGTACCGAACCTAATACTACAGCCAAACTCGTCATTAAAATTGGTCTTAAACGGGATGTGGCCGCTTCAATAACGGCGTCGTATTTTTTGAGGCCATGCTCCATTCGCTGGTTGGCAAACTCAACAATTAAGATACCGTTTTTAGTTACCAGGCCTACCAGGGTTATCATCCCTATTTCGCTAAAAATATTAAGGGTTTGGTTAAATAACCATAACGATAAAAATGCACCTGCAATAGCCAATGGTACGGTTAGCATTACCACCAACGGGTCAACAAAGCTTTCAAACTGGGCTGCCAGTACCAGGTAAATAAGCAATAATGCAAAAGCGAAGGCGTAGATGATATTTGATGAGCTTTCGGCATAATCGCGCGAAGGACCGGCCAAATCAGAACTGAAGGATGGATCTTTAATTACCTCTTTGGCAATGCGCTGCATTTCGGCAATACCATCGCCAATAGTGTAGCCAGGTGCCAAACCCGCGGATATGGTTGCCGATTTAAACCTGTTGAAGTGATAAATTGACGGCGGTGTAGAGTTTTCGGTCATTTTAACCACGTTATCCAACTGTACCAACTTACCGTTTGAATTACGCACATAAACAGAAGTAAGATCGAGCGGCTGATCGCGGTTGGCACGATCAACCTGGGCAATAACCTGGTATTGTTTACCACTAATTAAAAAATAATCCAATCGGCCGGCGCTATAGTAAAGTTGCAGCGTTTGGGCAATATCGCTTACGGCAATACCTAAATCGCGGGCACGGTCGCGGTCGGTAACTATAGATAGTTGTGGCTTGGTAAATTTAAGGTTTACGTCCACTCCCGAAAATACAGCGCTTTTATTAGCCTCGGCTAAAAACTGAGGCAGTAATTTGCGCAACTTTTCAAAATCCTGGTTCTGTATTACATACTGTACCGGTAATGCTGTTTTTGCGCCGCTACCCCCACCGCTAATAGTTTGCTCCTGAATAACAAAGGTACGGGCGTTAGGTAACTTGCCTAATTGGCGCGTTAGGTAATCGGCAAGTTGCTGTTGTGTTCTGGTTCGTTCATCGGGGTTTACTAGGCCAACCCTGCCAAAACCGGTATTAACTGCGCCTGCGCTGCCTTGCCCCGGTGCAACGTATGATATATTTACCTTTTTTTCGGGGATAGAATCTTCAATCAATTTAGATAGGCGGTCCATATAACGGCTCATATATTCGTATGATGTGCCTTCGGGAGCCGTTACAGATAAACGAAGTAAGCTACGATCGTCTAAGGGGGCCAACTCCGATGGTATGCCTTTGTAAGTTAACCAGATGATAAAAAGGGAGGCAACCAATACTACAATAGAAACCCATTTCCATTTCATGAATTTGCTGAGCGATTCGGTATACGAATTGGTCATGTTTTCAAAGAAAGGTTCGGTTTTCTCGTAAAATTTCGATTTCTTTTGATCCTTACGTATCAGTTTAACGTTAAGCATGGGTGTTAACGAAAGCGACACAAAAGCCGATATTAATACCGACCCTGCTACCACAACCGCAAATTCGCGGAATAAACGGCCCGTAAAGCCTGGTAAAAATACAATGGGTAAAAATACCGCTGCCAATGTTACCGAGGTTGATATGACGGCGAAAAATATTTCGGCCGAGCCTTCAAACGCGGCTTTGCGTATGGGCATGCCCGCTTCAACCTTTTTATAAATATTCTCGGTTACCACAATACCATCATCCACCACAAGGCCGGTTGCCAACACAATTCCCAGCAGGGTTAATATGTTAATGGAAAAGCCAAAAACATACATGATGAAGAAGGTGCCTATAAGCGATACCGGAATATCAATTAACGGCCTGAATGCAATGAGCCAATCGCGGAAGAAGAGGTAGATGATAATTACCACCAGCACAAAAGATATAGCCAATGTTTCTTCCACCTCGGTAATTGATTGGTTGATGAATTTGGTATTATCCAACGCTACTTCAACCTTAATATCGGGCGGTAAATCTTTTTTAACCTGTTCAAGCTTTTTGTAAAAATCTTTAGCTATTTGCACGTAGTTGGCACCTGGCTGCGGTACAATGGCCAAACCAACCTCGGGTATGCCCGATTCGCGTAAGCCTGTCTCTTCGTTTGACGCACCTAAAACCGCATAGCCAACATCGCTCAAATGCACAACGTGGGCACTATCGGCACGTATTATCAGGTTGTTAAAATCTTTTTCGGTAACCAGCTTGCCCAGGGCGCGTATGGTTAACTCGGTAGTATTGCCTTCAATTTTACCGGCTGGTAGCTCCACGTTTTCTTTCGCCAGCGCGGCGCTAATATCGCTTGCCGCTAAACCGTATGATGTTAGCTTATTAGGGTCTATCCATAAACGCATGGCGTATTGGCGCTGGCCCTGCACGTTAACGGCACTAACACCGGGTATGGTTTGCAAGGCTTGTTGCAATACGTTTTCGGCGTAATCGTCAATTTGCAAAATATTACGGGTATTACTACCTACTGTTAAGGTGATAATTTGATCGGAATTAGCATCGGCCTTGGTTACAACCGGCGGCGCATCAATATCCTGGGGTAGCTGGCGCTGTGCCTGGCCAACTTTATCGCGCACGTCGTTAGCGGCAGTTTCCAAATCGGCATCAAGGTTAAACTCAACCGTGATGTTGCTTGAACCTACCGAACTTGTTGACGATATATTACGAATACCGGGAATACCATTAATTACTTTTTCGAGCGGCTCCGTGATTTGCGATTCGATAACATCTGAGTTGGCGCCCGAGTAACTTGTGGTTACGGTGATGATAGGCGGATCGACAGAAGGGAAATCGCGAACCCCCAAAAAGTTATAGCCTATTATCCCGAATACTACAATAACGATGGATAATACGGTGGCCAAAACCGGCCTTTTTATACTGACAGAGGATAAACTCATAAGTTTTTACTTAATAACTTTTATAATTTTAATTGCAACCTTAGGGCGCATTTGTATAATGCCGGTAACAATAAGGCTATCGCCGGCTTTTAGGCCGCTTACCACTTGTATTTTAGCATCGGTACGGGTATCTGTTTTAATGGCGCGTTGTACGGCTACACCTTTTTGCGTTATAAACACGTTGCTGCCTTTAATATCGGGTGTTACCACCTCGGTTGGTATCATAATGGTTTTAGGTATGTTATCTAACGTAAAGTGTATTTTAGCAAAACCTCCGGCCTTCAACAATCCCTTTTTATTTTCGGCTTTGGCCCTAAGGGTAATAGAGCGCGAGTTAACATCAATATTTGGCTCAATGGCATACACCGTAGCGGTAAACACATCGCGCGAGCTTTCTACATTAAAATTAATTTTACTGTTAACATGTACCAGGCCCTGGTAGCGCTCAGGGATAGAGAAAGTTATTTTAGCCGGATCGATATTTACCAAGGTGGCTATTGAGCCTTGCGGCGATAAATAACCGCCAGGGCTAATATTACGCAACCCAATTGTTCCGGAAAATGGTGCCCTAACTTCGGTTTTTGCTATTTGAGCTTTAGCTAAATCGGCCTGCGCCTTGTACGAGTTTAGCGAAGTGAGCGATATATCGTACTCCTCTTTACTTATCGCTTCTTTACTGTACAATACTTTGTTGCGGTATTCGGTTTGCTGGGCAAGCAATATTTGTACCTGTATTTGTTTTAGCGAGGCTTGCAAATCTTTATCATACACCTTAACCAGCAACTGGCCCTTTTCAACATGGCCACCCTCTTTAAAATATATACCGGTAATATTACCGGCGGTTTCGCTGCGCAGCTCTACTTGCTCGTTAGCATCAATACTGCCTGTTACGTCAATGGCGTTGCTAAAGGCGGTGTCCTTTACAATCATCACGTTAACCGGTATTGCTGGCTTTTTCCCTTTTTTGCCCGGAGCGGTTTGTGCATTGGCCTCTTTTGCCCTGGCACCCCAAAGTTTGTTGTAAAACAAATATCCGATCAATAAAATTAATAGGGGATAAATAATATACTTAAGCTTCATGATTATTGTTTAGTATTGGTTTTCTTTATTTTTTTTCTGAACGATACGAGATACGAATCAAGCGGTTTTAAATTAACAGCCATTTGGTTTAATACGTCATTAAATATATCTAATTTTTGAGGGCTGATGCCTTCTGTTGCTTTATTATTTAATAGCGCAAATGATTGTTTTATAGCCGGTATATCTTGCCGGGCCTTATCTGTTAATTTAATTAACTGCTCGCGCCTGTCGTAAGGGTTAATTTCGCGGTACACGTAGCCTTTGGTGCTCAGCAAATCAACAATGCTTACCATTGCCGACTTGTCTTTGCCCGTAATTTGAGCCAACTTTTTTTGAGTTGGCTGGCCCTCGTATTCCGCTATGAGCAATAAAATATAATGGTAACGGGTAATATCCATATACTCCACCTGCTTTGAAAAAGCGCCGAGGTATATTTTAGCCAGTTGCATCAATCTGCGCGATATAGGTTCGTCCAAGTATATATTGTTTAATTAAACACAAAACTATTTAGTTTGTAAATGAAATAGTTATATGTATCAACCATATTACAGTTTTAACATGACTTATAAGTCTGTTTTTTATCTCTCTCTATTTTTGTAAACTTGTTGTTGTATGAGAAAAATTTTACTTCTAACTTTTTACCTAACCCTGCTTAGTATGAATTTGAACGCAACTGATGTTGTTAAACCACCCCTAATCAGCTATAAGCTTACTTTCCCCGAAGCCCAGGCACATTACGTGACTATTGAAATGACCATAAGCGGACTAAAACAGCAAACAGTTGATGTTAAAATGCCCGTGTGGACGCCCGGCTCATACCTTGTAAGAGAATTTGCCAAAAATGTAGAAGGCTTTACCGCCCAGGCAAATGGTAAGCCAATTAAAGCCTATAAAACCAATAAAAATACCTGGCATATTGTAAACGGCAACGCAACAGTAGTTAACTTAAGATATAGTGTTTATTGTTTTGAGGCATCTGTACGTACAAGCTTAGTTGATGTTTCGGCAGCATTTTTATCCACATCGGGTTTGTTTATGTATCCGGATGGGATGTTGAACGAGCCATCTACCATACATATTGTTCCGTTTGCGGGTTGGAAAACAGTATCAACAAGCCTTACAGCTGTAAACGGCGATCAGTTTACTTTGCACTCCCCCAATTATGATATTTTGTTTGATTCGCCAATACAGGTTGGTAACCAGGATGTTTTTGGCTTTGAAACAGGCGGTGTAAAATATGAAATTGCAATGTGCAGCGGCGGCAACTACGATAAAGAACGCTTAAAGAACGACTTTACCAAAATAATTGAAGAAGAAACGGCAGTTTATGGCGAAAACCCTAATAAACGCTATGTATTTATAGTACACAATTACTTAAAAGGCAGCGGTGGTTTAGAACACCTGAGCAGTACCGTTTTAGGAGCTACGCGAAATGGTTATAGCAACGAAGCTATATATCACAATTTTTTAGGATTGGTGGCGCATGAGCATTTTCATTTATGGAACGTAAAGCGTTTGCGGCCAATAGCCCTTGGCCCGTTTAATTACGAAGCCGAAAACTACACAACCGATTTGTGGATTGCCGAGGGCTTTACAACTTATTACCAGGCGGTTATTGTACGGCGTACCAATTTGTACCCCACCCGCGACTTTTTGACCATCATGGCTGCCGATATGAGCATGGTTGATAACCAACCCGGCACAAAAATACAATCGCTTGTTGATGCGAGCTTTGATGCCTGGATTAAGTATTACCGGCCTAACGAGAATTCGGTTAATACAACCATGTCATACTACAACAAAGGCGCGGTAATAGCGATGTTGCTTGATTTGGAAATTATTAACAACAGCAAAGCACAAAAAAGCCTTGACGATGTGATGAAGCACATGTATAATGACTTTTATAAGGTAAAAAAACGAGGTTATACCGATACGGAATTTAAGGCCGGGCTTGAAAACTTTACAGGTAAAAACCTTGACGATTTTTACAAAAAATATATTTACGGTGTTGACAGTATTGATTACAGCCATTACCTGGGCTACGCTGGTTATAAAGTTACAAATGAGTTAAATGCAAACAGTAATGCTTATTTAGGCATTAAAACCATGCCCGGAAACGGCAATAATATGGTGGCCGCTGTTATACGTAACAGCCCTGCATGGGTGGCAGGCCTTAGTGCTTTTGACGAAATAATAACAATTGACGGCAACAGCGTGGCCGACGTTGATAAATACCTTACCACCAAAAAACCGGGTGATAGCGTTGAGATTTCCCTTTTACGTGATGGCCAGCCCATGACATTTAAAATTGTTTTAAACAACAACCCACAGGTTAAGTATGTAGTAGAAGAGTTACCCAACCCTACAGTTGAACAGCTTGCGGTACGTAAAAAGTGGATGAAGCTATAAGGCATAGCAATTAGAGTTGGTATTATCTTTAAAATTAAAAATAATTGAAACAATTTCTTTTCTATTAACTTTTTATATATAGAAAAACAAATTGTATTATTTTTTAACTTTTAAACAAACTACCATGAACTCATTATTGTATATTATTGCCGTCATCCTCATTATTGGTTGGGCTCTCGGCGTATTTATGTATTCGGCCACCGGGTTAATTCACGTGCTGTTGGTGATAGCTGTAATATCGCTGATATTAGGATTTATAAGAAGGCCAACCATTGTTTAGGCTACAAGTAAGCATTAATTATTTTGATAAGATAAACCCTGGCCAATAGCGACCAGGGTTTTTTAATAAACAAATATTAAAGCAAAAAAATAGAATGAGGTGCTTGGGTATAGCTAATGTTTAGCATATTTAACTTGTAGGCACAAAAAACGATAAAACCATTGTTTATATATTGGAGCTTACTGAGCTATCTTCAACCAATAAAAGGTGTTAGGAATACTTAGCTGCTCAAAAATGAAAAGTGCTTTCAAATTATCAATTAGCCTAAACAACAAAAGAAAATAGCTATATGCCTACCTCTACAGGCTATAATTTATTATTGGGGATTGTTATTTGCCCAAAAAAAGACCTATCTGGAAATAAAACCAGATGCCGTTTTTTATAGTATAGAAATTAAAGTACCAAAGGTTCCTGGGTTTATAGCAATCATCGGGGAATAAAAATCCTGTACTTTCAGAGGCAACGTAGCTTCAAATTTAACTTTTGACGAATTTCAATATCGAAACATCACAAAAAATTTCTAGTCAATTGAATTGATTAACAATTAATTATAAATTTATAAACACTACACAAGATTAAATTATCTTACTCGTTAAGTATGGTGGCACCAATGCACCAATCTCGAAGTATTTCTTGTCGGATTTGGTACTGCTCACACCACGCATCCAAATTCCGAGATTTAGTTGGGCTCGGTTTTTAATAGAACAAGAAAATAGATTAGTATTTTCTACAAAACCGCGTGCATTTTATTAACTTTAATGTTTTAAAAAAAGTGGCCCTAACTCCTGTAAAAAACGAAGCGCAATTACTTGCATTGGTTGCAAAAGGGGAACAGCGTGCTTTTACCGAACTTTTTGATGCCTATTATAAGCAACTTGGTGAATACGTAAATAACCTTACGGAATCAATTGAGGTAACTGAAGAAATTGTACAAGATGTTTTTATAAAAATTTGGCTCAAAAAGGAGACGCTTATTGAACTCGACAATTTTAGTTATTACTTATTTATTCTTTGCAAAAACCAAACCTTAAATCACCTTCGGAAAAAAGCTAATGATAAAGTGCGGCAATCCGAATGGCTAAAACACATCGAAGAAGAGATTTATACCACTGATAATTCTGCTGTAACTGAAGAATACCGGGTACTTATCGATCATGCGATTAACAAACTCCCCCCCCAACAGCAAAAAATTTACAGGCTAAGCAGAGAAGAACGCCTAAAGCACGATGAAATAGCCAAACTTTTGAATATTTCTCCACAAACAGTAAAAAAACACATTAAACTGGCACTCCGTTTTATTAAAAATGATGTTAATATTAAAAAAGATGCCATTATTATCATGATTTTATCTACTCCATTGCTTTTTTTATAAAAAAAACATAATTCTATTACCCCCTTTTGCATATCAATGTGTCTTTAGTATTAAAATAGCATCAATTTAAAGTGCTATCATGATACAATGACAAAAAACAACCGTATAACTGATTTATTTAAAAAATATTTTGACAAAACGGCTACTGCTACAGAGCGGAAGGAGCTAATGCTTTTGATCAGTGAAGCAAATTCGGATGAGGAGTTGCTACAACTGATGGAAGAAGCCTACCAAGCTTTTGTTCCTCAAAAAAACCCTTTTATGCTGGGTAAAAGGGAAAAAATGTTGCAACAGATTCAGGCCGGTATAGCCGATGCGGAAACAAAAGAAGCAGCTCCAAAGCTACAACGCAAAAAAACATGGCTTAGATATGCCGTTGCCGCGGCGATATTGATATTTATAACTACAGGTACCTATTTATTAGTTTATAAGCAAACGGCCAGGCAAATTGCAAAGGCCGACTTTACTCCCGGCGGTAATAAGGCGGTGCTAACGCTAAGCAATGGATCAATCATCATTCTGAATGATGCTAAAAATGGAAAATTAGCTAGCCAGGGTGGCATAGCGATTAATAAGACCCACGACGGCGAGGTAAATTATGATGCTTCAAAATCAGCAGAGATTGAAACCGCCGCGGCTCTGTCTTACAACACCATTACTACGCCAAAAGGCGGCCAATACCAGGTTGTATTAGCCGATGGCACTAAGGTATGGCTCAATTCGGTTTCTTCAATCAGTTTCCCTACCGCGTTTACCGGGAAGGAACGGCATGTAGAAATTACAGGAGAGGTATATTTTGAAGTGGCTAAAAATAAAGCCAAGCCTTTCTTTGTTAAATCGGGCAACCAGGAGGTTGAAGTTTTGGGTACGCATTTCAACATCAACAACTACACGGATGAGCCCGATGCTAAAACAACCTTACTTGAAGGATCGGTTAAAATTAAACAACTAAACAATGGTATTACTGCAACTCTTCAACCAGGGCAGCAAGCTATCTATAAATCATCGGGGTTCATTATTGTTAAGGATGCGGATATTGAACGGATAGTAGCCTGGAAAAACGGCATGTTCCAGATTAATGATGCCAGCATTGAAACCATTATGCGCCAGGCCGCCAGATGGTACGATGTGGATATTGAATATGAAGGAAAAGTTCCGCAGAGACAATTTTCCGGAAAGATTAAACGCGATGTTAAAGCCTCAGAATTTTTGCAAATGATCTCTTATTTCAATGTGCATTTTAGCATTGAGGGGCGGAAGATCATCGTTAAAAACTAAGTAAAAAAGTACAACAACCCAATTAATAGAATTATTAACTCAAAAACTCAAAAAATGAAAAAACAATTTACCCTCAAGTAAAGATCATGCAGATCACAATCAAACGGTTTACCATAAAAAAACCGGGAAGTGTTAGCGCACTTACCCGGTCAATGCCAAGGTTAACCATTAAAAAAGCTGTTTAACAATCGAGTATTAACGTTCAACCTAACACTACAAAAGTATGTATTTAAATGGTTTATCTAAACCCTTGCCAGGGGTATTGCATTTACTGGCAAAAAAAACATTTTCTGTGTCGTATCAGTCCATAAACTCACTTTTAAATTTTAAACTTAAAACGGAGGAATATTATGCGTATTAATTTTAGAGCTATAATTATTACCATAATTTCTGTTTTGGTATACGCCAAAGGTTATAGTCAAATCACTATTCACGAGAAGAATGTTGAAGTTCAAAAGATATTCAAATCAATTGAGCAACAATCAAAGCTTACTTTTTTATATGATAGTCAGGATATTAAGGGCATACCCAAAGTAACCGTTAATATTGATAACGGCACCATTCAGGAAGCATTGAATCAAGCCTTTAAGGGCCAGCCACTAACCTATAAGGTAATTGCTCAAACCATATTGGTTAAAAAAGAACAGCCAAAGGTTACGCCCGAAAAAAAGGCGATTGTACCGCTCAAGGGCCGGGTGGTAGATGGCAACCAACTGCCGATAAAAGACGTTACCATACGCGAGCTCAAATTAGGCAGTGTAACACAAACAAATATTAACGGCGAGTTTAAAATACTTGGCACTAACTCGGGCACTATTACTGTAGCAGCTCCTGGCTTTGCAAAAAAGAGTATAAGCTATTCTGATACCTCATACCTGGATATCATGCTGGAAAAAGGTGCAAGTCAAACCTTTGATTTGGCAGAGGTTAATATCCAATCCAACGACGTAAAGGAAAACCCCACCAAATTTATAAATCTTGAAAACCGGAGCTACATGAATCTTTCCCAGGTTTTGCAAGGAACTATCCCCGGGTTAAGTTTACAGGTGGTTAACTCCAGCTCTAAAACCGTTACCAGTGTGGATGCTTATGTACACAGTTATTTAGGAAACACTGTGCTTACATTCATCCGTTTTTCTGTTGAGGATTTTTTGGTTTATAAAGGCCAAACTGAAGGGCAGAATATTATTAATATCTTACTAAGGGGTACAAATATCCCTGCCTCTATTTCTACTTTATATCATATTAATACCACTACAACGGTTACTAACGCCTTGGTGCCCGAAATACGTGGGGCAAACAATTTTGGAAGCAATGTCTCCAATATGCTCGTAGTTATTGATGGTTTTCCGCAGGATGGTTTTCCCGCCAATTACCCCATGACAAACGTTGAATCTATCGAGGTAATTAAAGACCCGAAGGAATTAGTTAAATGGGGATCAAGGGCCGCTGGCGGAGCTATCCTAATCAGGTCGAAACCTGCTAAAGCCGGAAAATTACTGGTGAATTATTCAGCCAGCTTTTATTATTCGCCGGCGCCTAAATTTAACAGAGACAAATTAAAACTGTCAGATTCCCGCACGTATTTAAATTACCTTCGTGATGTTGATTCTATTTTAAACAACAGCTACGGTGCCACACCGTTTGGCCTTTCGCCTGCCAAGCAGTTACTCAGTCAAAAAAAGCTGGGCACTATTACCGCATCAAAATTTAACACCAAATGGGATTCGCTCTCGCGGCTGAATAACGAAAGCCAGTTAAATATGCTACAGCAAGATTCCTACAGTCAAAACCACACTTTAACAGTAAGTGGTGGTACACTTGCTTACAAGTTTACAGCCATTGGTAATTATATCGGCGGGCAGGGTAATGATCTGGGCGGTAACAATAAAACGTACTCGTTTATCTTAAATAACAACTTTAATCTTTTAAAAAACAAGCTCCACATCCGGTGGCTCATCAATTACTCTGATGAAAAAACCAAATCAGGCTATTCCTTTTCTCCAACTAACGTAGGGCTTGATCCTTACCAGATGCTGTTAGACGGGCAAGGAAATTATATTTATGATTACACTAAGCTTTCAGCCTCGGCAAATCAACAAATCGTATCCCGTGGGTACAAAAATTACGGGGTTAATCTTTTGGAAGACGCCAGACTCAATGATCTTACTTCTTCGGTAATAAACAAACAATCCAATTTCAGCATGAACTGGAATTTATTGCCAGGATTATCATGGGCCTCGTCTGTAATTTACACCCATAAAGATAATGGTACCAGAAACCTGTACGATGGCGAGTCGAGCTATGCAAGGCAGTTGGTAGATACCTATGGGCAATTAACCAATAATGGAGTAATTTTTTATGTTCCTTACGGGAATATCCTAAAGTCAACCAATTCAATTTATGATAACACTAATATAAGGTCGGGCCTGTCTTATTATAAATCTCTTGGCAAACATACCTTTAACATTAGTTTAGGAGGAGCAGCTTCAAGCGTATCTACAAACAGCCCTTCAAACATGACATTGTTTGGCTATAACGCCAACACCAATACAAGCACACCGGTTTACCTACCTACAAACCCTTCAACACAAAGTACAATAACCAATTTTTACTCACTCTTTTCAGGGGCTTCATCTAGCGCCTACCCTTATTCATTAACACAACCACAAGGAGGCGATACCACTATAAACCGCAACCTGAACGGCAATGTGGTGCTTGAGTATAGGTTTTCTGATAGGATAAGAGCTAATGGTTCGTATATAGCCAATTTAAACCCTTTATATGGGCAGGCTGCTATTTATTCTGTACAGTCATCCTATAAAAGCGATGTTACGGGTCGTGTGGTTAAAAACTGGAACGGATTTTTGAAAGATGTTTTCTTATCTGTAGGAACTACAGGCATTATCATGCCCGATCTGCCTGCACAATATAAAAACACAAGGTATTTACAAACCTATTTTAATAACTATACCATTTGGGTAAGCGGCACTTCGCCTACACAGCAGGAAGGGCAGAGTTCAAAAAATTTATATCAAAAATTAACACTTGCTTTTGCAGATAGTGCTATAGTTGCATACGGAGCCTATAATACGCAAACTACTAAAGGTGATTTAACAGCAACAAACTCAAACAGTGCTGCTAATAATACTACTACAACAGCAAGATACCTTAGTGGTGGTTTTGCGGTGTTTTTGAGAAAAAAGTTATTGAACTTCCGTCTAAATTATGACAGATCACCGGAAGGGGACGCGCAATATAACGGAAACTTTAATTACAACATTAGCCGGGAAAGCTTTTTCAAATCGAATACCATAAGCGACCTGGAATTTAATGCAACTTTGCAGGAGATTAGCCCATACCAAGGCTTGTCGCTAATGCAAAGCACAAACATTCCTACCGATGGCTCTTACAGTCAGGCAATTAATAGTGATTTTAGTATACTCCCGTCAGCAAACCGAACTTTTGAAGTTCATGGTAAAATCGGTATCAATAATAACAAGCACACTTTGGATCTGCGCTATTACGATCAAACTTCCAGCGGTTTAAATAACAACCTCAATGTTTTAACCGATCCAACTACCGGCCTTTCTAACCATGTGAGCTACAGTAGCATCACCAACAAGGGTGTAGAGTTTTTCTTTAATACTGCTATTTTTAAAAGTGATAAGTTTAGTTATAACATTACCATAAACGGAGCACATAATACCAACATTGCACGCAGTGTGCCGGTAACTAATTTTACAGCAACCAGCGATTACACGATAGCTTTAAGGAATGGTTATGATATAAGTAACATATGGGCACCCAAATGGGCAGGCCTAAACTCAAGCGGCGATCCTCAGATTTATGACAAAAACGGTAAAGTTACCTCGGTACTTGATAGCGCTACGGTTGCCTCATCACTGGTGAAGCAAGGTGTAACCAAAGCCCCGTGGACAGGTGGTTTAATACAGGAGTTTAGATTACACCAGTTTTTTGCCCGTGCCGCCGTTACGTTCAATTTGGGATACGTAATGAGGTATTACCTTCCTTATCCTGGCAATGATTCGGAAACGAGCAGCCTTGTGGCCGACAGATGGCGTAAGCCTGGGGACGAAAACTTTACAGATGTTCCCAAAATCAGTGCCTCAGGTGCCAACACCTACAGGGAATTTGTTACCCGCTATTCAAGCAACAGTATATTGCCAGCCGATAACATACGCTTGCAAGAGATAATGGTAGGCTGTAATGTACCTAACAGGTATCTGCAAAAATATGGTATAAGCTTTTTAGTAGTAACCTTACAGGTACAAAACCTTACCTATTGGGCACGTAACAAGTATAACATAGATCCGGCAACTGTAGCCGTAGATGGAAGAATAGGAAACCCTCTGCCAAGGATCTATTCATGTAACCTAAGTATGAATTTTTAAGCAATATAACAATGTATAAAAGAACACTATTACTTGTTTTGGCTATATATGGCCTATGGTCACTATCAGCCTGCAAAAAATTCCTGGATATAGCGCCGTCTTCTACAAGCGTTAACCCTATTAAGATCCAGGATTTTCAGGAAATACTCAATAGCGATTCGTTAAGCAAATGCCATTTTTATTTGTTAGATGTAATGAGCGACGACCTTACACTCACAGACGCCCAAGTGGCTGCTTCTACCAATTACTACCAGCGTAGTTTTTTATGGCAGAGCCTGATCTGGAACCCATCTGATGTAGACGTGATGTATAACTCAACCTATTCGAGGATATTGCAAATGAATATCATTTTAGACCGGGTAAACGACGCCCCGGCCGATAATTATAATACACCGGAAAATAAAAGCAATGTTATCTCACAGGCTCTTATTAACAGGGCATGGTATTACCTGCAGTTAGTAAACGCTTACGGAGCGGCGTATGATGCTACAACATCGGCTACAGACCCCGGAGTGCCGCTTACAGTTACTGCCACTAATTATACCTTATTGCCAAGAGCAAGCGTGGCAGATGTTTACGCCCAGGTAATTGCCGACCTAAAAACGGCTGTTAAAAATCCATACTTAAAAAGTAAGGGAACCGATATTATCCATCCCGGAAAGGCATCCGGTTATGCCTTACTGGCAAGGGCCTATCTGTATGAGGGTGACTATGTTTCGGCATCAAACTATGCCGATTCTGTTTTGGCAACACAAAGTACACTACAAAGTTACTCTATAAGCGGTTATGTGGCCCCATCTCAATTACCTGATCTGACAACTAATCCGGAGATCCTGTTAGGGCGTGTCACCCTGGATATCGGCTTTTATACGCTCTACACCGCCACAATTATGCCTAGTTCAACATTAACGTCAACATTAACAACCTCCGATTTACGATACTCTAAAAAGTTTGCATCAGCTTCAAGATTTGCGCCTGCTACTTATGCTGTTTCCGGCGGAAATTCTATGTTTTTTGACAACAGTGTTGGTGTACCGGAGGTAATGCTGATTAAGGCCGAATGTTTGGCACGCAGCGGTAATTTTGCTGCTGCCGGAGCGCTTATTACCACACTAAGGAAAGCCAGATTAACAGCTTCAACCTTCGCCGCAGAGAATCGTACCTACACAGCGGCTAACATTTTAGGTTATGTACTGGATGAACGCAGACGTGAACTGTTTTACCACGGCGGACTCCGTTTGTTCGACTTGAAAAGGCTGAATAAAGACGCCACCCTAAAGAAGGACATTACACGCCTCAATAACTCAGGCAAAGTTATAGCTACACTTCCTGCAGGCTCTGGCTTATACCTGGTACCGTTTAGCCCAACGGTTTTAGCAGCTAATCCTAACATAGTTCAAAATCCCAGATAAGGAGAATAACTGTTAAACTATAAAACAAATAAAATCATGTTACAAAAAATATATCACAATATCTTCCGGTCGTTTTTTAGCTTTCAAGGGGCGTTGTTGCTGGGTTTGCTATGTATAATAGGGGCAGCCTCATGCAATAAAGGCATGAGCGATGCGGATACCCTACAGGCCAAATTTGACAGCGGAATGGTTTCGTACATTGAGGGCAGCAATGTAGTGGCCCTAAATGGCTTAAATTACAGTTTTACACCGTATTTTAAGGGAGTACCCATATCGCTGAACGGCGCGGCAAAAACTAACGATACGGTAACCTCAGTTGTCGATCCGTCATTAGTTGCTCAGTACAATCAGGTTTATCTGGAAAAAAATCCAACAATACCCCAAGGAGCATTCCAGGTTTCTTACAACGGAACCTTTCCAATAGCAGGCGGTTCTGCCCAAGCTAAAGATTCCTTGTATGTTTTATTGAAAGACGGTAGCCAGTTGAACGATAGTACCGCTTACCTGGTACCTGTTACCCTGGCGGCAAAAAAAGGTTCCAAGTTAAAATACTCTGTATTCTTTTTTAAAGTATTTGTTACCAAAGGCGACTTGAAAGCCAAAATGTATAGCATCGGCACTATTAATGGCGTTAGCTTTAACAGGCTGAGCAGTGGTGCGCTGCAAACTATACATACGAGTACTGGTGTGCCCGATTCGCTAAAGTTTAAGCTAAGCCTAAATAAGGTATTTCCTGCGCACGATGTTAGTGTGCAGGCAACTTTACTTACACAAAGTGAGTTAACTGCGGCTATAGCCAAGGAGAGATTTACCGGGATACCGATGCCCGATAATACAGGCAGCCTAACCAAAGACCTGGTTACCGTACCAGCCAGATCCTTACTGAGCAAGGATAGTTTAACGCTCCGTTTCCCTAATAAAGCTGTTTTAGCAAAAAGTCAATGGTACGTTATGGGGATTAAAGTTGTCACTTACACGGGCTCTCAATACGGTGTACCACCTGTGGCTAACGACTCTTGCAGGGCTTATGTCCGGTTTTTCCTGAGTAATTAATTCAAACTGGTTCTCCGTAAATTAATTTATACCAAATGTTAAAAAAAATGGGCCTGGGGGCCGTAATTTACTTGTACATCTCATTTGTTAACCTGTCTTTTTCAAAAGCTAAGGCATATCCGCCCGGGGATATACACCCCGATAAAAATCAAAGCGCGGTATGCCGGCTGGTGGTTAATATGATACTTGCCAATAACTATAAAAAGGTAGCCATTAACGATTCGTTATCAGTTTTGGTTTTTGACAGATATTTAAAAAGTCTGGATGAAAATCATAGCTATTTATTGGCCGTAGATGTGGCAGCCTTTGATCAGTACAAAACGTTGTTGGATGATGACCTGCAAAGCGGCAACCTGGCTCATGTATTCGGTATGTTTAATGTTTTTAAAATGAGGAATGAGGAACGTTTAAAATACGCGCTTACACAACTCGATGCCAATTATGATTTTACTAAAAACGATATCTATGTGCCCGACCGGAGAAAATTGCCTTTTATAAAAACAGAGGCGGATATGAATTTGATGTGGAACCAACGGGTTAAATATGATTTGCTCGAACTGCAGCTATCAAGCCCGGATATAGCAAAGAATAGGGAGACACTAAAAAAGAAGTATCAAAATCTGTTGGATCAATCGGCCAAAACGTCGAGCCAAGATGTTTTTCAATTATTTATGAACGCGTTCACAGCTTCGGTTGATCCTCATGCTGCTTACTTTAATCCCTTCAATGCTTCCCAGTTTAATGTGGGTATAACCCGAGCCCTGGAAGGTATTGGCGCAACACTGGCATTAAGTAACGAATACGTAACCATTAAAAGTTTAACACCCGGAGGGCCTGCCTATAAAACAAAGCTAATTAATCCGGAAGACCGTATCATTGCCATAGCCCAGGGTAAGGATGGCGATTTTCAGGATGTTACTGGCTGGAGGCTTGATAATGCCATAGCGTTAATTCGTGGGCCCAAAGGAACGATTGTGAAGCTTAAGGTACTGGCCAAGGGAAAAAGCGCGTCTGATGAACCTCTAACCGTTGAAGTTGTTCGGGATAAAATCATTTTGGAAGACCAGTCGGCAAAGCAGGAAATACGCACCTATAAAGCGATGGGCAAAAACGTTAAAATTGGTATCATCTCCATTCCGGCTTTTTATTTTGACCATGTGGCTTATACAGCCGGTGACCGCAATTACAAAAGTACAACCAGAGATGTGAAACTATTGCTGGATACCCTAAAACAGCATAACGTTGATGGCATTATGATTGACCTGCGCGGTAACGGCGGCGGATCATTAAACGAAGCGGTTAGCCTAACGGGCCTTTTTATCAAATCGGGCCCTGTTGTTCAGGTACGTGATGTTGATCAGCACATTCAGGTAAATCAGGATTTCGATCCATCAATATACTATAATGGTCCGCTTGCCGTATTGGTTGATCGTACCAGTGCATCTGCTTCTGAGATCTTTTCGGGAGCGATACAGGATTATGGCCGCGGCCTTATTTTAGGTTCGCAAACCTACGGAAAAGGGAGTGTGCAAACCACGGTAGATTTGAACAAGGTAGCGCTAAAACTAGCAGGCCAGAACAAAACAAACGCTGATACCGGCAAGCAAGATCAATTTGGACAATTGAATGTTACCATTGGAAAATTTTACCGGATTAATGGTAGTTCAACCCAGCATAAGGGCGTCGTACCGGATATCCAGCTGCCATCATTCATCGCACCGTCAAAATATGGTGAAGATAACGAACCATCTGCTATGCCATGGGATACCATATCCAAAACTGATTACATCCCGGTAGGGTTATTAAATAAGGTGGTGCCTGTTTTAAACAGCCAGTACCAAAAGCGTAGTCAAACTATTGCTGCCTACCAAGCATATAGCAACGAGGTAAAGGCGTATCAGGATAACCAGGGGCCTAAAACCATTTCATTAAATGCGCAGGCATTTAAACACACCCGTGATGTTAATGCCAAAAAAGCGTTGGATCGCGATAATAAGTTACGGGTGGCAATAGGGCTACCGGCGTTAAAAAAAGGAGAGGTAAAGGCTAAAACGGACGACCTTGACTTTATGAAAACCGAAGGCGCCCAAATATTAACAGATTACATCTTTTTGGATAAAGCACTCTTCGGTATAAACGGGCCAAGCTATTATCCCGAGGGTAAAACGGCAAACTAGTTGCCCCTTTAAATCATCACTAAAAAACAATGCCTGTAACTCAATATAATTAATAAAGCAAACGAAACCAACATGGTAAAAACAATAGCTATAACTACTCTTTCTTTTTCAGCCCTGCTGTTTAACGGGTATACAAATCATATACCTTCGCAAGGTAAAAATGCGCATTTACAAAACTTACAACACAGCAGCGGCAACGTTAAAACGGCTACCGACACTTTAGGGCTTAAAGCAGGTGATAAGTGCCCCGATATTGTATTCAGAGATACCACAGGGTATAACGGGCACGATGTTAAACTTAGCAGCTTTAAAGGCAAATATGTACTTATTGATGTATGGGCTTCCTGGTGCGCCCCATGCCGTGCACAATACCCGCACTTGGTTTTATTGGAAAATAAAATGAAAAACAAAGAGATAGTTTTTGTAAGTATATCAATTGATACCCGCGTGTTTAGGTGGAAGGGCCCTGCACTCCAATCAATGGGCGGCATTCAATGGATGGTAAAAGACGAAGGATTTGAAAAAGCATTTGGTATTACTACCATTCCCCGGTTTATTTTACTGGATAAAAAAGGCAATGTTTTAAACCCCAAAATGCCCCTTCCATCGCACCCAGAACTTGAGCAAGAGTTAAACAAGCTTAAGGGAATTTAAAATACATATACCCTAATATGATAAAATCAATTATTATAATGCTTGTTGCAATACCTTGCGCCGTAGCAGCACAGCAAAATTACACCGTTAAGGTTAAGTTAAAAAACGCTAGTCCGCCGGCTAAAGCTTATCTTAATTATAAGGTAAACCAAAAGATAATGCAAGACTCGGCTATTTTAATCAATGGCGAATTTACTTTTAAGGGCACCCAGAGCAACAAAATGAAAGCCTTTGTTTTACTGAGCCATACCGGTGTACCGGTTAAGGACCTAGCCGGTGCCGACCAGGTGGCGGTGTATCTGGAAAATGGTACTATCGTTGTTAACGCCACCGATTCATTAGTACATGCTTCAGTGAGCGGCACCATGCTTAATGATGACCAGCAGCAAATGGTTAGTTTGCTGGAACCTTACAAAGTAAAGGGTAAAAATATGGTTGCGGCCTACGATAAGGCCGAAGGTAATGCCAATGAACAGGAAAAACTGAAGGCGGAATTCGCTAACCTTCAAAAAGAAAAAAATGAAGCTATTGAGAATTTCATTAAAAGCCATCTTAATTCATTGGTGAGTTTAAACCTGCTCCTTACAACTGTAGATCCGGCCCAGGATATAGCTAAGGCCCGGAGGCTTTTTAACAGTTTAACGGCAGATGTACAAAATTCTGCAAACGGCCAAACGTACAAAAATGTAATTACAGAGGCCAAAACAGTGGAGGTGGGCAGTCAGGCTCCAAACTTTACAATTAAAAATACAAAAGGCGAGGATGTTTCCCTGGCATCTTTTAAGGGTAAATACGTGTTGGTAGATTTTTGGGCAAGCTGGTGCGGCCCCTGCAGGGCCGAAAACCCCAACCTGTTAGCCTCTTTTAAGCAGTTCAAAAACAAAAACTTTACCGTTTTGGGCGTGTCGTTGGATGGAGGAAAAAATGCTAAACAGCTATGGATGGATGCAATTACCAAAGATGGTTTACCGTGGGAGCAGGTATCTGAATTGCAGGGATGGCAGAGCCCAATTGCCCATCTATACAAAATAACTACCATACCGGCTAATTTTTTAATTGATCCAACAGGTAAAATTATTGCCCGTGACTTACGCGGGGATGATCTTAATCAAAAACTAACAACTCTTTTCTTATAATATTTCATCATAGCCTGTTTGGTATTTTAATATCAGCACACATTTTTTAAGGCTCCTATACAAAACATAATACATGAAAAAAGCAATAATAACGCTGCTCGCAGCATTACCCCTTAGCGCCGCCGCACAGCAACAATACACCATTAGCGGAACCGTAGGTAAAGTAAAATTCCCGGCCACTGCTTATGTGGTTTACCAGGAAAGAGGGCAAATGAAGTTTGACTCGGCTACCGTTCAGCCTGGTGGTAAATTTATTATTAAAGGCACCGTATCTGTCCCCATGAAGGCCTTTGTTATGATGGGGCAAAACGGCGAAAAATTAAACTCCAGACCAAGCCCCGATCAGGTGGGTGTTTATTTGGAAAACGGTGTTGTTGAAATAACCACACCCGATTCATTATTGAGAGCTAAGGTTGGCGGTACCCCTTTAAATAAAGACCAGCAGGACTTGGTTGCCTTGTTAACACCCTTTAAGAAAACAGAAGCTCAGATGAGCGCAGGCTTATCTAAAGCGGAGGGCAACAGCCAGGAGCAAGCGCAAATACAACAGGCATTTGAGAGCCTGGCCTTAGCAAAATTACAGATCCAGATGGGGTTTATAGAAAGTCACCCTAATTCGTTGGTGAGTTTAAATTTGCTGCGTAGCGCCGTCGATCCTGATAAATATCCTGAAAAAGCCAACACGCTGTTTAACGGCTTCAGTGCCGAGCTTAAAGCTTCGCCGGCAGGGCAGTCATATCTTAATAAAATTGGAAAGGCAAAAGCCTTAACTGTGGGTAACATAGCACCTGATTTTGTTTTGAAAAACACAAAAGATCAAGATATAAGCCTGGCGTCGTTTAAAGGTAAATACGTTCTGGTAGATTTTTGGGCAAGCTGGTGCGGGCCTTGCCGTAGAGAGAACCCCAATGTGGTTAAAGCATTTGAGAAATATAAGACTAAAAACTTTACTGTGCTTGGTGTATCGTTAGACGGAGGCGAAAAAGCGAAGGAAAAATGGTTGGCCGCTATCGGTAAAGATGGCTTAAACTGGGAGCAGGTATCTGACCTTGAAGGGTGGAGAAGCTACGTAGTTCAGCTATACCACATCAACGCTATACCAGCTAATTTTTTACTGGATCCATCAGGAAAAATAATTGCCAGAGACCTGCGTGGCGAAGAGCTTGAAGCAAAATTAGCAACCATACTTTAATACAATGGTCAATCTGTTTTATTTACTAATCAAAAAAAAGAAACCTGTTGTGGTTGCCTTTTTTATAATACTGTGCTCGCCGCATTTTACTTTGCATGCCCAAAGCCTGCAAAACGACACTTATGTTGATTATGACGAACTAATGAGTAATGTGCTTAAAAACCTTAAAGCGGCACAGGCAAAAACACCGTTTACCGGATCGGCGTCGCTGAGGAAACAAGCACTTTTATTGCCGTCTGATTCTAAGGCCCCCATACGGTCGTTGGTTAAACCCGGCCAAAAGGAAATGACAGCCGCCCAGATTATAAAAGACCGCAGGGATGGTGTTTTAATGATATATAAATATTATAAAGCTACCGAAAAAGAACCTGAAAAGGCACAGTTATACGCAACGGCCTCGGCACTTACCGCAGATGGTATTTGTGTATCCAACTGGCATGTTTTTATGGGCGTTGTTCAACCAGAAGAAACACTTGCCGCTAATGATAGCGTTACCTTTGTAGTAACCTTAAAAGGAGATGTTTACCCCATTCAACAGATTTTAGCATTTAATAAAAACGCGGATGCTGCAATTTTTAAAATCAATACTGGTAATGCTTACCTAAGCCCCATACCCTTGGGAACGGAGCTTGCCGTTGGCGAAACCGTTCACACGCTTACCAATCCGGAGCAATATATTTATTATTACAGCAAGGGTGTGGTAGCACGTAAAACAGCCAACCATAAAATTGGTGCAATGGGAGACCGGATGGAGATAACTGCCGACTATGCGAAGGGATCAAGCGGCGGTCCTATTTTGGATGACAGGGGTAACATGGCGGGCATGGTTTCTACCACGCACTCTATTTATGCACAAGATAGGCCACAGGTTAATTTGCAAATGGTAATTAAAACAACCATTCCGGCACAGTCCATCCGAAGGTTAATCCAATTAGAATAGTTGGATCTACCATAAACCCTCCCCTTTTTAAAAAAGCGAAACTTTAATATCAGCGAAAAGCAGAATTTACAATCAGGATTACTTGATGCTTTTGTTTACGATATAACCGCCCCAACACCTATAAATATCAATTGAAACCAAATGAAATATTATTTAATCATTGTCACTACGGCATTAATTTGCTTTACTGAAAGTTTGTTTAGTCAGGTTCGCTTAAAAGGGGACATCAAAGCGTTAAGGGCGATCGACCAGGTAATTATCCAGTACTACGAGGGCGATATTGACAAAACGGTTACGCAAAAAATTATTAATGGGAAATTTACCTGGGAGGCGCCCGTAACCGAATCGCAAAAAATAACGATGATTTTTCCGGGCCGGGCAATCTATATTTTTATAGACCCGGGAGATTTAACGATAACCGGAAGCAGGGATTCTGTGGACGCGCTTAAAGTAACCGGTTCTAAAACAAATGATGAGGCTGTAGCTTATGCCCTTAAATTGAAATCTTTAAATGACGAGGAAGCATCTCTTAACCTTCAATATCATAAATTAACCGGGGATAAAGAAGTGGAGCTGGAAGAAAAAATTGCAGGTATTGCTAAACAAAAAAAAACTATTGCTAATGCCTATATTGCCACCCACAAACAAAGCGCTTTCAGTTTAAACCTGGTAACTGAATTTTCCAGACTGGGTAACTACGAAGATGTTGCGAAGATGTATAACATGTTAAGCCCCCAGGTAAAATCAACATCAGCAGGCAAACGCGTTGCAAGTCGGCTGGCTATCCTCAAAAGAAGTGCTATTGGCGAAAAGATGATAAACTTTACGGAAAAAGACACCAATGGCACCGCTGTTAATTTTTCTGCCTTTAAGGGTAAATACGTATTAGTTGATTTTTGGGCCAGTTGGTGCTATCCCTGCCGGGAGGAAATACCCAATGTTATACAAGCGTATAACACCTTTAAAGACCATAACTTTACAGTAGTAAGCATTTCGCTAGATGATGTACGTAAAAGGTGGCTAACCTCATTAGCCACTCTTAAAATGCCATGGATACAATTGTCTAATGTAAAAGGATGGGACGATGAGCTACCCGTTTACTATGGAATAAAAGGAATCCCGAGCAGTTTACTTATTGATCCGGAGGGTGTCATCATCGCCAAAGACTTAAGGGGAGTGGCATTAAATAAAAAGTTAATAGAGTTATTTAGCCGCTCTAATAATAATTAAAGTGGGCATTAAGCCCGCTTCCGTTATATTAAATTCCGACATCTAAAAGCTGGAAAAACCAAATTTCATTAACCCAAATTACGCAGTAGCAAATAGCACCCTTACAACTCATTTAATCCCTAACTCCGCATAATTACCCCGTCTATTTTGAAAAATATAGTGGAACAACGCTTGATTGTTCCTTTTTTTGTTTATTTTGGGCTACCTAATTAGGTTGTCTATGTCGTTACCTTCCTGGATTCAAAAATTTAAAGAGCCAAAAACAGAGATCAGGCTTATCAAGGGTACATTTTACAAGTACGCTGTTGAGTATCGTTATAATTCTGAAAAAAAGCGGACGGATAAAATAACCCTGGAACTTCTTGGTAAAATCACCGAGAAGGAGGGCTTTGTCCCGTCGGATAAAAAACTAATAAAAGATAAAGGCAACAGCCTGCCGGTAGTAGATATCAAAACATACGGATTGTATAATCTCTTTACGTCTTTGCTTGCTGAGGATCTTCCCAGTTTACTTACACTCTTCCCAGAGCCTGTTAGTCAAACATTATTGACAGTAGCAATGATGCGTTTTGCTTATCAGCACCCAATAAAGCGTATGCCGTTTCAACATGCACATGACTACTGTTCTCTGAACTGGGTCACAAAAGGTCTTGATGACAAAGCAATTACAGCTGCATTGAAATATGTAGGAGAAAACAGAGAACTATTGCTGGGCTGGATGAAAGGCAGATTAGGGGTAAGGGAAGCTATGCAGGATAAATTTGTAATGATTGATTCTACGCACATACCATCCCTTTCAGAACATCTTTCAGTCAACGCAATGGGTTATAATCCACAGCATAGCTATGATCCACAAATACGCCTGATGTACATTTTTTCTGCACAAATGCAACAACCGGTGTATTATAGACTTATCAATGGGAATATTACTGACGTTACATCGATGAAGATATGTGTAGACGAACTAAATATCAAAGATGTGGTTTTCATTGCCGACAAGGGATTTTACAGCAAGAAAAACGTCGCTGACCTCAAAACTGCCTCCATTCATTTCATTATCCCACTATACAGAAATAATAATCTCATAGATTATGAACCGCTACAGCAAGCCAATTTTAAAAAAGGTATAAAGAATTATTTCACCTATCAGAAGAGGGTGGTCTGGTATTATGAATATGAAAAAGAAGGACTGATGCTAACTACTTACCTTGACGAGCGCCTTAGAGTAGAAGAAGAAGCTGATTTCCTTACCCGTACTCAAACACATCCTGATAAGTATAAAGAAGTTGATTTCTTTGAACGGGTTGACCGTTTTGGAACACTTACACTCACGAATCACCTGCCTGAAGCGGTGTCCGCACAAATGTTATATGAAACCTACAAACAGCGCAATGAAATAGAAGTCATGTTTGACGCCTACAAGCACTTCCTGCTTGCAGACAAAACCTACATGCAGAACCGATATGTGCTGGAAGGATGGTTAATGGCAAATTTTATAGCCATGATCGCATACTACAGGTTGTATACACGACTAAAAACAGCAAACAAACTTTCAAAATATGCACCAAAGGACATAGTAGAAATATCAAAAAGCATCTACCAAACTAAAATCCGAAACACCTGGGTAAGATCCGAAATAACAAAAAAGACAAAAGACCTCTTTAAATCTATTGACATAGACTACCTAAATTAGCGGAGTTAGGGTTTAATTTCTAATTTGTGAGGCTTTTGTTTTTCAATGCGTAATTTGGGATAAACATAGCTAATAGGAGCTAAAAGTTACCTATAACAATCATTGCTTGTAATTCATCTTCATGTTATAACAATGATTGATCTGTAGCAATTTATGATATACTACGGGTGCAATAAAAAATAATCCGTTTACTTTTCGCTTCTATCTATATATTATTGTTACCCGTAGTGCATTATCAGACTAAATTTATTTTAATGTGATTCATGTTCCTTTTAAAGATAAATTTGTTGAGGTATTGAATGGTGGTCAGGGCAGTTATTTTACTTAACGTCCTTGTCTTAAACCCCTCAAAAGTTTTGGCATAATTTCTTCTGATCATAAACTGATCGCACAGTTGCGAAAATAGCGTTTCAATCCTTTTCCTTGATTTTTTGAATAGGTATGGATACGGTTTGAATTTCTTTTGATTGTTTCTCATCGGGGTTTCCAATCTAATGTTTACAGATTCAAAAAGATTGACCTGTACCTCTGCGGACAAATAGCCTTTGTCTCCAAGTAGCACGCAATCAGTCATTTGTTGTTGTATATCTTTCAGGTAATGTATGTCATGTACGGAAGCAGGGCTTAGGTCAAAGTTCTCAAAAACACCATCTACTGAACAAACTGCATGCAGTTTGTATCCATAATACCTCGAACTTTGCGCAGCACAAAAACCATGGTTTGGAAAAGCGTATTCCTGTTCTTTGCAGATTTTACTTCTTGCTGCACGGGCATTTTTACATACCTCTAAAGGCATTGAATCGACAATGAAACAGTCCTGGACAGCGTTCAGTTTCTGAACAAGCTTTTTTCTCACCTCATTTATGTGCGGGAACAATTTTCTTTTTCTCTTATTGTAAACACTTCGTTCGATCAAGATATCAAGCGGGGTACCTTTCAGGTTTCTAAATAACTGATATTCAGAATCTATTCCACAATATTCAGCGGTCAAATTTAACGTAATTAACTCTAAATCAGACAGTCTTGGCCTTACTGGTTTGTAATAAAAGTCCTCTTTTATTGACAGTTTCCTAAACTCTTCTAAAATAAAAGTGTAATTTTGAATCAAGTTGTTCATGTTTGTAATTGATTGTCAGTCAATACAATATACCATTTATTGGCGAAATGAACAACTTTCTTTATAATGCACTACGGGTTATTGTTTTAACTGGAGTGCTAAGTTAGTTTAGTTGCTATTTGCGCTCCATGTTATCTATGCCGGATATGGTATCGGTAATATGAAAGAAATCAAAATCAGCCCAGCCGCCAATCGTCTTCGTGGCGTAATTAAACAATGCAAAACGGTAGCCAATAAACTGGGGGATTGTATAAGCCATTTTAAGCGGCGTGCCTAGCTTATTCCAACTTTTTCCGTCCAAACTATAATAAAAATAAGCGATGTCTTTTCGATCAGCAAAGTCACATTCGGCCTTTAAATAAACCGTGCTTTGTGTGAGCGGGATGGTTTGCGCCTCAACCGGTTTACCTGTTGAAGCATTGATCATGACGATAGACCTATTGCCTCCGGCAAGCCTTACACCAATTTGGCCATAGTTCTTTTGTAACAAGCCCAGGCCGGCAAAATCACCGTCTTTAAGGCTCGAGACATCGATCAGCACACTGCCTGCACATACCGGGCCTATGGTGCGCTGGGTCAAAGAATTCCGGGCAACCAGCAAGTTGCTATCGAGCCTTCCAGTGGCCAGGCGCAAATATCCTTTTCTTTTACTAACCGACCACAGTTCATCATCCGGGTTATGGTTCCACTGCCAAACCAGCGGTAGAGGCCGCTCACCCTTTTTACGGTTGAAGTCATCAGATGCCACTATACCCGGTATCAAACCTTTTCCAACGGGCAAATCCAAGGTGCCTGGTACTTTACCGTCTAAGCCCAGTACCGGCCAGCCATCCTCCCATTTTACCGGAACCAGATAAGGGATACGCCCTACGGCGCCATTGTCTTTAAAAAGGTAGGCAAACCATTTACCTTCCGGCGTGCTGATTAGCCCGCCCTGGGCAACCCCTTTGTCCTGGAGTGCCACCCGGCCTTCGTATGGCCCGGTGATATGATCGGCCCGGTGTATGATAACCGTGCGCATACCGCCTCTGGGCCAGGTGATGTTGAAGAGGTAATATTTGCCGTTCACCTTAAAAAGTTGGGATCCTTCGGCACCCAGGCCACCATTGCTGTTTGAGGGAGCGCTGGCGTTCTCTATCAGTACCTTATCCACTCCCCCGGCTTTAACACCCGTTATATCGTCATTTAATTCGGTCAGCCGCAGCTTACTGCTGCCATAAACCATATAGGCCTTACCATCATCGTCAAAAAACAAAGAATGATCATGCAGTGAAGGTTTAAATGACACGCTTTTCCAGGGACCTTTTTCAATATCTTTTGTAGAATAGATATAGGTTTTCCCGGTGGTCTGCGCAAAGGTACTAACATAGTAGACGCCATTGTGGTACCGGATGCTGCTTGCCCACGAGCCGCGCCCGTAAGTGCTTTTGCCATTCTTGAGGTTAAGTTCATCAACATTAGCCAACGTATCGTAAGCGTAGTTTATAATGCGCCAGTTAACCAGGTCTTTAGACTTCATGATCGGAACACCAGGACTCATATGCATGGTGGTGCTGCTCATGTAATAGGTATCCCCTACGCGGATCATTGCCATGTCGGGCACATCGGCGTAAATAACCGGGTTTTGGGCCGTGGGCTGGTTCTGGGCCGAAGCGGCACCAAATGCCAGCAAAGCCACAAATGTTAAACAACGGAGTATAAAGATTTTCATAAGACGGTCAATCTGGTATATTTTATATTTGTGAACAATAAAAAAAAATCACTCACTCTATTTCGTATTTTGCTTTTTGTATACTTCATCCGTCCCGTCGTAACGCAGGTATTTAAATGATGCGCTATTATGGCTCGTCATCCCCGAAGAAGTAGCATATAAGCCGAAGAAACAGCCGATAAATCCACCTGCTTCGTGTGTGCTCAAAAACTTGCCGTCCAGTTTGTCTTTTAATAAAACCCAATGGCCCGGTTCGCTTGCATAAGAGCAACTGTAATATTCGCCTTCTGCAGCTATCCGCAGCCCAACGGCTTGACCTTCTTTGGCAACCGGTGCTTCGGCCAACAACTCCATAGTTTGACCATCGCCTGTACTTTTGAATAATTGCAGAACATGCTTTCCGCCGGATACCGATTTCCCAATAAAATAGAAATGCTTTTCGTCCTGAAAAATAACAAGCCCGGCCTTTTCATTTTCTTTTTCAGGTATAAAGGTAAGCTCGGTTTCAGCAGTACACAAGAGATGCTGTTGGCGTTTCCCGATAAACGAAGGATTGCCGTATCCCATACAAGTTTCGGGCTTGAGTTTCAGCCAGAGGCCCGAAGTTTTATTAACCGAAAAGGAACTGCTATCGCAGCTTCTTAAAAATACCAATGAGGGGTCAAGCACACTGTTAAAGTTAAGGGTGTAACCGAAGTTCCCGCTTTGCGGAATTGAATTTTTCAGTTTAACCTCTTTATAATCAGCAAGATAATCGTATTTAACTTCGGCGTTACCGGCGTTAATCACAGGCCAGTCGTTTTCCCATTGAACCGGCGCGATAAAGGTTTCCCTGCCGGTATTATAATAATCACCGGTATAAGGCCTTACACCCAAAAATACCGCATAGGTCTTCCGGTCAGGGCCTTCAACCAATTGGGCATGCCCCGTTGATGTCACCGGATATTTCCGGTCTTCCGGCAGATCTCTCTGGGTAAGGATCGGGTTTTTTTCGTAGGGGAGATAAGGCCCCCAAACCGATTTGCTTCGGAATACCACTTCAGAATGATTTACCGAAGTACCACCTTCGGCAGCGTAAAGATAATACCAATCGTTTCTTTTCAACAGGTGCGGCCCCTCTATCCAGACCGGCTTTTTGCTGATGTCAACACCCCCATTAACCACTATCTTTTCTTCGCCAATAGTCGTCAGGTTCTCAATGTCAAATTCGAACATTTTAATGGTCCGGTGTCCCTGGTACAAAGGCTTATAATCAGGCGGATCACTGTTGTAAACAACATAGGCTTTGCCGCCGTCAAAGAATATAGACGGATCTATGCCCCTCACCTTTGGCAGCCATACAGGGTCACTCCAGGGGCCTGCCGGGTTTCGGGCCGTAACAACGAAATTACCCTTATTATCGATATTGGTACAGGTAACATAAAATGTACCCTTGTAATAACTGATGCCCGGAGCAAACAGCCCCCTGGTCATACGTTCGCCAATGAAATCCATCTGAGACTTCCGGCTGATGATATTGGCCAGTTGTTCCCAGTTTTTTAAATCCTTGCTATGAAACAAGGGTAATCCCGGAAAATATGAAAAAGTAGAATTAACCAGATAGTAATCAGCCCCAACCTTAACAATACTCGGGTCGGGGTAAAAACCGCTGAGTATCGGGTTTACCAGATGGATAGGCTGGGCAGCCGCATTTCTAAAAAGACAGCCCAGCAACAGGATCATTAAAACAGTGGTTTTTATTTTCATAGCTCTATATCATTCAATTATCGGCGTTGGTTACTACCGCGCCAGCAGTGTATAATTTTTTCCGGGTTCCGTTAGCATATCGTATAAAATGGTAGCATCAAGCTTCAGGGGCACTACAGGGGCAGCCGGGGAAATAACCGGAGCCGGAACGGGGTTGAGCTGATAGAAAGGATTGTTATTTGTACCTTTCGCGTCTTTCAGCACTCCGGAAATGGCTTTTAATGCGTTTGGCACCCGCAAACGCAGGTTACCGCCCAGTTTAGACCTGATGGTAACCTTGGTGAGTTTCCCTTCTTTCCAGTTCATGTCAATAATTTCGAAACCGCCAATAGCCCGCAGGCCGCCTACAGAGCCTTCCTCGCGCCAGGCGTCGGGCAGGGCGGGCAACAAGAAAACGGCACCATCCGCACTTTGCATCAACATCTCGGCAATGCCCGATGTACATCCAAAATTTCCATCAATCTGAAAAGGCGGATGTGCATCAAAGAGATTATTATAGGTTCCCCCTCCCCCCTTGTTAACCCCAAGCGGCGTCAGCTGATTGCGGATCAGCTTATAAGCATGGTTACCGTCCAGCATTCTGGCCCACCAATTAACCTTCCAGCCCATACTCCAACCCGTAGATACGTCGCCACGCTGCAAAAGGGTAGTCCCTGCCGCCTGGAAAAGCCCGGGTGTACGATAGGCCGAGATCTGGTTGGAGGGAAACAGGCCGTATAAATGAGAAATATGCCGGTGGCTATCTTTAGGGTCGTCAATATCGTCCAACCATTCCTGGAGCTGCCCATACTTGCCGATATGCATCGGGGACAGCCTAGCCCGCATCCTTTTCAATGTATCGGCAAACAACCTGTCTGTATCAAGCATTTCCGCGGCTCTGATTACCGTGCTGAAGCTGTCAAAAATAATCTGGTTGCTCATGGTTGTTCCTGCATCAAGCGAAGAACCCTGATGCGCCCTGGGCGCGTTCTCAGGTGACATATCGGGATTCATCACGAGCCAGTGACGGGCGGGGTCTTCAACAAGTACATCCGCGTAAAACATAGCGGAACCTTTCAATATCCCATAAACCGATCTCAGGTAATTTTTATCGCCGCTGTAGAGAAAATGTTCCCATAGATGCTGACTTGTCCAGCCACCGCCCTGGTTCCAGATACCCCAGAACGCGCCGTCAACCGCGCCCGTTGCCCGCCATATATCCGTGTTATGATGCGCCATCCAGCCCCTGGCCCCGTACATGGTTTTCGCAGTTTGTTTTCCCGATTCGGCCAGTTCCTTTACCATCTGCAGAAAGGGCTCATGTAATTCAGCCAGATTGGTTTTTTCAGCCGGCCAATAATTCATTTCAGCATTAATGTTGATGGTATATTTACTGTCCCAGGCAGGATAAAGTTTGTTGTTCCAGATACCCTGCAGGTTAGCGGGTTGGCCGCCGGGCTGGGAGCACGAAATCAGCAGGTAACGGCCATACTGAAAATAAAGTGCCGCAAACTGTGGATCGTTTCCTGTGCTGAAGTTTTTCAGTCTTTCGTCCGTCGGCTTGTCGGACGTTACGTTTCCGCCCAGACTAAAGTACACCCGGTTAAAATATCGCTGATAAGCTTCGATGTGTGCTTTTTTTAATTGCTGATAAGTTTTGCCCCCAGCTTTATTGAGATCGGTTTCGGCCCTGAGGTTTTCATTTCCGCCTAAATTGTGGTAGTTATCAAAATTAGTTGCCAAAGCAATCAAAATGGTTACCTCATTGGCATCCCTTACAATGATAGAGGTGTCGTTCCGGCTAATCATTCCGCCGTTGGGTTTAAAATCAATTAAACCTTTATAACGCACCATACCTTTCACCCCTTCGTGGTCGATAGTTGTCCCGCCGAATGTAAGCTTGCCCGTCTCCCCCGTTGCGACGGCAACGCCCGTCTGCGGGGAAGAGTAATACCCCGTAAAAGAAATACTGTGCGGCCGGCTGGCGGTTAAATGCATCACGATTACACGATCAGACAGGGAGGCAAAAACTTCCCTTTTGAAAGTAACCCCGTTTACCACATAAGACGTTACCGTGACCGCATTTTTAAGATCAAGGTCTCTGTAGTAAGCTGTATATTGCTCCTGCTCTTTAAAAGCCAGGTGCAGCTCACCTGCGGGTTCAAACATCTGTCCCTGAGATTTTTTACTGATAATGACATTATTTGCTAACTGCTCGGCCTGTTTTTGCTTACCTTCAAAAATAAGCTTTCTCATCGCCGCAAGTGAGTCTAGGGCCAAAGGATTATCGTTCCGGTTGGGGCCACCGCTCCAAAGGGTATGTTCGTTCAGTTGTACCGTTTCCAGGCCAACGTTTCCGTAAACCATTGCGCCTAGCCTGCCATTGCCTATGGGCAAGGCATTTTCCCAAATCTTGCCCGCTGGCTGCTTATACCATAGTTTTAAATCCGTTGCATCTTGTGTACTGCTTTGTGCCCAAACATTGCTTACGCTGATGATGGCAAGCAAAAAAACGATGCTAACCGTAACACGAAGCACTGTGCTGATATATGGCACAACGGCTTGCTTTATATTCTGTTGTAAATTCATGGTGACAGGAAACAGATAAGTTAATATTCAATCACTTGTTCGGTCCATGTTGGGCCCTTAATGCCAAATACCCCGTCCTTATACGTTACGGGCTCAATGCCCATTTGCGTTGTTTTTTCCCAAGGCTGTAAAACCTGGCTGTAAGGATAGGGCCGCTTTTCATACATCAGGTAGTGACAGCTGCTCCACAACTTCCCGTCCGGGCCTTCAAACAGGGCATTGTGCCCGGTTTCGCAGTAAGGGTCCTCAGAATCCTGGAATTTCAGATCAGCATATCCTCCCTCAATAGCCAATTCGGGACGGAAGCCTTTTTTACGGCAGCCAAAAATGGGCTCGGGCGAGGCCAGTACCCAAGGCCCCAGCGGAGATTTAGATTTGAGTAAGCCAACTTCGTAGCCCCTGGTCCAGGTTGAAAAAAACATAAAATAGTAACCATCGCGTTTAACCACAAAAGGGCCCTCTATCCCTCCTACCATCCATTCCGGGTATCCAGGTTGCCTTTTATCCAGAAACTTTTGCACCGTACCAATCAATTTTCCGTTTTGCAGGTCTATCTTGGCCTGAAACAATCCGTTCCCACTACAATAAAGATAGGTTTGGCCATCTTCATCTTCAAAAAGCGTAGCGTCATTATTGTACTGCGGCGTAAGCGGCCCGTTAACCAGCTTATAGGGCCCGGTAACCTGGTCGGCAACGAATAGCCAGATACTGTGTGACTTCATACCCTTAGGGTCTTCCCTGGTCACCTTCCCGCTGTTTACCGTTAGCCAGAACTTCTTTTTGATGAGGTGAATCTCGGGCGCCCAAAAACGGCCATTGTAAGGGCAATCCGCAGGAAGTTTGCTCGCATCAATCAACCAGGCATCCTGTTTCCAGTGGATCAGATCATCTGATTCCAGCATCCGGACACCGGGGTTATACCCCGTCCAAACGGGATTGGATGTGCCGGTGCAATACCATTTATTGCCTACCTTGATAATAAAATGGTCTCGCATGGAAATAGACGTATCCCGGGTGATAGGATTAGTATATCGGAAAGTATGGCCGGATGCTGCATTTGCCGGATTGGTAGCGGGGCTTTTAACCTGTGCCAGGCAAGCAGAAGAGGCGAGCAGGAAATATGCGGCCAGTTTGAAGATGCGACTCATAAAGTATATTTTAAATTTTTTCTTTTTTGTAGGGACTTTCTTCCATTTTGAGATGTGTCGGTTCGTAGCCACCGGCATCAACAACGATTTTCTGGATCACCACCCCGGGATCCAAAGGTTGTATCTGAAGCAGATGAACCCCGTCATTCACTACCGGCAGTTCAAGTACTTTAACCGATTCTATAATTCTGGCAGCACCCGAGGGATACATCCGGGTATAATTATTTTTCCAGATTAGATCCTCGTTGATATTCCACACAGTTTCCTTCGCGCCGTCAAATGCTGCGGAAACGCGCTGTCCTCCCTTTTTGAAAGGAAGCGTGCAAGTGAAAAATATCCGCAATGTAACATGGTTTGACTGAGAACTGAGCTTCATTTTATAAAGCAGAGCTGAATGATCGGTGGTAGCAGTATAAGGCAATAAGGCCATTCCCGAAAGCGTCCGTCCCAGTTCGGGGATTATCACCCACTGCGCCTGTGCATTGGCTCGGGCCTCAAAATAATGTTCAGCTTCCATCGCAACTACGCCATTTTTCTCTGTAAAAACAAAAGAACCCGGTTTCACTTCGTCGGGTTTAACCCTAAACACTTTAGGCATACTATTGCCGCCTTTCGGCTCATCCCACGATCTGTATCCAATATGGGTCTGATCCATCAGATGGTTCCATTTACCACCTGCTACATTCAAATTATAGTCCTTTGATAGTTCGGCATCTCGCTTAAAACAATATTCGGCATGGTCTGCCCAGTAATTTGCCTTCAGGTCTTTATCAGCGGTAAGCTTGCCGTTCATGGCAACAGCGTAGTAAAGGTCGTACAGGTTTGCCATAGCCCTTACCGGATGCATTACCAATTCCATATAAGCATCTTTATACCGCGGTGACAGCTCCAGATATTGCCTCAAGGCTCTTGTTTCAAGCGCAAGATAGGCATCTCTTACCTTCAAAAATTCCCCACTCTCCAGGTTATAGGTTCTGCTGTCCAGCATTTCAGCGGTCACCCGACTATTAAATTTGCAATAGGTGCTGAGGATATCAGCAGCTTCGGATGCCTGGGCTGCACCAAATTGCTGAGCGCAAAACCGGGCCGCGTATTCACCTAGATTATTCTGATTAAATGATTTAGGATTCCAGGCCATATTGAGGAAAAAATCCATCGGATATTCATTGGGTTTCAGGTCGCCCACGTTCAAAATCCATATTTTGTCCACACCGTAATCATAAGTCAGCTGCAACTGCTCCCACATATGGGGTATCTGTGTCATATTCAACCATTGATAAGCCCTGGGCGCGCCGTGCAGGTCTACATGATAATACATGCCGTAACCGCCCTTGCGTTTCTTGGAAGCAAGCTCCGGAAGCCGCCTCACGTCACCCCAGTTATCATCGCAGAGCAGAATAGTCATATCATCAGGCACTTTCATCCCCTGGTCAAAATATTCCAGCACCTCGCTGTACAGAGCCCAAATCTGCGGCGTCTGATCAGCCGGCTTATGCGTAACTCCTTCAATAATTTTGCGCTGGTCGGCCATAATATTTTCGAGCACAGTAAAGTTCTGCTGCGCGCTTCCGGCATCCGGCATAGGCAAATCCCCGTCACCGCGCATCCCCATCGTCAAAATGCTTTCATAGTTTTTATTTCGTTCCAGCCCCTGTTTCCAAAAGTCCTGGACACCCTGTTTATTACTAACATAATTCCACTCACCATTACCAAACTCGTTGTGATGTATGGTCCATTCGCGCTGAGCTCTCAACATTGGCTCATGATGAGAGGTCCCCATAACAATGCCGTATTCATCGGCTAAGCGCGGGTTCTCAGGATCGTCTTCGTTGAACGCGCTTGACCACATGGCCGGCCACAGATAATTGGCCCTTAAACGCAGCAACAGCTCAAACATGCGGGTATATACTTTGCTGTTCCGGCCGCCATATTTTGCCTGGGTCCAGCCGGTAAAGCAAGGAGCCTCGTCATTGATAAAGATTCCCCGGTAACGTACCTTAGGTTCACCTGAGCTGTAACGACCGGAGATTACATAGGCGGCAGTCCGCTTTTGGATCGGCACGTCGGCCCACCAGTACCATGGTGATACGCCCAGCTGACGAGATAACTCATAAATCCCATAGATTGTGCCTCGCTTATCGCTGCCGGCAATCACGAGGCATTTTTTATTTTTATTGCTTATCCCGGGTATGGTACTTATAACGAAACTTTCCCATTTTCCTTTGAGGTCCTGCGTAGCGAGCTTTTTTGCAGAAACAAGCTCGTCTATTAGCTTACTGTGGCCCAAGGTACCGATGATGATCTCGTCAATATCGCTCGGTTTATTGTTTATAATCGCCAGTTTTACCCCAGTAACACTGTCAATATCGTTCCTCAGATCCCCGATAGCCCGTATAACGCCTTTATAGTCATTGTCGTCATAGCGAATGCCTGCAGCAACTTGATCAATACCAACTATCGGAAAATCCCGCTCAGACAAGGGCTTTGCTGAAATGAGATCTTCTCCCAATCCACCAATCTGCTGTGCTGCGCTCTGCAGGCTAAGTAAACTTAAGATACAACAAAAACTTAATCCTGCCAGAAATTTTAAACTACGCTGTTTAGCATTCATTTTAAATTGACGTTTATACTATCGCAGATCATTTTAGAATTGCGTATTAGTGAGAAAAGAAAAAGCTTAATTATTTGCCTGCCCGAATCAGCCTCAGGTAGTAAACCGGCCCTGGCCTAAAGTTATCTGGCGCCTTGAATTGAATTTTCACATGGTCGGCCCTTTTGATCATCGCATCCGGAATCTGGTATATGATATCGAACAGGTCGGCCTGCCCCTTACGAAAAGGCACTCCCGTGCTTTCGAGTTTAACATCATCCACGTAAATCTCATAGTTTTGCTTCCGGCGATCAGGCCCTTCATAGCCAACAACCAGCGATAAGTTTTTTTCTCCGTTTGTTGCCAGATCATAACTAAAGCTACCGCCATCAGATGTTTCCCTGAAAACCTGATCATGTGCAACACCGGTTCTGGACCGGGTGTCCAGCATATGGTGGTCAACCTCGGGCTGTTGTTCACCGGCTTTAACAAAATCCACCGTCCGGTTTTGTAAATCCAGGTCTTCTTTTTCCCTGAGTGCCAAAGAGTCCAGGTAGCTGCGATACTGCTTGTTGGTTAATGTCATCCAGTACATCATATACCGGCTTTCGTGTATCCTGTAAAAAGGTTCCAACTTAACATCAGCCGGATTAATCAGCTTCCATTGTGAAACACTGAAACTCAGCGGCTGATCCTTGATTCCGGTTAGTGCGGCGGCTATATGGTCCGGATTGTCATCGATTATGATCGGAGCCTTGTCAAGCGGAAGTTTCTTTCCGCTTGGGATATGCCCCCACCTGCTGTCATTGGCGTTAAGCCCTTTAAGATCCTCAGTACCTGTTTTTGCGCCAAGCAGGATCGGGCCGTGCATAATGGCAACATAATTAGGTACATGGGGCAAATGTACTATTGTATTGTGCATCTGGAAGGTAACCTGTACCACATCCCCCTTTTTCCATTGGCGGGTGATCTGGGCGTAAGAGGATGGATGAGATGCCGAAGCGGCGGTCTTGCCATTAACCAAAATGCGAAACTCTCCGTCGGCCGCCCAGGCAGGGTGCCTCACCAATAAGGTAAAATTAGACGAGCCGTCAACAATTTCCAGAGTGATGCCTTCCTGGTCGGGGAACCGGGTCTCCTGACGGATCCTGATCCCTTTTTCGCGCCAGTTCAGTTCAGAGGCTGCAAAGAGATTAACATACAAAGAATCGTGCTGATGGGTATAAATCATCTCATTGTATTTGCCATGGTTTTCCATCCCGCTCCCTACGCAGCACCACATGGCCTCGTTAGGCGTGGAATACACCTTATAACTGCGGGGCCGCACCGGTGTAAAATAAACGTATCCGCCGGTATTGGGATTTTGCGTAGACAGGATATGGTTATACACCGTTTTCTCATAATAATCCATATAACGTGCCAAAGGCTCCTCTCTAAAAAGATCCTCGGTAAGCTTCAGCATATTATAAGAATTACAGGATTCTGGTCCCTCTACATCGGTGAGAAAATCGCGGTTCGAGGCAGCGCTCGGAAAAAACTCTCTTCTGCTGTTTCCGCCGAAAGCCAGAGTTCGGTTTTGAGTTACAGTTTCCCAAAAAAACTTGCCGGCTCTATCGAACTTTTCATCGTGAGATAATTCTCCGATCCTGGCAAAGCCAATAGCTTTAGGTACCTGAGTGTTGGCATGTTTATTATCCAGATTATCGATGCCGTTTGACATGGGGTCGAGCAACATATGATGTGAAAAGCGCTTAGCGGCCTGAAGATACTTTGCTTCATGTGTCATCTGATAAGCATCCGCAAGCACTTCGTTCATCCCGCCCTGCTCGGTGTCAAGCATGGATTGCATCTCAACATCTGTGAGGCCTGAAGTAATTCCTATCGCCCAATCGCAGAATTTTAAAAAAATATTTTTCGCCTTCTCGTTCCCGGTGTACAACCAGGCGTCGCGCAGGCCCGCGTACATTTTATGAACATTATACCAGGGCACCCAAGCTGTCTTAAAAGCCGTAAAATTCCTGCTTTTTAACTGCGACCAAATTTGTTGGCTATTCGGTACGCCGCCTGCATAGCCAATTCCCCAATCCGGATGAATCAAAGCATTATTATTCTGGCAGGCCTCAAGCTCAGCTAACATATAGTATAAACGCTTTTTGCACGCCTCATCTTTTGTAGCAGCATAATTCATGGCCAATGCCGAAAGATAGTGTCCACCTATATGGCCGTCCAACCCGTCCCAGTTTTTGTAGCTTTGTGCTTTCGGAGTAAGCCCTGCTTCTTTAAGATAAGGCGCAAGTAAACGATCGACATCGTAGGCCAGTAAACTTTTAATGTTAAGGTCCCTCGCCTTTTTGAAAGGCCCGTCGAGCAAGGTCACGTCGGAAAGCGGGAACTCGTTACGGTACAATTTATCCTGGGCAAATACGTGCTCACCGCAAAAAAAACTTAACATCCATACGCCGGCGAATACTGCGGCGGTAAAATTATATTTTTTCAATTCGTGCATTTTTATGGCAGATCTTATCTGTAAATGGTAAAGTTCAGTTCTTTTCAGTGCTGCGGCTGATAGGTTTTACTAAAAGGATAGTATAAATGTTCATTTAATAAATATAATGCTTTTCCAAATGAATTTATACGCCGCTGAAAACGGAAAAGCCGCCATCAACGTTGACCACGGTGCCTGTTACGAACCGGGAAGTATCGCCCAGCAACCATACCAGGGCACCAATCAGTTCATCCGGTTCGCCAAATCGTTTGAATGGCGTTTGCTTAATCACCTGGTTGCCGCGTGTTGTATAACTCCCGTCGGGTTCCGTTAATAAAGCCCGGTTCTGTTCCGTGAGAAAGAAACCGGGAGCTATCGCATTGATCCGAATCTTGTCCTGGTACCGTGCGGCGGCCTCCACAGCAAACCATTTGGTATAAGCGTCAACTGCCGCTTTCGCCATGGTGTAACCTAATACTTTGGTGATGGCCCGCTGAGCGGCCATACTGGATATGTTGACTATGCTTCCGCCCCCCGTCTCTGCTATCGCCTTTCCGAAAACCTGCGTAGGTATCAAGGTCCCCCAAAGATTGAGGTCCATGACCTGGCGCATTCCCGACATGTTCAGACCAAAGATATCCTCGTCGGGCTGCAGTATCCCGCCCGGCATGTTTCCCCCGGCGCCATTTATCAAACCGTCCACTCGCCCAAAAGTATCCATCACTTTATTCTTAGCTTCTATAACCTCTTGTTCGTTCAAAACATCAGCAATAAGTGCTATAGCTTTGCCTCCCAAGGCTTCAACTTCCCTAACGCGTTCATTAGCAATTGCTTCATTACGGCCCAATACCCCAACAATACCACCAGCTGTTACAATGCCTTTAATAAAAGCTTTGCCAAGAATCCCGGTACCTCCGGTAACAATGATAACCTTATCCTTTAAGTTAAATTCTCCCATATTTTTTGTATATTTTAATATTATCGCTTCTTGTTAAAAGCACCCTCTAATCCCAGGCAGATTGCTATTTTAAGCGCATTGGCCTAAGTTATATTAAATGTTAAGAGGCCGTCTCATAAGCAATTATGAGGCGGTTTTTTTATGGAATATATTTGGATTGTGCTATTAGGGGCTGAAGCTCTATTGTGCAGATATTTCGTTTCTGATCGATTCTAAGAGCGTTTTTTGGAAAAAGGGGGCGAAAAGCCTCAGGCTTTCCACTTTCTGAGGTTATGAGCGATGGATAACAGGCCTATTTCGACCTCGGTTTTGGACATGCCTTTCAGCAGAAAGCGCCTGAAGCCATGATTATGCTTCAGTTGGGCAAATACCGGTTCCACATCGGCAGGCCTTCGCTTTCGGTATTTGATGCCCTGTTCTGTATTTAATCTTTCCTTTGCTTCCTGCTTGTGTTTTCTCAGGGAATGGTTCACCTCAACGATCCGGTTGCCCTGCCCGCTATGGCATACGCCACGCATGGGGCAGTTATTACAATTCTTTGCCTGGTAACGGCTGATCAGCTGTACATGGCCCGATGTGGTTATTCTTTGACCATCACCGATATGTGCCATCCGCTGGCCCATCGGGCAGGTCAGGTAGTTTTCCCCTTCGTTGTAATGCAGGCTGTCATTACTGAACGCTTTGATGCCTTCCTTTTGTTCTTTGTCGAACGTATTGTACTTGATATAGGCTTCGATGCCTTTTTGCTGTAAGATGCCGTAGTTCTCGTCTGAACCGTAGCCGGCATCGGCCACAACTGCTTGGGGAAGTGTGTTGTATAGTGCTTCGTATTGGTCTATGTGAGATGGCAGGGTCTGATAATCGGTAGAGGTTTGATGCAGGCTGTAGTTAAGGATGAACTGATCTTGTGTGGATATTTGTAGGTTATATCCAGGTTTAAGCTGCCCGTTCAGCATGTGGTCTTCCTTCATCCGCATAAAAGTCGCATCCGGGTCGGTCTTTGAAAAGCTGTTACGGATACCTAACTGCTTTTCCTGCTGGTCATAACGTTCCAGGTTTGCAGGCCAGTTCTTTCTGGCATAGTTCAGCTTTTGTTTGACCTGCTTGCTTACTTCTTCCTTGTCGTTCAAAGCGGCATCGATCTTAGCTATGGTTTCTTTTACTTTTTCAGGGTTGATCTCTTCAAAAGATATTGGCGTGGTATCTTTTAGTTCTTCTGCCGCAAGGCCTTGCGCGTACTTCCATAGTTCATCCAGCTGGCTTTTGATCTTCTCTTTACTGTTCTTGATGCTTTTGCCCCATACAAAGGTGTATTTGTTCGCCACCGATTCGATCTTGGTGCCATCGGTAAACACAGTCTCTTTAAGCGAAACGATACCCTGTTCTGCCAACAGCAGTACAATCTGAGAGAAGATCTGCTTTAAGATACCCGACAGCTTTTCGCTCCGGAAACGGTTTATGGTATTGTGATCGGGCTTCTTCATCCCCAACAGCCACATAAAGTGGACGTTCTGTGCCGCCTGGTCTTCCAGCTTTCTTGATGAATAGGTATTGGTCAGGTAACCATACACCAGCAGTTTCAGCATCAGCCGCGGATGGAAGCTTGATGCCCCGCCGCCTTTATACTTGCGGTTGATCGGTTTAACGTCTATCAAGTCAACTACTTGTTTGACTATGCGTACCGGGTGGCCCTCAGGTACTAACTCCTCCAGTTTATACGGTAAAAATGTTAACTGGTCAGGGTCATATGGCTTAAAAACTACTTTCGCTCCCATGCCTTTAAGTTAACAAAAATCACTCTAAAATAACAAGAGGCTGCCTCACTTTTGAGACAGCCTCTTAACATTTTTAAAATTGAAATTAATTAATAACCATTATTTTGCGGGTATGCAGGTCCGCTTAAAACATTTTGAATTTCCCTTTGCGGAATCGGCCTACGGGTATGGTAAGGCTGAATATAAGGTGCTGCAAAAGAGTTATACTTAGTTGCACGCCTTACCAGTTGATTAGTTCTCACAAGATCATACCACCGGCGTGGGTCGCCATAAAATTCGCGGCTGTATTCTTCTAATATCAAGTCCATTCCGCATGGAGCAGAACCTACAGTTGTATTATTAGGTATAGCCAATTGAGCTAACTGTGTTCCTGTTAAAAGCATAGCAGCTGCGTTTGCAGAATTTACCGCCGCCATATTAGCAGCAGTAACGCTGGCTTGATTATTAGCCACAGTTGCCGCGTCGGCAGGTGTACGGTAAGCCGCGCGCGCCCTTAAAACGTTTAATGATGTAGCAGCCGCAGTAATGTTATTTAACATATAGTTCGCTTCGGCGTTCATTAGGTAAACTTCAGAAAAACGCATCAATACAATAGGACGGCTTGAAAAATCTCCTGTAGCAGTACGGGTTGGATCATCAAACTTTTTCACAGTAGGGAAAATAGTATTGTTAAATTGCTTAGGCGTAACAATTACACCTTTAAACGCATCGCGGCGTGCCATGGTAACATCCTGGCTAGGCATCAGGATAGATGTGTCGCCGCCTATGGGTACCTGATATGAGCTTAATGAAACATTTGATGCAGGTGTTAGCTGTCCTTTTGATGTGCCGGTACTACTTGTGCCGGATACTCCTGCTTTGTTGCATATCCAATAAGTTTGGAAAGTAGCATCATAACGACAATCATGTACCTGATCGGCAAAGGCTACATCCATTGTATAAAGCTTATTTGGGGCTAATCGCGTATACGGACGGCCACCATAAACATCGCGAAGCATGGCTGAATTTGAGCTCATCTTTTGTGGAACGGCATCAATGCCAGTAACATTGTCTACACCTGTGTTCACATAATTGAAACGGGCCAGTACATAAAGTTGATTGATACCGCTACCGCCCGAACCTTGGAGTGTATAACCAGTATAGGTAGGATCTGACGCGCCTCCATAGTCAATATTGAACATGTTTTCTTTGCCATAATCATTGGCTGGTTTATGCTCGTCATTATAATCTTGCCACAAATCCAAACCGTAAGTAGCTTTGTTGGAAATTAATGATGCCGTTAAAGTAGCCGCTGACTGAAAGTCGCCAGGTTGGGCAACTTCGCTATTATAGCCTCTGGTTAGATACGTTTTGGCTAAATAAGCGTTAGCAACGGCCGAAGTAGCTGATTTTCCAACCCCTGCTGCCGAGAAAGGATTTGTGCCGGTAATGGTTGCCGGTAAGTTGGTTGCAGCCGTAGTAAAATCCGCTATGATAGCGTTATAAATATCCGAAAGCGGTGAGGGTGCGTCGGCAGTACTTGCCGAAGTATTATAGGTAAGATGTAGTGGGATACCGCTTTTTTGTGTAGCAGTAGTACCGCCATAAGTTTGCACCAGGTAAAAATATATAAAACCACGCAAAAACTGAGCTTGAGCAACATATTGTGCTCGTGTCGCTGCATCTGTAATAGCAGATGAGTACTGAATAGCGCCATTAAGCGTATTAATATCTGTATACAATCCTAATAAATCAGGAGTATTAGTGGAGTTAAGACCGTTATATGAATTTAATATATTGGCACCGTTACCGCCGCTGCCGCCAACTATATTTTCATCTGTTCCGTTGTAGCAATAAACGATACCTTCGCCAGAGAAGTTACTCCTCAAATCCTGATACACGCCGGTAATTGCAGCCTGCACCCCACCTGCTGTAGTAAAGTACTTAGGGTATAAGTCCGATTCCGGCTTTTCAGTAAGCAGTTTTTTACAGCCGGTTACCATAGTTAGTGCTGCTGTTGCAGCAATAAGAAAGTTTGTTCTATTAAATATTTTCATAGCTGTATAAATTAAAATCTTGCATTAATACCAAAAATAAAGTCGCGTGTTTGTTCGCCGGCATTGATACCCACACCACGAAACGTTGAAGTGTTGTTGTTATCGTAACCGGCAACGTTACCACCTGAAGATGGCGAAGTTGGCAAAATATTATACTGCGATTCTGGGTCGGGAACAGAGAACCCATGGTGCATAATTGGTGCATAAATAATAAACGGATTAGTCACATTTGCATAAAACCTTAATGAACTCATCCCAATCTTTTGGACCAGTTTAGACGGTACATTATAGCCCAGGTTAATACTCTTAGCTCTGATGAATGATCCGTCATAATACTGCAAAGTAGAGAAATAATTTCCCTGATTTTGTGCATTTGGCTCCGGGAAAGCATTGGTTGGGTTAGTTGGCGTCCAGTAATCAAGCACCGGTTGGTTATGGCGTCCGATATTCAGAAACTGCCAGCCCTGTGTACCAGAGTTGTTTGATGAAACATAAGGTACGCTTGTTGTAAATCCTATACGTCCCTGAATAACAAGGCTAAGGTCGAAGTTTTTGTAGCTTATCCGGTTGGTCATACCCAGCGTATACTGCGGCTGATAGTTACCAATGAACTGATTATCGCTGGCATTTATCTTGCCGTCACCATTATAGTCTTCAATTTTAATCTGGCCAGGTTTTTGGCCGAAAGTTGCCGCTTGTGCAGCTTCGCTTGTTTGCCAGATACCAATTTTACGCAAATCATATATAGTGCTTAAGGGCTGCCCAACAAATTCACCCAAGCTTATATTCTGTTGTGCACCATTGGGTAATTCAACAATACGTTCACGGCTGAAAGCCATATTGTAATCTGTAGACCAGCTAATGCCCTTTTGACTCTGGATATTTTTACTACTCAATGTGATCTCTAAACCCTTTGCCGCCGATGTACCCAAATTGGTTTGTTGATTTGTAACACCGCTGGTTGGCGGTAGCTGATTATTCAAAATAATGCCGGTTGTTCGTTGACTATAAACTTCAACCGAACCTGTTATGCGGTTTTTCAGCACAGCGAAATCCAGGGCTAGATTATATTCGCTGGTTGTTTGCCAGGTTAAGTTTGGGTTAACAAGGTTTGTTACCAATACGCCCTGCGCGTCCCCGCCAGAAGCACCACCATATTGATATTTATAAGTGCTTAATTTAGCTAAAGTACCATAGGGATCCACACCACTCGCATTTGAAGTTTGACCGTAACCAGCGCGTAACTTTAAGTTATCAATAAAATTGTAACGCTTCATAAAGTTTTCGTTGCTGATAATCCAACCCAAACCTATTGAAGGATAGGTTGTATGCTGATGCCCCGCTGACAAAGCCGAGTTGGCATCATTACGGATGGTTGCTGTTAAACTGTATTTACCATTAAAAGCGTAGTTTAAACGACCAAAAAAAGAAACGATACCCTGCTCTTTAACGCTACCTGAAATTGAGGTAATGGTTGTAGCCAAATTAAGGTTAGAGTTTACGTTAGAATTGTCAGGGATACCTTGTGCGCTCATAGCCGAGTTTTCAGTATGTGCAAGTTCATTTGTAAAACCTGCCACAAAGTTTACACTATGTTTTTGAGCAAAAATATTTTCGTAACTCAACAAATGCTCTTGGGTTACGCGGTAAGAATAGTTATTGGTAGTAGTTGCGTTAGTTTTAGCAGCAGTTAATATATTAACCTGAGTTCGATTAATCAGAAAGCAAGAATTTGATTAGATCGATTTTGTTGGTAGGATATGGAAGGTTTTTTAGGGAGAAATGAGTAAGCGATCAATCCGGATACGATATTAGTGATAAAGTTAGTAAAAGAGCGGTGTCTTGCATGTTCGACCTGGCAGATGTTTTTGAGTTCATCATTAACAGTCTCTATGACCGATCTCTTGCGGAGCATGATTTTGTCGTTCATGGTCATCAGGCTGTTTTTCATATTGTTACGGATATTGGTTATGAGGTGTATATCACCAACAAACAATATTTTGGTCAGTTTTTCTGATATATAGCCTTTGTCGGCAAACAGTTTGCCAAAAACAGCTTTCAGGAAAGCTTCGTTTTTAAGTGGTTCCCGGTCATCTACGTTGGCCTGTGTAATAGCGAAGTTGAGTATTTCACCCTTGTCGCTAAGGACGATATGGAGCTTAAAGCCATAAAACCAGCCCATGGTTGATTTGCCTACTTCGGCAATGCCTTTAAATACCTTATTTCTTTTAATCCGTTTGGTATGGCATACCCTTATCGGTGTAGAATCAACGAACGAAATGCCAGTACATAAGCCTAAGCAGCAGGTTTTGAGAAAGATAGACATGGGCATCAGCACACTTTGGCTAAGTTCTACAAAGCGGTTGTAGGATACGGTGTTAGGAAACTCACGCTGCATGTGCCTTTGCAGATAGAAGATATAGAAGTGTTTAAAACACCGGAAGCCACTTAAATGAAAAAGCATACAAATGGATATGATCTCGCTTTTAGACATGGTTGGAGGGCGTTTAGATGGCTTACCTAACAGGAATGGCTGGGTAGTGGCATCAAAGTCCTTGCAAAACTCGTCAACAATACAAAAAATATCAGTAATTTTATCGTAGTCAATCATCTGGAAATGTATTTAAATATTTGAATGTCAGATACTTAAATATACTTACATTTCCTTTGATTGACAAATATTATCTCATTTATTAATCGAACTCAGGTTATTAACTTTATCAATACCGTTGTATTGATCTTGTAATGATTGAAAGAAGTTATAGTTTACCGAATAACGGTACTTTAAATGTTTAACGGGAGTTAATTCTCCATATAAAATATTGTTGCTTGTAAACTCTCGTGTTTTGTTTACGTACACATCTGGGCTTTGGCCTTGTAATAACGGGTTAGCGTTTTGCGCATCAATTTGGCCAACCTGTGGTGTTAAGTTCAAACTACCATCCGCATTATAGGGGTAAGTAAGCGGGCTAAAGTATTCGGCATTCTGAAATTGACTGCCTCCGCTTGCATCAAGAATACGCAGGGTAGTCACGGTGCTGTAACCAAACTTAATCACCTTGTTGATCTTATGATCCAGTGTGGCGTTTAAAGACACACGTCTGCTACTATTATTGGGCTCCACACCGGTAGTTGTACGGTAACTGGTACCAACGTTAAATTGTGTTTTATCAGTTCCGCCTGATACCCTTAAACTTTGATCCCAAACGTAAGCCGGTTTAATCAGCAAGTTTACGTAATCTGTGCTCACACCCTCTTTTAATGCCTGCTGTTCGGTAGTTGTCAACGCGTAAGGATTAACAGAGCCGTTGCCCTGTAATACCGCGCCCTGCAATGCATCTGTTTGTAACTGCGCAAATCCCTGTCCGTCCAATAACTTAATTCTACCTTGTAACTTGCTAACTCCTACATAAGAATCATACGAAGTAACAGTTTGCCCTACACGGCCTCTGTTGGTTGTAATTAATAGCACACCACTTGAAGCGCGCGAACCGTAAATAGCGGTTGCCGAAGCACCTTTAAGTACTTCAACACTTTTGATATCATTAGGATCAATATTTTCGATGGAGTTGAAATATGGCTGACCATCCAAAATGATAAGCGACGCATCGGCAGTTGAACTACCTATTGTACGGTTACCACGCAGAGTTAGCACAGGCCCGTTGGTTCCATTAACAATATCCAAACCGGCCACGCGGCCTTTCAGTTGTTCAAACACGTTAGACGCCGGAACTTCTTTCAATGCTTTGGCATCAACCGAAGCCACTGTTCCAGTTAAATCAGACCTTTTAATAGTTCCATAACCTACAACTACTACTTCGTTAAGGTCTTTAGTATTCCGGGTCAAAGCCATTTTGCCCATATCAGTTGCCCCTTTGGTAATAATTTTCTCAAAATCTACGTATCCCAAAAAAGAAACTGTAATTTTTGTTGTTCCGGCAGGAACTTTCAAATTAAAATCGCCGGAAATATTGGTGGTAGTACCGATAGTAGTTCCGGCTATTTTTACTGTAGCCCCAATGAGAGCTTCTCCCGTTTCGTCTACTACCTTGCCATGCAAAGCAATTTCTTGTGCAAACAGAGAGAGGGAAATCATATTCACCAATAGGGTGATCAGTATAATTTTCCCGAATTTAATAAGTTGAAGTTTTCGCATAATTTTATTGTAATTGGTTAAATAAAAATTAAAAAACCATAAGAAGTCTCACTTCTGGGTTTACCTGTATGATTTAGGGATTTACTTTAGGCTTTTTGTCTCATACGTTAAATTAAGTTTAATTGGTTTACTATTTTTCTTCTTTTTTCGAAAGCATAAACACCATCCCGGTTAGAAAAGTTGATCATTTCAATACAATTACAATCGATTTTTATGGCTCTAACTATCATAAAAGCACGTTCCAATAGTCTTTTGCAATAAAAAATTTCAATCGGTTGCATTTTTTGGGTGCTAAATAGATCCACTAACATACTATACGCAGTTTCGAGCCTTTACTATATTGATTGTTATAATTGGTTGATCTTGGTTTTGGAACCCAGACATTGTAACATTCGTATTATCAAAAGTCTGCAATTGAAATGATGGACACTACTACAAATGTCCAAATATATAGTTCAAATGTTCAATAAAAAACAGGGATAATGTCCTGTAAAAATAATTTACTATCCATTTCCCTGTTCTATGAACCCTTTTACGGTCCGATATTTATTTAATTGTGATCCTGATGGCTTGCAAATTTTTCCGATCAGAACTCTCTCCATAAAGTATTTCGTAATCTCCTGAAGTCACCCGCATAACCGCATCCGCAGGGTCAAAAAACTCAAATGTTTTGGGTGAGAGATCCATTTTTACCATATCTGTTTTTCCGGAAGCTACAGGAATGCGTTTGAAAGCCCTTAACGTTTTTGATGCGCCATCCGGGTCATTCAGCTTACGAACATAAATCTGCAAAACTTCTGTTCCATCTTTTTTACCGGTATTGGTAACCGGAACCTGGAACTGCAAAGGTTCATTCTTGGCAATGGTACTTTGCGTTACCTTGGCCTCACCAATATTAAAGCTTGTATAGGTTAAGCCAAATCCAAATGGGAACAAGGGATCTCCATTTATGTACCGGTAAGTTCTTCCCTTCATTGCATAATCACTATAGTCTGGCAATTGCTGCAGGTTGCGATAAAAGGTAACTGGCAAATGCCCGGAAGGATTATAATCTCCGAAAAGCACATCAGCAACAGCCTGCCCTCCCGATTCTCCGGCGTACCAGGCCTGCAAGATGGCATCACAATTCTGCGTTTCTGGCACCATAGCTATCGCCGAGCCTGAACAATTAACAAAAATGACCTTTTTGCCTGCCTTTTTAAGTGCTTCCATGCAATTCCGCTGAACGGCCGGCAGTTCAATATCGGTACGGTCACCTCCCTTAAAGCCCGGTAGCTGCACCGGCATCTCCTCTCCTTCCAGCTTAGGTGAGATCCCGCCGACAAACACTACCACATCCGCGTCTTTTACCTTTTGGATCAGGCCGTCATAGGTCAGCGGAATTTCTTTCCCGAAATTAAATCCCAGGTTCGCCGTCCAGTTATTCAATTGTTTATACCTTAGTTCAATTACATATTCTTTCCCTGCTTCAACCTGCAAAGGGAAGCGCGTTGGCAGTGATCTCCAACTGCCGGTTCTAAATACCTGTTTATTATTGATGAACAATTCTGCAGAACCGGTAGCTTCCAGTTTAAACACCAACTCCCCGCTCGTGGTTGCCTTAAAAACGGTCTCGTATTTTGCCGAAAAGTTTTCTGTGTTTACTCCCTGTGCGAACTGATGCGCACCTAAAGTGGTGAGTGCTACCGCGGAGGTCAACTGCTCAACAATAACGGGAGCGGATTCGAAATTGCGATTATTCCAATAGGTTGCCCTGAATCCTTTTTTTCCGTCTATATCACAGTCTCCAAGCAGGCTTTGTGTGATTTTATCATCGGTAAGATCGCAGGCAGCATCATAAATGAGCTGCCCGGGGCCTATCTTACTCCTGATACCGTCTAAAATATTGATAGTCCGCAGCGGCGTGCCATTATAATTACCAGACAGCATTTGCGAATCATTGGCATTTGGGCCGATGACAGCTATCTTGGGCACACTTTTGCTCAGCGGCAAAATATTATTCTTATTTTGTAAGAGGGTCATGGTTTCCCGTGCAATGTCAAGCGCCAGTTTCTGATGCGGCTCAGAGTTCACTACCGATAAGGGAATCTTAGTCCAGGGAACCAGTTCATCCTTATCCATTTCGCCCAGCTCAAAACGCTGCGTCATCAGGCGCACCACACTGGTGTTAATATCTTTTTCTTTGATCAGGCCTCGGGATACAGCTTCAGGTATCTTATCAAAGGCATAACCTACGCATTCCACATCCGTTCCAGACAAAACTGCCTTGGCTGAGGCATGAACTGCATCTGACGAGGAATGGTGAGAATTATAAAAATCTGTAATCGCGCCACAATCCGATACAACAAGGTATTTGAAGCCCCAGTCCTGCCTTAATATCTGTCCCAGCAAACGACTATTACCGCAGCAGGGCTCATCATCCAGACGCTGGTATGCGCACATTACCTCCCGCACATCTGCTTCCTGCACCAGCGTTTTAAATGCCGGCAGATAGGTTTCCCAAAGATCGCGCGCGGTTACGTCGGTCACGTTCATTTGGTGACGGCTCCATTCCGGCCCTGAATGTACAGCGTAGTGCTTGGCGCAGGCCAGCAGCTTCCGGTATTTTGATCCGACAGGGCCTTGTAAACCCGTTACAACCGAGACGCCCATCCGTGAGGTTAGATAAGGGTCTTCACCATAAGTCTCCTGGCCACGGCCCCATCTCGGATCACGAAAAATATTGACGTTCGGCGTCCATACCGAAAGGTCATGAAAACGCTGGCTTTCTCCATGCTTTTTATAATCATTGTTTTTGGCCCGCGCCTCATCAGAAACAGCATCAAACACATGAAAAACCATTTGGTCGTCAAACGAGGCGGCCATACCAATGGGTTCAGGAAATACGGTTACAGGCCCTTGATTGGCGTAGCCATGCAGCGCCTCGCTCCACCAATTAAACTTTTTGATACCCAAGCGCGGCACAGCTTCCGAGATATCTTTCATCAATCCCACTTTTTCTTTCAGTGTTAGGCGGGATACCAGGTCTTTCGCCCTGTTTTCGGAAGACAAATTTGGATTTTGATAGGGCAGCTGTTGCGCCGAAGCTAAAGATCCATAAAACAGGGCTAAGCAGATAAATAATTTTTTTTTCATATCGTTTTATAATTTGATAGTCGATTTCACACCGTGATAGGTTATGATCTTTCCTTTAGTCTCGGCCAAATCAACCCCTGTACCTGTGTTAACAACCACGATATTGAAAACACGGTCTTTTTTCATTCCTTTATAGCTACCTATCCTGGGAGCTATCGTTAACTCTTTTAACATGTCATTCCAACTGAGTTCGTAGGTCGAAAATTTACCCTGCATATAATGGTAATTGTCGCCCTCATCCTCGTAAACCATAAACTTGCCATTTGCGCCGGGATAAATGCGTATCTCCCAGGCAGCATCCGGCTTTTCATCAGTATACTGCATGGGCGGCCCCATGGGCACAACAGACCCGGCTTTAACAAAAACCGGGATGTGATCGATCGGTGAGTCCGAAATGACCGATCTGCCGCCCTGATATTTTTTCCCTGTCCAGAAGTCGAACCAAGACGTTCCGGCAGGTAGATACACTTCCCTGGATTTGCTGACCCCAGTCAGCACACTGTCTCCTGGCGCATAATACATCGGCGAGGTTACAGGGCACACCAGGAACGCGCTACCGAACATAAACTGGTCTTTAATATCATAAACCTTAGAATCATTCCTAAAGTCAAACAACAGGGAGCGCGTCATGGTATAATCCTGGCGGTTAACCTGCGCGGCCAGTGCATAAATGTATGGCAGCATCCGGTAACGCAGATCGATCTGCTTCAGGATCGCATCATAATAGGGATCTCCGGCTGAGCCAAACTTCCAGGGTTCCCGGGCAAAGTCGGTGCCATGGCTCCTGAACAGTGGCAGCCAGGCACTGTATTGTAAATTGCGGACATAGAACTCTTTATAACCGCGATCTGCCGTACCTTTCGGAAATTCGCCTTTACCAAACCATTCTACATGCGGCCGGACGAAAAATGCCCCGGCGTCTATCGTCCAATAGGGCGAGCCTGTCACCATATAATTAAGTCCGCCTGGAATCCAGCTTTTAAAATCAGCCCATGTTGCCTTGGTATCACCGTTCCATACCATCGTTCCGTAGCGCTGCTGGCCCGGAAAGGAGGCCCTGGTTAAAATAAAAACGCGCTTCAAACTATCTACTTTGCGTTGGTTTTCATAAACGCCCATGCTATGGTGAAGCGAAAATGTATTGACGCGCTGCTCGCCGAGCAGGTCGGCCATTACTTTAACATTCTTTTCAAAACGCACACCAGGATCATTAGCGATATTGTTCGCTCCCCTGTTCCAATCGGCTTCTACCGGTTCGGAAGAGTCGCACCACCAGGCGTCGACACCCTTGGTAAACAAATTAGGGTAAACATAGTTATCCCAATACATCTTTCGGCCTGCCGGGCTGTAGGCATCGTAAATACGGCGCCCCAACACCAGGCCTTTGTCACTCATTTCCTTGTCTTCGTTAGCGGCTAATTGCGGCCATATGGATAGCATAAAATGCGCGTTGCGGGCATGTACCGTGTCTATCATTCTTTTGGGATCCGGGTATTTTAACTCGTCGAATTTCTTATAACCCCATAAGCCGTCTTTCCAGTATAACCAATCCTGAACAATAATATCGAGGGGTATTTTGCTTACCCGGAACCGGTTCACAACACTGTCAATATCATGAGGATTGGTATAGCGTTCTTTGGATTGCGTATAACCGAAGACGTATCTTGGCGGCAGCTCAACCTTGCCGGTCAACCTTCTGAACTGATGGATGACCTGGTCAAACTCAGGTCCATACATGAAATAATAGTCGACTTGGTTTACAGCAAGCATCTCCATAAAACTTCCTGCGCTGTCATCATGAAAAACCATTGCGGAACCGGCATCGAATAAAAGGCCATAGCCTTTTGCCGACATCAGGACGGGCATACTCTTTTTCAAGTTATGTTCATACAGGTATTGATAGGTGCCGCGCAGGTTCATATGGTCTTCCTGGTGCGACCCCAGCCCGTAGAGGGCCTCCCCGGGTTGCCAAACAAATTGCTGCCTGGCTTTCCAGGCCGTCCCTACCACTTGTTTAGAAGTGATGTTTGCAGAAAGCTGGTCCCCGTTAGCGGTTTTTACGGTTTGACTGGCCGCATCATTAAATATATTATGGCTCAGCGCTACCTTGTCCATAATCCTAGGTAATGTAGGGTTTTCGGCCAACAACAGATGGCCGTACCTGTCATAATACCTGATGGCGCCCGTGCTCGTGGAGACTACAACTTTAAGAAGGGCCGACTGCAAAATCACGGAGCTACCAATCTGACTGGTGACGAAAGGCACTGTTCCGAATGACTGAGGCAGGCACACATCTGTTCCGTTGTCTTTAAACTCTCCTTCGGGGACATAACGCACCCTTACAACTGCATCGTTACTGAACACGATACTTAATTTACGGGTTCCCGAACGCAGCAAAACCCCGTTCGGTTGCTTGTTAAACCCATATCCCAACGAATCGCCGGCCCCATAGCCAGTCAGGGGCGATGCTAACAAAAGGATAAGGAAACAACAAACTAAACCATTTATTGCTTTGTTGCTGTTCGTCGCGGAATAACGTTTCATTGCTGATCAGGTTTAGGCTATATAAGGCAGCACTGCCATAGCTTTGGTTATTGCTTCAAAAATAAGCCAGCCAGGTAGATCATTTTATCGCGGATGTCCAAATCTCTGTCACTCTCGTTCAAACAAGTTACTTCGCGGTAAATTTCCACCAATCGAAATTGAACAGGTGCCACTCTCCGCCCCGAAACACCAGGTAAATATCATGTACCCCCTTAGTGTCCTTAATATCACAGGAAACATTAGCCCAATTTTTATCGCCGCCGGTATTTTTAACTATGCAGGTTCCGGCCAGTTTACCCGTAGGGCTATCCAGATGGATCTCGATATAGCCACCCTTCGTAGATGAAGCGACAGCCGCAGTGAACGACTTTGCGCCTGACCCGAAATCAGCTCCTCTGACCTTGATATAATCGGTATTATCAATACCGGTAACGTAAACCCCGCTTTGGCTGTCTCCCGCGGTTTGAACGCCCGATGAGAGAGCAATCGTCTCAGCTTCCACACGCTGATAGGGGTTTATTTTGCCGATCTGCTCTGTTCCCTCCGTAGACCAAAACGGAAGTTTTTGGATGGAACCATCTGCATTATAGGTTAATTTTTCTACACAAATCGATCTTCTTTCATGGTGTATGTTGGTAATCTTCCAATTCAGCGCATAGTTAAACCCGAAAACATAAGAATTGCCCTTATAATCAATTATTCCTGGATGATTTCCGGAAGAAATAGGGGCTCCGTCCATAATCATACCCTTGTAAACCCAAGGCCCAGTCGGGTGATCACTCATAGCATAACCAATCCCTTCCGGACAGCAGGTGGATGCATAAGCCAGGTAATAATGGCTGTTTCTTTTATAGAACCAGGGACCTTCCTGATAATTGGCGGGTTTAGAATCAATTTTAACGATGTCTCCAGAATAGGATACCATATCAGGGTTGAGTTTCACATAGTAACAATTCGGATTTCCCCAATACAGGTAGGCCTGTCCATCATCATCAATGTATACTGTGGGATCAAAGTCCCCATTGCTGTTGCCCGCGATTAGCGGCTTGCCGATAGCATCCTTAAAAGGGCCATATGGGCTATCCGAAACCGCTACGCCAATGCCCATTGAAGTGCCCTTGCGGGCTACAGGCACGTATAAATAAAACTTACCGTTTCTCGGGATGCACTGTGGTGCCCAGGCACCGTTCTCGGCCGTGTAGTCAAAGGTTTTAAGCGAAGCAACCGAACCACGGTCTGTCCAGTTAACCATATCGGTTGATGTGTACAGCAGCCAATTAAGCATCTTGAAGCCCTTGGCATCATCCTCATCGTGGCTGGTGTAAAGAAAGACGGTGTCGTGATAAACCATCGGAGCAGGGTCGGCAGTAAATTTGGTTTGTATAATCGGGTTTTGCGCGTTACAAATAACCGATAGCAACATAAAGGCAATAGAAAAAAATTTGATCTTCATATGTAAATTATAATTTGATGTTTAAGCTGTGACCCTTATAGTCGATTGATTTAATTTGAACTGAGCTATCAGACAGACCTCCCTTTGGCGTAAGTATGATATTGAACCTGCGATCCTTAATCATCCCGTCGAAAGAACCTTTTTGGTCCGATATTTTTAACGTCCGGCTCCGGTTATCCCAGTGAAACTCAATCTCGCTATACTTTCCCTTTTCATAATTATAGTTATCGTTTTCGTCTTCATAAAGGGTAAAATCCCCATCGGCTCCCGGGTATAAAGCTATATCAAGATTATCCCATCTTTTTTCGTTGGCGAATTGAACACGAGGCCCCAAGGGTAAAATAGCACCAGCCTTGACATAAAGTGGTATAATATCTATCGGTGTAGCCCTGCTTACGCTTTGCCCCCCGGTCATTTTTTCACCGGTCCAAAAGTCGTACCAATCCGAACCCTTGGGCAGGTAGGTAACCTGGCCTTTTACCGTACCAAAATCTTCCAACTTTATGGTATCCCGGCCTACAACATTACCCGCTTTAACGTACATGGGGCTGGTTACGGGGTTCACCAAAATCGATTTGCCAAACATGAACTCGTTATTGACGTCCCAGGCATTTCTGTCTTCAGGAAAATCCATCATTAGCGCACGCATCAAACTTGATTGATGGGCCGTCACCTCCCTGGAGGCAGCGTAGATATAAGGTAAAAAACGGTAGCGGATGTTGATGAATTTTTCGATAGCATCATAAACCTTTTCGCCTTTGCTGCCAAACTGGTAGATCTCCCTTGGCGCATCCGCACCGTGTGAGCGCATCATGGGGCAAAAAGCACCGAATTCTATCCACCGGGTATATAACTCCCGGTATTCAGGGTCGGCCAGTTTCCTTCTGAACTTTGACAAAAAGAAACCGCCTATATCGCTGTTCCAGTAGGGAATACCGCTTAAAGAAAAATTAAGCCCGGTTGGTATCTGCTGTTTGAGCGTTTGCCATGATGAGGTGATATCACCCGACCAGGTATTGGCCCCGTAACGCTGCTGCCCGGCAAATGCTGAACGCGTAAGGATAAATACGCGCTTATCCGAACCGGTGTTACGCTGATGTTGGGAAACGCCACCTACAGTCATCAGCGGATACGCATTCCGTACCTTGCGAAATGATCCGAGGAATGTTTTATTGTCAAAGTCGGTCGGTTTGAAACTGAGGTGATCAGGTTCCGTCGAATCCATCCACCAGCCATCGATGCCTAACGAGAACAAACCTTTGTTAGCGTATTTCCAGTAAATATCCCTGGCTTCTGGGTTGTAAGCATCGTATACCCTTACGCCCGACGGGTAATCCATATTCGGTGGCCATTTATCACTGCCTGATTCGGGCCAGGTAGCGAAGTCAAACAACATATTCTTGTTATTGAGTTCTTTATAAGGCTTAGTTTGAGGGCCGAAGGAAGACCAGATGGAAATGATCATATGGGCGTTCATGCCATGTACATCGTTAATCATCTTTTGCGGGTTGGAAAAATCGGCGTTCAGGAAATCCATGGCGTTCCACAAATAGTTACTGCCCCAGTACTGCCAATCCTGGATTATCCCATCCAGTGGCACCTGCAGATCCCGGTATTTCTTCACTACGCCTACCAGCTCGTCCTGGCTTTTATACCGCTCCTTGCTTTGCCAGTAACCAAAAGTCCACAGCGGAAACATTGGTGCCTGCCCTGTCAGGTCGCGCATGCAGGCTATCACGCCATCGGCATTTTCGCCACTCATCAGGTAATAGTCAACCCCATCCCCAACGTCCGACCGGAAACGGGTTCCACTCTGGTCATCGTTAAACTCCGTAGGCGAGTAATTATCCCAGAAAATACCATACCCCTTGACGGATTGGATAAATGGCACCACATCGTCTGTATTGCCTTGTACCAGGTTATAATGCTGGTTCCGTTGGCTCAGGTTGCCACGTTGGTGCTGCCCCAGGCCATAGATGGGTTCATCTTTCTCCAGCTCAAAAGTTTGTGATACGGTATAAGTACTGCTACCGGCATCATTGAACGGCAAAAATGTGGTTGCATTTTCTTGTTCGTTCAATAGCGGCCTTCCTGAAGCCCCGGCAAACATCAGCCTGCCTGTTTTCAAATTTAGGGTTACTTTGAGTTTTGCACTGTTCAATTCAAGCAAACCGTCATGTTGCTTTATGCTAAGCGCCGTTAGCTCGGGTGTTTTAACTACCGAAAGGCTTGTTTTATTCCAGGTACCGCCTTTCGGTGTTTTAATAACCCGTACAATTTCCGGGCTATAAAACTGGAGCTCCACATCTACCGTTACAGTGCTGGCTTTAACCCCAAGCTTGGTGCGCTGGTAATTTTGGGCATATAGGGAGGCTGTTCCGAAGAATAGCAGCCCGGTCCATGAAAAGATAAGTTTTGATAATTTCATTGGATTAATGTTATTTTATTGATGATCCTTAACTTGATAACCTAGCAGGGAGAGCATTTGAATGCCATATCTTTTGCCCAACTCCCGGTAACCGGCGGCAGTGAAATGCAAGTGATCTGCCGAACAGGGACAACCAGCCGACGAGATCACGTAGGCGTTAGGTACAACCTGTGGCAGTGTGGCAATAATCTTGTTCATGCTGGAGCAAATCCCTCCCTGGTCGGCGTTAACCACTTCACCTGCAAGCAACGGAACTGCTTTTGGTTTCAGACCGAGGTCTTTGATCAGGTTATCGTAGATTCCTTTTACCTTTTTTGTCCATAGTGTATCGTTTGTATTTGATTCTCCCTGGTGCAATAACACTCCCTTGATTACACCCGATTTTTGCGCCAGTTTTGCTAACTCCAACAAGCGGGCGTATGGGTTGCCATTATATTCTGCAATCATCTTTTTCATCCAGTCGGGGGCTGTTGCCGCATAGGCCTGGTATTGATCCTGCTCAAAGACTTCGATCTTAGAACCGGCCACAGAAACATTAATTACCGCTACTGTGATGTTTTTAGGCAGGTTAGCCACCAATGTACGGCCAAAGTAATCTGCCGGGGTAAGCCCGGTACTACAGCGGCACAGGGGCGGGACAGCGGTATACCAGTTACCTTTTACCCTACCAAGCGCAGGGCAATCAACGGCCTGTAAAACCCGGAAACGCTGATCAACAGTGGTATCCTGTGCTTCGAAATGGGCATTACCCTCCATGTTTGATTGCCCGAAGCAAAGAAATATATAAAGGTTTTTATGCTGTGACAATGCAGTTTGGCTCAATAATGCCAAACAGGTGGTTAAGAATAATTTATAGCAAATCTTCATAATTATTTAGTTCTTAAAGAGTAGCGAAGCGAATTGGTTCAGTGACCGCCTCCATGACTGCCATTCATGGGCGGTGCCGGGTGATTCATAATAAACATGCTTGATCCCTGCACTTTCCAGTGCTTCATGGAAGTTTTTCACACCTGTGTACATTCTTTCCGACTCTGCAGTACCAATACTAAGGTAAACCAGCTTCGCTTTTTTGTTAAAAGCCGACGCGTCGGCCCAAATGCCATTAAACATTTTAGTAACGGGTACCCCTTGTTGCAAAAATGCCGCGCCGCTAAACCCGCCGATATAAGCAAATTTGTCCATATTGGCCATCGTAGTCTGAAAAGTCTGAAATCCGCCCATAGAAAGGCCTGCCATCGCCCTGTGATCACGATCCGGTATTGTTCTGAAATCACGGTCTATCATAGGCACCACTTCTTTAACCAAAACTTCGGGGAAAATGTTGCCTGCACTGCCCGATGGGCTATTTGCATATCCCCTGTCCATAACAACGATCATCGGCACAGCTTTCTTCGATGCGATGAGGTTGTCAAGAATAAAATTCATTTTACCCTGGCCGGGCCAGCCGGTTTCGTCTTCCCCCGATCCGTGCTGCAAGTACAGCACCGGATATTTTTTGGCAACAGAAACATCATAGCCCGGAGGTGTATAAACATTGGCGTGTCTCCAGGCCTGGGTCATTTCGGAATAATACTGAACAGACCTTACCTCGCCATGGGGAACTTTTTTTGCTGTATAATAATCGCCATCAGGATCCGGGATATCGATGCCGCTGGCCATCCGGCCCATCCCGTAAAAGGCCTGGCTCGAAGGATCTACCACGGCCACGTTATCGATGAGGAGCGAATAATAATGAAAACCCAGTACCACAGGATCGGTTGTGAGCGTCCAGAAACCGCCGGTATCCTTTTTCATTTCGTACTTTTTTAACAGGTCAATTTTTACACTTTGGGCGTCCGGCGCTTTTATCCGGAAAAGCACCCGGTTATCCGGCAATATCTGCGGATATTTTTGTCCCGGAATATTGGTTGACGCAGGTGTGCCTTCCTCGCTGTACTGATACTTTGGAAAAGTTGAGATATCAACAGGCTTGAATATCAGTTGCGAAAACATATATAAACCATTTTTCCATACTTTAAAGTCGTGCACGCCGGGCTCAACATAGTAAATATGCGGAACCCCTTTCTCGGCCAGGTATTCATGGGTACGTTTACTGTATATCAATAACCCATCGCTGGCACCGCAGGAGATCCAAAGCAATTTCAATTGCTTTTTAGCTGCCTCAGGGTCTGGTAAAAGCTCCTCGGGCTTTTTTGTATTTGGCGCGGAAGAAAAGCCCCCAACCCAGGCAAATTTGTCCAGGTGAGTGAGGCCGAAGTTCAAAGATTGCCCCCCTCCCATAGATAGGCCGGCTAAAGCCCGGTGCTCCCTGTCAGCTAAAACGGGGTATTGATGCTCGATATAAGGAATCAGGTCATTAAGGAGGTCGTTTTCAAAGGTGGCAAAGGCCTGCACTTTATCAGCCGCCATAATGTTGCCTGTCGGCCGGTCATCTTTCATTGCTCGCCCGTTCGGCAGCACAACAATCATCGGGGCCAGCTTGGCCTGCGCGTATAAATTATCCAAAATAACCTGTGGCTTTCCGCCGTTCAGCCATTCCTTTTCGTCTCCGCCTATTCCGTGTAAAAGATAAAGCACAGGGTATTTCCGGTCTTTTGAGTACCCGGGTGGAGTATATACCAGTGCTTTCCGGGTTGTGCCAACCGTAGTTGACGGATAACTGACCGAGTCGATCCTGCCGTGCGCTATCTCCAGCCGCGGCACATCAAACCCAGGCTGTGCGTGCTTAACTATATTTTGCGCCGATAATGGAACAGCCGATGACATAAACAGGATGACTGCAAAAAGCCCCGGATGAATTTTTAATAAATTTTTCATATTAAATTTTAGCTATTTTATGGTTGGTTCAATCATATGATATTTTCCGCTCAGGTGCATCAGGCTGAACAGGTACAGCAATCCATCATAATACGGATCAAAATACCCGTCATCATAAGGCTGAAGCTTTGCGTTCCATAGTGCATGGATAAAATCAAGCCTCCCTTTTTCTTTAACCATGATAGAGGCCGCAGCCGCCGTAGCCACCAGGCCAAGGGAGTGGCGCAATTTTTTAACTTTTCCGGCTTGCAGAATAAACTCCGGGCGTGAGCCATCCAAGTTAAACTGGTCTTCAAAGTTGTCTACTCCTTTGGATCTCAGGAAACCCTGGAAACGATGTGCATAATTTTCCTGCCATTGCTGATCTTTTCCAAACCAGGCATAATCCATGGCGATATTCATCGGCACCCGCCAAGAATCATATCGAAATGCCGCTGGCATCCAGGGGGTTGAATGCGGCTCACCGCTAAATTCCGTATAGTCTGCATTAAGCCCAGTAGGGGCACTACAGGCCCGGCGTAAAAAAGCCCGGGATGTATCTGCGCAGTCCCGGTAAAATTGTTCATGCCCATCTTTGGCATACAGCGCCCAAACCTCATAAAAGGCAGGCAAATGGTAAGATGGGTCGGTCCAATTATAGTTGTTTCCTTCCGGCACAAAGCTAATCTGCTTATGCGCCGTATTGATTAGGTTATAAACGTTGCCGGTCCCGTCCTTTTGCCACATCGCATCAAGTATGTTCCGGGCTTCCCGGTAATAATTTATGCCCGTATCGTTGCCCCAGCGGTTAGCTGCAAACAACAAACTGGTAGCAAAATATAATTCGCCATCGGAAGCTGACCCTTCAGAATTACGCTTCATGGTTTCTACGTTTATACTCCAGGCAAAATAGCCTTTTCTTGGCCCATCCTGGTGCTGCAGGTATTTTTTCGACCATCTCCAGATCCTATCGAACACATCTTTCTTGTTGAGCTGAACGGCGATCATCATGCCATAGGAAAGCCCTTCTGTCCGTGCATCATGGTTCTTCAAATCAGAAACGTAGGCCATGGTATCGCCTACTTCGAAATATACCCGGCCTGGACCTTCGAACACATCATGATAAGCTTTAGCCACTTTAGTATCTATATCAGCTTGGCTGTAACCAGCTTCCAGGAACAGGTTACTGTACACGCCCGAAATAGCGGCAGGCTGGCTGTCCAGACCATTGGTCTTTTTGACCTTCTGGCCTACCGCCAGATCCGACAGTAGAAAAAGCGCAATAAGGAATAAAAAGGCCGATCTCATTATCTTAAAGATTATTTAAAAAACTGTATACTTTGAATGCTTGTGCCAAGCGCGGTTCCTTTGGGGAACCTGACAAAAATATCATGTTGGCCGCTTGCAGCTTTGATGGCCTGGCGAAACTTTTTCAAATCATGGCCCGAATTTGGGCTCAGGGGCACGGTAGCAATCAATTTTCCTTTTTCAATATCGTCAATCCAAATCTCAATTTCAGCATTGGTTTTTACGCTGGCCGTTACCTCAACAGAAGACGGTGTCTGCAATCCCAGTTCCACGCCGGATATCATGAACCATCCTCCTTTTTGAGAGGTATTGCTTACCTGCTTTGCAGCACCTTTGGTAACGCCAAAGTAATTGCTATATCCGGACGCTGGCAGTACAGAAGTGCCATCTTTGCATATAAACAAATCAAAGTCCGCAGGTTTTCCTTCCGCAAATAATCCAAGGCTCGTTCCAACCCAGGAATTGAAATTGGGTTGTGCCTTGTCCAGCTCCACGGCGCTGATGGGGGCGCCTACAGAAGTCCACAATTTACCATCATTGCTAAAATAGCCGGTTAACGTATGCTGGTCTCTCACCAATTTGAGCCATACGATACGACCCAAAGTATTGGCGATCACACGCTTTGCTGTGTCCATTTGAAAAATAATCTTCTTACCGTGATCATTCCCACTGAACAGGCGCACAATAACCTTTTGGTTGCCGTTGGTAAGGTAGATACCGGCTTTGTCGTTTTCATTAACGGCATCGAGATCAACCCTTGTAACCGCCGAATAAACATGGTCGGTTTCTTTCTGCATAATATGTGTTCTTGCAGTATCGGGGGTCAGTCTCAGCCAGCCCTTTCTCGCCGTAAGGGAATAATTTAAAGATGCCGCTTTAGTAAGAAAATGCCAGCCCATACCTAATGAATCAGCCTCGAAATAATCCGTCCGGACACTGCGCCACGGAATTACGCCCTGAGACAGATCCGGCTTGATAATAGGCTTGGTGGTTGGGGCCATACCCCAAGGGCGGTCGCCTTCCCAAATCACCGGGTAAAGTGCCGTCTGGCGTCCCAGGCCCGACCAGTCATCGCCATCATACTTTTCGTAACTCTGCCCAATCGTCCACCAGGTACCGTCCGCCAGCTGCAGCGGTGCCGAAATGTGGTTTGGCCGGCGGAAACCTACCGACTGATCTGAAATTGGCTTGAAAAACGAACCAAGACGCACCCATTTAGTTGAATCTGCAGTTAATGCAGATGCCCGTAACACGTATTGACCGCCGGATACATCACCCGCCGGGAAATAATAGTAATAGCCGTTCCTTTTGCACATCACAGGTCCTTCGGCCCAACTATACTGGAGCTTAGCGTTAATCCAATCCAGGTTGATTACCGTGTCGGCCAATTGTCCGTCTCTGCCCAACGCCTGGAGGCGATTAATTTTCTGGCCGTTCTTAATCACGATATATGGCTTGCCGTCATCATCAACAAATATCGAATTATCATAGCCAAGATTGCCCGTTTCCCGGTTGGTCTTTAACTGTACAGGAGCAGACCAGGGGCCTTTGGGAGAGCTTGCTTTTGAAAAGTACTGCCCGTTTGCAGAAAAGTAGATCCAGTAAGAGCCGTAGAAATAAGTGATAGCCCCTTGCCATATCCCTGCCGATGGCCTGTCGGTTACCCATTTGCCCTTAGCCGCGGTTAGCACCCTGCTGATCACCTCCCAATGAACCATGTCCCTCGAGTGGTAGATAGGCAGGTAAGGGTTAAAATGAAATGACGAGCCGCAATGATAAAAATCGTCCCCTACCTTCAACATGGTCGGGTCTGGATGATCTCCCGGAAGCACCGGGTTAACATAGGTGCCTACAGTTTGGTAGAACAGGGACGAGTCTGGCGATTTTTTTTGTTGTGCATGGGCAGAAAACGATTCTTGTAAAATTAAACCGGAAATTGCCAAACATAGTATAGAATATTTCATAATCAATTATTGTTCAAAGTATCTTTATTTTAGTGTGGCCGCCTTCGGCAGCCCTTGGTTTAATGTTTTAATTTGGCGCTGTTTAAAGCTGATCCAATCTATTTCTACCGGACCTGAATTCCCGGCGACAAAGAACAGGTCATGTGTGCCTTGTAAACTCTTAAGCAGCACGAATGTTTGAAGCCCCCATTCCGTGCTCCGGCCCAAATTAAGGCGCGCAATCAATGGCCCTGATGGTTTGTCGGCATGTATTTCCAGCACACCACCACGGGCAGCTTTTACTTTGGCCGTAACCCACCTAGTGCTGCCCCTGCTAAATGCAACCCGGTTATATCTTAACCAGGCCCCTGCCTCACTAAACGTTGCCTTCCAGCCTTTCATCTTTTGAAGAGAATCAAGGAATGCGACCGAAATGCCGGAGTTGCCAACAGCGCTGTAACGGTCAATCTGAATCTCAGACGTGGCCGGGCTAATACCTACGCCCCTTAGGGTTTGTAATACCTTCCTTATCGTTCCGTCTCCATTAAAAAACAAGCTATCAGCTCTTATCGACCTGTTCTTATCAAATTGTGGGGATAGGTCATCGTTATGATAAAACAGGTACCATTGGTTTTTGAACTTAATGATTGATTGATGATTGGTCCAGCAACCGGAAGCCGATTCATCCATGATCACACCAGTGTAACTGAACGGCCCCAATGGACTTTTTGACATTGCGTATTCCAGTCTTTCCGTTTTATTTGCCACATGGGGATAAGTGAGGTAATAATTATCCTTCCGCTTAAAAAGATAAGGGCCTTCTTTTAGTCCTTTTTCGGGAAGCTGATCGAAAATAACAGGCTCAGAAGCAAGTTCAAGCATATTGGCTTTGAGTTTTGCTGCATAAATATTGCCCTGGGCCCAGTAAATGTAAGCCTGACCATCATCGTCAATAAATACATTAGGATCTATTCCCTGTATGCCTTCAATTGGTTCCTTTTGAGGCGTAAAAGGGCCGGTCGGTTTGTTGGCTACAGCCACTCCAACACGAAATCCCTTGCCCTTGGAAATACCTCCCGGAGGAGCGGGGAAATAAAAATAGTATTTACCGTTGCGAAAAACACAATCAGGGGCCCACATGCTGTAGGCGGTGGAATCGGCCCATGGAACCCGGTTCTGTGTTAAAATAGTTCCGTGATCCTTCCAGTCTGTCAGGTTCAGGGAAGAAAAAACATGGTAATCCTCCATACAAAACCAATTTGCACGCCCATGTCCCGGTATCACAGGTATGTCGTGTGAGGGATAGATATAGACCCGGTCACCGAAAACCCGGGCAGACGGATCTGCCGTAAACTGGTCGCGTATCAATGGATTCTGGGCAATAACAGTTCCTGTCACCAACCATAAAACCAAACCGATCAAACTATATTTTATTTTTTTCATCATTGTCATTCAATAGTATTTCGCATCGTTATCCAGTTCTGCTAAGTCAATGCCCAAGCAAGCCGTTTGTGGTCATCCATTTAAAAATGGGCTGCATCCATTCTTCCGGGCGCTCCCGCAGAACAAACCCGTGTCCACCTTTAGGAAAAACATGGAGCTCGGCAGGTACATTAGCATGTCGTAAGCTTTCGTAAAATTGTATACTGTTATCCACATCCACCAGCTTATCATCACCGGCATGCGTAATATAAGCAGGAGGTGTATTGGCATTCACCTGCAGTTCATTTGAAAAATAATCAACCGTTTCCTTTAACGGCATCGCACCCAATAAATTCCTCCTTGAATCTGCATGAGTGAGCCCCTCTTGCATGGAGATCACCGGATAAACCAGGATAACAAAAGCAGGTCGCAGGTCAGTATGGCCCTCATTTTCAATGTATGTTTGCTGAAAATGAGTGGCCGCCGTGGCCGCCAAATGTCCTCCTGCGGAGAAGCCCATAATTCCCACTTTTTTAACATCCAATCCCCATTGCAGGGCATGTTCCCGAACAAACTTAATTGCCTGCTGGGCGTCCTGCAGTGGGCCAATCTTTTTGTCAATCATCAGCGAATCATCTGGCAACCTGTATTGAAGAACAAAAGCCGCTATGCCATTTTTGGCAAACGCCTTCGCTGTCCGTACACCTTCCGCCTCGTAAGTTAATACTTTGTAACTGCCGCCGGGACATATAATAACCGCCGAGCCACCCGCAGTTGACTTTTCTGGCAGAAAAACCTCAAGCATAGGATGGGTAACTGCATAAACCATTCCGGCTGCAGCCGGCCTTACAGGCCGCGCGGCCTGAACATGACGGCTATTAGGTATTTTTCCGGGGTAAATGCTAACGGTATCCTGCGCTTCTGAATATATTGATAGCGATAAAAAAAACGCTAACAGCTGTGCACAAGCAAAAAGCTTCCAAAAGGCAAGCTTAGTTTTTAAATATAGCATGTTTAGCAGGTATTCGTTGGTTTAATTATAAATTTTTAGGCTGGTTTGGATATGAGCAACACCCTGCCAGCACGAAAGTATACACCTTGGGGAAGGGAGTGTATGACATTTCACAAATTTGCTATAACGAATGTTTAACTTCAAGATAATTATTTAGCCATAAGGAATTTTAGCAGAGACGGTTGTTTTTCTACTGAAAAATCCATTGTTTTCTTTTTGGTTTGCCATACTGGTTTATTCATTTGTTGAAATTGATAGCATTATTGTTCAATATCACTTCTTCGAGTTGCGATAATGAGTTCGAATAATTTCCTTTGACTATACCGCTTTAGCGTTTAGCACTAATTTCAAATGAAATCATTACTTCATCCTTCCAAGCTAGCCCTGCTGGCGTTCAGTTTATCCAAAGCTGCGGTGTTTCCGAACTATAACAGAAAGCCTCCAATTAATTATACCAGAAAGTAAGAAAATGAAAAAAAACATACAGCAATCGCTTATCCTATCAGGAAGCCTTTGTACTGCCCTGATCTGCTCCACCTTAACGGGTTGTCATTCGCACAAAACGATGATGATCGCTGATCATCCGGCCGTGCAAGAAACAAAAGGCTTAAAAGATTATTACCAAAATTATTTCCCGGTAGGCGTTGCGGTTAACATGGCCGCACTGAGCGGCAAAACCGCTGAACTGGTTACCAAAGAATTCAACAGTGTGACTCCAGAAAACGATATGAAAATATCCGTTATTCACCCACGCGAAAACCAATACAACTGGAAAAACGCAGATGCTATCGTTGATTTCGCTGTAAGCCATCATATTAAGATACGGGGGCATAATTTGCTTTGGCACACCCAGGTTCCGAATTGGATGTTTAGAGACAGCACCGGTGCCCTGGTAAGTAAAGAAATCTTATTAAAGCGCCTTAAAGAGCATATTTCAACGGTGGTTAATCGTTATAAAGGCAAAATATACGCATGGGACGTAGTGAATGAAGCCATAGATGACAATCCGGACAAATACCTCCGTAATTCATTGTGGTACCAAATATGTGGTGAGGATTTTTTGGCAAAGGCATTTGAATACGCACACGAAGCCGACCCCAAAGCCGCGCTTTACTATAATGATTACAACAGCGAGAACCCATCCAAGAGGGAAAAAATTTACAAATTGCTCAAAAATTTAAAAGACGCGAAGGTACCTATAGATGGTGTTGGCTTGCAGGGACATTGGAAACTGAACGATCCAAGCCCAGATCTGATCCGCGCAGCTATAGATCGTTACGCATCGCTGGGATTAAAGATCCAGATCACCGAACTTGACGTAACCATTCGCGGACCCAGAACCAGGCCCAAACCCCAAAGCGATAACAGTGTAACCCTACCGGTTGACTCCGGCTATACCGAAGGTATAGCGAACCTTCAGGCAGACCGTTACCGGGCGATCTTCCAGATCTTTCGTGATTACAAACAAGTAATCACCAGCGTAACCTTTTGGAATGTTTCTGACCGTTACAGCTGGCTTGACGCCAGAAACGGAGGGCTCGCGGGCGGGGCGGCAGCAAGTTTAAATACACCAATGGTGGTCCGTAAAGCCTACCCCTTACTTTTTGATGAGAATTTACAGCGCAAGAAAGCTTACTGGTCTGTGGTGAAATTCTAAGTGGGAGTACATATCCTTATCACGTTTATACTACACCAGTAATTAAAAAGAGGCTGTCTCAAAATTTGAGACAGCCTCTTTTATCAGTAAGAAACGATTTATCAGTTTACTTTTTGATCTATGGCGTATTAGTGTTGTTTCAAGTTTGGATTAAGCTTCAATTCATTCTCATTAATAGGAAGCAGCCATTTTGATTGGTCTGTTAAAGTTGCTTCCAGGTACGGAGTAAGCGATGCAGGCGCCCGCTTTTCCACGGCGTCTATTAAAACCCGTGGCCTGCCATGTCTGGCTATCCGCATCAGGTCATACCAGCGTCTGCCTTCGTAACCCAGCTCTAAGCCTCTTTCCCTCAAAATAAAATCTTCTATCTGGTCGTTCGTTGATGCAGTGGTTATACCAGATACACTCGCCGCAGGCATACCTGCACGGCCCCTAACACTGTTTATCTTTGATATAGAATTGGCTTTATCGCCTATCCTGTTTAAGGCCTCTGCCCATAACAGGTACATATCTCCCTGGCGGGTAAGATGGAAATCACCCTCGCTCCGGTACGGCAACCTTACTGGTGGCGGAACATCAATACTGGCCGGGGCCACCTTAGCTGTACCTAACCATTTCCATATAACGGGATTGGCGCTTCCCACGCGGTTATATGATGGGGCACCACCTGCATAAGTAGCTCCGAATCCACGGTAAGCATCATCGGTGGCGGTATTGGTTATACTGACGCTGTTAGGCCAGTTTGGATTGTAAGTTTTGATCGCGATATCAGACGGAGCCACCATATACTTGCCTCCGGCGGCCGGATCATTGGAGGTAAGCATCATCAGCGTACTTGTTTCTCTTGTCGAGTAGGTAAATACACAGGTAAACATGCCCTCGTTAAACAAGGAATTTCCGAGCGTAAAGATATCGAACCAGTGGTCGCCGCCTGTAGGGCTGCTGCCATTACCCAAAAAAGTGTATTGCCCTGTATTTTGCCAGGCCTGGCAGGCTGTATTAGCTAATGCGTACTTGTTCCTCCATAAATACAACTCGGCTTGAAGCGCACACACGGTACCTTTTGTTACACGGTGCCTGGTTTGCTCATTGCTGACCCTTAACGTACCGTCGTCATTAAAAACGTTGGCAACAAAATCTGTTTTGGCAAAAGCTTCAGTCAGGTCTTTTTCACAAGAGTCTAATATCGTTTCTCGGGATGTTACCGAAAGGTAACTTACTTTGCTGATGTCATCCACTACCGTATTGGTATATGGCACGTCTCCCCAGTTCCTAACGAGGTGAAAGTAGGCAAAAGCCCGTAAATACTTCGCTTCACCAATGTATTGATTTTTGATGAAATCAGAAAAATTGTTTTGATCAGGCGGTACACGGGGTACATTTTTGATCACAAAATTCGCCCTGTTAATCAGGTCGTAATAAGGAGACCAGTTGGTGTACCTGTTGGTTGGTTTGGCACGATGCTCGGCAAGCTGCACGATATCACTATCAGCCCCGCTGCCCGGTTTTGCCCAATCGCCCTGAACCTCACCTAACACAAAGATGTAATCTACTAACGGCTGCAGGGCCTGATAAGCTCCTCTAAGCATATATTGTGCATCCCAGTAATCGGTCAAAAAGTCCTGGTCGCGGGTTACATCAGTCGGTGCTACATCCAGGAATTTTTTGCAGGATGATATGCCGGTAATCGTCAGTATCGCTGTGCAGAACAACGCGATAAATACTGACGTTTTTTTATAAAATATTTTCATGATCTTTTGATAATATATTTAAACACTATAAACCAAGTTTAACCCCCAGATAAATGATTCGGGACTGTGGCAAACTTGCATAGTCCGCGCTATATTGCACCTGGTTTATTGCACTGCCTACCTCCGGCCCATAGCCCTTATATTTAGTGAACGTATAAAGGTTTTGCCCGGTAACCTGTATCCTCACGCTTTTAAAGATGCTGCTTAGCCTTGCACTTTTAAGAGGCATATTGTACCCTAAAGTAACCGCCTTGAAGCGCAGATAAGAGCCATCTTCGATCCAGCGGCTTGAGAAACGGTTATTTCCTTCCGGGTCTCCATATTGCAAACGTGGCATGGATGACACGTCACCTTCCTGGCGCCAGCGGTTAAGTATTGAGGTTGACTGGTTATCATAATTAGACATTGATTCTAAAGCGGCACGCTGGGCGTTATATACCTGGTTGCCATAAGCGAAATCCATAAAGATGGCCAGATCAAACATTTTATAAGAAAATGTATTGTGAAATCCTCCAAAAAATTTCGGATTCGCGTTACCAATTACTTTGCGGTCGTTGGTATCAATCACACCATTATGGTCAACATCTTCAAACATTACGTCGCCTCCTTTAAAGGGTGCACTATTAGACGCGCCATTCTTTACATGAACATCTGATGTTTTAGAATAAACACCTACAGCATTATAGCCGTAATAAGCACCAACAGAATTGCCAACGGCCAGAATAGAAGCATAACCGCCGGAATAATTAACGATAGGGTTAATCTTATCAGGTAAAGACAAGATGGTGTTGCTGTTAAACGCGATATTAAATCCGGAGGTCCAGCCAAACGCACCTTTTTTAACCCGGGTAGCCAGGCTAAGCTCCAGTCCGCGGTTTCTCATGGAACCTTCACTTACTGTATAGGTTTTAAAACCGCTGATGCCCGGCAGATTAATTGCGTTTAAAAGATCGTTGGTGGTACGGTTGTAATAATTGGCTGTAAGCTCAACACCATTTTTAAAAAAGCCGATATCGATACCGCCGTCAAATTGTTGCGTTTTTTCCCAGGTAAAATTCGGGTTGCCCAAAATGCCCAGCTTTACAGCCGAATAGCCCTGATAAGGCGAAGCGACCAGGGAATTATAACCCGCATAATAACCTACATCATCATTACCTGTTATACCATAACTGGTCCTTAGTGTTAAATCAGATATCAGCTTGTTCTGAGCCAAAAATCCCTCTTTTGACAAATGCCATGAACCCGCAACTGATGGAAAATATCCCCACTGATGACCCTGCGCAAAGCGGCTGGACCCATCGGCGCGGATGTTTGCGCCAATACTGTATTTTGATTTGTAGCTGTATTGCGCACCAGCAAAAAAAGACAATAACCGCCAGGTTGGCTGCGAACTGGCCAATGAATCTAAGAAATTGGGATCGCCGGTGTTGAGTACAAACTGATCTGCAGTTGAATTGATCGCCTTCAGATACTTCGAATCCAAAGAAGTGGTTTGAAACGAGTTGCCCACATAAGCCGATATAACGCTAATGCCGGAAGCAGAGGTTTTCTCGTAATTAAGCGTATTTTCGTTAATGGCCATCAGTTCTGTACTATTGCCCTGTGCAGAATAGCGCGTTACATAGGTCACCGGGGCAAAGCCTGCCGAAGGCACGAAACGAATCTCGTTTAACCTATCGAAATCTCCGGCCAAACCAATATGCAAAAACAAGTTTGGTGAAAAGGTATATTGCGCTGTAATTTTCCCTAAAATGCGATTGGTGCTATTTTCTGTACGCATTCTGTTAATTACAGCATACGGGTTGTTACGCCCTGCATAATCGGCACTGTCGGGGTCACGCAAAGTGTTTCCGAAATTGTCATGCTGCAATGAAGTTAACGTTGGGCTTTTTAATGTAGCAAGTAACAGCGGGTTGGTATTACTGCTACTACCTTCATCTTTTAGTGTTTTATCGCTTCTTACATAGGATAAGGTATTTAGGAACGTTAATTTACGCCCCACCTTATAATCAAAATTGAACCTGGCACTAAAGCGGCTGTAATTTGTATTTGATATCACACCACCTTGATTAACATATCCGGCTAATAAAGAATATTTAGCCACGGCATCACCCCCGCGTAGTAACAGATTGAAGTCGTTCAAACTACCGCTTCGCAGCATTTGTTTTTGCCAATCCGTATTGTTGTTATAGCGCCACAGTTGGTTGGTGGGCGTTGAAAGCAACAGGTAACGCCCCATACCGCTCTGGATCTGCGCGGCAGTCTGTCCCCTGGAAGTTTCCTGTTCGATGATCATGTTGCGATATTGATCAGCATTAAGTACGGAAAGCTCTTTAGGTGCAAAAGAAACGCCCGAATTTACTGTCACGTCCAACAAGGTCTTACCACTTGTTCCGCCGTATGTATTGATAATCACTACACCATTGCTGCCCCTTATGCCATAAGGCGCGGTTGCGTAAGCATCCTTTAGCACGGTTATAGAAGCGATATCATGTGGATTGATATCAGCCAAAGGATCATTATCGGCATTAAGTGCCAGTGGAGACTGGTTGCGGATTGACCTGATAGGGATACCATCCACGATATAAAGCGGTGTTGTACCGGCGTTCAATGTAGCTACTCCCCTGATATTGACCAGGGCACCAGAACCAGGAGCACCGGAGGTGTTTACGACGTGTACTCCAGCCGACTGCGCCTGTAGCAACGCACTTATGGATTGCGCGGTCAGTTCCTTATAGCGATTATCCAGTAAAGTACTCACAACACCAATAGAGGGCTGTCTTTTAACTCCCAAATATCCAACATCAGGATTTTGTTGGTCTTGTACATCCTTTTGTAATGTTAAGGCACGTATCAGGGAATCTGTTTTTGAAAGTTTGGGAATGGGTTGCTTACTTTGTCCTAATGCAGGGCTCCATAATCCAAAGCAAGTTGCCGCTGCACAGAAAAAACAAATTGCATGGAGTCGAAATTTTATCATTTTATTTTATTTTAAAAAGGTCAAACATTGCAACAGAAATGGGACGTCTGTCCATAATGGGAGCATAACTGCCCATTTCCGTTGTTAATCACATTAAAGGCACTATTTGCCCCTGATTTCGACATCCTTACTTATATATCGGTGTAAGCACGAACGAATCCAGATTCAACTGCCCTACTATGGTAGGTATGAACTTCAGGCGGATGTCTCCACTTTGCTTGAAGGTGTAGTTTCCTACAAAAACCTTTTGTTCAAATAAATAAGGTCCGTAGGCTGTACCATAATTAAGCGGTTTGCCAATCAAGTCGTTACCACACATCAGCTGAAAAGTACCCCTACCGCCAGACTTGTAATTAGCTTCGATACGGTAAGTTCCTCTCCTTACACTCTTTACTACAGTAACCAGCGAATCCGTCAGTGCGGAGGGTACATAAAACAGATCGTTGATTGTTCCCCGTGCAGTTCCAGTACCGCTTTCCGCGTATATGCGCCAGCTACCTGATGCTGTGGTAGGTGGCAGCGATCCCGGCGGAAAATTTGCTACGCCCCACTCATAGCTGGTGGCCAGGCTGAAATAGTGCCATATCTGCGTTCTTTTAGAAGTCTTACTATCGAGGGTTGTGTCAAACACCATGTGTTTATCCAGATTATGGACAATACCGTTTCGCATCAAGATATCACTTGCCGACAATCCGATAGTCGAATTGTTGATCAGCTTAAGATCAGCGAGGTTAAAATAGATCCAGCTACTGTTATCCAGCGTCAAAATCGTATTGTCATAACGCTCTATCAGGTTCAAACCCGGGTAAGCCAGTGTGTGCGGGGTATAGGTTGCGCTAAAGGCAGAACCGCGAATGATATGGTACTGCATCAAACTCTTGAGATCGGCAATCGGCATATTATCGAAAGTAGTAATCCCTGCGGCCTTGAGCACATCGTTCGTTTCGGCAAAGAGTGTCAAAGCAACGCGGGTATTATTTTTATCATTGAGCAGCGTTAAGGTATCAAGCAGCCCGGCACGTTGTAAACCCGCCGTCAACACGCTATAAGTTGCAGGGTTTTGACTTAGGAACTGACCAACGGTTAAAGTCGGCGGGTCAAGCACGGCATCCATCTTATGTACCAAGCCATTAGAGAAAGCAATATCGGTTTGATATACTTTGGCGATCCCATTGGCGATGGAATTGTATTTATAACCTTTAGATATATCGAGCGTCAGGAAATCTCCCGCACCTGATGGCACTGCCTGCGGGCCCTGAACAAAATTCGCCGCATATAAACGTGTCGGCAGTATCAGGTAGGTTAGCACAAGCTTCATTTGGTCGGTTGAAAAGTCCGTAATAGCGGCTTTCCCTTTTCCTTTAATGTACTGTTTCCATGCGTTGTTATTCGGCGCAAAAAATGTAAACTGCCCATAGGTATCTAGCGTGGCATCCATTTTCGCTATCTGAAGGGCCTGGATAGTCAGCGTTAGTGACGTATCCTGCTTGATCTGATCCAGCATCAGTGATTGGCGTTCCTTAACCATATAGGAAAGCTCAGTGTCCCGGCATCCGAAGCAGGCAGTCACAATACAAACTATGATAACCCTGATTAGCAAGATTCCGGGGGCGGCTTTTTTATGTGATAATATTTTCATCATTTCATTCATTTAAAAAACGATTAACTTATTTATTCTATAAATAATATGGATTCTGAACAAGCAATGGATTCCGGTTAAGCTCAGTACTGAGGATAGGGAGATACCAACTTCTCGGATCGATAATTCTTGAACGGATTAACGCTCTTTCGCCCACTGTACGCCCTAAACTCACGGCAGTAATAAGCAAATCTGGGTTGTTGTCATTGGTAGCTTCCCGTACAAGGTCAAACCATCTTTTTCCTTCCATAGCCAGTTCCATAGCACGCTCCTTCAAAATATAGCTCTCTATCAGCGTACCGTCTACAGTACCGTCAATGCCAACATAGGTGGCTATACCAGCCCTTGAACGTATCTGGTTCAGCAAATTAATCGCTTCCTGTTTCTGGGGCACATCCAAATGCGAGAGTGCTTCAGCGCGTAAGAGCATGATATCAGCAAGCCGATAAATTATAAAATCTGGATCATCGGTTGGCCTTGAGATATTTGTTGTGCCGTTCACACTTAGCCCGCTATATTTCCAGAAAACGAATGAGCCGGCATTAACGTAGGTGTTGTTAAGCCCTCTCACCACATCTTGTTCTATGTTATAGTAATTTGTAAGAACAGGGTTAACGGTAAAGTTTCCGGACACGCCTCTTAAACTATTGTTTTCTGAAATTTTATAGTCAAATTGAACTTCAAAAATACTTTCTGATGTGTTTTTTTGAGCGAAAAGGCTGAACCAACTAGCGCCAGACACCAGGGAATACAAGCTATTATCCAACACTTTTTGCGAAGCATCCACAGCTTGTTGATATTTCGCTCTCCACAGGTAAACATCCGTCAGCGTGGCGTAAACCGCCCCTTTACTTGCAAAGCCCCTTGTTTGTTGAACAGAAGAATATTGCACCGGTACGACGTTAGCTGCAAACGACAGATCGGCCTCTATCTGATCTAAGACTACGGAAGAAGAAGATTTGGGCACCCTAAAAGTCACGTCATCGCTGCTTGAAGCGCTCAAAATCAAAGGGACGTCCTTGAACGCACGCACCAGATAGAAATAGCCCAGGGCCCGGAGAAAACGTGCCTGCCCAACAATGGCATCACTCTTTTGTTGTGTAAAGTTACGGTCAAGATTAACAATACCGGGCACTGATTCAATTACGATATTGGCGCGGCCAATCATCTTGTAAACCGCTGTCCAGTCTGATGCGATACTGATATTCGTTGTAGCATCGGGCGAAAACGACTCGTAGTAGGGATAATTTGTGGTACTTTGAATTGTAGCTGTCACCAAATCTCCCCGGAATTCTCCCCAGTTCAAAAATTGGGTAACACAGCCCTGAAGGGCATCGTAAACCCCAACCATGGCTGCGTTGGCATCCGTTTCATTCTGAAAAAACTGGTCTCTGGTCAAAGAGTCAGCTGGCTTTTGATCCAGAAATTTGTTACAGCCATAATTAGTTACGGATAAGGTTAGGATAACCAATGCCATAACCCGCCGGCCAATTTTTTTTATAGAATTAATTTTCATCATTATTCTTTTAAATTTTAAAACTTCACGTTAAGGCCAAACAGATAATTTTTAGTTTGAGGGGTATATCCCTGGTCTACACCCACGAAGGCGGGATTATTGCCTACATAGATCTCGGGATCTGCACCAAGGTAATTGGTTAGTGTGTACAGGTTATTGCCTGTTACGAACATATCCAGGTTAGAAAGGTGAAGTTTTCTCACAAATGCCGGCGAGAACCTGTAACTTAACGTGAGCGACTTTAACCTTGCATAAGAGCCATCCTCTACCCACCTTGTTGAGGGCAATACATTTCTTGTATCTGTACTTAAAGCCCGGGGCATATCGGTAACATCGCCCTGAGTGCGCCAGCGCCTCAGTACCGATGCCGCCTGATTATTGGTATTAGTCATGCTTTCCAGTTGTAGTCGCATACCGTCTATGATATTATTACCATACTGGTATTGGATAAAGCATCTCAAACTCCAGTTTTTATAGGTGAAAGTGTTGTTCATCCCCCCAAAAAATTTAGGGTTGGCATCACCTATCCGCACCTTATCCTGGTCGTTGATAACCCCGTCGTGGTTAAAATCTTCGTATATGGCATCTCCCCCTTTATAAACATTTCCTGTCTCGCTGCCAATATGCATCAAACGCGGGGTAGTTCCATTTAATTCGTATACAATGTTTCCGTTCTTGTCGTGTACAACGGCATCGGCGTCACGGGCATACACTCCTTTAAATACCAAACCATAATAGGTACCCAGGGCATCCCCTTCTTTGATCTGTGAGGTAAAACCGCCAAAACTATCGGATGTTGTTACGGTTCCGCCAGGCAGAGAAAGTACTTTATTAATATTGGTGGCAATATTGAAAGATGCGTTCCAGGTAAAATTTTTGGCCGCAATTGGCGTACCTGTCAGGTTGACCTCGATACCCCGGTTACGGATATTACCTAAATTTGTCAATATAGTAGCACTTTGAGCACCGGAAGGAATTGGTATACCACTGCTTGCCGGCACAGGAAGATTATACAATAAATCTTTAGTAACACGATTATACACATCAACTGTTAACCCTAACCGATCGTTAAAAAAGCCGGCGTCTAGCCCAATGTTAGTTGACTCACTTGTTTCCCATTTCAAGTGGTTGAGCTGGGGATTGGTTTGGCTCACACCGCTTAATCCGAGGTAATTTGCACCCTGGCCAAACTGGCTGATATAAGCATAGTTAGGTATGCCGCTGTTTCCGAGTTGCCCCCATGAAGCCCGCAGCTTTAGGTTGGTTATAACCTTGCTGTACTTTAAAGCTTTCAAATTAGATATCCGCCAGTAAGCACCAGTTGATGGAAAATACCCGTATTTATTGTCACCGCCAAATTTGGAAGAACCGTCCCGGCGTATGGTGAAATTCAATCCGTAGGAATCATCGTATACCATATCCAACTTTGCGAATTGTGACAAGATTGCCTCAGTAGCATTAGCTGAGTAAACGCTGTTATAGCCCCCCGAATTCCCCAATGTCTGCATCGCGAAATCGGCAGTGGCATACGCTTGCGCGCTTAGCTGATTTGATTTGAACGTATTAAAAGTATTACCCAGTAAATAGTTGGTAACCAGTTTACGCCCAAAGGTTTTGGTATAGGTTAAATAACTGTCTGAGATCATTTGCAGACGCTCAAAATCGCGGGTATCTAACCGGTTAAACTGGTTACTGTTCCAAATTACCCCAGTTGCCGCTGCGGGCTGGAAATAGGTAGCGTTTTCCCCTACAAAGTCGAGAGATGCGGTACTTACAAATTTAAGATTTTTGGCGACCTCCAGTTCTGCGCGAATATTGGGTTTAAGATTGGTACTATATGAAGCATTAATGGATGTTGCTGCAAATGCAACCGGATTGTCTTGAAAACCGTAGAAACCACCGTATGACATATAATTGGGCAATGAGCTGCCATCAACATAGCTCACATCATAAATAGGCAAGGCTGGCGAACGCACCAAAGAGTTGAAGTATAGTGTACCACCACCATTATTTGCTAAGGCATTTACCTTACTTCTGGTGAAAGCGATATTTGCAGTAAAGCGCAGTTTGTTAGACACTTTATAATCCAAATTAAAGCGACCTGTAAAACGCTTGAATCCGGTATTAATCATTGAGCCTTTTGCATCACTATAAGATGTTCCGAAAGAATAACGCGCACTTTCGCCGCCACCCTGCAGTGTCATGTTATAGTTTTGGGTTAAGCCCAGTTGCCTTAATGCGGCTGGCCAGTCTGTATTGGCCTGATAGAGCCAGTAAAACTGGTAGGTTGGGTCGTCAACTAACGGTAATAAGGTGTTTGATGAAGGGTTAATGTTACCATTGTTCTGTTCTGCTTCCAGGCGCATCACCTTATATTCGCTGGCATTGAGTACAGGTATCGGCCGCGGGCTTTGCAATAATACAAATTGTGTATTCAAAACAATACTCGTTGCACCAGGTTTTCCGCGTTTGGTGGTAATTACTATTACACCATTTGCAGCCCTGGCACCATAAATGGCGGCCGCATTGGCATCTTTCAGTATATCGATCTTCTCAATATCATTGGGGTTGATATCGGCAATCGGACTAACACGCGCATAATTGTTCCCGCCGTTGGTGTTATCAAACGGGGTAGAAATGATTGGTACACCGTCTATAATGTAAAGCGGATCGTTTCCTGCTGAGATAGAACCCTGTCCGCGAATGGTAACCGTTGCGCCACCTCCCGGATCACCCGAGTTAGATGTGATCTGTACCCCGGCAGCCTGGCCTTGCATCATCTGATCAATCGAAGTCGCAGGGAGTCCTTGCAACATCTCCGAAGTCACCGTTGATACAGCGCCAATCTTATCCCGTTCAGATACATCACCATAACCGGTTGATATCTTTTTTGCGCTTTTCGCGGTCACCTCAACTGCCATCAGTTCATTTGATTCAGCCTCTTTCAGTGCCGCGTTAATCACCGTTTTATCCCCTATGGGTAGCGTTAATGATTGAAAGCCAATGTAAGCGAACCTGATTTTGTGGCTTTTGGAGGATACCTTGATCGTATATTTGCCATCAATATTTGTAACTGCCGCAGCCACCTGACGGTCGTTTTCATTTACTTCAACAACGGTAACGCCAGGTATGGTAGCTTTGGTCTTAGCTTCCGTTACCGTTCCTGTGATTACGGCCGCAGTACTTACCTGCGCACCGGCATCCATGGAAATACTCCATAGCAGCAGTATAAGCGCTACACAGGAATATATTGTTATAGATTTATTTCTTAACATCATCAATAAGTTTTGTGATTATTGTTTAATTAGACTTATGAGCGCTATCTGTTACTGAGGTATTAATAGCTGGTTTATCTTATACACATAGCCAACATTGCTTGGCCCAACGCTGAGTACAGGAAAAATAACAGTAGCCGTATTACCTGTTGGGCTGGTTATGATGGTACCCGTACTGTCAAAAGTAAGCTGCTCTGTGCCGCTAAGGTCCGTACTGAACACAGCATTGGGAAACGTTGTTGCTGCCTGATTTGAGTTAACCACATGAACTTTGAGCAAATTGGCCAGGGTAGTAGTTGTGAGCGGCGCGCCATTTAACGTCATAGCCGTAAGGTTAAACCCTGCTGCAGCAAATGCCGCATTTGTGGGGGCAAAGTAAGTACCAGCTCTGGAGCTAACGCCGTAAGTACCTAAAAGCCCGGCTTTCTGAATTGCCAGCCAATACGTGGTGAGGTCTGGGTCACTTGTTGCCTGCCCAAAGGCACTTTTTTGAAAATCAGATATCGGGAAAGTGGTGTTGATAATATGGATCACGCCATTACTGGTCTGGATATCAGGACGAACAAACGATGCAGCAGTTAAAGCGGGTACAGTAGAACCATTAACCGATGCCAATACAGTTGGTCGCTTGATCAAAACCGCCGAAGAAACACTTTGATTGCCGATAAAATAAGATTCAAGAACTCCTTTTGCATAAACAGGCGAGAGGGCGGCTATCTTATCGGTTACTGTATTACTTATTTTAGCTAATGCCGGGGCAATCAGCGGATCGAGTACGGCATTTGACGGCATTAGTACAGTGGTAAAAACAGGATCACCACCCTGGTCGGTCGCCAGGCTATTAACCTTATATTCAAGCGCGGTATATACCGTGTTTAAAAATGGATAAGACGTGTAAAATGCGGAATCGATCAGCCCATCATGATTCTTATCAAAACTATTGAACTGATCGTATGTTCTTGCTGAACACACTTTCATCAGCCGGTAAAATGTACTGGTATTTAGTTGCGGATCTGTAAGAAACTTTTGTTCAAGGTTAGGGCTGGGTATCAGCACCTGCCCTATCCCGTGGATAACGCCGTTCTCTGCACCGATGTCTCTGAGGCTCTTGATGATCGGTACACCGTTTACCTTCAGCGTGTCATTGGCACTAATGTCCACATTTACGAATTTTTTACTCCTGGTGAGAAACAACGACTGCTGCGATGTTGTATATCTTACTTTAAAATCGTAATAATACCACATGTTATTTACAATGTGATAACTGAGGATAGAAAACAAAGTATCTATCGGCACATCGTTAACGGAAGTGTAGCCCTTTGCCTTAAAATAAACATTGAATGCACTGTCGGTAGGCGCAAACACTGTATACAAGCCGCCTTTTGATATAAAAGGGTCGATACTGGCCCTTTGCAGACCAGCCGTAAAAATTGAAAATTTGGGATTACTCTGTAATTTAGTAAAAAGATATCCTCCCTTTGTATTCGAACTGTCTTGATAATACTCGTCGAAACGGCTTTTACAACTGCTGATGGCAAAAACAACAGCAATAGCCAGCAAAACGGCTGTAATGTATCGGTTGAACATAAGTTTGTTTTGTATAGGTTTAATCATGTCTTATTTAATTAAGCGTATATGGGATTTATTGGAGCAGGAAGCCAATAAAAGTGTATTCGCGGATTTCTATGCGTGTTATTCGTCCTGCTAAATGTCAATATGACACTAAACGAAAATAACGCGCCGAAGCAAGTGTATTCATGTGCTGTCCATTTTTTTGTTGCGGATTAAAGAAGGTTAATAATTTGGTTTAACAGGTAAATGATACCTGCAGTATTGGTTCAATTCAAAAGTCGATTTTACCTAACTCTCCTTATGTCTCAATTGTCAAATAAAGTAGTCGGAATGTTTAATTAAATTAAGTGCCTTATTATCAGGCAATTGAATTATTAAAACATGTATTAATTGCATATTTGGCGTATTATTTTTAATAATGCCTTAGATATTATAGAAGTGAACCCGGGTAGCGCACCACAAACTCACTTACAGAACAAAAATGAGATGTATATTTAAACAGGTAATCTCTGGGAGATTTAATTTATTGGGAGGTGGGAAATTTGGACGGTGATAATTCCTAAAGGTTATTTATAAAATAAACTGTTAATTGTGTCCGTTGTAGATAATCTGGCACAGCTTAGCTCACCCGGGAACAGCCCCGTTTGCCTCCGGTTTTCCCGGGTGTACTTGCTGCCCTTTATATTATTAATTGCGAAGATGAGGTGGTAAAATACAGGAAATATTACTCAGCGGAAATTACAACCGGTTTTGCGTGATTGCGTTTTGAATTAAGGTATTCTGAGGGCACCATACCATATTTATTTTTAAACATCCTCGAAAAATAACTCGGTGTGCCAAACCCTGTCATGTAAGCAATCTGGGCAATATTCAATTCGCTGTTTTCCAACAGGGCGGCTGCTTTCTCCAGTTTAATACACCTGATATACTCGATCGGAGATAAGCCCGTCAGTTCGATAAGTTTATAATAAAGAGAACCTCTGCTCATTCCTACATGTTTACTGAGTTCTTCAACCGACAGATCAGAATCACTTAACTTGGACTCGATGTATTTCATAATCGAATTTAAAAGTTTCAGGTTACCCGATTCAGTAACTACTTCCTGCCCTACCAATTGGATCTGTTTAGAATAAGTGTCCTTCAGGCTTTTGTTCAGATCAAGAAGATTACCGATTTTGGTGTTCAATATCTGAAAGTTGAAGGGCTTGGTTAGGTAGTCGCTCGCGCCGGATTGCAATCCGGTAAGTTGTTCTTCTTCGCCTGTCATCGCCGTAAGCAATATCACCGGTATATGGCAGGTCCTTTTATCTTCCTTTATTTTTTTACTAAGTTCGATGCCCGACATCAGTGGCATATTGATATCACTAACCACAAGCTGAGGATGGTTGCCGAGGGTTTTCTGCCAACCTTCCTTACCGTCACCTGCCTGAATGATGTTGTAATATTGTTTGAGGTGATCTGCCAGGTATGTGCGGAACTCTTCATTGTCTTCAACAAGCAATATCGTGATTTTTTTTTCAATCAGTCTTATGCCTTCGCTTCTCTTCGGGTTACAAGGTACTGATTCCGAGGTGTTTGAAATACAAGAATCGGAAGCAGTTGATTCCTTACCATCCGTTTCAGAAATGCCGCTTTCGTCAAGCTCAGGGAAAACGGGCAGGTCAATTACAATACACGCTCCGCCCGACAGATTATTCTCAGCATGAATATGCCCACCGTGAAGATTCACAAACTCTTTCGTTATCGCCAGCCCAATCCCCGTTCCCTGGTTGAGTACAGCCTGCGTTTGATGCTGATAAAACCGGTCGAATATACGGGTGAGATCTTCCGATGGAATACCGATGCCCCTATCCATGATCCTCATAATCAGATGCGGTTCGCCTTCAATAACCTCGCTAATCTCCAAAAACATGGTAATCTGCCCTCCCTTAGGTGTAAATTTAAAGGCATTAGACAATGTATTGAAAATAATGCGCTCAAGCTTATTATGATCAAATTTGGTAGCCCATGCCTTACATTTGCTTTCTACCGAAAAATCAATTTCCTTTCTGGCCGCAACATCCTTAAAGGCGTCGGCGGTATCTTTAATAAAATATATAACATCTCCCGTTTGCAGGTGTAGATGGAGTTCTTCTTCCTCCATCTTTCGGAAGTCGAGCAACTGATTAACCATATTCAGCAACCTTCGGGCATTCCGGTTAATCATTTTAACATCCTCCTGGGCTTCGTTCGCTAGTTTTCTCTCCAGGAGCTTTTCTACCGGCGCCAAAATTAATGATATCGGCGTACGGAATTCATGGCTAAGATCTGTCAGAAATTTGATCTTTAGAAGGTCAAGTTCATGAAGCTGGTCGGCCTCACGGCGCTCCTGTTCCATTAGCTGTTTAACCTGTATTTTTTCCTGCTGTATTTCAAATTCCCGGCGGATTTTCCGAATTCCTCTTCGCCTCAGCCATAGTAAAAACGCCAAAGTAGTTAAAAAATAAAAACCATAAGCGTATCCTGTTCTCCAGAATGGCGGGGATACGATAATCCTGACCTCTGTAGGAGGCAATACCCAATGCTTGCCGTCACTACTCGCCTTAACCTGAAATATATAAGTTCCGGGATCCAGGTTAGTGTAATTAGCAGTCCGCCCATGGTGTACATAGTTCCAGTCCTTATCAAAACCAACAAGTTTGTAGGCAAACTGATTTTGTTTGGGTGCGGTATAGTTGAGGGCCACGTAGGATACGGAGAAATTTAAACCATAATGAAGGTTAATCTCTTTAGCCATCCCAATCTGCTCCTTTATTGGCGAATTTTCACCCGGCGTAACAGATTCATTACTCACATTAAGGTCTGTCAGCAAAACCTGTCCGGGGCTGCGTGTATCAGGCAAGGTAGCTGGGTTAAAAAAATTAAACCCCTCTAAACCACCAAAAAACAAGTCGCCATTGGCCGATTTCATTGTTGCTGCGGTAGTAAAAGAGCTTTGCTGAACCCCGTTTTCTGCGTTAAAGTTCCGGAAAGTTTTGGTGCTACGGTTAAAAGAGCTGATGCCCCGGTCGGTACTTACCCATATGAGTCCGGAGTTATCCTCCAGGATACCTTTAACCATTCCGTTTCCCAATCCATCTTTTTCGCTATAGGTAGTTATTTTGTGGGTTTGCTCATCTAAAAACGAAAGTCCTCCTTCTGTTGAAAGCCAAAGCAGCCCATCTTTACTAAAAAACAAATGCTCCACAACATCGTAAGGAAGCTCTTTATGCGCTCTGGTATAATGAATAACCTTACCGGTTACAGGGTTAAAAACTGCCAGCCCTGTTCCTGCCGAACCTATCCACATATCCCCTTTCGGCGACTTTGCGATCGAACTGATGAAGTCGTTCAAAGGCAAAGGTTGTTTAAACCCCGGGGGAAACGTGCTGCTGTTAAATTGCTGAAACGTCCGAAGCTTGAAGTTATAAATATTAACTCCGCCTCCTATAGTTCCGATCCATAAATTACCCCGTCCGTCTTCGGCGAGGCTGTTAACATTATCATTGTTTAGCTGTCCTTTCCCGGCGGTAAACTGCTCGTAACTACCATCACTCAAATTGATCCGGAAAAGTCCGTTACGGTAGGTCCCCGCCCATAAAAATCCGCTCTTATCAATATATAATCTAAAAACCACTATTCCCAAACCCGTCTTATCCAACTTGCTTTTGATTATAAGTGGTTTAAATAAGCCTGTTTCCCGGTTAAAAACTTCTATTCCTGCGCCGTCCGTTCCTACATAGATCTGACCGTTCGCCGACTCGGTGAAGGAAAGCACGCTGTTAGACCTTAAACCCCAGGGATCGAACGGATCACTTTGTTTAAGGTTAAAGAGCGGCAGGTTTTTATCATATTTGGCTATGCCACGACCGAACGTGCCGACCCAGTAAATGCCCGTATTGTCGATATATATACTTCTGATAGATTTGCTTTTAAGGCTAAAAAGATTCCTCGGGTCGGGCTGTAAAACCTGAAACGAGCCGGTTAAGGGGTCCAGTATGTCCAGGCCTTCTTCGGTACCTATCCAAACTTTCCCGTCCTTATCTAATTTTACAGCAAATACAGCGTTACTACTGATAGCGTTTGCCCCATCGGTGCGATGCCTGTATACTTTCAGGGTACCGTCGGGCTTTAATTGGCCCAGCCCATCCAATGTGGCCAGCCAAATATCCCCCTTCCGATCTTCGGTTATACCTTTAAAGGTACTGTTTGATAAATTAACTTGTGCATTTGGCTTCCATCCGTATTTTTTTACATAGCCTTTTTGACGATCATATAAAAACAACCCCTTATTAGTACCCACCCAGATTTGACGCCTGCTGTCCTCGAACAATGACAACACGACGAACGAATAATCCATATTATTTGGTGTATCATGGAATACCATACGCGTGGTATGCCCGTTGCTAAGGTCAATCAGACGGAGATTTCCATAAGTCCCTACCCATAATTTACCTTGATCATCCTGTAAGATTGCACGGGGAGAAACGCTACCCTGTTCCGGCCAGGAACCATCGGTTGGATAAGATACGATCCTGTCCTTGGTCCGGTCATAATAACTCAAACCACCCGCTCCCGTGCCTATCCATATTTTACCAGTCCGGTCCTCATATAACGAAAGCACCTCATTGCCGGGCATAGAGGCAGGATTATTGGGCTCATGGCGGTATATGGTAAAATTAGTACCATCGTACCGGCTTAAACCATTGCTTGTGCCAAACCACATCAAACCATACCGATCCTTAACCATCGTATAGATCGTATTAGAAGATATGCCCTCTTTGGTAGTGATGGATGTGAAATTGATAATGCCCTGAGCTGAGCTCACAACCGTTTCGCAGAAAAAAAGGCATAATAATGATACCCCTGTCCATAATCTCCTCATAATACTGGTATTTAACGAAAACACAAAATGGCTATGCCGCTAATTGGTTATAATAGGTGTCGTTTTGACAAATATAATTAAAGCAATCGGTTACACAAACAAAAAAATATTATTTTCATAAATAACATGCCCTGATTAACTTATCAAAAAAAATCATTAGTAATCGGTTGCACATTATTTAATCAATCCTTATTTCGCACTAAACCAATTCATAAAAATAGTAAATTACCGCAAGAAAACGACGCGGGAAATTAATGACCGTTAAGCCTAACCCAAGAAATTAATGACTATAATTATCTGTAAAGTTGAATTTTATTTAAGAACTCGCTTATAAATTTTCCTGCAACGTCATCTCAAAAAAAGCTCCCTACTACGCCATCTGTATTACTCACAGTTAATTCGTTGTTAAAGTTACGTGCAATATTCTATCAGATACCTACAATATTGTTTCGGATACCGCGATATTTCAAATTCACTTAATAGCTCCTCATATAGAATAAAAAATATTGCTATATCCATCCGCCTTGAATATATGTAGCATTGATTTGGACATTAGTCACATATAGTGCGCAATCAACGACGTTAATTTGAAAACCAATTATATTCTAAATCATGTTTACTACTTTATCTGCTCTGCTTACCCAGGTTTGCAGGGACTGCGTACTCTATAACAAACTAATATTGAAGAAGTTAAGGATTATTTTAACCTCTTCTCTATTTATTATCCCGAATTGCATTGCCATGTGTGCTTTTTCGCCGGAAAGTGAAGCCGGAACGCCATTTGGCATGGAGCCGAAGCTTAAAGAGTTGCCAAATTTTTTAACTCTACGGCCAGTAGGGTACAATGCTCAACCATACTGCAACAGCGGAACGCCAGGATGAGCCCCCCAATTAAGGCATTTCAATTTACTAAATATACAGCAATAAACCACATTAACCCTTATTTAACCAAATACCTTTTATGAAAAAAAAATTATTGGCCCTCTCCGGGGCGATCATGTTGCTGGCCAGTTGCGCCAAGCAGGCAGCTCAGCAACAAATTACTGATGATGTATTGAAAAGCGCCGCGACAATTGATACGAGCGCCGTACAGCAGACTATCCAAGGCTTTGGCGGAGCAAGTATCCTTGCCTGGCAGGCCGACCTAACCAGCGATCAAAGAACAAAAGCCTTTTCAACTTCAAGCGGCATCGGTTTGAGCATATTGCGCGTAATGGTACCCACCAGCAGTAGCAGTTTTGCAGCAGAAAAACCTACGATAGACGCGGCGAAGGGCTTTGGTGCCAAGGTGATAGCCACAGCCTGGAATGCGCCGCCCAGTATGATGACAGGTGTACACTTGAATACCGGCTCCTATGCTGATTTTGCCGCACACATCAGTTCGTATAATTCCGCGGTGGGTGGAGTATACGCGGTTAGTCCATTCAATGAGCCAAATTACGGTGGCTCTGGGTGGATGGAAGCCACGGCAACAGAAGTTGCCAATTTCGTGGCTGCACAGGGCAGTAACTGCGGAGCTGCTGTGATGGCTCCCGAACCTTTCAATATGGATCAAACTTATATCAATACGTATCTCAGCAACGCTACAGCGAAATCAAAAACCAGTTTTGTATGCGGCCATATTTATGGAAAAACGCCTTACAATCTGGGAGCTATAGACAAATCGGTGTGGATGACTGAACATTATACCAATTCTACCATCAGCGGAAACGACTGGGGTAACGCCATGGCTGCGGCTAAAGAGATCCATGATTGTATGAATGCTGGCTACGCCGCCTACGTGTGGTGGTATATCCGAAGGTTTTACGGCCCAATCGATGAAAGCAGTAACATCACTAAGCTTGGCTATGTAATGGCTCAATACTCACGGTATGTTAGGCCTGGCTACAGTAAAATTTCGTGCACGACAAACCCCTTAACAGGCGTATATGTAACCGCCTACAAAAACGGCACCAAGCTTGTAATCGTTATTGTGAATCAAAACAATGCGACGATAGCTCAGAGCTTTGATTTGAGCGGCGTATCTGTTACGGGTTTCAGTCGCTACTCTACCGACAGCTCTTCTAACCTGGCTTATAGCGCCGTTAGTGCTAGCGGGAGCCACTTTAGTATCAACCTGGCACCTTCGAGTGTAACTACGCTGGTTTCTAATTAAACATTACGAGTGTCCCGCTTAACCCGCGGGGCACTCTGTTAACGAAGATGGTGATGAGTATTTAGAAAACACATCACTGTAATATATCTTTCTGTAAATAAGCAAATTAAGACATCAACCCTTCAACGTTAAAAAAACCTGCCCGGGTATAATAACAGACAATATTGAAAGCATTGGCTTATTTTTTTACTAATGATCTCGCTTTTAAACATATGCAATACTAAAAAAGACAATAGCCGCACCGTATTGGATACCATAAATATACTTTTGAACAACCACTTACCAACCTTTAAACATGCTCATAATGCTTTCCACCTTGCTTTGCACGTTATTACCTGCAGGGCAAACCACTGATACAACCGGGCTGCTTACCGATAAACTGGAACATTACCGCCGAACACATATCGTAGAAAAGGTGCATCTACATACCGATAGGGCATCCTACTCAGCCGGGGACACCGTATGGTTTAAAGCCTATACGGTAGCTACCGAAAAGAATGCACCTTCCCTGCTCAGCAAATATCTTTACGTTCAGCTCCTATCTGCCGATTCCGTTATCCGTTCCATGCGCCTCAGGCTCAATACGGGCATGGCACCAGGGAATATCCCCCTGCCCGATACCCTTAGCGCCGGTTTTTACCGCATCAGGGCATATACCCAATGGATGCGCAACGCCGGGCATGCTTTTTTTTACGATAAAAAGTTTTGGATAAGTGATAAGAGCGGGCAAAGACCCATAGGTACAAAGGCAACAGGTACAAACGTTATCCGTTTTTTCCCGGAAGGGGGAAACATGGTCAGCGGCATCCCATCCGTAATCGCTTTCAAAGCTATCGGGCCCGATGGCCTGAGCAGAGAACTCTCAGGCTACGTTGCCGATGAGCAGGGTAACCAGGTCTGTACCTTCCGGTCACAGCATGCCGGAATGGGCTCCTTCAGCTTTATCCCATATAAAGGAAGTAAATATACCGCCCTAATTAGCTTCGCCGACGGGCAGCAAAACAGTACAGCCCTACCCGAAATAGCTCCTGAAGGCTACAGCCTGGCCGTGAGCTCCCGGGACACTACGAAACTGATTATACAGGTTTCAGTCAACCCTGCTTTACGTAAGCTTGGACAATTTACCCTTGTTGCAGCAGGAAACGGCCCTATCGAATATATGGGGCGGATTACTACCGATACCGCAGGCTTATTTACCGGAACACTTTCCAGGAAAGGACTGAGCAATGGTGTGATCAGGATCACCTTATTCTCTCATAACAGGCCTGTTGCCGAACGGCTCGTATTCATCAGCCCGGACATGCGCTATAACCCGGTGATCAAAACGGACAAAGCCGTTTATGCTCCCGGTGAAAAGGTTGGCTTGACGATTAGCCCTTCGGATACTGCCGCCATAGCCCGGTCGGTACTGTCTGTCGCGGTTACCAAAATCGATGAAAGCCAAGCTTGGGAAAGTGGTAATGCCTCCATATTTTCCGACCTCCTGCTTTGCTCCGACCTCAAAGGTTACATCGAAAAGCCCGATCAGTATTTTGACAGCAGCGATAAGAACCGATTGCAGAACCTGGACCTGCTAATGCTTACACAAGGATGGCGAAGGTATGCCTGGGACAGTATTGCCAATAATAATTATCAGCAAGTTCGCTATAGGCCCGAAACCGGGTCCATGATCTCAGGTACCGTTAGCCTGGCCAACGGAAAACCCGTGCCTGGGGCCAAGCTCATTGTGCTGCCAGCTAAGAGTTCAGGACTCCCTATTCAGGCAAACGCAGACAGTGCGGGACACTTCACCTTCGATCTCGCCAGCTACCCTGATACCACCTCGTTCATGGTTCAGGCCAGTGCCCCTAAAGGGCAGGTAAAAGTTTACCTGGCCATCGACAGGCCCTTCGAACCGCTTAAAAAAGAAGATAATACACCAAGCTCGCTTTTGTTAACAGCCTCCGCCAGCAATAGCCCACTCCCTCCGCCTCTAAGCAAAGGCAGGACACTCGGCGAGGTCAAGATCAACCAGCGCAGAAATAAAAAATATGTCCCCGAGCATTCCTTTAACCTCAACGGCCCTGGCAATGCCGATGTGGTCCTCTCTCAGGAAGATATCAGAACCTCAGGAGGACTTGAGAATGCTTTATTAACGAAAGTGCCATTTTACAAGCAAACGCGTAGAGGAATATCCGGAACACCGCAGTTTATTGTAGATGGCGAAATGCTTTCAGAGTTCGCTATGGAGTATGCCATACCTGCTAATACAGAAATCGAAAGCGTAGAGGTGCTTACGCCCGGGAGCGATAAAACATTTATTTATGGCCCTTATGGTCAGTTTGGAGTTGTTTTAATTAATACGGCCAGGTCAAAGGCCGGTCGTGCCGATAAAAGTTTTGTACCAGGCATTGCTTATTATCTGCCAGCTATCTATCAACCTAATGAATTTTACTCACCAGCGTATCCAAATTCCCCCATTACAACCACCCGGAAAACGGTTTACTGGACACCCCATGTTGTTACTGACATTTATGGTAAAACTGGCATATCGTTCACTGGTAATACGTCAGGTTCTTACCAGGTCTCGATAGAGGGCATATCTCTAACCGGCGCTCTACTACATACTGTTAAATTATTTACAATTCAATAAACCTATAATCTTATAGGTTTATTGAATTGTAAATAATTATGTTCACATAATTATTTACCTCAGGCAAATACCAAAGTTAAAATGAGGTGGAGTTTATACCCCATATTTATTGCTATAATACCGCGACATGCTGTTATGCAGCTTGTCCGGCTGAATCAGATTTAAGGTAACAAATAATTATTTTTATAGAACAAATATTAAATCACTAAACTTGTATTTATATAGTAGCCGATCAAATTCTGAAACAACTATTTTTCAATACTTATGCGATTGAGCTTACAAGTGCCGTATAACTATCTAATTAACAATACAAATATTCTCTTCCAACTGTTTAAGCTCCTCCAACTAAAAAGTTTATCTCACAATAACTTGAGTGTAGAGAAATTTTGCTCGAATACGAAATCATTTCGCCGCTTCTATCCCCTATTAACAATCCTCGTAAAACCTTATTATATTTACAATCGGTTGCACCACCCAACTAAGCGGATGTACCAGACTCTACCAAATTATACTTTATGAGACAACTCTTTTTAATATTGTTTGTACTAGCCACCTTAGGGCTTAGCTTTACCGCCCGAGCTGAAAACGGATATGATTTGTGGTTGAGGTATAAGCCGGTTAGCACCAACCTGAGAGGGCAATATGAGAAATATTTTAAAACGATTTGTTTTCCGGCTGCGACAGATCGTTTGAAAGCCGGCCGAGACGAACTGATACAGGGGTTCGGTGGGCTTCTTGGTATTCAGCCTTCTGCAGGCACGCCGGCTCAAAGCAGCCTCGTGGTTCTAACGCTTGACAAGATTGGCACGCTAAAAAAATTTATAACAGATGCAGAAATTCAGCAGATCGGCAATGAGGGTTTTATTATTAAAACGATCAGCGAGGCCGGACGAACCCGATTGGTTCTTACAGCCAAATCTGACCTAGGCATTTTATACGGTACCTTTCGCATCCTGCAGTTGATGCAAACGGGTAAAAGCCTGTCGGCTCTAAACATTACCGACTACCCTAAAACGATGATTCGCATACTGGACCACTGGGACAATCCCAACAGAACGGTGGAACGCGGCTATGCCGGTTTTTCCATTTGGAACTGGCACAAATTGCCGGGTTACATTGATCCGCGATATGTGGATTATGCCCGGGCAAATGCCTCTATCGGTATCAACGGCTCCGTACTCAACAATGTGAACGCAAATATCCAGATGCTTACACCGGCGTATTTAGAGAAAGTTAAAGCATTGGCTGATGCTTTTCGCCCTTATGGCATTCGTGTTTACTTATCCGTTAAATTTGATAGCCCGATTGAGCTGGGTCATTTGAAGACTGCTGACCCGCTTGACCCGGAAGTGATCAAATGGTGGAATGCAAAAACGGACGAGATTTATAGTTATATACCTGATTTTGGCGGCTTCCTGGTTAAAGCCAACTCGGAAGGGCAGCCAGGCCCACAAAGCTACGGGCGCAGCCATGCTGACGGAGCTAACATGCTGGGTAATGCGCTTGCCCCGCATCACGGAATAGTTATGTGGCGAGCTTTTGTTTATGATGACAAGGTGCCCGACGACCGGTTTAAACAAGCTTATAACGAATTTAAACCACTGGACGGGAAGTTCAACGCCAATGTTATTATTCAGATTAAGAATGGCCCGATAGATTTTCAGCCGCGCGAGCCATTCCATCCCTTGTTGGGAGCACTGCCCAACACCTCCGTAATGCTGGAGTTGCAACTTACTCAGGAATATTTGGGTTTTTCAACACATTTGGTTTACGAAGCTCCTTTGTTTAAGGAGTGCCTGGAATCTGATACTTATACACATGGCCAAAACAGCACAGTTGGGCGCATTATAGAAGGGAAATACAACCCTGCATTACTAACCGGCATGGCCGGTGTTGCTAACATAGGTACCGATATTAATTGGTGCGGGCACCCTTTTGCCCAGGCCAATTGGTATGCCTTTGGCAGGCTGGCCTGGAATCCGCATAATGATGCGGCATCTATCGCCGACGACTGGTTACGTATGACATTCAATAACGAAGCCGCCTTTATCAACCCCATGAAGCGCGAGATGCTTCATTCCCGTGAAAATACGGTTAATTACATGACCCCGCTTGGGCTGCACCATATTATGGGCGCAAGCGGTCATTATGGACCGGGGCCATGGACAGATAACCTGGGCCGTGCAGATTGGACGGCTGTTTATTATCACAAAGCCGACACCGCAGGCATTGGCTTTGACCGTACCGAAACCGGCAGCAATGCCCTCAACCAATACGCCCCCCAAGTACAACGCTATTTTGGGGATCTGAAAACCTGCCCTGATGAATATCTCCTTTGGTTCCACCATCTTGGATGGCAATACAGCATGAGGTCCGGTAAAACCTTATGGGAAGAAATGGTCCATCATTATTATACCGGGGTGGATTCCGTAACTAAAATGCAGCAGGTGTGGAAGTCCCTCAGCCCCTATGTAGACCCCACCCGGTTTAAGGAAGTTGAACAACTGATGGCCGTGCAACATGAAGAAGCGGTTAGGTGGCGAAACTCCTGTGTATTATATTTCCAAACCTTTTCGCGCAAGCCTATACCGGCGGGCTATGAGGTGCCAGAACATGACCTTAGCTATTACCGCAACCTGCACTTTCCAAATATACCCGGACAAGGCGTTAATTAATACCGAAAACTTAAACAATATATTTTATAAAAGTTTGTATTAAAACCCGGCAGCCTGTTGCACTTAAATTTATAGGCTACTAAAAAACAGCATGTGGATTTGTAATTCCCCCCCCAATAGTATCTGTTGGGTGCATAACAAATCCGCGTTAAAATTTACAGTCTGCCGGGTTTACGCCATAATCAGGTGGTCAATATCAGCTAATTCTCCGAGTTGACACAGGTTTTCAATCGATCATCAAAATACTGATAAGGAGGGCCTATATATCTACTTCCCGGTTGTGAATTTATAAAGAACCACACCATGTGCAGGGACGTGGAGCTGTAGGCTATCCTTACGGCTGTCAATTGAGGCAATATCCTTTTGACGCCAAAGGTCGCGAACTCTTAAACGCCCTTTTAAACCGGTGATATTAAAATCCCGGTAACTGATATCTGCCTTTTCGATACCTAAGTTACAAAAGCCAACGGCACGGCTACCGTCTTCCAGTTCTTTAACATATATCCTTAGCTCACCAATAGTTTTAACACACGTTGCCTGCTTACCCAGCGGGTCCTGATCGATGGCGATCACTTCGTCGTTGGTAAGCAAATTTAAGGTAAAGTCATCCAGCTTTTCCATATCACACCCAATTAGCAAGGGGGCCGAAAAAAGGCACCAGAGGCTAAAGTGCAGATATTGTTCATCCGGCCTGAGTTTGCTCGGGTGCGGGTTACCCCAACCCACTGTGCCTACAACCAGCATATCCGGATCATTCCAGTTGCCCGGTTTGGCATCCGTGGCTGCCTTATCCTGCATAAGTACAATGTTTTTTACGCTTGTCCAGGTATCTGTAATATCATTAGTTGTTCTCCATAAGCTTCCACCCACAGAATCTCCCCATTTCCACACATCAGACATGCCGTATTGGCATAGGCTAAATACAATGTCGCGGGGCTGCTGTTTGAGTGCATCGCCCATAACCCTAAAAGGCTTAACTGCTGTTGGAAGTTGGTTCCCTCCCTTGTAAGACAGGGAAGATACCTTGTACGGGTCGTTTCCGGGCATTCCATCTATCACTCCTCCATAACTACACCAATCATATTTAAGATAATCAAATCCCCATTCCGCATACATTTTTGCGTCCTGCTTTTCATAACCGTAACTGCCTACACAGCCGCCGCAGGTCCATGGCCCCGGGCTGGAATATAAGCCTGCTTTTAAGCCAAGCCCATGCACATAGTTAGCCAGGCCCTTCATATCGCCGAAGCGCGAGTTAGGAACAATGTTACCTTCGTCATCCCGCAACTTGCCCCTTATCGATTGATCTTTCGAGTCACGGTTATTCTGCCAGAAGTCGTCAATATTGATATAAGTCCACCCATGATCCACCAGTCCGCTCTTAATCATAGCCTCAGCAGCTTTCTTCACCTTGTCGGCCGAAACCTGATCAGCAAAACAGTTCCAACTATTCCAGCCCATGGGAGGTGTAAGCGCAATGCGGTCGCCGCACACAATACGCAACTTCTTATTTGCCGTACCTTTTGCATTCACGGCCCTTAAGGTAACAGCAAATGTACCTGCCCTATCAAGCTTACCTGTTATGATGCCGGTTTTCATATCTATTGTTAGTCCCGCCGGTAAGTCAGCAGCGTAAAATTTCATAGGCTTTTCGCCGGTTGCGGCTACCAGATACTGAAATGGTGAACCCGGGCGGACGCCAAAAACAGCGGCGCTGTTAATCTTAGGTAACAATGATGGTTTAGGCGTAAGAATGTAGGGTATACCCGGCACCGGATTCATTGTAGCAAAGGTAGTTACACCTGCCGCTTCAAATTTTGCATTTGCCCAATCGGCATGATCGTAGTAGTTACCGTTACCACCATCGGTTACCACCAGTTCAAGTTTCTCAATTCCAGCGAGGGATACCTGGCAGGTTTTGGCGGGGTCGCCCAAATGCATAATCCCGCTTGACCAAATATTTTTATTATCACCCAGCAATACAAACTCAACCGCGGGTTCATGACCTTTTACTTCGTCATCGATGCCTACTTTTGCAGTAAAGGATGTAGCTTTACCGTTCAACAGAATAATTAAAGAACTTTCGGCGTGTGTTCCGAAACCGCGTTCAAAGTTGGCTCCGGCAATCGTCATGGTTTTGCCATCAATAGACTGATTTTTCTTTGGTACACCATAGCCCTGCGTAGCTACGCTGAGATCCAATTGGTCTAGCCATACCTCATGAGCCTGTTGGGCAAACGTCTGGCCTGCAAAAACAATCAAGAAGATAGCGATGGCGGATAATTTGGTAGTATTCATTAGTTTAGCAATTTCTTCGACAATGAGCTTTATAGTATACTCTCACATCGACGCAGCAAAGTAAAAAGATTTTTGTCCAAAGGTAAACATTTAAACATTTGTTGTAGGATTCTGGCAGAAATTGACATTTTGATTTTCCCGACAGAATACCTTTGCAATGATGCCATTTGCCATATACCGGGTCGCGGCTTTTAAGCAAAGAACATTAATGACCAACCAATTTAATGATAAACCATGAAAAACATAAAAAAAGTAAGCTTCGTACTATTGGTTTCCGCACTGGTATCTTTAACAAAAGCACATTCCCAAAACCCCGTTATTCAAACCATATACACGGCTGATCCGGCACCTATGGTGTATAAGGATACCGTATTTCTTTACACAGGCCATGACGAAGACAAATCGACGTGGTTTGTTATGAAAGACTGGCATATATTTTCTACCACTGATATGTTGAACTGGACAGATCGCGGTAGCCCTTTGTCCGTAAGCACTTTTAAATGGGCAGAAAAAGATGCTTGGGCCGGCCAGTGTATTTACCGGAACGGAAAATTTTACTGGTACGTACCTGTGAACGCCAAGGGACTGGGCATGTCGATAGGTGTAGCTGTGTCTGACTCTCCTACCGGGCCTTTCGTAGATGCGTTGGGCAAACCCCTGGTATCAGGAGGTTGGGGTTATATTGATCCGACTGTTTTCATCGATGATGATGGGCAGGCTTATTTATACTGGGGTAATCCTAACCTCTATTATGTACGGTTAAATAACGATATGCTATCCTATGACGAACATCTCGGTATTGTAAAGGTGCCTTTAACAGATGAGGGTTTTAAATTAAGGGTTATTAATGCCAAACACACTTTCGCCTGGGCGAAATCAATTGATGGACTTGCTGCACATACAGTCAAAAATCCGGCTGATAACAAATATTACTGGTATGTAAGCGCCATTGAAAAGAATACCGGCAAAAAAGTGATAGGTGTTGCCGTGGGCAGCCAGGCAACAGGCCCTTTTACAGATGTACTTGGTAAACCATTTATTACCGAACATTGCGGAGAGGGGAACATTAATCCTACCGTTATTACAGACAATGAAAAACAACCCTATTTAACCTGGGGTAACCAGGAACTGTGGCAGGCAAAGTTAAATATAGACATGGTCTCGTATGATCAAAATACCGGCATCATTCCGGTTCCTGCCGAGAAAAAAGACTGGTTTGTTTCTAAAATCAAGGGCACAGTTAACAGCACCGAAAAGCGATTCACTACTTACGAAGAGGGGCCTTGGGTATACAAACGTAAAAACCTTTATTACCTGTTCTATCCCGCCGGCGGCGTGCCCGAGCATCTCGCTTATTCAACGAGCAAGAGCCTACAGAAACCCGATTGGAAATATGGAGATACGGTAATGAGCGTGATTAGAAAAGGTGGTGCTTTTACAAACCATCCCGGCGTAATAGATTACAAGGGTAAGACCTATCTTTTTTATCATAATGGTGCTTTACCCGGTGGCGGTGGATTTGACCGGTCGGTTTGTATTGATGAATTAAATTTTGATGCAAATGGTTCCGTTAAGCGCATTGCGCCAACGTCGGGCCTATCGCAGGGCGTAGGCACTATCAACCCATTTAACCGGGTTGAGGCTGAAACCATTTCCTGGGAGCAGGGCGTTCGCACGGCTACGCTTAAAGATACTGGCATTATCGTTACATCAATCAACCCGGGAGATTATATCAAGGTGCAGCAAGTTAACTTTAAAAAACCAACCAGTACCTTTTCAGCGAATATTAAGCCTATTTCCGGGGGACAGATAGAAATCCATCTGGATAGTGCAGATGGGGAATTAATGGGTATTTGCGAAGTTCAAAAAAATATTGGAGAAGGAAGGTGGAATACCGTAACCTGCAAGGTTACGCCGGTAACTGGTATACATAACCTTTACTTTGTTTTTAAAGGCAAGGGCGAAAAATTATTCGATTTTGACTGGTGGCTGTTTAAGTAAGATTGACAGCTTACCTAAGCAAGTAACAATAAACCCGTTAATTTCCTTTAATATTTTTTCTTTTTCCGAAAACTGGTAATAGCTTCTCCATGAGCTGCCCACTGATGAATAACGAACCCACCGATTCTTTTAAGATTTCGGGGGCGGCGTTTTATTTTAACATTTTTAATAGCTCCAGTAATTCTGCTTTAGTACAACTATTACCAGCGGAAAGTGTCAATAAATAGCTTATTCTTTCCTTAGTCATTTATTTAATCATCTGAGGGAAAAAGTAATTAAATTAGTTTCTACTGAACTCCATGATAACGACCGTTGTTTAGTCGACACTGCAAAAAAATTAAAATCTGTTTATTAGGGCAATGGCAGATATTATGTTTTAGGTACTTTAATTAACCAGTGTGATATATTTTTTATTTTTATGTATAAATTTCACCTCATACTATAAAGCATTGAAATCAAAGTTTAATTACAACTTGTTGCCAATGAGCGTTTTAAAACCTTTTTTAAATTATTGCGTTATAAGGAAACAGAATAATTAATGTTGGCTCTGATTAATTTATACTTATGAAACAGCAACTGCCCGAATATCTATTATGTGAAGACCCTACCGCGGAAGGGGGGAATTTATTTATCTATCACGTTTTAACACGATCGTTGGTACACGTTATCCATACCGATGCAATGCCCGCTGACGAAACAAAGTATAATAATCGTAAGCATTTTGATTATACTTTTAAAAACAACCTGGGCCGGGAAGAAAAAATAATGTTTGTTGCCGAGGTGGTTGACTCGGGGACGGGCATAGCGCAATCGGTTTTAGAGCAGTGTGCACATTGGTATGCCTGCTACCTGGGTTGGGAAGAAGAATGTGACGATGTTACAACTACTACTATATAATTTAGAACCTTAACTGAGCAGGTTTTCTATTTATTTCTTGATTCTTGCTTCTCGTCTCTTGCTTCCTTACTCTTGCTGTCTGCCTCCGGCTTGCCAGCCACACAAATCACAAACTCGCCTTTTACGGTATGGGTTTCAAAATAAGTTTTCACTTCGGTAACGGTTCCGCGCACGGTTTCTTCAAACATTTTTGTGAGCTCGCGCGATACCGATACCGGCCTGTCCTCGCCAAAATAAACCATCATCTCTTCCAGTGTTTTGAGCAACCGATGTGGCGATTCGTAAAATATGATGGTACGTTCCTCGGTAGCTAAAAATTTATAACGTGTTTGGCGGCCTTTTTTAACGGGCAAAAATCCCTCAAAAACAAACCTATCTGTAGGGAAGCCTGAGTTTACCAGGGCAGGTACAAAAGCCGTTGCACCGGGCAGGCACTCAATTGCTAGGTCGTTTTTAACAACCTCGCGTACCAAAAAAAAACCAGGGTCGCTAATAGCCGGGGTTCCTGCATCAGATATAAGGGCGATATTCTTGCCTTCCTTTAAAAATCTGATGATCTCGTTGGTAGCCTGCCGCTCGTTGTGCTGATGGTGGGCATACACTTTCTGACTAATTTCGAAATGTTTTAACAACGGTGCCGATGTACGGGTATCCTCCGCCAGTATCAGGTCCACCTCTTTTAAAATCCGCAGTGCCCGCAGTGTAATATCTTCAAGGTTACCTATGGGTGTGGGTACTAAGTATAGTTTGCCTGCTTGGTTCATAGTTAATGGTTAATAGGTCATAGTTTTTAGCATTATGATTCCTTTTTTTGCCATGAACCATGAACTATAAACTATGAACTATTCTATCTTTGTCAAAAAATAAAACAATGCTGCAAGTTAGTTATATCCGCGAAAACAGAGACTATGTATTGGAACGTTTAGCGGTAAAAAATTTTAAACAACCAGAACTGGTTGACGAGGTGATAAAACTGGATGAGCAACGCCGCCAGACGCAAAACGCGCTTGATAATATTTCGGCGCAGGCCAACGCCGCCGCCAAGCAAATTGGCGAGTTGATGCGTAACGGAAAAAAAGAAGAAGCCGAAGCTGTTAAAGCAAACTCGAACACCTGGAAAGAAGAAGCTAAAAAATTAAGCGAGCAATTATCATCCGTTGAGGCAGAACTGCAACAAAAAATTGTGGTATTGCCTAACTTGCCCCATACCTCTGTGCCCAAAGGTTTAACACCAGAAGAAAATGAGGTGGTATTGGAGAATGGCGAAAAACCGCAGTTACCCGCCAACGCCCTGCCGCATTGGGAACTGGCCGCAAAATATAATTTAATTGATTTTGAGTTAGGCGTTAAAATAACCGGTGCAGGTTTCCCCGTATATAAGGGCAAAGGTGCCAAATTGCAACGCGCTTTGATAACTTTCTTTTTAGATGAAGCCGAAAAAGCAGGCTACGACGAACGCATGTTACCCCTGCTGGTAAACGAAGCATCGGGCTTTGGCACCGGGCAACTTCCCGATAAAGAGGGCCAAATGTACTATGTGGGTATTGATAATTTATACCTGATACCTACTGCCGAAGTACCCGTTACTAACCTTTATAGGGATGTAATATTAAAGGCCGACGAGCTGCCAGTAAGAAATTGTGCTTATACACCTTGCTTTAGGCGTGAAGCAGGTTCATACGGTGCGCATGTACGCGGACTTAACCGTTTACATCAGTTTGATAAGGTAGAAATTATGCAGGTTGTTCACCCGGATGATTCTTATATAGTTTTAGAACAAATGAGTACACATGTTCAAAGCTTGTTACAAAAGCTTGGCCTACCTTACCGTGTATTGCGCCTTTGTGGTGGGGATATTGGGTTTTCCCAAACGCTCACATATGATATGGAAACCTGGAGCGCAGCACAACAACGCTGGTTGGAAGTTTCTTCAGTATCTAATTATGAAACTTTTCAAAGCAACCGCTTAAAACTTCGTTTCCGCAATGCCGAAGGAAAAACACAACTGGCTCATACCTTAAATGGCAGCGCTTTGGCTTTGCCGCGTATTGTAGCCACTTTATTAGAAAATTATCAAACAGAAAATGGTATTAAAATACCCGAAGTATTGGTGCCATACACCAAATTTGAGTGGATAGATTAAACCCGAATGCCAATGATACGGCTAGGGCAATGTTTTGGGTAAACCTTTTACCCGCAGCCATTGCCCTTGCCATAATTGGGATGTTCTTTTTTGATAAGCCGGATAATGATTGGCTAACTATAGGGGCCTTTGTATTTTTATGCACGGGCTTGGCTGCACAAGTTATTTACTTTTTACAATTCAATTTTAAAAAGCATGCAAATAACCGCAACCTATGGCTTTACTCTGTAATTTACAATGCACTTTGTATAATAGCTTGGATAGCCGAAATAATAACGGTCCCTTTCACAGGGATTTCTATCTTAATACTTTATCCAATTGCCTTTTTCTATTTAAGCTATTCTGCTTATCAACAATTAAAACCGGGTAATCAATCGTTGTAAAATCTCTTCCGGCTTAATCTTTTTACTTCCCGTCAGCAACGCCTTTTGCTATTGACCGAAAATGTGCTAAATTTATACAGCCAATGCCTGTAATATTTTAGTGATTAAGTAATTACGCTTGCCATAATATTGCATTAACAGTAGCTTAGATTTTAATTATTACCGCCATGCCTAAATATAATGTTAACATTAACAATAAACTGCTTGCTGTTGATGCCGATGCAGATACGCCGCTATTGTGGGTTTTGCGCGACCACTTAAATTTAGTGGGTACTAAATTTGGCTGCGGTATTGCGCAGTGTGGTGCCTGTACCGTTCATTTAGATGGTGCAGCCATACGCTCGTGTTCCTTCCCGATAGCTGCTGTTGGTACATACAAAATAACTACTATTGAGGGTTTGAGCGTTAATGGCGATCATCCCCTGCAACAAGCTTGGGAAGAAATAGATGTAGCCCAATGTGGTTACTGCCAATCGGGACAAATTATGGCTGCGGCAGCTTTGCTTAAACGCACCCCTCACCCCACCGATGCCGACATTGATGCATCAATGACCAATATATGTCGCTGCGGTACACATTACCGCATCCGCAAAGCCATTCACCTTGCAGCAACAAAAGGAGCACAAAAATGATAGCAGAACCAGTTTCGAGGCGTAATTTTTTACGCGTTACAACCATTGCCGGTGGCGGCCTGATGATAGGGTTTAACCTAATTAGCGAAGCCGAAACACCACATCATTTAGCCGACGATGTGCTTTTTGCACCCAACGCCTATATCAGTATCAACTCAAAAGGTTTGGTTACACTCATGTCGCCCAATCCCGAAATTGGCCAGGGTGTTAAAACCGCCTTACCCATGATACTGGCCGAAGAATTAAACGTAAAGTGGGACGCCGTATATGTAGAAATGGCTCCGCTGGATAAAAAATATGGTAACCAAACCGCGGGTGGCAGCGGCGCAATTCGCAGCAGGTTTATGCCCATCCGGCAGGCAGGTGCAACAGCCAGGGTGATGCTCATCACAGCGGCTGCTTCAGAATGGAACGTTCCGGAAACGGAATGCTATGCCGATGATGGTTTTGTAATTCACAAACCCAGCGGAAAAAAATTAGGTTACGGTGAATTAGCCGCCAAGGCTTCCACTTTACCCGTACCTACCGACGTAAAGCTGAAAGACCCTAAGGATTTTAAAATAATTGGCACCCGAGTAGGTAATATTGACAATAAAAAAATAGTAACCGGCCAACCTTTATACGGTATGGATACCCGCCGGGAAGGTATGCTTTTCGCGATGGTATCTCGCCCGCCGGCGTTTGGTAAAACGTTAGATTCGTTTGATGATACCGAAACCCGCAAGGTAGCCGGCGTAAAAAACGTGGTTAAGGCCGGCGGCGTAGTCGCTGTTTTGGCTACTTCAACATGGGCAGCAAAAAAAGGGCGAGACAAACTTAAAGTTGTTTGGAAAGATACCGGCAAACTGGAAAGTACAGCCGACCATGATATTGCTTTTAAGGATATGATAACCCAAAAAAGCGAAACACCATCCCGCAACGACGGCGATGTTGAAAAAGCTTTTGGCGAAGGTGGGAAAATTATAGAGGCAGTTTACGAGTGCCCAGCATTATCGCACGCGCCAATGGAGCCCATCAATTTTTTTGCCGATGTAAAAGATGGTAAGGCCGAACTTTATGGCCCAACACAAGTACCGGCAAACATGCGCCAGGCTGTGGCAAAAGCACTAAATATTCCGGAAGACAATGTTAGCCTGGGTATGCCAAGGCAAGGTGGGGGCTTTGGCCGAAAATTACGACCAGATAACGGTGTGGAAGCGGCCTTAATATCGGCATCAGCCCAATGCCCGGTACAAATGTTTTGGACGCGCGAAGATGATATTCAGGGCGATTTTTATCGCCCACCGGCTATGTATAAGTATCGCGCCGTAATTGGTGCCGATAATACCATAAGCGCCTGGCATGTTAATTCGGTTGCGTTAAATGGCGGCGCATCAGTGCCTAACGGTTTCCCGGCAGCGGCTATCCCGCATTTTAGGCACGATAATCATAAACTTGATACCAACATAGCCATGGGCCCATGGCGTGCACCAACAAGTAACGTTGCCGCCTTTGCCGACGAAACTTTTTTAGACGAACTGGCTCACGAAATGAAAAAAGACCCTATTGCTTTGCGACTGGAACTTTTAGAAAAAGCCAAAACAGCACCCGTTGGGCAGGTGAGATACGATATAGATAAATTTAAAAGTGTAATAAACTTAGTTGCCCAAATGAGCAATTGGGGCAAAAACACTAAACCAAACGTTTATTACGGTTTTGCTTCCTATTTCTCGTTTAACACTTATGCTGCCCATGTTGCCGAGCTTACCAAAACGCCTTCGGGCCTGCGGGTAACTAAAGTATTCTCGGCTATTAATTGTGGCCGCGTGGTTAATTTGAGCGGTGCCGAAAACCAGGTACAGGGTGCTATTATTGATGGCTTGAGCCACGCCCTGTTCAGCAAAATCACATTCGAGCAAGGAGCCGTAGTGCAAAAAAACTTTCATACTTATAAATTTTTACGGATGAAGGATTCGCCTTTAGAAGTTATCGTAAAGTTTGTTCCTTCGGATGATGCACCAACCGGATTAGGCGAACCGGGTTTACCGCCAATTGCCCCAGCGGTAGGCAATGCTATTTTTGCGGCTACTGGCAAACGTTACCGAAAGTTACCTTTTGAATTAGCGTAGGTGGATTAAAACAGTAAATAGATTGATAAAAAGTAAAATTGGGTATCGGAGAACCCATTTACATCAAAAAATTCTACGATACCCAACCTACAAAATATATTAAAGTGGCTGTTTGCATACTTATTATACGGTCTCTTTTACAGCACCAGTTGGGCAAAAAGGCGATTAAGTGTTTGTTGCGCATCCACACACAAGCCGGGGTGTACTTTGGATGCCTGCACAACGGTGCTACGTGTAGCGGTTAACCAACGGAAACGTGATGCTATATCCAAAGTGGCAATTGGGCCGCCTTCTTTGGTTCCGTTGCATATCCTTTCAAACGCACAAAGGTTTTGCTCTAATTCAACCAGGTCTAATTGAGGCGAAAAAGCAGCTATTCTGTTAGCATCTATCAAAATCGTGGCTTGCAAAAATTTTAGCCTGGGGCAATATAATATTACTCCCACGTTTAAAAACTCCTCCCGTTCGGCCCTTGGCACAACGCGGATAACAGCGTACTCAAATACGTGATTCTCTGGCATGTTGCGCTTCGTTTACAAATATTTGCGATACGGCTATCCTGCTAATTAAAAATTGGGCATATACCTGGCGCATTTCCGCGGCGGTTTCGGTTTGGTCTTCGCGTATAAGCCACTCGTCGGGGATCAATCCAACTATTTCATTAATCAATTCCGGGGTCAGTATGGCCTTAAATTCCAGGTCAACTGTTTCCAGTTCGCTTGCGCGGGACAACAATACATGATCTTTAACCTGAACAAACGGGCGTTTAGACTGCTCTTCCCAATTATCCCACGAATGATGAAAGTATAATGCAGCTCCGTGATCTATCGACCATAATTCCTTGTGCCAAATAAGCATATTGGTATTACGTGGTGTGCGGTCAACATTGGTCAGTAAGCAATCCAGCCACACAATTTGGGATGCTAATTTAGCATCAACCATGGTTACAGTGGGGTCAAATGTGATAGCTCCGGCCAAATAATGTAATGCCAGGTTAAGGCCTACGCTTGCTTTGAGTAAATCTTGTATCTCTTCGTCGGGTTCTGTACGGCCAAAGGCAGCATCCAGATTGGCAAAAACCAACTCCGGTATCTTTAAACCGCATGCGCGAGCAATTTCGCCGCCTATTAATTCGGCTATCAAGGCCTTTACGCCTTGCCCGGCCCCACGAAATTTAAGTACATATAAAAATTCATCGTCGGCCTCGGCAATAGCAGGTAGTGAACCACCTTCGCGCAGGGGTGTTACGTACCTGATAACGTTAACGGTTCGGAGTTTCGGAACGGTGTAGTTCATAATGATTGTTCCAAATTTAAGATATAATTTGGAATGGTATTGCAGTTTGTTGTAGATAGCCTCGTCCTACAACAAAAAACCCCATCAACTATCGTTGACAGGGTTAATTAAGATTGGGCACCGACCTACTCTCCCACGTTTTACCGCAGTACCATCGGCTCTGGCGGGCTTGACTTCTCTGTTCGGAATGGGAAGAGGTAGACACCGCCGATATAGGCACCTGAATATTGCTAGTTCATTGGTTCACTTGTTCATTAGCGGATTCGTATCTGCTAACGTTGGTTTACCGAACTGATATTTTAATTTGTTAAGGTTGATAAGCTTATGATTCTTCTTGGACTAATGACCAACGAACAACTTAACTAATGAACCATTAAACAATGACATATTATTGAAAGAAGTAATTGATTTAAGAGAAAACAACAGCTTTGTGTTTCGGTTCATTAGTCATTTGTTCATTTGTAATCTGCTCTTATTGCTAAGACCAATCAACTAATGACCAATGAACTAATGAACCATAAATACCTGCTATGAGAAAGCTTCGGGTTATTAGTATTACTTGGCTATGATGTCACCACCTTTACACCTGTAACCTATCAACGTAGTAGTCTCCTACGACCCTCAATGGAAGTCTCATCTTGTGGCTAGTTTCGCACTTAGATGCTTTCAGCGCTTATCTATTCCCAACGTAGCTACTCTGCAGTACAGCTGGCGCCATAACAGATTCACTAGAGGTTAGTCCAACCCGGTCCTCTCGTACTAAGGTCAGCCCCACTCAAACTTCCAACGCCCACAACAGATAGGGACCGAACTGTCTCGCGACGTTCTGAACCCAGCTCGCGTGCCACTTTAATGAGCGAACAGCTCAACCCTTGGGACCTTCTCCAGCCCCAGGATGTGACGAGCCGACATCGAGGTGCCAAACCTCCCCGTCGATATGAGCTCTTGGGGGAGATCAGCCTGTTATCCCCAGCGTACCTTTTATCCTTTGAGCGATGGCCCTTCCATGCAGAACCACCGGATCACTATATCCGTCTTTCGACCCTGCTCGGCTTGTCTGCCTCACAGTCAAGCAAGCTTATGCTATTGCACTCCGCATACGGTTACCAAGCGTATTGAGCTTACCTTTGAAAGCCTCCGTTACCTTTTTGGAGGCGACCACCCCAGTCAAACTACCCGCCAAACAATGTTCTCCACATTGCAGAGTTAGACACCAAATACAGAAAGGGTGGTATTTCAACGTTGACTAACTGACTCCTAGCGAAGCCAGATCACAGTCTCCCACCTATCCTACACATCCTGTACCCGATGTCAATGTTAAGCTATAGTGAAGGTGCATGGGGTCTTTCCGTCCCGTTGCGGGTAACCGGCGTCTTCACCGATACCACAATTTCACCGAGCTCATGGCTGAGACAGCGCCCAGATCGTTACACCATTCGTGCAGGTCGGAACTTACCCGACAAGGAATTTCGCTACCTTAGGACCGTTATAGTTACGGCCGCCGTTTACTGGGGCTTCGATTCAATGCTTCGCCTTGCGACTAACATCCCCTCTTAACCTTCCAGCACCGGGCAGGTGTCAGGCCTTATACGTCATCTTTCGATTTTGCAAAGCCATGTGTTTTTGTTAAACAGTCGCCTGGGCCTTTTCACTGCGGCTGACATTACTGCCAGCGCCCCTTCTCCCGAAGTTACAGGGCCATTTTGCCGAGTTCCTTAGCCATGATTCACTCGAGCACCTTAGGATTCTCTCCTCGACTACCTGTGTCGGTTTACGGTACGGGTTTTTATAACCTGAAGCTTAGCGGGTTTTCTTGGAAGTCTGATTACCTGAACTATCCCATCCCCCGAAGGTTCCGAGTACTATCTGCTTTAAGCAAGAGTCACGGACTTACCTGTGTCTCCTATACCTACGGCATTTAACGAACTATTCCGTCAGTTCGCGTCAGTGTCACTACTCCGTCACCGCATCGCAGTTATAAAAAGTACTGGAATATTAACCAGTTGTCCATCGGCTACGCCCTTCGGCTTCACCTTAGGCCCCGACTAACCCTGATCCGATTAGCGTTGATCAGGAAACCTTAGTCTTTCGGTGGGCGGGTTTCTCTCCCGCCTTATCGTTACTTATGCCTACATTTGCTTTTCTACAATCTCCACAGTAACTTACGTATCTGCTTCGCTGACAGTAGAATGCTCCCCTACCAGATGCATTGCTGCAAATCCATAGCTTCGGTATACCACTTGATGCCCGTTTATTATCCATGCCCGATCGCTCGACTAGTGAGCTGTTACGCACTCTTTAAATGAATGGCTGCTTCCAAGCCAACATCCTAGCTGTCTGTGCAATCGGACCTCGTTAGTTCAACTTAGTGGTAATTTAGGGACCTTAGCTGATGGTCTGGGTTCTTTCCCTCTCGGCCCTGGACCTTAGCACCCAGAGCCTCACTCCAGCGTATATTATATAGCATTCGGAGTTTATCTGGATTTGGTAGGATTTGACTCCCCCGCACCCAATTAGTAGCTCTACCTCTATATAACTCAACCGCCAGGCTGTTCCTAAAAACATTTCGGGGAGTACGAGCTATTTCCCAGTTTGATTAGCCTTTCACCCCTACCCACAGATCATCCGGAAACTTTTCAACGTTTATCGGTTCGGTCCTCCAGTACCTGTTACGGCACCTTCAACCTGTCCATGGGTAGATCACAAGGTTTCGCGTCTACCCCCTCTGACTGCACGCCCTATTCAGACTCGCTTTCGCTTCGGCTGCGTGACTTAATCACTTAACCTTGCCAGAGAGGAGTAACTCGTAGGCTCATTATGCAAAAGGCACGCCGTCACGGAACAAGTCCGCTCCGACCGCTTGTAAGTACACGGTTTCAGGTTCTATTTCACTCCCCTGTTCGGGGTTCTTTTCACCTTTCCCTCACGGTACTGGTTCACTATCGGTCTCTCAGGAGTATTTAGCCTTACCGGATGGTGCCGGCAGATTCCCACAAGGCGTCTCCGACCTCGCGGTACTCAGGATACCACTATCCTATTATTACTTACTCTTACGCAGCTCTCATGCTCTATGGCCAGGTTTCCCACCCTGTTCAGATTCATTTTAATATTCATGTTGTGGTCCTACAACCCCGGTTATGCCGTAACATAACCGGTTTGGGCTTCTTCCCTTTCGCTCGCCACTACTCAGGAAATCACTATTGTTTTCTCTTCCTCCGCTTACTTAGATGTTTCAGTTCAGCGGGTTTGCGTATTTATACGACCGTTCTTCAAACGGCCAGGTTTCCCCATTCGGAAATCCGCGGATTAATTCATATTTGCCAATCCCCGCGGCTTATCGCAGCTTATCACGTCCTTCATCGCCTCTGAGAGCCAAGGCATCCCCCGTGTACCCTTTCTTACTTTCTTCTACTTATACGCCTTTTGCTCGTATAGTATGCTTTTTGATTGTTGTTCGTTTATCGGTTCACTTGTTCATCAGCTCATTGGTATTACTACCTTTTTACCTTTGATTCCGTAAACTTCTAAAGCCAAACAACGTCTCTACTGTTGTTTTCTCTTTTTTCAATTACTTCTTCCAATATGTCAAAGAACGTTTTGCTTCGCAGAAGCAAGAGTTAAGAGCCACGAACCAAGACTTTTTGTCTTGCTTCCTGATTCTTGCATCTTGACTCTTTCAAGCAGCGTGGAGAATAACGGATTCGAACCGTTGACCCCCTGCGTGCAAGGCAGGTGCTCTAGCCAGCTGAGCTAATCCCCCTTAAGGCAAGTTTCTTTATCAGTTGCAGTGCTTAGCGGCAGTGGCAGTGTTATTACTGCTACTTTTTACTGCTACTGCAACTCAAAAGTGTAGTCCGGAGCAGATTTGAACTGCTGACCCCTACATTATCAGTGTAGTGCTCTAACCAAACTGAGCTACCGGACTATTTTTAGTCGCAGTTTACAGTTGCAGTGGGCAGGGTTTGCCTGTGCTGCTGCTACTGCTACTGCCACTTAGTCCTGTACCTTACATTTAAGTTACAGCCACCAATTGGCTTGTCTTTTGGGTGTTTCTTATAGTAACAGCACCAAGTAATTAGTAACAAGTAGCAAGACATCTTTCAATATCTCCGCAATACTTGATACCTGATACTCGATACCAGATACTAAATGTTTTTTTATAAAAAGAAAATAAATAATGAATGCAGCGTGCGCTATAAAGTAGCGAGGAGCGATTATCTGCTCCAGAAAGGAGGTATTCCAGCCGCACCTTCCGGTACGGCTACCTTGTTACGACTTAGCCCCAGTTACCGACTTTACCCTAGGACGCTCCTTGCGGTTACGCACTTCAGGTACTTCCAGCTTCCATGGCTTGACGGGCGGTGTGTACAAGGCCCGGGAACGTATTCACCGCATCATTGCTGATATGCGATTACTAGCGAATCCAACTTCACGGGGTCGAGTTGCAGACCCCGATCCGAACTGTGAATGGCTTTAAGAGATTTGCATCCTGTTGCCAGGTAGCTGCCCTCTGTACCATCCATTGTAGCACGTGTGTAGCCCCGGACGTAAGGGCCATGATGACTTGACGTCGTCCCCTCCTTCCTCTCTACTTGCGTAGGCAGTCTGTTTAGAGTCCCCACCTTAACGTGCTGGCAACTAAACATAGGGGTTGCGCTCGTTGCGGGACTTAACCCAACACCTCACGGCACGAGCTGACGACAGCCATGCAGCACCTAGTTTCGTGCTCCGAAGAGCTGATCCGTCTCTGAATCATTCACTAACTTTCAAGCCCGGGTAAGGTTCCTCGCGTATCATCGAATTAAACCACATGCTCCTCCGCTTGTGCGGGCCCCCGTCAATTCCTTTGAGTTTCACCCTTGCGGGCGTACTCCCCAGGTGGAACACTTAACGCTTTCGCTTAGACGCTAACTGTATATCGCTAACATCGAGTGTTCATCGTTTAGGGCGTGGACTACCAGGGTATCTAATCCTGTTTGATCCCCACGCTTTCGTGCCTCAGCGTCAATTAAACCATAGTAAGCTGCCTTCGCAATTGGTGTTCTGTGACATATCTATGCATTTCACCGCTACTTGTCACATTCCGCCTACCTCTAGTCCATTCAAGCCAATCAGTATCAAAGGCACTGCGATAGTTAAGCTACCGTCTTTCACCCCTGACTTAATTGGCCGCCTACGCACCCTTTAAACCCAATAAATCCGGATAACGCTTGGATCCTCCGTATTACCGCGGCTGCTGGCACGGAGTTAGCCGATCCTTATTCTCAGAGTACATTCAGCTTCGTATACATACGAAGGTTTATTCCCCTGCAAAAGCAGTTTACAACCCGTAGGGCCGTCTTCCTGCACGCGGCATGGCTGGTTCAGGCTTCCGCCCATTGACCAATATTCCTTACTGCTGCCTCCCGTAGGAGTCTGGTCCGTGTCTCAGTACCAGTGTGGGGGGTCATCCTCTCAGATCCCCTAGACATCGTCGCCTTGGTGGGCCGTTACCCCGCCAACTAGCTAATGTCCCGCATGCCCATCTTATCCCTATAAATATTTGATTACATCTCAATGCTGAGTCGTAATGTTATGCGGTCTTAATCTCTCTTTCGAGAGGCTATCCCCCTGGATAAGGTAGGTTACATACGTGTTACGCACCCGTGCGCCACTCTCATCAGGAGCAAGCTCCCAAATCCCGTCCGACTTGCATGTATTAGGCCTGCCGCTAGCGTTCATCCTGAGCCAGGATCAAACTCTCCATTGTAAATTTTAAGTTTTAATCGTGACCCTACTTTATTATTTGTAGAATCTCTGTATTATATATCTTTATACAGATAATCTCTCGCTATCCTTTTTGTCGCTTTGTAGTATCCTTTCGAATTCTACTCCGCTACATTCATTATTACTTCCTCTTAAAGAACTTTCTCGGCTCCGCTTCCCGCTTCGCCTTTTATATTTATAACCCCGTAAGGCTTAAATCTTCTGCTTTATTTAATCCCGGAAATCGCTTCCGGTATCTTCTTTTTTTACCATCCGAAACCTTCGTTTCTTTTGGGACTGCAAAGGTAAGAACCTTTTTGTTATTTCAAAGAAAATAAATTTTTATTTTTTTTCTCCTTTTCACAATCACTCGGCCTTTTTATCACCTCGTTTGCGGGTTGCAAAGGTAAGAATCTTTTTCATCTTTATCAAATGTTTTTTTTGATAAAAAATTTGTCTCCGTTTTTAACCTCTCTACATCTCTTCTGTAGCAACCGCTAAACTATTCTTTGTTAAACCTACACAGCATAAACTGCTTTAATTTAACTCCTTGCCTGCTTTTTTAAGAACTTTCCGCTATTTCGTTTGCGGGTTGCAAAGGTACTTACTTTTCTCAAACATGCAACCTATTTTGTCCTTATTTCTACTATTTAAACCAATCCATTCATTATCAATACTATTCATTTTTAAATTAATACACATCTACCATGCTCCCTGCCAACTAATTGCTGGGAAACTAATAAAATGCATGACTTGTACACGTATTTCGGCCTGATAATGGGCTATTAAGTTCATAGGCCACTCTTGTATACTATATATACTGTATACCAAAGCTGGGCTATTGTGTAATTATGTAGCTATACCTATATAATGGGCTTTACGTTTAGTAGCTACCGGCTTATGTTGAGCATACTCTATATAGGTATACCCGCCTGTTTGATATACAGTATATATAGTGTACACCAAAGCTGGCTTGTGTGTAATTAATGCATATTTTTGTTGGGATGCTTTTAAGAGCACAGATTAATGTTGTTGCACTAATAGAGGTAAGTTTAACAACCTATATTATAGTATAACGCAAGACCGAGGGAAAGCCAGTTATAATAATGGCAGCAAGATGAACAAATAGCTGTGCTACATAAATCTCGGTGCTGCCTACAAATTGCAGTTTTTATGCCTTAGCGTTAAAAAATGTTAAATGCTAGTTTTGGCGAATTTTATGTAAAAAAACCCTTTTATATTGCACCGAAATAAATAATTGACTGATTTACATTATTGATATATCTTTGCAGGATGTTTAAAAAACAAAAAGCCCTTATTGGCAGCCTATTAATTGTGCTATTTATTGCTGTTGCAGGTTGCAAAAGCAAGTTTGAAAGACTTAAAGCCAGTAACGACAACGCTAAAAAATACCAGGAAGGTATTAAATACTACCATAAAAAAGATTTTGGCAAGGCGCTGGAATTGTTTGATGACCTGGTACAACGCTATCGCGGACAAAGTGACGCCGAAGAATTGTACTATTACTATGCGTATACCAATTACTATTTGAAAGATTTTACATCGGCCAGGTACCACTTTAAGGTTTTTGCCGATAGCTATCCTAATAGCAGCCGTACCGAGGAGTGCCGCTACATGTCGGCCTATTGCTACTATCTCGATTCGCCAAATTTTTCGCTCGATCAGGAAAATACGCAAAAGGCTATTGATGCCATGCAGTTATTTATCAATTTATACCCGAAGAGCGAACGCGTAGCCGAAGCAAGCAAACTGATACAAAATTTAAGGGATAAGCTTGAAACAAAATCATACAATAACTCCAAGCTTTATTTAACTATCGGCGATTATCAATCGGCGGTTATTGCATTCGGCAACTCGCTGCGCGATTATCCGGATACCAAATATGCCGAAGAAATGGAATATTTAACCGTTAAGGCACAATATTTGTATGCTAAAAACAGTTTTGAAGTAAAACAGGAAGATCGCTACAATACCGCTATTACTTATAGCCAGCAGTTTACCGAGAAATTTCCAACCAGCAAGTATTTAAAAGATGCTGAACAATTAAAAAAACAAAGCGAGCAGGGCATTATTGCCACAAGGCGCTATTTAGCCGAGGCGGCTACTAACGAACGTTTGTACAAAAAGATACAAGCCGAAAAGTACAAATTATCGCCACAGGCACAACAAGATACTACTACAAAAAAGAAGTAATAAAGTAAAATCCCAATAGAAATGACAAACGTTACCAACAAGCCAACTGTGGCAAGCAGCACCATAACCCGCGATTTGCGTGAACTGGATGTGCAAACTGATAATATTTACGAATCGATCGTAATTATGGCCAAAAGAGCTAACCAGATATCAAACAACGTTAAGGAAGAGTTACACCAAAAACTTTCGGAATTTGCTTCATCTAACGACAACCTGGAAGAGATTTTTGAAAACCGCGAGCAGATTGAAATATCTAAACACTACGAAAGATTGCCTAAAGCATCATTAGTAGCCGTTCAGGAGTTTTTAGAGAACAAGGTTTACTACCGTAACCCTGCTAAAGAGCAACAATAAACCTTATAATTAAGGTTTGTTAACCCAAAAACCCGGCTGCTTTGTAACAAGCTACCGGGTTTTTTGTTAATTACATAAGTACCATTTGGCATACGGGGCAAACAAATGAGCCGCCAACTGCTTGTGATTTTGAAATAATAACCAGACGCCTCCGGTTATTACGGCAGGTTTTTTATACTTTTGAAGTGTGCGCTTACTTATAAAATACAAAATTCCTTTTTTTTTATTGCTGGCGGTAATATGCGGCACTTTGCTGGTTAACTCATGCAAAAAAGATAACAGCGACACCGTTGCCTATTTTTTAACCAACGGAACATGGCAATTAGCGGCAGTACAAACACAAACCTTTGTTGGCGATACGCTTAAAAGAACCGATACCCTAAATACTAATTGCGGCCTTAACCAACTTTTTAAGTTTAACAACAACAACTCCTGCACATACAGCAATTACCATTGTATTACCCAAAGTTCGGCAGGCACATGGCAATTAGCCTCTAACGATTTGATATTACAAACCACGCTGGCCGCACAGGATACTGCCAAAGGTGTTGTAGTTACAAAGCCTGCATCGGTGTTTACAAACGCTCAAATCATCAATTTGGGGCAGTATTCTTTTGTTTTACAAACCGGCGATACCAGCCCTTATTATACATCAAAAACAAGACGGGTAATTACGCGTTATGCCTTTGTACATTGTACAACTTGCAGTAATTAATAATATTAACAAAAATGCATATCTTAGAAATATCCATTTTTATATTTAACAAGTATATCTAAACACCAAACTACTTGAAAAAACGTATCGCTATTTTTGCTTCCGGCTCTGGTTCAAATGCTCAAAAAATTATGGAGCATTTTAAAAACAACTCCGTTGCCGAAGTGGTGCTTATTTTAACCAATAACCCCGAAGCTTACGTTTTGCAGCGTGCCGATAACTTTGAAATCCCGTCGCATCTTTTTGATAAACAAGAGTTTTACCATAGTGATGATGTTATACGCCTGCTAAAAAACCTACAAATTGACCTTATTGTACTGGCCGGCTTTTTATGGCTCATACCACAATCGTTACTACAGGCATTTCCCAATAAAATAATTAATATCCACCCGTCATTACTGCCAAAATACGGCGGTAAGGGCATGTATGGCGATAGGGTTCATAAAGCTATATTGGCTGCAAAGGAAGAAGAATCGGGCATTACCATTCATTTTGTGAACGAGCATTTTGACGAAGGGGAGATGATACACCAATCCAAGTTTAAAATAGAACCCGACGACGACCTGGAAATGATAAAATTTAAGGGACAACAATTGGAGCACACTCATTTTGCCAAGGTTATAGAAAACCTGCTCAAAAAAATGAAGTCGTAATACAAGCTACCACGTTTTTATATTCATGAAACGAATTGGACTTACAGACGGTATGAATTTGCCACCCGTTAATACAATTTGACCTAACAATTACTTGTTCACTTCACCAATACTAAATCAACTTGTTCGAGGGTGCTTTGCCTGGTTTTGGCATTTAAAAAAGCAGGTTTTAGGCGTGTTATCCAATACCTTTCAAAAGTTTTAACAGGACTTATTTGCCAGCCTTTTGTTTTTAAAAATGCTATATTGTTAGGGTATGCATACATTAAAAAGGGTTTAGCCGGCAAGGTACCGGTTCCGTTTTCGTCAACGGTGTAAAGTGGCTGGTTAAGGTAAAACTCCAACGGGTAGCCATAATCATTTACATGGATGCATTGTACAACAGGCAATTTTTCCGGATTATTTTGATTAATCCACACAGCAGCCTCACTGCCCGATTGATATTTTAGCAGAGCCGGATAAAATACCAGGTTTAAATACAGGTTAACTATAAAAGCGGCAAGCAAGGTACATATGGCAACTTTTTGGTACCCCAGCAGCGTAAGCCGCATGGGCAGTACAATTAGCAAAACAACCAGGCCAAGCAGCACAAAGCCTACCAACCAGTTAACAAAATTTGAGCGGAAAAAGTATTGCAAAACCACAACCAATGCTAATAGCAGTGCAACAATTACCGTTTGTACTACCTTAATAGCTTTTATGCTGCTGGCTTGTACCACACCTAATAAATATTGGGCTGTTATAATTGCATAAAATGGGAAAATGATATTGGTGTAAAACGGAAGCTGAAACTTTGATGCCGAAAACACCAAAAAGGTAAGCAAAAAACCGCTGATACAGTACCATTCGGCACCCTGCACATTTTTTGCATTACGCTTAAAAAACTGAAAAACTGCTGCGAATAACAGTAATGACCAGGGTAAAAAGGCCCACAACGTGGTATGGATAAAAAAGGTGATATCGCCATGGCCCTTTATGGGGCCGGTATTAAAAAAGCGGCCAAACTGACTATCCCAAAAAAAGAATCGGATGCCCGATACATTATGATGACCAAAAACCACTTTTTCGGGATGCAAATCAAATTGTTCGCGCAAGCAATATAATTCGGGCAGGATGAAAATTAATATGAGTGCTGCCGCCAACAACCATTTCCAGCTAAACAGCTGTTTCCATTGTTGCTTAATGATGAGTTCTCCGGCAATTGCCCCACAAATTGGAATGAGGGCAAACATGCCCTTTGTCATCAAAGCGCAGGCTGCAAACAGTGCGCCTATAACCAGGTGCAGTAAGCCATTGTTTATGTTTGCCTTATAAAAGTGATATACCGAAGCAATAATTAGCCCCGTTAAATACGGTTCGGCACGTACATCCTGGTTTGATATTACAATATGCTGGGCAGTTAACAATATTAATACCGCCCATAAAGCTACTTCGCTGTTATATAAATTTTGGGCAAGTAAATAGGTGTAACGCGCACCCATCATCAAAAACAAAATGGCCGGCAGTTTATAAGCCCAGGTTGTAAAACCGAAACATTTAAATGACAAAGCAGCCATCCAGAACGGAAAATGCGGCTTATCAAGCCAGTCTCGGCCTTCGGCAAATAAGTCGATGTAATTATTGCGCATTACCATACTTTTGGCAATACCGGCATACAAAGCACCGTCGGGCGCAATGATGGGAACAAACAGTCCGCTAAAGTTTAATAAAACCGCCAATCCAACAAAAGCGTATAACCATTTATTAGTATTGGCCGTATTAGTTTTATCCATGTGATGTAAAGCGCTAATTTTAGCAATGGTAAAGATAACCACATTTTGCTTACGCTGCTAAAGCACCGCCAATAATCAAATTAACGATTTTGAAATATCTTGATTTATTAATTGTAAAAAGTTTTACATTCATATCGTACTATTACCTTAAAAAATTGCTGTTAAGTTTACTTTTATGCCCGACTTTAGAAAATTGTACTTTAATAATGATTCATCGGTAGCAAAGGGGCCTTTTTACATTAAGTACGGGGTGCCGCTATTGCTTACCGTATTAGTAACCATTATTAAAATAGAGTTTATTAACTATGTAGGGTATCAAACACCTTTTTTGCTATATTTTGGCATTGTAATTATTGCCTCCCGGTATTTTGGTAGGGGCCCGGCAATTGGGGTTACGCTACTATCGGGCGTGTTGGCTAATGTATTTTTTATTGTTCCGTATAACGCCTTCAGCCCTAACCCCGAAGCTATTGCTCAGCTTTTACTATTTGTAATAGAATGCGGTTTATTAATAGTGTTAAGCAACGCCTTAACAAAGGCCTTTACACTTAATAGCGAAAAAGACCTCCGCTTTAGAGCTCTGGTTGAACAAAGCTCCGAAGGCATCATCACCATTAATGCCGGAGGCCACATTACCTACTGCAGCCCATCGGTACAAAAAATTATAGGTTATACCGACGAAGAATTTATCAACCTACCCTCGTGGCAACTACTTCACCCTAACGAAGCCTTGGAAATAAAGGAGCAATTTTATCGCTTTGCGGCACACCCGGGTAAGCATATTACGATGCAACACCGAATGAAACACAAAAACGGCCACTGGATATGGATTGAAAGTAAAATGACAAACCTATTGGGCGAGCGTCCTATCAACGCGATTATTGCTAATTTTACAGATATAAACAGCCGTATTACAGACGATAAAATTCGCGAAGATTTTATCAGCATCGCGTCTCACGAACTTAAAACGCCCTTAACCAGCTTAAAGGCCTACACCCAGGTGCTACAAAGCCGCTTTAAGGATGGCACCGACCAAACATCGTTGAGCATTATTAATAAAATTGAAATGCAGGTAAGCAAGGTTATACAAATGGTTACCAACCTGCTGGATGTTACCAGCCTGCAGCAAAAAAAGTTGGTGCTCAACGTCAGGCCGTTTGAATTTAACATGCTTGTTACCGAAATTGTTGATTCATTACAGCAAACCACTAAAAAACATGTAATAAGCACTAACCTTAATGACAATGCCAGTGTTTTGGGCGATAGGGAACGCATAAGCCAGGTTATAATCAATTTAATATCAAACGCTATAAAGTATTCGCCCGATGCCGACGAGATCAATGTATCATCTCAAGTTGAAGGCGATAAAATTAAAGTGATGGTACATGATAAAGGCATTGGAATTCCGCAAAAAGAAATCGATAAAATTTTTGCAAGGTTTTATCGCGCTGACGGAGAATCGCGAAAAAATTTCCAGGGACTTGGTTTAGGATTGTTTATTTGTGCGCAGATAATTGAACTGCACAACGGCAAAATAGGTGTTGAAAGCACTGAGAACCAGGGCTCAACTTTTTGGTTTAGCTTACCCTTAAAAAGCCAATAGGGTGCGGTTAGGAGTATTCATAAAACAAAAAAGCACCCGCTTTAGGCGGATGCTCAACGATTTTTATGATGATATGTAATTAAACAACTTTCACATTTACCGCATTCAGGCCTTTTTTGCCTTTTTCTACTTCGTATTCTACCGAATCATTTTCACGGATCGGGTCGATTAAACCTGTAGAATGAACAAAAATTTCGCTATCGCCATTGCTTGGTACGATGAATCCAAAACCTTTTGTTCCATTGAAGAATTTTACTGTTCCACTTTGCATTGTATTGTATTTTTAATGTTTTAATAAGTGCGCAAGCTAACACTATTAATTGACATTCACTAATTTATAAATTTGCGCGTGAGTAAAACAATTTAAAACTGGTATACAACTGCGTTAATATTCATGCCGGCACCAACCGATGCAAACACAACTTTATCACCTTTATTAATTTGATGACCAGGCATTTTCGCTTTCAAAACAAGATCTAATAACGTAGGTACGGTTGCTACAGAGCTGTTTCCAAGCTTTGATATAGTCATGGGCATAATGCCATAAATATCGTTGCACTCCATATCATATAATTTAAACACACGCTGTAAAATAGCATGGTCCATTTTATCATTAGCCTGGTGAATAAGCACTTTTTTTATTTCCGCAAGGTGTACCCCTGCTTTTTCTAAAGCCATTTTCACTACCAGTGGTACGTTGCTTAAAGCAAATTCGTACAGTTTACGCCCGTTCATGGTTAAAAACAAATCGTTTTTTTCGCCGCCGCAATCGTAAACAGGGTTATGCATGGTTAGCAGCATAGCATGTTCTATGGAGTGTGTTTGGGTTTTGTGTGCCAATATTCCTTCGGCTGCACCGCTTGCTGCTTCAAGTATTACGGCTCCGCCCCCATCGCTGTAAAGCATAGTGTCGCGGTCGTGCGGGTCAACCACGCGTGATAGTGTTTCGGCACCAATTACAAGGCAACGTTTGGCATCGCCCGAACGGATAAAATATTCGGCCTGTATAACGCCTTGTAACCAACCGGGGCAACCAAAAGGCAAATCGTAAGCTACACAATCAGGATTTCTAATTCCCAGCAAATGCTTAATTCGCGAGCCTAACGACGGTACCATATCGCTGCGGTTGCTGCCGTGGGCCACATCGCCAAAGTTGTGGGCAACAATAATGTAATCCAATGTTTCGGCATCAATGCCCGAACTATCAAGCGCATCCTTAGCGGCCAGATAACCAAGCGTTGATGCTTTTTGATCGGGCAGTGCATAGCGGCGCTCTTCAATGCCAGCTATCTCCCTAAACTTTTCTATAACTGTTGCATTGTCCTTAACAATCGGGGTTCCGTCTTTCTCTAAAAAACGGCTATTCAAAAAATCGGCATTCGTAATTACAACTTCAGGAATATAACTTCCGGTTGCGGCTATTACGGTTTTAATGGTATTATTCATGTATTAATACAACAAATTTAATTATCAGGAATGGCGTTTTTGAATAACAAGTAACCAGATTTATAAGGTTAAAACTAATTGGCTTAAATAAAACACGCACATCATTAATTAAATAAACGTAAGCATAAAATATGGTATTTTAAAGAATAAATGAATAATTTAACATTAAAACCAGAATGGTATACGGTATTATAAAGCCAAAAAAAAGGCCTAAACGCGCCTTTTGGGGCCATAAACCAAGTATGCTAACAAGCCTGCCAGGGGCGCAAAAACAATAACCGCCGACCAAAATATTTTTACCGGCATAAAAATATCGTTACGCCTTGCCAAGCTAACCAGGGCAATAACCAATACCGCCACCCATACTAAAACCGCAACAAAAAATATATTAAGCAGCACAGACGAAAAACTGGTTTCCATTACTAATGTTTAACTTTTATACAGCTATTACCATGCCATAATTAGGCATAAAACAATACCCACCGATGCCAATCATTTAATTTTGTATTAATTTATAATTTAACGATAACCTAATGGTTACATCATTGCGCATTGGCAAAATTGCATTATCATTTTAATTACAAAGTAACTTGGCAACAAATGCGTAATTTAACGCCCTTAAATATTTATGTTACAGCGTACACTATCCAAATCATTTAAACACCACCCTGTACAGTCAACTATGTATGCCGTATATATTGGGTTTTGGTTGTTTTTGTGCTATTTAAAATACTATTACTTTGTTTTGGGCGACGGAGAAACCATACAGGCTATTGTATTTTATTGGTTTATGGTGGTGTGTATACCATACCTTACAGTAAACATTATTTTATCGTACCAAATACAAAAGCAAAACAGGTTTTATAAGCGCATGGCCACACTTATATTTATACCCATGGGCCTTGTTTTATTAGTTTTGGTTCAACACGCCATTATAGAATATTATAACATGGGCGTTTAACATTATTGATGACCATGTAACCACCCGGTTACAAAAACAAACCTTCAATTATTTTAATAAAACTTTTGTTGCTCCGTAGCCAAATTTTTCTTTACGGGCATCCATAAAAGTTTGCACCTGGGGGTGCTTGCCAACAATTTTGTGTAACTCGTTTTTAAGGGTGCCGTTGCCAACGCCATGTATAAATGTAATGGATGGTTGTTTGTGTACAATAGCAGCATCAAGCGCCTTGCGGAAAGCCGTTAGCTGGATATTCAACATTTCGGCATTACTTAAAAACTGGTAATCGTCGCGCAGTTTTTCAATATGCAGGTCTATTTCGTGTACGGGTTTTTCAATCTCGTGTTTTTCTTCGGCGGGTTTAAAAAAGCTTTCCTTTAGTTTTTCGGCATTAATAACCAGTTCGGCTTCGTCTAAACGTATCAGCCAGGCCTGTTGTTTAATTAATGGTACAACCTTTTTGGTGCCCGAAAAATCTTTAGCCTTAAAGGTTTCTTTAATTATTAAGGGTTTACTTAATGCTATATTTTGCGTGGTGTAAAAAACTATCTGGAAATTAAATACCGGCCAAAGCTGAATATCCTGCAAAGGTGCCGAATATATTTTAACAGCCGCTTTTGGTGCAATAATGCCAGCGTATTCGCCTTTAAATTTATGTAGTTTCTCGGTAGTTAATGCGGCCAATAATTGGAACGAAGTTTCGTTAACCAGATAAAAATGTACTACCGAAGCTATGCGCTGGTCGGTGGCAACGGCCAGGTAAACGCCGCGCGTTTCAAACAACGAACTATCAACCCTTACCTCGTCAAAAGCCTGGCTCTCAACCGCGGTTGATTTATGGCCGTGCACAGTAGTTACTTTACTGGCTAAAACGGGTATCTCAAAATCATCCTCCCCGGTTACACCAATCATATTATCATCAATAATGGTGGTGATGTAACCTTCCATCTTCTCGTCAACAAACCGCACAAAATCGCCTAACTTAAATTTCATAATAGTATAAATTCAGGCGGCAAATTTACCTATAATTATTGGGAAGCTTGTTTTGCTTGCGCGATACTATTTGTTATCGTCATTAAACTTATTAATTGCCTTGTAGTAGTCTTTCTTTTTAAAGGCCTTCATGGCTTTGGGGTTGTCCTTAATAACTGTCAACAACGACGCCGAATCAACTTTTTGAATTGGCCCGTCGCCTACCTGAAAGGCGCGCAAGTACATGTTATTTAACTGCAACACTTCGGAGAGGTGTGAGTAAATGTTTATTTTACCCTTAGCAACCTTAAATAGCCAACAACTATCGGTCGAGATACCGTTTACATCAAATTTGTCAAGAAAGTTCACTTCCTCGCGGCTTATCTTTAAAGTTTGATCTGCATATATCCTTTTTTCTCTTTTCGGATCCGATCTTTTCAGGCTTTTATCCTTGTAGGCTAAATAACTTTTATGTGTTGTAGTGTCAACATATATTTTTGAAGTAATAATCATCACCGAATTATCCTTCATGGTAACTTTGTAGTCGTACTTGTTATTTGCCAGGTAGTCCATTCCATAATTCCAACGCATATTCATCATTCGCTGCATAGACATTTGTTGAAATTGCATAGCTTGAGCAGACATCATGCGGTTAAAATCGGGCCGGTAAGCAACGGGCACCTGTGCTTGAGCCAAAATCACTCGCGAAGTGATGAACAGGCTTAATAAAAATACAAAGTAAATTTTTTTCATTATGATAAGTTTAAGTAACGAATGTAGTTTTTGGATGTTAACTATTTGTTATCGCCGTTAAATTTTTCAATTGCTTTTAAATAATCCTTTTTTAAAAAGGGTTTCATCGCTTTTGGGTTGTCGGCAATCATTTGCTCAAGCAAGCGGGCATCAAAGTTTTTTATGGGGCCGTCGCCGGTTTGCAACGCCGTCAGGCTAAACGGCCCGGCACTTTCCGAAAGAAAAGAGTAGGCGTTTATCTTCCCACTTACAATTTTAAACAGCCAGCAACTATCGGTAGCCATCCCGGTAACGGCATCGCCCCGGTTTATTTTTTGGGTTTGATTGCAATATATTTTTTGCTTGCTTTCGGCGTCAAGCAGGTATGTTTTGTTGTTGACGCTATCTACATATATTTTAGATCGTATTGCCCGCACCGAATTATCCTTCATGGTTACTACAAAATTAAACTTGCTGTTTTTTAGGTTTTGCAAGCGGTATATCCAGTTAGCATTTTCCATCTCTTTATCTGCCGATTCCTTCGACTGCATTTTGCTGTAATCGCCTATATAAGTTGCGCCCACACCTGGCTGCGCGTAAACTTTGCCTACAGCCAGCACCAGTAAACCCAAGGTAATAAAACCAAATATTTTTTGCATGCTAATAAAATTGCTATTGCAAGGTAATATATTAGCCGCGAAATAGCGGTGATATTTATGGTAAAAACAGAAGCAACAGCATTAACAACCCAGTTAAATAACCAGGGCTTTATTATTATTAATGATGTTTACACCTATGGCCATGTTGAAGCTTTGCTTAATATAATTGATAATACTCCGCCAAATAAGGATACGTTCCGTAAAACAGCGGATTTGTTTGCCATAAGGCAATTTTTCAAAGCGGTACCCAAGGCCTTGCCGTTAATTTTTAATGACAAACTAAAAGCGATTATAAGCCAGCTATTTGGCGAAGGCTATTTTGTTACCAAGGCTATTTACTTTGATAAACCGCCTCAATCAAACTGGTTTGTGGCTTATCATCAGGATTTAACAATTTCGGTAGATCGCAAAGCCGAAATAGCCGGATTTAGCGCCTGGACAGTAAAGCAAAACCAGTTTGCGGTACAACCGCCATTGGCAATACTGCAAAATAACTTTACCATAAGAATACACCTTGACGATACCGACGAACACAATGGTGCCTTAAAAGTAGTTAAAGGCTCAAACCTTAAAGGCATTTATCGACCCGACGCTATTGATTGGGCCGCCGAAAGCGAAGAAATTTGCCAGGTAAACAAAGGCGGCGTTATGGTAATGAGCCCCTTGTTGTTACATGCCTCAAACAGGAGTACCAATAGTGAGCCAAGGCGTGTTATTCATATTGAGTTTAGTAACAGCGAACTGCCGCCACCAATTAATTGGGCCGAAAAATACAACTATCATGAAAACCATTAACATACTTGCCATATCGGGCAGTTTGAGGAAAATTGCTGATTTGCTAACGGTATAAACTTTTATCTTTGTTTATGCCCAATAGCCAACCGCCCGCAATAGGCAAATACATTGATCCTTTAGTTGACTTTGCCTTTAAAAAAATATTTGGTAGCGAGCCAAACAAAGATTTACTGATTGCCTTTTTAAACGAGGTATTTAGGGGGCGCAAACATATTGTTGATTTAGTATACAATAAAAATGAACACCCCGGCGATTTAAAAGACGAAGGTGCAGCCATATTTGACTTGCTTTGCACAGGAGATGGTGGTGAACATTTTTTAATTGAAGTACAAAGGGCAAAACAAGGGTATTTTAAAGAAAGGACTTTGTTTTATACATCGCGCCTTATTAGCAACCAAGCACCAAAGGGTAAACGGAGTGCCTGGGGCTATAACATATCCGAAGTATATTTGATTGCCCTGCTAGAAGACTTTACCCTTAACGAGGGCCGCACAAATACTTACCTACAGGATATTTGCCTGTGTAACAGAGATACAGGCGAAATATTTTACGACAAACTGGGTTATACTTATATTGAATTAATTAACTTTGTGAAAGCAGATACCGAACTGGAAACCGATTTAGACAGGTGGCTTTATGTAATTAAAAACATGAAGCGGATGGACAAAATCCCTACTTATCTTCGGAAACCAGTATTTGAAAAATTATTTAGTATTGCTGAATATACAAACCTGACAAAGGAAGAAAAGACGATGTACGATAGCAGTTTAAAATATAAATGGGATAACAAGAATGTGTTGGACTATGCCGTGAAGGAAGCCGATGCAAAAGCCCGTGAAGAAGAACGCTTGAAAGCATTAGAAGAAAAAAAGAATATTGCCCGTGAAATGAAAAAAGACGGATTGCCTGTGTCACAAATTTCGAAGTTCACTAAACTATCTGTTGAAGAAATAGAGAACCTTTAAGCATTTCAATATATTGCTGCCCATCTCCTGGTTAATTGTTTGCTGATGTGTAAAGACGAAAACTCCATTACATATTTTTTACCTTTGCAACATGCCAACTCAACAAGCCAACAACCCGCTGCATGGTAAAACCCTCGAAACAATTTTAACCCACCTGGTTGAATACCATGGTTGGGAACGTTTGGGTAAGGTTATCAACATCAATTGTTTTAATAACGACCCTAGCATAAAATCGAGCCTCAAATTTTTACGAAAAACAGATTGGGCCCGTAAAAAGGTGGAAGAGCTATATTTACAAATGCCTCAAAAATAACCTACCTCGTTATAGTTACCTCCCCTGATAAAGTACCACGCCCGTGCTTTGGGTTTATCTGTTTGTCATTTGTATAATTACAGTTGATATATTGGCGGGCAAAGCAAAGTTTGTTGCAGCCACTTAAACCGGTAAAACTAAGTGAGCCCGGTTGAATAACTCCGTATGGCCAAGCCATAGGTATAACTATATAGTAATGCACCAGCATTTAGGCTGTACCAGTGCCAAATGTAATGTTAACGATTGGGGCGCCTACACTTTGCGCGTAGGCTTTGCCACCACACAGTATAAACAGCAAAACAACACACCCAATAATAGTATAGTTTTCATACTTAAAATATTTAGGTAATTGTATATACATGTAAAAAAGTGGGTGTTAAACGTAATAATTAATTAACAATACAAATTACGTAACGCAAGATGAAATTAAAATGAAGGAAAGCCAACGGCCAATAACCCGAATAACTTATTCTGCCAATTTGACAAATAAACCGCTTTGGAACGGCCCTTGTTAATAGCCTAACAGTACAAAAATTTAAATTAAAAAACACAAATAGTTATGCAAGAAAAAGGAACGATCTCGATACATACCGAGAATATTTTCCCGATCATTAAAAAGTTTTTATACTCCGACCATGAGATTTTCCTGCGCGAGTTAGTTTCAAACGCTGTTGATGCCACCCAAAAAATAAAACGCCTGGCATCGTTAGGCCAATACAACGGTACACTTGGCGAGTTGCAGGTTGAAGTTGCTTTTGATGAAGCGGCAAAAACAATTACCATATCCGACAATGGTTTGGGTATGACTGCCGACGAGATTAAGAAATACATTAACCAGATTGCCTTCTCGGGAGCAACCGAGTTTATGGAGAAGTTTAAGGATGCCAAAGATGCTAACGAGATTATTGGCCGCTTTGGACTTGGCTTTTACTCTGCCTTTATGGTTGCCGATCAGGTTGAGATACAAACCCTTTCATACCAGGACGGTGCTGAACCGGCCCGCTGGATATGCGACGGCAGCACCGAATTTGAAATTAGCGAAGGCAACCGCACCACCCGCGGCACCGACATTATATTACACATTAACGCCGATGGTGAAGAGTTTTTAGACCGGGGACGCATACAAACCATACTTGATAAGTATTGCAAATTTTTGCCTGTACGTATTAAATTTGGCACCAATACCGACAGGGAACCCGATGGCGAAGATGCTGAAGGCAAAGCAAAATATATTGAGGTTGAAACTGATAACATCATCAACAACACCAGCCCCATCTGGACCAAGGCTCCTGCCGACCTGAAGGATGAAGATTACCTTGATTTTTACAAAGAGTTATATCCTTTCTCGGAAGACCCGCTATTTTGGATACACCTTAATGTTGATTATCCGTTTAACCTTACCGGCGTATTGTATTTCCCTAAGGTGAAAAACGATTTTGAGATACAAAAAAACAAGATCAAATTATTTTCGCGCCAGGTATTTATTACCGATGAGGTTAAAGACATTGTTCCCGAATTTTTGATGTTGCTTCACGGTGTTATTGATTCGCCGGATATTCCGTTGAACGTATCACGTAGCTTTTTACAGGCCGATGGTAACGTTAAAAAGATTAACAACTACATCACCAAAAAAGTAGCTGATAAACTAAGCGAACTATTTAAAAGCGACCGCAAAGCCTACGAAGAAAAGTGGGAGGATATTGGCCTGTTTGTTAAATACGGTATGATAAGCGAAGAAAAGTTTTATGATAAAGCTAAAGACTTTGCCTTGTTAACCAACACCAAAAAAGAGTTTTTTACTTTAGATGAATACAAAACCAAGGTAGCACCAAACCAAACCGATAAAGACGGCACTACAGTTTACCTTTACACTAACGACCCGGCTAAACAGGATACCTTTATCCAATCGGCCAATAAAAAGGATTACGATGTGTTGTTGATGAATTCGCCTATCGATAATCACTTTGTAGCACAGTTAGAGCAAAAACTGGAAAAAACTACGGTAAAACGTGTTGATGCCGATGTTGTTGACAAGCTGATTAAAAAGGAAGATGCACCGGCACACGTGTTAACCGAAGAGCAATCAACCAAAGTTAAAGCCATATTTGATAAAGCCGTAGCCAAAGCCAACTTTAAGGTTGAAATTGAAAGCCTTAACCCCGATGAGTTACCGGTAACCGTAACTATGGACGAGTTTATGCGCCGCATGAAAGATATGGCTGCAATGGGTGGCGGTATGAGTTTTTACGGCTCGATGCCCGACAACTACAAGGTATCGATAAACGGTAACCACAAATTAATAAGCCGTATAGCACAAGCCGAAACCGAAGAAGAGCAAACCCAATTAGCTAAACAAGCGTTTGATTTAGCCCTGCTTTCGCAAGGTATGTTAACCGGCCCCGAGTTAACAGAGTTTGTTAACAGAAGCGTTAGTTTGATATAAAAGTTTCAGATTTTAGTTTGAGAAAGGCTGTTCCGGAAGGAATGGCCTTTTTTAGTTAGAAGTTAAAGTCCTTTTAATAACTCCTGAAGTTCTTTATCTGTCAGATTCTCCTTTTCGGATTTATCATAAATTGAGATCAGGTAAACTGATTGGTCGTTAACTACAATATGAGTAATAACCCTTGCGCCGCCTGATTTGCCCTTTTGCTTAGATGCGATAGCCAACCTAATTTTGTAGCACCCGCTACCGATATAGTTGCCCTGCTCGGGGTTTTCCTTTAAATCTTGAATTAAAGTATTTAGCTCCTTCTTAAGCGAAATGTATTTCTTTAGAAGCCGCCTCGCTTGCCTTTCAAAAACGGCAATAGTTTTAACATTATAGCTCATTCAAAAAATCGTCTGCATTGCGCGCTTCCTTTTTGCCTGCTTTAATTAATTTCATTTCCTCTACAGCCTCTTTCATTTCTTTCATTAATAATGCTTTAGATTCTGTTAGTTCCTGAGCCTTAACAAAAGGCAGGCTATCCAACAACTCCATAACAAAAGAAGCTTTACTATCCTTTATGTCTAACAGCACTTTCATGATTTCCTATTTTATTCAAATTTAATAATTCCAAATCATATTTTATCATTACCAGTGCGTTTCAATAATAGACCGAACACTATTGCGAGTAGCGCCAATAATTAGTGTTACCAACTCGTTATTATTAAAAAGTTTCATTCACCAAATATTGTGTTATAAAGATGGCGAATTAAACCAGATACTACAAGAGTTAGCACAAGAGGAAAAGAGCAACAATTAGGTAGGATTGAGTTAAATCTTATAATATTGACCGCTGATTGCGGCTGTCAATAATGAAAAAAGCCTTCCGATTTAATTTCGAAAGGCTTTTTGTTTTTAACGGTTAAAGTTCTTTTGGCCCTGGCCTCCCGAACGTTTGAATCCGCCACCACCAGCGGCTCCGCCGGTTCTTGGTTTATCATCCGCCTCAGCTACAGAAATTCTGCGGCCATAGTAGTCGGCTCCGTCCATATTACTTATAGCTTCTTTAGCCTCGTCATCGTTTGTCATTTCAACAAAACCAAAGCCTTTGCTTTGTCCGGTTTCGCGGTCTTTAACTATCCTTAGTGATTTTACATGCCCAAAATCACCGAAAACGGCAGTTAGTTCTTCTTCCCCAACCTGGAATGGTAGTCCTGCAATAAATATCTTCATTAAAATTTAAAAGTTTTAACAAAGGTAAGCATTACAAGCGGGCCAATTGTAATTGTAGTGTTATTATCGGTAACAATATTGTGAGTAACAAGCTTTAACAAATCAAAATAAACCAATTTGGCCGGTATCGTCAATATCCAAATCATCCGGATTAGTTATTTCCAAATCTATCTTTTTTGCAGGCTTGCTTTCACGCCCGCTATCATCGCCGGTAATTTCCTTTTCGGCTTCGTCATCGGCCTTTTCGGCGGCTACTACTTCGCTAAGCGGAGTTTCGGCTACGGGGTCGGGCACGTCTTCTTCATCGTCGTGCTCGGCAATCAGTTCAATCGTTTTAACATCATGCGGTGATAGGCGGTTGCCCTGCGCCTTCATTCCCTTTACATCAATAGCATCGGCCAGGTTTATTTCTATGGTTTCGGGTATCAGGGTTTTACCTTTAAGCAAATCAACCTTAACAATGGGTTGCGCCGCTGCCGATATGAGATAAAGTTTTGATCCGTTCTCGTCGCTTATTACACTGGTTTGCTTGCCAATGGCCACATGCTCAAACAAAAAGCGTTTTACGTAGTAGTTTTTTGATTTCCCTTCGTAATGAATAACCGTATAAACCTTTTCGGGATTATACTTTTCAATCAAAATCATCTTATCATCAAAGTGATTGCTTAGCTCAAAGCTGGTAAGCTCGTAAACACCTGTATTTAAAACAGTCAATATTTTATCGTCGCCATCAAACTCGCCCAAATATTTGCCGCGACCATCAACATTAAGGCGTTTCAAAATATCGTCATACCATATTTTACGCCCCGATAAGGTTGAGATACCCTTTGATTTCAATGTGATTTTTTTAACCGGATACTTAGTAATAATATTACCCATAGACGAACGGCCTTTTATGGCTAATTCGGCAAAGTCCTGGTCAAATTGTAGTTTCTTTAATTTAGAGTGCGGTTTAAGCTGTATATTAACTATCTCGGCTTCGCCGTTAGGGTTGGCGCTAAAGTATAATATGCGCGAACCTTTGCCGCCTTTGGTTAAATCGTATTCCTTATCGCGCGTAACGCCCAAAACCGAAAAACGTTTAACATACGATGTACCGGTAGCACCGTCTTTGTAGATGAGGTTATAAACGGTGCGCTCGTCGTTCTTTTTAAATACCGCTACGTGTATAATATCTTTTCCAACAAAAGTTTTATCCTGCACCTTGGTTACCAAACATTTGCCGTCTTCGCGAAAAACGATGATCTCGTCCAGATCCGAGCAATCGCACACGAACTGTACCGACTCATCCTTTTTAAGGCTCGTGCCTATAAAGCCATCGTTACGGTTAACGTATAGTTTGGCGTTAGCCAACGCCACCTGCGATGCTTCAACCCTATCAAACGTACGCAACTCGGTTTTACGCTCGCGGCCCTTGCTGTATTTATCTTTCAGTTTTTGAAACCAGGCAATGGCATAATCATTAAGGTGCTTTAAATGATGGGTTACCTCTTTAATTTCATTTTCGAGGGTCTTCATCTGCTCATCGGCCTTTTTAACGTCAAAGCGTGTAATGCTGCTCATTGGTTTATCAATAAGCTTTTTGTAATCTTCGGCTACAATAACACGGTAAAATTGAGCAAAAAAAGGCTCAAATAACTTATTCAATACCTCAACAACACCCTCAAAATTGGCCGACGTTTCGTAGGCCGGGTTTTTATACATGCCTTGTTGTATAAAAATTTTGAGCAGGGTGCTAAAAAATATCTTTTCTTTCAGCTCATTTAAACGTATCTCTAACTCTTGTTTTAATAAACCTTTGGTGTGATGCGTGCTTTCGGTAAGCATATCGTTCACGCTCATAAAGCGCGGCTTATCATCATGGATGATACAGGTATTGGGGGATACTGATATTTCGCAATCTGTAAAGGCATACAAGGCATCAATAGTTACATCGGGCGATATGCCGGGTGCCAGGTTAATCAATATCTCTACATTTTTAGAGGTATGGTCAACTATGCTTTTGATCTTGATTTTACCTTTATCGTTAGCCGCCACCACGCTTTCCATCAGGCTGCCGGTTGTGGTGCTAAAAGGCACTTCGGTAATTACCAGTGTTTTTTTATCGCGCTCGGCTATACGTGCCCTTACCCTTACTTTGCCACCACGTTGCCCCTCGTTGTAGTTAGACGCATCGGCAAGGCCACCTGTAGGGAAATCGGGCATTAAATTAGGGCGCACACCGTTTAATACAGCTATTGATGCATCCAGCAGCTCGATAAAGTTATGCGGTAATATCTTGGTTGCTAAACCAACTGCAATACCTTCGGCTCCCTGCGCAAGCAGCAGCGGGAACTTAATGGGTAGTGTGATAGGCTCGCGGTTACGCCCATCATAGCTTGATTGCCATATGGTGGTATCGGCATTAAAAGCAACCTCGTTAGCAAATTTGGATAAGCGTGCCTCAATATAACGCGGTGCCGCTGCCGAATCGCCGGTTACCGGGTCGCCCCAGTTACCCTGGCAATCAATCATCAGGTTTTTTTGTCCTATCTGCACCATTGCATCACCAATAGAAGCATCCCCGTGCGGGTGATATTTCATGGTGTTACCTATCACATTGGCAGCCTTGTTAAAGCGCCCGTCGTCCATCTCTTTCAGCGAGTGAAGTATACGGCGCTGTACGGGCTTTAACCCATCGTAAATATGCGGAACTGCGCGGTCCAGAATTACGTATGATGCGTAGTCTAAAAACCAGTTTTCGTACAGGCCATCCAGTGAGGTTATGTTATGTAATTTTTCGCTATCCGGACTTTTTTCTTCGCTCATCAATTAAATAAAAAATGCTATTAATTGGTAAAGGTAAGGCTTAAAGCCCAAATTCTGAATTGAAAATTATAAACATATTGGCATTTTCACCATCCTCTCCTATAATCCTATCTCAGTAATCTACACCTAAACCCATTAAAAGACCAGGGGCTTAGAACTACTAAACCCCTGGATTACTCAAAGTGATAATTTGTTGTAAGTTACTGCGTAACCTTATTTAACACCAGTTGCCAATCGCTATAATCATTGGTGGTTGCCTTAACCGTTTTTAAGGTGTTGCTATATTGCGGATCAAAATACGCTGCCAGTGCCAGTGTTTTATAGCCATTTTTAGCATCCCATAAAGTGCCGGGCTTGTATTCGGCTTCGCCATTTTGGGCGCGGGCCTGGTCAAACTTAACTGTCGAATTTACAAATTCGCCGTGTGTTTTTTGCCCGGTTATGTAAGGCACCACCCACTCTACCGATTTTTTAATCGATGCTCCGCTTGCCGTGGCAGCCGCGTATTCGTCAACCCCGGTTGCGCGTTTTAGTATAATGGCCAGTTTAAGCAAAGGCTCCAAATCGTAAACGTGGTAATGCAGGGCATCGCGCAGTTTAAAATCAACACTAGAACCATCGGGCATCAGGTTTTTTTCTAACTGGCGTTTAAGGTCTTCGTCAACATATTTTTTATACTCGTTGTTGTTTATCGCGTAAGCAATCATTGCAACAATTTTAAGCCTGTGCGAGTTCCAGTTGTTATAACTAGTTTCTTTGTTCATGCCTTTTTTATGGCCTTCAATTTCGGCATCGGCGGTTTGCTTAAACCACTTTACAATAAGGTCGTTATCGTTTGGTTTTAGTTTAGCCTTAACCAGGTCGTAGGCTTCAATGGCCTGGTCTAACCCGGTATCATCAATAGGGTCGCCCCGACCGGTGTTAACTTTGGCCCAAGCCGTTAAGTAGGCCCCAAGGTTTGTTAAATAGTTTTTTTCGCCGCTAACGCGGTAAACAATGGCAAGGGCATACATTTTACCCATATCGCGCATGGCATAAGCAGTAGCTGTTTTTTTTGGATTGCCCTTTAATAAGCCTTCGGAACGAATGGTATCAATAGGGTTAGGGTTAACGTTTACGGCAACATCGGCAAGTGTTTGGTATTGGTTGTAAAGTTGTTTAACGCTTGCATCATTACCTATCAAGTCTTTCAGGCTTTGTACTTCTTTATCGTTTAAGCCCACGTATTGCGCGTTTACAAGCACAGGAAGCAATAGTAACGTAACGAGCAATAATTTTTTCATCATTGGGCTTTAGATTTAGGTGTTACTTCGACAGCAAATAACACCAATGGTTTAACGCCCGTTAATATAAAAGATTGTCGTAGGGGTAACGTTCGGTATGTGCTGCTTTTGCATGCTCATATACCATGCTCCTAAACTCTTCAATGTTCTCCTTGTTTAAGGCCGAAATAAATATAGCCGGACTGTTATTTTTTGCCATCCAGCTTTGTTTAAAATCGTTGAGCGTTAGTTTCAGCTCAGGCTCTGATGGCGTTACCGGGATTGGTTTATAGGCATCAATTTTGTTAAATACCGTAATAACGGGCTTATCTATAGCCCCAATCTCTTTAAGGGTTTCGTTAACGGTTTTAATCTGATCTTCAAAATTGGGGTGCGAAACATCAACCACGTGCAGCAAAATATCGGCTTCGCGAACCTCGTCTAAGGTTGATTTAAAGCATTCGACCAAACTATGCGGTAACTTACGGATAAAACCAACCGTGTCTGACAGTAAAAAAGGGAGGTTATCAATAACCACTTTACGCACCGTAGTATCCAGCGTGGCAAATAGCTTGTTCTCGGCAAACACTTCCGATTTTGAGATCATGTTCATGATGGTTGATTTACCAACGTTGGTATAACCCACCAATGCCACACGAATTAATTGCCCCCGGTTTTTGCGCTGTGTTTCATTTTGCCTGTCAATCAGTTTCAAGCGGTCTTTTAACAGCGATATTTTGTTCAGGATGATACGCCTGTCTGTCTCAATTTGCGACTCACCCGGTCCGCGCATACCAATACCGCCTTTTTGGCGCTCTAAGTGGGTCCACAAGCGGGTTAGGCGCGGCAACAGGTATTGTAGTTGCGCCAGTTCAACCTGGGTACGCGCCTGCGATGTTTGCGCGCGGGCGGCAAAAATATCCAATATCAGGTTATTACGATCGAGTATTTTAATCTGTAACTCATTTTCAATATTACGCAGTTGCGAAGGCGAAAGCCCATCGTCAAAAACGGCAATATCTATTTCTTCGGCATCAATAAACGCTTTAATCTCTTCCAGCTTACCCGTACCTACAAAGGTTGAACGCTCGGGCCTTAACATTTTTTGGGTAAAGGTACCCACAGTTACGCCACCTGCTGTTTGTACTAAAAACTGCAATTCGTCAAGGTATTCTTTAGCTTGTTCGGCACTTGCATCGGGTGTTATAACACCTATCAGAACTGCCTTCTCCTGCTTCACAGCAGTATCATAAAATTTTGGCTTCATTAAAAAATATATTCAGTTTACAAAAGTACGCAATTTGATTAACAGCGTATTGGTATGTATTTGTTTTAAGTGTGGGATAATTAAGTACCGTTACCCGCAAAAATTTAAGCTTATGGATGCTGAAGACGGAAGCCTATTGGCCGATGGCGATTCGGTATTGTTAACCAAAACACTGGATGTAAAGGACCAGCCTGTGCCCTTAAAGATGGGAACGTGATAAAAAACATCCGCCTTACCAAAAGCCCCGACTCGATAGAATGTAAAGTAGGTAAAAGTACGATGGTTTTGAAAACGATTTATTTGAAGAAGAAGAACTAAATGAAAACAAAAAAGGCTACTTGACAAATCAAATAGCCTTCTTATCAACACTTGAAACGGTTAGTTGATCTTAACTAATTTTTTTTGTGTTTCGGCTGATAACGATTTGATATCTAATATATCTAACGAAGCCTGCGCATGAGTACTTGATTGCAATGTTTGATTGATTTCTTTATCTTCTATTTTATACATAGCACCACTTGCCGGGTCAATAATTAGCATACCTATTACGCCACCAATTAATATGTTACCAATGTACCACCCATTTAAACTTCCTTCTATTGAAACAGTTCTATCTTCGTAACCGGTTAGGTGAAATTTAACCTGATATATTCCTCTCGAAAAGTATCCGGCACTTGAGCGTAAAGTAACGGTGGCAGGTGTTACGCCTTTAAAAACTTCAACACCTTTCCTGTCTGTAATGGTAATGGTAGAAGCGGGTGGGTTACTGTTTATAGTTACCGCGTACTTGCTGTGGCCAAAAATGGTAGCACAACCAGAGTTTAATAAAACAACAAAAAGTAAAAGGGCAGATAATGTTTTGGTTAAGAATAGTTTCATTCTAATTATAAAGTTTAAGTTAACTCAAATATATTTATACAATTTAAACTTAATGCCAATAATATTTAAACTTTTCGTAAAGTATCACAAAAATTTAATATTTCTAAATTCAGAAATAAATTACAACCCCTTCACAAATTCCTTCATCGCCGCTCCCGGGTCAGCCTCCTTCATAAAATTTTCGCCAATTAAAAAGCCGTTAAAGCCTGCTGCTTTTAGCTGCTTAATGGTATCGGTATTGCTGATGGCGCTTTCGGATATTTTGAGGAACTCGGCAGGTATATGCTCAAATAATTGAAATGATGTTTCTACCGAAACGGTAAAATCGGCCAGGTTACGGTTGTTTACGCCAATGGCTGTTAGGTTAGGCGTGATGCTGCGTTGCAACTCTTCTAAATTATGAACCTCCAGCAGCACATTCAAACCCAAACTTTTTGCCAGGGCCGACATCGATTTAATTTCCGCAGGTGTCAGTATGGCCGCTATCAGCAATATAATATCTGCTCCCCAGGCTTTGGCCTCTATAAGCTGGTACTCATCTATCATAAAATCTTTACGGAGGATGGGTATCTTGTTTACAGCACGCGCGTTTAGCAAATCTATCTGCTCACCCATAAAAAAATCGGTATCGGTTAAAACGGACAATGCCGATGCTCCTGCGGAGGCATAACCCGTAGTTACATCTTCAACCGATACCTTATCGTTAATTATGCCCTTTGATGGCGAGCGGCGTTTAAATTCGGCTATAATGCCGGTACGATTGGGCGCCAGTAAAAAATCCCGAAAGGAATACGTTTCACGATTGAACGCCGGCGATTGCTCTAATTGTGCAACTGATACATTAGCCTTAGCTACGGCTACTTCCTTTTTTTTATTGATAACTATTTTATCGAGTATGTTCATAAGTCTCAAGCACAGCCCCCCCCGCCCCCTAAAGGGGGAGCTTTTGATTAGCGTTTTTATTGGTTAATTAAATTCTATGTTTCTTGTTTGCATATTAGTTCCCCCTTTAGGGGGTTAGGGGGCTAACCAGTTCCCCATCATCTCCTTACCAAACTCGGTTAATATCGATTCGGGGTGAAACTGCACGCCGCGTACATCGTAGGTTTTATGCCTTAGTGCCATAATTGAGCCATCCTGTTCGTCAATGGCAGTTATTTCCAATTCGGCAGGCAAGCCTTCGTTTGATACTACCCACGAGTGGTAACGGCCTACTTTAAAAACATCGGGCAAACCGGCAAACAGTACTTCGGCGGTATCGGTTACCTTAATAGGCGTAGCGATGCCGTGCATAGGGCGGCTTAGGTTATGGAGTGAGCCGCCAAAAACTTCGGCAATAGCTTGCTGGCCTAAGCAAACGCCAAAAATACTTTTGCTTGGCGCATATCGCTCAATCACTTTGAGCAATAAACCAGCCTCTGACGGGATGCCCGGCCCCGGCGACAGGATAATCTTATCAAACCTATCCACATCTTCCATTGCAAATTTATCGTTTCTCCAAACCTCGCATTCCAGGCCAAGCTCATTAACCAAATGCACCAGGTTATAAGTAAACGAATCGTAATTATCTATTATTAATATTTTAGGTTCCATATTTTGTATCAAGTAGTTGGTATCAAGATTTTTTTACTGAATCTCACTTTATATTAAATGGCTATACTTTTTTGCAAGCCGGATATCATCTTTTGTATACCTGTAACTAAGTTACAGGTGGTATTTAATGTTTCATTGTTAATGTAATCAAACTCTTTTGCAATTATCAATTGCGTTTCTAATTCAAATGCCGAGCCTAAAGCAATATTCAAAAATTGGTGGAGCTCTTTGCCGGATTTTCTTCCACAACCTTCGGCAATATTTGAAGGTATAGAAACCGCTGCCCTGTTCATTTGCGATACCAAACCAATTTTTTCATCGTTAGGGAATGTCTTAGTTAATATAAAAATGGACTTTGATAATTGAATACCAGCTTGCCAAACTTTAAGTTCTTTAAAATTATGCATCCTTATTCTTCGGTCGTGATACTTGATACTAACTACTTGATACTTCCCATTAAATAGTTTGCGCCATATCAATTGCTTTGCGTAGGGCGGCAATTTTGTTGTTTACTTCCTGTAGTTCGCTTTCGGCTACCGAATCGGCAACTATGCCTGCTCCCGCCTGGTAATGCAGCACATTGTTTTTACTTAAAAACGAACGTATCATTATAGCGTGGATAAAATCGCCGTTGAAGCCCAGGTAACCTATGGCACCGCTATAAAAGCTGCGTTTGGTTTTTTCGTTCTCGTCAATAATTTCCATTGCCCTAAATTTGGGCGCACCGCTTAGCGTACCAGCCGGGAAGGTATCGGCCACAATTTTAAACGACGAAACACCCGGCTTCAATTTCCCGCTTACGTGCGATACCAAATGGATTAAATGGGAATAGTATTGAACTTCTTTAAAGGTTTTAACCTCTACATTTTCGCAATGGCGGCTTAAATCATTACGGGCCAAATCAACCAGCATCACGTGCTCGGCAGATTCTTTGGGGTCGTTCTCCAAACGGCGGGCCTCTATAATATCGCTCTCATCGTTGCCTGTCCGTTTAATAGTTCCGGCTATCGGGAATATGCTTGCTGTACGGTTTTTAATGGTGATCTGTGCTTCGGGCGACGACCCGAATATCCTGAAATTGCCATAGTCGAAATAAAACAGATATGGCGAAGGGTTGATAGAGCGTAACGACCGGTACACATTAAACTCATCGCCCAAAAACGGGGTAGAAAAAGCCCGCGAGGGTACAATCTGGAAAACATCGCCGCGATAAATATGCGTTTTCATTTTTTCAACCATCGCCTTAAATTCATCATCCGTAAGGTTTGATTGTTCCTGGCCGTTGGTTTCAAAGTTATATTCGGGGAAGTTTTTGTTCTTTATTAAAAACTCAACTTTCTGCAAGCCACCTTCGTTGGCTTCGCCATCGTACTGGTTATGGAAAATATACAGCTCGTTTTTAAAATGATCGATAGCAATAATGTACCTGTAAATATGGTACTGCATTTCGGGGATTTTTTTTATATCGTCGGCAACTACCTTGAGGCGTATAGTTTCAAAATGCTCAACTGCTTCGTGGGTAAAATAGCCAAACAACCCGTTGGATATTACCTTTAATGGTGTTTCGTCGGCTTCAAAGGCAGCAATAAAATCTTCAATTTGCTTAACCAGCTCAAAGCCGCCCTTTTCAACGGTTTGGGTAGTACCGTTGGGGTATTGGGTTTGCAAGTCGCCGTTGTTCAATATCAATCCGGCTATCGGGTCGCAGCAAACATAGCTTAGGCTGTTTTCGCGACTGTGGTAGTCGGAGCTTTCTAACAATAAGGCATTGGGGAAAACATCGCGCAAGCGTAGGTATATGCTTACGGGCGTTGTGGTATCGGCCAGCAGCTTTTTGTAGGTTGTTGTTAATTTATATTTTGCCATTTTTTTTATTCGTATTAAAATATGATATAAAAGAAAAACCCGACGATGGGTTTCGCCGGGTTCACTATTAGGTTTAAAATTGATTAGATATTTTCCAATAGATCACAAATCATCCGGCTGCCACTATGTGGTGCCACCAATAAAGGTTATTTGAGATTTGTATCATATTGTGGCGCAAATTTATAAAGTTTTTTGAAAGCGCAAATTTTTATATTAAATATTTTATGCCGAAATGCCAAATAATGACCTGTGGCTTTGAATGATAGCCACTATTACAACCAACAGGGCCAAGCCATAAAATATCAATACGGCACGGTGCTTAAGCTCGGGCAATACCGCTTTTTTTGATCGGCTGTGGCCAATTGTTATTAAAACAATTGCAAAAAGCATCATGGTTAAATGTTCAACCGTCCAGTAACGGGTGTCGGGCTGTTTCATGGTTTGGCTGCTAAACTCCACAAACGGACTTAAAAAATAAAGCACTACCCCTAAAAGCAATTGTGTATGTGCAGATATCATGGCAAACAGGTTTATAAGCCTGTTTCCGTTGGTATAGGGCTTTTTACCCAGCAAGCCGGCTATTGATTGCAATATGGCCAGCAATACCAAAACCACCACCACATACCTGAAACCCGAATGGAAATATTTAAAAAAGCTATAAGCGTTCATGTTGATTATTGTTTGATGCGAATATACAAGAAATATCTATTGACTGCATTTTGCCGTGCTTGTAACAAAAGTATTATCAACAACAAATTGCAATAAATTATTGATTTTTAAAGATATATTCGGGTTTAAAACTGACCTCATAATGAAAAAAACTTTACTTTTTTGCTTCGCCATTTTAATGGCGTTTTATACGCAGGCGCAGCAAACCTACCAGGTTAATGGCGCCTGGGACGTGCGCCCCGGCTTGTATGCCTTTACCAACGCAACCATTGTGGTAAGCGCCGATCAAACCATTAACAACGGCACTTTACTTATTAAAGACAGGGTTATCGAATCCGTTGGAGCGGGTATCCCTATCCCGAAAGGATATATTGTTGTTGATTTAAAGGGCAAATTTGTTTACCCCTCGCTTGTTGATGCCTTTACTACTTACGGCACGCCCGAAACTGCACGGCAGGCTTTTGGCGCCGGTGGTTTTAGCGGTGTACGCACATCGGTACCCAATTCTACCAAAGCTGGTGCTTATGGTTGGAACGAAGCTATAAAGCCCGAAATGAATGTAAAAGCAGTTTTCCATGCAGATGCGACGCAATCTGTCGATTTGAAAAAAAATGGATTTGGTACCGTACAATCTATCATTCGTGATGGTATTGCCCGCGGAACCTCGGCAGCCGTTACTTTGGGCGACGAGCGCGATAACCTGGTGATGCTAAACGACCAGTCGGCAGCCAATTATTCGTTTAGTAAAGGCACGGCGGCAACAAATTACCCATCGTCGTTAATGGGTTGCGTGGCCCTGCTTCGCCAAACTTACTATGATGCCCAATGGTATAAAAACCAAAAGGAAGAGTACAATATATCGTTAGACGAATTTAACAAAACCCAAAGCTTACCCCAGTTATTTGAAGTTAACGATGTGGCCAGCGTACTGCGCGCGGCCAAAATAGGCAAGGAGTTTGGCAAGCAATATCTATTTAAAACCGAGGGTAAAGAGTACAGGCGCATTGATGCCGTTAAAGCAACCGGTTCGGCCTTTATTATCCCGCTAACTTTCCCTGCCCCTTATGATGTTGAGGATCCTATTGATGCCCGCAACGTAAGTTTTGAGCAATTGAAAGATTGGGAACTGGCACCAACCAACCCTGCCGCGCTCGAAAAAGCGGGTGTTAAGTTCGCCATAACTTCATACGGTATAACCAATGCCCGCGATTTTTGGACTAACCTTAAAAAAGCTATCGATTTAGGTTTGAGCAAAAAGCAAGCCTTAAGCTCGCTAACCACAATCCCCGCCGAAATGCTGGGCATTGCAGATAAGGTGGGCACCTTGGGCAAAGGCAAAATGGCCAACTTCCTCATCACGTCCGACAGTCTTTTTAAGGCTGATAACATTATTTACGAAAACTGGATAGAGGGCCGCCAATACGTAGTGAGCCGTATGGATGTAGCCGACCTGCGCGGAACATATACCATTACCGGCGATGGCCTGGCTAACACCACTTTAAGGTTAAGCGGCACACCCGGAACCTATACCGCAAGCGTTTTACGCTCGGGTGCCGACAGTGCAATGGTAACCGGCACTTTTACCCGAGGGGGGGATATTGTAGGTTTATATTTTGATTTTAAAAGCAAACCTGCAGGTATCATCCGGTTGTCGGGCTATATATCAGCTACATCGCCCATAACGTTTAAAGGGACGGCAGTAATGCCCGATGGTGCCAATAGCACCTTTACAGCCACCTATACCGGCCCTGTACCCGCAGGTGGTTTTGGAGGTGGCCGTCGCGGTGGTGGAGCTGCGGATGCTGCCGCAGCAGTTAAACCCAACTTAACTGTTGGCCCGGTAATTTACCCTTTTGTAGCTTATGGTAACGCCGTGTTGCCTAAAGCCGAAACCGTATTATTTAAAAATGCCACCGTTTGGACAAACGAAAAACAAGGTATACTAACCAATACCGATGTATTGATTGAGAATGGCAAAATAAAAGCCGTGGGCAAAAACCTTGCTGCGGGCAACGCCAAAATTGTAGATGCTACGGGCAAGCACATTTGCGCGGGTATTGTTGATGAGCATTCGCACATTGCAGCAACCGGCGGTATAAACGAAGGTACCCAGGCCGTTAGTGCCGAGGTGCGTATTGCAGATGTTTTAGATGCCGACGATATTAACCTTTACCGCCAGTTAGCGGGTGGCGTAACCACTTCGCACATACTGCACGGTTCGGCTAACCCAATTGGGGGCCAAACTCAGCTAATTAAACACCGTTGGGGTGTATTGCCGGATGAAATGAAGTTTGAAGGCTCGGACGGGTTTATCAAATTTGCCCTGGGCGAAAACGTAAAGGGCAGCAACAACGGCGGTATCAATACCAACCCCCGTTTCCCGCAAACCCGTATGGGCGTTGAGGAAGTTTATATCGACGAGTTTACCCGCGCAAAAGAGTACAAAGCTGCACGCGCCGTTAAAGATAATACCGTGCGCCGCGACCTGGAGCTGGACGCCATTGTTGAAATTTTGGATAATAAACGCTTCATTACCTGTCACTCCTACGTACAATCGGAATTGAATATGCTGATGCATGTTTCCGATTCTATGGGCTTCCACATCAATACCTTTACCCACATTTTGGAAGGCTATAAGGTTGCCGATAAAATGAAGGCTCACAACATTGCGGGTTCTACCTTTAGCGATTGGTGGGCCTACAAAAACGAAGTTGCCGAAGCTATACCCTACAATGGCAAGCTGATGCACGAGGTTGGCCTGGTTACTGGCTTCAATTCCGACGATGAAGAAATGGCGCGCCGCTTAAACCAGGAAGCTGGCAAAGCCGTAACTTACGGCAAAATGAGCGAAGAAGAAGCTTTAAAACTGGTTACCCTTAACCCCGCCAAAATGCTGCATGTGGATAACCGCATTGGCAGCATTAAACCCGGTAAAGATGCCGATTTGGTTGTATGGTCAACCGACCCGTTATCAATTTACGCCGTTGCCGAGAAAACATATGTTGACGGTATACCGTATTGGGATTTATCAAAAGATGCCGAAAACCAAAGAGCCATGAAACTCGAGTCGGGCCGTTTGATCCAAAAAATGATCGAGGCTAAAAACGGTGGTGCATCTACACAAAGGCCAGCGTTTAACCGCCGCCGCGCATACGAATGTGAAACCCTGGAAGAGGACCAATTTGTAGTTGAGGACGATTACATACAAGATGTAAAACAACGCGCCATATTACATGCAGCTCAAAAAAATCAATAATCCACAGTTAAAATAATCATGAAAAAAACCATATTAAGTTTAGGGGGATTATTGCTCGGCACAGCCCTCGCCCATGCGCAGGCCAATATTTCGCCGGCAAAAGCACAATCAAAACCCATCGTAATTACGGGCGCAACCATCCATGTTGGTAACGGGCAGGTCATCAACAACGGTTACATCGCCTTCGATAAAGGCAAAATTACCGCCATTGGCGAAGGCAAAGCACCAAATACCGCCGGTGCCGAAGTTATTAACGCCACAGGCAAACAGGTTTACCCTGGCTTTATTTGCCCGGTAACTACACTGGGCTTAGTTGAGATAGAAGAAGGTGCCCGTGGCACCATTGATGATGCCGAAACCGGCGATCTTAACCCTCACGTGCGGTCGTTAGTGGCTTATAATACCGATTCTAAGGTGATACCAACCGTCCGTTCTAACGGCATTTTGCTGGCGCAGCCAACACCAAGCGGCGGCTTAATTTCGGGCGAATCGTCTGTTGTGCAACTGGACGCCTGGAACTGGGAAGATGCCGCTTATAAAAAAGATATAGCCGTGCACCTAAACTGGCCGAGCGCAGGTGGCGGTCGTGGTTTTGGTGGGGGCCGCCGCGCAGCAGCTACAACAACACCGCAGGAAACCCCGGCCGAACGCGCCCAAAAAGCTATTGATAACATTGTTAACCTTTTTACCCAGGCCAAAGCCTATAACGAACTTGCCAAGCCCGAAGTAACCAATATCCGCTTTGAGGCCATGAGGGGTTTATTTAACGGCAGCAAAAAGCTGTTTGTAATTGCCGATGGTGCTAAAGAGATTGTGCAGGCCGTAAAGTTTGCCAAGCAATTTAACCTTTCGGAAGTTATTGTTGGCGGCAAACAGTCGTACCTGGTAACCAACATTTTGCGGGATAACAATGTACCCGTCATCATCCGTGAAACCCAAACCGTACCCGAACGCGACGAAGACGACGTTTACCTGCCCTACAAATTACCCCACATTTTACAGGATGCAGGTGTAATGTATGGCCTAACAGGCACAGGCTTTTGGCGCCAGCGCAACTTACCTTTTGAGGCCGGGCAGGCAGTAAGCTACGGCCTAACCAAAGAGCAGGCACTAGCTATGATAACCATTAACAACGCCAAAATTTTAGGTATCGACAAAACAACCGGAACCCTCGAAACCGGTAAAGACGCCAACCTGTTCATCTCAGCCGGGGACGCCTTGGACATGATAACCATCGACGTACAAACCGCCTTCATCCAGGGCCGCGACATTAACCTCGATAACCTGCACAAACAACTATACCGCAAGTTTGCCGATAAATACGGCGTAAAGGCCGATTAAGATATAATTACCATATCAAGCAATAAAAGCCGCCTTTGGGGCAGCTTTTATTGCTTGATATGGTGCTTGTGTATCCGCTGGCTTTAATTTTTGCCTATCAACTGTGTATTCATCAACCGTTATGAGCCACAAAAAAACCGCCTATAATTTTACTTATAGACGGCTCTTTACAAAACACTTATATTAATCAAACACTACTATTAAAGCCGGAATTTCGCAACCCGCACATTAACTGTCTACAAGTATACGGTCATCGGAGCAGCATAAATGAAACATAAGGCTTTTGTGCTGCTGTTGTTTTACCTACATATCCTATTGCAAAACCTACATAAACACGCGTACTTGCTGGCACGTTTGTACTTGTATACGAAGAGATAACAGCCGCGGCTGTTTTAGCCGCGCCAGCTGCACGTACCTTCCAAATACGGTTTGCACCTACAATTTTCAATACCACATCCGGACTATTTTGCATAAACTGCAAATTACTAACCAGCAACGTATCCGAACTTTGGTCGGCAGCGGTTGCGGCACTGGCACCGTAGTATATATCTACTGCGGGTGTGGCTGGCATTAAATTTACAAAGTGGAACCGGGCCGAACCGGAATCTGCTAACGCCAGGTTTTCTTTAATTAACACACTTTGCGTGTTTGCTGCTGTGTCAGCGGTATGTAATGTGTAACTGGTATTACCTGTTAACTGCAAAGTAGTACTATACAATACCACCGAATCTGTTCCGTTATCAAACTTATGTGGCATTACCATCGAAAACTTAACTGCTCCTGAAGGAACCTCTAAAACATCAGCAGTGCTATTACCACCAGTATTATAACCGCCACCAGGGAATGGTGATCGGGCAGGCAATAACCCACTTATGCGCTGATCGTTTATTTTGTAAAAAACTGTACGGGCATTGGCATACATTGATTCGTTATTTATTTTAATAGTAGCGTGGTTATCATCCAACAATGTTATATCGCCATAATGTATCACAGCCTTGCCACAGCCAACGATGATAGCAATCAGGCTAATAACGCAGATAGCTATAATTGAACTTTTCTTTTTCATTCTGATCATTTTTATCACTTAAATAATTAGGGTTGACTAAACCACATTTCCACAGTATTGTAATTTGGTGCTAAACCACCAATTGCATTAAGCGCAGCCGCATTCCATACATACTCTGAGTTATAACGAGGCCTGTTACGGTAAGCATATTTACCAAACATTAGTGTAGCAGTTGGTATTTGATAATAGGTACGGAAAACGGTTGGGCTATACTTATATTTCCGCAAATCGCACCAGGTTTCGGTACCGGCCCAGCCCCATTGGGCAATATACTTTTGCTGCATAATATCGGCTATCGTAAGGTCTGTTGGGCTAGCCAATTGCACTACTTCGCTGGATGCCATATAATTGCTTATTTCGGTTGTTGATATTGCAGCATCTGGGGTAAGCGCAGTACGGCCGTACTGATTATAAAAATCAAACGTGGCCGAAATACCATTTCTGTATGCCGTTACTGCGGCTGTATTGCCCACATTACTATTCTTAATAAAATAAGCCTCTGCCAAAGCAAATTGCAATTGCGAATACGTCATGATAGGGTAGCGGGCCTTATCGGTAAAAATATATTTACCGTTATAATAGGTTTGCCCCGATGGTAAATAACCCAATACAGTAGGCTCTGTTGTAAGGTTGGATCCCAAGGTTGGAGTTACAGCATTGTAAATGGGGCTACCATTGGAAGTAGGATTCGATGCGGACACAGCAAGCCCTGGTGTTAAAAACCGGCTTAAGCGTGGATCTAAAGATGTAGTAGGACTTGGTGTAGGTGTTCCCCTAACACCACCGGTTAGCAAACCTAAAATAGTTGTTGTTTGCCTGCCATAACCTGTACTTGAATTTAATAAGCCTGTATTTGAAGTACCTGCATTAAGTGGCCCAAGCGGATTGGCATCTACATAAGTAGCAGCGTTAAAATATATAGATGCATCTTCGGTTTCGTTAGCCAACGATAAACCTACATATTTAACAACGCTATCGGCATACTGTGTTTTGTACTCGGCTTTATTAACTAAGTGCCCATATTGTAACGCAAATAAGCCATAAACAAATTTCTTCCATTTGGTTTTATCGCCTTTATAAATTCCATCACCTGTAGCAGTTGCTTGTAGCGTTGGCGCATAATTAACAGGGCTTGTCATGTTCATATACTTAACAGATAAGTTACCCCATTCCCTCACCTTGGCATACACATCGGGCTGATCCTGATAACTATAAGTTAACTGGCCTGCTGTAAAAGCATCGGTAATATTTAGCGGGCCGTATTCATCAGTACCTATTTGATAGGCCCATGCCTTGATAGCATAACCAATCCCGGCATATTCATATTTTTGATTGGCAACAGCATCTTTAATCAGGTTTTCCAGGTTAATACCCAAATCAAAATACACCATCCGCCAAACCACACCGCCTACATCACTTGCACCAGGGTATCCGTGTTGTTCCCAGTAATATGTAGCAACGCTTGATGCATCAACGCCTGCCATATTTTGCGTTAATTTTGATATCGATCTGGTATAATCCTGCTCGGTCCCGTTACACATTTGGTATTCTATCGGCGGTAAAAGTAACTCCGCTTTCACAATCTGTGGTACCACCGGATTTGAGTTGATATCAAGGTATTTTGTACAGCCCGAAGCTGTAGCAAGTAAAGCCGTTGTTATGGTTAATAATTTATATATGTTTCTCATTTTATTCTCTCCTTATAATTTTACACTTAAACCTATATTATAACTGATAGGCTTACCAACGTTACCATAATCGATACCGTAACCGCCAATACCTCCCGACGACGCATTTGTAGCATTACTTTCCGGATCCATACCTGAGTAATTGGTTATGAGTATAGCATCGGTTACCGTAAAGAATACGCCCAATGATTTTACGAACCCTAACCTTGCCAATGTTGATTGCGGAAAGTTATACCTTAAAGTTACATCGCGTAAGCGTAATGTTTTAATATTATGTTCTACAAACATCTCGGGCGATACGTTAGTAGTATAATAAGAAGAGTTAGAGTAAGGTATGATAGCTATATTATTAGGTGTTGGATGATTGGTATTTTGAAATCCATCGTTAAGTACACCGGTAATAATACGTGGTACCTCTCTATCAAGCGTTTTCACACTGATACCTTTGGTATAAGCCTCGTACTCTGTACCATTAACAACATCGCCACCATAACGCAGATCCCATAAAAACGATAAACTAACAGATTTATAGCTAAACGTATTATTTAACGAAGCATTAAATTTAGGCGTACGATCACCTATCGGATAATAGTTAACATCTGATATTGTAGGTAAACCGGTTGATGGATTTATCAATGTCTGGCCGGCATTGTTTTTATCAAAACGGGGTCCGGTAATTGTACCAATGCTATATCCCGGTGCTACTGCGCTCCTAATAGTACCAACAATCTGGGTATCCGAATCATATAACTCCGGCAATTGATTTGCGATAGAAACCACTGTACCTTTATCGTGCGAGAAATTCAGGATAGTATTCCAGTTAAACTTGGCGCTTTTAATTGGGTTAGCTGTTATTTGCACCTCAACACCGTTGTGCCTAACAATACCGCCATTTAAATACTCAAGCACAAAACCGCTGATGTAACTTAAACGGGGAAGAATGATCTGGCCTTCGCTACGTAAAGTATAGTAGTTAAAGTCTAAGCCTAATCGGTTATTTAAAAACTGTAGTTCTATACCTGTTTCAAAGTTCTTGGTCCTTTCCGGGCTAAGATCAGAATTTCCACCATTAAGACCCACCGCGTAACCTCCGCCTGTTGTACTTGCAGCAGTATAAACGGTACCTTTTAGATAAGGTTTACCGGGCTCTTTACCTGTTTCGGCATATGATACACGCAACTTACCATAGTTAACAAAAGGTAAAGCGTTTTGTACCTGCTTTAATTCGGTAAAGTTAAAGGCCATACTGGCTGCAGGGTAAGAGAAAAAGGGATATGAAACAGCTGTTGATCCTGTATTGGCATTATAACTGGCTGATAATTTGGATGATCCGTCAACCCGTTCTGTAAGCGTAACATATACTAATGATTTATAACCGAGTACAGCCTGCACAAAAGTACCCACGCTACGATACCGCGTCAAAGTAGTAGCGGCGTTACGGGTGGTAACCAGTGTATTATTTATACTGTAAAAATTGGGATCGCCAAAGTGCGTACCATATTGCGAGTTCACGTTATCAGTAAAATCACTAAAAGTGGCCCCTGCAATGTAAGTACCGCTGAACGATTTGCCCATTTTAGTTTTCGCAGTAGCAACAACCGACCCATTATATATTTTGGTAAGGTCCTGGTAATTCAATATGCTACCCAAAGTTGGTGCAGTTGCTGATCCGGAACCCTTATATGATTGCCCGTTATAAACCTGTGTACCATTTGTAGCGGCAACATCGGTACCAAATATGCCATTAATACTAAACCAATTGTTTGGGGTCAATAATAAATTAACGTTACCAATAAAACGGTCGCCTTTATCATATGAAGGATCTTTGTTCACGTCCCATAAAGGATTATCATACTCACTATAAATAGAAGCCAAATGCAATACACGATTACCGTTTGCATCCTGATAGTTAGTGATATCATAATCAGACGGAAAACGCATCAACTCCTCTAATGTGCCATTATTGGCTTTATTGGTTTTATTGTTGTTTGTGTTAACATAATTCATGGTTGTAGTAACCTTTAACAAGGGCGAAATGACAGCACTACCTGTTAAACGGCTGCTAAACCGGGTATAGGTTGTGGTGGGTATAGTACCTTTGGTATCGCTATACTCATTAGACCAGTAATAGGTAAATTTATCTGTACCGCCTTGTAACGCCACATTGTGCTTTTGGGCATAGCCGTGTTGGTAAAAGTTGTGAATGTTATCATAAATTTGCGTACCTGCTACAAATTTAGGCCCAAAAAAGCTTGATGTTGATGAGCTAAAAACCCCACCAGTAGTGCCCGAATTGTACACCTGTTGTATTTCAGGGAACTTATTTACCACTGATTCTCTGAATGAGTTAGTATAGGTAACACTACCGGCACCTGCTTTTCCTTTTTTTGTGGTTATCAAAATTGCACCACCCGAACCCGCACTACCGTATAAGGCCGTTGCTTCAGGGCCTTTCATTATGGTGTATGTTTCAATATCGTAAGGGTTAATATCCATAGCACGGTTTGAGTAATCTTGCGCGCTATTTGCACCATTAGTAACCAGGTTATTTTGGTTTAGAGTGGTGTTGTTAATAGGCACCCCATCTACCACTATCAAAGCGTTGTTATCGCCGCTGATAGATGTAAAACCCCTTAACACAATTTGTGCCGAAGCTCCAGGCGCACCGTTTGTGCTGTTAATTGATAAACCGGGTACACGGCCCTGCAAACCGCCAAAAAAGTCTTCGCGCTGGGTTTCTGATACCTCATCGCCTTTAACTATTGGCGTAGAGTAACCCAAACTCTTTTTATCACGCGGGATGCCATAAGCTGTAACCACAACCTCGTTTAACGTACCGGCAGATTCCTGAAGTTTTACATTGTAACCGGCGGATGTGCCAACGGTAACCTCTTTGGTTACATAACCAATAAATGTAAAGACCATAATTTGACCGGCCTTAGCTGTTATAGAATAATCGCCGGAACCATTTGATACGGCCACAATTGATGAGCCCTTTAAACGGATCGTGACGCCGGGCATGGGGCTACCATCTCTTTCGTCGGTAACCTTCCCCTTAACCATACTTTGCGCCATAACTTGTGTTAGGCAACAAAATACTGCAAGAAAAAGCATGAGTAGATTTTTTTCATACATGAGTTTATTTAGAGTTTGTTATTTAGTTGAAATTTTAAGCAAACTATTAATGGCGCATCCCGAACACTTCATCGTTCCTTTTTACCTTGATAGCCTGATGTAATAAAAGCAATTGTTACCGAAGAAAAAATCAGCCCGAAATGCCGACAATAAATCCATTATCTGCATTTTTATACCGAATTAAACCCGGCACAAGGGCAAACATGCAACAACACGCAAGTGCAACTATGCAAAATATGAACTTCAAGGCTAATTTAAATAAAAATAATTTTATTGTTTGCATGTTTCGGGCAATTTAATTTAAAAAGTCGGCAAAAAAATGCAACTTTAGTTTAATATTCATTTTAACATCGTTTTTATGCTGAAAAAAGAAAGACACGCTTTAATTATTAAAGAAATAAACCTGCATAATAAGGTATTGTCTTCAGATCTCGCCCTCCGACTTAACGTTTCGGAAGACACCATCCGGCGCGATTTAAACGAAATGGACGAAGCCGGTACAATTGTTAAAGTACATGGCGGTGCATTGTCGCGGTCATACCACTACCCTTTTCAGCAGAATGATATTTATGCCGGCGATGCAAAAAAGGAAATTGCCAAAAAAGCCATGAGCATGATTAAAGATGGCATGGTGGTACTAACCGGCGGCGGTACAACCGTTTTACAAATGGTGCGCCTTTTGCCCGACAACCGCACGGCAACTATTTTTACCATTAGTCCGCTTGTTGCCTTGCAACTGGCCGATCATCCTTTAATTACTGTAATATTAATAGGCGGGCAGTTTTCTAAAAACTCGCAGGTTTGTGTGGGTACACAGGTAGTTAGCTATTTACACGAAATTAGGTTTGATATTTGTTTTTTAGGAACCAATGGCATATCAATAGGAGATGGTGTAACAGACTCTGACCTGGACATTGTGCAGGTAAAAAAAGCGATGATAAATGCCTCAAACAAAGTAGCTATTATGTGCGTTGCCGAAAAGCTAAATACCGTGCAGCGCATGCGCGTTTGCCAACTGCACCAAATACACTGCCTGATAACCGATTTACAGCCCGACGATAACGCCCTGCACGCCTACCGCCGCGAAAACATTTTATTGTATTAACTATACCGGGAAACTAAATTTCCCCATCAATACCTGTGGGTTATTGCCTATTTTTATAGGTTGGCCGCATAAAGCCTCGTTGCCCAGCAGGGCAAAAAGTATGGCTTCTTTGGCGTCGGGCTGTATGCCCAGCTCATTGGTGTTGCCAATATAAACATGGGGCAACAGCTTTTGCAGGTACCTCATTATAAATGGGTTATGCGCGCCGCCGCCGCTTGCAAATAACCTAAGCCCGCTATTGATATTAAACAGGCCAATAGCGTTAGCTATGGTTTGAGCAGTAAAGGCACTCAGGGTGGTTATGATATCCGCATGAGCGATATTTAAAGTGGCCGATTGTTGCTGTGCGTGCTGCAAATAAGCTAAATTAAACAATTCGGGGCCGGTGGTTTTAGGCAATGGTTGGTTAAAAAAATCATGGTTTAATAATGCCGTTAAAAGCGCGCCATTAACACTTCCTGATAAAGCTATTGCCGAATCCTCATCATAAGCCTTTTCAAAATACAGTTGGCAGGCGGCATCAATTAAAGTATTGCCAGGGCCAATATCGGTACACATTACGGCTGTTGCATCACTATCGGCAGGTAAGTAGGTAAGGTTTGCAATACCGCCAATGTTTAACAATATGCGGTTTTGGCCAGTTTGGCTCCCTAAAATCACATCGCCATATAAGGCCAGCGGTGCACCCTCGCCACCGGCGGCTAAGTGTTTCTGCCTAAAATCGCTTATGGTTAATATACCTGTTTTTACGGCAATATGGTCGCCGTCGCCTATTTGCAGGGTGGCGTTTGGGTAACCGGCAATGCCATGCAGGCTTTGGGGGGCATGGTAAATGGTTTGCCCGTGGCTGGCAATATAATCAACATCGGCGGCAGCAACTTTCCACCCGGCAAGGCACTCTAATATTAATTCTGCATGAAAGCTGCCTATGTAGGCATTAAGCAAGGTCAGTTTCTCCAGGTCAACCAGCTTGCGCGAAAACACCTGCTTAATCTCGTTTTTAAATTCATCCCCATAAGGCACCGTTTTAAACTGCACCAACTCAAATTGTGTATTTAAACCGCTACCGGTAAACTTACACAGGGCAACGTCTAAACCATCTAACGACGTGCCCGACATTAAGCCAATGCCCAGCTTAACCGGCTTTTGGGCCGCCGCAAAAAGGCGCTGCAAATTGGTGTTAAGTGAAATCATTTTTGCAAATGTAATACAGATTTAAGTATTACCAGCCGGCAAAAAAATAACCGCCGCACCTAACCTACCTGTTTGATTTTAAAAAATATATATTTGTTTAACGCAACATTAAATTATGGCCGGGCTATCACAAACTCCAAACTTAAAACTCAATAACCGTTTACTGTCTCTGGATGTATTTCGCGGCCTAACCGTGGCGGCTATGATACTGGTTAACAACCCGGGCGACTGGGGCCATATTTATGCCCCCTTGGAACACGCAGCCTGGAACGGCTGTACCCCTACCGACCTTATATTTCCGTTTTTTCTATACATTGTTGGGGTATCAATAGTTTTTGCACTGCAAACCAAAGCTGCCGACGCCGCTCAACACGGTAAACTATTACTAACTGTGATTAAACGCGGCGCAATTTTGATTGGCCTGGGCTGGTTTTTGGCCCTATATCCGCACTTTAATTTTGGCACCATGCGCATACCCGGTGTTTTGCCGCGTATTGGATTGGTATTCGCTATATGCGGAGTAATATTTGTTAAAACTGAACGTAAAACCCAACTGATACTCTTCTGGACATTTTTAATAGTGTATTTTTTATTGATGACGCTGGTGCCCGTGCCCGGCACAGGCTATGCTAACCTGCAACCCGAAACCAATTTAGGCGCATGGCTGGACAGGACTATATTAGGAACCCCTCACCTTTGGAAAGAAGCCGTTACCTGGGACCCCGAAGGTTTATTGGGCACCCTGCCTGCCTGCGCTACAACTTTATTTGGTATACTTATAGGCACCTGGCTAAAACGTAAGGATAAAGACGAAAGTACCAAAGTAGCCTGGATGTTTACCGCAGGCCTTGGCGCAGTTATTTTAGGCTTAATTTGGGATTTATTTTTCCCCATTAATAAAGCCCTCTGGACAAGCTCGTACGTGCTGTATGCCGGTGGGTTGGCTACCCTTGGCCTGGCTTTTTTTTATTGGATAATTGATGTACAGGGCCATAAAGGCTTTACCCGCCCATTTGTAGTTTATGGCGTAAATGCCATCACCGTATTTTTTCTATCGGCATTCATCGTAAAAACATCTGCCCTTATTAAAGTTGGCGATAAAAAGCAGGCTGTTTTACAATATGTTTATCAGCACGTGTTTGCACCCTACTTTTCGCCCATAAACGCCTCATTGGCCTGGGCCATTTGCTTTGTACTATTTTTTATGCTGATACTAAGCTGGATGTATAAGCGGAAGATAATTATTAAAGTATAAGAAGCCCCAACCAACCCTCCCCGGTAGGGAGGGCTTAAAAAATATAAATCGTCGCCCATTGCTGTAGGGTTACGAACCAAAATACGTGGAGATTAGATTATTTCCTGATTCTTGAATCTTGATTCCTGGCTCTAACTCATTTTAAGACTTCTCTCGAAATAACTATCTTTTGTATTTCCGAGGTACCTTCATAAATCTGCGTTATTTTGGCATCGCGCATCAGGCGTTCAACATGGTACTCTTTAACAAAACCATAGCCACCGTGTATCTGCACAGCTTCGATAGTAGTTTTCATGGCTACTTCGGATGCAAACAGTTTAGCCATTGAGCTTGCCTGTGCATAAGGTTGCCCGTTGTCTTTTAACCATGCTGCTTTTAAGCAAAGCAAACGCGCGGCCTCAATTTCGGTAGCCATGTCGGCCAGTTTAAACTGGATTGATTGATGGTCGGCCAGGGGTTTACCAAAAGTTTTCCGTTCTTTACTATAATTCAGCGCAAGCTCATACGCTCCGGATGCAATACCTAAGGCCTGCGAAGCAATACCTATGCGGCCACCTTCCAACGTTTTCATGGCAAATTTAAAGCCGAAGCCATCTTCGCCTATGCGGTTCTCTTTAGGCACTTTAACATCGGTAAACATCAGCGAATGGGTGTCGCTTCCGCGGATGCCTAATTTATTTTCTTTAGGGCCAATGGTAAATCCCTCCATACCACGCTCAACTATTAAAACATTAATACCATGGTGCCCCTTTTCGGCATGGGTTTGGGCAATAACCAAATAAGTTGACGCCGAACTGCCGTTGGTTATCCAATTTTTGGTGCCATTAACAAGGTAATGGTCGCCCATGTCAATAGCCGTTGTATGTTGCGATGTTGCATCGCTGCCAGCCTCCGGTTCCGAAAGGCAAAAAGCACCTATCTTTTCGCCCTTAGCCAGTGGCACTAAATATTTTTGTTTTTGCTCCTCGCTGCCAAAGTGCTCTAAGCCGTAACACACCAGCGAATTATTTACCGATACCACAACCGATGCCGAGGCATCAATTTTAGATAGTTCTTCCATTACCAACACATACGATATGCTGTCCATGCCGCTGCCGCCGTACTTCGGGTCAACCATCATGCCTAAAAAGCCAAGTTCGCCAAGCTTTTTAACCTGCTCCGCCGGAAACTTTTGATGCTCATCGCGCTCAATAACACCGGGCTTCAGCTCTTGCTGGGCAAAATCGCGGGCGGCCTGGCGTATCATTAGGTGTTCTTCTGATAATTCAAAATGCATAATTGTTATGGTTTTATTAGTGTTAGGATGTTAGCGTTTAATACCGACAGCTTAAATAGTAATACATTCTGTCTTGAATCTTGATTCTCGGCTCTTGATTCTTTTCTCAATCAAATATAATTAATATGCATGCATAGTAAAAATATTTAAACAAAAAAAAGAGAGCCTTTTTGAAGCTCCCTTTCCCCTAATTAATTTAAACTATTGATTAAACCCAAACAAAGAACACAAATTACTCAGCATGGGCGTCTGAGAATTCAAAACAAAAAAGTTTTTATAGGTAGATGTAAATTTTTTATTTCAAAGATGTATGCAGGGCCTTTTTATTATGAATCAAAGGTAACCGCTTAAATAAGTTGAAACAAATACTAAAACGTCAGGAAATTTAATTTATCTTTAATAATTGATTGCTAAAAATAACTAATAAAGCAATAAAATATCGCTATTTTAAAGCTAATGTAAAAAACCGGTTACACAGCACTTAAAATAGCTCCTATTTACCATTAAAAAGCACAAAACTGATAGCCAATGCTGTTAACCGATTTTGAATATTTAAACACCTCAGAAATCGCTTTTAAAAAAAAGGTGGCCCTGCAAATTAAACGCCTCAGGAGGCAAAACCAGGTGAGCCAGGAAAAATTTTATACCGAAACCAACATTAATATAGCCCGGCTTGAATCGGGCAAGGTAGATATCCGGCTGGATACCCTGCGTAAAATATGCTACTATTTTGACGTTTCCTTATCGGGATTTTTTCAGGGTATCTATTAAAATTTGATAGATGGAATTTTTACGATCGGTTGAAAACTGGTGGATACTGCAAAGCCTGCTAGAAAGGATAGGGTTTATTACCGGCATTATTTGCGTTTTACTTGCCGCCTTAAACATTATTTGGAACTGGCCCTTTGCCATAGTAAGCACCGGCCTGTATATTTTTGTTTTTGCCACCCACCAACTCTATGCCGATATGGGGCAATATGTGTACCTGTTTATCAGCAATATTTATGGCTGGTATTACTGGAGTCGCCGCCCCAAAAGCCAAAAGGCCATACCGGTTATCCGCATATCAAAAAAGCAGGTATGGTGGTCGGTAATTATAATTGCTGTTTTATCGCCGGTTTTAGGATTTACACTAACCAGGCTGGCTCCTATTTTACATTACGCCCCGGCGGCATTTCCTTATCTGGACAGCTTTTGCACGGTTTGCAGCCTTGTGGCCCAAATATTTTTAGCCCGCAAGGTTTTAGAAAACTGGCTGCTATGGGTTTTTGTTGATATTATTTATATCGGCGTTTACAGCACTAAAAACCTGCAACTCACGGCTATCCTTTTTGTGATATATACCGGCCTTGCCCTTTTTGGATATTTGGATTGGCGCAAAGTTTACCGCAAACAAAATAACATTGCAGCATGAACGAGCCGCTTAAAATAGCAATAGTGGGTCCCGAGTCAACGGGTAAATCTACCATGTCGGCATATCTGGCTGCGTATTACCATACGGTTTGGGTGCCCGAGTTTGCCCGCGAGTATTGCGATAACCTAACCGAAGCGCCTACCTGGCAAGATGAGATTAATATGTTTCACGGCCAAATTGCTTTAGAAAACCAGTTGCTGCCGCAAGCCAACCGCCTGCTTATTTGCGATACTACCTTTATAACCGTAAAAATTTGGAGCGACCAAATGTTTGGCCAAGCCCCGCAACAAGTTTTAGACGAACTTACCCACCACCACTACGACTATTACCTACTGCTAAACATCGACCTGCCCTGGGAAGACGACCCGCTACGCGATTTCCCTAACCTGCGCGAGCATTTTATGCAGGTTTGGCATACCGAACTACAGGCTCTAAATGCAAACTATGTAGTTATTTCGGGCTTGGGTAATGAGAGGTACAACAATGCTGTTGATGCTATTGACTCATTTTTGGCTGCCAAATTAAAGTAAATAAATCAACGCGTTATTGCTTGGCAACTCTACATCAATAATTATTTCTTCTCTCAAAGGCAAATTACCCAAACTTTTGCTTGTGGGCTTTTCACTAAATTTAAAAAACACTTAACAATTTATTAGCATGCATGCAACGTTTTAAAAAACTGCGTGTCATTTAACCTGAAAGCTGATTAAAATTTGGAAGCCGTATATGTAGACAAACACTACAACCTGGTGGTTGAGTGTAAACAGGGAAGCAAAAAAGCGCATTACGAGTTATACAAATTATACTCGAAGGCGATGTTAAACACCGCCTTCAGGATAGTTGATAACCTTGACGAGGCGCAGGATGTATTGCAGGAAGCTTTCCTGGATGCCTTTGCGCGGATAAAAGATTTTAGGCAGGAAACAACTTTTGGCCTTTGGCTAAAGCAAATTGTGGTACACCGCTGCATTAACCAGCTGCGCAAACGCAAAATGGAACTGGTTGATATTAACGACGAGCAAATTGAAAACCTTGCCGATGCAGATGAAGCCGATGACGGCGAACTACAATATAAGGTTGACCAGGTTAAGCAAGCCATGAAACTGCTGCCCGAAGGATACCGGGTTGTTTTATCGCTTTATTTACTGGAAGGGTATGACCATGAAGAAATAGGACAAGTTTTAAACATCAACGAAAATACATCACGAACACAATTTTTAAGAGCAAAAAGAAAGTTAATTGAAATTTTGAAACAGAAAGGGATAACATCATGAGCAAGCGATTAGAAGATTTCATCAAAACAAACAGTGCCGATTTTGATGAACTGGAACCGGAAAATGATTTGTGGAACAACATAGAGAAAAAACTGCGGTTGCCCGAAGCACAAGTGCCAAAGCGCGAAGCCAAAACCTTTACACTGGGTTTTGTAATGCGGCTGGCAGCTTTAATTATAGTAGTAATGGCAATAGGGTTTGCATTTTACCTTAAAACCCACAATGGCAGCGCGGGGGTAAATTTGGCAGCCATTAACCCCGAATATGCAAAACAGCAGGTACATTATACATCGCTTATACAAAGCAAACGTACCGAGCTAAAAACCCTCGCCAAAAACGACCCGCAACTTTACCGCGAGTTTAGCGGCGAGATTACCAAAATGGATTCGACCTATAAAAAATTAAATAGAGATTTAGCCACCAGCCCCGACCAGGAAAGTGTTTTACGTGCAATGATCCGGAACTTGCAAATACAAACCGACGTGCTCAATCAGCAATTACAGGTAATAGAACAGTTTAATCAAATGAAAAAAGAACAAAGTCATGAAATCAAAGATATTTAAAGTATTAGCATATACATTCATCCTAATGCTGGCCATACACGGCTATGCCAGCAGTCAGGATGTATCTCCCGACAAGGAAAAAGAGATGGAAGCCAAAATGGCTAAAATGGAAGCCCGGCTTAAAGCAATGCAACAAAAGCTGGATAGCTTGAAAACTAACGATGGCCACTTAAATGCCATTATAGTTCAGGGTTTTGGTAACAAACAGTTAAAAACATTTAAGGCTCCGCCCACGCCCCCTGCAAAACCCTTACAGGTAATGCCCCCAATGATAGTTGCCAGCGGCGGCTCCATTAACCAAAGTTACAGTAGTTCAAATTCCGCCTTTAGTGGCGGCGGGGCTATCGTAGCTGTAGCAACCACTAATGGCATTACCAAGCTTAATTATGATAGCGGCAAAAACCCGGAGGAGAAGATTAAAAGCGGCGAAATAAAAGAGAAGGTAAAAATTTACAGCAAAAGCTACCCGGTTAACTCGGACGATAAATTGCAAATCAATAATAGCTTTGGCAAAGTAACCATTAACACCTGGAACAAAAACGAGTTTAAGGTTGATATTGAAATGAAAGGCATTGCCAACGACGACGATAACGCACAAAAATTATTGGACGGTATTAGCATAACCGACAGTAAAGATAATGGCGTTATTTTATTCACCACAAAAATTGAGAGCCAAAACCGGTCGTGGGGTTCGTGGAACAACAATGGCAAAAGCTACGTGAGTAAGGCCGAAGTAAACTATACTGTTTACATGCCGGCAAAAAATTCGTTAGAAATTAAAAACAGATTTGGTGCCGTAACCCTGCCCGATTTTAAAGGAAAACTTATTGTTAACACACAATACGGCTCGTTTACTGCTAAAGAACTTACCAATACCGAAAACGAAATATGCACCCTCTTTACCGATGTTAATATTGGCTCTATAACCGGTAGTACTTTAAATTGCCAGTATGGCAACGGTGGTAACGGCGTTAAAATAGGCAGCGCCAATAATTTAAAATTTGATGCCCAGTTTATCTCGTCAGACATAGTGAAGCTTAAAACAGCCGCCAATATTACAAACCGCTATGGCGAAGGCATAAAAATTAACGATATTGATAAAAATTTAAAAAGCTTAAACATTAGCTCGGCATTTGCACCGGTTGCCGTTGAGTTAAAAAGCAGCGATAATTTTGATTTTGATGTAACCGTAAAAAACAACAGCAACGGTTTTAAATATAACGATGATGTGGTTAAAATAACCTGCAAAACACCAGCCAACGACGAGCACCGTTGGAGCGCCACTAAAAACTATAAAGGCCATGTTGGCAAAGGCAATAGCGATGCCAAAGTTACCATTACTACAACGTACAAAACCGTTCAATTTTTTTAATAGTTTTTTAAAAATTAAACAAAAACCTTTGCCTGTAATTGGGCAAAGGTTTTTGCGTTTTATAACGCTTGCACTTAGTTATACCAAACCATTTAAGTAACTATGCGTTGCTTAAACAAAGTTTAATGAAACAGGCTATCAGTATTTTTTGGTTTCGCCGCGATTTACGGCTTAACGACAACGCAGGTTTATACCATGCCCTTAAAGGGCCAAACCCTGTTTTACCGCTATTTATTTTTGATAGCGAAATACTGGATAAACTTGCCGATAAAGATGATGCCCGGGTATCGTTCATTTATAAAACGGTTGAAGCTTTGCAGGGCCAGCTTAAACACCACCACTCGTCCATACTGGTTAAACACGCCAGGCCTTACCAGGCCTGGGCCGAAGTATTGGACCAATACAACGTAACCGCAGTATACACCAACCACGATTATGAGCCCTACGCTGCTACGCGCGATGGTGAATTGAAAACTTTTTTTGCCGCAAAGGGAATTGCTTTTAACACTTATAAAGACCAGGTTATATTTGAAAAAAACGAGGTTGTAAAAGACGACCAGAAACCCTATACCGTTTTTACCCCCTACAAGCGCAAGTGGTACGATAAATTAAAACCATTTTATTTAAAACCTTATCCAACCGAAAAATATCTGGATAATTTGTTTAAAACAAACGCCTTTGATACTCCTACCCTAAAGCAGTTAGGTTTTGTTGAAACCAAAACTGCTTTCCCGCCAATAGCTTATGTTAATATAATTAACCATTATGCCGAGCGGCGCGATTTCCCGGCTGTAGAAGGCACATCGCACATTGGTTTACATTTGCGTTTTGGCACCGAAAGCATAAGGCAACTGGCCCATGATGCCAACCTGGCCATCGAAAAAACATGGCTTAACGAGTTAATTTGGCGCGAGTTTTATATGATGGTTTTATATCATTTCCCCAACACGGCCACCCATGCCTTTAAACCCGACTACGAAGGCATTAAATGGCGCAATAACGAACATGAGTTTAAGGCCTGGTGCGATGGCCAAACGGGTTACCCTTTAGTAGATGCCGGTATGCGCCAGTTAAACCAAACCGGCTATATGCATAACCGGGTACGCATGGTAACGGCCAGCTTTTTGAGTAAACATTTGTTGATTGACTGGCGCTGGGGCGAAAACTACTTTGCCCGTAAATTATTGGATTACGAAATGGCCAGCAACGTTGGCGGTTGGCAATGGGCCGCAGGCTGCGGCACAGATGCTGCCCCATACTTCAGGGTTTTTAGCCCCGAGTTGCAGTTGAAAAAATTTGACCCCCAACTTCAATACATAAAAAAATGGGTTCCGGAATATGCCGACTTCGGCAAATATCCAAAACCCATTGTTGACCACGCCTTTGCGCGCGACCGTTGCCTTAAAGCTTTTAAAGAGGCTTTAAGCAAATAATATTAATTTAAAAATACATACTAATTCGTAATAATGTTTTTCAAAGACAATATAGAAATTTGATTAAATAAAAAATCAAAAACATTATTACCATGAAAAAAATCAAAAAAACAATTAGCTATCTGGCTGGTATCACTTTGATATCATTGGCCTTATTAAACATTAGTTTCAAAAACAAGCCAACGGAAACCCGGATACCTCGGCTTGTAAACAGTTCTGCCTTAGTTAGCCTACCTTGCGGCTTTACAAGTAAAGCCACAGTAACTTATTCGGCAAGTTCATCTTTTATTGGGCCAAATACAATGTACCCAATATTATCAAGAACCGGCTCATATACATTGCCTCCGCCATACACCGCGGGTACGCAGGCTATACCTACTACAATGTATAATGGGTCTGGCGCAGATAAAATTATCCTTCAATCCGATGGAAATTTGGTTATATATCATGGCTCGACAGCATTATGGTCATCCAACACCAATGGTTCTGGTGCGCAGTACCTTTTTTTTCAAGCCGATGGAAATTTAGTGTTGACTAATGGCGACCCATCTAGGACAGGAACCACCGTTTATTGGGCATCAAACATTTATAGTAGTTGCTCCGGCAGTCAGGATGTACGGTTGATATTTCAGAATGACGGAAATTTAGTATATCTGTACCCAACGGGGGGCGCTAATCAATGGTATCAACTTGCCGATACCGGAAGTGGCGGTCAGGGAGTCAGTACACATTTTGGTAGTATATACTAATGGGATAGTGTAACTTCCAATAAAAAAGAGGCTGCATTTTTCACACAGCCTCTTTTTTATTGAATGAATTTACGTTCTATCAGTTGCTAACACTAATTACGTTAATATCATAACGCAAACAGCTAAACGCAGGAATAGTAACAGTACTACCCGAATATGTCGATTGCCCGTAAGACTGAGATGACGGCGTTATTATAGATAGTTTAGAACCTGCTTTTACATGTGGAAGAACATCTTGCCAGGCAGGCCTCTCATCCCATAATGTAAAAGTATATGCAGCGCTACCGTCGGTAGTGTTAGCTTGCTCAGCAATAGTACCGTTAAATAAAGTACCTGTGTATTGAACCCCAACAGTAGAATTCATCCCGATCACATCGGTACCGGTACCTACTTGTATTTCTCTGTAATACGAACCCGAAGCTGTTTTTTGGTACTGGCCTGTTAAGCCGTTGGCGGCCATATATTTTTGAATGCTCAAGTCGTCATAAGCAGCTTGCTTGGTATCATCAAGTATAGTGATTGTATAATCTAAACATTGGTTACCGCCAATTATACTGTACACAACCGTGCCCGAGGTATTGTAACCGCTAAGGGTTGTGCCGTTAATACCATATGCCAGGCGCGATGGTATAAGCACTCTTATTTTTGTACCCTTATATTTAGCTATGCTTTTTATTGCTAATTGCAGGCCATCGGGTGTAACATAAGCCGAATAGGTATAGGTGTGATTGAAAATTGTATCGGTTGATGAGTAAGAACCATCAAAAGATTTTACGGTGTAAACAAACGAAACCCTGTCCGAATAAGCAATGGGCGTGGCCGTAACCGGAGCCGGGGTAATTATCTGGTAATAAATACCTGTAGTATCGCCGCCAGATGTATCGCGTTTCATTACCGCTGATAAGTTGTTATTATTGATATAGGTTTTTATCTTATCTTCATCGTATTGCTTTATGGTAAAATCGCCGCTGTTTTTGCGGCACGACAATAGGCCGAAAGCACAAAATACCACAAGGGTATATAAAGTTTGTTTCATTATTAGTTGGTTATATCGTAAAGTTTTATTGTAAAATCAAGTATAGCATTTGCAGGTAAGCCGTAGTCGCTTTGCGGATATGGCCCGTAAGCATATCCCGAAGGTACTATTAGCCTAATGGTGCCGCCCTTTTTTATCAGCGGCAGGCCCAATTGCCAACCCTGAATAACGGTACCCAGCGCAAACGAAGGATGAAACACACCAAAATTATTAATAAAAGTGCTGCTACTGCCTAGTAAACTGCCCTTATAGCCAACGGTTACCAATGTTGAACTGGTGAACAATGCACTACCTGTACCCAAGGTATCAATAATGTAAAATTCGCCGGTTGTTTTTATCTCTTTGGCCACGCCGGTAAGGTTATTATCTGTAATGTATTTGTGTATAATAATGCTGTCGGCAGCGGCTTGCAGGCGTGCGTTATCTGCAAGGGTGTTTACTTTACCACACCCGCTTATAATTATGCCCACAATAAAACTCAACAACAGTATTTTGCCCATTTTATTAATAAAGGGCAAATTTATCCTTTTAAAATTCAAAAACAGAACCTTAACACTTTTTAACACTTTTTTTATCAAATTAATGTGAGGGCCGGGGTGTTTAGTGCCTTTTGCATTTACTAAACGCATAAAACGTTTGTTTAGTTTGTGTTGTACATTATTGAGTTTTTAACGCAAAAAAGCCGTTGCAAAAAAGCAACGGCTCGTACTATATATATTAATGGTCAGTTAATAACAATATTTATTGGCCTCAATAATTTGTTTGGCCACGCGCTGCCTTGCATCCTTAATATTAAACGGATTGGTTTTGGTAAAGCGTTTAAGGCCCATCATCATGGCGGTAAATTCGTCGCCTTCGGCAAACGAGTTTAAGGCTTCTTTTCCGGCTATGTAGGTATGGTCAACCGCCTGGTGCAGGTATATCCTCATCATATCTAACTGCCCCTTGCAGGCGTCTTCACCGCGCATATTGACCAATTTCTCGGTACGTAACAGGGTCGATTCGGCAACATACACATAACCAATAATATCGGCAATGTTCATCAATATCTCCTGCTCTTTACCTAAGGTAGCCATTAATTTCTGAACGGCGGCACCTGCAATCATTAACCCTGTTTTCTTTAGGTTTTTGAGTATCTTTTTCTCGTAAGCAAAAGGCGAATCATCTTCGGCACCAAAATCCGGAATAGCCATCAGCTCTCCGGCAACAGCCATAGCGGGTGTCATTAAATCAAGCTCGCCTTTTAGGGCGCGTTTTAATAACATATCCACAATCAGCATCCGGTTAATCTCGTTTGTGCCTTCAAATATCCGGTTAATGCGGCTATCGCGATAAGCGCGCTCCATCGGTGCCTCGGCACTATAACCCATGCCGCCATATATTTGCAAACCCTCGTCAACAGTATAATCCAGCGTTTCCGATCCCCAAACTTTCAGTATGGCACACTCAATAGCAAATTGCTCGGTCGATTTTAGTTTGGCCTTGCCACTATCCATCCCTCCGGCTACTAACGATTCGTAGGCATCCTCAATGTTTTGCCCTGCACGGTATGCCGCGCTTTCGGTAGCATAAATACGGGTTGCCATTTCGGCTATTTTATAGCGGATGGCACCAAATTTTGAAATAGGCAGTTTAAACTGTACCCGCTCATTGGAGTAGTTAACCGCATAATTAAGCGCCATGCGCGATGAACCGATAGCGGCAGCCCCTAATTTAATACGACCAATATTCAAAATATTAACGGCTATCTTAAATCCGTTTTGACGCTCGGATAATAAGTTTTCAACCGGAACAGGGCAATCTGTAAAGAAAACCTGGCGGGTTGACGAGCCTTTGATACCCAATTTATGTTCTTCGGGGTTCATGCTGATACCGCCGAATGTTTTTTCGACGATGAATGCGCTCAAATTGGCGTCGTCGTCTATTTTAGCGAAAACCACAAATACATCGGCAAAACCACCATTGGTGATCCACATTTTTTGCCCTGTAATTAAGTAATGCGTACCGGCATCGTTCAACTTGGCCTTGGTACGGCCCGAGTTAGCATCCGAGCCCGAATTTGGTTCGGTTAAGCAGTAAGCGGCTTTCCACTCGCCAGTACCTAATTTGGGTACGTATTTAGCCTTTTGCTCGGCGTTACCGTAGTACAGTATAGGCAAGGTGCCAATACCCGTATGAGCAGATAATGCCACGGCGAAAGAATAACCTGCACCAATAGCATCGGCAACCAGCATTGAGGTATTAAAGTTTTTGCCAAAGCCGCCGTATTCTTCGGGGATAGAAACGCTCAGCAAACCCAATTCGCCGGCCTTATCCATCAAACTGGGCATTAAGCCTTCTTCCTGCGAATCGATACGATCAAGATTTGGGAAAACCTCTGCGGCTAAAAAATCCTCACAGGTTTTTTTAATCATCTGCGATTCCTCGTCAAACTCTTCAGGAATAAAAATATCCTGCGCGTCGGTTTCGCGAATAACAAATTCGCCACCTTTAATTACTTTTTTTTCTATAGTTTCCATTTTGCTAGTATTGAGATTTGCGTATTGCGTATTGCGACACCCAACGCATGAATTATTTATTTAATGTTTTTTGCAGGTTATAGGTCGTCTTTTGGATCTCATCAATATTATCTAATACCTCGTCACATAATTGAGTATCAATAAATCCTAATCTATTGGCAATTACCATTTGTGTTTGCAGTTCGTAAGAAGAACCATTGGCTATACCTAAAAATTGCTTGAACTCACCATTCGTATTTCTACCTGCACCCTCAGAAATATTTGAAGGAATTGAAACTGACGAACGTCTGGTTTGCGAGATTAAGCCAAACCGCTCATCTGAAGGAAAGTCGGCAGAAATCTTATAAACCTTCACTGCAAGATCGATTGCCTTATTCCAAACTTTAAGTTCCCTGATATTATGCATTATTACAGATAATTTAATCCTCAGTTTTTAATCGCATTACGCAATACTCACTACGCAATACTATTCTTATAACATTTCAAACACACCCGCAGCACCCTGGCCCGTACCTACGCACATCGTTACAATACCATATTTCTGGTTGGTACGCTTCAGCTCATTCATTAACTGCACAGTTAATTTAGCACCGGTACAACCCAGCGGATGGCCCAATGCAATAGCACCGCCGTTTACGTTAACTTTTGTTTGATCGATACCTAATTCGCGTACCACTGCTAACGATTGCGATGCAAAGGCTTCGTTCAATTCAAATAAATCAATTTGGTCTAAAGTCATACCAGCTTGAGCGAGTGCTTTCGGGATAGCGTAAATTGGGCCAATACCCATAATACGCGGCGGCACGCCTGCCACGCCGTAGCTAACCAAACGGGCTATAGGTTGTACGTTCAATTCTTTCAGCATTTTCTCCGATACTACCAGCACAAATGCAGCACCGTCCGACGTTTGCGACGAGTTACCTGCCGTTACTACGCCATCGGCCATAAAAACGGGCTTTAGTTTAGCCAGTTTATCAATACTGGTATCGGCACGCGGGCCCTCGTCGGTATCAACTACGTATTCTTTGGTTTTCTTTTTCAGGTTGGCATCCAAATAGGTTTCCTTTACGGTGATAGGCAGTACGCCTTCTTTCATGTGCCCGTTTTGGATGGCCTTGATCGCCTTTTGGTGCGAGTTATACGAAAACTCATCCTGGTCTTCGCGGCTAACTTTATACTCCTTAGCAACAGCCTCGGCAGTTAGGCCCATGTTCCAGTACCAATCCGGATGCGTCATGGCTACGGTTTCGTTAGGGACAATTTTCCAGCCTCCCATCGGTATTGTAGACATTACTTCTACCCCACCTGCAATAATACAATCGGCCATGCCGGCGCGTATTTTGGCCGTAGCGGTAGCAATAGTTTCCAGGCCCGATGCGCAATAACGATTCATCACCACGCCGGGTACCTTATCGGTATCTAATCCCATTAACGAAATTAAACGGGCAACGTTTAAACCCTGCTCGGCTTCGGGCGTAGCATTACCCACAATTACATCGTCTATACGGTCTTTATCAAGCCCCGGAACCGATGCCACTAAAGCACGGATTACCTCCGCTGCCAAATCATCGGCCCTTTTAAAACGAAAAACACCACGCGGGGCCTTGCCAACTGCGGTTCTGTATCTTGCTATAATATATGCTTCTTGTGCCATTTTGTTAGTATTGAGTAGAGCGTATTGCGTATTGCGATACTAACTCAGTTATTTAATTCGCAATACGCTATACGCATATCGCAATACTATTCTAATTCCTCAGAGGTTTCCCCTTTGTTATAATCGATTGTATTCTTTCCAAGGTCTTTCTTTCTCCGCAGAGCGATAAAAATGCTTCGCGTTCCAGGTCCAGCAGGTATTGCTCGGTAACTAACGTTGGTGATGATAAATCGCCACCGCACATTACGTAGCCCAGTTTCTCGGAAATCTTTTTATCGTGTTCTGAAATATAATGGCCCGAATACATGGAGTTAGCACCAATGTAAACCATGCCTAAACCGGCCTTGCCAAGCACCTTAATATCTTTACGATGTGCGGGTTGCGTATATCCGGCATCGGCCAGCTCAATTGCTTTTTCTTTGGCATCGGCAATGAGCCTGCTGCGGTTCATGCTGATGCTGTATTTATCTTTAAGCAAATAACCCAAATCGTAAGCTTCGGCGGCTGATGTTGAAACCTTGGCCATGCCAATGGTTAAAAAGCGATCTTTTAAAATATTCTGTTCTATCTGGCCTTCCTTAAACTCGTCGGATGTCCGGAGCGTAAACTCTTTGGTACCGCCGCCGCCCGGAATTAGCCCTACACCAAACTCAACCAAACCCATATAAGTTTCGGCGTTTAACTGTACGTGGTCGGCATGCAAGCAAAACTCGCATCCACCGCCCAGGGTTAGGTTATGCGGCGCAACAACTACTGGGATTGATGAATAACGGATGCGCATACTGGTGTTCTGGAACATTTTAACGGCCATATTTACCTCATCCCATTCCTGCTCAACGGCCATCATAAATATCATACCCACGTTTGCACCTGCCGAAAAGTTTGCACCATCGTTACCAATTACAAGGCCGCGGTAATCTTTCTCGGCCAAATCAATGGCTTTGTTAATGCCTTGCAAAACTTCGGCACCAATGGTATTCATTTTGGTATGAAACTCCAGGTTTAAAATGCCATCGCCAAGGTCGGTAATGGTTGTGCCGCTGTTTTTCCAAATGGTTTTATTTGCGCGAATGTTATCCAGTACAATAAAGCTTTGTGTACCGGGTATTGCTTTATAACTTTTGGTTGGGATGTCGTAATACAATTTAAGGCCGTTCTCCACTTTATAAAAAGTTTCGTTGCCGGCATCTAACATCTCGTGTACCCAGGCTGCTGCTTCGTTGCCTTTTTCTTTCATTTTGGCAACGGTATATTTAATACCCAAAGCGTCCCAAACCTCAAACGGACCAAGTTCCCAGCCAAAACCGGCCCTTAGTGCGTCGTCAATACGGTATAGCTCGTCGGATATTTCGGGGATCCGGTCGCTCACATATTCAAACAAACCATAAAACGAGGTGCGGAAAAATTCGCCTGCCTTATCGGTTCCTTTGGCATAAACCTTCATCCGCTCGCGCAGGTTCTCAACAGGCTTGGTGGCATCCAGCGTTGCCGATTTAACTTTAATCTGCGGCTTATATTCCAACGTTTTCAAGTCGAGTGCTAAAATTTCGCTTGAGCCATCGGCGTTTTTTACTTTTTTGTAAAAGCCTTGTTTAGTTTTATCGCCCAGCCATTTGTTTTCGGCCATCTTTTTCACGTATTCGGGCAGCACAAATAAATCGTGAGCCTTATCGTTGGGCAAATTGTTGTATAAGCCGTTGGCAACGTTTATCATGGTATCTAAACCAACCACATCGCTGGTGCGGAAAGTGGCCGATTTTGGCCTGCCTAAAACTGGCCCGGTAAATTTGTCCACTTCTTCAACAGTCAAATCCATTTTTTCTACCAGGTGCAACAGTGCCATAATAGAGTAAACACCTACGCGGTTGGCTATAAAGGCCGGAGTATCTTTACATAAAACGGTTGTTTTACCTAAAAATTTATCGCCGTAGTGCATCACAAAATCAACCACTTCGGCGCTGGTATGCGGCGTTGGGATAATTTCGAGCAAGCGTAAATAACGCGGCGGATTAAAAAAGTGAGTTCCGCAAAAATTGGCCTTAAAATCGTCGCTGCGGCCTTCGGCCATCAAATGGATGGGGATGCCCGATGTATTTGATGTAATTAAAGTGCCCGGCTTACGGAATTTTTCAACCTGGTCGTAAACCTTCTTTTTAATATCCAGGTTTTCAACCACTACTTCAATAGTCCAGTCGCAACCGGCAATATCTTTCATGTTGTCGTCAAAATTGCCTGTTGTAATTCGGCTAACTACCGCTTTGGTGTACACCGGCGACGGGTTAGACTTAATGGCCGATTCGAGTGCCGCATTTACAATGCGGTTTTTCACCTTCGGGTTATCAAGTGCTAAGCCTTTAGCCTGCTCGTCGGGCGTAAGGTCTTTGGGTGCAATATCAAGCAGCAACACCTCAACGCCAATATTGGCAAAGTGGCACGCTATACGCGACCCCATAACGCCCGAACCTAAAACAGCTACTTTTTTAATTAATCTTTTCATGGCCTCATTCCAGCCTTCTCCAAAAGGAGAAGGAGTTTTATTTAATAGTTTATATAATTCCCGCCGATAACCACATCCAAAACCCTCTCCTTTGGAGAGAGGTTTGGGTGAGGCTATTCGGGTTTATAATCAAGTGTTAGTTGATTAATTTTTTTCAATGTTTCGGTTAACTGGTTTTTATCGCTTTCGCTGATGTGGGTGTTCAAGTAGTCGTTAAACTTGCGTACAACAACCCTGGCCAAATGCCTTTTTTCGCGGCCCAAATCGGTTAGGTGTATTTTAACCGAGCGTTTATCGCCTTTGTTAGATTCGCGGTAAATTAGCCCCATCTCTTCCAGGTTGGTTAACATACGCGACAAACTGGTTGATTTTAGGCCCAGCAACGCCGCCACCTGCGACACCGTTGTACCCTCTTTATCATTGATGTTGATAAGCAGATAACCTATAGACTGGGTTATGCCAAACTCGGATGCCAACTGGTTATACCGGTTAGCCACCGTTTGCCAAACTACTTTCAAATAATAATCGATGGTTTCTTGTTGGTTCATATTTACTATGCAAGCATAACAAATATATAAAGTAACATTTTAATATGCAAGCATAATTGTTAGGAAATTTTTTTGCTATAAGCTTTAAGCTACAAGCCGTTAGCTTGCCTTACTCTTTAAGCATTTTAATTAAGCTTGCGAGCATTTTTTGCACCTCAGCAATTTGCTCAATAATTTTATTAGCGACATCCTCCGAAATATAATTGAGCCGTTTTGACAGCAACAATTGCGTTTCCACTTCAAAGGCCGAACCCAAACCACGTTGCAAATATTCGCCAAAATGTTTTTGGGTAGAAGCACCGGCGCCTTCAGCAATGTTTGATGGTATAGAAACTGCCGCTCTCCTTATCTGTGAGATCAAACCAAATTTCTCTTCCGATGGAAATTTATTAGTAACATCATAAATAACCACCGTTAATTCCATTGATTTTTGCCACACCAGGTACTCCTTAAAATTACGCATATAATTTCTTTCAAAAAATCAAAGCTTGTTGCTTGCAGCTAAAAGCTATCAGCTAAATCACCATCCCATCTTCGTATCATCCCCTCGCGGGTCGGCACCGGCTTCGTAGTATCCCCATGGGGTGAGTAATATGGCATCCACGCGGCCTATTTTACCGCGTTCGGTTATTTTATAGCCTTTTTTCTCTAATATAATTTTGGTTAGGCTGTCAATGGCATCTTTCTCAATGTATACTTCGTCGGGCAGCCATTGGTGGTGGAAACGCTTTGAGGTTACGGCGCGTTGCATATCCTGGTTAAACTCAATTACGTTTACTATGGTTTGGAATACCGATGTAATTATAGTTGAGCCTCCCGGTGTGCCTACTACCATAAACAGCTTTCCGTTTTTTTCTATGATGGTAGGCGTCATGGATGATAGCATGCGTTTACCGGGTTGTATGGAGTTTGCTTTGCCACCCACTAATCCGTACATATTGGGTACGCCGGATTTCGAGCTAAAATCGTCCATCTCGTTGTTAAGCAAAAAACCTGCGCCGTTAACCACTATTTTTGAGCCGAAGCCCCCGTTTAATGTTGTGGTGATTGATACCGCATTGCCATCATGGTCCACAATAGAAAAGTGGGTGGTTTGGTCGCTCTCATAACCTACAAATACACCCGGCAAAACGGTGGAACTTGGTGTTGCGGCGGCCCAGTTAAAGTTTTCCATGCGGCTGGTAATGTATTTTGGTTGCAACAAACTATCAACAGGCACTTTATAAAAATCCGGATCGCCCAGGTATTTAGAACGGTCGGCATATACACGGCGTTCGGCCTCAACCATTAGTTGTATGGTGGAATCGCTGTTAAAGCCCCAGCGTTTTAAAGGGTAATTTTCTACCGATTTTAGTAATTGCAGCAAAGCAATACCGCCGCTTGATGGTGGCGGCATGGTGATGATTTTATACTCCTTATAATTGCCGATAATGGGCTTGCGCCAAACCGAGTGATAATTTTGCAGATCGGCTTTGGTAATTAAGCCGCCGCCGGTTTTCATTTCGGCAACAATTTGGCTGGCTACAGTACCATCGTAAAAACCTTCGCGACCTTTATCACGTATCAATTCCAATGTTTTAGCCAGGTCTTCCTGCACCAGCATATCGCCTTCCTGGTACGGGGTATCTTTTATAAAGTATGCCTTGCCCGGGTTTAACCTTTTAAAATCAGCTTGTTCGTGGTTGAGGCTCGCGGCCATTGCCTTGGTTAGTTTAAACCCATTGCGGGCTAAATCAATAGCGGGTTGTACCAGGTTTGCCCATTTTAGTTTGCCGTATTTTTGGTGAGCCTGTACCATGCCATCAACCGAGCCGGGTACGCCCGATGCCTGGTGGGTAGCCAAACTCATATTGGGCACTACGTTACCTGCCGAATCTAAAAACATATTGGTGATTGCGCCTTGCGGGGCCTTTTCGCGAAAATCGAGCGTATTGGTTTGGCCCGTTGCCGAACGGTAAACCATAAAGCCGCCACCGCCAATATTACCGGCATCCGGGTAAACAACGGCCAGGGCAAACTGCACAGCTACGGCGGCATCAACAGCGTTACCTCCCTTTTTCAAAATATTAACACCAACCTGCGATGCATCCGGATAGGCGCAAACAACAACACCATTATCATAATGGCCAGTGTTATTTTTACCCAATTGCCCCCGTGCGCAACCGGCGAACAAAAAAAATCCTGCTATAAAAAATAACAGGATGTAAATATTAGCTTGGTGATATAGCTTATGCATGTGCTTGTACGCTTTGATATATTTTTTGCACTAATTTATCATATTTCTTTAATATCACCTTACGCTTTAAGCTTAATTTAGGTGTCATTTCACCGGTATTGATACTCCATTCATCGGCAATCAGTTCAAACTTTTTAACCTGTTCCCAGTGGCCAAAGCCAACGTTGTACCGTTCTATCTCTCTTTTGTATTTCTCAACAACCTGTTGGTTTTTAATAATTTCCTGGTTGGTGGTAAAGGTTATCCCCTTTTTAGCGCACCAATCTTTTAGTGCATCAAAGGCAGGCAATATCAAGGCCGCCGGGAACCGCTCGTTTTCGCCAATAACGATGATCTGTTCAATCAGCGGCGACTCTTTAAACTTGTTCTCTAAAGTTTGCGGGGCAATGTACTTACCTCCGGCAGTTTTAAATATCTCTTTTTTTCTGTCGGTTATGCGCAGGTAAGTGTTATCTACCAATTCGCCAATATCTCCGGTATGGAAATAGCCGTCGGCATCAATAGCTTCGCTGGTGGCATCTTCGCGCTTGTAATAGCCTTTCATTACGTTGGGGCCCTTTACCATTATCTCGCCGTCTTCGGCTATCTTAATGGTAACACCTTTTAGTATGGGGCCAACGGTGCCAAACTTTGTGCCGCCCTGCATCGGGAAGTTAACCGTAATTACCGGCGATGTTTCGGTTAAACCATAGCCTTCTAAAATCTTTATTTCGGCGGCCCAAAATACACGGGCCAAACGCGGCTGCAATGCCGCCCCGCCAGATACGATGGCGATAATTTCGCCACCCAAAGCTTCGCGCCATTTGCTAAACACCAGTTTGCGGGCAATTTTAAGTTTCAGTTCATACCAAAACCCGTTTGCTCCGTCTAATTCATATTTCAAACCCAAATCAAGTGCCCAATAAAATATGGCCTTTTTTGCTCCGGTTAATTCGGCCCCTTTGGCAACAATTCTATCATAAACTTTTTCTAACAGGCGCGGTACGGTGGTAAAGCAATGGGGCTTAACATCCTGCATATCGGCAACAATGGTATCCATGCTTTGGGCGTAGTAAATAGATATACCCAGATATACGTACATGTAAATTACCATCCGCTCAAAAATATGCGACATGGGCAAAAAGCTCAAAGCCCGCTTAATTTCCTGCGGATATAATTTGGACGATTCCAGCACATTACTTACCAAATTACCATGCGTTAGCATTACACCCTTGGGTGTGCCCGTAGTGCCCGATGTATAAATGAGCGTAAGTAAATCGTCGGGTTGTATTTTATCGCGGTATTGCTGCAAATCAGGCTCCTGGTGCTCGCTTCCCAATTGTAAAACCTCGCTCCAGTGTTTGGCTCCGTTTACTTTTTCGTAAGTATAAATAATTAATTGCGGTGCTACCTTATCCTTAATGGCTATTATTTTGCCATATATTTCTTTATCCGAAACGAAGATCATCTTCACCTCGGCATCCTTCAGTATAAATTCAATATCGGCGTCGCTCAGGGTAGGGTACATTGGTACCTGGGTGGCACCTATCTGCATAATGCCAAAATCGCAAAAATTCCACTCCGGCCTGTTTGGCGACATAATGGCCACCTTATCATCTTTTTTTATTCCAAGTTGCAGTAAACCGTAACTCACCTGGTTTATAGTATCAATAACCTGTTGCGAAGCATATTTTGTCCAGCCGCCTTCTGCTTTATGAGCCAGCATATCGGCCTTCGGAAATTTTTCCAAATTATATTGTAATAGATCAAAAACCCGTGTTATACTCATGGCCTTAGTGTTAATATTAATAAGATAGGGTTACGTAAAATTGGTTTGCTTTTAGAAGCTAAAAAATCAAATATATAAATTTTAAAGTTTGTTTATACCCAAACTGTTTTAAGTATAAATGTTATAATAATTACACCATTGGTTTATTTTTGCACGAAATTAAGGCTCAACAAATACTTAATTGGTTAACCGGGGCGTTAAAGGCATCGGTTGCACCAATATTTAAAAACTGCCCGTTTAAAACAAAACGCTAATATGAAAAAGCTATTACTTATTGCATTGCTGTTTAATGTAATTTTATTTACAGCAAAAAAATCAACCGCGCAAACAAGCTACCAGTTTGCAGCAGGCTTAAAATTTGGTGGGTACGAAAACGGCATATCCGGAAAGTATTTTGCCGGCGGCGATGTTTCGCTGGAAGGTATATTGGGTTTCCGCTCGGGTGGGGTAGTAATTACCGGCCTTTACGAGATAAACCAAACTGCCTTTAACGTAGCCGAGCTTAAATTTTACTATGGCGCAGGCGCGCACATTGGCTCGGTTGGTAACTCATACCAACGCTTTGGCGGTTCAAATAACACTTATGCCAACAATCAGCTTTTATTGGGTGTTGATGGTGTTATCGGGCTGGAATACATAATCCCTAAATCGCCCATAGCGGTTAGTTTGGATTTAAACCCAAGGGTAGAGCTATCGGGCGGCCCCTTTGTTGACCTTGCACCTGGCTTAGGCATTAAATATTGCTTTTAAACCAGAAAAGAAACCCCAAAGAAAATGGCCGCGAAACCAGGTTTCGCGGCCATTTTCTTTTTGCACCATGCCTATTTTACAATAGATATTTTACGGGTATACGTTTTATCGCCAATGCCAAGGCGCACAAAGTAAGCCCCGCTGGCCAACCCAGATAAATCTAAAATGGTATTATATGGCCCAGCAGTTATATTGCGGGTATCTTTATAGGCGTACTGCCCTAACATATTCACTACCGAAATTGACAGTTGCTCATCTTTAACGGCAGTAAAAGCAAGGTTAACTTTGCCGTTGCTCGGCACCGGGAACAGGGCCAGGGCAATTTCGGCACCATCGCTGCTGTTATCTTTGGCGGGTAATACAAAACTAAAATCGTTGGCTTTTGATATACAACCGCTGGCTACCGTTACATCAACCCGGTATATACCGCTACGCACGGGGGTATAGGTTTGCCCTGTTGCGCCTGCTATTAACGTGCCGTTTAGGTACCATTGGTTACCCTGGCTAAAGTTGGATGTTAAAACACTTCCGTTTAATGTTATGATGGGCTTAACTACGGCAACGGCAGTTCTTGCCACTCCCGGGCAATCTAAACTTTGCACATGCATATCGTAAAAATAATAGTAATATGCCTTGTAAGCGGCAGTATCGGTTGTTGAGGTTACGGTATTGCCGGATATGCTAAAAATATTGCCTATACTAAACGGATAACCTGTAACGGTGGCACTATTGCGATAAATGGTTGCATTATCTGCATAGCTAACAGATATAAGGTAAGTACCTGCCGATGGCAAAGCCAGGTTTAAGTTGTATACCTTGCCCTGGTCGTTAGGGTCGTCGTTTTGCACGCCTAATCCCGGCGTTGTGCGCGTTGCAGCAGCATTAATGGTGGTGGTTGATACCACTGCCCCGGCTAAAGTACTTGCGCTAAAGGTTATTTTACCAGGATACCCAATATACAACCTGGCACTCTTTATTAATACCGGCACCTTGGTTGTTACAGTAACCGATGGGGTAAACTGGTTATAACCACCACCGGTAAACACATTTTTTGTAGCGGGGCCAACGTTGGCACTAAAATCATTAAGGCCACTGTAAAAGGTATTGTTAACGGGTGTTTGCGCGGTAATTACGTTTGAGCCAAATGTAAACGGAACAACATCGCTAATGTTTTTATACCAAAATACCTGGCCGCTGCCCGTGGCGCTTAAATTATAGGTTTTAGCGTCGGTACAAAACGATGCCGACGAAGCCGTAATAACCGGCGAGTTATTAATTACCGCCGTTGCCGTGGTTTGGTTGTTGCTTGCAATAGGGTCGGCAGCTAGGGTTGTAGTGGCAGTTATTGTATAAGTTGCGCCCCCGGCAGCAGCAAAGGTGCCGGTTAAATTAAAATCATCGTCGGCCAAAGGCGCAAGCGAGCCGGTATAGGTTTCGTTCAATGTTGTAACTACGCCCTGGGCCGATGTTATGGTTACCGTTACCGGGATGCTGGTTAATGTTGAGGTACCAAAGTTTTTTACTTTTACAGATACGTTGCTGTTATTAGCCGGGCATGTGCCACTTGCGGCAGGCGTGTTAATGGCCGTAATGCCCGCATCAACACTGGCTTGGGTAAATGTAACCTTGTAATCCTGCGTTTCGCCTTTGGCATATGTACCGCAGGGGGCAATGGTTGTTGCATCGCTGGTTTCTGATAATACTATCCGCATCAGACTTACATTACCGGGGACAACCGTAGCGGGCACTGTGATGTTAGTATTAAAAGTGCCTACGCCATTAATTACGCCCGATGTTGCTACCAACTCGCCTGCATCGGTAAAGTTTCCATTTTCATTCCAGTCAATAAAAACCTTGGCTATTTTATTAAAATTAGCGCCGCATGTGCCAACAGTTAAGCTTAGGGGGTAAGTTTTACCTTGCTCTAAGGTAGCGGTAAGGCTCGTATAGTCCGAATAAGTGGTGCAACCCGGTGCAGGTGTGTTATTGATATTTGACAAGGTAAAATTATTGATCCTTGAATCGGCACTTGAGCTTGGCCCCGATGCGCAATAAACCGAGCCGCCAATACCGGTTACAATAAGCGAATAGGCTTGCGAGCCGCTGCTTAAAGTACCTTTATGGCTCACGGTAATGGTATAACTTACACCCGGCACAGCATTGGCAATATAAACCTGTTCCACGTTATCAACCACGTTATCGCCGGTTGTGGCATTTGCCGATGGGTTTGTTGGGCTCAATACCCAGGGTTTATAAGTTGTAGTGCCATCGCTTACGCGGATATCCAAATCGTTAACCAGCTTTGGGGTGCGGCTGTTAAGGGTTCCGGCGGCGGTAGCGGTACCGGCGGGGTCTGTCCAGGCAATGGTGGCACGTAAAGGGCCAACACCCGATGCTGTAACGTTGTAGGTTTGTACCTGGCCCTGGGTTATGGTTTTTTCGCTCACTATACTTTTGGTACCATTATCGGTAATAGCTTGCGCGGCCTTGCTCATATCCAGCAGTCCCCATCCATAAATATAATCGGGACCAGGGTTGCCGGCATCCAATGCGGTGTGGCAAACCAAACCCTTTAGTGTAGACGAGAGCATAAAATTGCCCGAATTTTTTTGTGCATAATACTCCTGCAATAAAAAAAGCGACCCACTCACGTTAGGCGTTGCCATTGATGTGCCCGATAAGGTTAAATAAGCATCGGTAGAACCCACACCGGTTGATAAAACATTAACGCCATCGCCACAAATATCGGGCTTAACGCGGCCATCATCTGTTGGGCCAAAGCTGCTAAAATAAGCAACCTGCACATCGGCAGCGGTTGCGGGGCCATTAGGCAAGGGGTTTACTGCCGAAACCGTTAAAACATTTTTTGCAGTACCCGTTAACGAAATAATGTCGTACCCATCGTTACTGCTTATTGTTGCCGGGCGCAGCCCTTTGTTAACTATGGTAGCATCGGTGCGGCTGGCATAACCATAATAGGTTGTGCCCACGGCGGGGCCTGTTTCGCCGCGGTTATTGCCCGCTGCTATTACAATTAAATACTTGGGGGCGTTGTAGGCTATTTGGTCGTAAGTTCGGGTATTGGTATCGTAAAAGCCAAATTTGTAATCTTCGGTATCGCCGGGAAGGCCGTACCATTCCCACCTGGCCTGGGTATCATTATAGTACCAGCCGGCAATATACCCGTACGAGTGGTTTGAAACAAGCAGGGCCGATGCCGCAGCGGCCATTTCGGTATTATCGTTATTATAATCGTATGATATTAAACTGGTTGCACCAAAGGCCATGCCTTTAGCCGGAGCATAAACGCCCTTGGCTATCATGGTGCCAGCCACATGGTTGCTATGGTCGCTTATTGATGTTGCACCGTCGCGGTTGGTTATGGTTTTACCGGCAAATTCCTGGTGGCTGGTGTAAACAAGCCCCGCATCCCAAATGGCTAATTTATTGGCTAACGCCGCGCTGGAACCATTTAAATTTAAATCCAATGTACCACCGGGCTGAACGGTATTGGTGCGCGTGGTTGCTGCTGCTATTACGTTACTATAGGTTGTTAAATAAATGGGGAAGCCGCTGGCATCAACCCCTTGTAATGATATGGTTGTACCATCGGGCTTTACTTTAAAGGTTATCCAACCTTTTTTGCGGGCCATATCGTAAGCCTTTTTGCGGCTTGCGGCGTTGCTTGTGTTTAAGCTGGCCGACAGGCCAACAAGCTCTTTTGCTTTAAATGCATCTGTAAGTATTTGTTGTGGCAATGCTACATTACTCAGTAAAACAAATACAAAAAACAAGAAAATACGGGGGTAAAGTTTCCTCATATAAAATAAATATAAACCATGCGCTGCTTATATGGAATAACTGCCATATTGAAACGTTAGTGTGAAAGGTATGAAAAAAATATTGGTACTGTACAGTATTATTGCAAGCTGCTTTTTTGCCTGGCAACCTGCACAAATTAAACAGGGAATAAGTGGCAGGGTTTACTTAAAAAAAGGCAACCAAATGCCATCGCCGGGGATAAAAATTGGCGAAGGGAAGCCCGTGCAAACCAGCGTTTGGATATACAACCTCACCACAACCCAACAAGCAACAGATAATGGCGGTTATTTCACCAATATACAAACCGCCCTGGTTACCAAGGCACAAAGTAATGCCGATGGCTATTATGCCATTGCACTACCTGTAGGCAAGTACTCGGTTTTTGTGGCCGATAATGGTAAACTATACGCCAACCGCTTTAATGGCAAAGGCGAAATTAACGCTATAGAGGTTAAAAAAGATAGCGTTAGCCACCTTAGCCTAACCATTAGCGTTAACGCAGTTTATTAATTTTTTACGACAGATATTTACCTACAATAGGCATACGGCGGCCCATACCAAATGCTTTTGGCGATACCCTTAATATAGGCGGCGTTTGGTAACGTTTATGCTCGGCGGTGTTTACCAGTTTAATAACACGCTTTACTACCTGCTCATCATAACCCATATTAATAATTTCGGATGATGATTTGCGGTGCTCAACGTATTCCATTAAAATGGTATCTAAAATATCATAATCGGGCAGTGAGTCCGAATCTTTTTGGCCCGGCCTTAACTCGGCCGACGGCGGTTTTACGATTGAGTTGAGTGGGATAACCTCTTTATCGCGGTTAATGTAATTGGCCAATTGGTAAACCTGCGTTTTGTAAACATCGCCCAGTACCGAAATACCGCCGCACATATCGCCATACAAGGTTCCGTAGCCTACGGCTGCTTCGCTTTTGTTAGATGTATTGAGTAAAATATAACCAAACTTATTGCACATAGCCATGAGCAATACGCCGCGTGTGCGCGATTGAATATTCTCTTCGGCAATATTAAAGGGCAGGGTGTTAAATTGTGGGTGCAGTGCCGTTTCAAACGAATCGGTAATGTTTTTGATGGCAATGGTTTCGCTTTTACAGCCCAGGTTTTTAACCAGGTCTTCGGCATCGCCAATAGAATGATCTGACGAGAATTTAGACGGCAGCAATACTGCCATTACATTTTCGGCACCCAGCGCCTCGGCAGCCAATGCACACACCACAGCCGAATCTATACCACCCGACAGCCCCAAAATTGCCCTCGTGAATCCGGATTTGTAAAAATAATCGCGGATGCCCAATAAAAGGCCCTGGTGTATCTGCTCAATATCGCTGGTATGGTGCGGCTTAAATGTGCCGGTATGCTGGTAGCTTACAACTGCCTTGCCGTTTTCGCCCTTATCAAGTTTATAATACGAAACGTGTTCTTTAAAATAAGGCAGTTCGTCAAGCATGTTTCCTTCGGCATCAAACACCAGCGAACCGCCGTCAAATATCAGCTCGGTTTGGGCACCTACTTGGTTAACATAAAACAGGGGCAGGTTATATTGCGTACAATTGCCGCTCAAAATATCTATCCGTTCGGTATCGTGGTTATAGGCAAATGGCGATGCGGCAATATTTATCATCACATCGGGGTGCTGCTCAATCAGCATATCCATTGGCCGGGTAATGTATAAAGGGTTTTCAATGGTATTCCACAAATCTTCGCAAATGGTTAGTGCTATGCGGTGCCCTTTAAAATCAATACAGCTAAAGTTGGTTTCGGGTTCAAAGTATCGGTACTCGTCAAAAACATCATAATTGGGCAGCAGTGCCTTGTTTACAACAGCTTTTACTTTTCCGTTCTCAATAAAATAAGCCGAATTGAATAAATCTTTACCCTGGTGCCGTAAGTTTGGCGTAGGTAAACCAATAATGCAGGCAATATCGGCACATACGGCGGCTATTTGCAGGGCGGCATCTTCGCACAGGTCAATAAACTCTTTAAACTCAAAAAAATCGCGTGCAGGATACCCGCAAACACATAACTCCGAAAACACAACCAAATCGGCACCATTGCTCCGGGCCGTTTCAATAGTGCTTATTATTTTTTTTGTATTCGATTCGAAGTTGCCAACATGGTAATTTAGCTGGGCTAAAGCTATATTTATCATCATTATAATAGGTAGTACGGCTTAGCGTTCCGTTTATGTAATTTTTTAAACTTAATTTTGTGATGTATGAATGCATTGCTGCGCTATAAACCCCTAAAGCAAATTTACCTATTTTTTTTTATCGGGCTGCTATTTGTGGCTTGCGGAAGAAATAAAAAAGCCGATGTAAGTAATATTCCGGTTAATATTACAGTTTGGCGTTTCGACCACGATTTTGATGAAATGCGCACCAAGCCCATGGCAGCGCAATCCGTATTGCTTGAAAAAAGGTACGGAATATTTTACCGCGACTTTGTTGAACACATACTTAAAGCCGGCAGCACTAACGATACGGCTTATTTTGCAACCCTCCGCAAAATTTTTGCGACTAAAGATTATTTGAGCGTTAAACACGAGGTAGACTCGGTTTACCCTAACCTCAATAAGCAAAACCAGGAGCTAACCGATGCTTTCAGGCGTATTAAATACTACTTTCCGCAGAAACATATACCGCAGGTTTATGCCTACTTTTCGGGCTTCCAGGCGCAAACATCCATTGGCGATAAGTATTTTGCTATAGGGCTCGACCAGTTTTTGGGTGCCAACTCTAAATTTTACCCTGCCTTGGTTGAGGAGTTTCCGCATTACATATCCCGCAGGTTTACCCCTCAAAACATTGTGCCGCGCGTGGTGGAAGGTTTTGTGCGAGAAGATATGTTTCCCGAAAAGGATGAAGACCGCACGCTGCTATCAAAAATGATATACAACGGCAAGGTAATGTATATGATGGACTCCACCCTGCCCGATGTGCCCGATTCGGTAAAAATTGGTTATACCCCCGCCCAATTGCAATGGTGCCAGGATTTTAAGCCACAGATATGGGCTTATATTTTAGACGAAAATTTATTGTACGAAAGCGACATGCTTAAAATACAGAAATATATTAACGAGGCACCTTTTACACCCGGCCTAGGGGAGCATAACCAATCGGCACCTAAAATTGCGGTTTATACCGGCTGGCAAATTGTAAAACAGTATATGGATAAAAACCCGCAAATAACTTTGGCACAATTAATGGCTGATAACGACGCACAAAAAATACTCAATGAATCCAAATACCGACCAAAATAATTCCGATAAGATTGGCATCGCCCTATCGGGCGGCGGCATCAGGGGTGTATCGCACCTGGGCGTTTTACAGGCACTTACGGATAACGGAATCCGGTTTTCGCACATATCGGGCACAAGTGCAGGAGCTATTGCCGCAGCATTTTTTGCCGCCGGTTATGCCCCTAAAGAAATACTGAATATTATTAGAGAAGCCAAGTTATTTAAACTGCTGAGGCCCGCAATTGGCAGCACCGGATTGCTATCTATATTAAACGCGCAGCATTTAATTAAGCAATACATTCCGCACAACTCATTTAAGGAACTTAAAACAAATATAACCATATCATCTGTTGATTTGGGCGAAGGCAGGCTTGTTTACTTTACCGAAGGCGACCTGGACCTGGCCATTTTAGCGTCGTGCTGTTTGCCGGGTATTTTTAGGCCCATTATTATTAACCAACACATGTATGTTGATGGGGGTATATTAAACAATTTTCCGGTAGAACCACTGGTTGGTAACTGCGATTTCATTATCGGCTCGTCATGCAATCACCTGCCTGTAGTTACCGAGATTACTTCGTTTGGTAAAATGATAGACCGGGCCGCCATGATAGCCATAAACTCGAGCCTCAATACGCACAAAATTTTATGCGACGTGGTGATAGAGCCTCACGGCCTAGGCGACTATGGCATATTTGATACCGACGCTGCCGAAGAAATTTATATGATAGGCTACGAAGAGGGCCTAAAGGCCATTGAGGGTAACGAACGACTAAAAGCTATAGTAAAAGCGCACAAAAAATTGCGGAAACGCAAGGCATAATATTTCAAAGTCAATAAAAAAGCGCATCAGTTTATACAACCAATGCGCTTTTTTTATGTAAAAATGCCTTGTTACTTCATAATGGTGAACACGGTTTTAAGCGCGATTAGGATACCGATAACTAAAACCACATTTGATATAGAGGTTAGCATAAACGACTCCGGACCCCAAAAACGGATATAAACGCCCAATATGCCAATTATAATTGCTACGGTTAACATTAAATAGTGACGCGTATCGTTTGCGTGTTCTCTTGTGCTCATTGCTGATGTTGTTTTTTTGTAGTGCCAAAAATAGGAATGTTTACCCAAAATAAGTAAGGCATTGTAAAGTTTTTTTTATCCCTTATTTACATCGCAGCTATTGCATTCTTTTTTTTGAAGTACTTGTACAACACCCATATGGCAATTGCCGCTACTGCAAACATCCACAGGTTGGCCATGGCTATTACCGCATCAATAAAAATACTCCAGCCGTTTGCCAAAGCGTATCCCAAACGGCCAAAAAACGGCAACTTAAAATTCGACGGATCGTCGTTCACCACCACTTCGCGAGCTATAGTGTTGCTTTGGTAAAAGTTAAGGCCAACGGTGCTGTATTTAACGGCGTTATCAATGCGTTTGTTATCTATCTGCTGGTCTATCAAATCGTCTTTCAGGTTCATTACATCGGCAGGGTTCTTAACCTTTATTATTCCCTTTTTTTGTTGTGCAATAAATTCCGACCGGCTTAAAAATTTCATTTGGGCCGCTAGGTAATCCAGCGCTTTATCTTCAATATCCATATTGCGGCTATTTACATATACGGCCATGCCGCCAACCTGGTTTAAAAATGCATCAACATCGCCCGATGGTATCCTAACCACCATATCGGCATTGGTTATGCACGATGATATGAGCATAACCGAATCGCTACCCTGGGGTACACGCTCGCTCCTGCCCGTATATGCTTGCATGCTGTGGTGCATTACCATGCCTTTGTACTTAGCGGTAAGCGCGGTTATACTTTGGCTTATGCTTTTAACATCCTTTACCTTAAAGTGCATATTGGCGGTTTTCACCAGTTTAACCTGTTTAGCCGCCGTATCCAAATTGGATATTGCCGCAGTAGTATCTGCCGACGAAAGTTCCGAATGCGATTTACTGCCACTGCAGCCGGCCCAAAAAATTGTGCATAGCAATCCCATACAAGCAAAGTGTTGTTTTTTCATGATTTATTAAGTTTTTATGGTTTAGTATTAATGCGGTAACACCACAAAGGTGACCGTGCAAAAGCCCTTCGTAACTTAATTAATACAAAACGAGGCTTTTGTATTTTGTTAATTACAATACCATAAGCGGTATAAAATTGAGCTACCTTCATGCTACCAATTATATTGCTATGAAACCACTTATACACAAACGCCTGTACGTATTGGGCTTATTTTTTGCTTTTATGCTATTAGGCATCATTGCGCAGGCGCAAACCTATACGTATAAAATTGATGCCGAGGCCTTTGGCGATAACTCCGGGCATTGGTATGGTATTTATGATAAGGCCAACATCATTAACCCGCAACCCGGCAGGCCCCGGTACAAACGGGCAGATATTGTACAGGTGGCCGATAACATTTTGCTATTCCAAAAAAACAATGGTGGCTGGCCCAAAAACTACGATGTTTTTGCCATACTTACCGATGCACAAAAAGATAGTGTGATAGCCGCAAAAAACATTTTAAATACCACTTACGACAACAACAGCACCTACACTCAAATTATTTGCCTGGCCAACGTTTATACCCAAACCAAAATTGATAAGTATAAAACAGCCGCCATAAAAGGTTTAAATTTTGTTTTGGCTTCGCAATACGGCAATGGGGGCTGGCCGCAATATTATCCGCTCGAATCAAACTACAGCCGTTGTATTACCTATAACGACGGCGTTTTTGAAGGTATTATTGAGATGCTGTACGATATAAAAAACAACAAACCCGAATATGCCTTTATTGATACCAAACTACGCACAAAGCTGCTTGCCGCTTATGATAAGGGTTTAGATTGTATATTAAAAACGCAAATAAACGATACCGGCAAACTAACAGCCTGGTGCCAGCAGTATAACGAGGTAAAACTTACACCGGCCTGGGCCCGCAAGTTTGAGCCACCCAGCATTTGCAATGGCGAGAGCTGCGGGATAGTACTTTTTTTAATGCAACTGGATCATCCATCTAAAGCAATTATCAATGCCGTGCAAAGCGCGGTGGCCTGGTTTGAGGAATCGAAAATTTACAATACACGCGTTAAAACCATTGCCGCCCCGCGCGAGGTTACACCGTTCCGCGTTTCAACAACGGATAAGATAGTGGTAACTGATTCTGCTGCGCCGCCCATCTGGACGCGCTATTATGAGTTAAAAACACATGTGCCCCTATTTTGCAATCGCACCAGCGCACTGGTTTATAAATTAGCTGACGTTACCCGCGAACACCGCGACGGTTATGGCTGGTACACTTACAACCCGCAAAAGGTACTTAACAGTTACCACCAGTGGCAACAAAAATGGGCTCCCGATAATGATGTATTAAAGAAATAGGGCTCCGCGCTATCGCAGCCAATATTATATTTGCTGTGATGATAATACGCACAGCTACCCTGGCCGATGTGGCCGGCATTATGCAACTTGTTAATAACGTTGTGCCGGCCATGCTTGCGGCAGGCAATTTTCAGTGGGACAGCACTTACCCAAACCCTGCCGTTTTTGAAACCGACATTGAGCTTAACCAATTATGGGTTGCCCAAATTGATAATGCTATTGCAGGCGTAGCTGCCATTACCACCCAGCAAGATGCCGAATATGCACAAGTTGGGTGGGATATTAGCGAAACCGCCGTGGTAATACATCGCCTGGCGGTACACCCGCAATACCGTGGCAAAGGCATAGCCGCCGCCCTGCTTAAACAAGCCGAGCAAGTGGCCCTTAGTATTGGCACAACTATTTTACGAGTTGATACCAACAGCAACAACGCAGCTACGCAAAAACTTTTCCCTAAACTTGGCTATGTGTTTGCAGGCCACATAAGTTTAGCCTTTAGGCCCGGTTTAAATTTTTATTGTTATGAAAAAAGGCTTGTGTAATACCTGCTTGGTTACTTAATCTTTTCAGCTATCTTTAAATTACAAATGCAAACACACATGCGCAACAAAACTATCGCTATAACATTCATTGCTTTTACATTATTAACCGCTTCGTTAAAGGCGCAAAAGGCCCCGCGGCCATCAAACTTTATTGCCGACGGCAAATTGTGGAGCAGCCTTTGGCAGCAAAAAGCCGCCGAGTACAGGGCACTTTGTTTCCAGGCCTATAATATTGCCCATTTTAGGGTTGAGCAAACCCAGTTGCAAAGGTTTGATAAACCGCTGGCCATAGTAACCGATATTGACGAAACACTTTTAGATAACAGCCCCAACTCGGTACACCAGGCCCTTTTGGGGAAAGATTATGAGGCTGCCGCCTGGAAAGTATGGACAGCAATGGCCAAAGCCGATACCGTGCCCGGAGCCCCTTCATTTTTAAAATACGCGGCAACAATGGGTATTACCGTATACTATATTACCAACCGCGAAGAAAGCGAACGCGCAGCTACGCTTAAAAATTTGCAAAAGTATAACTTCCCCAATGCAGATAGCGCGCATTTGCAGATGCGACAAAACACATCAAGCAAAGAGGCACGCCGCCTTGAGGTAGCCCAAACGCATCACATTTTATTATTGCTTGGCGATAACCTGGCCGATTTTTCGAGCCTGTTTGATAAAAAAACGGTTGACGAGCGCCTTCAAAATACCAATCAACAAGCGGCTATGTTTGGCAAGCAATTTATTATTATACCTAACGCCAATTACGGCGACTGGGAAACCGCGCTATACAACTACAATTACAAACTAACGCCTGCCGAAAAAGAGGCTATCTATAAAAAGAATTTAACAAACCAGGATTAAGCTTTGCAAAGGCTTAGTTACTATAATCCATTAATTGATTATTTGCTGACAAATAATTGCCAATTCAACTGTTATTTTGTTAAAAATAAATAACACACTGTATGGAAAATAAAGTATGGTTAATAACCGGTTGTTCAACAGGTTTTGGGCGCGAATTGGCCAGTCATGTTTTACAATTAGGTTACAAAGCCGCTGTTGCTGCCCGTAATATTGCCGATGTTAAAGATATTGTTGAAGCCTATCCGGATACGGCTATTGCTGTAAAGCTGGACGTTACCAAGCCCGATGAGATTAAAGCATCGGTTGAGCAAACCGTTGCCAAATTTGGGCAAATTGACGTACTGGTTAACAATGCCGGTATTGGATATTTTGGTGCGGTTGAAGAAAGCGAAGAAGACGAAGTACGCCGCATGTTTGAGATTAACTTTTGGGGATTGGCCCACATGACTACTGCTGTATTACCCTTAATGCGCGCCAAACGCAGCGGCCACATTGTAAACATAGCATCAATAGGCGGCCTGGTTGGCTTTCCGGCTGTTGGGTTTTACAATGCTACCAAATTTGCTGTTGACGGATTATCAGAATCGTTAGCTAAAGAAACAGCGCATTTGGGTATCAAGGTAACGGTAATTGCGCCAAGTGGTTTCCGCACAGACTGGGCGGGCCGGTCGGCAAACAACAGCAAAATTATAATTGACGATTACAGCGATAGTGCCCATAAAAATAAAGCCGCCATTCGTGGTTACAGCGGCGCCCAACCCGGCGACCCGGTACGTGCCGCAAAGGCCATAGTTGCCGCCGTTGAAAGCGAAACTCCGCCACTGCGCTTGTTACTTGGTGCAGCCGCCTTAAAAGGCGCCCGCAATAAACTAACAGAGTTAAAAAGAGATTTTGATACATGGGAAGCCACAACTATTGGTGCTGATTTCCCGGCGGGAGAGTAACACCAAGCTAACGCATCTAAATGCGTAGTGTTTAAATACATTGGGCATTACAAGTGAGATAGTCACAATTTAATCTGACAGTTACAATAATTTAAAACACGTAACAGAGATTAGTATTATGACAACCCAAGCAAAGATCATTAAAAACAAGATGGGCATATTGGAGCTTGCCCAGCATTTAGGAAACGTATCGCAGGCCTGTAAAGTGATGGGCTATTCGCGAGATAGCTTTTACAGATTCAAGGAACTTTACGATCAGGGCGGCGAACTGGCCCTTCAGGAAATCAGTCGACGGAAGCCGATCTTCAAGAACCGTGTAGAAGAGCATGTAGAAAAAGCTGTTGTTGAGATGGCGATAGATCAGCCGGCCTTAGGTCAGTTGAGAGTATCTAACGAGCTTAAAAAGCAAGGTATATTGATATCTCCCGGAGGTGTAAGAAGTATTTGGTTAAGACACGATCTGCAAACTTTTAAGCTTCGTTTAAAGGCATTGGAGGCCAAGTCGGCACAGGAAGGATTGGTCTTAACCGAAGCACAGGTAGTTGCGCTGGAGAAGGCTAAGGAAGAAAAGAAAGCGCATGGCGAAATAGAAACACACCATCCCGGCTATCTGGGTGCGCAGGACACTTACTATGTCGGTAACATTAAAGGTGTTGGCCATATTTATCAGCAAACATTTATCGATACTTACGCTAAAGTGGCCTTTACTAAGCTATATGACCGAAAGAATGCATTGGTTGCAGCAGAGATGCTTAATGACAAAGTGGTGCCGTTTTATGAGCAGCATGATCTGCGCCTGCTTCGGATATTGACCGATAGAGGAACCGAATATTGCGGGTCAAGAGAGCAGCATGAGTTCCAGTTATACCTGGCCATTGAAGACATAGACCATACCAAAACAAAGGCTAAAAGTCCACAAACCAATGGAATCTGCGAGCGCTTTCACCGCACTATCCAAGATGAGTTCTATGCTATTGCTTTCCGAAAAAAGATATACCGTAGCATAGCTGAATTGCAGGCGGATCTGGACAGGTGGATGTACAATTACAACAATGAACGGACGCATAGCGGAAAATACTGCTTCGGTAAAACACCTATGCAAACACTGATCGACAGCATCCCATTGGCACAGGAAAAGTTATTGGAGAGGCTCGCCGAAGACCAGATTCTTCAGAGCCCTCACAAAAAGGGCTCAGAAGAATCTGAGTCAGTGCATTTGGAAGAGAAATGGTTACATTCACAAATCACATCTGACAACTTATAAAACAACACAACTGTCAGATCAAATTGTGGCTATTTACACGGATGTTGTTTGGCTATTTAACCTTACAACAGGGTGCTTAATTGTTTTTACCAGCACCTAAGCATCAAAGATGCCGGAGTTAACATCATCTTCGGCATCTTTAATGATGTCTCTAATCACTGTATCTAATTCTATTGCCGAAATATCCATATAACCCAATATTTCTGAAGTGCGAATAGCGTCTTCGGGCGTGGTAATAAGCAAGTTAACCAAACCCATAATACGCGTTAGCGGTGCCCTTACAATGTGCGATTGCGTCCACGATATTTTTTTGAGTTTTTTGTTTTGATTTTCTATCGCGTGTATGTAGTTGCGGCGCGCAGTAACATCCCTTTCAATGGAGATAAAATAAATAATTTTACCCTCATCGTCTTTAATAGGCGAAATAGTTTTGTCGTTCCAAAAAAGTGTTCCGTCCTTTTTATAGTTGAGGTGTTCACCTTTATAAATATCGCCCTTTCGCAAAGTTTCCATCAATTTAGCAGCCTCTTCCATATCTGATTCGGCCCCATAAAATGTTCTGACATCCATTCCAAACAGTTCATTTTTACTATAGCCAGTCATCTTAGAGAAAGCTTCATTTGCGTAAATTATCTCCGGAGTGCGGTCAACATCCAAATTAGGAATAACTATAAGCACCGCGTCGGTAGCGTTTGTAATAATCAATTCCATTAATTTCAGCCAGGCTTCGCGTTCCTTGTGCACAGTCATATCCTGCATAGACGAGATTATTCTTATTGCCTTTTTATTACTATCCCGTTGTATAAACGATCTGTATAAGATATACTTATAATTGCCATCATAACATCTCAAACGAAATTCAATTTTCATTTGCATCGTTTCACCGGCAATACTTTCACATATCGTTTTTTTAACCTGTTGCACATCGTCGGGATGTATTTTATCAAACCACCAATTTTCATCAGTCCCTACCTCTGCATTTTTATACCCAAACACCTGGTAAATGCCATCGTTATATACTCTTGTATCCTTTTCTATATCCCAATCGCAAACGGTGTCGCATGTGGCTCTGGCAACCATCTCAAACCTATCGTTACTTAATTGCATACCATTAAAAATAAGTGGCAAAAGCACCGCTATTATCGTACTTACAACAATTAGGTTTATTGAAACCGCAACCCAAGCGCCAACTGTATATTGTTGAAAAATGGAGTTTGGCACAAGATTAAAATAAATGGCAAGGCCAAAGGCAACACAAATAATTGTATTGATAACAACGCTTACGTAGGCTTTATGGTTAGAGAAGATGAGCAGGCAAAACACAGTAATAACCAGCAGATATAACAACCCCGGACCGAACGACCCCAGGTAGTATATTAAGATAGCTGCCATAACGTACAACAATGCGATGAAGAAAATTTTTCGGACATGCACCTTTAGTTTACTATTAACAGAAATAAAGAATGCCAGAAAAAGCGCGGCTATATCAATAAAACCTAAGCCCGGTATATCCATTTTAAACGACATGAAGATACCCGGCACTACCGAAACTACACTTAGCGGAGCAAAGTAAAACATGATATTGCAAAACAACTTGCTGCGCCAATAGGCCAAACCGTTAATGTTTGCATCAACAACAAGGCAGTTACTGGTAATAAGGCGTTTATACTGGTTCCAAAATCTCATAGTTTAATCAGGATTATAACTATAAGTAAGGTATACGTATGATAAAACAATTAGTTGTATTACAATATGCACTAAAACCAAAAAAGCCCCGAAAAACGGGGCCTGTATAATTAGGTTTAAAGCTGGAAAGGCTTTTTTAGTTGCCGGATAATGCTGCGGCACCGCTCACAATTTCGGTAAGCTCGGTAGTAATGGCGGCCTGGCGTGCCTGGTTGTATGATAACTTTAGGTTACGCAACAGTTCGCCGGCGTTATCGGTAGCTTTATCCATAGCCGTCATCCGGGCACCATGCTCAGATGCATGAGAGTCAAGCACGGCTTTGTATAGCTGTATTTTGATATTTTTAGGAATAAGTTGTTCTACAATCTCCTCTTTTGAGGGCTCCAATATATAATCAACATTGGCCACAGGCACAGCCGATTTTATAGATTCGGATTTTACGGGCTCCTTTTTTTCGGCCTTGGGTACCGGTAGTAACTGCTCAGATTTTAAAATTTGCATTGCTGCGTTTTTAAACTGATTGTACACCACTTCAACGCGGTCGTAATCGCCGTTTACAAAGCCCGTCATGATGGCTTCGGTAACCTTAGATACGTTTTCGAAATTTAAGGCATTAAACAATTCGTTATGGTTACCAATAACATTGTATTTACGCCTGGTATAAAATTCTTGCGCCTTTTTACCAATACCTACTATAGAAACATTGCCTGCTTTGAATTGCGCGCTATATTTTTCGGCAATTAAAATGTTAGCCGTTTTTATAGCGTTGGCATTAAAAGCACCGGCCAAACCACGGTTTGATGCAACAACAACAATTAGCACACGCACGGGCTCCCTATCTTTTAAATACGGCGACGAGCCTTCTTCAATACTTGCCGATAGGTTGGCCAGTATATCGTTAAGCTTGTTAGCATATGGGCGCAATTGTACAATAGCATCGGTTGCACGCTTTAGCTTTGCCGCCGAAACCATTTTCATGGCCTTGGTGATTTGCTGCGTTGATTTTACGGAGGCTATCCTGTTTCTTACTTCTTTTAAGTTTGCCATTCTTTTTTTGGTATCAAGTAGTTAGTATCAAGTATCAAGTACTTTGATTTTCATCTTGATACTTGATACTCGATACTCGATACTAAATAATTAATATTTTCCAGTCAAATCTTTAGCTACCGCTTCAAGTACGCTGGTTAAACTATCATCAAATTTACCGGCCTTTAGGCTTACCAATACTTCTGGGTGACGTAGTTCTAACTGGCTTAAAAAGTCGGCTTCAAATTCTCTAACTTTATTGATAGGCACGTTACGCATCAGGTTTTTAGTACCGATGTATATAATGGCTACTTGTTTTTCTACAGCTAAAGGCGAAAACTGGCCTTGTTTTAACACTTCAACGTTACGGGCACCTTTATCTAAAACGGTTTTGGTTGATGCATCCAAATCTGAACCAAATTTAGAGAAAGCCTCTAACTCGCGGTACTGAGCCTGATCTAACTTTAATGTACCGGCAACCTTTTTCATTGATTTGATTTGCGCATTACCACCCACACGTGATACCGAAATACCTACGTTAATAGCCGGGCGAACACCTGCGTTAAACAAGTTAGACTCCAGGAATATCTGCCCATCGGTAATTGAAATTACGTTGGTTGGGATGTATGCCGATACGTCGCCGGCCTGAGTTTCGATGATAGGCAATGCTGTTAAGCTGCCACCACCTTTAACAATATGTTTGATTGACTCTGGCAAATCGTTCATGTCTTGCGCAATGCTATCAACCGAAACGATTTTAGCGGCACGCTCTAACAAACGGCTGTGCAGGTAAAACACGTCGCCAGGGTAAGCCTCACGGCCCGGTGGACGGCGCAACAATAACGACACTTCGCGGTAAGCTACGGCTTGTTTTGATAAATCATCATAAACAATTAAAGCAGGCCTTCCTGTATCGCGGAAAAATTCGCCTATTGCAGCACCTGCAAACGGAGCAAAAAACTGCATCGGGGCAGGGTCTGCCGCCGAAGCTGCTACAATGATAGAGTAAGGCATGGCGCCGTTTTCTTCCAAAGTACGCAGTATGTTTGCTACTGTTGAGTTTTTTTGGCCAATGGCCACATATATACAATAAACCGGCTTGCCGGCCTCGTAAAATTCTTTTTGGTTAATAATGGTATCAATACAAACGGCGGTTTTACCGGTTTGCCTATCGCCAATAACCAACTCACGCTGGCCACGGCCAATAGGTATCATGGCATCAATAGCTTTAATACCTGTTTGTAAAGGCTCGGTAACCGGCTGGCGGTAAATTACACCGGGGGCTTTACGCTCTAAAGGCATTTCGTAAGTGGTGCCGGTAATTGGGCCCTTACCATCAATAGGCTGGCCAAGCGTGTTAACAACGCGGCCAAGCATACCTTCACCTACTTTAATAGATGCAATTTTGCTGGTACGTTTAACAGTATCGCCTTCCTTAACACCATCGCTTGCGCCAAGTAATACAACACCAACATTGTCTTCTTCCAAATTCAATACTATACCTTGCAAAGCGCCGTCAAATTCAACAAGCTCGCCAGATTGTACTTTGGTTAATCCATAAACACGGGCAATACCATCACCCACCTGGAGTACGGTACCTACTTCTTCTAATTCAGATGCTGACTTGAAGCCCGACAATTGCTGACGCAATATTGCTGAAACTTCGTCTGGTCTTACCTCTACCATTTTTTTTATTTTAGAGTTTTGTTTTTACTATATATTAAACTGCTTTCTGGGCAAATTCTGTTTTCAATTTCTTTAAGCTGCTGGCTATGCTGGTATCAACCTGCCTATCGCCAACGGTTAAAACAAAGCCGCCTATTAAATTAGGGTCAACCTTGGTTTGCAGTACAATGTTACCACCAATTTCGGCCTGTACCAAAGCCGCAATTTGTTGTTGGTTTGCTGCCGATAAAGGCGTAGCCGATGTAACTAATGCCTTAACAATGTTATTTTTGGTATTGTATTGGTTGATAAACTCTTGTGCGGTGTAATATAAAACTTCGCCGCGGCTTTTGGTTATCATTATTTTAAAAAACGCTATAGTAGCTTTGCTAACCTTAGCACCAAAAATAGCTTCAAGTATTTTTACTTTTTTATCGTGCGATATAATAGGGTTGCGCAAAACCGTGTATAACTCGTGGTTTTGTTTTACAACATCTATAAAAAGCTCCATATCGTTTTTCACCTGCTCGAGGATGTTCTCCTCCAGCGAAAGGTCGATAAGCGATTTGGCGTACCTGGCTCCTACTGTTAATTCTGACATTTTTTTCAGTCTATAGTCTTTAGTCCGCAGTCCAGAGTCTTCAAATCAAAAGTCATCGTCTACAGACTTCTGACTCCCGGCTCATGACTCATGGCCTGGTACTTAATTTAATTTCACATCCTTTAGCAAATCAGCAACTAGCTCGTCCTGTTTATCTGCTTTTTCAAATTGCTTGCGCAAAACCTTCTCGGCAATCTCGATAGATAGTTCGGCAACCAGCCCTTTAACTTCGGCCATAGCTATTGCTTTTTGGCTGTCAATTTCCATGCGTGCCTTTTCAATCATCTTGTTACCTTCTCTCAGTGCCGATTCTTTTGCTTCGCTCACTATCTGGTCTTTCAAGTGTTTGGCTTCGCGCAAAATCAAATCGCGTTCGGCGCGGGCTTGCTTCAGTAAAGTATCGTTCTCGGCGGTTAAGCGGGTCATCTCTTCTTTGGCAGCCTCTGCTTTAAGTAAAGCATCTTCTATCGAACGCTCACGTTCGTCGATGGCAGCCATAATAGGTTTCCACGCAAACTTTGCCAGGATGAAGAACAGGATAAGGAAAGCTACGCTTGTCCAAACAACAAGTCCAAGATCGGGGGTAACTAATGGATTCATATTTGTTTATTAATTATGCTCGTAATTCAATTTTTAAAAACTGTACCTGTCGCCAATCGCTTCAAGTACAGTTTTTGTTTTTTTAAGGGTTGATTATTTCAATCCCAGGAAAGACACAACCACACCGAATAATGCAGCACCCTCAATAAGAGCGGCAGCAATAATCATGGCAGTTTGAATTTTACCGGCAGCTTCTGGCTGACGAGAAATACCTTCCATGGCTTTTCCACCAACCTGACCGATACCGATACCGGCACCGATAACTGCTAAACCTGCACCTAACGCAGCAATACTTCCAAACATGTTTTTAAATTTAAAGTGAATATAGTATATATAATTAATTACAAACTTTTAGTGGTGATGCTCTTCAACAGCGGTGCCAATAAACAATGCTGTTAACAAAGTGAAGATAAAGGCCTGCAACAAGGCAACCAATAACTCCAAAACATCCATAAATACAACAAACGGAACCGATACTATTGATACAGCCGCTGCCTTGAACACAAATATCAGGGATATTAAGCTCAACACAATAATGTGGCCCGCTGTAATGTTAGCGAATAAACGTATCATTAAAGCAAACGGCCTTGAAAATATACCCAACAACTCAACAACCCACCACAAAGGCCATAACCAAATTGGTACATCGCCAGGGAAAAATATGTGTTTCCAGTAGTGTTTGTTGCCGTTAAAGTTTACTACCAATAAAGTAACAACAGATAGTACCAAAGTTACCGCAATGTTACCTGTTAAGTTAGCACCTCCGGGAAAGAAAGGAACCAAACCGATAAGATTATTGATCCAGATAAAAAAGAACACGGTTAAAAGCAATGGCATAAACCGTTGATATTTGTAGCCGATGTTAGGGATGGCAATATCGTCGCGAACGAACATGATAACCGGCTCTATGAACGATTGAAAACCACGGGGTGCCTTACCAACTGTTTTTTTGTATGCCGATGCCACGCTGAGGAAAGCGATAAGCAATACAATAATAGATAACCATAACGATACAATATTTTTAGTTATGGATAGATCGGTAAAATGGCCTTTGAAATTAAAGATTGTTTTACCCGGCGTTTTATTACCGCTATCGTCAACAACGTTAACTTTATCGTCAACTAAAGCGTAGGTATAGTACTTCCCTTTAAAGGTTTGTTTACCATGATCGAGCTTGCCTGACGAAAAACATTCTAAACCTTTATCGGTAAACAAAATAACCGGCAAAGCCATGTACGAGTCTCCACCAAAGTGAATGTAGTGCGAGTCGGCAATGTGTTCAAGGATGGTTTCGCTAGGGTTAAACTCCTTTTCGTTTTTGGTTTTTTCGGCCTCCAACCGTACTGTACTATCCTGTACTGCGGAAGCTTTTGCAGTTGAAAATGCCAAAAAAACGGCGTAAATCAGCGTTACGATGATTTTTTTTGAGTTCAAAAAGTGGCTAAAATTCATTTATAGCGAGTTTCTTACTTAAAATTTGAGTTGCGCAAGTTACTCAACAAACTATAAACTTCAAAGACAGTATTTAATAAATATAAATAAAAAAAACAGCCCAAAAAATAAACGTGGTTTACGTGGTTTTTATGCAGGTAAGCGAGGGCAAAACCAAGGCATAAAAGTATTTTAACCGTGGTACCTATTAAAAACACCTGGGCCGCCATTGCCTGGCTTTTTTGGTTGGTTATAATAACGGCAATGCAAACCATAAAAGTAAGCGCCGAGAAAAAGAAAAACATTACACCAAATTTATTAACCAGCACATTGCCGTGCCCGGTGTAGTAAACCAGGGCCGGAGCCACCGCAACCACCAACGTAAATACCAAAAACGAAATAACAAAACGGTTTACGGCACTCATTGCTTTAACGATTTTATTACTATATATAATGATACAAACACGCCTGTTAATGATAATAAAGCCGTTACCCATTGTGTTTTATGGCCGGCATACTGGTCTATTTTATAGCCTGCAAAACAAAATACTCCAATTATTACAATCATTTGTATGCCAATACCGCTATATTTAGCATAATTACTAGCGGGCCTGTTATTGTTATCCGGAGGGTTTGTTGGTGACATCCGTCAAAATTATCTAAATCAATTTGAATAATGTAAAAAATTGAGGCTAAACAATTAATATATCAAATATATTTGCTAAACATTTTGTTACTCTAACTAAACTGATATTGAGACTACCAATATATAAACCTGTAAAAAACCTTTATTTTGGACTATTGGCATTGCTGTTGGCCGGTTGCACGCTGGAGAAAGAGAGCAGGTTTAACCGTGCTATGCAAAACCTTACGGCGCATTACAACATCCTGTTTAATGCTAACGAGATACTGGCGCAAAAACAAGCCGCCTATGCGGTATCATACGTTGATGCTTACGACAGGTTTTTAAGCGTTTACCCGGATACTACGGCTAAAAGCGCAACCGCCGATAAAATGCTGGAGCAGGCCATAACCAAAGCTAACACCATTATTGCCAATAAAGAGCAAAGCCATTACATTGCCGATGCCTACATGGTTTTGGGCAAGGCCAATTACATGGAGGCCAACTTTTTTAACTCGATAGAGTTTTTAAACTATGTGATACAAACCTACCCGCGCCAAAAAAGCATGGTGCAGGATGCCCGTGTATGGAAGGCCCGCGCTTTAATGCGCATCAATCAGTTAAGCCTTGCCGATACTACTTTAGATACGGCACTGGTTAACATTTTCCCTAAGCAACAAAACATTGCCGATGTTTATGCTACCAAACTACAGTACGACCTTTATACCGAGCATTACAAAGATGCCGAGCTTATGGCAAAACAAGCCATCCGCTACAGCCATGATATTACCCACAAGCTGCGCTGGACGTTTATTTTGGCCCAATTACAGGAGCATAACCACAAGCCCGATGACGCTGTTTTAAATTATACCCGCATAGCAAACAGCAACGCGCCCTTTGAGATGGCCTTTAATGCCAGCCTTAACCGCATACGCATACAGGAAAAACAAAACGGACAAAAAATTAACCGCCTTGATGCTTTACGCCGATTATTGAAGGATGACAAGAATGTTGATTTTATAGACCAGATTTATTACCAGATAGGCGAATTGTATTTAGCACAGGGTAATATTAAGGAGGCCATTAAAAACTTTAAATTATCTATCCGCAAAAGCACAAAAAATCTCAATCAAAAAGGGTTGTCGTACCTGCGCATTGCCGATATTGATTTTAACAACCTGGCCGATTATCAGGGTTCAAAAAAGTATTATGATAGTACGCTGGTTAGCCTTTCGCCAAATTACCCCGGTTACCAGGCCATTTACAAAAAGGCCGCCAACCTGCAATTACTAACCGACAGGCTGCAAATTATTGCCCGCGAAGATACCCTGCAAATGTTGGCCAAAATGGACGAAGCTGCTCGAGGAGCTAAAATTACGGCCATGGTAAACGCGTTAATTTTGCAGCAACAAACCATAAGCAACAATACCAACAATGCCTTGAGTAACAGCGGGGCGTACACAAACCCTAACCAACTTAACGAGCCCGGAGGTTCTAAAGGTGGAGGCCCGGGTGGTTTGCCAAGTAGCAGTACCGGAGGCGGCGGCGCAGGTGGTGGCACTGTTAGCGGCAACTTTTATTTTTACAACACCAGCGCCGTTAGCCAGGGTTTTACCGATTTTAAAAGGGTTTGGGGAAACAGGCAACTGGCCGATAACTGGCGCCGGAGTGTAAAATCGGGCAGTGAAACTAATAATGTACAGTTGGCTGCAACCCTGCAAGATTTGAATTCTATGGCCTATTCAAATCAATCGCAAAAAACAAATGATAACGTTTTATCAACCCGGCTTCAGCAAGATATATTGCAAAGCGTGCCGCTTACCCCGGCTTTAATGCAGCAATCAAACACCCGCATTTTAAATGCTTATACCGATATTGCCAATTTTTACCGCGACATACTGGACGATAAAAAAGAAGCTATAGTTACTTACGAGAAGATATTGGCCCGTTTTCCGGATAACATTAATATCGCATCGGTATATTACAACTTGTACCGGCTTTACAGCGATATTGACGCGGCTAAATCCGATTATTACAAAAATTTGATCCTCACCAAATATCCCGAATCAAACTTTGCGAAGGTTATTCTGGACCCGGATTTCAATCAAAAGCTGAATGATAAAAACGCCGAATACACAGCCTTCTACAACCAGTTGTTTGACCAGGTTTACAACCGCAAATATACCGAAGCTGCCGCACGCGCCGATGAACTGCTGCAACAATACCCTGGTAACAGTTTAAGTCCACAGGTTTATTACCTGCGCATGGTTGCTTTGGGTCACTCGCAAACTATCGAACCCTTCCGTAAAGAGCTGCAGGAGATTGCCGATAAATTTCCGGACGACCGGCTAATAACGCCACTGGTAAAATTGCACCTTTTATTTATTGATGCCAACCAGGCCGATATGCAGCAACGCAACCCGGTATTAACCGATAGCGACCCTAACGAGATAGCCTTTTTGCTGAGGCCAATTCATGTTGATAATACCTATATACCAAGGCAGCAGCCTATAGCCAAAACGCAGCCTGCCGTGGCTAAACCCGTTACACCAATCGTTAAAAAACCAGTAACCCCAATAGCCGTCAAACCCGTTGCACCAACGGTAGCAACTGTTGTTACGCCGCCAGTGGTAAATGCCGCCAAACCAGCCGAGGTTGTAAAAGAGGCACCTTCTATATTTAACATGAAGGATAGTACCGAGTACTTTTTTGTTATCAACGTAAATACGGCTACTACCAGTATGGCATCGTCGCGGTTTGGTATAGGGCAGTTTAACAGGGCCAACCTGCCGCCTAATACCACCATTAAACACCAGTTAAAACCCGTTGCCGATCATCAGCTTATATACGTTGGCCGCTTTGGTAGCCTGGCTACCGCTAAAGATTACGCACGTGCCATTGCGCCCCTACTGCCCGATATTATGAAGGTAACGGCAGATAAATACAACTTTTTTATTATTACCCAGGAAAATCTGGATAAATTAGCTGACAAGAAAACTTTAGATAGCTATTTTGACTTCTACCAAAAACATTATTAACCCATGTGGATTAAAACCGAAAATAATAAATTAACACCCCAGGATATTAGGCGATACAATTGGTTTGTATGGAAATTTATAGGTGCGTGTTTTGCATTTGTTGTTATCATTATATTGCTTACCGCGTTTGAGATATTTGGCAAACTGCCGTCGTTCCGCGATCTGGAAAACCCTAAAAGTAACCAGGCTACAATTGTTTTATCGTCGGACAAGCAAGAGCTGGGCACTTACTACGTAGAAAACCGGTCGAACGTAAATTATAAGGATATATCGCCCAACGTTATTAACGCTTTGGTTGCGACTGAAGACAAGCGTTTTTACGACCATTCGGGTATAGATTTTAGCCGCATATTTACCATTTTTATTCATAACCTATTTGGAAGCAAACAAGGTGGCAGTACCATAACGCAGCAATTGGCACTTAATTTATTTTCGGAAAAAGGGCGCGAGCATAGCTTTATTAAGCGTTTACCTCAAAAATTAAAAGAATTAATAACTGCAGTTAGAATTGAGCGCCGCTACACCAAAGAAGAAATTATCACCATGTATTTAAACACGGTTGATTTTGGCGCCTACAGTACCTTCGGCATTAAATCGGCAGCACGTACTTATTTTAATACCACTCCCGATAAGCTGTCGCCAGACCAAGCTGCACTGCTTGTTGGCATACTTAACGGCACAGGCAAATATTCGCCAATACGGCATCCCGATAAAGCCCTTGCACGCCGTAACCTGGTTTTAACCCGTATGGCCGAAGCCGGGTATTTGAGCAGCGGACAGGCCGACGAATTTAAATTAAAACCCCTTAACCTTGATTTTAGACCGGTTGACCATAATGAGGGCCTCGCCACTTATTTTAGGGATTACTTAAAAAGAGACGTACAAAAGATATTTGAAGAAAAATCAATAGACAATAATGGCAAACCTTATGACCTTGACCGCGATGGACTGAAAATATATACCACCATTAACGCCACCATGCAGGAGTATGCCGAAGAAGCGCAGAAAGAGTACATGCGCATTTTGCAAAACCAGTTTAACCAACACTGGAAAGGCATAAGCCTTTGGAAAAGCATACCTACCTTTAAGGCCCTACTTGATGCCGGAATGCGCCGCAGCGACCGCTACCGGGAGTTAAGAGCGGAGGGAAAATCGGACGAGGAAATTAAGGCGGATTTTAATACACCCACCAAAATGAATATTTTTACCTGGAAGGGCGATATTGATACCACCATGAAACCCATCGACTCGATTGTGTATTGCAAAATGCTTTTGCGCAATTCGTTAATGAGCATGGACCCTACCACAGGCTACGTTAAAGCTTGGGTGGGCGGCATTAACTTTGAACATTTTAAGTACGACCAGGTAAAGCAAGGTATGCGCCAGGTTGGCTCCACAGCCAAGCCGTTTACTTATGCTGTAGCTATCGAAAACGGTTACTCGCCTTGTATGGTTATCCCTAACGTGCCCGTAACTTTCCCTGATGGTTATACTCCCGCATCCGGCGATACCCGCGCCGGCGACTTAACTTTGCGCCAGGCACTGGGATGGTCGCAAAACTGGATAACTGCTGCTTTGCTTAAAGAGGTTGGCGTACCTGCTGTTGTTGAACTCACCAAAAAAATGGGAATTACCAGCCAGATAGAGCCTTACCCATCGGTATTTTTGGGTCCGTTTGATGCTTCGGTGTTTGACATGACGGGCGCCTACTCGGCATTTGTTAACCACGGATTATGGACTGAGCCTACTTACCTTTTACGCATTGAAGACCATAACGGCAACGTACTTTACGAAAATAAACCCAAAGTGGCCCAGGTATTAAACGAGCAAACCGCCTACGTAATGACCTACATGCTTAAAGGTGTTATTGAAGACGGAACGGGCACACGTTTAAAATATCGCTACGGCTTAAACAACCCTATTGGCGGCAAAACCGGCACAACGCAAAACAACTCCGACGGCTGGTTTATTGGCATTACCCCGCAACTGGTTACCGGTGTGTGGACAGGCTGCGAAGACCGCGATATACATTTCCGCTCAACATCGTTAGGCGAAGGCGCTAACTCGGCACTGCCCATTTTTGCCATGTACATGAAACGTGTATACGCCAATACCGACCTGGGTATTAAAAAGAATGTTGATTTTGACCAGCCAAAAACGCCGTTAACTATTACTTTAGATTGCAATGCCTACCAACCTGGAACAACGGAGGCTGATAAGAAGTTGAATTTTTAGAGGGGAAGTATTCTCACCTTCTCATTGCAAGCGATAGCGTGGCAACCGCACATAAGCCAAGCCCATATTGAGGGTGAATATTATTGCCTCCGTGCGGTTGCTTCGTTCCTCGCAATGACAAGATTTTTGTAATTTCAATTACACATATCCTGCGGGATAACCTTGGTTATTTTAACTATCTTTTTTATTACGATAATGCTGTCATACTGGGCATCAAGGGCATCGGCTTTGGTGGCTTTTATTTTGTCGCCTTCAACCTCTACATACACGGGTTCGTAAGGTTTTTGGAAATTTAGTTTAGCATATTCCTGCTCAAGTCCTGCTTTATCGGTGGCCCAAAAGTCGGTTCCGGTTTCGCAGTCATTAAACGATTTTTCCTGCGGGCCAAATTTATAAACCCCTTTGTAAACAACACCGGAAGTACTTTTTTTATCGGAACTACCACAGCCTACAGCCAGCGACAGGAGTAGTAAACAAGCGGCAGATAATTTTAATTTTGATTTCATAGGCGCACAAATTTACAAATCCTGTTTGATTTCGTCTAATCCTTGTACGCTAACCCTTGCGCTAATTGCTGCCGCTATTACCGATATAACCGTTACGGTAAAAAAAACAAGCAATACGTTGCTAAATTGCAAATCTACCGGGTAAGCATCAAGCACGCTGGTTGCACTGCCCATTTTTATCAAGCCAAACTGCAATTGCGCCAGGCAAAACAGCAAGCCAACCGCAATGCCACCAAAACAACCTATCCACGAGATTAACATACCTTCGAAAAAAAAGATGCCCTGTATCAGCATCCGGCCTGCACCCAGGCTGCTTAAAATGGCAATATCTTTACGTTTATCCATCACCAGCATGGTTAGCGAGCCTACTATATTAAAAATAGCAATGATGAGTATAAACGTGAGGATGCAAAAAGTTGCCCCTTTTTCGAGGTTTAAAATACGGTATAAAGCTTCGTTTTGCTCGCGCCGGTTTTTAATGGTGAACGCGGGCCCGGCCTTTTGCCGTATTTCCTGCTGCATTTTATCAACATCGGTGCCGGGTTTAAAATTAAGTTCGAGCGACGATACTTCTACCGGTTGCTCCAGCAAAGCGCGGGTGAAGGATAGCGGCGTGATTACGATGTTATCAAAATCTTGCTGAATGGAAAATACGCCCGCCGGGTAAATGCTCTGTTGCACAAACTCATCGGCTGGATTAATTGAGTTTACTACGTTGCGCTTTGGCGAATAAACCTGCAAAGCGGTAAACTGATCGTTAATGTTTACCGACAGGGTTGATTGTATAATACTGCCTATTACTGCCGAGGGCTGGTTGTGGGCGTTGAGTTTAAACTTACCGGCTACGATTATCTTTTGCAGATCGGTGTTGTTTAAAAATTCGGTGCTAACACCTTTAACAATACAAATGGTTTTGCGGTCGCCGTAGGCTATCAGGGCCTTCTCTTCAAGCACCTCTGAAAACGAAAACAAGGCGGCATTTTTATGAAGCTCGTTAAAATAGGGTTGGTTGGGGTTAAAGGTTTTGCCCTTTACAGGCTCAATTTTTATTTGCGGACTAAAATTATTGAACAGCTCGATAATAACTTTCTCGAACCCGTTAAAGCCCGATAGTATAATAATGAGCGCCGCGCTGCCAATAAAAACACCCAGCATAGATATGCCCGATATAATATTAATGGCATGGGTACTTTTTTTTGAGAAAAGGTATCGCCGGGCTATATAAATAGATGTATTCAATTGCGGGCGGGGTTAATCAATTAAAAAAGGGTTGTTTGCCTTTTCAAAACCAATGGTGGTATCCTCGCCGTGGCCTGGATATACAATACAGTTATCGGGAAGGGGCAACAGCTTTTGCTCTATGTTAGTTATCAGTGTTTTAAAATCGCCACCGGGTAAATCTGTACGGCCTATACTGCCGCGAAAAAGCACATCTCCGGCTATTAAAAAGTTTTCGGCAGGGGCATAAAAACACAAGTGAGCAGGCGAATGGCCCGGTGCAAATATTAACTCCAGGGTGCTATTGGCTAATTTAATGGTTCCGGTTTCTTGTAAAAAGGTATCGGGCATTGGACCAAGTTCATAACGCATACCAAACTGGGCGCCGCGTGTGGGGGCATCGTTAAGTAAAGGTAACTCGCCTTTATGAAACTGTGGCTTTAGGCCGTATTGATCGAAAACAAATTTATTACCCAAAACATGGTCGATGTGGCAATGGGTTGCCAGCAGCATAACGGGCGTTAATTTGTGTTGCTTTATAAAGTTAACCACCGCGTTTTGCTCGGCAGCGGTGTACATGCCGGGGTCAATAATGGCGCAATCGCCACCATCCTCAAAAACAATATAAGTATTCTCCTGGAAAGGATTGTTAGGAAATGCCTGTACTTGTAACATGCATCAAAAGTAAACATTTACACAGGTTTGTGATGTAATGTTATTTCTGTTTAATTAATTTATATCTAAGATCGCCAAAGTTTAATAAAGTTGAATCGGCATTATAATCGATTTTAAATAGTTTTAAAGTGTCGGCATCAAACCGGTATGCAAAATCGGCAGACACATTGGTGTATAAATCAAAAATAATGTCGTCGATGTTATTTCCCGGACCGGCAACAAAATCGGTATTCACATCATATTTTGCAAAACTTAAAAAACCGGATATTTTACCATCGTCAGTAAAATTGACTGTGGATTTGTGCCCGTTAATATCAATCAACTCGTATTTGCCGGTAAATAGCTTTTTATTGGTAATATAGTCTATTCCGTAACCTGCATCAGTGCTAGATGTTGATCTAACCACCCGGGTATAAATAACACTATCTATTATTTTGTTGCGTTTATTGCAATGATACAGTATCAAACTTGTATCTGCGCCTTTCGTACTATATCCCAATTCGTAAAAATTTATTTGATTTTCGTAGTCGGGCAAATTTGTTTTGAGGGACGTTGGTTTTAGTCCCAGTTTAAAAAATACGGTAAAATCACCCCCCTCATGGTTGTTCAAACTATATCCGGCCATAATACTATCTTTTTTTAAGTTATTCAATTTAACGATTATGCTCGCAACGTCATTCAATTTTGCCTGTGATTGATACGGCGATCGCGTTTTTACAATTGAATTAATGTAAACCTTTTTAACCCAGACCCCTTCAATCATCGGCATAAACCTCTTGCGTAGATCTTCTGTCTCTTTTACTAAAGTTGCTTTACTTGCGGCAGAATCGGATTGAGTTACGGTTGAAGCGGTTCTACTTTTGCACGAAAAAAGCAAGAGCATAGCCATTGGCAAAAGGTAAATATTTTTCATTGATAAGGAATAAGGTTTGCTAAAATAGCAATTAGGGATTACACTAATGTTACTTCCACTTTAAAGTTTTTATCAAAACATCCATGTCCTTTTTGATAAAGGTGAGTACGGGTTGGATAGAATCAAGCCGTGGTTCGGTGCGGAAGTATAGTGCGCCCCGCAGGTAGTGGTGGGTACTGTCGGTTAAAAAAAATTGGGCGTTTGATGCCGTGTTACCGTCTATGGTGTAATACAAGCCATAAACCTTTCGCTCGGGGTGGGCAATATAGGCTTCATCTATAGAAGATGCTTTGGCGGTATGTTTTGATGCAAACAGGTAGGCATCTTCAACCAACTCATTAAACATTTTTTTGGAGGTAATTTCCTCGTAACTTAAATGCAGGGTGCCTTTAAATTGCGGAAACTGTACGTTTAACCAACAAGGTTTTGAGCCGCGCATACTATCAAGCTCAACAACGGCATATTTTGGATAATCGAAAGTAAAGGGGCAGCCGCCATTGTATTGCTGGTAAGCCTTAGCCGGAAACTCGATACGGAAAAAGCCGCGCGGCTTTGGCGAATAATCGCGGTTGCCGCCGCAAGCCGATAACAGCATGGCCAGTACAATTACCCAAGCAGTAAACCTCACGGATGTATGGTTTTTGAGTTCCATATTTCCCATGATTTTTCGGCCTGTAGTACCAGCATTTCGTAGCCGTTTTTTATAGTGGCGTTATGCTCAAGGCCCTTTTGCAGAAACAACGATACTTCGGGATTATAAACCACATCGTACAATAAATGCTCGTTACCTATAAATTGATAGGGTATTGGTGCGCATTCGTTTACGTTGGGCGATGTACCCAAGGGCGTTGTGTTGATGATGAGTTTATGCTCCATCATCATCTCTTCGGTTACATCGGTAAACAAAATGGTGTTTGGGGTGTGGCTGCGCACTACCGAAGTGTACTCGATATTTAACTGGTTCAATACAAATTTTACGGCCTTTGCGCCGCCGCCGTTACCCAGTATTAACGCTTTTTGATGCGCGTTGGTGAGCAATGGTTTTAACGACATTTCGAAACCATAAATATCGGTATTAAACCCTTCTAACCTAAAATCGTGACCTTTTATACCTACCTCACCGTTAAAGGCCGCCATAACCGGGCTTTCGCTGGATATGCGGATGCAGTTAACTGCGCCAACCTCTTTAGCGTCGGGATTAACCCAGTCCAGGTATTTCATCACGCTTATTTTATGCGGAATGGTTACGTTCAATCCGCACAAGTCGGGGTATTCGTGTATTAAGGGCAGCAGGCCGGATATATGTTCGAGCGGAAACAGATCGTATTGGTGGTCGGTAATTTTGCCTGCCGTAAATTTATCCTCAAAATACTTTTTTGAAAAGGAGTGTGTGAGCGGATAACCTATTAGCCCGAAGTGTTTCATATTGTTTTTTTTGATTACACCGATTGCATTTGATTCCACCGATTATTAGAATTGATTGCGCCGATGGATTGATTTAAACCAGCTTGTATATAACAACCAAAACTACACGGTTTGTTTGATTTTAAAAATCAGCAATTCGCAATAAAATTAAAATCGGTGAAATCAATCCTAATAATCGGTGAAATCAAAAACAAAAATCGGTGAAATCAATCCTAAATCGCTAAAATCACAAATTAATAAAATGATCGAAGGTATCGCTGCGGAGGCCTAAACGCAGGGTTTCTAAGGGTATCATATCAAACGGTGCAATGTTGCCCAGGTTTACATTGGCACCCAGTAGCTTAATAAACCAAACCTGCTGTGCTTTTTGCGGAGCTTCCCATATAATGGTTTCTTGCGGTATTTGGGTTAATATCTCATCAACCAAACCCTGGCGCACCTCGCCCGAATCGCGGTAGATGCCTACATTGCCACTTTCGCGAGCTTCGGCAATTACTTTCCACGAGCCGGCTTCAATTTCGGCGTTCATTAATTTAATCCATTTGTAGGGCGCAAATATTTTTTGCACATCCTTTGAGCCCACTTCGGATATTACGGTTATCTGCTCGCTTAACTTGCGGATGTATTCGCATTTTATATCGTGTTCTATGGTGATAGAACCATCAGACACTTCGCAGTACTCCATTTTATATTTTTCGAGTATGCGGCGGTAATCGTCAAACTGGTTACGAATAATAAAAGCCTCAAACAAGGTACCCCCAAAGTATACCGGCAATTTGGCATCGCGGTATATCTGTAATTTTTCTTCGAGTTTGGGCGTAACAAACGACGTAGCCCAACCTAATTTTACAATATCCGAATGCGGACCGGCTACTTCAATAAAATCTTCTACCTGGCGGCAGCTTAAGCCTTTATCCATCACCATAGTTAAACCATGCTGACGGGGTTTAACCTGGCGCTCGGGGAGGTTGTTTAAATGATAGTTCATTGTGTGTTTTTATTATTACTTATGGTTATAGACTATAACCATAAGTTTTCCAGGCAAATATCCGAAAAAAAAAAGAGCTTCTCAAAAAAAAATATGATTTGAGATTTTTACAGCAGTTTTGCGCTTATCTTAATGCTAGCCTTTAAGGCTTCCACATCAGCACCATTCAAAAATAAGCGCAATAGCAAATCGCCATTCAATCCTTCAAAATTAATCTGGGGGGGGGGATATTGTAAGATTTTATTTTGTGCTTTTCTTAATTCCAAGCTTTGTCGCTTCCATTCAATCCCTCAATCATTCAATCCTTCAAAATTAATCTGGGGGGGGATATTGTAAGAATTAAATTTGTGCTTTTCCAATTCCCAAGCTTTGCAGTTTCCACATCAGCACCATTCAAAAATAACCAATGATGCTAAATCCCTATTCAATACTTCAATCATTCAATCCTTCAAAATTGATCTGGGGGGGGGATATTGTAAGAATTAAATTTGTGCTTTTCATGTTTCCAAGCTTTGTAGCTTCCATTCAATCCCTCAATCATTCAATCCTTCAATCCTTCAAAATTAATCTGGGGGGGGGTATTGTAAGAATTAAATCTGTGATTTTCCTGTTTCAAGCTTTGCGTTTTCCACATCAGCATCATTCAAAAATAAGCATAGCACCAAATCCCCATTCAATCCCTCAATCATTCAATCCTTCAAAATTGATCTGGGGGGATATTGTAAGAATTAAATTTGCGCTTTTCCTGTTTAGAGCAGATAGCCGCTCCTTACCCCAACACCCCAACCACAACAAACTTTTCAAACACCTTTTCGGTATGCGGGGCATCCTTCAGTTCGTCGGTTAAATCCTGCCCGGCCCAGTGTTCGTAGTGTTTGCCGTTTCGCCATAGGCGGCTGTCGGTAACGTCGTATATCATGCCCAGGTAGGCAACCCATATTTGGGGCTTGTCTTGCCCGTTACGCAGGGCCAGTTGGCTTTTGGTATAGGTTGGTAGTTGCGGAGTGCCTAACATGCTTTTTAATTCAAAACCTTAATAACTTAATAACTAATTAACCGCTTTGCCTTTACGGTAATATTCAAAAAAGGCAATATTCATCAGCAATAGCGCCATTAAGTAAAAATGGTCTTCCAGCGGTATGGTGCCTACCCTGGTGCCCAGGTTTTGGGCGTTGTTATAAAGCACAATGGGCACGCCCGTTAGTATGCCGTTAACAATATAAAAAGGTATCAAAGTAACTGCATAGGCCATAAAAAAACGGTTTAGCCACTTTGCGCGCAACACAAACTGTATGTAAATAAGCAAAGGCGCCAGTGTGCCAAAGGTAACCAGGGTATAAAGTTTATGGTAGTTAAAGCAGCAGTTTAGCAAGCTATATACCACAGTGGCACTGCACATTACGCCAACAATAAAATCGGCAGGTTTCCATTTAACGTAGTAGTTAAGGCACTGGTAAATAAAAATGCAGGCAAAGGGCACGGTTAAAAAAAACAATACCTCTTCAAGCGGTAGCCCTGCAATGCTTAGCCCCAAAATGTAATTAGGGTTAAAGCTCCAAACGCCATTAAGGGTAAAAAGTATGTCCCAGGCTAAAAATATAAAGCCGGTTATGGCCATGCCGGGCCAAATAAATTTCCAGCTTTTGTAAAAAGCTACGCGCTTATCAAACGATAGCACAATAGGGAAAAACACGGTAGCAATGTTAATAAACAGGTAAGCATAATGCGTCATAAAGCGGCCAATTGTTTATAAAGCTTATCGTTTTCTACCACGGTGCAGCGTTTGCAGTCTATCAAAAATTTAATAATGCTTATGGTAAGTTCTTTATCGGCGGTGCCATAATTTTTACGGTTTAGCTGGGTTAACATCTCCTGCATATCGGCATCAAGGTTTTTGCCAAAACCCAAAAAACCCGGTACATTATGCTGTATAGAAAACCGCATAAACAATATTTCAATATTATGCGGATCTTGGCTAACAGCCTGTTGCAGTTGCTTTTCCGATAAGTTTAAGTACTTTATCTTGTTATAAGGGTTCCAGGTGTGCTTTGCCTTCAGGGCATCAAGCGCGCCAATATAGGCGGTGGTAAGCGGTGTTTTCTTTGCCGACAGGTTAAGCGCGTTGTATAACGAATCGGTAACGCGGCCGTTATCAATAGCCAACAACAATTGTTTGCGCAGCACTTTAAGGTCGGGCTGGCCATCGGCGCGGCAAACGGCGCACGTAAAGCTTAAAATAATTGCTAAAAATAAACCCCTCATATCATATTAAACCTTTGCTTTAACAGGGCCTTAACGTATAGTGCCATTTTATAACCGTCGTTAATGCGTACTCGTTTTTGCAGTATAACCTGCGGCGAAATACCTTTTATTTTTTTAAAAAGCTGTAAATAATACACATACGCCACATAAACCCCCAACCTGGCAGCTTTGGGCAGGCCGCGTATCCCGGTAATGGCATTATCAAAATCTTGCTGAATATCGGCCTCTATTAGCTGCTTATCGCGAAGGGTAAAACCGGCAAAATCCACACCGGGGAAATAGGTGCGCCCCCGCTCCTCAAAGTCCGACCGCACGTCTCTCAAAAAATTCACTTTCTGAAAAGCCGCACCAAGGCTACGCGCCCCCGGCAGTAATTTTCTGTACAGTTCATCGTCGTTACTGCAAAAAACCCGCAGGCACATCAGCCCCACAACCTCCGCGCTACCGTAAATATATTCCTGATAGCCTGTTTCTGTGTAAGCCGTTTTTTCAAGGTCCATCTCCATCGATCGTAAAAAGGCCTCAATCAAATCCTTCTCAATACGGTATTTGTTAACCACGTATTGAAACGATTGTAAAACCGGGTTAAGGCTAATGCCCTGCTCAATGGCTATAAAGGTTTCCAGCCTAAAACCGGCAATCAGTTTTGCTTTATCGTGCCCGTGAAAAGTATCCACAATTTCGTCGGCATAGCGTACAAAACCATAAATAGCATAAATAGCATCCTGGCAACCCTTATCAAAGGCTTTTATGCCCATGCCGAACGAAGTACTGTATTGATGGGTAATTACTTTACTGCACTTAAAGCAGGTTTCGGTATACAAATCCATTTGGTTGGCCATACGCTTCACAAACTTATATATAATTTATCATTCAATCAGCAGTGATAAAAAACAAACTAAAAGCGTATCCTATTCATCATTAACAAAAAAACGCTTAAAAATTGCGCACATTGCATGCTTAGTAAAACTTTCAAAACAGCTCCTGCAATTTTAGCACATATGGCAAGCTTGCGTGCTAATAACTTAAAGCCAGCTTTTTCTTTTTTTTAACCCAAAAAACAACACTTTCGGTTCAAAAACATTCGTTGTCACACCACTATCACTATATATTATAGCTTCGCTAATATCTCTAACATTTGCTTAATTTGCAGGCAAATTAAACATGAACAACCCCCAAAACATTATCGTTATAGGTGCCGGTTTCGCCGGTTTATCCGCCGCATCCGTGTTGGCAAAAGAAGGCCATAAGGTTACCATTCTCGAAAAAAACGATCAGCCCGGTGGCCGGGCACGTGTTTGGGAGAAAGACGGCTTTAAGTTTGATATGGGCCCAAGCTGGTATTGGATGCCCGACGTTTTTGAAAATTACTTTGCCCTGTTTGACAAAAAAGTAACCGACTACTATCAGCTTACCCGGTTAGACCCCGGCTATCGCATTTATTATGGCGATAACGACGAGATGGACGTACCCGCCGGTATGCAGCAACTTGAACAATTGTTTGATAGTATTGAGCCCGGCAGCAGCGCAGGCTTAAAGCAGTTTTTAATACAGGCCAAATACAAATATGAGGTTGCCATGTGCGATTATGTTTTTCGCCCCTCGCACTCCATTACCGAATTTATTGATCTGCGCCTCATCCGCGAAAGCCTGCGCATTCAAATGCTCAGTAGTATGAGCAAGCACGTGCGCAAGTATTTTACTAATCCTAAACTAATTAAACTGCTGGAGTTCCCGGTGCTGTTTTTAGGTGCCACGCCCCAAAATACCCCGGCCATGTACAGCCTCATGAACTATGCCGATTTATCACTGGGCACCTGGTACCCTATGGGCGGCATGAACGAAATTGTAAAGGCTATGGTTAGCGTTGCTACCGGCTTAGGTGTACAAATTAAGTTAAACACCGCCGCAACAAAAATAAATGTAGTTAACGGCAAAGCACAATCTGTTGATACCAACCAGGGCACATTTAACGCCGATTTTATTATTGCCGGGGCCGACTATAAATTTGTTGACCAGCAACTACTTGATAAACAATACCGCAACTATACCGAAAAGCACTGGGATGGCCGCACCATGTCGCCCTCAAGCCTGGTGTATTTTATTGGCGTTAACAAAAAGTTACCGGGCATAAAACATCACAATTTATTTTTTGATGAAGATTTTGATCTCCATGCCCACCACATCTACACCGATCCGCAATGGCCGGATAAGCCATTGTTTTATGTATCGTGTACATCACAAACCGATGATAGCGTTGCACCTCCGGGTTGCGAAAATTTATTTTTCCTGATGCCCCTGGCTCCCGATTTGCACGACGATGAAGAAACCCGAGAAAAGTATTTCAACATTATGATGGATCGCTTTGAAGCCATTACCGGCCAAACCATCCGCAACAACATTGTTGTAAAACGCAGCTACGCCCTAACCGATTTTAAAAACGATTACAACTCGTACAAAGGCAACGCTTATGGCCTGGCCAACACCCTTGCCCAAACGGCATTTTTTAAACCGAGCATGAAAGCCAAAAAGGTAAAAAACATGCTCTACACCGGCCAGCTAACCGTGCCGGGCCCTGGAGTACCGCCGGCTTTAATATCGGGCCAGGTAGCAGCTAAAGAAGCGATGAAGTTGATGACAGGGGAGTAATGGTATTATAACCCAAAATAAAAATGGCCCGCTGTTTAAAACGGGCCATCTTCTATATATATGTTGAGTTTATGTGCTAATAATTAATCTTCTTCGGCATATACGGGTTTTTTAACGCCGTTGTCATAAGCTTTTAAGTTCTTTTTTAACAGTTTACGCGCTACGTGTATGCGTGTTTTAACTGTACCGATAGGGATTTCCAAATGATCGGCTATTTCGTGGTATTTGTGCCCGTCAAAATACATCGTGAAGGGTACAAAGTAATCTTGCGGTAATTTATCTAAAGCGCGTTTAATATCGTCCATCACAAATTTTGCTTCGCCCTGGTTTTTAGTTGAGCTAAAAACTAAGTTTGGTGATGATATTTCATCGCTCTTAGTAACAAAAGTGCTCATCTTAACAAAACGACGATAATTGTTGATGAAGGTATTTTTCATGATGGTATATAACCATCCTTTTAAATTAGTGCCTTCTTTAAACTTATTGTAATAAGTTATTGCCTTTAACATTGTATCTTGAACAAGGTCGTTAGCATCATCTGCGTCATGTGTAAAGTGAAGTGCATATGACCTCAACGAACTTGCCTGACGTAGTACCATTGTGTTAAACTCAATCTTTGTCATAGTGTTAAATGTTTGTGATTAATAACTAAACAAACATAGTACCGCTTTATCTGTATCATTAAATAACAATACCAGTTACCGGCATAACATTAGCGTGAACCAATTTTAACTTTGGTATAAAAACACGCTAAACACCTGTTAGACACTTTAATGACAAACCGAATTGCTTAACAAAAATAAATTAGAATGAGATATTGAGGCTAAAAAAGGACTGTAAATGACTGTATAGTTTTCAAAACAATTTTCAAAAATTATACAATATTTACTTCACGCTCCAGCATAACGCCAAATTTACTGTACACACTGTCTATGATTTGCGACGACAAATTGTATACCTCCAGGCCGGTAGCCCCGCCATGGTTTACCAGCACCAGTGCCTGGTTTTTCCAGGTGCCTGTATTGCCAAGCACTTTACCCTTCCAGCCGCATTGCTCAATGAGCCATCCGGCGGCCAGCTTTACCAAACCGTCTCCAGCCGGAAAGTTAACCACCTCCGGAAATGCAGCTTTAATGGGTTCAAATTCGGCAGCCGGTATTACAGGGTTTTTAAAAAAGCTGCCCGCGTTGCCTATGGTTGATGGATCTGGCAGTTTAGATACCCTGATGTACGATACCACCTGCGAAACATCTTTAATAGTAGGTTGGCCTATGCCACGGTTATTGAGCTCCTGCTCAATGGCGCCGTAGCGCGTATTGATATTTGCCACAAGCGATAGCCGGAACTTAACGCCAACGATAATATACTGCCCCTTATGCTGTTTAAATATGCTATCGCGATAGCCAAAGTTACAGGCTTCCTTATCAAAAAACTTAAATTGGCCGGTAGCAATTTCAAATGCGCGGCAACTTTCAAACACATCTTTAAGCTCCACGCCGTAGGCACCAATATTTTGTATGGGCGATGCTCCTACCGAACCTGGTATCAGGCTTAAATTTTCCATTCCGGCAAATTCCCATTTCACGGCATAGTTAACCAGGTCGTTCCAAACTTCGCCGGCACCGGCTTCAATAAAAACATCGGTATGGTTAATACGGTGCTCAATACCACGTATGTTAATGCGGATAACTAAGCCCTCAAAAATTTTTGTAAGTAGTAAATTACTTCCGCCGCCAATTACCAGCCGTTCGGTAGTTAGCCATTGCGGGTCCATAAACAGTTCAACCAAATCGTTCTCGTGGTTTATCTCCACAAAATACCGCGCCGAAGCATCAATACCAAAAGTGTTAAAGTTTTTTAAAGATACGTTTTGGTGAATTTGCAGCATAGCTTATAAAGTAATCAAAAAGTAATGGTTTAGTGTTTTATAACGTTGGGTTTCCATCAAAAAAGGCAGAGATAAATTCTCGTTGGGGTAATTATTAAACTTTTGCAATACCTTAAATGGAATGCGCTGTTTTATCAAATGCGCCACCAAAGTATCTTCAACCAAAACAACTGTATTTTTGTTTTTAGTTGCAATTGCGCTATCCAAATTAATAAAGGTAAGCCTGCGCTTTGCATAAAACTCAAAAGGGTCGGGCACCTCAAAAGCCGCTATAACTAGTTTATCGGCTTTCAGGTGTGTGTTCAAATATTTTGCGGCCTGCACCTCGCCTTTATATCTCAATAATTCGGGATAAACCACAGTTATAATAAATAGGTTAATAAGTACGGCTACGCAGCAGGTATTTAAAAACACAAATTTCACACCGCCCAAAGTTTTTTTTGCATAGGCACCCGCATACAAAACCACAAGCGCAGTAGCGGCAAAAAACATAATGTTGTGCCCGCCGTAAACAAAAACTAATGCAACAATTAAAAGCACCAGTGCAAGCCATATCACTTGCTGTATTATAGTAAAAAGCTTGCTTTTACCCTCATCAAAAACCTGCTTTATATACACCGCCGTTATCATAGCAAAAAACGGAAACAATATATTGGTGTAAAACGGCAACTGAAATTGCGAAACCGAAAAAATGAGCAACATAGGCAACGCTCCCGAAAGGGCAACATATTCGGGCAGTTGAGTACCTTTTACAATTTTCCGGATATTTAAAAACAGGGCAATATAAAATAGAAACGCCCAGGGTGCAAAGGCCCAAAGCAGGGTATGCACAAAAAAGAATTTATCGCCGTCAACACGGGTAATATAGCTGGTACTGTTAAAACGCCCAAACTGGCTGTCCCACAAAAACCAGTGAATGCCCGATACGCCGGTATGGTTAAACACCACCTTTTCGGGATGCAAATCAAACTGTACATATAGGGTATATATTTCGGGCAAAATAAATATGACGGTTAAAATTACAGCAAACAGCCAGCGCCATTGAAACAGGCCCTTAAAATCTTTTTTCAATAAATAATCGCCAATAATGGCCGTACCTATGGGGATGAGTACGTAAATGCCCTTAGTCATTACGGCGCAGCCTGCAAATAGCGTAGCCAGCAATAAATGGGCGATACTAAAATTTTGCTTCACCTTATAAAAGTGGTACACGCTGCCCATCAGCAAACCCATTATATAAGGTTCGGCGCGCACATCCGTGTTAGACATAACGGTATGCTGGGCCGTTAACAAAACCAGCGCTGCAATAAGCGCGGTATCAAACCCGTAAAACTTTTTGGTGAGTTTATAGGTGTAAACTACGGCCATAAAGTAAAACAACAAAGCCGGGAGTTTATAAGCGAAGGTGGTAAAACCAAAAACATTAAAACTTAAAGCCGCCATCCAGAATGGAAAATGCGGTTTATCCAGCCAATCCTTCCCACGGTAAATTAAATCGGTATAGTTATGGGTTTGCACCATGTTTTTGGCAAGCAAACCATATAGGCCGGGGTCGTTAGTAAAAAAATCGGTAGCAATGCCCGCTATATTAATGGCTATAGCCAACAGTAAAACAACCAGCCAGGGCCGCTTATCAGCATTAAAAATAGCTTTAAAAGCTGTGTCCGCTGGGGTTACAGGTTGTGCGCCGAGTGCAAAAAGGTTTGGGTTATCCACTATCCTAATCAATCAAAAACCAAAAATAGGCAAATAACTTTTAAACCCAGTTTACAACCGCAACACTATTTACCCGAAAGGTAGTTTTTTATCTTCTTAAAAAAGTCATCCTTCCGGGGTTTGCTCTGCCCGTCGTGCGTAAGCCCGTTTTTTAAATGATGATCCAGCTTTTGGGCATATTCGCGCGTGGCGGCATCTCCGGCCAGTTTCATCTCACTAATAAATGGGTTTGCATAAGCATTCAAAGCCGCGTTTTGCGATACCGTATAATACCGGCTCGCGCCCGATGCATTAATATTATCGTTTCCAGGCAACTGCTCATTCTCGCCAAACAAATCGATATGGTAAATCTTCGGGTCCAATTTTTCCAATCGCTTGGTTCCCTTACGCTCATTGCGCCAGGGGTGTTCCTTATATTTTAACTGCGCCATCAAAAACGTTTTTTTCCAAACAGATACCTGGTGCGACATCAGGTAACCACTCTTCTCATTATCCAAAACCGCAACCGCCAATCCATTAATAAACGCGCCTGTTGCCTTGGTATGGTACACGCTATTGCTTGACAATTTGAACAAGTTAATTTGATTACCTACGGCAAAGCTGATAATTTTACCGATTGTATCGGCATCAACCAGCCCGGTAAGCCACATATCCTCCTGGAAATAGATTACGTAATCTTCCGGTATCTGTTTCAAACCATTCAGCAACCTGTCGCTCCATTCACCCTTGCCGGTTTTGATATTGGTAAAGATGTTCGATTTATAGTCATCTTCCTCAGTCAAAAAATAATAGCTAATTTTCACATCGTGGTACGGCCAATATTTTTTAAAAAAATAGTCGAAGCCAGGGTACAGTAACTTGTACCTATCGCAAGTATGAACAATGAGGGCGATGGATTGCATGTATTGCAAAGGTAAATTATTTGAACCTACATTATAAATATAGTATATTTGAGTATACCCACATCAGTAGATGTTGTTATGCTTAAAATAGCTTGTTATGATACGTACAGAAATAATAGCAACCTCCGAAGAAGTTTCCTTCAACATCCCTGAAAACTATATCGGAAAAGTTTTAGAGATCATCGCCTTTACCAAAGACGAAGGTTTAACCGATGCACCTGTGATAAAAAAAACACCAAAATTTACGGTGCTGCATACAGATGTAAAAGATTATAAATTTAATCGCGACGAGGCAAATGAGCGATAAGGTTTTCTTGGATACCAATATAGTTGTCTACTCACATTCGGACTACGACCTTGTAAAACAGACCAAAGCTCAAGCAATAATTCTTCAACAACAAACGATAATTAGTACTCAGGTAATTCAGGAAACAGCTAATACATTAAATAAAAAGTTAAAAAACACCTGGCCTGAGGTTATTAGTGCTTTATCGAGCATAACTAATAATAGTGAGGTTCACACCAATACAGATAAAACAATATTACTTGCTTGCACCATAGCCGAAAAGTACCGGTTTTCCTTTTACGATTGTTTGATAATTGCCGCCGCTCTGGAAACAGAATCCCAAATTCTCTACTCCGAAGACATGCAGCATAATCAGCTTATTGAGAATAAGCTCCGGATAGTTAACCCGTTTAGATAAACAACTTTAGCAGGTGTGAGCGATAAGCACTTAGAGTTTAAAAAAACAAAAAACATGTCTTTGCGAGGAACGAAGCAATCGCACGGAGGTAAATCACTCACCATTCTACGAACAATTCCCCCCTATCGTTCTCAAAGACAAGTTATTAATCACAAATACTTCTTCTCCGTAACCAACAACCCAAACTCCTCAGCCGGTTCCTTCTCCATCGATTTATGGTGAATTTTATGTGCCCTACGGATGCGCAGCAAATATTTATTATTGGTTTTAAAAGCCTTGAAACGGTTGTGTATAAACCAATCGTGAAAAACGAAGTAGATAATGCCGTATGTGCTAATGCCTCCACCTATCCAAAAGCGACAATCTAAACCCAAATGCCCCAGCCACATCAGCCACAAAGCAAAAGCCGAAAAGCCCAAACTAAAAACATCATTCAACTCCAGCCAGCCGTGCCGTTGCTGATGGTGCGTTTTATGAATAAACCACAGCGGCCCATGAAACAAGTACTTATGAATTGCCCACGACATTGCCTCCATCCCGGCAATGGTTATAATGAGAATCCCGATATCAATCAAAACTTCCATAGGCTTATAAAAAAGCAGCTTTATATTAAATATAAAGCTGCAGTAATTGTTTTATCAATAAATCCGAAATCGAAATTCCGAAATCCTAATTAAATATGTATCGGCCTGTTATCCGTAGCTGCCAAACAAGCTTCGCGCATAGCTTCGGTATAGGTTGGGTGCGCATGGCTCATGCGGCTAATATCCTCGGCGCTGGCGCGGTATTCCATAGCAACAACGGCTTCGGCAATCATATCGGCGGCACGCGGGCCTATTATATGTACACCTAAAATCTCGTCGGTAGTGCTATCGGCCAAAACCTTTACAAAACCGTCCATATCACCACTGGCTACGGCCCTGCCGCTGGCTTTAAACGGGAACGATCCTGTTTTGTATTTTACGCCTTTTTCTTTCAACTGCTCTTCGGTTTGGCCAACGCTGGCAACTTCGGGCCAGGTATAAACTACGCCCGGTATCAGGTTGTAGTTAATATGCGGCTTTTGGCCAGCAATAGTTTCGGCAACAAAAGTACCTTCATCTTCGGCCTTGTGGGCAAGCATAGCACCGCGCACCACATCGCCAATAGCGTAAACACCTTTAACGCTGGTTTCCATATGGTCGTTAACGGTAATTTTACGGCCACGTTCTTCAACCTTTAAACCTATATTTTCTAAACCTAAACTATCGGTATAGGCCACACGGCCAACGGCAACCAGGCAGTAATCGCCTTTAAGTTCCATTTTATCGCCTTTAGGGCTATCAAAATTAACGGTAACTTCTTTGCCCTTTACGCTTGCGCCGGTTACTTTATGGCCCAGGTAAAACTCCATACCCAGTTTGGTTAAAACCTTTTGCAGCTCTTTACCCAAACCTTTATCCATAGTTGGTACAATGCCATCCATAAACTCAATTACCGATACCTTGGCGCCCAAACGCGCATAAACCGAACCTAATTCCAGGCCAATAACACCGCCGCCAATTAACACCAAATGCTTGGGCACTTCGGTTAAGGTTAAAGCTTCGGTACTGGTAATAATGCGTTTTTTATCGATAGGCAAAAACGGCAGTTGCGATGGTTTTGAACCCGTTGCAATAATTACGTTAGTGCCGGTAATGGTTTCTTCGGTACCATCGGCCTTGGTTATTTTGATGGTGTTTTTATCAACAAACGACCCCATGCCCTGGTAAGAGGTAATCTTATTTTTTTTGAACAGAAAAGATATACCCGCTGTGTTTTTTTGCACAACCTCGTTTTTCCGTTTAATCATTTGTGGCATGTCAACCTTTAAATCCTTTAGCTTAATACCGTGCGTTGCAAAAGTATGCGCAGCATTGTGGTAATGTTCGCTCGAATCTAACAAAGCTTTTGAGGGGATACAGCCCACATTAAGGCAGGTACCGCCAAAAGTGGCGTATTTTTCAATACAGGCAGTTTTTAAACCAAGCTGGGCACAACGTATAGCGGCTACATAACCACCCGGACCCGAGCCAATAACAACAACATCATATTGCATAATATATAATTTTAAGGCGCGGCAAAGTTAAACATTATCAAACCGCTAACGAAATATTAAGCCATTACTTTAACGCCAACCTATTCAAAATTGTATCATTTTCATATAAGTTACTTGGTATAACCTGCTTTACTTAAATTAGCTTTTTAAACTGACTGTTATTATCATGAAAAAACTTTTACTCGCTTTTTGCCTCGCAGCCTGCTTTACCACAGTTTGCGCCCAGCCGGTACCCGCAACGCAGGAAACCGAAGATGCAGCATACATTAAGGCAAACTACACCAAAATGCAGCAGTACATTACCATGCGCGATGGTAAAAAACTCTTCTGCTCCATTTACCTGCCTAAAGATCAAAGCAAAAAATACCCTATCATGATGACCCGTACACCCTATGCAGTAGGGCCTTACGGCGACGATAAGTTTAAAACCACGCTTGGCCAAAACATGCTTTTTGCACACGAAGGCTACATTTTTGTTTACGAAGATGTACGTGGCCGCTGGATGAGCGAAGGCGATTTTGTTGACGTTCGCCCACAAATTGATAACAAAACCAGCAACCAGCAAATTGACGAAAGCACTGATACTTATGACACCATTGACTGGCTGGTTAAAAACCTGCCCAATAACAATGGCAGGGTAGGCATTGAGGGTATCTCCTACCCGGGTTTTTACTCAACCGCATCGTTACCAAATGCGCACCCGGCGTTAAAAGCGGTATCGCCGCAGGCACCCGTTACCGAGTGGTTTATTGGCGACGATTTTCATCACAATGGTGCCTTTTTCCAAATGGATGCCTTTTCTTTTTTAACCAGCTTTGGCGTACCGCGGGCAAAGCCATTAACGCCCGATTTGTTTAAAAACGGCGTTAAATATACCCAGCACGATAATTATAAATTTTACCTGGAATTAGGCGCACTGCCCAACTTTAAAAAGAAATACCTTGGCGATTCGGTTAAGTTTTGGGATAACATGATGAACCACCCCAATTACGATGCCTTTTGGCAGGGTATGAACATTCGCCCGCATTTAACAAACATTAAGCCTGCCACTATGGTTGTAGGCGGTTTTTTTGATGCCGAAGACTGCTTTGGCGCTTTGCATACCTATCAGGCTTTAGAAAAGCAAAACCCGCAAACGCATACAAACATGCTGGTTATGGGCCCCTGGTTTCACGGCGGCTGGGAACGCGGCGACGGCGAAACATTTGGCGATCAAAATTTCGGACAAAAAACAAGCCTTTGGTTTCGCGAAAACGTGGAGCTACCCTTTTTTAATTATTATTTAAAAGATAAAGGCGATATGCAACTCCCCGAAGCTACCATATTTGTAACCGGCAGCAACGAGTGGCATAAGTTTAATACCTGGCCACCCCAAAACACGGTAGAAAAAACTTTATATCTTCAGGCTAACGGCAAACTTTCTTTCGCGCCGGCTAAAACCAAAACGGCCTCGTTCGATGAGTATGTGAGCGACCCTGCCGCACCCGTACCCTACCAGGATGGCATACAGGAACGCCGCACCCGCGAATACATGATAGACGACCAACGCTTTGCCTCCCGCCGCCCCGATGTTAAAACCTACCAAACTGAGGTTTTAGCTGATGACATCACCTTAACCGGCCCCGTTGTGGCCAACCTGTTTGCATCAACCACCGGCACCGATGCCGATTTTGTTGTGAAACTGATAGATGTTTTCCCCGACGATTTTCCAAACCCGGTTCCTAATCCCAAAAACATAACCCTGGCAGGCTACCAAATGCTGGTTCGCGGCGAAATATTTCGTGGCCGTTACCGCAAATCGTTCACCAACCCGCAGGCTATGGTTCCGGGCCAGGTAACCAACATTAACTACAACCTGCCCGATGTTGCCCACACCTTTAAAAAAGGGCACCGCATCATGATACAGGTACAAAGCTCATGGTTCCCGCTTGTTGATCGTAATCCGCAAAAATTTGTTGATATTTATAAGGCGAAGGATTCTGATTTCCAGAAGGCTACCATTAAAATATTTCATAATGATGCGGCAGCTTCGAGCGTAAAGGTAACGGTGTTGCAATAACCATAAAACAGTTCAGTTTCGAATTTTTAATAATAAGGGACAGAATATAAGTTTCAAGCATTGGGGTGGTGCGATTCCATCCCAACGGGAGGGTGCAGGGATGGGTTTATGCGAGAACAAGGCGAATAAACCCCTCCCTGCACCTTCACAGCCTAACGCACCCCTCCCCGAGGAGGGAATAAAAAAATCGTTTATCGTATGATGGACTTACGCTCAAGATTAGAATAAAAACATATTGGTAACAAATAACGAAAAGAGCATTTTTAAACAATACATAATGAAACTACACCGCCTTTTAACAACCGTATTTATTATAGGTACATGTGCCCTAAGTGCCCTGGCCCAACGCTCCCGCCCTGCATTTACCCATGCCGATAGCTTACGCGGCAGCACTACGTCGCCGCTGCGCACCTGTTACGATATTAATTATTACCACCTTGATGTTAAAGTTGATATCGACCAAAAAGCCATCAGCGGCAGCAATCTGTTCAAATTTACCGCCACTACCGATTTTAGTAAACTACAGTTCGACCTTTTTGCAAACCTCACCATCAACAACATTTTATACCAGGGCAAGCCATTGCCTTATACCCGCGAGTTTAATGCCGTGTTTGTAACCTTCCCAAAAACCATAGCCAAGGGAAGCAAAGAGCAGTTTACCGTTTACTACAGTGGCAAGCCAACCATAGCCAGCAATGCACCCTGGGATGGAGGCTTTGTTTTCGCTGCCGATTCGTTAGGTAAACCCTGGGTATCTACCGCCTGCGAGGGCATTGGCGCAAGCTGTTGGTGGCCAAATAAAGACCAGCTTTTTGACGAAGTAGACAGCATGATGATTAGCATTAGCGTGCCAAAAGGCTTAAAGGATGTTTCAAACGGCCGTTTACGCAAAACTACCGATTTAAAGGATGGATACACCCGTTTTGATTGGTTTGTTGCCAACCCCATTAACAACTACGATGTTTCGGTCAATATTGGCGATTACCAGCACATAGCCGATACCTACGATGGTGAAAAAGGCAAACTCACCCTGGATTATTGGGTATTGCCCGAGCATTTGGCAAAAGCAAAAAAGCAATTTGATGCTAACGTAAAACCTATGCTAAAAGCATTTGAGCATTGGTTTGGCCCATACCCCTGGTACCAGGATGGCTATAAACTTGTTGAAACGCATTATTTAGGTATGGAGCACCAAAGTGCCGTAACCTATGGTAATAAATTTCAAAACGGCTATTTAGGCCGCGACTTATCGGGAACGGGCTGGGGATTAAAATGGGACTTTATTATTGTTCACGAAAGCGGCCATGAGTGGTTTGGCAACAACATTACCGATAAAGATATTGCCGATATGTGGATACACGAAGGGTTCACCAACTACTCAGAGTCGTTATTTACCGAGTACTATTACGGCAAACAAGCCGGTCAGGAATATGTGCATGGCACACGCCGCGCCATCCGGAACGACGAACCCATTATTGGCACCTACAACGTAAACAAAGAAGGATCGGGCGATATGTATTATAAGGGCGGCAACCTGCTTAATATGGTACGTACCGTTATTAACGATGATGAAAAATGGCGACAAATACTGCGCGGATTAAACAAAACTTTTTATCACCAAACGGTAACCACCCCCGATATTATAAACTACATTAATCAGCAATCGGGTATGGATTTAACAACCATTTTCGATCAATACCTTCGCCACAAAAACATCCCTGTATTAGAGTTTAGGTTTGATAACGATAAAACCTACTGCCGCTGGATAGCCGATGTTAACGGCTTTACCATGCCGGTAAAAGTAAGGGCCAAAGGCGGCCAATACATTTATATATCGCCATCAACCTATTTGCGCCCCGTGAGCATGCCGGGCATCACTAAAGAAAATTTAGAGGTTGATACTTTTAACTATTACATAGGCGTATTGGTTGATTAACCCCCAGCTCCCTAAAGGGGGAGTAAAGTGTTTTCTGCGCCGTTAGGTGCAATATGCGGGTGTTTTTTTACCTGCATATTGCACCTAACGGCGCTTTTGCGCGGCGGTAATCAAAGAGTAGGCTAACATAGGCTCTCCCCAAGGGAGTTTTTTTTTAATAGCCCCTTTCAGCAAATTCAGGCAATAATCAAAACGGTTCGGCTTAATCTATTTTACTTTTCATGTAACCAAACCTATCTCGCGCGCGTCTTAAATAAAAAAACGGATACAATTATGAAATTACTGACCAAACTTTTATTTACAGCAGCCGCGCTGCTTTTTATAAATACAGCTTTTGCTGAAACCCAAAACAGGCACTTAACAGGTTTTAATGCCATACAGCTTTCCGGTTCGTACGATGTTTATATTACCCAGGGCGCAACCGAATCGGTAAATGTTGAGGCCCCGGCCAACGTGATTGATAAAATAATAACCGAGGTACAGGGCGGTGTTTTAAAAATATACAGCCGTAACGAGAATGGTTGGGGAAACTGGTTTGGCAGCAATAAAAAAATGGCAATTTACATTAACGCCAAAGATATTAACAGCATAGGCGTTTCAGGCTCGGGCGATGTTTTTTTTAAGGATGGCATCACCACCAATAGCCTAAAAATACGCATATCGGGCTCGGGAGATGTATTGGGCAAGGTGCATGTAAAAAACTTTGAAGCAGGCGTTTCCGGCTCCGGCGATTTAAAGGTTAGCGGCAGGGCCGATTACTCTAACATTACCGTATCTGGCTCGGGCGATGTTTCTGCACACGATTTAGCAACCGGCACCTCCATAGTTCACGTAAGCGGTTCGGGCGATGCTACGGTATACGCCAGCGAAAAAATCGACGCCTCGGTTTCCGGCTCCGGCGATATCCGCTATGCAGGTTCGCCTAAACAGGTTTCAACCTCAACACACGGTTCGGGCGATATACACCGCATGTAATAAATTTCAGCATTGATATAGTAAAAGCGGGCAATTAAAAGTTACCCGCTTTTTTTATGACTTCTGTTAAGTTAATAGTACTAAATCCTAAGTCAAAAGTTAGCTCATTCTTTTTTTGACTAAAGACTTGCGGCTAAACACTATCCGTCATTACTCTACCACCAAACTAATTACGGGGCTATTTCTCGATCCCGCGAAGGGTGTTGTACGGATAGAAAACAGCAGGTCGTACTTGCCTTTAACAAGCGGCGCCGTAAGGTGGAAAACATAATTGCGCTCATGCAGTTGCGAAATAGTGATGGTGTTAAAATCGGCACCAGCTAACTGCGTTCCCTTAATATTTCCCAACTGAAAAAAGCAGGCTTCCAAATATACCTGGTGAAGTTGCTTATCGTTACTAAAATCTAAATTGTGCGTGTACGGGTTGTTGATATTAATGCGGATATCTGTTTGCTGGCCGGGTTTTAATTTCATGGTTTTTACGGGCACATCAATATTTACCTTTTGATAGGTGCGCACATCGTTAACCCAAAGCGTGTACCATTTGAGGTTATACTCGTCAACTACCGAATCGGTAGTAAAGCCGGGTTCCCAGGCATCCTGCATATAATAGGCGCGCTTGTGCTGCATACTATCTTCAATGGGCCAGCTATCGTATTGTGTTTTACGGTAATAGCGCGAATCGTAAGATATGGCTTTAGCCGAATTACTGTAATAATTGTATTTAGATGGATCCTGAAAGCCGTCGCGAATAATGAGATAGTTATTGCCTATAATGCCGTGTACCTGCTGCGTCCAGTTACGGAACCCGAAATAACTTTTAAACTGCCCCACCTGCATCACAAACGGAAACTGAAATACCAGTGCCACCCGTATAAACAATATTAAAGCGATGTTAATGATAGATAGCCTGTAAAACCACTTTTGCGGCACTACCAATTGCTTAAAACTAATTAGCACCAGCATCATAAGGGGTACAAACGCAATAAGCGTCCAGTGCATTTGCACTTCGCCTTTTAAGGTTGTGGCCATAAAAAACAAAAAGGTGCCAATACAATTAACCACCAGCGTGCGCATAAAAACATCTTTAATTTTTACCTTAAAGGCGGCATAAAATAAAAACCAACCCACCAACGGCCCGGCCATTACCAACTGCCCAAGCGGATACAGGTAAGTAAATTCGGCACTGTATTGCTCGGCAGAACGGTCAACCAAATGGTATTTAAGCGATGGGTAGTTGTGGCTTATCTGCCATAAAACGTGTGGAATGTACAGCACCGCAGCCAGTACTGCAATAAGCCAAAAGGTTTTGCGGGTAAGTAGTTTTACATTGGCACACACGGTAAAACCAATAAGCAGCACACCATGATATTTACTGTATAGTAAACATGCTACTATTAACGCCAATATAAGAGCGAGCAACCAGGTGTCTTTTTCAATATATTTTTGATAGAAATAATAAAAAAGTACCGTAAAAAATAGCAGTGGCGAATCGGGCGTGGTAGTAAACCCATACATGTGGAAAATAAACAGGCTTGCTGCCACCAATATAAACCATTTGGCATCAACGGCATACCTTTTAAGTATGAGCCAGATAACGTACAACGAAGCCGAATTGGTTAGCACAGTTAACAGGCGCAAGCCTAATTCGTTGTGTATTAAACTATCGCCTATTTTAATAAAAACGGCCACCATTGGCGGGTGGTCAAAATATCCCCAGTCTAAAAACCGGGAATACATCCAGTAGTAAGCCTCGTCGCCGTGTACCTCAAGTGTGTACGATTGGATAAGGTTAAACGCCGTCCAAAATAACAGGAAATACCAGATGGGTTTGTTGGAAGGTGATATGGTTTTTGTTTCTTGCATTTGATATAGTAACTGCGAATTTATGCAACAGATCCGATAACTTTTAAAAAGTTGCCAAATCTAAATTCGCGGTAATTGTGTAATATTGCCTATCCAAATTACAAAGCAATGCTCAAATCTCTCGAAATTATATTAAAACCCCGCCTCAAGGTATTAGAAATTTTAGAACCATTAACCATTGAACAGTTAAACCATATTCCTACAGGTTTTAAAAACAACATAATATGGAACCTTGGCCATATGGTGGCCGCCCAACAAGGTATTTGCTACAAACGTGCAGGCCAGGATACAATTATAACCGATGAGTTTTTTAACAACTACAAGCCCGGTTCGAAACCCGAAAGGTTTTTTGATATGGCCGAATTTGATGAAATAAAACACCTTTTTACCTCAACACTAACACAACTGGAAGCACACCTGCAAACCGATATGTTTGCCAACTACCCAAGCTGGACAACCCGTTACGGTGTTACCCTAAACAACGTTACCGAAGCAGTGGCCTTTTTACCCTTTCACGAAGGTTTACATATTGGCACCGCTGTGGCTATGAGTAAGATTGTTTAATCAAAAACAGGTGATTCCGAAAGATACAGAGCTTTGCCAACTTTTAAAAAGTTGGCAAAGCTAAAAGCTCATTCCATAAAAAAACCCGGATAAACCGGGTCTTCATATTTTACTACCTTTTTAGGGGTCTGTGGGACTATACACCCAACAACAACCTTGCGGGATCTTCTAATAATTGCTTTACACGTACCAGGAAACTTACCGATTCGCGGCCATCAATAATGCGGTGATCGTATGATAGTGCGAGGTACATCATGGGGCGGATAACTACTTGGCCGTTTACTGCTACGGGGCGCTCAATAATATTGTGCATACCTAATATGGCAGATTGCGGCGAATTAATGATTGGGGTAGACATCATGGAACCAAATATACCACCATTGGTAATGGTAAATGTTCCGCCTGTCATATCCTCAATAGTTAATTTACCATCGCGGGCCTTACCGGCTAAAGCAACAACGGCCTTTTCAATTTCGGCAAGGCTCATATCGCCCGCATTGCGGATGATAGGAACTACCAAACCCTTAGGTGCCGAAACGGCTATTGATATATCTGCAAATTGGCTGTAAACAATTTCGTCGCCATCTATACGGGCACCTACTGCAGGCCAATCTTTAAGGGCCTCGCAAACAGCTTTGGTAAAAAACGACATAAAGCCTAAGCCTACGCCATGTTTTTCTTTAAACTTATCTTTGTATTTGCTGCGCAGTTCCATTATTGGGGCCATATCAACCTCGTTAAAGGTAGTTAACATGGCGGTTTCCTGTTTAACGGCAACCAGGCGCTTGGCTATAGTTTTACGCAACGAAGTCATTTTTTCGCGACGCTCAACTCTTGAGCCCACAGGTGCGGCAGGTTGTGCTGCTGGTGCGGGCTTAGCGCTAACGGCTTCCGGCTTAGGGCTTGCCTTCTGGGCGTTAAGCGCGTCTTCTTTGGTAATCCGGCCATCTACACCGGTACCGTTTACGCCTTTGGCATCAATGCCTTTTTCGGCTAATATTTTACCGGCTGCCGGTGATGGCGTGCCCGATGCATAAGTATTTTTATCGGCGGCTACCACTTGTGTAGCAGGCGTGCTTGCAGCGGCTGCTGCAACAGGTGCAGGTGCCGGGGCAGAAGCACCGCCACCGCTAATGCTGCAAACTACAGCACCAATTGGCAACACATCGCCTTCTTTGGCTATGGTTTTTAAGGTTCCGGCTTGCTCGGCGGTAAGCTCGAATGTGGCCTTGTCCGATTCTAATTCGGCAATAGCCTCATCCATCGCAACAGTGTCGCCATCCTTTTTTATCCAGCGCGATAAAGTTACTTCGGTGATAGATTCGCCAACAGGCGGAACTTTTACGTCAATCGCTTTTGCTTCAGATGCTGCCGGAGCTGGTGCTGCAACAGGTGCTGTTTTTTCTTCAACGGGTGCTGCTGGTGCTGCACTTGCTGCAACAGCTTGTGTTGCTGCTGCCGGTGCGCCTGCTTCTTCAATTGAGCATACTACACCACCTACGGGTATAACATCACCTTCTTTAGCAATAGTTTTTAAAATTCCGGCTTTTTCGGCAGTTAACTCAAATGTGGCTTTATCTGATTCTAATTCGGCAATCACTTCATCCATTTCAACCGTGTCGCCATCTTTTTTTAACCATTGCGACAAAGTAACTTCGGTAATTGATTCGCCTACCGGCGGAACCTTGATTTCTAAACTCATAATATTATTTAGTGTAACGTATTAATCGGCACTTGTTGTGGCCATTTTTTCGGCGGTCTTTTTAATCGATTCTTTTACCTCTTCTCCGGCAGGGGCACTAAAAGCCTTACTCACAATATACAACTGTTGCGATGTATGTTGTTTAGCATAACCGGTGGCAGTACTGCTGCTTTCCTTGCGCGAAATAACTTCAAGTTGTAACTCGCTTTTGCGGAACTTGCGGCACATATACGGCCATGCACCCATATTCTCGGGTTCTTCCTGCACCCAGAAAAATTCGGTGGCATTTACATATTTGGTTTTCACCTTTTGCATGGCAACCATTGGCGTAGGGTACAATTGCTCAATACGTACAATGGCTACATCTTTACGTTTGTCGGTTTGCTGTTTCTCTAACAAATCGTAATATATTTTGCCCGAGCAAAACAGAACGCGTTTAACGCTCTTTTCGGTCACAAAGCTATCCTCAATCAATTCGCGAAACTTGCCTTGGGTAAACTCTTCCATCGGCGATACACATTGCGGGTTACGCAGCAAACTCTTTGGTGTAAACACAATTAATGGCTTACGAAACTCGCGGTGCAACTGGCGGCGCAACACGTGGAAAAAGTTTGCAGGTGTGCTACAGTTTACAACCTGGATATTGCTATCGGCGCAAAGCTCCATAAAACGCTCAATACGGGCCGACGAATGCTCGGGACCCTGCCCCTCGTAACCGTGTGGTAATAACATTACCAAACCATTGCCACGTTGCCATTTGGTTTCGGCACTGGCTATGTATTGGTCAACTATAATTTGGGCGCCGTTATAAAAGTCGCCAAATTGCGCTTCCCAAATGGTTAATGCATTAGGGTCTGCCAAAGCGTAGCCATATTCAAAACCTAAAACACCATACTCTGATAGCAGCGAGTTGTAAACATCAAATTTAGCTTCGGTACCCAAAGTATTTAAGGGTGTATATTCCTCTTCCGAGTCTTCGAGCGTTAAAACAGCATGCCGGTGAGAAAACGTACCACGCTTAACATCCTCGCCGCTTAGGCGCACGCGGTGGTTTTCTTTCAGTAAACTTCCATAAGCAATTAACTCGCCCATGGCCCAATCAAAAACCTTGGTTTTTTTAACCATATTGCTACGGTCTTCAAAAAGTTTCTCTATTTTTTTAAAAAAATCTTTATCCTTTGGCAAAGTGGTTAACCCTTTTCCAATAGCCATAAATTCATCTTCGGATATCGAAGTATCAGGCGATGCATTCAATTCCTTTTCGTTGGCTATGTGTAAACCCTGCCACGCACCGCTATACATGGGCTTGCTTTCGGTAAACCGGTCTTCGGCCTTACTTTCGTCAAGCATGGTTTGCAGTTGCGCTTTAAAAGCCTTTTCTATTTCGGCAGCATAAGTTGCACCAACGCTTCCGTTTGCAATCAGTTTCTGGTTGTAAATATCACGCGGGTTAGCGTGCGATTCTATAGCTTTATACAGCAGCGGCTGGGTAAACTTAGGCTCATCGGCCTCGTTGTGCCCGTAGCGGCGGTAGCATAAAATATCAATAAATACATCTTCGTGAAAAGTTTGGCGGTATTCCATCGCCAAATTTATGGCGTAAGCCAAAGCTTCGGCATCATCTCCGTTTACGTGCAATACCGGCGATAACACAGTTTTGGCAACATCGGTACAATAGGTACTTGAGCGCGCATCTTTTGTGTTGGTTGTAAAACCTATTTGGTTGTTAATAACCAAATGGATTGTACCACCCGTGCGGTAGCCATCCAGTTTCGACATTTGCAAAACCTCGTAAACAATACCCTGGCCGGCAACTGCCGCATCGCCGTGTATTAATATAGGTGCAATTTTTTTATAATCGCCCTCGTATTTAAAATCAATTTTCGATCGTACCAAACCTTCAACAATAGGGTTTACAGTTTCCAGGTGCGATGGGTTGGGGCAAAGGCTCAGGTGAACTTTTTTGCCGTTAGTAGTTTCAATATCGTTTGAGTAACCAAGGTGGTATTTTACGTCGCCACCAAATGACGAATCGGCATCGTAGCTTTTACCCTGAAACTCCGAGAAAACCTCTTTGTACGATTTTTTCATGATGTTCACCAGCACGTTTAAACGTCCGCGGTGAGCCATACCAATCACAAATTCTTCGAGGCCCAAATCGGCACCTTTTTCAATAACCGAATCAAGAGCCGGTATCAAAGCCTCCGCGCCTTCTAACGAAAAACGCTTTTGGCCTAAAAACTTAGTACCTAAAAAGTTTTCGAATACAACGGCCTGGTTTAATTTATTGAGGATACGCTTTTTTTCGTCGGTAGAAAAAGTTGGCATATTGCGCACCTTTTCCATCCTATCCTCAAACCACTTCATTTTTATCGGGTTCCTAATGTAGCGGTACTCGGCACCAATAGCCTGGCAATAGGTTTGCTCAAGCATATCGTGTATATCACGCAGTTTGGCGGCTCCTAAACCAACTTCGGTTCCGGCGTTAAACACGGTATCAAGGTCGGCATCGCTCAGGCCAAAAGTTTCAAGCTCCTTACCTGGGAAATACTTGCGGCGCTCCCTAACCGGGTTGGTTTGGGTAAACAAATGACCACGGGCACGGTAGCCGTTAATCATATTGAGCACGTTAATTTCTTTTAAAATATGGTCGGGAGTGGCAGTGGTTGTAGCCTGGGTTGCGGCCCCGCTAACAGAAGCCCCTTGCGCGTTTTGACCAAAATCAAAGCCTTCAAAAAACTTTTGCCACCCGTAATCAACAGATTCAGGGTCTTGTTTGTAAGCTTCGTGAAGTGAGTCGATATAGGCTGCGTTGTCGATATTTAGATAACTGAGACGATCCATGAAAATATAAATCAGTAAAACACTGCAAAATTAAAACATAAAAGCCACAAAAAGGAAATATCTTTAATTAAAGTGAATTGTTTTTACGCAAACGATGCCGGGGGAAAAGAATCAAGATGCGAGATGCAGAAATCAAGATGAGAATTACCTGCTTTTTGGGTAGTACGTTAACACACAAACACCTACTCAGGCTTTACTCGTGATGGAAGGTTTTGTGCAGATACGCTTTAACATGCGAAACCCCTTCGATAGCCAGGGCTATCAAACCAATAATTAAGGTATATTCTTCAAAGGAGTTCACAAGTTGGTTTGGTTATACAAATATATAACTGTTTTGCTATTTAAATATTGTTTTAAATGCCTAATATTTATAGTGTACTATTCACCAAAGCATTTCTCATAAATTTAGTAGCCCTTTTGCATTGCTTTAATTTACTTTTTTACTTTTGGGTAGTTAACTACCTGTTTAAATGAAAACAAAAATACATTTGGTTGCTGTGTGCTTTGTAATGTGCTTGTTACCCTACTTTATAACCCAAGCTCAACCAAAAAACACAGAAGCGGCTACTTCAACCCTACCCGATAGGCAATATTGGCTTAACCAGTTAGATAAAATGGTTAAACCGGTTTTAATGAGCCTTGCCCACGACAGCTTAAAAATAGTAATGCCCCAAATAGTATCTAAACATACAGATAACCGCGAAACCCGTTTAAAAGTAATGTATGTTGAAGTATTGGGCCGCGTATTAAGCGGCATAGCACCCTGGCTGCAACTGGAAGGCGGCCAGGCTAAAGAAGTGGCACTAAGGCAACAATACCGAAAATGGGCTATAGAGGGCTTAACCCATGCGCTGGACAGCAACTCGCGCGATTTTATGCGCTTTGATATTAGCGGCCAGCAACTGGTTGATGCTGCCTATATTTCGGATGCATTCATTCGCGCGCCATGGCTTTGGCAGCACCTGGGTAAAAACGAGCAGCGTTTATTAGTTAACTCTATTAAAGTAACACGGCAATTTAGGCCGCCTTTTTCTAATTGGTTATTGTTTTCGGCCATGAACGAGGCCTTTTTATGCAATTTTGGTTTTGATTACGATGTGGTACGTATTGATTATGCCATACGCCAATTAGAACAATGGTACGCCGGCGATGGCATGTACACCGATGGCGAATACTTTGCCTACGACTACTATAACAGCTACGTTATACACCCTTTTTTAACTACCGTGGTTGATGTTATAGGTAAAAAAACCAACGCTTATCAAACCATTGCCGAGAAAATTAAAAAACGTAACGAGCGGTATGCTATTATACAGGAGCGGTTAATTAATACCGATGGCACTTACCCGGCAACGGGCCGTTCTATAGTTTACCGCGGTGCGGCATTTCATCACCTTGCCGATATGGCCTGGCGTAAAGCATTGCCCCAGGCACTAAGTGCAGCACAGGTGCGCTGCGCACTCACCGCAGTAATACGTAAAACGCTGCAAAGCCCCACTACTTATTTAAACGGCTGGCTAACCATTGGCCTTTACGGCTCGCAGCCAGACCTGGCCGACTTTTACAATAACCAGGGGAGTTTATACATATGCACCAATATTTTTTTACCATTGGGATTGCCCGATAGTGATGCCTTTTGGGCAGATGCACCACAAAAATGGAGTTCGCAAAAAATATGGGGTGGCGAAAACTTTTTGAACGACCACAGCGAAGATATAAGGTAACTTGTATTTAACCGCCCAGGGGCTACAAATTTAGGTTGATACTGTGGCACCCCTGTCGTTTACAGATGGCCAAACCGGGTCGATAATTAATTGGGGATAATCAACCCCCAGCTCCAATTTATAGGCGTTTAGCTCGTTAGGGGTTAAAAAAAATGGCGTTTGCACCAATTTGGCAGGTATAAGCGCCAAGGCAGGTATCCAGGTTTTAACATACTCGCCTTTAGGGTCGTACTCGGCGGCCTGCTTAATCACATTCAGGTGGCGGTTCTCGCGCGGGTCGTTACCAACGCCGGCTACATAGGCCCAGTTGCCCCAGTTACTTGCCGGCGAGTAATCAATCAGTTTTTCTTCAAAATAAGCGGCCCCTCTTGTCCAGTTCACCTTTAAATCTTTCACCAAAAAGCTGGCCACGTTTTGGCGGCCACGGTTGCTCATAAAGCCGGTGGCATTTAATTCGCGCATGTTGGCATCAATAAAAGGTACACCGGTTTCGCCAGCTTTCCATTTTTCAAAAAGTTCATTTTGGTCGGGCGCTATTTCCGGAGCTTCACCCTTAAAGCCACCAACTTTAAAAAACTGGTTGCCGTATTTTTTAAACATAAACCTAAAATAATCGCGCCAAAGCAATTCAAAAACAAGCCAGTAGGTCGAGTCGTTTGCACCCCTGTCGTGCTCATAACGCTTAACTTCCCAGTAAACCTGCCGCACACTAAGGCAGCCTACCGATAGCCAGGGCGAAAATTTTGACGAATACCCCGCCCCCAGCAAACCATTTCGGGTTTGTTTGTAAGTTTTAAGTCTGTCGGTATCCCAAAAGTATTGTTGCAGGTGTTTTAACGCTTCGGTTTCGCCGCCTTTAAAACGCATAACGGCCCGGCAATCGTCAACAGGTTCTTCAAAACCCAATTGTTGCAGTGTTGGCAGTTCGCCAGCATCATCAATTGCGGGTATGCTTATGGCACCGGGTGTTTCAAAGCTGTTACGTATATTACTGTCGCGCTCCACCTTTTTACGAAACGTGGTAAAAACATCCGGAATATCCTTTATCGGGAACGGCAAATCTTCTTTGTGGTAAAAAGTATGGCCTATAAAATGTTTAAGGTTAAGTTTGTTTTTCCAGAGGGCGGCTTCAACTTTTGATGATATGTTGGTTTCTTCAAAAGCAACTTCGCGGTGGTGGTAAACTTCGGTTACCTGGTATTGCCCGGCAAGCTGGGTTATTATATCTACCGGGTTGCCGGTGCGTATAATTAACTCGGCCCCATGCTCGCGCAGGGTTTGGCGCAAATCGGCAACAGCCTCCAGTAAAAAACGGGCCCTAAAATTGCCGGTTTTTAGTGTGCCGTAATGCGTGGCTTTAAAATAAAACGGATCAAAACAATACACCGGCAAAATTTTATCGGCCTTGCGTATAGCCTCCAATAAGATTTCGTTATCGTGTATGCGAAGATCGTTCCTAAACCAAACCAGTATTATTTTTTCGCTCATGCTTAAATTACAACCGAAGATACCCTTAAAAAAGGGTCGCACGTAAAATTGCGAATTTTTTATTTTTTATGCACACTGCTTTGCATTATTTGACATCCTTTAAACATTTCGCCCTGTTTTTGCGAGTATTAGTGCCCAACATTGTTTTATAACACCCGGCTGACAAAATTAAGCGCCCCAACTAGCATAAAGCTTTAAGGTTAACGTTATACTTGCAAACTGTTTCTCAGCAGCTTACCGCCAACCATTAATCATTAAAATAACATGAGCACCAAAAACACAAAAAAAATGGTTACTAAACAAAGCATCCAAAACGCCTATATCGACTATGTTTTAACCGAGGGCGAACAACCCAAATCTGTTTACATATTTGCCCGTAACAATGAAATGGAAGAACAGGAGTTTTACCAGTTTTTTGGATCGTTTGATAGCATTGAGCAAAGCGTGTGGACAGATATGGGCGCTAAAACCATTGCCGAAATTAAAACACAGGAAGTTTGGGCGCAATATTCATCGCGCGAAAAGGCTTTATCGTTTTTTTACAGCTTTTTTGAACTTGCTAAAAGCACCCGCAGTTTTGCCAATTACAGTGCAAAAAAAATAAGTAAAGGTTTTTCAACCCCAAAAGTATGGCAGGGCCTTAAAAATGAGTTTGAAGCTTTTGCCGCAGCAATTTTACAGGATGGCATTGAAAGTGGCGAACTAACCGATCGTAAATTTTTTGCCGATAAGTATAAAGATGCCCTTTGGCTTCAATTTGTATTTGTGCTTAACTTTTGGCTCAACGATATATCGGCCGGGTTTGAAAAAACCGACGAAGCCATAGAGAAAGGCGTAAATGTAACGTTCGATCTTTTCCAACGCTCCCCAATTGATAATTTGCTTGATTATGGCAAGTTTCTAGCTAAAAACGGGGTTAAAATGTAGTTAAGAGGTTGTTATTGGGGTATTGAGTTAATAAGTTTATTGAAGGTGATACTTCATCATAACTTATCGGCCTATTAACTAATTGCTTTTTAGCGATTAGTTAATAGCATTTTCCCTAATAACTATTAACTCAATAACACAACAACTATACACACTCAAATGAAAGAACAAAACAGCATACCAACCACCAAAGTACAGCGTTCGGCAAAGTTTGTTAGTACCGGGTTTAAAATTGGTGGTAACTATATTAAACACTATTCAAAAAAGCTGTTTAATCCCGAAATGAATAACGACGAGCTTAACCTGGATAACGCTTCGGATATTTACGAATCGTTAAGCGAGTTAAAAGGCAGTGCCTTAAAGGTTGCCCAGATGTTGAGCATGGATAAAAACCTGTTGCCTAAAGCTTATACCGATAAATTTTCGCTTTCGCAATACAACGCGCCGCCGCTTTCGGGGCCGCTTATTGTGCAAACCTTCAGGAAAATGTTTGGCAAAACGCCCGAACAGATTTACGATAAATTTGAATTACGATCAACCAACGCGGCCTCTATAGGCCAGGTACACCGTGCCGAACTGAATGGCAAAAAACTGGCGGTAAAAATTCAATACCCCGGCGTAGGCGATTCCATATCGAGCGATTTAAAGTTGGTTAAACCCTTTGCATTCCGCCTTTTGGGCATGAGCGAGCGCGAACTTGATGTTTACATGAACGAGGTTGAAGAACGCCTTGTTGAAGAAACCGATTACGAACTGGAAGTACGCCGCTCTATCGAGTTCTCCGAGGCTTGCGCGGGTTTAAACAATTTGGTTTTCCCGGAGTATTTTCCCCAATTATCCGGCAAACGGGTAATTACCATGAGTTGGATTGATGGCATGCACTTAAAAGAATTTTTGGCAACCAACCCATCGCAACAATTGCGCAACCAGATAGGCCAGGCCATGTGGGATTTTTACAACTTTCAACAACACGAATTACGCGCCGTACACGCCGACCCGCACCCCGGCAATTTTTTAATAACTCCCGAGGGCAAACTGGGCATTATTGATTTTGGCTGCATTAAAGAACTTCCGGATGACTTTTATTACCCCTTCTTCTCCACCACCTCAACCGACTTGCTGGAAAACAAAGAAGAAACCCTAAAAGCCTTCCGCCAGTTGGAAATGATAAACGCTAAAGATACGCCCCAGCAAATTGAGTTTTATTACACTCAGTATAAAGAGATGATAAGCCTGTTTGCCCAACCCTACATGACAGGCTCGTTCGACTTTGGCGAAAATGCCTTTTTTGATAACCTATACAGCTTTGGCGAAAAAATAGCCCGCATGCCCGAGTTTAAACAAGCCCGCGGCGTTAAACATTTTATATACGTTAACCGCACCAACTTTGGCCTCTACAATATTTTGCACGAACTAAAAGCTGAAGTAAAAACCGATACCTTTAAACCGCATGTGCTGTTGGAGTATTAATTTTTATTCTGTTAATGTTATACACTTGTGTATAGCATTAACAGAATAAAATAATTTAGATTCTGCCGCTCAAAAAAAGTAAAACAAGGTTATTAATGTTTTATGATGACGTTGTTTTTTGCCTAGGTTTAATACATCACAAACATATTTAAAACACCTTACACAATTCCGATGTTGCATTATATATGAAGGTGTTGATTACAGGTGCTAACGGATACATAGGCACGCGTTTGCTGCCGGTTTTGCTTGAAAAAGGTTATGATGTGGTATGCCTTGTGCGCGATAAGCGCCGGTTTAAAGAAAAAAGCGATTTTGGCGATAAAGTAACTATTATTACCGGCGACTTGCTTAAAGAAACCAGCATACAAGCCTTCCCTACAGATATTGATGCCGTTTATTACCTCGTTCACTCCATGACGGGGAATGCCGAGTTCTCGCAGCTCGAAGCACTTTCGGCACACAACTTTGTGCATGCGCTTGATAAAACCAACTGTAAACAAATTATTTTTTTAGGCGGTATTGCCAACGACGATAACCTATCCAAACACCTCCAGTCGCGCCAGCACGTTGAAGACATTTTGAGCGAAGCCAAAGCACCGCTCACTGTTTTAAGGGCCGCTATAGTTATCGGCTCGGGCAGTGCATCTTTCGAAATTATCCGCGATCTGGCCGAGAAACTCCCCGTGATGACGGCCCCGCGCTGGGTAAAAACCCGTTGCCAGCCCATAGCTATCCGCGATGTGCTAGGCTACCTTGAAGGCGTTTTGCTTAACCCAAAAACCTTTAACCAAACCTTTGATATTGGCGGGCCCAATATATTGAGCTTTAAAGAGATGCTGCTCACTTATGCCCGTGTGCGCAAACTCAAGCGCAAAATTATTATCCTACCCTTTTTATCTACCAAAATATCATCATACTGGCTATACTTTGTAACATCCACCAGTTATTCGCTGGCGCAAAGCCTGGTTGATAGCATGAAAAACGAAACCATTGTAAAAGACAACCGCATAAAAGATATTATCCCACGCAAGTGCCTAACTTATGAGGAAGCACTTAACCTGGCCTTTGTTAAAATAGAGCAAAACTCCATTGTATCCAGTTGGAAGGATGCCTTAAACCTGGGCTACCTGCAAACCGATTTTATGGACCAGATTAAGGTACCGCAAAATGGCACCGTGGAGTTTAAAGTTGATATTCCGTTTACCGAAAACAGCGATACCGTACTCAACAACATTTGGAGCATTGGCGGCAACCGCGGCTGGTATTATTGGGACTGGATATGGAACCTGCGCGGTTTTATTGATAAAATAGCGGGCGGCGTGGGCTCAAGGCGCGGGCGCACCAGCAACACCAATATTGCCCCCGGCGATGTGCTTGATTTTTGGCGCGTACTACTGGCTGATAAAAAAAACAAGCGCCTGCTGCTTTACGCCGAAATGAAACTGCCCGGCGAAGCCTGGCTTGAATTTAAAATTTGCGAACGAAACGGCCAAAACTATTTAAACGAAGTAGCAACATTTAGGCCCAATGGCTTATGGGGGCGGGCTTACTGGTATTTAATGTGGCCCTTTCACTTGTTTATTTTTAAGGGTATGGCAAACCAGCTCATTAATTTTACCGAAAAAGGCAAATTATCCTGATTATTTATTTGTGTTGTTAATAAAAAGAACCCTATCTTTAGCTAACCAACCAAAACATCTAAATTTAACGGAACAACCTGTGTGCAAATACAGAAAACTGTGATTTAATAATCACATAGGTTTTTCTTTTTTTTACGTTTTAATAATTTATTACGATGAAGAAGATCAGGAACATTCTCGAAAACAAAGGCCACCAGGTTTACTCCGTTACTCCCGAAACTTCGGTTTATGATGCCTTACAGATCATGATGGAAAAAAACATCAGTTCGCTGCTCATCATGGAAAATGAAATATTAGAAGGTATTTTTACCGAACGTGATTATGCCCGCAAATTGGTGTTAATGGGCCGGTCGTCAAAAGAAACCCGCATTGCCGATATTATGACGGCTAACCTGCTCACCATAACACCATCCGAAACCATAGATCATTGCATGGAAGTAATGAGTACTTATAAAATACGCCATTTACCGGTTATTGATAACAACAGGGTAACGGGCATGGTATCAATAGGCGATGTAGTTAAATTTATTATCGAAGATCAAAAACGAACCATCCAGCAATTAGAAAGTTACATAGCAAGCTAATTTGATTTTAAAGGCTGTTTAAAAACCGTTAAACGGGTGCCATTACCAGGTGTATTGATGTTTTTATTGTTCATCATTATTAGTGAATGAAATTTAAACAGGCTTTTAGGTTAATTAAGTAATTATTTGTGCGTGAGATTTTTGGGTTTATACCTGGCATAACACCGCCAAAGGTGCTATATTTAAAAAGCCGATATTTAAAACACGTTAAAAATGGATTAAACCCCATTTACCTGATATATTATTATTGATTAACCCTAAACATGAACCACATCTTGATAACCGGTGGTAGCGGCCTGCTGGGCCAAAAGCTAACCACCGAACTTTTAAACAGGGGCTACAGCGTTAGCCACCTCAGTAGGCACACGGGTACCCATCCCAATGTAAAAACCTTTTTGTGGGATGTAAAAAACAACATTATTGATGTAAACTGCATCCGGGGGGTAGATGTGATTATACACCTTGCCGGCGAAGGTATTGCTGATGGAAAATGGACCCATCAGCGAAAAAAAGATATTATCAACAGTCGTACAAAATCAATAGCACTGGTGTATAGTTTACTTAAAACTAAGCCGCACAAGGTTAAAAGTGTAATATCGGCATCGGGTGTGGGTTATTATGGCGATAGCGGCGATATTTTGGTAACCGAAGATAGCCAGCCCAGCAAAAGCTTTTTAGGCGAATGCTGCGTAAAATGGGAAAAAGCGGTTGACAAAGGCACCGAATTTGAATTGCGCATCGTAAAATTTCGTACCGGCGTTGTTTTAACTACTCAAGGTGGCGCACTGGCTAAAATGGCAGCACCCGTTAAATATGGGTTTGGAGCCGTTTTAGGCAGCGGCAAACAATGGGTACCGTGGATACATATTGAGGACGCCGTTAATATGTATATTTTGGCGGTAGAAAACGAAATGATTAAAGGCGTTTACAACATGGTTGCCCCGCTGCCGGTTACCAATTACCAGTTAACCCTGGCAATAGCCAAACAACTTGAAAGGCCGCTTTGGCTGCCCCACGTACCAGCTTTTGCGCTCAACCTGTTTTTAGGCGAAATGGCAGTACTTGTTTTAGGCAGTAACAAGGTAGCTGCTAATAAAATTGAAAAAGCAGGATTTACCTTTAAATATTTAACCGTAGAGGATGCCCTGGAAGAAATATATGGATAACCCGCAAAGCCAATGGATGCGTAAATAACACTCATCTCCAAAAAGGAAAGGGGTTGGCAAAAAAAATGCCAACCCCTTTTGTTTAAATTAAAACCCCCTTACTTGCTGTAAATTAAAGACGGATTTCTGTAATCTGCTGCTGTGTTGCTATACCAGTCAATGTAATTTACACCGCCGGATGTTGCCCATTCGGCAAAATGAGTAAATGCTTTACTAATGTCCGTTCCTTCTATAGGGTAGTTAAATGTTGTAGGTACACTAATGGCGTAAGGCAAACCTGTTTTGGTAACATAATACCTGCCTGCGGCTATATTGGTATTATCATCTAATGTTCCAAATACAGTTTGGTCGGCCAAAATGGTGGGTGTTTTACCAGCCAAATGCACTTCGCGGCGCGATGTACCAACCATGTTAACTATAAAGGGATTATAGTCTGTTCCAAAAGCACTTAAAGTTGGGCCGTTGGCAACATTAAAAGTTATATTATAGGTTTTTGAAGCACCTTGCGTTGCGCCGGGTACAGTATTCCAGGCCGACGTTTCCGACCGCATATTGGTGAACAATACCACAACGGCTTTATCCTGCCCGGCTTCTAATGTACCGCCTGTTAAGCCACTAACACTTGCAGTTGGTATCGGGAACTGAACGCTAAAGCCATTGCCATAGTTGCCACCCGTAGCCAGCAAAGTATAATAGCCAATAACCTGTACAACAACATTTTTTGCATTAGTTATTACATTATATTTTTGAAGCACTACCACATCATTCATATCAAAATCGCCTTTAGCGGGCCATTGATCTTCAAACGCAACGGTTGCCCCTGCGCCTTTTGTTGAGTAATTGTTAAATGCCTTGGTTGCATCGTTAGGGTAATCGTCAAGGTTATCGGCAACGCCATCGCCGTCGGCGTCTACAATTTGTGGGGCACCGGTTAAATCGCCGCCTTCAACAATATTGCTGTCCATGGTTACGGCAGCGGTAAGTGCAAAAAGCTTACCGGTAGTTGTTGCGCCGGTAGTCATGGTAATACTTGCAAGGGCCAGTATGTTACCGGTAAAATTGGTATAAGTACCAATAGTTGCCGATGAGCCTATTTGCCAAAACACATTTTTACCCTTACCACCGCTTTTCATTACTACCTTGGCGTAGCTTGCAGTTGTTAGTGTTGATCCTATCTGGAAGATGAATACCGCGTTAGGGTTGCTGCTATCATCTAAAGTAAGGGTAGCATTTAATTGTGCCGACGAGCTAAAAGTATAAATACCTGGCGATAGTGTAATCGCACCGGCTGTTTCGCCTAAAACTTTACCAGTAAGGTTGGTTGTAGTAAGGCTGGTTTGTGCTTTTAAATTTAAATATACATCGGTTGCGCTGGCTTGTGCCGGGCCCGCTATTGATGGTGCGCCCGAGTATTTAAGCCCGCTAAGTGTACCCGGTAAAAAACCGGTAATTGCTGTACCTGCGCTAACACCCATGTTACCTGTAACTATGGTGCCGCCTGTATTGGTAATTGTTGAACTACCCAATACTGCAAAACTTTGGGCAGCCGCAAACGATGGTGCTGTTTGGGCCATAGCTGTGCTAAAATTCACCGCACAAAAAAGCACGGCTATAAATAGTGATTTTGTTTTCATAAATAAATATTAAAAAATGCGAAAGTTTAAAAATTGCATGCAAACTTGCAGCAACCTAATAGTTAAAAAATAACAACTTCGCTTCCGCGATGCGCGGCTTTATAATCTGAAGGAGCTTGGATGATAACACGCAATGTGCTACCTAATGCAGAGGGAAAAGCTAAAAAAAAACGTGACCGGAAAATTTAAATACCAATTGAGGCAGTTACATTAGTAGTGCCAATTTGTACTTTTTGGATAATGTTTGTATTGTCGGGAGAGGTTTTAACAATATATACAGCCAAAATTTGATTGGATATATACAATTTACTGTTAAATGGTGATGTGGTAGTAGCAGCGCCTTTTGCAAGCAGGTTGCCACCATTGTTTGGGTCGGCGTCGTAAATAGAAACCAACGATGCTGTTGCCGGGAAACGGGTATCGGTAATATTGATGGTGAAACTGATGTTTCTGGAGCTTTCCCAGGTAAAACCGGTTGGCGCTTTAATTTCACTTGTAGACGTTACGGAGGCCGCAGGTGTGGCCCCTTCCGTTCCCTTTTTACAGGAAACCATAGCCAATGCCGAAAGCATTGCAATTGTTACTAAAATTTTTTTCATTTAAAAGAACGTCAATTGTGTTTAGGACAATTATACGTGAATGCATTAACAATAGTTGTACCTTAAATACAACTAATTACAAAACAGCACTTTAAAATAAAATAATTTTAAAACAAATCCCCTATTGAGGTGTATTGTGCCCGATAACGGCAAATTCCCGAAAGGGGATAGTGTAAATACCTTCATATTTAATCTAATTTTAAGCTTTACTGCACTTTCTTAAAATCGTAAGGTGTTATTTCAACCTCATCATCAACTTTAACCCGTACACCGGTTACGCGCCCGTTAGAGAAAGTAAAGGGGAACACTGCCTTGCCAAATACCGGATCGGAAAAGGTAACGTAAAAGCGGTTGCCGCCCAGGGCCTGCAAATGTGCATACATTTTGGGGTGATGCTCAAACCGCATTTGCAGGTCGTTGTTTTCGCCACCTTGCTCAATGGTCATGTAGCCATAAAGGTCGTTAAAATATTTACCTGTATAGGCAGATAGCGGTAACGAGGGGTGCAGATTAAGTGCTACCGAATCGCGGAGCTTTTTATCTTTAGCCTGCTCGGCGGCGGCATTATTTTTAAACCTGGTTAAGTAAACCTCGCTGTAATTACGGTAAGGCATTTTAAAATAGGCATCCATAATTTCCCAGCGTAAGGCATCAAAAAATAGGTTTTGGTCGGTATTGGTTAGTATAATAATGCCCAGGTGCTGGTCGGGCACCAGGGTAACCGATGTTACATAACCGTTAACGCCACCATCGTGCATTACAATGCGGTGCCCGGCATAATCCTGTAAAAAAAAGCCGAGGCCATACAGCTCTACACTTGTAGTGCCATTTAAATGCTGCACATCGCCCACAATATCCTGCGGCTGCCGGGTTGCAGCAATAGCTTCGGCGGCAATAACCTGCCTTGGGCCAACTTTGCCGTTGTTTAACTGCACCATTACCCACTTGCTTAAATCGGTAACAGACGAGCATATAGAAGCTGCCGGGGCCAAATTATCTAATTGGGCAAAGGGTATGGTAACCAGGCGGCCATCAACAAGGGTATGCGCAGCAGCCTTGTTGATTTGCATACCAAAATCTTTGGTAAGTGCCAAAGTACTGCCCATACCCAAAGGCGCAAAAATATTATCCTTAATGTATGCCTCCCACGATCGTTCGGTTACCCGGGTTATCACCTCCCCTGCGGTTAAAAAAGCCGCATTGGTATAACCCCATTTAGCGCGGAAAGGATATACAGCCTTAACATGTGCCATTTTTTCAATTACCTGCTCGCGGGTGAGGTTGCTGGTCCAATAAGTAAAATCGCCCTGAAAGGTTTGAAAACCCAGGCGGTGGCAAAGCAAATCGCGCAGGCGGGCATCGTCTCCGGCCAGTTTATTATCCAGTTTAAACGATGGTATGTATTTGGTTACCTTATCATCCAGCAAAAGCTTATGCTGTGCCTGTAACATAGTTAAGGCGGTAGCAGTAAAGGCCTTGGTGTTGCTGCCTATCATAAACAGGGTACCTTCGTCAACCTTGTTGTTAAGGCCAAGTTCTTTAACGCCGTAGCCTTTCATTAACACTATGCGGTCGTCTTTAATAATGCAAACGGCAGCGCCTGGTATGCGCCAGTTAGTTAAGGCGCGGTTAATATAAACATCAATACTATCTTTAATAAACCCGTTTCGGTTAATGTTTTGGGCAAAAATGTTACCTGTAGATAAAAATAAACTTATAATAGATAAAATTTTTGCAGCATTTTTCATTTTAGATGGGTATTTTTATACTCTGTATAACGTTAAAAACCGATATAGGTGTGCGCTTATATCATACACAAAGTAATAAATCAAATTAAATAATTTAACTGTATGACCAATAAATTTTACCAACTCAAAATTACATTATTAGTAGCTGTATTACTGTTATTTAAGTATAACGCAATATTGGCGCAGGGCAACGCCACACATTGGGCTGCCGATGGCTACCAGTATTTCGTAGCGCGCGGCGGCGAAATTATTGAGTTAGATACACGCGACGACGCAAAAAAAACTGTAATTGTGAGTGCCGGTATGCTTAAACCCGCCGGTAAACCGGCCATTGGGGTAAAACGCTTTGCCTTTAGCACCGACGGGAAAGAGGTGTTAATAAACACCAACACTAAACGGGTTTGGCGCTATGATACACGGGGCGATTACTGGGTTTACAACCTCGAAACTAAAACATTAACCCAATTGGGTAAAGCCAGGCCGGCTTCATCATTAATGTTTGCCAAACTATCGCCCGATGGTACCAGGGCTGCCTATGTAAGCGAGCACAATATTTATGTTGAAACTTTGAGCACCGGCGCTGTTAAACAGGTTACTACCGATGGTACAACAAAACTGATAAATGGCACTTTTGATTGGGTGTACGAAGAAGAATTTGATTGCCGGGATGGTTTTAGATGGTCGCCGGATAGTAAGGCTATAGCTTACTGGCAGATAGATGCCCGCAAAATTAAAAATTATTTGATGCTGAACACTACCGATTCTATCTATCCTTATGTAGTGCCGGTTGAATACCCGGTGGCAGGCCAGGACCCAAGCAGTTGCAAATTAGGCGTAGTTAGTGCTGATGGTGGCAATACAAGCTGGCTAAATGTTCCGGGCGATGCGGTGCAACATTACATCCCGAGGATGGAATGGGCAGCAAACTCCGACGCTGTTATTTTACAGCAATTGAACCGCGCACAAACCGAAAGTATTTTATATGTATGCAACTATAAAACAGGAGCGGCAACACCTATATTTAGTGAAAAAGACAACGCCTGGATAGATGTTAAGGAAGAGCCCATTGGCTGGAACTGGATAGAAAAAGGTAAAGCTTTTATTTGGGCCAGCGAGCAGGATGGCTGGCGACACTTATATAAGATAGCGTTAGACGGTAAAAAAACGCTGCTAACACAAGGCAACTACGATGTAATAAGCGTTAGCCTGATAGACGAAGCCGGAGGTTTAATTTACTTTATAGCCTCGCCGGATAACGCTACCCAAAAGTATTTGTATAAAGTTAAGCTAAGTGGTGGCATTCCGCAGCGTGTTACACCGATGGACGAACCGGGTACGCACGATTACGAAATATCAACCAACGGCAAAATAGCTATCCATAATTTTTCAAACAGTTATACTTCTCCTCTGGAAGAAAAGGTGAGCCTGCCCGACCACAAACATTTAAGCGGAGATGTAATTAAGGTTGATGCAGCCAACAAACCCAAAGGCTCGCCAGAGTTTTTCCGTGTAAAAACGGTTGATGGCATTGATATTGACGGCTGGATGGTAAAACCAACCAATTTTGACCCTGCAAAAAAATATCCCGTTGTGTTTTACACTTACGGCGAACCGGCATCGCAGGTAGTTACCGATACTTATGGCATAGGCAAAAACGGCATGTACCGTGGAGATATGGCCGCCGATGGCTATATTTATATGGCTGTTGATAACCGTGGCGCACCTTGCCCGCGTGGCCGCGAATGGCGCAAGGCTATTTACAAAAACATTGGTACGCTCAACATCCGCGACCAGGCAATGGCCGCCAAAGAGATATTGAAATGGCCTTTTATTGATAGCAGCCGCGTTGCCGTTTGGGGATGGAGCGGTGGAGGCTCGTCAACCCTAAACCTGATGTTCCAATACCCCGAAATTTACAAAACCGGTATTGCAGTAGCAGCAGTAGGCTGGCAATTATCATATGATAACATTTATCAGGAACGCTACATGGGTGTACCTACCGATGATGCCGGTCGCTCCTTTTTTATAAAAGGCTCGCCTGTAACCTACGCTAAAAACCTTAAAGGTAATTTGCTATACATACATGGCACCGGCGATGACAATGTGCATTACCAAAATGCCGAATTGTTAATTAACGAACTGATAAAGTACAACCGCCAGTTTCAACTCATGTCGTACCCTAACCGCTCGCACGGTATTTTTGAGGGAGCGGGCACCAGGCTGCATTTAGCAACCCTTTACACCCAATACCTGCGCGATCATTGCGCTCCCGGAGCCAAATAACAATGCATTAAGCACGGCCAATAAAAAAGCCTCCCGATTTTTTTAAATCAGGAGGCTTTTTTATTGGATTTAAAACTGGTTATACTTCAATAAGGCAAATTTTCGGCACCACCCATATGGTCTGGCTCAGATCGGGAATCGTCGTCCTCAAAATCTGTTTTGCGGCCCAGCAAGGTAAAATTCTCGGCCACAACTTCGGTAGTATATTTCTTTACCCCTTCCTTATCCTCGAAAGATCGGGTTCGTAACTTACCTTCAATGTACACCAGTTTACCTTTTTGTAAAAATTTAGCAGCAACATCTGCCAGCCCGCGCCACATTACAATATTGTGCCATTCAGTTTGCTCAACCTTTCGCCCATCTTTGTTAAACGTTTCCGACGTTGCCAACGGGAAACTCGCCACCGATACGCCGCCTTCAAGATAACGGATATCAGGGTTTTTACCTAAATGACCAACCAATATCACTTTGTTTATTCCAGACATATTTAATTAGGTGTAAATTTTATTTTAGAATTTAAAAAATTATTTAAAAATATAAAAATCATTTTGGGAAGCGCTAATTTATGTAAAATTTCTGCCTTTTTAAAAAACATTGTTGACTTCAAACTAATTTTATTTTCTTTTAAGTAAATAAAATAAAAACGGGCATAGATATGCTGATGGGTTAAAATATGTTTCTGAAGCGGAGATATGCTAATTATTTCCGGGATAATACCAAAGGTTGAAATAATATCGGCTGACGAAAACAATTGCTCCGCAGAGTATAATTCGGGCGTCTCAATCAAAGGCAAGTCGTACATATTTGCCCAAATATCATTATCCCCGCGTTTGTTTAACAAAACGGTGTCGCCCTCGGTTATTAAAAAATAATTAAAATATCGGTTTCTAATTTTAACTGTTTTTAGTTTTACGGGTAAACTACCAACTTTGTTGTGGTTAAAAGCAAAACAGGTTTCTAACAGGGGGCATATACCGCAATTTGGGCTTTTAGGTTTGCATTGCAATGCGCCAAACTCCATCATGGCCTGGTTATGAGTACCGGGTTGTTGCTTATTAAGCAACTCATCTGCCAGTTGCTGAAATAACTTTTTACCTGCTGTGCTGTTTATAGGTTCGGTAATGCCCATATAGCGGGCAATAACCCGGCTAACATTCCCATCAACAACCGCTTTAGCCTGGTTTGCCGCAAATGATGATATTGCTGCAGCGGTATACTGGCCAATGCCCTTTAACGCAATAAGCTCGTCATACCTATCCGGAAAAATGCCGTTATACTTTAGTTGCACCAATTGTGCCGTTTTAAGCATGTTGCGCCCACGCGAGTAATAGCCCAGGCCCTGCCATAGCTTTAATATCTCGTCTTCGGTAGCATTGGCAAAATGGGTAACGGTGGGGTATGCTTCTAAAAAGCGATAAAAATAAGGCATCCCCTGCTCAACCCTGGTTTGTTGTAAAATAATCTCCGACAGCCATATAACATACGGATCGGCTGTGTTTCTCCAGGGCAAATCGCGCCGGTTTTTATGGTACCATTGCACCACATTATCAGTAAAATTCATCTGATGCAAAAGTACATGCTTTTGCCTTATAGTGCTTTATAAAGTTTAATTGCCATAAAATCAAAAATAATCATCTTTTATTTTTGTGTTTCATTTTAAACCAATACTTTTGCAACCCCAAAACAGTTAAGTATTTACAAAAATTAATAAAGAAAAAAAGGCATGACTAAGGCAGAAATAATAGCTGAAATCTCATCTAAGACAGGTATTGAGAAAATTGATGTTCAGGAAACTGTTGAGGCGTTTTTTAAAGTAGTAAAAACCTCAATGGTAAGTGGCGAGAATGTGTATGTTAGAGGTTTCGGTAGCTTTGTTGTGAAAAAGAGGGCTAAAAAAACAGCTCGTAATATATCAAAAAACACGGCTATCATTATTCCGGAGCACTTTGTACCAAGCTTTAAACCCGCAAAAACTTTTGTTGAAAAAGTTAGAAGCGGCAACAAAACCAAAGTAGTTAAATAAATAAAACACCGATGCAAAAAAAACAAATAGTTGTTATTGTTATAGTACTTGCTATAGTTTGCTATTTGTATAAATTGCCGGTTAAGGGTTTAATTAAACCCAAAGAGGCCCGCACAAGTAGCGGTGCAAAAATAACCGAAACAAGGGCCGTTAGTAATAACATTGATGTTAACTACGTATCGGCCCCGGCAAAAACAGCAATCGGGACGGCTATTGCCCTTGAGATTACTGCGCTGGAAAACAGTTTGAAAAATGCCGGCAGTACTGTCGATAAAATCAAATTTGAAACCCAGCTTGCCAAAAAGTGGGACGATGTAAACCAACCTGCCCCTGCTGCCTTTTATTACCAGGCTATTGCCCGCGAACAAAATGGCTATCAGGATTGGTTAAATGCCGGCGACAGGTTTAACGATGCATTTAAATTTACCCAGGATACCCTGGCACAACCTGCCTTTGTACAAAACTCGGTAGAAGCATTTAAAAATGCATTAAAAATTAAGCCCGAAAGCTTAGACGCCCAAACGGGTTTAGGTATTGCCGATGTTAACGGCGGTGCCCCAAGCCCAATGGAAGGTATAGGCCTATTGCTGGGCGTTGTTGGCAAAGAACCTAATAACCGCAAGGCACTCCTTAATTTAGGAACCTTTGCCATGAAATCCGGTCAGTACCAAAAGGCTGTGGAGCGCTTTAAAACGCTTATAGCACAAAAAGACGAACTGGAACCAAATTTTTACCTTGCCGAAAGCTACAAGCAATTAGGTATGAAACAAGAGGCTATTGCTGCTTACCAAAAATGTAAAAGCATGATGCCCGATCCGGCGTTTGGAGCACGGATTGACGAGTACATTAAAGAATTAAAGAATTAACTAACATAAATTTTAAAACATTACAATTATGCCAAGCGGTAAAAAAAGAAAAAGACATAAAATGGCAACCCATAAACGTAAAAAACGTTTAAGAAAAAACAGGCATAAAAAGAAGTAAGCTTTTTTTAGTCGAAAGTCTTGAGTCTTTAGTCGTGAGTTTGAAAAGAATAAAAAATTTCAGACTAAGGACTGAAAACTCAAGACTAAGGACTAAAATACCTTATTTTACAGAACGCCCGCAATGCGCGGGCGTTCTATTATTGTTTATACCTTCATGTTATTAATTACGGCCTTATGACGTTAAAAGAAATGGAGTAGCCATTGATAAAAGAATTAATTATCGATGCGACCCCCGGTGGGGCAACTATTGCCTTATTACAGGATAAACAACTTGTAGAACTTCATAAAGAGCAAATCAGCAATAATTATGCTGTTGGCGACATTTATCTCGGTAAAATCAAAAAGATTATGCCCGGTTTAAATGCGGCTTTTGTTGATGTTGGCTATGAGAAGGATGCTTTTTTGCATTATCTTGACCTCGGGCCGCAAGTACTAAGCTTATTAAAGCTGGCCAAACAGGTGCGTGGCGGAAGCTACCAATCAAAGCTATTGGACAATTTTAAGCTGGAAGAAGAGATAAACAAGGGTGGTAAAATATCCGATGTTTTAACCAAAAACCAACTTATACCTGTACAAATAGCCAAAGAGCCCATCTCAACCAAGGGCCCCCGCTTAAGTTCTGATCTTTCCATCGCCGGGAGGTATGCAATTTTGGTGCCTTTTTCCGAAACGATTTCAATTTCGAAAAAGATCAAAAGTAATACCGAACGTAACCGCTTGCGAAAGATTATTGAAAGCATTAAGCCGCCAAATTTTGGTGTTATCATCCGTACCGTATCCGAAGGAAAAGGTGTTGCCGAATTACAACAGGATTTGCTCGATTTAATATCCAAGTGGGAAGCTTTTATTACCCGCCTGCCATCAACCGAGCCTGCTAAAAAGATTTTGGGCGAGATAGACCGTACATCAACCATACTGCGCGATTTGCTTAACCCCGATTTTCAAAGCATCCACGTTAACGATAGCAGTATATTTGAAGAGATACGCACCTACGTACATCAAATATCGCCCGATTTACAAAGCATCGTTAAAATGCACAAGCACAAGGAGCCCATTTTTGAGCATTTTGGTATTGATAAGCAAATTAAAGGCGCATTTGGTAAAACGGTAAACCTTGCAGGCGGTGCCTACCTGGTTATTGAGCACACCGAGGCTTTGCACGTTATTGATGTGAACAGCGGTAACCGCACAGCTAATAAAGAAAACCAGGAAACAAATGCATTCCAGGTAAATAAAGAAGCTGCAAAAGAAATTGCCCGCCAGTTGCGCCTGCGCGATATGGGTGGTATTGTGGTTATCGACTTTATTGACATGCATAAACCAAACAACCGCAAGGATTTGTTTGACTACCTGAAAGACGAAATGGCCCTCGACCGTGCCAAGCATACTATTTTACCGCCAAGTAAATTTGGACTGGTACAAATTACCCGCCAGCGCGTTCGCCCAGAGATGAACATTGTTACCAGCGAAGTTTGCCCTACCTGCAACGGTACCGGCACCATTCGCCCAACTATTTTGCTGCTTGATGATATTGAAAACAATTTCAACTTTATCCTCACCGAGCAAAACGAAAAAAACATTACCCTTTGTGTACACCCGTACATTGAGGCCTACATTAAAAAGGGAATATTTAATCGCCAAATGAAATGGTACTTTAAATATAACCAATGGATAAAAGTAATTAGTAATCCGGCTTACCAAATTACCGAGTTCCATTTCCTATCGTCAAAAGGCGAAGAGATTAAACTCTGACAATGTGCATATTTTTGGATGTGCAGATGTGCAAATGTTTTAAAAGGCATTTGCACATTTTTTGTTTTAACACGTTGTATCTTGTAAGATATTTTAACCTATGAGATATTTATTAACACTCCTTTCTATCACAGTGATATTGTCCTGCTCACATTCGCGTAATGAAATTACTAAAATTGAATTTGCCAGAAGTGGTGCATGGCAGGATTGGGGAGCAGCCGTTAGTATAGATAGTACATTAACTTACCAATACTATGGCGGAAAACAGCAAGATCGCCATTATTATATCGGAAAGGTTAGCTCTGAATTTTGGGATACATTAAATAGAAAATTAGCAAAGATCGATCTTAATAACGCACGATCAGAAGATAAGCAAAGTGTAGTGGATGTACATTACTATGAATTGATAACATATTGGCATGGGAATAGAAAAAGATTTGTAAGAAGCAGTTTTATAGTTACCGATTCGTTGTCCCACTTTGCTGCCTGGATCAATAATAGCAATAAAAGGGTCAATTTAAATATCATATCAAAGCCTATAAATTTTGAAACTACGTTTCAAAATACTCCCTTATTACCTAATATTAAAAATATAAAATTTCCGCCTCCCATCAAATTATAAAATCCTAATATTTTTAGCATTTTTTAATTATAATCCCCACATTTGCACATCCGCATATTTGCACATCCAAAATAATGGCTAAAGTCCGTACTTCCTATTTCTGTCAAAGCTGTGGCTATGAGTCGGCCAAGTGGTTGGGTAAATGCCCGAGTTGCAACCAGTGGAATACTTTTGTTGAAGAAATTATGGAGAAGCCAAATGCGGCGGTTCCTAACTGGAAGGCAAGTACTACGGCTTCAACATCTATGCAACGGTCAAACAAGCCGCTGCTGGTTTCGGAAGTGGTCTACCAGGAAGAGCACCGCCTGTTAACTCCCGACAAGGAGTTTAACCGTGTTTTAGGCGGGGGCATTGTTGCGGGTTCATTGGTGCTTATTGGCGGCGAACCGGGCATAGGCAAATCAACCCTGATGCTGCAACTGGCCATGAATATGCCTGCGCTGAAGGTGCTATACATATCAGGCGAGGAAAGCGAGATGCAGATTAAAATGCGGGCGGAGCGGTTGGCACCAAACGCGGGTAAATCGGGCGGGGGCTGCTATATCTTAACCGAAACATCAACTCAAAACATATTTAAACAGATAGAGCAGTTACAGCCCGATTTGGTGATAGTTGATTCTATCCAAACCTTGCATTCGGCACATATCGAATCTACACCGGGCAGTGTTTCGCAGGTGCGCGAGTGTACTGCCGAATTGTTACGTTTTGCCAAAGAAACCTCGACGCCGGTATTTTTGATAGGCCACATCACTAAAGATGGTATGATAGCCGGGCCAAAAATACTGGAGCACATGGTTGATACCGTTTTACAGTTTGAGGGCGATAGGCACCATGTTTACCGCATACTGCGCGCCATTAAAAACAGGTTTGGCTCGGCTTCCGAACTGGGTATTTACGAGATGCTTGGCGAAGGCTTGCGCGAGGTTTCAAACCCGTCGGAAATTTTGCTATCGCAGCGCGATGAGCCTTTAAGCGGCATCACCATTTCGGCCACTTTAGAGGGCTTGAGGCCGATGCTGATAGAAACACAAGCATTGGTTAGTATATCGCCATACGGAACGCCACAGCGGTCGGCCACGGGCTTTGATACCAAACGAATGAACATGCTGCTTGCCGTGTTAGAGAAGCGTTGCGGTTTTAAACTTGGCGCTAAAGATGTTTTTTTGAATATTACAGGCGGCATCCGGGTTGAAGACCCGGCCATCGATCTCGGTTTGGCGGCTGCCATCGTATCCTCGCACGAGGATATTCCGGTTCCGTTTAAAACCTGCTTTGCTGCCGAGCTTGGTCTCTCGGGAGAGATACGGGCCGTTAACCGCATTGAGCAACGAATTGCCGAAGCCCAGAAACTGGGTTTCGAACAAATTTTTATATCTAAGTATAATATGCCAACGGGCGGTAAGGGCAAAAAAATAGACTTCTCCCGTTACAGCATCGAGGTTAAACCCGTTGGCCGTATAGAAGAAGCCTTTAATTTATTATTTGGATAACGCGCGTTTTACGGCGTAGTAGTAATTGCTATTTTGCGTATTACGTTGTTATACATATCGGTTACGTAAACATTGCCTGCAGCATCCGTTGTTACGCCTTGCGGGCTGTTAAACAACACGCTTGCATTGGTACCGTCGGTAAAACCAACACCATTTAGGCTGCCGGCCAATTGTATTAAAACATTTGCTGCTGTTATTTCAAACACACGGCCAGTAGGGTCGGATATAAAGAAATCGCCTTTGGTATCCATACACACACCAGATGGTGCAAACACACCCGTTTTTAATACATAGTTACCTACCACGGTTGTAACTACACCAGTAGAAGTAACCACTTTACGGATAGAATAATTATTAGAATCAGTAACGTATAAATTGCCTTGAGCATCAATATATAAACTGGTAGGGGTGTTAAAATAAGCTGCGGTACCGGTTTGGTCCAGTTGTCCGGGAGAGCCATATCCGGCCAGTGTAGTAACAACACCTGCCGAAGTAACCTTGCGGATAACATGGTTATCTCTATCGGCCACGTAAACATTACCTTGCGCATCAACCGCTACACCTGTAGGCGAGTGAAAAGCTGCTGCCGTACCGGTTGCGTTTACATAACCTACTGTGTAACGCCCCGCTAAGGTGCTAACCACGCCTGCCGCAGTAATTTTACGGATCATGTTATTACCCAAATCGGCAACGTAAACATTGCCTTGCGCATCAACAGCAACACCTCTGGGCGAATAAAACTGTGCAGTAGCGGCAGGTCCGTCAAGGTAGCCGGATGTACCCGTTCCGGCAAAGGTAGTAACCACGCCTGCCGAAGTAATTTTACGGATAACGCTGTTAAACGAATCGGCAACGTACATATTACCCTGGGCATCGGTACAAATACCTACCGGGTTGTTAAATTGTGCTGCTGTACCTGTACCGTTAACCAAACCACCCGTTGCCGATGTAGAACCTGCAAACGTACTTACTGTTGCAGTGGTAGCATAAGTTGTGGTAGGTGTTTTAAAGGTAATTACGTTACCGTAACCGGTACCGCCATTATCGGTAATATAGCCTCTTAAATAATAAGTGGTATTTGGTTTTAAGCCGGTAAGGATGCTTACGTATGATACGCTATCGAGCGAGTTGGCTTTTTTTGTATCGGATATGGTTGGTGTTTGGTTTGTGGTGCTATAGCAAACCCCAACTTCGGTGATTGAAGCGTTACCGTTACCACTTACCACGGTATAAAACTGAGCGGTAGTTGACGTTAGCGGGCCAATTGGGCTGTAAGTGAGCGCGGAGCCCAACACGCCATTGTCGTCGCTGTTAGATTTATTACAGCCTGCGCTGATTACGATAACTGAAAACAAAAAAGCAAATACTATTTTGGTAAAATGTTGTTTCATGGCTTTAAAAGTCGTACAAAAAAATGAAAATCAAATGAATGAGGGGCAAATTTAACCCTTTTTAACTAAAACCTATTACTTTAAATAATTGTTATTGTATATAACATGAGAAACTTGAACGCCATATTTTTTGTTTTATTTTGTATACCCGGTGGTTTATGGGCGCAAAAAACAGTGCCCCTGCCGCACGGCAGCACATTTGGCAAACGGGTTGATACTACCCAACACATGCCTGCCACCAAAATAGAAGCCTTTATGGGTAATAAAACCCGCATATCAACAATGCTCACGGGCAAGGTTTTAAAAGTTGAGCATAGCAAGGGCGGCTGGTTTGATTTAGATGCCGGGGCAGGCAAAATTATTAAAGTGCATTTTAAAAACTACGGCATCAATATACCCGTAAACCTAAAAGGCCGCCAAATAATAATAGAAGGCACGGCACAAAAACAATTTATTGCCGACGATATGCAACACTACGCCGGCGATACAGTTAGCGGCAAAAAGCAGCACCAGGTAAAAACTAACCCAAACAAAGGCTATCTTTTGAAGCTACAGGGTTAACGGTACTTTAGGGATGTTGTTTTACATGTTTTGTAAGCCACTTTTTAATTTCATCAAAACGATAGTCACCTTTGCTTACGGCAATAACCATTGCATATTTTTCGTGTTCATCAGCTATAATATCCAAGCCAGCTTCAAGCAATATTAATCTCATCAACACATAACCAGTACGTTTATTACCATCAATAAAAGGATGATTAATCAAAATGCTTTCCAATATCGCTGATGCCTTGTCTATTGTGGTTGGATATAAATCGGTTTCAACAAATGTAGCAAATGGGCGAGCAAGGGCAGACTGCAATAAGTTAATATCACGAATACCATTACCACCGCCAAACTGTTGTATTAATATCTCATGAATATTTTTTACTTCGTTTAAGCCAATCATTGCGCTAATTTTTCAAGCAATCCCCTGTCTTCTAAAAGGATCTTTCTTAAATTGGTGGTTAGCCTTATGTCGTCGGGCGATTGATTTTGAAGCTGTTTTAAATAGTTTAAAACATCCAACAAAGCACCTTCGGGTACATTATCAATTGCCTGTAGTATTTCTGTTTTAATTTCTTCGGCGCTCATATTCAAATATCAGAACAAAATATTAAAAACAGAATTAAAGATTTTAACCAACAAAAAAGGAGCAAAAAATCTTTATTCTTTGCTCCTTTATCTTTAATCAAAAATTATCTATTTACTTAAAAACATCGATTTGATGCTGTACAAATGCCTAAAGTAAGGGTCGCTCAAATCGGGTATAAAGCGGATGGCTTCTCCGGTTGATTTCATTTCGGGGCCAAGCTCTTTTGCTACTTCCGGAAATTTATCGAACGAGAATACAGGCTCTTTTATGGCGTAACCTTTTAGTTTACGCTCAATGGTAAAGTCTTTAAGTTTGTTTACACCCAGCATTACTTTGGCAGCAATGTTAATGTAAGGCACATCATAAGCCTTGGCGATAAACGGCACCGTGCGCGATGCACGCGGATTGGCCTCTATCACATAAACCATTTCGTTTTTTACAGCAAACTGAATGTTTAATAAACCACGCACGTTTAATGCCTTGGCTATTTTTACAGTATGGTCTTCCATCTGTTTAAGCACATCGGCAGACAGGTTAAACGGAGGCAATACGGCGTTAGAATCTCCGGAGTGGATACCCGCAGGCTCAATATGCTCCATCATACCAATAATATGCACATCTTCGCCATCGCTTATCGAATCGCTTTCGGCTTCTTCGGCGCGGTCTAAAAAGTGATCTATCAGCACGCGGTTTCCCGGAAGGTTTTTCAGCAAATTAACTACTGCTTTTTCCAGGTCCTCATCATTAATAACAATGCTCATACCCTGGCCGCCTAACACGTAGCTTGGGCGCACCAATACCGGGTAACCTACTTTGTGGGCAACCTCAATAGCTTCTTCGGCGCTTTCGGCAACACCATATTTAGGGTACGGAATGCCCAGGTCTTTCAGCATATCGCTAAACCGGCCACGGTCTTCGGCAATATCCATGTTATCGTAAGATGTACCAATAATTGGTATACCGTGCTCATGCAGCTTTTCGGCCATTTTTAAAGCGGTTTGGCCGCCCAATTGCACTATTACGCCAACTGGTTTTTCCAGTTCTATAATTTCGCGCACATGCTCCCAAAACACCGGCTCAAAGTATAGCTTATCGGCCATATTAAAATCGGTTGATACCGTTTCGGGGTTGCAGTTAACCATAATGGCTTCAAAGCCGGTTTCTTTTGCGGCAAGCAAACCATGCACGCAACTGTAATCAAACTCAATACCTTGGCCAATGCGGTTGGGCCCCGAGCCTAAAACAATTACTTTTTTCTTGTCAGATACTATCGATTCGTTTTCGCCCTCGTAGGTTGAGTAAAAATATGGCGTTTTAGCTTCAAATTCGGCAGCGCAGGTATCAACCATTTTGTAAACGCGTTTTATACCTAAGGCCTGGCGGCGCTGGTAAACGTCTTCTTCGGTTACGTTGTAACCTAAAATGGTTGCTATTTGTATATCGCTAAAGCCTTTTTGCTTTAGGGTGAATAAAAAATCGGTAGGGATGTTGTTTAGCGAATAGCGGCGTAGTTCGGTTTCTAAACTTACCAGCTCCTGTATCTGTATTAAAAACCACTTATCTATTTTGGTAGCTTTGCGGATAGATTCTAAAGGCACGCCTAAACTCAAAGCATCATAAATGTGGAATAACCTGTCCCAGCTTGGTTTTTCCAAGCTCAGCATAATTTCGTCCAGGTTGCGGCTTTGTTTGCCATCGGCACCAATACCGGCGCGGCCAATTTCTAAACTTTGGCAAGCTTTCTGCAAAGCCTCAATAAAGCTGCGGCCAATACCCATTACTTCGCCTACCGATTTCATTTGTAAGCCAAGCTCGCGGTTAGCGCCCTTAAATTTATCAAAGTTCCAGCGGGGTATTTTAACGATAACATAATCAAGCGTAGGCTCAAAATAAGCCGATGTTGTTTTAGTTATCTGGTTCTCTATCTCGTCAAGGTTGTAGCCAATGGCCAGTTTGGCAGCAATTTTAGCAATAGGGTAACCTGTTGCCTTAGATGCCAGTGCCGACGAGCGCGAAACACGCGGGTTAATTTCGATAGCAATAATTTCGTCGTTAGCGGGGTTAACCGAGAACTGCACATTACAGCCGCCTGCAAAATTACCAATGGCGCGCATCATTTTAATGGCCTGGTTACGCATGTCCTGGTAACAACGGTCGCTCAGGGTCATGGCCGGGGCCACGGTTATCGAGTCGCCGGTGTGGATACCCATCGGGTCAAAATTCTCTATCGAGCAAATAATAATTACGTTATCATTACTATCGCGCAGCAGCTCAAGCTCAAACTCTTTCCAGCCTAAAACGGCTTGCTCCACCAATACCTCGTGCGTTGGCGATGCCTGTAAGCCACGGCTTAGGGCAGCATCAAAATCTTCTTTTTTATGCACAAAACCCGCGCCTTTACCACCAAGCGTGTAGCTTGGGCGGATAACCAGCGGATAGCCTATTTGCTGCGCCGCTTCTTTACCTTCTAAAAACGAATTGGCTATTTTTGATGTGGCTACACCTACACCAATATCAACCATTAACTGGCGAAAAGCCTCGCGGTTTTCGGTTTTTTCAATTGCAGCTAAATCAACACCTATAATTTTAACACCGTATTTTTCCCAAATGCCCCGTTCGGCTACGGCAATACAAAGGTTAAGGGCTGTTTGGCCGCCCATGGTAGGTAATACGGCATCAATTTGTTGTTCCTGTAAAATTTTCTCAATACTTTCAGGCTCAAGCGGCAACAGGTATACATGGTCGGCAATAACCTTATCCGTCATGATGGTTGCGGGGTTACTATTGATGATGGATACCGAGATGCCTTCGTCTTTTAAAGATAAGGCAGCTTGTGAGCCGGCATAATCAAATTCGCAGGCCTGGCCAATAATAATTGGGCCTGAACCGATAATCAGTACTGATTTAATGGAGGTGTCTTTGGGCATAGGGCTTTTTTATAAAAAAGTCTAATTCTAAGTCAAAAGCAGAGGACTTATGCTATGCGCTGAAGCGGAAATTACCCGCCCTTTGCGTTCGGGATGCAAAGATAGGTTTTTGAGTGTTACGGGTTAAAGTTTTTTGTAAATTTAATATGGGATTAAAGTGAATGCAAAATTTGTTGTAGTTAGTATAAAACATAACAAATTTGCATTATGATGTTGCCCTTACGGCGAAAAGTTATCTGCAATTTGAATTTTGGTAATTACACCTTATGTACATCTTTAAACTTTAACATATCGGTTAGCTTCAATTCCCTTTGCGTATCAAAACCGCACCTTGTAGTAAATTTTGCGGGATTGCTATAGGTGCCAAATAACATGTCCCACCAAACAATATCGCCATAATTATTGGTGTGTTTTTCGTACTCGTGATGTATGCGGTGCATTTCGGGGCGTTGAAATATATAGCCTACCCATTTTGGTGTAGTTATGTTTGTATGATAGAAAAACTCGCCGAGCGCGGTACAAAGGGTATAAATTGCACCGGCTTCAGGGCTTAAACCTAACAGGCTGTAAACCAATAAAGCACCAATAATTGAATTTACAAGCATTTCAACCGGATGTTTGTAAAAAGAAGTTATTACTTCGATGCGTTGCGGGCTATGATGTATTTGATGAAAGTGTCGCCATAAAAAATCACTTTCGTGCCTCCATCGGTGCCACCAATAAAAAATAAATGTAGCTACAAAATAAGCCAATACCCCACCTGCCCAATTAGGCATCAAGTTTGAAATGTGAAATAGAGAAGACTTTGATAGCCACTTTTCCCAACTATAACCAGCAATGGTTACAATTAGTAATTGGGCAAAGTTAATGGCCAATACGCGGATGGTCCAGGTAGGCACTTTGGGGAGTTTCCATCCGGGGATTACTTTTTCGATAATAAAGCAGATGGCAAAGCAGGTTAGAATGATGATTAACATAATGTTGATTTTTGTGTGGATCAAATGTCCCGGTTAAATGCTTGGGTTCTTTTGACTTAAATCAAAAAATCACTTTGCCGCTCTAATTCTGCTTAAAGTTTCTTGCTTGATATTTAAAAATGATGCTATCTGCCCTAAAGATGCTTTTTGGAGTATGCCAGGATAACTATTGAGTAAGTTTTGATAGCGTTGCGTAGCGGAAAGCGTTTGTAACTGAATGTTTTTTTCCTCACTACGTATATAGTAATGTTCGGTAATTAGCCTGCCTGTTTTATTAAATTCCGGAAAGTGGTTATACAAAGCTTGTAATTGGTCCCAATTGATGGATTGTAAAATACAATCCTCTAAAACTTCAATGCTTTCAAACGATGGCTTGCGTGTAAAGAAACTATAAACTGAAATGATGAACTCGCCATCGCCCATAAACCAGTTAGTGAATTGATTTTCGTTTTGATGGAAATAGGAGCGCACCAGTCCTTTTTTTACAAAATATATGCGATGTGCAACCTGCCCGGCTTTTAGTAAAAGAGTTTTTTTTGCAAACTCTTCTTCAATAATGTAGGCTCGTATCTTATCCTGAAGCTGTGGAGATAAGATACTAATGTTATTTAAAGTGCCAATTAGTTGATCGGTGTTTATCAAGTGTTTATTCTACTAAGCTAAAATTAATAGGCACTGTATATTGCACACGTACAGGCCTTCCGTACATTGTACCCGGCATCCATAGTGGCGATTGCTTCAACACCCGAAGTGCTTCACTTGCCAGACCATCACCAGGGTTTCTCAATACTTCAAAGGCGGTCAACGATCCACCTTTTTCAACAACAAAGCTTAAAAAAACCGTGCCTGTTACATTATTTTCCCGCGCCTTTTTAGGATATTTTATATTGTCTCTTAAAAATCGACCGAAGGATTCATCGCCTCCGTCAAAATATGGCATGGTTCCACGCTCAGTGTATTTATAATTTTTTCCTTTGGCATCATTTGACAACCCTTGCAGTAACTTCCCTTTATCATAGCTTTCGGTAAACGTTATTTTATAGCTTTTGCTGCCGTAACCTCCCTTCCACCCACCGTTTCTTAGGCCGGCTTTTATATTACCCTCTTCTTCAATAGCTGTAAAATCATCATTGTAACCAATATAATAACCATTGCCATCAACAACAAAAGGTTTTCCGGTCGAATCGTTACAGGTTATTAATGTAAAATTAAAATTGAAAATTGTTTTCGGCGCGGCTTTATCAGCAGGATATTGCTTGTAGGTATACAGCTTGCCGTTAGGATAATAATTATACATATCGCCAACTATCTTATCATTTTTATAATTAGCAATCTCCTTTTCTTTACCCGTAGGATAATAGCTTGTACATTTCCCCTCAAATACTCTACCATCAACCCGAGAACTTTGCCCGGTAAATTTTTTATTCCCGTTCGCGTAATGTTCGGTTACAGTAAACAATACCGAACCTGAATCAGGCCCGGTTACCACCCAAAATCAGCCTTATTGATGCTCTCAACCTCTTTGCCGTTGTTTTTTAAATAATATACGTTTTGCTTTTGGCCAAAAGCATGTAAACCACTAAACAACACAAGTAGTACCCAAATGGATAAAATGTATTTCCGCATAAAAAAATTATTGTCCTCTTAAACTAAAGTTGATGGGTACCGTAAATTCTAACCTTACGGGATGCCCGTACCATAAGCTTGGCGACCAATTTGGCGACATGTTTAATACCCTTAACGATTCGGCGGAAAATGATTCGCCTGGCGACCGCAGTACTTTGAAACCGGTAAGCTTACCATCTTTTTCTACCACAAAGCTTACAAATACCTTACCCTGAATATTGTTTTCTCTATCCCTTTTTGGGTAACGTATGTTGTCTCTCAAAAACTGGCTAAAGGCCCTTTCGCCACCTGTAAATATCGGAATTACGTTTCTGGCGGTGTAATAATGTTCCGTCCCATCGTCGTCGGTGCTTTTACCACTGTTTAGCTTACCATCTTCGTAGCTTTCGTTAAACCCGAACTTCAAATGCTGCTTTTCATTATTTATTTGGCCTTGCCATTGCCCAACCTTTAAGCCGTTTTTAATATAACCCTGTTCGGCTATGGTTTTAAAATCGGCGCCGTAGCCCATATACTCCCCGTTGCCGTTGGTTGCGAGGGGTGCTCCCGTAGAGTCGTTACAGGTTATTATTAAAGGCATTTTTTCAACAAACGAATTAGGCGTTGGTCTTTGTACCTCGTACTTTACCACCCGGTACAATTTACCGTTAGGATAATAATCGTAAGTGGTGCCATTCATCATACCCAAAGTATAATTGGCAATTTGCTCCATATTTCCCGACGGATAATACCTAACACAGCGGCCCTCTAAAACGTTGCCTTTAAGTTGCGATGTTTTACCGGTTAACCTTATTTTGCCGTCGTTATAATAATCGGTAAAGTTAAACATGGTGGTTTGCGCAACGGTATCTGATAGGGTGAGCACCCTTTTATATGCAGCACTATCAGGCCCGGCTACCTGTTTGCCATGTGCATTGTAGTAAAACGTTTGGCTTTGCGCAAATACCCTGGCGCAAAACAATAAGGCAATAATAAACAGATAAAGGTTTTTAGTAAGCATGCAATAATTAATTACGCTGCCTAAATTATAAAAAAAGCTTACTAATAACAGTTATTATTGGCTTATGGGTAAAATTTCATCTCAATTTAACATCACATTATCAATTAGCCGTATGTTGCCAATTTTGGCGGCAACAAGCGCAACCAGGTTTTGCGAAGCATCGAGCGCAGGCAATAGGGTTTCGGCATCGGCTATCTCAAAATAATCCAGCTGTATGTTTTGGTTTTGGTTTATTTGGTTTGCTGCAAGTTGCCTTAAATCATCAAGAGGCCGCCCCGCATCAAACTGCTGCTTAACAAGCGTTAACGTTTGCGAGAGAATAAGCGAATGGTCCCTGGCCTGCGCACTCAAATGTACATTGCGCGAGCTCATGGCCAGCCCACCGGGTTCGCGCACTATGGGGCACATTACCAGTTTAACGGGCATATTTAAAAGTTGCACCATGCGCGTAATTACCTTAACCTGCTGATAGTCTTTTTGCCCAAAAAAGGCGTATTGTGGCTTTATCATATCAAAAAGCTTAAACACAACCTGCGTTACGCCCTGGTAGTGGCCGGGGCGGTACTTGCCTTCAAGCAGGTTTTCGATGGGGCCAATATCCAGGTGCCAGGTTTCGCCGGGGCTATACATTTCGTTAACTGCGGGGTTAAACAAAACATCGCAGCCGGCGGCGGTAAGCATATCAATATCGCGCTCAATAGGGCGCGGATATTTTTCCAGGTCCTTCGGGTCGGTAAATTGGGTGGGGTTAACAAATATGCTGCAAACCACCTCGTCGCAATAAATACGTGCCTCGGCCAGTAACGACAGGTGCCCGTTATGCAGGGCACCCATGGTAGGTACAAGCCCAACTTTTTTACCCGGGGCGTGCATTTGCGACAAGTAATTTTGCAGGCTATTTTTGGTGTTAAAAATTTTCACGACTAAATTTATAAAAGGTGGCAAAGATTAACAATTGATTAAATATTACCAAAACAACTTGCATAATTCGTTGATATATCATAAGATAATGCTTATATTTGCAAACTCAAATTTTTTGACTTCTTTACATAAAATTAATACTGATTAAGTGATGGGTAAATCTAAGCTATTGTTCATAACTCATGAAATGTCTCCTTTCTTAGAACTCACTAAAATTTCTGAAATAACAAGGCAACTTCCACAAGCAATGCAGGATAAGGGGTTTGAAATCCGTATCCTGATGCCACGTTTCGGAAATATCAATGAGCGCAGGAACCGGTTACACGAAGTGATCCGTTTATCGGGTATGAACATTATAATCAACGATAATGATAATCCGTTAATCATTAAAGTTGCTTCTATACCTGCTGCACGTATGCAGGTATACTTTTTGGATAATGAGGAGTATTTTCAACGCAAACAGGTGTTTGGAGATAAGGATGGTAAATTTTATGCCGATAATGATGAAAGGATGATTTTCTTTTGTAAAGGTGCCCTCGAAACGGTTAAAAAATTAGGCTGGGCCCCGGATATTGTTCATTGCCATGGATGGATGAGCGCTTTGGTACCTGCTTACTTAAAAACAACTTATAAAGACGACCCTACGTTTAAGCACTCAAAAATAGTTTACTCTATTTACGATAATGACTTTACCGATCAATTAGATGCCGGTTTTGCCCGCAAGGCAGTAATGGCCGATATGACCGAAAAAAACACGGAAGTTTACAAACCGGGAACAAACTCGGCTTTGTATGCAGGTGCAATTCAATACTCCGACGGAATAGTGTTAGGAAGCGCTAATATTGACCAAGAAGTGTTAAATAATGTTAAAAGCAGCAATAAATTGGTTTTAGACTACGAATCCACTTCAGATTTCGAAAATTATTACAATTTTTACGACGAAATTACCAATGATGAATTGGTGCATGTTGCATAAGACAAAACTATATATGAAATTTTTCAGAATAGACTTATTGACCTTGTTAATAAGTCTTTTTATTTTAGGCAGTTGTAAAAATCCAGACAGTGTTGGATTACCTGTTGACTCGTCACAAACGTTGCAAACTAACTTAATTGATACTGCAACCATTTTAACAAAAACCATTGACGACGACAGCGTAGCAACATCAAGCGTTACCAAGGCGCCACTGGCTTATTTTAAGGACCCTATTTTCGGTACAACCGAAGCTAACATAGCTGCCACCTTAAACTTGCCCTCGCAATCGGCATACTCCGTACCTGCGGGAACCATAACGGTAGACTCGGCCATATTGGTTATGAGATATGCCGACGGCTTTTACGGCGACTCGTTAACAACCAGCTACAAGGTAAACGTTTATCAGCTAAACGAGCCTATTATAAGCGGCAAATCCTATTACAATACCAAAGCATGGACTTATTTACCCGCAGTGCTGGGTACAAAAACATTTTTGGCAAAACCCAAAACCGGCTTTTACATTAACAGCATTGTAACCGGCGCTGCCGATACCCCAATACATGTTAACCCACAACTGCGTATTAAAATAGACCCAACTTTTGTTACCACACACTTTTTTGGAGCCACTACCAGCCAGTTAAACACCAATTCGGTTTTCCAGAATTATATTAAAGGGCTATACTTAACGCTTGATAAAACCAGACCTGGCGTTGGCGGTAACCTGTTTTTCAACATGTCGACAGATTCATGCCGCCTTGATGTTTACTACCGTGCCAATAACTCGGGCACAATTGATACCGCAAAGGTTGCATTGCGCTTGGGCAGCCCGCATGCCGTACAAATTAAGCACGATCACACCGTAGCAGGTGGCGCAGACCCTAACCTGGTATCGCAATTGAACAGCAGTGCCACAGCAAAAACATTTAATACTTTATACCTGCAAGGCTTGGGTGGTTTAAGGGCTAAAATAAGTTTCCCATATCTCACTAAAATTTTAGCAGCGCAGCAGGCCGCCGGTAACGATATTGTATTAAACCGTGCCGAACTGGTTGTTACCCCTGTAGCAGGTACAGGTATACCTTATTTACCTACACCAAGGTTAACCATGTACCGCAATGATATTGCTCTGCAACGGTCGATAATACCTGATGCTTACTCGGGCGATTTGCACTTTATCTCTGTTGGTTCATTTGGCGGCTTTTACGACTCTTACCACCAGGTTTACCACTACATTATTACCGGTTATATTGAAAACCTGATGCGTGGTAAAATGACAGATTACGGTACCTTTATTGCACCAACAGATACCGTGGGTGCTTATAGCGGCAACGCAACGGTAAGTATAAGCAACGGTACAGATGTTGGCGCACGTGCTGTTGTGGGCGGCGATAAAACATCGGCTTATAGAATGAAACTTAACATTATTTATAACAAAGTTACCAAGTAGATAAATTTACCCGGCGCGGTATTTTATCCATCTTAATTATGATATTAGCATCACTTTTGTTAAAAACAAAAGTGATGCTTTTTTTATTTTTATTAAAAATGATTTTATGTGTGGAATTGTTGGTTATATAGGTTACAGGGACGCTTATCCCATTATTATAAAAGGATTGCACAGGTTAGAGTATCGTGGATACGATAGCGCCGGTGTGGCATTGTTTGATAAAGAACTAAAGGTTTACAAAAAAGCCGGCAAAGTTTCCGATCTGGAAAACTTTGTTAAAGATATTGACCTTGCCGGAAATATTGGTATGGGCCATACCCGTTGGGCAACGCACGGCGCGCCAAGCGACCGTAACTCGCACCCCCACTCATCGGGCAACCGTAAGCTAACCATTATACATAACGGCATCATTGAAAATTATGGCGTTATTAAAGAGGCCCTAACAGCCAGCGGCCACGTATTTAAAAGCGATACCGATACCGAAGTTTTAATACACCTGATAGAGAACATACAACTTGAAACCGGCTTAGACCTGCGCGAAGCGGTACGCGTTGCCTTAAACAAGGTAGTGGGTGCCTATGCCATTGTAATTATGAGCAGCGACGACCCCGACGAGCTAATTGCGGCCCGTAAAGGCAGCCCGCTGGTTATTGGTGTTGGCAAGGGCGAGTACTTTGTAGCATCAGACGCTACACCTATTGTGGAGTACACCCGCAACGTAATTTATTTAAACGATAACGAAATTGCCTACATCCGCAAAGATGACCTACTGGTTAAAAATATAGATAATACCATACAAATACCCTACGTACAAGAACTTGAGCTTAAACTTGAGATGCTTGAAAAAGGCGGCTACGACCACTTTATGATGAAGGAGATATATGAGCAACCCCGCTCCATTCGCGATTGTATGCGTGGCCGTATATACCCTAAAACAGGAAAGGTGCAACTGGGAGGCATTAAGGAGTATACTGAGAAGCTTAAAAACATTGATCGTATCATCATAGTAGCCTGCGGCACATCATGGCACGCCGGTTTGGTTGGCGAGTATTTAATTGAAGAGTACGCCCGTATACCGGTTGAGGTTGAATATGCTTCGGAGTTTAGGTACCGCAACCCTATTATAACCGAAAAGGATTTGGTAATAGCCATTTCCCAATCGGGCGAAACTGCCGATACCATGGCGGCAATTGAACTGGCTAAAGAAAAAGGTGCTACTATTTTTGGTGTTTGTAACGTGGTTGGCGCCTCAATACCCCGCGTATCGCATGCCGGCGTTTATACCCATGCCGGACCCGAAATTGGTGTAGCTTCAACCAAAGCCTTTACTGCGCAGGTTACCGCCCTTACACTTATTGCCTTTTACGCGGCGCAGCAACGGGGCGCTATTACGCAAAGCAAACTGATTGAATACCTTACCGAGTTAAACGAAATACCCGATTTGGTTGAACGCGCCTTGCTTTGCAACGACCACGTTAAGGAAATAGCAGCTGCCATTAAAGATACCAACAACTGCCTCTTCCTGGGCCGTGGAAGCTCGTTCCCGGTTGCGTTGGAAGGTGCATTGAAACTGAAAGAAATATCGTACATACACGCCGAAGGCTACCCTGCCGCCGAAATGAAACACGGCCCAATTGCTTTGATTGACGAAGAGATGCCGGTTGTATTTATTGCAACCAAAAACTCGTCGTACGAAAAGGTGGTGAGTAACATACAGGAGGTTAAGGCACGTAAAGGGAAAGTAATAGCCATCGTATCAGAAGGTGATGTGGACGTTAAAAACATGGCCGACTATGTGATAGAGATTCCGCAAACTAACGAAGCTTTTGTGCCGCTTATTGCAACTATCCCTTTGCAACTACTGGCCTACCATATTGCAGTTATGCGCGGTTGCAATGTTGACCAGCCCCGCAATCTTGCCAAATCGGTAACGGTGGAATAGGTGCTACGGGTATATTTAGCCCTGTGATTTGGGCTTAGGCGATTGCGCCCGGTGTTATTGCTTTATTGGTTAGAGGAATAACAAATTCATAATAAAACGGTTGTCATTGCGAGCGATAGCGTGGCAACCGCACGTAAGCCGGTCAGCGATACAGAGCGAACATGCGTCGGTGCGATTGCTTCGTACCTCGCAAAGACAAAGTGAGCTATTTTAGTGAAATAAAGTTTTGGCACATTCCGTTTTCACCGCGCATAAAATCGATATACCATCAAACAGTACAACAAAACACGTATTGCACCAACGCCCAGTGGCTTTTTGCATTTGGGCAATGTGCTTTCGTTTGTTATTACTGCTGCTTTAGCCCGTAAACATGGTGCCAAAATTTTGCTCCGGATTGATGATATAGACCAGGCCCGCGCCAATGAAGCCTATATTCAGGATATTTTTGATACCCTTAACTTTTTAGAAATACCCTGGCATGAAGGCCCGCGCAACACCGAACAATTTGCCGGCACTTATTCGCAATTGCACCGTATAGATACCTACCAGGCCGCATTAACAACACTTGCCAATAAGGAGCAGGTATTTGCCTGTACCTGTTCGCGCAAGCAAATTTTGGTAAATAGTGTTTGTGGATGCATTAGCAAAAAACTACCCCTAACTACGCCCAATACAAGCTGGCGCTTAATTACCTCACCAGATGCCGAGCTGACCGTAAAAAACTGCAACGGTCAAATTACAACCGAAAAGTTACCGTTGGAGATGCAAAACTTTGTGGTTAAAAAAAAAGATGGTTTCCCGGCGTACCAGCTAACATCGGTTATTGATGATGTATTTTTTGGTGTTGATATAATAATACGCGGCGAGGATTTATGGCCCTCAACTTTAGCGCAGCAACAACTGGCATTAGCCTTGGGGCTACAACAAATAACTGATGCTGCGTTTTATCACCATCGGTTAATATTGGGTTTTGATGGTGCAAAGCTTTCCAAATCGGCAGGGGCAACATCTGTGCGTTACCTTCGCCAACAAGGTAAAACACCGGCAGATATTTATACCATAATTGCCCGCATGCTGGGTATCAATAAAACAATACCCCATTGGCAGCAACTTGCCGAAATAGCAGTATTTGAGGATATATAAACCAAAAATGCCCAGCGTTAAGCCAGGCATTTTTGGTTTCAATTAAAATTTAAGCCTGTTGTGGCATATGCTTCATGGTTTCTTGCAGGTTTAAGTTTAGGCCCTGGGCTATTGCCATGCCTAAATTAATATCGGCCCTAAACCAGTGGCAAAGCTGGCGGTTCACAATAATTTCCTTTTTAGGCCCATCAATGCCACTCATCGAATTAACGATGTTTTTAATTAAATCGGCTTTGGCATCGGCAGTCATTATGCGGTACAAATTGCCGGGCTGGGTATAGTGGTCGTTCTCGCCTTCGGCATTACGGTCGTACCAATCGGCAACGTGGCTGTTTAAATCCCAGGCCGGTTCTTTGTAAGCCTCATCGGCCACAATATCATCAAAACTATTTGGGAAATAGTTGGGGTTTGAACCCTGATTGCCATCAACACGCATTTGCCCGTCGCGTTCGTAATTGTTTACGGCAAAGGGGCACCTGTTTACCGGTATCTGCTCGTAGTTGCCGCCCAACCTATAACGGTGCGCATCCGGGTATGATAGTAAGCGCCCCTGTAACATTTTATCGGGCGAATAGCTAACCCCATCAACAACGTGTGCCGGGGCAAAAGCCGATTGCTCTACGTGGGCAAAATAATTATCCGGGTTTTTATTCAGTTCTAAAATACCTACGTCGATAAGCGGAAAATCGCCGTGAGGCCAAACTTTGGTTAAGTCAAAAGGGTTCCATTTGTAAGTTCGGGCTTCCTCTTCGGTCATAATCTGTATCTTCATTGCCCATTTAGGGAACTCGCCTTTATCAATATGGGTTAATAAATCGTGCTGGGCAAAATCCGGATTTTTACCGCGCATCTCTCCTGCCTCTTCATCAGTAAAATTTTTGATGCCCTGCAAGGTTTTAAAATGAAACTTAACCCAATGGCGCTCGCCCTTAGCGTTAATAAGCGAAAAGGTGTGGCTGCCAAAGCCATCCATGTGGCGGTAACCGTAAGGCGTGCCGCGGTCGCTCATTAAAATGGTAACCTGGTGCAGGCTTTCGGGGTTTAACGACCAAAAATCCCACATCATGGTTGCGCTTTTGCAATTGGTGTATGGGTCGCGCTTTTGGGTATGTATAAAATCGCCAAACTTTTTAGGGTCCTTTACAAAAAATACGGGGGTGTTATTGCCAACTAAATCCCAGTTACCTTCTTCGGTATAAAACTTTAGTGCAAAACCGCGCGGATCGCGCTCGGTATCTGCCGAACCTTTTTCGCCGCCCACGGTAGAAAACCTTAAAAACGTTTTGGTTTGCTTGCCTATGGTGTTAAAAATTTTAGCGCGTGTATATTTACTTATATCGTGGGTAACCGTAAATGTACCGTAGGCACCAGATCCCTTGGCATGTACAACACGCTCGGGAATACGCTCACGGTTAAAATGCGCCATCTTTTCGTGCAAAATAAAATCCTGGAGCAAAATAGGTCCGCGTGGGCCAACGGTCATTGAGTTTTCATTCTCCGCATAGGGAATGCCCGACGCTGTAGTCAGTTTTTTCTTTTGTTCTTCCATAATGTTATGTTTTTCTTATATCAAAGCTGAGGAAAATTATGCTATAGAAAAAATCAATAATTATTATATTTGAATAGATTTTATCTATATCACGTTATGACATTAGTGCAACTGGAATATATTGTAGCCTTAGATAGCTACCGCAGCTTTGTAACCGCCGCCGAAAAATGCTTTGTAACCCAGCCCACCCTAAGTATGCAGGTGCAAAAACTGGAAGATAACCTGGGTGTTAAAATATTCGACAGGAGTAAACAGCCCGTTGTGCCTACCGAGATAGGTATTGAAATTATTGAACAGGCCCGTATTTTACTGGGCGAAAGCCTCAAAATAAAAGAGATTATTAGCGACAGGCAAAAGGATTTATCGGGCGAGCTAAAAATTGGCATCATCCCCACCATATCGCCGTATTTGCTTCCGCGGATAATTAACCGCTTTATTGAAAAGTACCCGCAGGTTAAATTAATTGTTTGGGAACAAACTACCGAGCAAATTATACAGCAGGTAAAGCTGGGCATGATTGACTGCGGCCTGCTATCAACCCCGCTGCACGAATCGACCTTGTTGGAGATACCTGTTTTTTACGAAAACTTTGTTGCCTATGCATCTAAAAGCAGCCACCTGTTTAAAAAGAAAACCATTAGCCCTGATGATATTGATATGGAAGAAATTTGGGTATTGAACGAGGGCCATTGCATGCGCGAGCAGGTGCTTAACATTTGCCAGCGCAGACGCGCAACCAAGGGCTTCCAACACTTTGAATATAATACCGGCAGCGTTGAAACCCTAAAACGCATGGTTGACCAAAACAGCGGCGCAACCATTTTGCCGGAACTGGCCCTATCAGACCTGAGCGATAAACAACTGGACAAGGTGCGGCACTTTAAATCGCCGGAGCCGGTGCGCGAGGTAAGCATAGTGATACAAAAAAACTATTTAAAGCGCCGCATGATAGAGGCCCTTAAAGCCGAAATACTGGAGTTTGTACCCAAGCGGATGCGTAGCCGCAAAAAAAAGGAAGTTATGGAAATTCAATAACTACGTCATCACTTACGGGGTGGCCTGTGCAGGTGAGTATCCAGCCTTTGCTTAAATCGGCATCGGTTAATACATCGTTAACGGGCATTTCAACCTTGCCGCTTTTACAAATAGCTGTGCAGGTTGAGCAAATACCGGCCCGGCAACTGTAGGGCAAATTAATTTTATTTTGCAGCGCAGCCTGTAATATCGATTGGTTTTCGCCAACCATTAAATTGTATGTGATGTTATTAAAATGGAGCTTTATTTGTTTTGGCGCAAAGCGAAGGGGCGTTGCTGATACCGGCACTGTTTCGAGTACAAAGTTTTCTTTACGTATTTGCGCGGGCTCAAAACCCATGTAGGTTAAGGTTAGCCTAACCATGCGCATGTACACAAAGGGGCCGCATATTAAAAACTCGGCATCGGTAGGGGGATGCTTTAGGTTGGCGTTAACCAGTTGCGTTACCAACTCGTTATTGAGCCGCTTGCGTGGCGAACTGTTTTCGCTCACGCTGAACAGATAAATCACCTTTAGCCTATCCGGAAACTCATCGGCAAGTTTATTCAACTCGTGATAAAACAGAGCCGTTTTTGCCTGGTGGCTGCTATACACCAATGTAATATTACTTTTTACGGGGTGCGCTAAAATATACTTAATGTGCGCGTATACCGGGGTAATGCCACTGCCTGCGGCAAAGTAAAAAATATCTTTAGCGGTGGTATAATTGGCTACGGTAAACTTTCCGGCTGGGGCAAGCGCGTTCCAAACATCGCCTAACTGTGTTTTGGTGAGCAGGAAACGGGATATTTCGCCATTTTCCATCCGTTTAACGGTGATGGAAAGATACGCCTCATGCGGCGACGAACTTAGCGAGTACGACCGCCGTATTTCGTTTTGATGGTGCGAAAAAATGAGTGTAATAAACTGCCCTGCCTTGTAAATTATTTTTTCGCCACTTACCGGGGTTAAAAAAAATGTTGCTGTATCGTTTGTTTCCCATTTAATGGCTTCAACCCTTAACTGCAACATATTTACCCAACCTTTAAAACAATTTTACCAAACTGGTTTGATTTTTCCATTTTAGCAATGGCAGCGGCAGCCTGCTCCAGAGGGAACACCTCGTCAACAACGGGTACTATCTGGTGCTTATCAATAAGGGTAAGCATGGCGTCAAACTCATCGGTAGTACCCATCATAGAACCTAATAATTGTAACTGCTTGTAAAAAAATCTGCGGGCGTTAAACGCCGGGAAATCTCCGGCGGTGCCGCCAAAGGTAACAATGCGCGCGCCGGGGTTGCATATATCGGGCAGTTTAGCAAAGCCTTCGCCTAAAGCACTATCAATAACCACATCAAAGCCCCCGGCTAACTGCTGCAATTGCTTATCCCAATCGGCATCTTTATAGTTAACGCCATCGATTGCGCCCAGGCTTTTAGCCAACTCTATTTTATCAGCCGAGCCTGATGTTACGTATACCGTGGCACCCGCAGCAATGGCCCATTGTATAGCAAAACTACCTGTACCGCTACCTGCGCCTACTATAAGCACCTTATCTGCGGCCTTTAATTTGCCTTTGGTAAATAAAGCCCTATAAGCAGTTAACCCCGCCAACGGAATAGCCGCGGCCTGTTCCCAGGTTAAGTGAGCCGGTTTGGGATGCAGGTATTGGGCTGGAGTTTTTACATATTCGGCAAAGGTACCGTCTTCGGGCAGGCCCAGTATTTTAAAATCTTTACCCTGAAAGTCGTTGCTATCGCCATAATCATGGCTTGGGTTAATAATAACCTCTTTACCTATCCAGGCAGCATCCGTTCCCTCGCCAACGGCTGTAACAATGCCTGCACCGTCTGATCCTAAAATGGATGGGTATTTAATGCCGGCGTATTTGCCCACGGTTATCCAATAATCGCGGCGGTTTAATGCAGCGGCTTTTAACTGTACCAATACTTCGCCGGGGGCAAGTGTTGGTATTTCAACTTCTTTGTAAACTATCGGATTTTCGGCGGATTCGAGAACTATGGCTTTCATATCTAATTTTTAGATCAATACGGATTGGCCACTAATGTAGATAGTTTAACAAAAGTTAAAATACGATGTTTGATATTATGACAATATGGAGATAAGCAGATTAGGCAAACCAACAGCTACAGCAATGCCATAAAGTGCATCAAGCCAAAAAAAGCGGCCCAATGTACCCGCATATATAAGCCCTACAATAGGGTATCCAAATATTTTTGCTGCTATGGAAGTATCCTCGTCTTTTAAGCCATCCCATATTGATTTGGCATCGCCCGTGCTTGGAAAAGCATGCATGGCAATGGAAACGCCCATGTATATCAACACAAAATCAATAGGGGTGGCGTTGTTCAGTTTAAATATGGGCAGCGCAGCCGGGAAAGCAATGATAGCCCCCAAAACGGTATTCACGATAAAGGGCCCAATGCTTATCATGATGTGCTGAAATTTGTTTGATACCTTTTCGTGCAAAACATAACCTGCGGGGTTGCCGGTTTTAAAATAAACCACTTTAAACACAGGTACGTTAAACAACCAGCAAAAAAACTGATGTGCCAATTCGTGCACAATAACGCCGGGGAATGTAGCTAAACTAATGAGTACACCTGGTATAAAAAACATAGCTAATTATTTATTAAAATGTAACTTTTCCGCTGATAACATCCTTGGTGTATTGCATATACCCTAAGTCGGATGAATCTCTATCCGTTTTGGCAATTAACGCATCACGCTCGGTTGTATTTCCGTTTAAGTGGTAAGCAAGTGCAAGCGTGGCTATGGTGTAGCCGTCCTTATAGTTTAAACCATAGCTGCTTTTTGCCATTTTTAAACCTTCGGCTTTTTTGCCCTGTTTTAATATGGTGCGCGCCTTTGTAGAAAGAGCCAAAGGTAACTCATGGTTAATGGCTACCATTTTATCGCAATAATAAAGCGACGAATCCAATTGCTTTATCTCTCTTTTAACAGATGTTTTGAGTTGCAGGGCAAATATATATTCGGGATCTATAGCCAGGATCCGATCCGTCAGGCTATCGCATTTTTTTTTATCGGTATCAAAAAACTTTGCAGCATAATTGTACCGCGCAAACAGGTCGGCAGGATTTTTATCAATATATTGCTTGTAAACAGACTCGGGAATGGCGTCAAATTTAGCATTGTATGGTTTTGCAACCACCATGAACGAGTCAGTTGGGAAATAATTATTGGCCTTGCTTTCCAAGTAATTAATTTGGTGAACCAGTGCGGTATCTTCAAACGTTTTGCCGGTAAGCTTGCGTGCCATTTGACCTAAGGTTTTATAATCCAGATTATAAAATGCGGCTATTAGTAGATGGCCCGGAATTTCGATAGCATCGGGAGCCTTATCAATAATTTTTTCAAGCTCGCGCTGGGAGGTTAAATATTTGCCTTCTTTTTCGGCTTTCTCGGCTTTGGCAAGCGAAAGCGCCGTCGAAAAATTTGTAGGGATTTCAAATATGGCAACCACAAACAATAGCAGCACAAACGCTCCAAATAATTTTACCCATAATGGGATGGAAAGTTTGTTAAACCCATCGCGACAGGGTTTACATAAGGCATTAGCATAGCCCTCAACTATTTGCGGGTTGCCGCAATTCACACAGCCGCTTTTGGCTTCCGCAACGGCGTTATTTGTGGTCGTTAGGTCTTCCATATAATACTTTAAATATAAATATTATATGGACATTTATAATAACAATTTAATAAAAAAGCGGCGAAAATTTTATATCTCCGCCGCTTAAATATTTACGTTATTTACTTACGCTATCGCTTTTTTGTACAAATCGGCAACGTGGTTCCAGTTAACTACATTGAAGAATGCAGCCAGATATTCCGGACGACGGTTTTGGTATTTTAAGTAGTAAGCGTGTTCCCAAACATCAATACCTAAAATTGGGGTGCCTTTTACTTCGGCAATATCCATTAAGGTGTTATCCTGGTTTGGGGTTGATGTAACAGCCAGTTTTTTATCAGGGGTAACAATTAACCATGCCCAGCCCGAGCCAAAACGGGTTGCACCGGCATCTGACAGCTTGGTTTTAAACTCGCCGAACGACCCGAATGTGCTTTTGATAGCTTCGGCTAAATCGCCGGTTGGCTCGCCGCCACCGTTAGGTGTTAAAATTGTCCAGAAAAAAGTGTGGTTAAAATGGCCGCCGCCATTGTTACGTACAGGAGCTGGAAATTTAGAAATATTGTGGATGATATCTTCAATGCTGCTTGTAGCCTCCGGTTTACCTTCAAGTGCTTTGTTTAAATTGGTAACATAAGCCTGGTGGTGTTTACCGTGGTGAATTTCCATTGTAAGTTTATCAATGTGCGGTTCTAATGCGTCGGTAGCGTATGGTAACGCTGGTAATTCAAATGCCATGTGATTTTATTTTTAAAAGGTTAAATAATGTCTGTGACAAAGTGTCGATACAAATATAAAGGCAAAGGGAGCATAATTGTTCAGTCGAATGTTAAGTTTTAAGTCTTTTATTTCTAAAAAACTCCCTAACTAGCTCTGCGCATTCATTTTCCATAATTCCGCCAGTAATTAAGGTTTTAGGGTGTGTTATTTTTTGATTGAGACGCCCAAAACCGCGTTGGGTATCATAAGCCCCAAAAACAATTTTACCAACCTGAAACCAGTATGATGCACCTGCACACATTACGCACGGCTCCATAGTAACGTACAAAGTACAATCGGGCAAATACTTGCCTCCCGTGTGGTTGGTGGCGGCGGTAAGGGCCTGCATTTCGGCATGGGCCGATACATCGTTAAGCCGCTCGGTTAAATTATGGCCGCGGCCAATAATTTGCCCCTTGCAAACTACTATGGCACCAATAGGTATCTCATCTTCGGCCAGGGCAAGGCGCGCTTCCCGCAAGGCTTCCTTCATAAAAAAATCATCGGGAGATATTGGGGGTGCTTCGTCGCTAAAATTATAAAATCGCATTCGGTTTAATTATTAAACTTCTTTTCCAGATGGGTTTCGGTTTTAACCAGCATCATAACAGCTATGCTTATCCCCGAAAACATGGCGGTTATGGGCAAAACTAATTCGTATTTAAGGGGCAATACATCGGCCAGCAACAACCCAAGTATAATTGCGCCACTGCCGTATTTAAGCATTAAATTGGCCGAATAGGCCTGAGCATAATCCCAATTTTGTTGGCTTTTTTTCGCAATATCTGTGCGGTAACCATACCAGTTGTTGATGCGTTTTGGCGGGAAATATTTTTGGATAAGCCCCACAATTAATATAATTAAACCAACCAATTGCGGGCCAACCAGCCAATGTGTTAAAACCATATTACATTAATTTATGTCCGTTTGGCACGGGCTTGTCAATAGTTGATAAAACAATATCGCCATTTTCGTCGGCAAAACCGGTAACCAAAAATTCGGACATAAAGGTAGCTATTTGTTTTTTTGGGAAATTAACAACACCTATAATTTGTTTGCCTACCAACTCCTCTTTGCCATAGTGTTTGGTTATTTGTGCGCTGCTCCATTTAATGCCCAATTCTCCAAAATCAACCTGTAATTTATAGGCTGGCTTACGCGCTTCGGGAAAATCAAGCACCTGTAATACCGTGCCAGCGCGTAGTTCAACTTTTTCAAAATCGTGCCAGGTTATGGTTTCCATGCTTCAAATATAAAGCTCATAGTTGATAGATCATGGTTGATAGCTAAAAAGAAACCGCAAAGTGCATGTTCATAGTGGAAAAAACTATCATACCAACCCCACATCACGAACTATCAACCATGATCTATGAACCATCAACTATTCTCCACTAACCATTCACTAAATAATTACCTTTGCACCCATCATGATCGACGTTATATTAAAAAAGGGTAAAGAAAAAGCAGTTCAGCACAGGCACCCCTGGGTGTTTTCGGGTGCGATAGAAAAGGTTAAGGGCAAACCCGAAAATGGCGAAATTGTTAAATTACTTAATGCCAAAGGCGAATTTATGGCCTATGGCTTTTATAACGATCAATCGCGCGTGGCCTTGCGTTTACTCGAGTGGGACGAAGCCGTAGCCGTTGACGAAGCCTGGTGGCGTGCCAAGGTTGGAGTAGCAGTTGCAGCACGCAGCTATATTTTAGAAGATGGCTTTACTGATACCTGCCGGTTAATTTTCAGCGAAAGCGATTACCTTCCGGGTTTAATAGTTGATAAGTATGCCGATCATCTTTCGTTGCAAATACTAACATCGGGCATGGAAAATATTAAGCCGGTTATTATTGATGAGCTGCAAAAGTTATTAAAACCGGCAAGTATATTTGATAAAAGTGATGCATCATCGCGCGAGCACGAGGGTATGCAGCCATCATTTGGTATACTGGCCGGAGCACAACCGCCCGAACTGGTTGAGGTTGTGGAAAACGGCATTAAATACGGAATTAACATTGCCGAAGGTCAGAAATCGGGCTTTTACTGCGACCAGCGTGATAACCGCCGCGTTTTTGCCGGCTATGTTAAAGATAAGGCTGTGCTTGATTGCTTTTGCTATACCGGCGGCTTTACCCTGAATGCCTTTAAACAAGGCGCCAAAACGGTAACCAGTGTTGATAGCTCGGCATTGGCTATTGAAACTTTGAAAAGCAATTTAACTTTAAACGGTTTTGATGAGCGCGAACACCGCGCCATACAATCGGACGTGAACAAGCAATTGCGCAAGTTTAAGGAAGATGGCGAGATGTTTGATGTGATTGTGCTGGACCCGCCAAAATACGCGCCATCCCGATCGGCACTTGACCGCGCTGCCCGCGCTTATAAGGACCTGAACCGTCCGGCTATGCTGATACTAAACCCCGGTGGCTTACTGGCTACATACTCCTGTTCGGGCGCTATGGACATGACCACCTTTAAACAAATACTGGCATGGGCCGCCCTTGATGCCGGTAAACAGGTGCAATTTATTCACCAGTTTTGCCAACCCGGCGATCACCCGGTAAGTGCCACCTTCCCCGAAGGCGAATATTTAAAGGGGTTGCTTTGCAGGGTGTTGTAGACAGGCATCAATATGATCTCCATTAAGCTGCGGAAAATAGTCCATGATTTGCTGGTGCGACATGCCTGATGCCAACCTGTTACTCCTAACGGAGTATTTTATTTTAAAAAGATATGCTTTTAAGTGGCTCCCTCAGAGAAATTATTCAAGGTTTAAAAAATGTTAAACCATTTGAAAATTTTGAGTATACGACCTGCATGAGCCTACCCGTCGTGGCATCAAAAACCAACATCCATCTGTCGGTTCCTTTTTTTGAGGCAGGGATAAAAATTGAGGTGTATAAATCAACGTCTGTGCCTGTGGTAGCTTCTTTGTAATCAAATACTTTTTCAACAGCTTCAATCCGGGTTAACCCATCTAACCGTAGTTTAGGGGTTTGCAGATAAACACCGGGTTGCTTTTTGAAATTAATGCTTGGTTGAACAAACTTTTGGCTGCCATTAATAAGCACACTGTTTTTATCAAGATACCGTGCCTTAAACTGTACTTTATTTTGGAAGAGAAGAGCAATAATCAAAGCATATTTCATTGTATGGTATAATTGATTAGTTGATCTATAATCAACCAACAAGCTTCATAAGGCGTTAACCCGTTCAAAATATCCGCCGCTTTCATTTTCGGCTATGAATAAGGGTAGAAATACAAAGGCTGTATATCCCCAGTTGGAAGTGTTGAAACTCAAATTGTTTTGGTTATCGATACCCAATTGACATTTATAGTAAACCCACGTCCACAGAATTACATATTCAGGGTTAATACGGGTAGTTCTTTTTACAAGTGTACTTTCGTTTTGCTTTATCCTTCCCTTGTATAAAATAGTCTTTAAAGGTTTATCTCCCGATAACAAACTTATTGATGCGGTGTGTTTATCTATTACGTCTATCCTAACGTAACACGCTGCACAAGTATCAATTATCAGGTTTTCTCTATTATTAAGAATGCTCCACAAATACAGATTATTAGTTGTGCTCTTGTTTTTATATACACCATTTAATTTCTGAGCGATTTTACTTTGACGGGACAAGGTTTTGCCTTGATTATTAACTGCACATGAGGATGATAAAACAATTATTAACGACGCTACCGAAACACTTTTCATTACTATGGAATTAATAAAATTTTGTCGTTTCAAATTAGTTAAAAAACTATTTCCCCATCGCCATATAATCAATAGCCAAATTACACAGCGCTTTTACGCCCAGGGTAAAACCACTTTCGTCGATAAAGAAATCGGGGGTGTGGTGGGCGGGTGCTTTAACCGGGTCGCCGCCTTTGGGCAGCCCGCCCAGGTGTATAAATATACCGGGTACCTTTTCTTCGTAAAAGCTAAAGTCTTCGGCACCGGTTTCGGCCTGGCGTAGTATTACGTTATTTGCCCCGGCGGTAGCCTGTAGTGTGGGTAACATTTTGGCCACCAGGTCGGGGTTATTGTAGGTTACGGGGTAATGGGCACTGTAGGGTATTTTTACTTCGGCGGTGGCGTTGTTGGCTTCGGCGGTTTTGGTCACAATTTGCTTTACGCGCTCAATTATCATTTTCTCGTCGTCGGCACTAAAGGTGCGCACGGTGCCCAGCATGGTTACCGTTTCGGGGATAATGTTTTGCCGGTTTCCGCCATTAATGGCACCAATGGTTACCACGGCAGGGTTTGCGGTGATGTGCAGGTTGCGGCTCACTATGGTTTGTAGGCTGTTAATAATTTCGGCAGAGGTAACAATAGGATCAACACCCGACCATGGGTAGGCACCGTGCGACGACCGCCCTTTTACCACAATTTGCATATCGTTTACGGCAGCCATATCGCCACCGGGGCGATAGCTGATTGTACCCACCGGTTGGTAGGATTGGATGTGCAAACCAAACACAGCATCAACTTTCGGGTTTTCCAATACCCCCTCTTTTACCATTTGCTCGGCACCGCCTTTTTCGCCGGGAGGCAAGCCCTCTTCGGCGGGTTGAAATATAAATTTTACGGTGCCGTGCAGGTTGGCTTTCATCGACGATAATACTTCGGCCACGCCCATCAGTATCGCCATGTGCGAATCGTGTCCGCAGGCATGCATTACGCCAACCTGGTTACCCATATAAGTAGTAGATACCTTTGATGCAAACGGAACCGGGGTACGCTCGGTAACGGGCAAAGCATCCATATCCGCGCGAAGCGCAACAACCGGGCCGGGCTTGCCGCCCTTTAAAATGCCTACTACACCTGTGGTGGCTACACCGCGCTTAACCTCGATGCCTAAACTTTCCAGGTGCTTTGCAATAATTTCGGACGAGCGAAACTCATGGTTGCCCAATTCGGGATGCTCATGAAAATCTTCTCGCCAGGCTATTATTTTTTTCTCAATAGCATCGGCACGTTTGGCAACTTCGGCCTTTGAGGTGGGTTGCGCCAACGATGCCAGCGTAGCAAAGCTGCATAAGGCAAGGAGTACGGGTTTTTTCATGAGATAAATATAACTAAGCTATTTTAAAAGTGTTGTTTGCTCACCTACAATATGTTCTGAGCTTTATTTGAGGTAATAACGGTCTGTTAAACCTCCATGTCTTTAGCTTTCTCGTCGGGCATGAGTTCTTTACGGTATAACTCAACAAAATCATTAAACCAACGTTCAAATAACTCCAATGATGCTTTATTGCCGCTTGAATAGAGGCGCACTAACCTAACCCAGTCGTAATCGGTTTTTTTGGATTTAAAATCGTCGGCATGGTTTTTATTGACGTAAATTTTAAAGCTGTGGTTAAAATCGCTTGCTATATTGGCCAAACTACCCGAGGCAAACATGATACCCATAATTACCAGGGATAAATCGTTCACGCTTTCAACACCAAACATCTGGGGCCGTTTTAGTATTGCAGCTACCCAATCGTAAAAGCGGTTAAAGGCTTCGGCCCTATCGTTTAATAAATTACCCCGAACGGTTTGTGCACAAATAAGTACTTCGTGCAAGTCTTCGGCGGGCAAAGCATCTATTATTTGTTTTAATTCTTCCTCTATTTCAGCCTTATTCATCTTTATTTATAACCTTAAATGCCATTTTTACGAGCATTAATAAAATTTAGTGGTATAATCTCGCTATAAAACCTAACACAAACGTAACCCAACCTAAAATAAATATCCATTTACCATGTGCCCTATCTGTAGCGGTATAGCTATATACGCGTTCGCCATTGGGCAAGGTTTTTTTAAATTTCCACAATATCCACCCAATACATATGCCTAAAACGCCTCCTAACAATACACACATATAACCTATAACTATCCAAAGGGTTTCCGTTTTCTCGGGCTTCCTTAAAACGGTTAAGCGTTGTTGCCTAATTAATTCTATTTCCGGGGCATTTATTGCTATCCCGCGGTCATTTAATATTTTACGAGCGAGGGCAAAATCAAAGGCGCTCCATTCATCCTGATTTATAATAATGTCGCGTAGTTCGTTATCGGCAAAAGCAAACAAATAGTAGTCGGGTTCAACATTATCAATATTCTGTTCTTCTTCGGCAACTAAAAGCTCATTTACAGTATCAAAATCTTGTTTGCGCAGTTTAATACAATACTCTTTTGCCAACTCATCATTAGCCACAAACGAGGGGTTAAAAACCAGCGAATTATCTTCAACTTCGTAAGCAAAACCTTTTTCGTCGAGCAGTGCGGTTAGCCTTTTTGCAAGGGCAGGTTCGTTAAAGCGCCTAAAGGTTAAAAATTCGGGGTCCATATTGTGCTGGTTTTGTTTTATAGGTTTAGCAGTAAGTTGATTTAATAATGGTAAATATCTTATTCAAACCCTTCTTCGGCGGCTTGCTCTAAAATTGTGCCTTCCTGCTCAAAGTTGCTTTTTACAAAGTGACACCAATCGCACTCTTTTTTACCGCAACCTGTGCTAAACTCGTGGTTCAATATTTTTTGGTACACGGTTTTTATTTGCCCGGTTACTTCAATAACATCCTGCGGGGTTATCATCACCTTTTCTTTATGATATTCGCCTTCGCTAATGGGTTCAACAAATTCAAACTGAGTGCTTATTACATCCCAATCGCTGGTAGGGTCGTGGTCTATTAATATCTTGTAAAATACGGCCTGGCGCCAGTAGTCGCCGCCGTTAGGGTCGTCAACGTTGGGGCGGTCAAATTTGCCTTTGGCATTTTTTAATTTGCCGGTTTTGTAGTCAACCACGTTTACCTGCTTGCCGTTAAATTCAATTTTATCCAGATTACCTTTAATGGGCACACCTTCAATTTCAACATTTTTAATGGCTTTTTCGGTAATGGCGTTTTTGTTCCATACCTCTATATTTTGCTCATAGTAAACGGGTAAAATGCGTTCGCCATACTCCAGGCGCAATTTGTAATCTTCTTTAGTGAACGAATCGCGGTTGCGGCGCATGTACCAGCGATACTGATCCATAAATTCCTGCGTAAGCGGAAACTCGTCGTTATTATCTTTAAGTGCCCTAAAGGCCCGGTTTAAGGCCCAGTGTACCGCCTGCCCAAAGGTAGCGGCGGGGCTTTTGCCCGATGGCACCCTGATGAGGTTTTGAAAATAAAACCGCAAAGGACAATCTAAATAATTACTGAGGTGCGTAACCGAGAGCGTGTAATTTTGCAGTAGTTGATTGATGTAGTTTTTATCAATCAGCTCAACCTTTGGCTTAACCGTTTCGCTAAACTGGGTGGCATAAAACTCAAGCATGGCGGCTTCGCTAACTTGAGGCTTTTGTACCTGCAAATGCGTTTCGGCCAATATCTCGCCAATAAACTGCGACGATTCCTGTTCTTTACCATTTTTATCTTTACCGGCGTATGATATGATGAGGCATTGCTTGGCCCGTGTTAAGGCCACGTAAAACAAGCGGCGGCTCTCTTCCTTCTGCGCAATATCATCGGCGGCGGCCTGCGTTAAGGTATCTGGGTAGCTAAAGCCCATGTTGCGGCCCTTGCTGTCCCATATTTTTTTGGTGCAGCCAATTAAAAACACATGCTCAAACTCAAGGCCTTTTGAGCCGTGGGCCGTCATGAAGTTAACGCCGTTTTCGGTGAATATAACCTGGTTAAGTTCGAGGCTTATTTTGTTGCGCTTCATGAGGTCGATAACGGCAATAAACTCGGCAACACTAATGTCGGGCTTTTTGCGGCTTTCATCTTTAAGTACGTTAAAAATACTGGTGAGTATTTGCATGTACCAGCCCTTGTTGGGCTGCTGCATTACATATTTAAGGATACCCGTTTTTGCTATAACCTGCTGAAAAAACTGCTGCAGGGTTAAGCTTACCGCCGCTTTCAACAGGTAGTCAATATTGCTTACCAGGTATTTCATTTCCTGGTTTTGCGGCGCAGCATCAAACAAGCTAACCTGCTTAACCAGTTTCATTTCGCTGATGTAGCGACGGATGGAAGTGATCTCGGCATTTGAGCGGTATGAGTTGATGTTATGCTCGGACACGGCAACGCTTACCTTGGCTATCTCGATAGGCGCAATATTAAAAAAATCATAATGCATAATCTCAAACAGCAACTCATCGCCGCTGTACGGCGAATCCAGCTCCATTGCCAGGTAGCGTAATATGTTGATGATCTTTTCGCCGAAGGGTTCTTCAATGATATTGATCTTCCGTTTGGTGCTTACCGCGATGTGCTTTTGATCCAGAAAGTAAACCAAATCTTCAACCTGACTGTGGTTGCGGTAAATTACCGCTATTTCGCCAGGCTCAACGCCACTGTTTACCAGTTTTTCTATCCGTTGGGCCACATCAACCACTTCCTGATCGGGGTTAGCATATTCGCGGATGCTGGGTTCAACCACCAGATCGTCAAAGCGGGGATGCGCGGCCTGTAAGTTTTTATCGAGGGTTAATTGTTTGGTGAGCCGCTCGTTGTTGTTGCCGATAAGCACGCGCGAAATATCCAGAATGTGCTGGTTTGACCGGTAGTTATGCTTTAACACCACGGTGTTTAGGGTGGACACATAATCGTTGGCAAAATCCAAAATGTTTTTCATGTTGGCACCCTGAAACTTAAATATCGATTGATCGTCGTCGCCAACCACAAATACGTTGGGGGTTTCCCAGTAGGATAGTATAAACTTCAGCAATTCGTTTTGCGAGCCGCTGGTATCCTGAAACTCATCAACCAAAATGTACTGGTAACGTTCCTGGTACCTGCGCAAAATCTCTTCGTTTTCGCGGAAAGCCTTCAATACCCATATAATCATGTCGTCATAATCATACCGGCCATCACGTTTCATTTTGGCTTCGTAATTTTTGTATTCGCTTACGGCTGCCAGCAGGCTGTTCATTTTTTCGGTTATGGCATCAATGTCTTTTTGCTTGGGGTCGCCAATTTTGATGCCTGCCTTTACGTTGGCGCGCTTGTAAACAAACTCGTCGCGAAAGGGAATATCGGCTAAATATTCGTCGACAGCCTTCTTAATCAAATCAATTCCCCAGCCTTCGCGCTTCATGGTTGAGAAAAGGTTTTTTAAACGCGGAACATCGTAGTAAACATCGCCGGTAAAGCGTTTGAGCGGGTGGTCGTTACCGAGATCATCAACCAGTTCGCGGAAAAGCAATGCCGCATCCAGATCCGACAGGGGTTCGAGGTTCATTTTGCCAAAGTAATCGAGGTTTTCCTGTATCACCTCGTTACAAAACGCATGGAAGGTGTATATGTTAACGCGGTAAGCATCGGGGCCAATAAAATCGAACAGGCGTTTGCGCATGGCTACTGCGCCTGCATCGGTATAGGTGAGGCACAAAATTTCGTGCGGAAGGGCGTCTGTTTCGGTTAATATTTTGCCTATGCGCGCGGCCAATATCTGCGTTTTACCCGTACCCGGCCCGGCAATAACCAACACTGGGCCGTCCATTTGGTTAACGGCGGCCAGTTGCTGCGGGTTAAGGTTTGATAAGGCTTCCTGAAATTTAGCGTTGTATTTATGGTAGGCAGATTGCATACGTAAAAATACGAAGATTTGCCGGGAGTGGGAAGGTGGGTTTGGATGATAAATCTCTGTGCTTACTTTGTTCGAAACCTTTGTGGTTGATTTTTTACCACAAAGAGCACAGAGAGAAAGTGACAAAGAGGTTCACAGAGTTGTGAGATGGAATTAATCCACAGCGTAATTCGAGGCACGAAGCAATGACGCGCGTTTAGATGTCTTTAAATATACAAAATCAACTCCAAATCACTTCATTACCACACCCGTTCCATTAGCAAAAAACGCATTAATACTTACGGGCAATTTGCCTGTGGGTTTGGCCTGTCGGGTTATTACTTTTGCTGCCGAGTGCTGCATCTCATCGCTCATTTGGTAGCCAACTAAAAGGGTTTGGCATTTTTCTATGCCGGGCAGCCCGGCTATGGTGTAAGGGTTAGCAAACACGCTGATCGCGGTGTTTTTTTGAGCGGCAAGTTCGGCAATAAAAAACTTAACGTCGGTTGTGTAATCCAGCTTGCTTGCCGGGCGCAGGCGGGCATCGTGCACGCCAACCAATACGTAGTTGTATGTTTTTAAGGTATCGAGCATACGGTTTAACTCGGGCACACCCGCATTTTTTGCTATGTTAAACAGTTTTGCATTGGGGTATTGCAAGCTCAATTGTTGTTGAAAAACCGTTGTTTTAGGTGTACCGATACTTAATATCGCAATTTTCGATTTGGCATCTACAGCGAAAATAGTATCGCTTTTTAACATCGTAATTGCCGAATCGCAAAGTTGCTGCACCAGGGCTTTGGCTTCGGGGCGGTTTAAATCCTGATACAAATTTTCGGTGGGTATGGGTTGCAGGTGGCTAAGGCCCGCCCAATATTTGGCTATAAGGATTTTTTTAACTCTTTCATTCAGTTCTTCCTTTTGTATCTGCTTTTTGCGGATGGCTTTTTTTATCATTTTAACGGCCCGTTTGGTATCGCCCGAAAGTTCGAGGATGTCCATACCGGCCATAAACCCTTTTACATCGGCTTCGCCATTGGGGAAGTATTTTACAACACCCTTCATCTCCATCGCATCCGAAACGATTAAGCCCTTAAAGCCCAACGAATCTTTTAAAATACCGGTGATGATGGGTTTAGACAGGGTTGACGGCAAATGCAGGGTAGAATCCAGAGCGGGGATATTCATGTGTGCTACCATAATGCCGCTAATACCAGCGGCAATGGCTTGCTTAAAGGGATATTCTTCTAACGAATCTAACCGTTGGCGGTTGAAGGGTAATTTGGGTAAATCAAAATGCGAATCTACGTCGGTATCGCCATGGCCGGGGAAGTGTTTGGCTGTGGTTAATACGCCGTTATGCTGCATGCCCTGCATGTAGGCTATGCCTTTTTTAGCCACGTTGTATTTGTTATCGCCAAAAGAGCGGTAGCCTATTACGGGGTTGTTGGGGTTGTTGTTTACATCCATATCGGGCGCAAAATTCATTTGCATGCCCAGCCGCTTAAAATCGTTAGCTACCTCCTGCCCCATTTTGTAAATAAGGGTGTTATCCTGTATGGCGCCAAGCGTCATCTGGTAAGGGTACGCTATGGTTGAATCAAGCCGCATACCAAGGCCCCACTCGCCATCCATAGCTACCAGCAGCGGTACTTTGGCCAGTTTTTGATACTTGTTTAGCAGCACTGCCTGCCGCTCGGGCCCGCCCTGAAAAAACACAAGGCCGCCAATCTTTTCCTTTTTGATAACTCTTCCTATCGAATCCTGAAATGCCTCGCCCCTGTTGGTATGTGCCCTTACCATAAATAACTGGGCTATTTTTTGCTTTTTACTCAGCTTATTAAAAACAGAATCGACCCAATGGTTTTGTTGATTTAACGATGGTATAAAGCCCTCCTTTTGCTGGCAAAAGGCCGCATTTGTTGAAACAGCAAGAATGATGATAAGCAGCTTTTTATATAGGCGTGTGTGTAGCATAACCAAAACTATTAATTATACCCTTCAATTTGAAATATAGCGGCGTTTTTAATGCTTTTACAGTGATATTGTACTGTAAAATATACAATTTTAAACATCGCCGACCATTTAATTATTGGTTAATATCAAACCATAAAAGTAAGCAAACCACAAAAAAGGCACAACCTGTAGTTAAATACAGGTTTTTAAGTTGGCAATTTTTGCCATTGGCACATTTATTTCATGCGGTGTTGTAGTTAACTTATATATCACATGAAAAAATCTATATTAATAGCTGCCGCATTGCTGGTTGCAGGCGCAGTAAACGCACAGGTTAAAATAGGTGCCACAGGCGGCCTTGATGTATCAAATATTATAAAAACTAACGACAATAATTTTGATACCAAATACACCACAGGGTTTAACGCGGGTATTACGCTGGAGATACCTATAGTTGGTCCGCTTGGTATTGAGCCCGAAGTACTTTATGCACAAAAGGGTTATAAAGCCAACATCCCATCCGGCGATTTTACGCAAACCCGCAATTTTGTTGATGTGCCCTTGCTGGCCAGAATTAAACTGGCCGATGGCTTTGCCGTTTTGGTTGGCCCGCAGTTTTCGTTTGCTACATCAACCAGAAATGTTTACAGCAACGGTATATCAACCACTACACAAACACAGTATAATAACGACAGGGATAACCTGCGCAAAAACATTGTTGGCGGCGTTGCCGGTTTTAGTATCGATTTGAGCAAATCGGTTGATTTTCGTGCCCGCTATGCCCTCGATCTGCAAAAGAACAATGGTGATGGCACATCTCAAACGCCCGAATACCGCAACCAGGTATTCCAATTTGGGTTAGCCTTTAAAGTATATTAATTGATTGTTTAGTTTTTTTGAGTGAGGCCTTCTTCCTGCCCTGGAAGAGGGCTTTTTTATTTGAGAGCCCTTGCTTCTGCCAAACCACCTCATGCTAAAACAAAAAAGCCCGACAATTGCCAGGCTCATTATTATATGTGTCTAAAATTATTCCATCATATCCACAAAATCATCAAACAGGTAGCGCGAATCGTGCGGGCCGGGTGATGATTCGGGGTGGTATTGTACCGAGAACGCTTTTTTACCCTTAACGCGGATGCCTTCTATCGATTGATCGTTAAGGTTTACGTGGGTTATTTCCACCTTGTCCGACGCTCTTACAGCTTCCTGCACAACGCCGAAGCCGTGGTTTTGCGATGTTACTTCGCAATGGTTTTTGATGATGTTTTTTACCGGGTGGTTTAAACCGCGGTGGCCGTTAAACATTTTTTTGGTCGGTATGTCGTTTGCTAAAGCCAGCAACTGGTGGCCCAGGCAAATGCCGAACATTGGTTTTTCGGCGGCAAGTATTTCTTTTACGGTATCAATGGCGTAAGGCATTGCCGACGGATCACCGGGGCCGTTTGATATAAAATAGCCATCGGGAGCAAATTCTTCCATCTCGGCAAAAGTGGTTTTAGCCGGGAAAACCTTACCATACACATCTCTGTGCGAAAAATTACGCAGAATATTCTTTTTAACGCCCAAATCTAAAACAGCAATGCGTTTGCCTGCACCTTCGGTACCAAAATGGTAAGGCTCGGTGGTTGATACCTGCGACGATAGCTCTAAGCCATCCATCGACGGCACCTGGTCTAAGCGTTTTTTAAGCTCATCAATATCCATAATTTCCGAAGAGATGATGGCATTCATAGCTCCCTTTTCGCGGATGTAACGCACCAGTTGGCGGGTATCAATATCAGATATGGAAACAATATTTTGCTCCTGGAAATAATCCTGGATAGATTCGTCGGCTTGTTTACGGCTGTAGGCTATGTTGTAATTTTTGCAAACCAAACCGGCTATCTGTATCTGTTCCGATTCTACTTCTTCTTTACGGATACCATAATTACCAATGTGAGCGTTGGTAGTAACCATAATTTGGCCGAAGTACGATGGATCGGTAAAAATTTCCTGGTAGCCTGTCATTCCGGTGTTGAAGCATATTTCGCCGGTTGTGGTGCCTATTTTTCCGGCAGCTTTACCGTGGAAAACGGTACCGTCGGCTAATAATAATATGGCAGGTAATTTAGTTAGGTAGCTCATTTGTAATGAAATTTAAAAATGAAAAACGAAAGCTTAGGCAGTGTAAAGTTCCGCAGAATAGGATAGAAAATATGGAAGTATAGCACCTCTTTATTCACGAGCGCAAAGGTATGGGTTTATTTCGGATTTCGGAATTGGTATTTTAGATTTATTTTGGATGTCGGAAGTTCGATTTCGGATTTGGAACTGCCGAGTACGAAGCAATATCAGTGATGTATAGTGGCCTGGCTTACGTGCGGTTGCTTCGTGCCTCGCAATGACAGCGGGGGGTATTATAGGACAAATAAATCCGAAATCGAACTTCCGAAATCCGAAATATCTTCAATTACCCAAAATCGAACATCCTACATCCAAAATCTAAAATAATCCTACCTTTGGCAATTTAGAACCAATTACTATGTCGGTACACAAAGAGGTTAAAAGGATTACCACCCACATTTTACAGGAAATGAAGCAGCGCGGCGAAAAAATAGCGATGCTTACTGCTTACGATTACTCGATGGCTACCATAGTTGATGATGCCGGTATTGATGTAATATTGGTTGGCGATTCGGCGTCCAATGTAATGGCGGGGCACGAAACTACGCTGCCTATCACGCTAGACCAGATGATATACCATGCATCATCGGTAGTGCGTGCCATTAACCGCGCGCTGGTAGTTGTTGATCTGCCCTTTGGTTCGTACCAGGGTAACTCAAAGGAAGCCCTTAATTCGGCCATCCGCATCATGAAGGAATCGGGCGCTCATGCCGTAAAGTTAGAAGGCGGTTTGGAGATTGCCGAATCGGTTAGCCGCATACTGGCTGCGGGCATCCCGGTTATGGGGCATTTAGGTTTAACGCCGCAATCTATTTATAAATTCGGCACCTATACCGTTCGTGCTAAAGAGGAAGCCGAAGCATTCAAACTACGCGAAGATGCTGCCAAATTGCAGGATTTAGGTTGCTTTTCGGTTGTGTTAGAAAAAATACCGGCAAAACTGGCTAAAGAGGTGAGCGAAAACTTAACCATACCCACCATTGGTATTGGCGCAGGCCAGCATTGCGACGGGCAGGTTTTAGTTATACACGATATGCTGGGTATTAACAAGGGCTTTAGGCCTCGTTTTTTGCGCCAGTATGCCAGTTTGTACGATGTAATGAACGGTGCCATCCAAAATTATATTAAGGATGTAAAGGCTAACGATTTCCCGAGTGAAAAGGAACAGTATTAGTTAGATTTGAGTATTGAGATATGAGTATTGAGACAGAAGCAAACCGGAGATTGAACATCTTAAATCAGAAATTCACCAATGGGTAAAATTCAATTTCAGGCTGCGCCCTACAACATAACCGACAAGGATGTTTTATATGAGGACAACCACCTTATAGCCATAAACAAGCGTGCGGGAGATATTGTACAGGTTGATGATACGGGCGATGAATCGTTAGATGAAAAGGTTAAACGCTACATTGCACAAAAATACAATAAACCCAATGGCGCGTTTTTAGGCGTGGTACACCGGCTTGACAGGCCCGTTAGCGGCGTTATTATGTTTGCCAAAACCAGCAAGGCGCTTGAGCGGATGAACGCCTTGTTTAAGGGCCGCGAAATACACAAAACCTATTTGGCCGTAGTGCGCAACAGGCCCGTGCCCGAAAGCGGAAACCTGGTACACTGGCTGATAAAAAACCCGCAAAAAAACGTTACCAAAGCCCACGACCATGAAGTGACAGGCAGCCTGCGCTCCGAATTAAACTACAAGCTAATTGGCGAACTAAACGGCTATTACTTAATTGAGGTTGACCCGATAACGGGCCGCCCGCACCAAATACGGGTGCAATTATCAACCCTTAACTGCCCTATTGTGGGCGATAATAAATATGGCTACCCACGCGGCAGCTTAAAAAAGAGCATTTGTTTACATGCCAGGCGCATACAATTTATACACCCCATAAAAAAAGAACCTGTTGATATTTATGCCAAACTACCCAGCGATGGTTTTTGGGATAAGTTTGAGACTCTTGCGGGAGGATTTGGATCATAGTTCATGGTTCATGGATCATAGAAGATAGTTCATGGTTGATGGTTCATGGAGTTGAGGTAGTTCATGGGGCTGGAAGGATAGAGAGCAGTTGGGTATTGGCTACCTTATCACCCTTACTATGATCCATGAACTATCATCTATGATCCATGAACTACCTCAACTATCAACTCTCCGCTTCCTCAGCAATGAACCATTATCCATCAACTATCAACCATCAACTACCCTCCCGGTGCCCAGTAATTTCCTGATAAAATAATCATGTTGAGCATTTTGATACTGTTGTCGTAGTAGTCAAATCCGTCGAGGTCAAATTTTATAATGTAGTCCCAAACCTGGTTAAGCCATGTTTGGTTTTTTTGGTCAACCATAGCAGAAACCGCGAAGGGTGCAATAAAACTCAGGGCCTCAAAATACCGGCTTTTTAAATCGTTGCCTTGCAGGCTATACCCCGCCGAAATGTTATCGGGGTTACCTTTGGTGGTTTGGCGTATCCAGGTGTTTATTTTATCAACCATCGTTTTCGATCGCCTATCACCATACAAAATATAATCGGTTGCTATCCGCCAGGGTACACGGCAGGCATTGTAATTGTAGGCCCCATCGTAAACCGATTCCAGATATTTTGCCTTTGCCGGGATAGGCTTTTTATTAACATGCTGTATAAAATCGGGTATTAAACCGGCATCGGGGCTGTATTTGTTTTGCATTAATTTAAATAGCGCGTAATTACGGTCAATCACTTTATCCCAATTGGCATCGTCACTCAGTTTTTTAAACTCCTTAAAATGCGCCGGCATAAAGTCCGACGATCGGGTATCAAAATAATCCCCACTATCATACTCAACCGAGTTACTTAATATCACCGAAAAGGTTTTAGCGTTTATCTCCTGCTTCATAATTGCGGCTATCATGGTTCTGGCTTCGCTGCGGTAATTTATATCGCCTTTGCTGCCCCATTGCTTGTCGGCCAGTAACAGCGAGTAAGCAATATCCATATCGCCGTCGGTAGCACTGCTTCCGCCAAGGTCTTTACAATTGGCATTTTGCGCCCATGCCATCAAGGCAGGGCTGCGGGTGCTGGGGTGCGCCTTGTAGTATTTGTATAAACCGTTGTAAGTACTTTGCGCCTTTTTATCGTACCCGGCCATCAGGGCAACAATCATCATGCCGTAGCCCTGCCCTTCGGATACACATTGCTTGCCGGGCTTTTCAAACCAAACATAGTATTGCCCGTTGTTGCAATTGGTATTAATGTAACGCTCTTTCCAAAGTATGTAAAACGATTTTACGCTATTATCCAACTGCTTTTGCGGCACCAGGTTGGGGATGATGGTGCCGGCAGTATATTTTACATGCTGCGGAAAAGGGCGCGATGCCTTTTGCGCATGTACAAAACCAACCACTGCCCATAGTGTAATTGTAATTAATAGCTTTTTACTAAAACCCATTTTATAAACCGTTATACATTATAATTAAGTAAAATACATTGTAGCAAACGTTTTGTTTGCTACAATGCCAACACCTTGTTCCATATACCTTCATCAACCGGGATGCCTTCTTTAATGTTTTGGGCACGGGTACGCAACGTATTTTCGCCGGGATATGATATGGTTCCGCCTTCTTTTTCGGGGCGGCTGCTTTTGGCGTAGTCAAGTATCTGTTCTATTAACTGGCGGGTTAATTCGGTATCGGGCTGATGTATGGCGATGAACACCTGCGATACACCTGCTTCCTTCCCGGTTTCGGTAATAGCTTTTGTGGACCGGCCCTGGCTCAGTATGGTAACCAGCAGATCAAGCATCAGCGATAAGCCCGAACCTTTCCAGAAACCAATAGGCAATATCCTTTTAGATGCTATAATGTCGGTAGCATTGGTACTCAGCTTACCATCGTTATCATAACCTCCCGGCAGGGGCAACTCCTGGTTATTGCTTTGGTACTGCATTAATTTGCCGAAAGAGTATTGCGATACGGCCATATCTAAAACCACATGTCCGTTTTGCCTTGGCACGGCAATAATTAAAGGGTTATTGCCCAGGCGCGGGTCAATACCGCCCCAGGGTGGTACATTGGCAATAGTGTTGGTAAAACAAATACCTATGCAGCCCTGGTTAGCAGCCTGCCAGCCATAAGTGCCGCCGCGCATCCAATGGTTGGTATTGCGTATAGCCACACAACCCAGTCCGTTTTGTTTGGCCATATCAACGGCCCTTTGCATACAGTGGGTGGCATTAAGCATACCCGCCGCATAGTTGCCGTTCCATTGCTCTATTATGCCGAGGTGGTTTTCAAGCACAGGTTCGGCATTCATATCAACCAGGCCTTCCTTTATCAATTCCACAAAAGTGGGGAAACGGTTTAGTCCATGGGTATAAACGCCGTCGCGGCTGTTTTCGGCAAATATGGTTGCACATTGTTGGGCTTTCGCCGGATCCATATTGAGCTTTAACAAAACTCTTAGAAATTCTGACTGGAGGGTATCAAATGGTATTTTCATGGTATCATGTAAAAAACAGGGTTCTCTAAATTAACAAACAATATATTGACAGATAAAGTATATTTTTGCTTTATGCTGGAAGGTAAAAAAATTGTGCTGGGCGTTTGCGGGAGTATTGCCGCTTATAAAACCGCTTTCCTGGTGCGCTTGCTGGTTAAAGCCGGGGCCGATGTACAGGTGATAATGACACCCGGCGCTACCAATTTTATTACGCCGCTAACTTTATCAACCCTATCAAAAAAACCGGTATTTGTTGAATACTTTGAACCGCAAACCGGCGAGTGGAACAACCATGTTGACCTTGGCCTTTGGGCCGATTTACTTATTATAGCCCCTGCAACAGCCAATACAATGGCTAAAATGGCTAACGGCTTGGTTGATAACCTGCTTACTGCCGTTTACCTATCGGCCAAGTGCCCGGTTTATTTTGCCCCCGCTATGGACCTCGATATGTGGAAACACGAATCGACCCTGCATAATGTGGCGCAGCTAAAGGCATTCGGTAATATTTTTATCCCGCCCGGTTACGGCGAACTGGCAAGTGGCCTGGTAGGCGAAGGCCGCATGGCCGAACCCGAAGACATGGTTGATTTTATAACCGCCGAGCTAAAAAAAGGCCTCCCGTTACTTAATCAAAAAGCGTTAGTAAGCGCCGGCCCAACTTACGAGGCTATTGATCCGGTGCGTTTTATAGGTAACCACTCCTCGGGCAAAATGGGTTTCGCTATTGCGGATACTTTGGCCAAACTGGGTGCCGACGTTACTTTGATAGCCGGGCCATCGGCACAACAAACCCACAGCAAGCTAATTAAACGCATTAATGTAACATCGGCAGCCGAGATGCTTGATGCCTGCACCACTCATTTTAATGATGCCACAATTTGTGTGATGAGCGCCGCCGTGGCGGACTATACGCCGGTAACGGTATCAAACATCAAGATAAAAAAACAGGCAGATAGCTTTAGCATCGAACTCAAAAAAACAACCGATATTTTAAAAACCCTGGGTGCCCTAAAACGCCCCGGCCAAATACTGGTTGGCTTTGCCCTGGAAACTAACAATGAGGAAAGCAACGCCATTGAAAAACTGCACAAAAAAAACCTCGATTTTATTGTTTTAAATTCGTTGAACGATGCTGGCGCAGGTTTTAAAACAAACACCAACAAAATAACTATTATTGACCGTAATTTACAGAAAACCGTTTTTGACCTTAAAACCAAAGATGAAGTTGCTGCCGATATTTGCCATAAAATTACCGAACTCATAAACTCATGAAAAAACTTGCTGCCTGTATTATTACCCTGCTTTGCCTAACCAACCTGGTTAACGGCCAAGATTTGAATGCGCATGTGCAGGTGCTTACGCCAAAAATACAAACCAGCAATAAGCGTGTTTTCCAGGTGCTTGAAAACGCCATGAAGGATTTTATGAACAACCGCAAATGGTGTGCCGACCAGGTTTTACCGCAAGAACGTATTGAATGCAACCTTGTGCTGAACATAACCGCCTGGGATGGCAGCAGCAAGTTTAGTGGCGAGTTGCAGGTACAATCAACCAGGCCAATTTTTGGTTCAACCTATACCAGTGCTTTGTTGAGCATTAACGATAAGGACTTCGATTTTGTATACACCGAGGGCCAACAGCTCGATTTTAACGAGCAAAACTTTCAAAGCAACTTAACATCGGTACTGGGTTTTTATGCCAACATAATTGTGGGTATGGATTACGATTCGTTTTCTAAATTTGGCGGTTCCCTTTATTTCGCCAAAGCCCAAACCATAGTAACGGCGGCTCAAAGTGCATCATACAAAGGTTGGAACGCCTTTGATAACAACCGTAACCGCTATTGGCTGGCCGAAAACCTGAACAACAAACGTTACACCATTTTGCGCGAATTTAATTACAACTACCACCGTTTGGGCTTAGATACTATGGCCGATAATGCCATAAACGCGCGCAAAACCATTGCCGATTTGCTGTCCGATCTTGAGCAGCTCGACCGCCAGGGTTTAGGTGCCATGCTTCCGCTGATATTTTTTAGTACCAAAAGCGACGAATTTGTATCCATACTTAGTGCCGCCGACCCGCAAACCCGCATCCGCGCCTACAACATCCTCAACCAGGCCGACCCAAGTAACGGCAATAAGTACGCCGCCTTGCAGAAGAATTAATTGGGCTAAGTAACCAGCGATACAGCTCCGCTACCTCTGTATTTCTCTCTCTGTGTACTCTGTGGTAAAAATCTACGGTTAATAAGTACCGCAAATAAGCTCCTTTAAATTACTTCCTAATTTGTAATTTCGTACCCTCATAACGGGGATACTTTTTTATGCTTCAACAGCTCAAAATAAACAATTATGCTTTAATTGATAACCTGGAAATCAGTTTCGGTGCCGGGTTAAATATTTTAACAGGCGAAACAGGTGCCGGTAAATCAATCATTTTGGGTGCGCTATCGCTCATATTGGGCCAGCGCGCCGAAAGCCGCTACTTTTTTAACCAGCAAAAAAAGTGCATTATTGAGGGCACCTTCCAGATAGGCGAATTTCATATCAAAACCTTTTTTGAAGATAACGACCTCGATTACGCTCCCGAAACCGTACTTCGCCGTGAAATATCTGCCGATGGCAAATCGCGCGCATTTGTTAACGATACGCCGGTTAACCTTACCATTTTAAAACAACTGGGCGAAAAGTTGATTGATATACACTCGCAACACGCTACGCTCGAAATTAACGACCCGGCTTTCCAGCTCTTAGTTATCGATTCGGTAGCCAAACATCCCGATCTGCTTAACCAGTACCACGTTACTTACCGCGGCTATAAATCGGTAACAGTCAAACTAAAACAGTTGCTTGATGAAAGCGAAAGGGCAAAAGCCGAACTGGATTATCACCAGTTTCAGTTTGACGAACTGGAAAAAGCATCTCTTAGCCCCGATGAGCAGGAAAAATTAGAGCAGGAACTTTTTGCCCTAAACAATGCCGGCGATATTAAACGAAACCTATCGGGAGCTCATTATTTAATGGACGAGGGCGAAACCCCGGCCTTACTGCAACTGCGCGAAGCCAGCCACCAATTAACAACCTTAGAGAAATTTGACCCGCTGATTGCCGAAATAAACCAGCGCCTAAAAAGCTCAATTATTGAACTGAAAGACATTGCATCCGAAATTGAGACCATTGAGCAGCGCACCTTTATTAACGAGGAACGCGCCCTTGAACTTAACGCGCGCTTAACGCTCATTTATAACCTGCAAAAAAAGCACCGCGTAAGCACCAACGCCGAACTGCTGCAGATACAACAAGACCTATCTAACAAAATACAACAGGTACTATTTGGCGACGAAGAAATAGAGGCCCTGCAACAACAGATAGCCCTCAAAAAAGACCTTTTGCAAAGCCTGGCTTCCGGGTTATCTGCCAATCGCACTGTGGCAATACCCCTTATCGAAAAGCAGGTACAGGAGAGCCTGAGCGAAATGGGGATGGGCAACGCCACCCTTAAAATTGAAAACGCAGTTTCGGCAACCCAGGCGTTCGATCAAAACGGTATCGATCATATCCGCTTCCTGTTTTCGGCCAATAAAGGGTATGCCCTTTCGGAGATGAGTAAGGTAGCATCCGGCGGCGAGTTATCGCGCTTAATGCTCAGTATCAAATCGCTCATAGCCAGCAACACCGCCCTGCCAACCATTATTTTTGATGAAATTGATACCGGAGTATCCGGCGAGGTAGCCAACAAAGTGGGCCAGGTAATGGAACGCCTGTCGCAAAACCTGCAGGTAATCACCATAACCCACCTGCCCCAAATAGCCAGCAAAGGGCCAAACCATTACTTTATTTATAAAGATGATACCGCCGCAACCACCTACACCCGCATTAAACCACTAACAAACAAAGAACGTGTAGTAGAGATAGCCAAAATGCTAAGTGGCGATAATCCCGGCGATAGCGCCCTGCAAAACGCAAGGGAGTTGTTAAAGGGGTAAACATGGTGTCATTCTGCGAAGCAACCGTACCTAAATTGGGCCGATATGCAGAGCGACGAATGCCCGCGTGCGATTGCTTCGTTCCTCGCAATGACATGATCGGTAAATAAAAAAGCTGTCATTGCGAGCGATAGCGTGGCAACCGCACGTAGAACAGCGAACTATGCAAGGCAAATATGCCTCGTGCAGTTGCTTTGCAATACCAAATCATTTCCCCTACTCTTTCCCCAACTGCCCGTTCAATTCTTCCAGCCTTGCAATCACTTCGTTATTTGCTTTTTTACGCTTTTTAACCTTTCGCGGCAGCCAGTAAAACCAGCAAAAGGCTATCCAGGCAAAAGTTAGCGTGTAGTAGGTTATCCTAAAAACCATTCCGCCCATCAAAGCATACTCAATCATATATAAAGCCAGCCCGGTTGATAATAGGGTGAAGTACACCCTCGTCATGGTGCTGCTTATAAAGTCCTGCTTTTGCCTGATCTTAATCATCTGCGTTAAAAACTGCCGGCTATCCGTCTCCGCGTTACCATCCGTTAACAGCGGACACAATTGGTTTGTGGCTATCAAAAAAGCTATTATGGCTATTACTATCATAACAATGCCTATTTTGGTAGTTATCATTTGTGGCTGGTAATACCACCAAATCCAAATTATAAATATAGCCGTTAAGGGCAGCACAACGTTTTCGCGCCAAAGCTTCCGCCTAATATTACGGTTTAGTTTATTGGCCTTTGCAAATATCTCCTGTATATCGGGTAAGCGGCTACCTTCGTTGTTCCACAAAGCTTTAAAATCAGTGCTCATATTTTTCAAATTTTTTGGTCAATTTTTCCTTTATCCTAAAAACCTTTACCCTAACGTTGGTTTCCGATAGCCCCACAATACTGGCAATCTCGGCCTGCTTCACATTCTCTAATTCTAACGATATAATAATCCTGTCCGTTTCGGGCAGTTCGGCTATGCATTTGTACAAAAACTGCGTTTGACTTTCCTTATCCGGGTCGGCTTTATATTCAATCTGTTCGGGCATTTCGGCGCGCGGCATTTTGTTGTTACGTTCAATTTGCCGCAAACAGTTGTTTGATGCTATCCTGAATATCCATGTACCAATCGCAGCCTCGTTCCTAAAGTTGGGCAACTGCTTCCAAATGGCAATAAAGGTATCCTGCGCAATATCCCTGGCCCAGTCATGGTCGTTAACGTAACCCATGCAAATCCTAAAAACCTTGTTCCAGTAATCACGATAAATCTCTTCAAAAACCATATTCATCTGTTTACAACACTGCCAATTATACCATTAACAACCACACGGCCGTCGTTTGCTTTTTGATGGTTAGATACACTCATTTACAAAATGCTACGCCCCGAACAAAATATATCCTTAACAGCCTAATCAACAACTCACCTATCAACCATTGCGCAATAAACCCTAACCCACCCAATTTGCCCCTCACTCAAGCAACTAAATAAACTATTCTCATAACCAATAAATAATTTTAATTTTACACCGTAAATCAAAATAATCAAATGGCATACAACTTATTAAAAGGTAAAAAAGGAATCATCTTTGGCGCATTAGACGAAAACTCTATCGCCTGGAAAACCGCACAGGCATGTTACGCCGAGGGTGCCCAAATTGTACTAACCAATGCCCCTATTGCACTGCGCATGGGTACCATTAATAAATTAGCCGAAGAAATTGGCGCTCCGGTTATCCCGGCTGATGTTACCCTAACTGCCGATATTGAAAACCTGTTTGAAAAAAGCATGGAGCATTTTGGTGGCGGTGTGGATTTTATTTTGCACTCCATTGGCATGAGCATCAACGTGCGTAAAGGCATTCACTATACCGAAAACAATTACGAATTTACCCACAAAGGGTTGGATATATCTGCACTTAGCCTGCACCGTGTATTGGCAACCGCCATGAAAATGGATGCCATTAACGAGTGGGGTTCTGTTGTGGCCCTAACCTATATAGCCGCCCAGCGCATATTTCCGGATTATAACGACATGGCCGATAACAAAGCCTATCTGGAAAGCATTGCCCGCAACTTTGGCTACCAATATGGGGTAAAAAAGAATGTACGTATCAACACCGTTTCACAATCGCCAACACGCACCACAGCAGGTTCGGGCGTAAAAGGTTTTGATGGTTTTATTACCTACGCCGAAAAAATGAGCCCCCTTGGCAACGCCACCGGCGAAGATTGCGCAAACTACTGCGTATCACTTTTTAGCGATTTAACCAAAATGGTAACCATGCAAAACCTGTTTAACGATGGTGGTTTCTCTTTCACCGGGGTTAGCCAGGCCGTTATAGAGCAAATGGAAAAATAGCAGTTATTGTCGTACCCTTTAAAAATCGAGAGATTAGGGCACACATTGAGTGGTTGAACGAAAAAAAATTCCAATACTTTAAGTCTTATTCAATCAATCACTCAATCAGTCAATCAATCAATCAATCACTGAATAATTCAATCACTCAAAATTAACCCGTGGGGGATAAAGTAAGAATATTTTTCAATACATCAGCAGGGCCTCCTATCGGGGGCCCTGTCTCGTTTACGTTATCGCAAACAGCAAAACGTTCAGCAATTTTACCCATCCGGTCAATATAAACCTCCGGTTCACCATCCGCGCACCCACGCTCCTCGCCCGGCAAAACCGCAGCCAGCCGCCTCAAAACCTCCGCTTCATCCTGCTCAACTTCCGTATTAAAACTTCTATCAGCTAAATTAGCACCACCAAATTCCGCCGTCAAACTTCCGGCTTCAACCTTCCGCACTCCGTCCTCAGTCATCAAACTTTCAACCTCAGCCATCCGTCCCCCGTCCTCAGCAATTAAACTTCCGCACCCATTCTTCCGCACTCCGTCCTCAGCCTTCTGTCCTCCGTCTTCAGCCTTCCGTCCTCCGTCCTCAGCAGCCTTAACACTGTAAAAATTCAAATGCCTCGCAATTTTATCCAGGGCCGATAATTTGTTGTGCAGTTTTATTTTGCTCAGTTTGCCAACCTGGTAGCCATAATCGTCAACAGCATCCAAAATTTGGTACTGGCTAATGGCAGCCTTGTCATCGTCAGATAGTTCGTACATCGGTTTCAAAACACCCTGGTCGTCATAAAAATTGCCCATGTTGGCAAAAGCAATTTTAGCCAGTTCGCGCAAAATCATGTCGTGGGTAATTTGCAGCCGTTGTTTGGTTTTGTCCATGGCCGCTTTTAAATAGTCCTGCACCTTGGGCAAGTGCAGCAATTCGCCCTTACGCGCGGTATTCTCGCTGTAGCCGGCCAGCATGGCCGACCTAAAAGCATTAAAGCTCACCAAATATTCATCGCAAAAACGTTGTTGCTGTAGCGTTAACGTTTCTTCGGGTATGTTACTTTCCATATTTAAAATTGTTTTAAATACAAAAGTAGCCAAGCGGCTAACCAATACCGCTATCACATAATTGATAGTAATTTCAACTTATTCCCGTAAGCACCAACAGTCGGCAGCGTCTGCGCTGCCGACCACTCGCTCTTGCCAAGGCAAACACACCAATATTAACCATTGGATTTATAGGACAAACTTCGGTGTTCAAAATTCAGTGTTCGATATTGCTTCTGTTCCACATTAGCACATCCAACACGCCAATCAAACATCCGCAGTCAATCCTCAGGGTGCCGATGCAATCAAAACAATTTTAATGCCTATGCTTCCCGGCGGCGTAATGGCAGTAACCCCGTTTGCCGATTGTATATCAATTTCTACCTGCCCCTTGCTGTAGGTAAAGCTGTAAGCAACGCCGTTATAAACCTCGGGCACCTGCTCATAGCTTGCACCGCCATCGTAAGTGGCGTAAACAAGCACACCTCCGTATTTATTTTGGTAACTGTCTATCTCGGGCGTATTAATAAACGTCGAAAAAGTTTTACCGCCGTCTGTGGTGGTCCAGCTACTGGCCAATGCAGTAGTTAAAATAGTTTGGTTTGGCGTTACATCATTTTGTTTTGTACACGATGTAGCCAAAAACAATATCGAAATTAAAAAAAGTAATAAACGGGTTTTCATGTTTTTGGTATTAAATAAATAGTTTTGTTATCCTTATTAAACAAAGTTAAAACTTAAAAGATTAAAGCCATTAAAAATAAGTTTTTGTGCAGGGTGATAAATTTAACGCACAACAATAACAGCCTAACCACCCCTAATAATAATCCAGACGATGCCGCAAAGCAAAAGGTGTCGCACACGCCAAAAAAAACCTCCGCTTTCGCGGAGGCTCTTCAATTTATTTTCGAGTTATGGTTTGCTTATGAGTAAACCCTCAATAGTTGCTCGGCCTTTATCAGGGCGCGTTCAATACCATCTCGTTGGTCCTGTATCAGTTCGGCTATCTCCGGCGTGAGGGCTTCGGGGTTTTTCAACACCTCATCATAAACAGTAATTGCAGCTTTTTCGCCTTCAATACAAGCATCTAAAGCGGCATGTTCTTCGTCGCTGCTTAGTTTGTATTTAATATCGGTCCATAAGCGGTGCAATACACCCACCGTGCCGCCGGTTACGTTATCCGCATCCCCGCCTAAAGCACGTATTTCGGCTTTTAACTCATTGGCATATTCAATGCGTTGTAACACATAATCGGTAAATAAGGTTGTAAACTCAATTCCCTTAGCGTTATCGGCCGCTTTGCGGTATCCCTCAATACCATCATTACATATTAAAAGCAAATGTTGTAACTGTTCTTTTAATTTATCACTCGTATTTTCCATGCCTTTATCCTCCTAAGGTTTGTTAATGGTTTATTTCTTTTCGCTGCTTGCTGCACTGTTAACAGTATTCTCGGCAACTTGTGTTAATAAACTATCAGCATTTTTTTCTTCGGCCAAATTAGCCTCCAATAGTTCAACAGCTTCGGCATAACCAAGCACGTTGGCCAGGGTGCTCATGGTACCATACGAAGCAATTTCGTAATGCTCAACCTTTTGTGCTGCCGAAATAATGGCCACATCACGCGTCATGGTGCCTTTTTCGGTTTCGCCTAATAACTCTTCGGCTTCTTTTAATAAACCGGCCATAGCCTCGCATTTAACAGCAACAGCTTTTTCGCCAATAGCCTTAAAAACAGCCTCTACGCGGGTAATATGGTTCTCGGTTTCTTTAAGGTGGTTTTCAATGGCAGTTTTCAACTCTGCCGATGTTGCACCTTTTATCATTTTAGGCAAGGCCTTTGCCAAATGTTTTTCGGCCCAGTAAATGTCTTTCAGTTCGTCAATAAACAATTCGTTCAATGCCGAGTCTTTCAGTTCGTCGGTTGTTGCAATTTGTGCTGTTGTAGTTTTCATAATTAGATTTTTTTTTTAGAATGTTTTCATTACTATAACAGCAACAAGCCCCGCGTGTTTTACCATTAAGATTATTTTTTATCTTATTAAGAAATAAAAAGCCTTAATAATTAGATCCTGTTTTAATTTACCCACCAATAATTATAAATCAATGTAGTTTAGTTAAGCAATTAAAAAATGCACCATCGGTGCAAAAGGTCGGTAGCTAATTTAATAATTGCATATTGGCATGCCGTAGGTATGCTACCTATAAAGGTGTTGTACCTACGGCACAAATTTCTATCTAATTCGTTTTGCTACCGACCTGTGACCTCTAAGGAGTCGACTCACGCTCCCTTTTTAGTTTTTAAACTATTCATCAACTGGTCATACAAATCGTCGCTCGATGCTTGTTTAACTTTGAGTTTTTTAATAGTTGGCCGCTTGCCTTTGGCTTTCTCGTGGATAATTTTCAGCAAGTCGTCCGAGTATTCGTTCTTAAATTTCGATACATCAAAACGCTCGGCATACTGCTCAATCAGGGCGAGGCCCATATCCAGTTCCTTTTTGCTTACTTCGGTACCGGGCACATCCAGTTCCTCTGCCGATCGTATTTCCTGCCCAAAGCGTATCCGCGTTACAACCAGCACATTACCAACCGGGTGTACAATACAGAGGCTCTCGCTGTTGCGCAGTACAAACCGTGCCAAGCCAGCTTTTTTAGCTTTTTTTAGTGCCTGTATCAGCAAGGCGTAAGCCTTGTTATTTTTACTGTCGGGCTCCGCATAGTACGATGTTTCGTAGTACATCGGGTTTACATCGGCAATATCAACAAAGCTTTCAATCTCTATTTCACGACTTTTTTCGGGCGCGGCATCTTCAAAATCCTGGTCCTCCATAATCACATAATCGTCGTCAATTTTAAAGCCCTTTACAATTTTATCGTAAGGCACCTCTTTTTGTGTATGCTCGTTTACGCGTTGGTAGCGTATGCGCGAGTGGTCGCGCGAGTCCAGCATATCAAAATCCAGCGAACTGCTTTGCACCGCCGAATACAATTTAATGGGTATGTTAACCAGCCCAAACCCAACCGAGCCTTTCCATATCGACCTCATAAAAGTTTTTATTAAGTCAATATAACTCCATAAGCACCAAACAGTTTGCACACCAAGGCAACAATTAAACCAATTTGGTACGCGTTAATATCAGCGAAAGGTGTTCGGTTAATATTTGCCCCATGTTATGGCAGGTTTTAAATACAGGGCTGTTGTGGTATTCGGCAAGGTCGGCGGCAAGGCTTTGCACCTTTTCCTTTGGCGATATATCTTCCAGTTGCATAACGGTAAGCAGGCTGTTAAGGCGTTTGCTTGCGGTGCGCACCCTGTGCGATATTAAGCTGCGTTCCTCCTCCTGGTATTGGCGCACGGTAGTATCGGTAAGGTATTTCATGCCCAGGTTAACCATTACGTTGTTCTCCTTAAAAAAATGGGGAAGGTAAAACCTGCGCCTCCCTTCGTACGATTGCTGGTCGAAATCAATGGCCCGTATCCTATACTGGTTACCCTCAATATCGGGCGTAATATCAACCACAAAATTGTACGATCGCATATCGCCCAGCAACCTCGCAAAGCACCGTTCGTTAAACTTCACAAACTCCTTGCAAATGCGTATCTGGTTAAATTTGGTAGTATTAAGGCGCCCGCTAATAAACACATCTCCCGGCAAACCGGGTATATGCTCCTCAATAAGCGTATTGCCGTTTGATAGGTAAATGATGCGGTTTGGCGATAATATATGCTCCAGCTCCAAACCATACACGCGCGATGCATCGGCAGTTTTAACATAAAAATGGTCGTAATTATCGTTAAGTTTATTAATAATGCGCACCCTGAATGGTTTCGAATTACCAAACGTACAATAATCAATCCGCGCTACCGAGAGGTGTTCCATCACCGCAATATCGCCATCGGTATGCAGCAGCGCATAAATTTGGGTAAGGCTAGGGAAAAGCTCCCGCATTTCGCTTTGGTCGTAATACACGGTTTGCCAAAGCGTATCGGTACCGTCTTTATTCAGCAGCGGCGTATGCAGGTTAAAGCGCAGCAAATCCGAATATTGTACCGGCAGTTTTATCTCCCTGTCGTACTTTACCAGGTAATCCCGCAAAGTATCAGCAATGGGGTAATAATATTTTTTCCTTGATGGAACGTCTTCGCGGGTTACCTCTCCAGCCATAATTGAGCTTTATATCACATTAAAGGTAGTGTTTAATTCAGAGAGATTTGCCAACTTTGGCAAAGTTGGCAAATCTTAACCGCCCCCAAAATACCATAACCAATTATGGCCTACTATAGTTATATTTGGATGAATAACTGATTTTTCCGTCCATGAAAAAAACAAACAACCATTTGCTGCTTTTAGCAACGTTGATAACCTTAGCAGGCTGCAAAACAAAAAGCAGCACAAGCACAACAGTAAGCGGCCCCATAATTGCCGATAGCATTAAAAGCCAGATAGCCGTATTGGCTAACGATTCGTTAACGGGCCGCAAACCCTTTACACCCGGCGAAACCAAAACCATTAACTACATAGCTTCTCAGTTTAAAAAGGCAGGCCTCGAGCCTGGCAATAACGGCAGTTACTTTCAGGATGTGCCCATGGTGCAAATTGCCTGTACGCCATGGCCAACCATGCAAATTGATGGCAAGGCTAAACTATCGCTAAAAGCGGTTGACGATTTTGTAGTTTTTAGCCGCCGCGAGCAAGACACCGTACAACTCAAAAATTCGCCCATGGTATTTGCAGGCTATGGCGTGGTGGCTCCCGAATACCATTGGAATGATTATGCCGGACTGGATGTTAAAGGTAAAACCGTAGTAGTGTTGGTAAACGACCCCGGCTTTAAAAGCGGCGACCCCACCTTTTTTAAAGGCGATACCATGACTTACTATGGCCGCTGGACCTATAAATTTGAAGAAGCCGCAAGGCAAGGTGCCTCAGGCATTATCATCGTTCACCAAACCGAACCTGCAAGCTACGCCTGGTCGGTAATAAAAAACAGCAATACGGGCGCAAGGTTGTATCTGCAACAAGCCGATAAACACATGTCGCGCTGTAAAATGGAAGGCTGGATAACCGAAGATGCCGCCACCAAACTATTCGCCGCCGCAGGCATCACCGGCGATTTCCGCGCCCTGGCCCGCAGAAAAGATTTTAGGGCCATCCCTTTAAACCTCAACCTTACAGTTGGCATCAGCAATAAGCTAAAATACGCCATGTCGCGCAACGTAATAGCAACGCTTAAAGGCAGCAGCCAACCAACCGAAGCCATTATTTATACCGCCCACTGGGACCACTTTGGCATAGGCCCCGCCGTAAAAGGCGATTCGATATATAACGGTGCCGTTGATAATGCAAGCGGCGTAGCCGCCCTCATCAACATGGCTAAAGCGTTTAGTCATAACACTGATAAGCCTAAACGTTCCATTGTATTTTTAGCCGTTACCGGCGAAGAACAAGGCTTGCTTGGCTCGGAGTATTACGCAACTCACCCCATATTTGCGCTCAATAAAACAGTGGCCAACTTAAACATGGATGCCCTTGGCTTTTACGGCGAAACCAAAGACATTGACGTAACCGGCAAAGGCCAAAACGACATTGAAGATTACGTTGCCGAACAGGCCCAACAATATGGCCTCACCATAAAAGGCGACGCCCGCCCCGGCGCTGGCAGCTACTACCGCAGCGACCACTTTAACTTCGCCAAAGTTGGCGTACCCGCCCTCGACATGAACAACGGCCAGGAAAGCACCCAGCATCCCGAAGGATGGGGCAAAGCCCAAAAAGACGATTACAACACCAACCGCTACCACCAGGTAAGCGATAACTACAGTGCAGATATGGACTGCACCGGCATGGCCCAGGTAGCCAACATCCTGTTCAACATAGGCACCAAGTTAGGCAACCAAAGCTCCTTCCCCGGCTGGAAACCCAAATCAGAATTTAAAGTGATACGCGATAAAACGATGGGGAAATAAGTTTTCGATGTGCAGATGTGCAGATGAGTAAATATGCAATAATTTTTAAATGATTTGATCTTTACCTTTACATTCTGGGGCAATTAGATTTGACAACTTTTTGAAAGTTGTCAAATCTTAAACCTTTCGATGTGCGAATGTGCAAATGATTTTTGAATGATTTGATCTTCCCATTTCACATTCTGGTAATCCCTAAATTCTATAAATTCCGGTTCAAACAATGTGCAAATAATTCGTCAGTTAGACAATTAGATTTGACAACTTTCAAAAAGTTGTCAAATCTTAAACCGGCATATCCCCCATAAACTAAAAAAAGTCCATGATCTTCATCACGGACTTTTTACTTTATATCTCATATACAAATCAAATCATTTGCACATTTACTCATCTGCACATTCGCACATCGAACAATCATTCCTCCACCATCTCACTATTCCTGCTCTCGTCTTCGGTGGGTTCGTGTTTAAAATAATGCTTTTGCCGAAATAAAATCAGGATAACGCCAACAGATATAGCCGCATCGGCAAGGTTAAATATCGGGCGGAAAAACACAAATTCTTCGCCTCCCCAAAATGGCATCCCGATTGGAAAATGCCCCGTTATCAGCGGGAAGTAAAACATATCAACCACGCGGCCATGCAGCAAGGGCGCGTAGCCATATATCACACCATAAAAGGTAGAATCAATAATATTGCCCATTGCACCCGCAAATATGAGTGCCAGGTTCATAATTAAACCCCGGTGGTATTTGTTTTTAATTAAAAACACAATGCCATAGCCAATACCACAAACGGCAACTATCCTAAACAGGGTAAGGGCCAGTTTTCCCCAATCGCCACCCAGTTCAAGGCCCCAGGCCATACCGTTGTTTTCGGTATAACGCAGCATACCGCGGTCTCCTAAAAACCTAATTTCTTCGCCGTTATACATGTGGTGTCTAACCCAAATTTTAATAATCTGGTCCAGCAAAATAATAAAGGCGGCAGTAACAAAAGGTTTAATATAAGCTACCTTCATTCTTACTGTTTAAGTTTAGCTTCCATGCTTAACGTGGTGTGTGGTACTACACGCAGGCGCTCTTTAGGTATCAGTTTACCGGTTTCGCGGCAAATACCGTAGGTTTTGTTTTCAATGCGCACCAAAGCCGCTTCCAGTTGCTCAATAAACTTTTTCTGGCGCGCAGCCAACTGGTTTATCTGTTCCTTCTCCAGCGTGGCCGAACCATCTTCCAGCGTTTTGTAAGTACCTGCGGTATCATCGGTACCGTTGGAGTTAGGGCTGCTTAATGATGATGCTAAATTGTTAAGCTCCTCTTTGGCGCCTTTTAACTTATCTAACAGCAATTGTTTAAACTCCTGTAACTCCGAATCTGAATATCTGGTTTTTGGGTTTTCTGTCTTCATTATACTTTACTTATAGCAATCAATATTTCAATTTCATCAATTAATGCACTATCACCATTATTTAACTGTGAGTCAGGCACTAAGGTATCGGCTAAAATTTCGGCGCAAATATATGATAAATTATTTTCAACCGCTTCGGCTATGTAAGGGTGATTGCTTATGCGCACATTTATCTTATCAGTTACTTCAAAATTCTTGTCCTTACGCAGGTTTTGTATCCTGTTTACCAACTCGCGCGCTATACCCTCCTGTTTCAACTCTTCGGTTATCGTAACATCTAAAGCTACGGTTAGTTTTCCCAAATTTGCAACTTGCCAGCCCGGTACGTCTTCGGCAATAATTTCAACGTCGCTTAAAAGTATGGAGTACTGCGTATTGAGTATTGCTATGGTACCTTCAGTTTCAATTTCTGTTATTTGATCGCTGCTAAAGTTATTTATCGCTTCGGCAACCAATTTCATATCCTTACCCACTTTAGCACCTAAAGCTTTAAAGTTTGGCTTTATCTTCTTTTTAACAAAACCTGCGGTATCGTTTATATACTCAATAGCTTTGATGTTGGTTTCCGATAATATCAGTTCTTTAACCAGCTCAATTTGTTGCTCAAAGTTTTTGTTTAATATAGGCAATAAAATGCGGCCCAACGGGCGCCTCACATTAATATTAACCTTTTTACGTAACGACAGCACTAACGACGATACATCCTGCGCCAATTGCATCCGCTCTTCAAGCGCCTTATCAACCAGTTCGGTATGATAAGCAGGAAAATCTGCCAGGTGTACCGATTCTACATTTTCTTGTTGGGTAGCACTGTTCAGGTCGTTAAATAAACGTTCGGCAAAAAACGGGGCAACCGGTGCCATCAGCTTGGCTATGGTAGTTAAACAAGTATATAACGTTTGGTATGCCGATAACTTATCTGCCGAGTTATCACTGCGCCAAAAACGGCGGCGACTTAAACGCACGTACCAATTGCTCAAATGCGCATCAACAAAGTTTTGTATGGCGCGGGTGGCCTTGGTGGGTTCAAAATCGGCGTAAAACTCATCAACCTCTTTGGTTAACGTGTTTAATAACGATACTATCCAACGGTCAATCTCCGGCCTGTCGCTTAACGCTATCTCGGCTTCGCTGTAATTAAAATTATCAATATTGGCATACAGCGCAAAAAAGCTGTAAGTATTATAAAGCGTGCCAAAAAACTTGCGGCGCACCTCGTCAAGCCCTTCTAAGTTAAATTTAAGGTTATCCCAGGGTGCGGCATTGCTAATCATGTACCAGCGGGCGGCATCGGCACCATATTTTTCAATGGTCTCAAAAGGGTCGGCGGCATTGCCTAAACGCTTGCTCATTTTGTTGCCGTTTTTATCCAGCACCAAACCGTTGCTCACCACGTTTTTAAACGCTACGCCGGGGTTGCCCACCAAAGTATTAACGGCCTTAACCTCGTCGCTCGCTTCGCTTAACATTACGGCAATGGCGTGCAGGGTAAAAAACCAACCGCGGGTTTGGTCAACACCTTCGGCAATAAAATCTGCCGGGTAAGCATCAGCAAACTGCTCCTTGTTTTCAAACGGAAAATGCCATTGTGCATATGGCATGGCGCCGCTATCAAACCAAACATCAATCAAATCGGGCTCGCGAAGAAAATAGTTGACAAATCCGTCGATAACTGGAAAGTGATAAGAACCGTCAGGGGTTTTTACTTTAGGCTGTTTTATTTCTAATATGATGATATTATCAACGTATGGCCTATGAAGATCTATTTCTATATTTTTAAAATGTTCCGATAAGCTGGATGAATAAGTTGTTAATAGCTTTTTTTGCTGTGTTGGAGGAATTAAATTTAAAAGAGAGTATGCATCATCAATAATAAAATTTGAGTTTCGAGCTTTTTGTACATAATTTTCATAATACTCTCCAAGTGTCAGCATTAAGTCTGTTGATCCACTTTTCAAATCTTCTACAAGTTTTTCCAGGAAGAAATATTTAGATTCGTAAACGATATCAAAATTATCCGTTTCAATAGTTTTGGGATTGACTAATTCTTTAATGCTACCAAAACACAATTCTGATTTTTTAAAGCTTGGATCAAAACTATAAGCCTTTGAACGCCATATCGGCAACGGCGTTCCCCAGTAGCGTGAGCGCGATAAATTCCAGTCCACCAAGTTTTCAAGCCAGTTACCAAAGCGGCCCGTCCCGGTGCTTTCAGGTTTCCAGTTTATCGTTTTATTCAGCTCAACCAGTTTATCCTTAACTGCCGTGGTTTTAATAAACCAGCTATCCAGCGGATAATACAAAATAGGCTCATCCGTGCGCCACGAGTGGGGGTAACTGTGTTCGTATTTTTTAACGTCGAAAGCCTTGTTGTCGGTTTTCAGCATAATGGATATTAAAACATCCGTTGGCTTAAAGCCGGGCACTTCGCGCTCTTCTTTGCTGTAATATTCTTCTTTAACGTACAAGCCTGCAAAATCGGTCACTTCGTCAACAAAGCGGCCCTGTTTGTTTACCAGCGGAACTTCTTTGCCCGTTTCGTCGTGTACCATTACACTTGGCACGCCGTTCTCCTTACAGGCCCTAAAATCGTCCGCACCAAAAACCGAAGCTGTGTGCACTATTCCCGTACCATCCTCGGTAGTCACAAAATCTGCCGGGATAACGCGGAAAGCATTAGCTTCCAAATCGGCATTGGTTACGTAGGGCATCAATTGGTGGTAACGTAAGCCAACTAATTCGCTGCCTTTAAAACCGGCTTCAACCGTCCAGGGTATTACTTTATCGCCTTCTTTATAATCAGCAAAAGCAGCATTCTCGCCTTCGGCTTTAAAATATTTGCTCACCAAAACCTTAGCCAGCACCACGCTAACGGGTGCATAGGTATAAGGGTTAAAGGTTTTTATTTTAACGTAATCAATGTTTTCGCCAACGGCAAGCGCACAGTTTGATGGTAGGGTCCACGGCGTGGTAGTCCAGGCCAGTATCACCGTATCTTCACCAGGCTCGCTAAACAAGGTAGGCATCAGCGCATGTTGCTGGTCGTTTTTTAAATGGAACTGCGCTACAATGGTAGTATCCTTCACCATTTTATAAGTACCCGGCTGGTTCAGCTCGTGCGAACTCAACCCCGTGCCCGATTTTGGCGAATAAGGCTGCACCGTGTAGCCTTTATACAGCCAGCCCTTTTTATAAAGCTCGCTCAATATCCACCAAAGGCTTTCAATGTATTCGTTTTTGTAGGTTATGTAGGGGTCTTCAAGGTCAACCCAGTAGCCCATTTTCTCGGTCAGGTCGTTCCAAACGTCGGTATAGCGCATCACTTCCTTGCGGCAGGCATTGTTATAATCCTCAACCGAAATAGTTTTGCCAATATCGTCCTTAGTAATCCCTAACGATTTTTCAACCGCCAGTTCAATAGGCAAACCATGCGTATCCCAGCCGCCTTTGCGTTTAACCTGGTAACCTTTAAGCGTTTTATAACGGCAAAAAATATCCTTAATACTCCGCGCCATTACGTGGTGAATGCCCGGCATACCATTAGCACTCGGCGGACCCTCGTAAAACGTGTAGGGCTTGCTTGCCGGCCTGCTGCTTATACTTTTCTCGAATATGTTATTCTGTTTCCAAAACTCCAGTACTTCGTTACCTATTTGCGATAAATTTAGCTGCTTATATTCCTTGTACATCAATACTATTACGTCAATTTAAAGAGGTGCAAATTTAAGGAATTTTAATATCAAAAGGGAAGTTTTTTACCAGAGCAAAGCAATGTATGAAAGGTTTTTTTGAGTTTTTGATTGATATGAATACTGTTAAAGAAAACCGCACAGGAGTTGCCTTACGCCCGGAGCAATCCGCTCATACCACACCGGCCTTAACCCCAGGCCGGTATCACCCCTATCCGTACCACAAAAGCAACTTCACAACCTAAAAACCCCAACCAGAAATCAGAAATCAGAAGTCAGAAGTCAGAAATCCGACTCCCGATTTCTCCGACTTCCGACTGCCGATTTCTCCGACTTCCGACTCCCGATTTCTCCGACTCCCGATTTCTGACTCCCGACTTCTGACTCCCGACTCCCGACTTCTGACTTCTGACTCCCCACTCTATCAAAAAATCCTCAACTGCCGCTTCTTCCTTTTTCATCGGCATCACCGCGCCGGCGTTCCTCAGTTTGCCGTATTTTGGTATTGCCAAAACGCCAGCTAAAGTTAAATGATACCCTGCGGCTCTCAAAGTTACCCTCATCGGTATAATTAAGGCTGCCAAAATTAACGCTGGTATAATTACGCTGGGTTTTAAAAATATCGCTCACACCTAAACGTACCGAAGCCTGGTCTTTAAACAATTTACGACTAATACCGGCGCTCACATTAGCATTATCCTGCCGGGCATAAATGAGGTTTTGCGATGCCGATGTATAACGCCCGCTCAATTGTAACTGATATTTACCCGGCAATGTAAACCGCTGACTGGTAGAAAACTGATAGTGCCATTTACCCTCGTTAAGCTCACCATCCAATAAAGCCCCTTTAAAATGATCGTTACCCAAATTGGCTTTGTAAAGCATGTTCCACCATTTTGTTGCCTTAACGGGATAATTAAGGTCGAAATTAAGGGTGTTCATAGTGCCTGTATTGGCAGGCATTTCAATCAAAACATTACCCGCTTGCTTCATAATGGTATTAAAATAATCGTTGGCTTGGCTGTAAGCGCCAACCAGGGTAATGCGGTCGTCAAACGTATAGGTTAACTCGGCCTCGTCATTACGCTGCACGCGCAGGTTGGGGTTACCCGTTTGCTGACTAAGTGGGTCCTGCACGTAGGTAAAGGGTTGCAAATCGTTATAATCGGGCCGTTTTATACGGCGGCTAATTGATAGCCTCAAATGGTGTTTAGCACCCGGCGCATAAGTAAAATAAGCCGATGGTAACAAGTTAAAGTAACTGGTATCTGGCCGGGTAAGTTTTGCGCTGCTTGCCAATTCACTTTCGCCTTTAGCAGTGGTTTGCTCGGCCCGCAGCCCAAATTGCCACCCCCAACGCGCCGCGGATCCCGATAAAGCCGTGTAAGCAGCCCTTATGTTTTCGTGGTAGTTAAACTGGTTAGCATCCTGGTTATTGTTGGTTTGCACGGCGGCTATTTTAAATCCGGCTTCAAGTTTAAGTTTATTTTTCCAGGCGTGGCTATAATCCGTCTTTAGGGTATTGATGCTGATATTGGTTAACGTTTCATAGTTAAGTTGTGGCTGCCCGGTGGTTATAACCGTAATATGGCCGTTTTTAGTAAAGTCGGCACGGTCAAGGTCAACAGTTAGTTCCGTTCCAAGTGTATCGCTGTAGCGATAGTTTAGGTTATAAGTATTCCAATAACGCACGTAAGGGTTGCTGCCTATGGTTTGATAGCTATTTGAGGGCTGTTGCAAATAGCTATCGTAGCTACTGGTATTGGTACTGGCTTCGCGCTCAATTATCCCGCCAAGGGTACTTTTTTTACCAATTGCGTAATCAATAGCCACGCGCCAAACCGGGTCGCTCCAGTTATCAAGGTTACTGGTTTGCTGGTTTAAGGTGCCTGTATTAAGTTTACGCACTTTAACATCGCTGGTGAGGTAACCGCCGCTATGCCACGCCCCGTAAGTGCTAACCGCTAATTTCCCCGCGCCATAATTCAGCAAGCCCGATAGGTCGGTCCAATTATAAACACTTTGCGATGTACTGTAATCAAGGTTACCGGTAATGCCTTTTACACCCATGTTAGTTTTGATATTGATAATACCCGTATTACCGTTTACCTCGTATTTGGCTGGTGGGTTAGTTAATATTTCTACCTGCTTTATACTACCTGCAGGCATGGCTTTAAGCATTTTGGCTAAATCGCGGGCAGTCATCTTCACCGGTTTATCATTAATCATAATCTGCACCTCGGCCTTGCCGCTCATTAGTATCGCGTCTTCGTTATCGCTAATGGTAATACTGGGCGCAAGGTTTACAATTTCCAATGCGTTATCGGCCAGTTTTTTAACCTGCTCGTTAACCATAATAACGCTGCGGTCGGTTTCCTGCTTTATAATAGGTTGCCGGGCTTGCACGCGCACTTCGTTAAGCCGGCGCGTGGCGGGTATCAGCTTAATATTACCCAGCGGCTTTTGGGTGGTAAAAATAGTATCGGCCATAAAACCAACCGATGTAATAACCAGGTAATTTAAACCCGGCACATTGCAGTTAAAATAACCCGCGGTATCGGTAAGCGCGGTTTTAGCTGGTTGATTGTTTTTAAACAGGCGGATAACTGCTCCGGGCAGGGCATCTCCTTTTTCGTCGGTTACTTTACCGCTTACCTGGGCGGCAGCGGTAAAGGCGCTTAAACAAAATAAAACGGTTAAAAATTTTTTCATGCTCCAAAAGTGCCGCTAACCGGCCTCTCCATCGCTTCAGAACATGATTTGACACCACTAATTGCTTAAATGCTCCTTGGGGTTTTTACCCGTTACCTTTTTAAAGGCGCGGTTAAAGGTTGATTTTGAATTGAAGCCGGCATCATAAGCAATAGCCAGCAGGTTAAAATTGCGGTAGCCCGGTTGGTTCATCAGGCGGATAGCCTCCTCTACCCGGAAACGGTTAACATAGTCGTTAAAGTTTTGCCCATAACTGGCGTTAATAACCTTACTTAGCAACGATGCATTGGTACCCGTTTTTTTAGCCAGGTCGGTTAAGGTTAGTTCGGGTTCTAAATAAACCTTTTTAACAGCCATCAACTCATCCACTTTTATTTTCCAATCCTCCATCCAGTCCAAGTCCTGGTAAGTAATATCTATGGTGTTGTTATTGGCTAACTGTAAGGGCTGCTGGTAGGCGGTTAACAACCGTGGCTCAAAGTTAAGCTTAATGATGGGCCTGGCGCTATAAGCACTAATGGCCATATAATACGTAATAAGGGCAAACGCAAAAAAATAATACCACGCGCGCACGTAAACCAAATCAACAAATAAAGATAAAACGTGCTCGGATATTAACAACGTGGTAAGCAGCGCAAAAGCATACAAAAAATTGCGCAGCCACTTAAAGCTGGCCGCATCGGCAAAAGAGAATTCAAAGTTCGAAAAAACGAGGTACTGCCGGTAATACCTAATTGATAGAGCCAGATAAATTAAAATACTTGCGCTCCAGGTCCAGTTATACCAACTGTCAAAATCGGGGTCGGTTCTGCCGTTCATCAGGTAATAACGGCCTACAATAAATTTATCGGCCACTACAACCACAAGGCACCAAAGCAGGTAAAGTGCGCCGGGTAAAAAATGCAGCCAATCTGCCTTGCTTAACTTGTATTGTGCGTTGGTAAGGCTTTTTAAATACAGATACAATAACGGACCAAAAAACAACGCATGGATAAACGGCGTATAAAATAATATCTCTCGGTAGGGTTGCGTATCATACCAACCCGCAAACCCCGACATCCACGGAAAAATAAACAATGCCGACAGCAAGAAGAACGACGCCAACAACCTGTCCGACAGGCGCTCTTGCTGCACACCACGCTTGTACAACAGCCCCGCATAAACACACAGGTGCGTAAAAAATATAAGCAGCAGCGAACTACGCAGCCCGAATTGAAAAAGCATAACCGAAGATACGGTTTATGTACAGCAAAAAGGCCTCAAATCATGATATGAGGCGTCATAGCATGATTTGAGGCCTTTAGTTTGACCCTGTTCCGGGCTACTTTAAATATCATTCCCTCTGTAACGTATGGTGTCATGATTTCAATATGTTACAGCTCACCAAGTTTATTTCACTTTTAAACACCAATCTGCTTTACATTTGTTATTCATAAAAGCTTTATCAGTAAATGGAAAAAGAAATTAAAAACGAAGAACTTAAAATAGAATTAAGAACGCTTACCAAAGACGATTACTTAGGCTTAAAGGCCTCTATGATTGAAGCATACGCCGAATGGGAAGGCGCTTCCTATTGGGGAGAACCACATATCACCGAATTGGTTAAAATATTTCCTGAAGGCCAGATCTGCATATTAGTTAACGGATCGATTGCTGGCTGTGCGCTCTCGCTGATCGTAGATTATGACAAATTTGGCGATAACCATACCTATGCACAAATAACCGGCAATTATACATTTTCAACACATGATAAAGACGGAGATGTATTGTACGGCATTGACTTTTTTGTTCATCCAGACCACCGGGGTATGCGTATTGGTAGAAGGTTATATGATGCACGTAAAGAAATATGCGAAAGGCACAATCTCAGGGCGATTATCGCCGGGGGACGTATCCCCAAATACAAGGATTACGCCGATAAGCTGACGCCTAAAGCCTACCTGGAAAAAGTAAAAGGTAAAGAGATTCACGATCCAACTTTATCATTTCAATTAGCTAACGATTTCCACGTCAGGAAAATCTTAAAAGGCTATTTACCCGGTGATACGCAATCGCTTGAATACGCATCATTATTGGAGTGGAATAATATTTACTACAACGAGGAGGCAGCACATATCAACTCTAAAAAATCCATTATCCGGTTAGGATTGGTACAATGGCAAATGCGCCCATTTGAAAACCTGGAATCATTATGTGAACAGATCGAGTTTTTTGTGGATGTAATCAGTGACTACCAAAGTGATTTTGTTTTGTTCCCGGAATTGTTCAATGCACCGTTGATGACAGCTTATAATCATTTAGGTGGGGCTGATGCAATGCGCGAGATAGCCAAGTTCACTATCCCCTTGCGCGACAAATTTATGGAGTACGCCATCAGTTATAACATTAATATCATCACAGGCAGTATGCCCTACCTGGAAAACGGGGTGCTGCAAAATGTAGGATACCTTTGCCGCAGGGACGGTTCTTATGAAATGTACCGTAAAATTCACTTAACGCCGGCAGAACAAAGTGCCTGGGGAATGATAGGCGGTGATCAGATCACTACCTATGATACGGATTGCGGCAAGATTGGGATATTGATTTGCTATGATGTGGAATTTCCGGAACTACCCCGCCTGTTGGCCGAACAGGGTATGCAAATACTTTTTGTTCCTTTTATGACCGACACCCAAAACGGCTATACACGGGTTAGGAGCTGCGCGCAGGCCAGGGCTATTGAAAACGAGTGCTACGTAGCTATAGCCGGAAGTGTAGGTAATTTACCCAAAGTTCATAACATGGATATACAATATGCGCAGTCGGCAGTATTTACGCCTTCTGATTTTTCTTTTCCAAGTAACGGTATCAAAGCCGAAGCCACACCTAATACCGAAACAACTTTGATAGCCGACGTAGACGTAGATTTGTTAAAGGAACTTCATAATTTCGGCGCAGTTAGAAATTTAAAAGACAGAAGATTAGATATTTATAAAATTATAAATAAAAGTAAAAAATAGTCTCCTAATTTTATATTTTAAATTGCTTTAAAATTTCTACACATCTTTAAAACAAATGCAAAAAGCCTCAAATCTTTCAACTTGAGGCTTTTAACTTCCTGTGTAGCGGGAGCAGGACTCGAACCTACGACCTTCGGGTTATGAGCCCGACGAGCTACCAACTGCTCCATCCCGCATTATATTTATTTTATTCCATTGGGCCATTACCCCAAATTGTGTTGTTTATAACGGCCAACAATCCGTTTTATTTTAAAGTAAAAAGCCTTTAGTCTTGGCTAAAGGCTCTCTTCTTCTCTGGGTAGCGGGAGCAGGACTCGAACCTACGACCTTCGGGTTATGAGCCCGACGAGCTACCAACTGCTCCATCCCGCACTATAATTTTACTCATTTTCGCCTGGTTCATTACTCCAAATGAGGGCCCCAAATAATCAAAGTGCAATTTGTACCTTTTTTAATTGGGACTGCAAAGATATAATTCGTTTCTTTGCAGTGCAAATAAAATCACAAATATATTTTTACATGAGTCACCGCGCAGGTTTTGTAAGTATTATTGGCAAACCCAATGCAGGTAAGTCAACCCTGATGAACGCGCTTGTGGGCGAAAAAATGAGCATCATTACGCCCAAAGCACAAACAACACGTCATCGCATCCTCGGTATAGTTAACGGCGATGATTACCAGATTGTGTTTAGCGACACGCCCGGCATCATCAAACCGCACTACGCCCTGCAAGAAACCATGATGCACCAGGTATCGGGCTCGCTGGTTGATGCCGATATGGTGTTACTGGTTACCGATATTAACGAAAAGTACGACGAGGCCGACGTATTGGATAAACTGAAAGGCAGCCAGGCCCCGTTGGTGATACTGATTAACAAGATTGACAAAAGCGACCAGGAAACTGTTGAGAAAAAGATAGCTTACTGGCACGAAGCATTAAAACCCAAAGCTGTATTCGCTATTTCGGCACTGCACGATCATAATGTGAAGGCCGTAATGGATATGGTAATGGATAACCTGCCCGAGCACCCCGCTTATTACGAAAAAGATTTTTTAACCGACCGTAACGACCGCTTTTTTGCTTCGGAAATTATCCGCGAAAAAATATTTAAAATATACGAAAAGGAGATACCCTACAGTACCGAGGTAATTATAACCGCCTTTATTGAAGACCCTAAGATATACCGCATTAGTGCCGAAATCATCGTAGAGCGCGATTCGCAAAAAAACATCCTGATAGGTACCGGCGGCGAAATGCTTAAAAAAGTTGGTACCTACGCCCGTAAAGACATGGAAGAGTTTTTTCAGCGTAAGGTTTTTTTAGAGATGTTTGTTAAAGTAATAGCCGATTGGCGCAGTAAAAAAAATTACCTGAAAAAATTTGGGTACGAGGATTAAGTAAGATTTGAGATATTAGATTTGAGATTTGAGACCTTTTGCGGTTTGCTTATCCGCACCCTAAATATCTCCACAAAAATTAATTAGATTTGAATATAGCTTGTGATTGAGAACAAAACGTTCCATCTCACATCTCATATCTCACATCTCATATCTAAAAAAGCAATGAGTAACATAGTAGCTATAGTAGGCCGCCCAAATGTGGGTAAATCAACATTATTTAACCGTTTAATTGAGGCCCGTAAAGCCATTGTTGACGATTTTAGCGGCGTAACCCGCGACAGGCACTATGGCGTTAGTGAATGGACCGGGCATGATTTTACGGTAATTGATACCGGCGGTTATGTAGCCAATTCCGACGATGTTTTTGAGGCCGCCATACGCGAGCAGGTTTTAATTGCCATTGAAGAAGCCAGCGTTATTTTGTTTATGGTTGACGTAACAACCGGCATAACCGACCTTGACGACGAAATTGCTACCTTTTTACGCAAAAGCAAAAAGCCAGTATTTGTAGTATCAAACAAGGTGGATAACAATAGCCAGCAGGTTGAATCGGCCACGTTTTACGGCTTTGGCCTCGGCGAAATATACAACATTTCGGCCATGACGGGCTCCGGCACCGGCGAACTTTTAGATGAGGTTGTTAAAACCTTTGAGGATGTCCCGCTCGAGCAAAACACCCTGCCAAAATACACCATCGCCGGCAGGCCCAATGTAGGTAAATCATCAATTATCAATACCCTGCTCGGCCACGATCGTAATATCGTAACCCCAATTGCAGGCACCACGCGCGATTCTATCCACATCCATTACAACCAGTTCGGTCACGATTTTATGCTGATTGATACCGCCGGGATGCGTAAAAAAACCAAGGTTAAAGAAAACATTGAGTTTTACTCGGTAATGCGTACCATCAAAGCCATCGAAGAAAGCGACGTGGTTTTGCTGATGATTGACGCCGTTGAAGGCATTGAAGCGCAAGACATTAACATTTTCCACCTGGCCGAAAAAAACAAAAAAGGTATCGTAATTGTGGTTAACAAGTGGGATCTGATCGAAAAAAACAATAAAACGACCAAGGTTTTTGAAGAGATCATTCACCAAAAAATTGCCCCTTTTACCGATGTGCCTATCGTTTTCACCTCCGTTTTAGAGAAACAACGTATTTTTAAAGCCATAGAAGCGGCCAACAAAGTTTACGAAAACCGCAACAAAAAAATACCCACCTCAAAACTTAACGACGTAATGCTGCCCATTATAGAGAGCTTTCCGCCTCCCGCTATAAAAGGCAAATACGTAAAAATTAAATACGTAACCCAAATAAGCGGCATAGCACCCATGTTCGCCTTTTTCTGCAACCTGCCCCAATACATCAAAGAACCCTACATGCGCTTTATTGAAAACAAACTGCGCGAAAATTTCGATTTTCAAGGCGTACCAATACAGATTTTCTTTAGGCAGAAATAGGGAGGAAGATTCGGGGAAGAAGACTCAAGAGGTAAGAATCAGGAAACAAGATGCAATGTCGTTTAGTAAAGCGATTTAAGAATGCACCATCGGTGCAAAAGGTCGGTAGTTAATAATTGAATATTTGCATGCCGTAGGGTATGCCACCTAAACCGGTGTTGTACCTACGACTATCGCCCCCGTAAGCGTCCTCACTTGTGGAATTAGGCAGTTTATCCGATAATCTTAAATATACCAGTTAATTAGCACATTGAACATCATGCTGATTACTTAGTATTTGCCATAGGCTAGGCAGCGGGTAGGGGACGCTTACAGGAGGAGCCGTGGTGGTAAGTTTTTAATTATGTTAATACATATTGTTAGTAAAAGCAATGGGTGCCAATAAAACGCAATTCAACTTTGCCTTGCCTCCGCTTTCAAAATTTAACATGTGTTCCATTGCCATTTTGAGGTTAACATCCGCATTCCGTCGCACAATATGAATAGCACCATCCTTACCCACCGTTATCGAATCTTTTTTAGCAACTGTACAACCCACCGAATACGATAAAATAACGGGCAACAAAAACGTTCTGTCTTTTAACTGCGCCTTCTCTTGCTTGGTTAATTTCCATAATCCGTTTGTACTCATTATTGCGGTTTTAAGCTGCTGCTTAAATATAGCGGGGCCGCCTTTTGTAAAGTAAAGCGAATCGATATTACCTGCATCAGTAACCTTAAAACGAATAAATATAACCGTATTTGCACACGATGTATCGTTAGTTTGAGCACTTATTTTACACTTGTTTAAAATGTAAGCCCTGATATTTTCGGCTTTACCGGGCGATAACTCTTGCGCTTTAGCAAATGATATGTGTAAAAATAAAATGGCCCATACTATCCTTCCTTTCATAATACGATGCAAGGCTATCATAACTTCTTTAATGATTCACTATAGCTGTGGTCGCTATGTTTATTTGCGAACTATCCTTTACAATAATAGCAGGTTTACCCTCATAAAAAACAATATTTCCAGATATGGTTGCATCTTTACCGGGCCACCTACTAACAGGATAACCTTGAAATTTTTTGTCAGCACCTTTAATAACAACCGTTAGCACCTGACCGGGGAAGTAACCGCCGATAAACAGTAAAGTAGTATCAGTACCCGGTTTCAATTTTACATCATTGATATGATCGATAACGGTAACCCATTTTGCCGAGTTTTTATATACCTCCAGCGAATGGGGATGGTACAATAAAGCTTGAGCGTTACTTTTTGATATAGTAAAAAAGCACAACAATAACAGGATGTTTTTATAGTCCATACTTTTCAACCTAATTAATGTACAGCACCCGTCCGCACAGGGCGCAACACGGTACAATTTAAAAGCTCTAATTTACCATCAGTAAAATTCAGAATATCCCACAACGCATCGCCAAAAAGTTGCATATCGGCTTCAACATTTACGTATGGCTTGGGTTTAGTACTATCAGGTGTATTTTTACTAATGCCGGAGAAATCACACCCAAGATTATAATAAAACTCAAATGGAAGCAAATACGTTTGATTAGCAGCAAAATGGAGATTCATTTGTTTTATACTGGGCTCTATAATTTTAAAAGAATTAGCCAGGCCATCTATAATAAACTGCGGTGTATTTTTGGTATATCCAATATTTGTAAACTTTCCATTTTCATTGATTTGAAAATGAATAAATACGCACGATTTAATGCAAGCTTGATTTAAAGAAGAAGCATCGGGATTATAGTTCTTAAATAACAGCCAGGTTATTTTATTTATATCCGAATCTTCAGATTTTGATTGTGCATGCGCAGTCATTACAACTAAACTTAATGCCCAAATTAAAAACAGTTTTCGCATGATATTAAGGTTTAGCGCATGTAGTCCCATAAATTCCTGCCATATAAAGATCATACACTCCCGCTGGTTCCTTTATTTTATATATGTTTTTTAATGCATCGTAATAGGCAGGCAAGCCTCCGCCGTTCTTAGTCCAATAATCCGATAATCCACTTAGCACTAATGGGTATGCATCTTCAAGCTTCATGCCATAACTATCTACCACCTTATCGTCTATAGCTTCAGCAAACGCCTTCGCTTTTGGGACGTAGGCGATTTGTTAATTAATGATCGGATCATCATAAATACTCGTTAGAATTTCGTCAACGTAAACATTTTTTTGCTTGTCTTTACTATGTTTGATTTTATATTGGTTGTAGATCTTTTCAGCACTTGGATGTTTATAATTTACAGGTTGCGGTATATCGCAATTGTTAACTCTCTGATTTTCGATACTATAGAAAAAAACCAATGACCGGTTTCGCATATTTAAACCACTATTAAAATGATATCCCTTTAAGAATTGAAAACTGTTAATCAAATCATTTGATACTTTATTTTCTATATGATAATCAATTATCTCGCTTTTTCCGTCCGTTTTAACTTTTACAATTGCGTATTGCCATGTACATACACGTTTAACAGTTTCAGGTGGTTTAAAATGTGTGCTCACAAAATCCAAAAATGAAGTATAGTTTGCGCCTGGCAATAAAACAAAAAACAATAGCGTAATTTTCATTTGAATGAGTTTCATCGTAAATTTAAATTAGTGATTGCACGGTGTGCCAGAGCTTCCATCTCTAAAAGTAGTGTTGTTATTTAAATAAAAATTAAGCATTGAATTATCCGCACTACTGATAAATGCTACTGTATCTGTTAGTCCACCGTAAGCTAACGATTTCTGATCAAATTCGGTCATTCTTGGATATATTGATTGGAGCGCAGACATAAACCATGGCAGATATTCTTTAACCATAACTTCGTGATCAAATGTAGCTGTACTATATATCGTTCTAAAATACGCGTGTAGTACTTCGTGTAAAATTGTTGCCGTTATAAATTCTTGTGACGCCCCTGATAAACTTGAATTAAGTTCGATCTGTAATGACATCTTGCTCACGTTTATCAATCTTTGTTGCCCAGAGTCGTATGTTCCATTTCTATCTATAACATTGGTTACGCCGGAAAGACTCGGTGCTAATGTACCGTCAATGAACTCTAAGTTAAAATTTGTATTACTATTAAATATTCCATTCATCGATTTATTTAAGTCAAGTTGTATATTCCTTGAAATAGCAGCCGCAACCATTGCGCGCAAACAAGGATCTAATACATTATTTACAATAGTCACCACAGCCGGGTCTGCAACCTTCGGGTTGCACGGATCAGGATTCGGGTTTGGAGGTGGGAACCCATCGTCGCCACCACCGTCTGGCGGTGGTAAAGGGATCACGTTAACATGCAGCTTTCCGGTAGTTATCGATTCTACCATAGTAGTATCAATACTACTGGGTGGGCAACGCGGCGGTATCGTTGGTGGAGTACCGGAGTCACCGGAGTTGTCACCCGGGTCACCATTATCACACAGTGTATACAAAAAATCTACGCTTAATATTTCACCTGTCTCAGTATCCCAAACCACCAAATAATAATCGGTACATTTAGGTGGTGCTGCTACGTTGTCTGTTTTTAAATTGCCGCTTGTGCTCTGTGTTGTTTGGCTGCTGGTAGTGCCCGGTGTAATAATATGCCCGTTTTTATAAGCGTAGCCCCTAACGTAGTCACCTTTTGGTGTTGTATAAATTACAAGGCCACTAAAATCAGCTTCATGCTTGCTATAGGTGTTGCGGTCTAACTTGGTTAAATCCCCTTTTAAATATGCCGAATCTGCAATAACAGTCATTACATAAGCCTGGTAATTTGCACCATCGTTTATAATGAGATAACTGCTCCGGCTATATTCCTTTTTGGCATAGTCCTTATTTGTAGCTATGTTACGTAAAGACGATAAAATTTTATGCGAAGGATCTATAGCTGTTTCTATTACAGCCTGATTGTATCGTGAATATTTTTTTGTGCGGTGCCAATCTGGCCTGATAATCTGGCTCAGATCAGCTTTGTGGACTCCGCCTTTGTTGCCAAAAGTGGTTAACGACTGGCTGTTGTTGGTATTAATACTTATCGGGTTTGCGGCATTGTACCAAGCCATTGCCCTTTGTATCTCGGGGTCGGCAATGTCGGTATAATCCACATCACTGTTTTTGCGACAGCTATTAACAACAAAAGCCAAGAGTAAAAGCAATAAAACAGAACCCGTTTTGACGAGTAAGCCTTTAGTAAAAACGTTCTTCATTGAGTAAATGGTAGTTAGTGTACAACAAATATAAATGATTATTATATTTGTTGTATATAATAACTAAGCTTTTTTAATACCACTCAACATAATAATATTACAAACTTAATAAGTTTAATTTGATTAGCCTTAAACGTGTTGTGCGATTAAAAACAAAGCATATTTAAGATGATTTAGTGATTTGCTTTCGCAAGTATGCAGCATCTAAAGGGCGGCTTAATTGTGTATCCACATTATCTTAAACAACGCTCATCCCTACCCTACTGCAAACGTCTTCACTTGTGGACGTTTGCGGTCTCAGCCCAACAATAAATATCATATCGATACAAATAATTAATTAGCATACACCGCACAAGCGGTAGCTGGGCGGCATATCATTCCTCCAAAATTGCCCTCTGCCAATAACTAATACTCGCTCAATTCCCGCTCGTGTCTTTAGTTACTACAACACTGGCTACAGTTTGCCAGTTGCTGATAACCTGGTCAAAAAATGGTTCTTCGGCAGATCCGCCTTTCCAAATAACGTAGGTTCTTTTGCTATCGGCACCAACATAGGCGTGGGCTGTTTGCAACAATCGGTTTGTTATTCCTGTTAAAACTTTACTGAGGTCGAAGTTAAAGGTAACTTTATAATTATCAGACGGATCAATTACAATATCAGTAACGGCAAGGTTAGCTACAAACGGAAAAGAACTTCCTACCAATACACTGTCTTTTCCTCCACTGGTATTTGTAAATAATCCCTTGAGATTAAAGGCCATTTCGGACTTTAACGACTTTTTACAAAACATTTTTACACTCACGTTTTTGTACGACCCTACAGGCAATTGAAAAATGCCGGCCAGGGCACCCGCATTAAAAATATTCAGGTTTTTTTCAACCGTTATTGTGGTATCAAGCAGTCTGTTACTCTGCCCAACAAACTCAACCTTTTCAACATACACAGATGCCGAAGCCCAGTTTACAGCAACCGTGCTGTCGACTATGGCCATTGTGGTGATGCCCGTAGCAGGTTTAATGCTTACACCTGTTTTGGCACCCGCAACCGAAGCTGCAGCAAAATAAGAAATTTTACCATAAGCCGAATTGCTTTTTTGGGGCTGTTCATTTCCTTTTTTACAAGAAATTAATGCAGAAGAAATTAAAAACACACCAAAGGCATATTTTGATAATAAAGACATAGGTTTCATCCCGACTTATTTTGAGGTTAAATCAAGCCAAATATATTAAATATTACAAATCCTAATATTATCTTTTTATAAAATTATAATCAAGTTAAGCGTTATTGCATACTCAAGTATGGAGCCTCCTAAGCATCGTCTTAAATGTGTCTAACCTTGTTTTATAACAACGCGCATCCCCCTACTTCACCGCCTCAATGGCCGCTTTCAAAGTTTCATCGTCGTGGTTGAGGGTTTTAAAATAGGCTACATCTCCCCATTTAAAGCGGGCGGCCATGGCTTTTAGTTGCAGGCAAATACCGGCGCGGGAGCGTTTAATTTCTTCCGAATCGAGCTGTTTTAGGGTTTTGGTGGCGTAAACAATAAAGTTGGTTAGTTCGTCGTCGGTAACGCGGTAGTTGCTGGCAAAGGCTTCGTAGTTGGGGTATTGGGCTAACTTCGGCTGCATTTTTTGCAGCACATAGCCCATAAAAAGCTGCTTATCGTTAAGGTCGTAAAGCAGGCGGGTATTGCTCATGGTATCTGCCGGTACAAAAACATCGGGCATAATGCCGCCGCCGCTATAAACCTTGCGCCCGTTGGCGGTGTGGTATTTGGCTGGTGTTTTAAACAAGCTATCGTCCATATTATTTTTGGCCGAAAACAGTTCACCTTTTTGCATACGGGCCGCCAGTTCGTTATGGTAATTTTCAATGCCTCCTTTGTACGATTTTTGTATCGACCTGCCCGACGGTGTATAATACCTTGCCACCGTTAAGTTAATTGCCGAGCCATCGTTAAAGCCAAACTGCTCCTGCACCAGCCCTTTACCAAACGAGCGTCGGCCAACAATGGTTGCGCGGTCCAAATCCTGCATGGCACCGGCCAGTATCTCGCTTGCCGAGGCCGAATATTCATCAATCATAATGGCAACTTTTCCTTTCTCAAAAGCACCGCTATCGGTACTAAAATAATCGGTGCGGGGTTCGTGCCTTCCCTTGGTATACATAATTAACTTACCTGCGGGTAAAAACTCATCGGCCATAGCGGTGGCAGCGCTCAGGTATCCGCCGCCGTTGTTGCGCAGGTCCAGCGTTAGTCCGGTCATGCCTTCGGTTTTTAGTTGGGCCAGGGCCTTCTTAAAATCACGGTCGGTGGTGGCGGCAAACTTACTTATTTTAATATAGCCCGTTTGCGGTGCTACCATATAGGCGGCATCAAGGCTGCTTAACTCCACGTGGCCGCGTTTAAGGGTATAATTAATAAGCTTTGCAGTATTATTGTGCAGCAGGCCAAGTTGCAGTTCGCTATCTTTAGGACCGGTAAAAACGCGGTGTATACCTTCGGTAGTTAAGTGGGTGCCTGCAAATTTTTCGCCGTTAAGGGTAACAATACGGTCGCCGCCGCGTATTCCGGCTTTTGCTGCCGGGCCGCCGGGGTAAACCTGGGTAACAAACAAAGTGTCGTTTAATAACTGGTACTCAATGCCAACGCCATCAAAACCACCACTTAATTTTTGATTGACCGATTGCGCCCGCTGCGGCTGCAAATAAACCGAATGCGGGTCGAGGTTTTGTAAAAACTGGTTAACGGTTTCGCCCTCAAGGCTATCAATATTAACCGAATCAACATACCGGTTATGCACCAGCCGCACCACGCTGGCCAGCTTATTATCATTATTAAAATAAAAACTATGGCCGCGTATAAGGTAATTATTTAAATAAATTCCTATTATAGCCCCAACAAGCAACAATATAAGCGTGCGTAATATGTTTAATAATGTGTTATTCATGGGTGCTACGGGCTGCTAATTTAAACAATGCATTGCTTAGGCAATAATTTTTATAGTATAGAACGTTAAGTATCTGAAAATTTACCGATTTTTGCTAAACAAGAATTGAACGTGGAAATAATTACAGAAAAGGAATCGCACTATCATAACCTTGAAAAAATGTCTGTTGCCGAAATATTGCACAGCATTAATCAGGAAGACAAATCGGTACCGGATGCCGTTGAAAAAGCGATACCGCAGTTAGAAAAATTGGTTGCCATAACAGCCGAAAGGATGAGAAACGGCGGCAGGTTGTTTTACATAGGTGCCGGCACCAGCGGCAGGTTGGCTATTGTTGATGCATCCGAATGCCCGCCAACTTATGGCGTGCCCTTTGATTGGGTTATCGGTATTATTGCCGGTGGCGATAGTGCCATACGCAAAGCCGTTGAATTTGCCGAAGATGATGCCGAACAAGCCTGGAAAGACTTGCAGGAATACAACATTACCGATAAGGATGTTTTGGTAGGCATAGCGGCATCGGGCACTACGCCTTATGTTGTTGGCGGCTTGCAGGCAGCTAACCAAAACAATGTGGTTACAGGCTGTATTGTTTGTAACGAAGGTGGCCCCATAGCCCACGAGGCGCAATACCCCGTAGAAGTGGTTACCGGCCCCGAGTTTGTAACCGGCTCAACCCGCATGAAAGCCGGCACGGCTCAAAAACTGGTTTTAAATATGCTCAGTACATCGGTAATGGTACAACTGGGCCGCGTTAAGGGCAATAAAATGGTTGATATGCAACTATCAAACCATAAACTGATTGACAGGGGAACCCGCATGGTAATGGATGCCACCGGTGCCGACGAGCAAACTGCCGCAAACCTGCTTGAAAAATATGGCAGCGTGCGCAAAGCCGTTGATGAATACATGCAAATGCATTAAATGTGCAGGTGTGCAAACTAATAAATAAAAGCTGTTTGGGATAAGTTTTGATTCCTGATTCTTTTAAAAAGTGAAGCTGGATAAAATGATAAAAACGGTAAAAAACGGTCTTGATTCTTATATCTTGACTCTTGTTTCTTTTTTAACATGCACGAGATAGAACCATATTACCGTTGGAGAGACGATTACATAGCATCAGAAGACGAGCTTTCGCCTTTTTATGCCACCGAATACAGTGAATTTGAGTTTGATAAGCAGGTATACAACTATTTACTGCACCCACAGTGGGATTCGTTTGGCTCAAACACCCTATACCTCAAAGTACTTTATACCGATTACGACCGCAATTACAGCATCATAGAGTTTATTGGCGAATGGAACGATGCCATTGATAACGATGTAATGCTGCTTAAACGCGAAATTATTGAGGTGATGATAAACGAAGGCATCAATAAATTTATATTGATAGGCGAAAACATCTTAAACTTCCACTCGTCCGACGATTGTTATTACGAGGAGTGGTTTCAGGAAGTTGAAGATGGCTGGATAGCGGGTATTAACTTTAGGGACCATGTTATTGATGAGTTTAAACAAAACAACATCGATTATTACATCAACTTCGGCGGTGCATTAGACGACCTGAACTGGCGCACCTTAAAACCCGTGCAAGTATTTAAAAAAGTAGAAGAACAACTGGTAAAACGGTTGAATTAATATCTAAGAGTTTTACTAAATTTGAGCCTGAACCATTAGGCAAACATTAATTAATTTTATACAAATGGAAGAGCAAAAAATAAATTACAGATACGATAGTGTAATACAATTAGACGAAACCGCATCGTCACGCAGATTTTTATCAGGCGTATTTACCTGGATGTTTGCAGCATTAGGTATCTCTGCATTGGTAAGCTATTATTTTACAGGAAGCGAAGCCTTGTTAAAACTGATATTCGACCCAATTACCGGCGGACTAACCGGCTTAGGCTATCTTGCTATTTTTTCACCGGTAATTTTTGCGCTGTTAATGCAAATAGCTTACAATAAAATAGCTTACCCTATACTGGTTTTGCTATTTGTTACCTATGCCACTTTAATCGGCATCAGCTTTAGCTTAATATTTTTAGCCTATTCGGCAACGGCTATATTCGGTGTTTTCATAACAACATCGCTTGTTTTTGGTATTATGGCCATTGCGGGGTATTACACCCATCAAGACTTAACCAAAATGGGTACAATTCTTTACACCATATTTATTGGCCTGTTTATAGCATTCATGGTAAACTTCTTTATCGGTAGTGCCGCTTTAGATTATATTTTAAGCTGCATTGGTGTTGTAGTATTTGTTGGCCTAACGGCTTACAAGGTACAAATGTTAAAACGCATAGGCTCGGGTATGGAATATGGCAGCTTGCCTTCAAAAAAGTTAGCTTTAATTGGCGGCCTTCAATTGTACATTACATTTATTAACTTGTTTATGATGTTACTCCGCCTATTTGGAGGTAGCAGAAGATAATTTCAACAAAATATCAACTCAAAGCCTCCGCCAAAGCGGGGGCTTTGTTGTTTAGGCCGGTGTCGGTCGCTATGGTCAAACCAATGTCTTATCTTAACTCCGGGCTTGGTGTGTTAGTGCGTCGCTCTTGCATCTCTGCCTTTTATTGTGCAACTTTGCGCTGCTTATAGAGAAAGACGGAGGGATTAGACCCTGCGATGTCTTAGCAACCTGTACTTACAAGGTGCTACATTCTACTTAAACCACACTTCGCGGTTTAGGACAGATAAGCGAAAGTCAACACCAATGCCCGACTTTTCGATATAAGCTTGTTTACGTATTGCGATTTGAGTATTGCGTATTGCGATTTTAAGCGAGGCTAAAACCCTTTGTTCAACTTCGTAAAGCTCATCTCATTACGCAATACGCAGTACTCAATACAAAACATGGATATCAGACAACAATTACAAAAACGCATTCTCATTATCGACGGGGCTATGGGCACCATGATACAACGGTATCAGCTCACCGAAGCCGACTTTCGTGGGGAACGTTTTAAAAATCATCATTCGGATTTACAGGGCAATAACGACCTGCTTAACATAACACGCCCCGATATTATTAAGGCCATACATGCCGAATACCTGGAGGCTGGTGCCGATATTATTGAAACCAATACCTTTAGCACACAGGTAATATCCCTTGCCGATTATAAACTGGAAGAACTGGCTTACGAACTGAGCTACGAAGGCGCACGCCTTGCCCGCCAGGTAGCCGAAGAATATACCCTTAAAACCCCCGATAAACCCCGCTTTGTTGCCGGAGCCATCGGTCCAACCAATCGTACAGCATCACTATCACCCGATGTTAACGACCCTGGTTACCGCGCCGTTACGTTTGATGATTTGGTTGATGCCTATTACACACAGGTACGCGGCCTGGTTGATGGCGGTTCGGACGTACTGCTCATCGAAACCATATTTGATACCCTTAACGCCAAGGCAGCCATTTTCGCCATTAAAAAGTACGAAGATGAGTGTATAGCTACCGGTAAAGATTATCCTGCCTTCCGCAAAACGGGCGGCATCATGATCTCCGGCACCATTACCGATGCCTCGGGACGTACCTTATCCGGGCAAACCGTTGAAGCCTTTTGGAACTCCATACGCCATGCCAACTTACTTTCGGTAGGTTTAAATTGCGCTTTGGGTGCTAAAGATATGCGCCCGCATATTGAAGAATTATCCGCAAAAGCGGGCGTATATATTTCGGCCTATCCTAATGCCGGTTTACCCAACGAGTTTGGCGCCTATGACGAGGCTCCACACGAAACCGCCCATTTGGTTGAAGATTTTATGCAAGCGGGTTTAGTCAACATTGTTGGCGGTTGTTGCGGCACAACTCCCGATCACATCAGTTGCATTGCAAAAAAAGCTTACAATTTCCCCCCCAGGCCCATCCCCGTTATTGAAAATAACATGCGCCTGAGTGGTTTAGAAGCTATTACCCTCACCGCCGAAAGCAATTTTGCCAACGTGGGCGAGCGTACCAATATTACCGGATCGCCAAAGTTTAGCAAGCTTATTTTAGCCGAAGATTACGAAGGTGCCTTAGTGGTTGCCCGCCAGCAAGTTGAAGGCGGTGCCCAGGTAATTGATGTAAACATGGACGAGGGGATGATTGATTCGGAAGCCGCCATGACTAAGTTCATGAATTTAATAGCCTCTGAGCCCGATATTGCCAAGCTGCCCATCATGGTCGATTCCAGTAAATGGAGCGTAATAGAGGCTGGCTTAAAGTGCCTACAGGGCAAGGGTATTGTAAACTCCATTTCGCTAAAAGAGGGCGAGGATAAATTCCGCGAATCGGCCCGTAAAATTATGGCTTACGGTGCAGCTACCGTTGTGATGGCGTTTGACGAAACCGGGCAGGCCGATAGTTTGGCCCGTCGTATCGAAATTTGCCAACGCAGCTACAACATACTGGTTAACGAAGTTGGCTTCCCTCCCGAAGATATTATTTTCGACCCCAATATTTTAACAGTTGCCACCGGACTGGAAGAACACAACAACTACGCGGTTGATTTTATTGGAGCCACCCGCTGGATAAAGCAAAACCTGCCGCATGCCAAGGTTAGCGGTGGCGTAAGTAACATATCGTTCTCGTTTAGGGGTAACAATACTGTGCGCGAGGCCATGCACTCGGCCTTTTTATACCACGCCATACAGGCCGGTATGGATATGGGTATTGTTAACGCCGGGATGCTGGAAGTTTACGAAGAAATACCTAAACCACTTTTAGAGCTGGTTGAAGATGTTTTACTAAACCGCCGCGCCGATGCTACCGAACGCCTGGTTGAATATGCCGATACCGTAAAAAGCAAAGGCAAAGAGATTGTTAAGGATGAAGAATGGCGTAAAGACCCGGTTGAAAAACGCCTTTCGCACGCGCTGGTAAAAGGAATTATCGAATATCTGGACGATGATGTAGAGGAGGCCCGCCAAAAATACGCCAAACCCTTAGAGGTTATTGAGGGCCCGCTAATGGACGGTATGAACATTGTTGGCGACTTATTTGGTGCAGGCAAAATGTTTTTGCCGCAGGTAGTAAAATCTGCCCGGGTTATGAAAAAGGCTGTGGCCTACCTGCTGCCTTTTATAGCCGCCGAAAAGGCCCGCGTACTTGCCGCAGGCGAAGGTGCCGATAACGAGCGCAGCAATGCCGGTAAAATACTAATGGCAACCGTAAAAGGCGATGTGCACGATATTGGTAAAAACATTGTAGGCGTAGTACTGGCCTGCAATAACTTCGAAATTATTGATCTGGGCGTAATGGTTCCGGCTCATAAAATTATTGAGGAAGCCAAAAAGCAAAACGTTGATATTATTGGCCTGAGCGGTTTAATTACCCCATCGCTTGATGAAATGGTACATTTTGCCAAAGAAATGGAGCGCGAAGGTTTTACTATTCCGTTAATTATTGGCGGGGCAACTACCTCGCGCATACACGCGGCTGTAAAAATAGATCCTAATTATTCGGGCCCGGCAATTCACGTTTTAGATGCTTCACGCAGCGTTACCGTGTGCAGCAACCTGATGAACAAAGACAACCGCGATGCCTACATACAAGGCATTAAAGATGAATACGCCAAAGCCAGGGAAGCACATTTAAACAAAAAGAACGACAAGCGTTTTGTTAGCATTGCCGATGCCCGCAAACAAAAAATAGAACTCGATTTAAGTGCCATACCGCCCAAACCTAGCTTTTTAGGCACTAAAGTTATTGAGGCATATCCTTTGGAAGATTTGGTACCCTATATTGACTGGACACCGTTTTTCCATACCTGGGAACTTCGCGGAAGCTACCCTAAAATATTTGACGACAAGGTGGTTGGTGTTGAAGCCAAAAAGCTTTACGATGATGCTCAGGCTTTATTGAAAGAAATTGTAGCCAACAAACTATTGCAGGCAAACGGTGTAATTGGCTTTTGGGCGGCAAACAGTGTTGGCGATGACATTGAGTTGTATACCGATGATACCCGTACCCAAGTATTATCAACCATTTACACACTTCGCCAGCAGGCCGAAAAGGTAAAGGGCGAGCCATATTATGCCCTGTCGGATTTTATAGCACCTAAACAAAGTGGTGTTGCCGACTATTGGGGCGGCTTTGCCGTAACGGCAGGTATTGGCTGCGACGAGATGGTTGCCAAATACGAAGCCGACCACGACGATTATAACAGCATTATGGCCAAAGCCCTTGCCGACCGTTTAGCCGAAGCCTTTGCCGAAAAAATGCACCAACTGGTACGTACAGATTACTGGGGCTACGCCGCCGACGAAAGCTTAGGCAGCGACGACCTGATTAAAGAAAAATACCAGGGCATACGCCCTGCACCCGGTTACCCGGCCTGCCCGGACCATACCGAAAAAACAACCTTATTTGAATTGCTAAAAGCCGAAGACAACGCCAAAATGCATCTCACCGAAAGCCTGGCCATGACGCCAGCAGCATCGGTAAGTGGTTTTTACTTTGCACACCCCCAGGCCCGTTACTTTGGCTTAGGCAAAATAAGCAAAGACCAGGTTGTGGACTACGCCCAAAGAAAAGGTGCCGATTTGGAAGTAACCGAACGCTGGTTGAGCCCTAATATTAATTATTAGTGGCATTTCATTGCGAGGTACGAAGCAATCGCACGGAAGCAAAGCGAACCTGCAAAGCCGCTCTGTAAAGCAAGCGGTTGCTTCGTACCTCGCAATGACACTTGATGGGAATATCAAACACTTAAAAACTTGTTGTTCCCTGAAAATGACATAGTTTTATATATAATTGTACATTAAAGAATTAAAGCCCCTTTAGGGGTTTGGGGTTTATGAAAATAACAGAACACATCGCCAACGCAAACGGCAAAACATTATTCTCGTTCGAGCTTTTGCCACCAATAAAGGGCCAGAGCATACAAGGCATTTATAACGCCATCGACCCGTTGATGGAGTTAAAACCACCCTTTATTGATGTTACCTCGTTGCGCGAAGATCATATTTATAAAGAGCACGAAAACGGGCTGCTCGAAAAACTCATTACCCGCAAACGCCCCGGCACCGTTGCCGTTTGTGCAGCCATCATGAATAAGTATAAGGTTGATGCCGTTCCGCATTTAATATGTGGTGGCTTTACCAAGGAAGAAACCGAATACGCACTCATCGACCTCCAGTTTTTAGGTATCGATAACGTACTGGTGCTTCGCGGCGACGCCCGCAAAGCCGAATCGGGCTTTGTACCCACCGTTGGCGGCCATGCTTACGCCACCGATTTGTTAGGCCAGGTAGTAAACATGAACAATGGCATGTACCTGCACGATACCGGCCCAACATCATACAAAACCGATTTTTGCATAGGCGTTGCCGGTTATCCCGAAAAGCACTTTGAAGCTCCAAACCTAAAAACCGATTTTAAATATCTGAAACAAAAGGTTGATATGGGCGCAGGCTTTATTGTAACCCAAATGTTTTTCGATAATCAAAAGTATTTCGATTTTGTAAACAATTGCCGCGCCAATGGCATTACCGTACCCATTATACCAGGCTTAAAACCCATCACGGTGTCCAAGCAGTTAATAAGCCTGTCTAAAATATTCCATATTGATATACCCGAAGCATTAAGCGAAGCCATTACCGATTGCAAATCCGAAAAAGACGTAAAAGAAGTTGGTATTGAGTGGATGATAAAGCAATGTAAAGAGCTGGTGCAATTTGGCGTACCTGTATTGCACTTTTACACCATGGGCAACCCGGAGCCAACTAAACGCATAGCGCAGGCGGTATTTTAATTATAAGGTTAATAATATTCATATATTGGCAGCGCTAATTGCAACCTTATCATGAAATACATATTACTTTTTACCGCGCTTCTATGCCCTTTTTACGCCTTGTCGCAGGCTAATTATCACAAGGGTTCTATAACTATCACTAATGATAAAGTTTTAATTGGCTATATCGATTATCACGAATGGACTATAAACCCCGAATCGATACACTTTAAAACAAGTTTGGATGATAAAAAATCCGACATCTATTATCCGGCATCAATCCAGTCGTTTACTGTAGACGGGCTCGACGGGTACCTTAGTTATAAAGGTAGTATCAGCATGAACAAAACTAATTTTCCCGATCTGCCGGTAGCCAAAGATACAAGTAGTAAAGAAGCTTCTTTTTTTTTAAGAATGATAGTCAAAGGCAATAATGTAGCGCTACTATCCTATACCGATGGTTTAAAAACCCGATTCTTTATCCAGGAAAAAAGCGAGCAACCTTACGAATTGGGTTTTCAACGATACTATGCAGGCTCTAATACTGATATTAAACTTGATAACAGATACCTTGGCCAGTTAGCCGACTTGATTGCCAGGTACGCACAATCTAATGTCGGTATGTTAGAAAAAGTTCAAACTACCGCATACACAGAAGATGATATTGAAGGCATTGTGAACATGATTAACGGAACTACTAAAGCCAACCGTGCTAAACGTACTACCGATAATGGATTATCAAGTTTACGGTTTTTTGCAGGTGCCGGATTTAGTGTAGCCTCTTCAACATTTCATCGCGAACCCAATTTCGAAAATGGCAGCGGCACCACTACCACACCTCAAGTTAATTTCGGTTTAGATATATTTACCAACCCCGTAGTGCAAAAGTTTCTATTCCGTTTGGAAGCTGGGTTAAGTTACATTAACCCTGTAATTAAAAACCAACAGGCATTAACCACATTATCATTACTACCGTATACTCTTACTTCTACCTATACTTATAACCAATATAATTTGAGGATAACACCGCAATTTATTTACAATTTGTATAATGCTAACTCGCTCAAAGTATATATCGATGCGGGCCTAATAGTAAACGTTTCAAAGTACACCAACCAAAGCTATGTAACTTTTACAACACTTAGTGCCGATTACCGCATTACACCCGCAACCGTCAATTATCCGCCATATAAGCTCGAAGATACCTGGATCAGTTATTCCTTTCAATCCGGCGTGGTGTTTAATAAACGTATAGAGCTGTTTTTAAATTATATGATACCTTCATCATACCTCACCTACCAAGGCGGCTATTCGTTACAAACCGCTTATTATAACGCAGGGGTGCATTACTTTTTTGGGCATCACTAACACAGGTTAAGCGTTAACGCCCAATTTGCTCAAATGTTGACGCAACTCGTCCGCCGATGTAAAATGGATCGATTCAATACCCATTTCCCTTGCGGCCAGTATGTTGCGGTAATTATCATCAATAAACAAAGCTTCCTGCGGCTTTACCTGGTGCCTATCCAAAAGTAACTGGTAAAACCGGGAGTCGGGCTTGCGGATGCCCTCCGCACCCGATACCACAATGGCATCAAACCAGCTCAAAAAGTGGTAATGGCTTAAAGCTATCGGGAACGTCTCTGTCGACCAATTGGTTAGCGCATACAACTTGTATTGGCCGCTATCTTTTAACGTTTTTAATATCTGCACCGTTCCCGGTATTTCACCGCCCAGCATCTCTTCCCAACGTTCATAGTAAGCGAGTATATTATCACTATGCTCCGGGAATTGGCTTATTAGCAACTCCGTTCCCTCTTTTACCGGTCGCCCGGCATCCTGCTCCTCGTTCCAGTGCATGGTGCAAACTGTATCCAGGAAGTGTTTAATCTCGTCGTCATTACTAAACAACTTGCGGTAAAGGTGGTACGGGTTCCAGTCAATGAGTACATTGCCGAGGTCGAAAATGATGGTGTTTATTTTAGAAGCCATATTTTGATGCGTTCTCTTCGTAAAAAGCTTTTTTCAAATCTAAATTATCATCAATATCCGGTTTAGGCAAACTTTTTATCAGCTCTAACATATTCGGCGATTTTTTACTTAATATATTTTTGAAATATGCCTCAACTAAATTTGAAACCGACGTGTTATTATCTTTGGCATAAGCTTTCACCTTATGCATTAATTCCTTTTCTATTGTCAAGTTCAGTCTTGTTTTCATAACTCATATAATTAAGCTATCGTCGTCTAACATTAGATAATTTTCGTTAATTTAGTAATAAATACTTTTGTTATGCTAATCAAAAACGAGGTTCTAAAAACTATTCAGGAATTGCCGGAAGAATTTAGTTTTGACGATGTGATGGATACACTCTTGTTATTAGAAAAAATAGAGGTTGGCTTGCAACAGTCTGACAACGGAGAAATTTTAACAACTAACCAGGCTAAAGAAAAGCTTTCAAAATGGTTGAAATAAACTTATCTCCTAATGATGCTATTCTTTAGGAGAGCCTGATAAACTAAATTTTGATGCTGATATTCGTTCTTTCCTAAGTTCCTCTTCTTTTCCCAAAATAAGCTGATTAACCTGCTGCCAAAGCACTTTGTTTTTTTTCCAAAATTCAAAATCAACATCCAAAACACTATTTAATAAATCACCAGGATAAAAATCACCTTCCGCAAAAAGATCATAGCTTAGTATTTCAATCGCAACTGGAATCAAGTAGCGCAATCCTTCCTGTTGTCCAATCATTAGCCTTAAATCCTCAACTGAAAAATCAGATATAGGAATTCTACTCAAATCGATACATCTTTTTATTAAACTGGTCGATGCTTCGATGGAATTCCCCCAGGGCCGACGCATTAGGAATTTGTTTTAGCGATTAATGAAAGAAGAAATTTATGGTTCCACCCGGCCATTTTTCTTTTTGCTTTCAGGCTGGCCTTACTGGTTTTGTCGGCTTTTAGGATATTTAGGGCTATCTTTCTGACTACGGCAAGGTTTTGGGCGGTCTGTTTGTTCCGTGTGGTATTGTAATCTTCGCCAAATCCGACATCCAACTGCCAGTGCAATTGGTTCTCAATGCCCCAATGTGCGCGGATGGCTTGGTTAAAATAGGCAGCATCAGCACGGAGGCTGGAGATATAGTAGCGGTCTTGTATGGAGTGGCTGTCACCTATTATCCTTTCCGAGGTTATTTTGATGATGGTCTTTATTCCCTTCCAATTTTCCTTTTCGTCAACCCAGTTAAGTTCATGAATGACTTTGCAGTCTCTGATCTCCGCCCGCCCGTGGCCCTTATCCAGGTGCTGGCTGTAACTGTCTTCTTTAAAGTTGAACTGATTGATTACCTGTTCATAAAGTGTTTCCTGGTTCTGTTTCAAAGCAAGGATATAATCGCCCTGGCTTTCGACAATCTGTTCAGCAATCGCTTTCTGTGTACCCATTGCGTCGATGCTTACTACCGCCCCTTTGATGTTCAATAGCGATAACAATGCTGGGATCGCCGTAATCTCATTGCTCTTGTCATCCACTTTTTGTTGCCCCAGTACCAACTGGTTACGACCCGACCAGGCGCTTACCAAATGCAAGGCCCCCAACCCCTGGTGTTTGCAGGCGCTGTTACAGATGCTCTTTCCATCGATAGCGATCAACTCCTTTTCGCCAGACAGGCCCGACTCCTCAAGACCCCGGCTAAGTTCCGCTGTCCAGGCACGAAAACACTGTTCAAAAAGCGCCGAATCGATCAGCATAAAAACCCGGTTGATCGTGTCATGACTGGGTATGCCGTTTTCAAGAGGCAGCAACTGCTTTAAAAAATCTTCTTTCTCCTTCCCGAATTCTTCCATCTCGTACCAGCTTTCTGCACCACATAGAACGGCCAATACCGACAAAATGATAACTTCCAGTAAATTGTGTTTCTTATTATTACCTGTACGAGGATCAGGTATCCATCTAAAATGATTGTGAAGTGAAGTCGTCATATGCTTTTACAAAGAAAAAACGCTAACCCGACTCTAATCCTCCCGAAACCACAAAAGTTATACCTACGTTTCCAACACTTTGTTCATAACCATATCAACTTTTAACTATTCTTATGCGTCAGCCCTGGGAATTCCCCCAACTCTTCTTTTCGAGGTTCTCAAGCGTTTTATATTGCCAATTATTTTCAAGCTTCATTAAGTGATTATTAAGGCACTACTATTACGCATTCTCCATCAACCACCACTTAAACCCATCAAAATCATTACCCATAGTACTAACAACGGGTAATTTACCCTGCATCTCTTTTACCGATTCGGGTACTACTATAGCAGCATGTATTTCGTCTGGAAACACATCCGGAAACTTACAGGCATGGGCGGTAGCTAAAAACACACCCGCGCTTTTATCGTCAGGGTGCCCGGCCTGGTAATCTTTAAGAGCTTTCCAGGCAATGGCAGTATGCGGGCAAACCACATAGTTATACTGGCTGTAAACCTGGTTAATAGCTTCAATAGTTTGCGCGTCGGTATAGCTAACGCCTTGTACCAATTGTTTTAATTCGGCAGTATCGCCTTTAAACATTTCGGCAATACGCACCCAGTTGCTGGGGTTACCAACATCCATCGCGTTTGATAAGGTTTGCACCGATGGCTTTGGCTCATAAACACCGGTATTTAAAAACGCAGGTACGGTATCGTTAGCGTTAGTTGCCGCAATAAATTGCTTTACGGGCAAGCCCAATTTCCAGGCCAATAAACCCGCACCTATGTTACCAAAGTTTCCGCTGGGTACACAAAAGGTTACTTCGGTTTTACCCTGGCGCAAAAGTTGCGCGTAGGCATTAAAGTAATAAAAGGTTTGCGGTATCAACCTCGCTATGTTAATGGAGTTTGCCGATGTTAGCCTGAACTTCTTATTCAACTCAGCATCGGTAAAGGCCTGTTTAACCAGGGCCTGGCAATCGTCAAAAGTACCGTCAACCTCAATGGCGCGTATGTTTTTGCCATTGGTAGTTAATTGCTGCTCTTGTATAGGGCTAACTTTGCCTTTGGGGAACAATATGGTTACGCGGGTATTGGGCACACCTAAAAAGCCGAGGGCTACTGCGCCTCCGGTGTCGCCGCTGGTGGCAACCAATACATCCAGCAGTTGCTCGCCGTCGCGTAAAAAGTAGCTCATGATGCGGCTCATAAAGCGAGCGCCAAAGTCCTTAAACGCTAATGATGGCCCGTGGAATAACTCCAGAACGTAAACATCTTCCTCAAGCTTTACAACCGGGGCCTCAAAGTTAATGGCATCGTTAATAATGGCTTTCAGGTCATCTTCGGCAACCGAATCACTTAACAACGTTTTGGCTACCTCAAAGGCTATCTCCGATAACGAATACTTATCCAGGTTTTCAATAAAACCGGCATCCAGTTGCGGAATGCTAACGGGCATATATAGGCCCCTGTCTTGCGGCAGGCTGTTAAATACGGCCTCTTTAAAAGGCACTTCTACTGTCGGGCTGTTGGTACTATAAAAGTTCATGGTAATTATCCTATTACTTTCGGGCCCTCCTGGTTTACTGCCGAAACATAAGTTTGACTGGCAATATGCAGACCCGTTAAATGTTGTTGTATTTTAGTGGTGATGTTGGTTGCCGTTTGCTCGTCGCGCGTAAAGGCAAATACCGACGGCCCCGAACCCGATATACCGAAACTAACGGCACCCAGTTCCATAGCCATTTCGCGCATTTTGTAAAAATCGGGTATCAAAATAGAGCGTGTTGGCTCCACCAACACATCGTGCATGCTACGGCCTATCAGGTCAATATCATTCATAAACAAGCCCGTAACCAGGCCGGCCACGTTGCCCCATTGTACCACGGCATCTTTTAACAATACGTTTTTGCGTATCATTTGCCTTGCATCGCGCGTGGGTACATCCACATCGGGGAAAACAATGGCGCAATACAGGTTAGGCGTAGGCAGTTTAATAATATCCAAAGGCTCATAGCTGCGTATCAGCACAAAGCCTCCCAGCATAGCAGGCGCCACGTTATCGGCATGGCCAAAGCCACAGGCCAACTCCTCGCCTTTCATGGCAAAAGGCACCATTTCCATTGCGGTAAGCGGCCTGTCCATTAACTCGTTAATGGCAAACAAACCCGCCACCGTACTTGCCGAGCTCGAACCCAAACCACTGCCTATAGGCATTTTTTTGTGCAGCTCAATATCAACACCAACATCGGTGCGGTTAATGTGTTTAAGGTAATGCTGTACACTGGCACTCACCGTGTTTTTATCGGCATTCATGGGCAAACGGCCATTGTCGCCCGTTATTTTGCTAATGGTTACACCGGGTTTACCGGTAAACCGCATCACCACCTCATCGCCAGGTGCGTTAACCGCGAAACCCAGCACATCAAAGCCGCAAACTACGTTGGCAACAGTTGCCGGAGCAAATACTTTTATGGTTCTCATTTTATTTTTAGTCCGGAAGACCGAAGTCGGTAAGTCCGGAAGATCGCTTTTTATTGTCTTGATTCCTGATTCTTGTCTCTTGCTTCTCTTTTCTACGCACCCACATTCACAATATCCGCAAATACACCTGCAGCCGTTACCTCGGCACCTGCGCCGGGGCCTTTTACCACCAGGGGCCGTTCTTTATAACGCTCGGTAGTAAACGATATAATATTATCGCTTCCCGATAGGGTATAAAAAGGATGGTTCTCATCAACCATTTGCAGGGTTATTGATACCTGTCCGTTTTCAAGCTGACCAATGTAGCGCAGCACTTTGCCTTCGGCTTCGGCCTTAGCCTTCATATCGGCAAAAAATTCATTTTCGTTGTTTAACTCCTTATAAAAGTCGTCAACCGTGCCGGCATCTAAACAAGCCTGTGGCAACATGCTTTCAATATTAACATCGCTTGGCTCTAAAACGTAACCTGCATCGCGGGCAAGTATCAGCATTTTACGCATAAAGTCGGTACCGCGCAGGTCGTCGCGCGGGTCGGGCTCAGTATAGCCTTTCTCCTGGGCAATTTTTACCGTATCGTGAAAAGTGGCATCACCCTTAAAGTTATTGAAGATGAATGATATTGTTCCCGATAAAATAGCTTCTATCTTAATAACCCTGTCGCCGCTCATCATCAAATCTTTCAGCGTCCGAACGATGGGTAAACCTGCGCCCACGTTGGTTTCGTAATAAAAATCGACACCATGCTTGCGGGCAGTATCCCTAAAGGTTTTATACTGCTCATACGATGCCGAATTACCAATTTTGTTGCAGGTAACTATCGATATATTCGATTTAAAGATGGTTTCGTAATACTCAATAGGCTTAGGGCTGGCTGTATTATCTGCAAATACGCAGTTAGGCAAATTCATTTCCTTCATTTTAGCCACAAAACCTTCCAAACTGGCCTCCTGGTGCGATGCCTCTAAAGCATCCTTCCAGCTATCTAACGATAAGCCGTCGGCATCAAAAACCATTTTGCGCGTATTTACAATACCTACAACTTTAACCTGTATGCCATTATGTTGTTCTAAAAAGTGGGCATGTTCGCTCAACTGTTTAAACAGGGTTGTGCTAATGTTACCGGTACCGGCACAAAATACATGCAGTGTTTTATTAAGCGATTCAAAAAAGGCGTCGTGCACGGCGTTCAATGCCTTAGCCAGATCGCTTTTTGATATAATAACCGAAATATTATACTCCGACGAGCCTTGCGCTATCGCCCTTACATTAATACCATTACGCCCCAAAGCATGAAACAACTTGCCCGATATACCCGGCGTTTGCTTCATATTTTCGCCAACTATGGCCAGTATGGATAGGTTGGGTTCTATCTGCGGTTTATCAAGCTTTTTAGCTTGCAGCTCCAGTTCAAATTCCTGCTCAATTAAGTGCTTCGCCTTTACGGCATCCGCCGGAGGTATGGCAAAGGTGATGCTATGTTCTGATGATGATTGGGTTATCAATATCACGCTGATCTGCTCGCGGGCCAGCATACTAAACAGCCTGCCGCTAAAGCCGGCCTTGCCCACCATACCACTGCCTTCAAGGTTAATAATGCTAACCTCGTTAATGGATGATATGCCCTTTATAGGCAGGTTTGATGCCGCACAATCGTGCTTGATAAAAGTACCGCCAAATTCGGTATCAAAGGTATTGAGGATAACGATAGGTATCTTTTTCAGGAAAGCCGGTATCATGGTTGGCGGATAGATAACCCTTGCCCCAAAAAACGAAAGCTCCATAGCTTCGGTATACGAAAGCTCGGGCAGCGAGAATGCCTTTTTAACCATGCGTGGGTCGGCAGTCATCATGCCATTAACATCGGTCCATATCTGTATTTCGCTGCAATTTAATGCCGAGCCTATAATGGCTGCGGTATAATCGCTTCCGCCGCGGCCAAGCGTGGTAATACGGTCGTCTTCATTGCTCGATACAAAACCCGTTACAAATAACAGCTTGCCCGTATTTTCAAAATAAAAATTACGGATAAGCATATCTGTTAGCGCCATATCCACTTTAGCGTGGCCAAAGCTGCTATCGGTTTTTATCAATTCGGCGGCGTTAACAAACATAGCTTCTGCAAATTGCTGCGCTGCAATTTTGCTTATCATAAAAGTTGAGCAGCGTTCGCCGTAACTCAAAACCAAATCGCGGGTTTGGGCAGTTAGTTCGCGCAAGCTGTAAATGCCTTGCAGCAAATCTTCCAGCTCATTAAAATAAATTTTCAGTTTGGTAAATACCGGGTTTTGCGCCTGCACATCCATCAGGGCTTTTACCACATCAAAATGGCGACGTTCCAGTTCGGCAAGTTCGGCCGTAAAGCTTTCGCCTGCCGATGCCTTTTCGGCCATTTTAGCCAGCAGGTTGGTTACACCGCTCATGGCCGATAATACAACTACCGGGTTAGTGCCGCTCTGGCTTTCTTTTTTTAAGATGTTAAGTACAGTACCGATGCTTGATACCGACCCTACCGATGTGCCTCCGAATTTTAAAATTTTCATTTTTAATATTGAATAATTAGTACAGGGTATATTATCGCTTTCGCTGTTTGCTATACCCATCCCATTGTTATCAAACAAAAAAGCCTTTCTCTTTTCGGAGGAAGGCTTTTTTGTGGTTTTATATTTTCAATTGTTATTCCAAAAACTATCCTTCCGCCAGTATATCCCCGGTGGTAATAATTGTGGTAATAATAATTGTGTTGGTGTTCATTGTTGTAACGTTTGCTCGTTGTTTGTAAGCAACGGTAAAGTAAGCAGTAATATTTTAAATCTGCAACAGTAATTTTAATTTTTTTCCATAAAGCACATTGACTTAGTAGGCATTATATTGAGATGAAAAATTTTCCACCTTAAAAAACGTTGGCAAATCTAACCCTAGTTTAACCCCTTGCATGCCCATTATTCAATAATTAAACAACCCTTAATTAACATTTTTAATCAATATGTAATTAGCCCCTACCTTTGGCACATTCATTGCTTAATACCATATAAAAAAGATTAGAATATGGGAACATTATTGATTGCATGCGGAGTAGTTATAGGCGTTGCCGGTATCACACAAGTATTACAAATAGTGATAAAAAAATACAAAATTTATTAAATTAGATGCAAGAAGCCAGACTCAGGAAGCAAGAAAATTAAAATCCGGAATTAATCTGACATCAGAAATTTCCACTTTCAGGCATCAATGTACCAAACAGCCTCATCTTGCTTCATGATTCTCGCTTCTTGATTCTGATTTCCTGTTATCTTTGCAAATTCAAATGCAGGGACTAATTACAAAATCAACCGGAAGCTGGTACCAGGTGCAAACGCCCCAGGGGCAAAAACTTGATTGCCGCATTAAAGGTAAATTCAGGATTAAGGGTATTACCACCACTAACCCGCTTGCTGTGGGCGATGTGGTTGATTTTGAAATGGAACCCGAGCAGGAAACCGGTGTAATAACCACCCTGCACGAGCGTAAAAATTACATCATCCGTAAATCCATCAATTTATCGCGGCAGGCGCAAATTATTGCCGCCAATCTCGATCAGGCTTTCCTGGTGGTTACCCTCGCTTCGCCACGCACTTCACTGGGCTTTATCGATCGCTTCTTGGTTACCGCCGAAGCCTATCATATCCCGGCAAGGCTCATATTTAACAAACTCGATTTATTTAGCGACGAAGGTTTAGCAATACTTGCCGAATACAGCTCGATATACGAAAAGCTGGGCTACCCGTGCTACCATGTATCGGCCACCAAAAATATAAATGTAGACCAGGTTATCAATGTTTTGAAAGACAAAACAAGCCTGGTTTCCGGCCACTCGGGCGTAGGTAAATCCAGCCTTATCAATAACATATTGCCCGAATTGAGCCTGCGTACCACCGAAGTATCCGACTGGCACGATAAGGGTATGCACACCACCACCTTTGCCGAAATGTTTGAACTGCCCTTCGGTGGCTTCATTATCGATTCGCCCGGCATACGCGAGTTTGGCATTGTAGACATTGAACAATCGGAATTAGGACGACTGTTCCCCGAAATTCGCCAAAACATGGAAAACTGCCGGTTTAAAAACTGCCGCCACATTAACGAGCCCGGCTGCGCCGTTTTAACAGCCGTTGAAAACGGCGAAATAGAAATATCCAGATACGATAGCTATTTAAGCATCTATCACGGTAACGATACCCGTGCCTAACCTTAATTTTGCCGGCATTTTTTTACTTATTAGCAAAAACAAAATCTTTTAAGTAGCTGCATTCGCCAACAGCCTTTTTAAATATGGCCGTTTTTTTATACTTGCTTTTAAGCTCCGTAAAATAATCATTACTGCGTAGTTGCAGCATGTATTCGGCTTCGGCTTTACTATAATTAGGGTCGTTATAATCGGGCATTACAAACTGTTTTTGCAGGCACTTAGCCGCCATAAAGGTACATTTGGCCTTAAACTCCTCGTTGCTACTTAATGATCGTGCCAGCAGGTAATACTTTTCGGCATTTTTAGTACGTATGTAATCAGCATCGTAACTATAAATGTCTTTGCGGCCAAAATCATCGGCGCTCCATCCCCAGTTAATTAAATACGGTGCGTTGCCATAGTGCGATGCATTGTACAACCCTGTTGCATAGCGGTAATAATAACTCGGTGCATTTGGGGCGTCAGTTTTAATTTTTTGTTCCAAATCGGCCATTGCCTGGGCAAACTGTAGTTTGTTTAAACCACGGGCTTTGCCATAATGCAAAACTTTGGGGTAATCGTTTATTCTGTCAATAAAAGGGTCGCCTTTGTAATAATCTGGGGGTTCCCTATTTAAATAGTTGGCATCTACCTGCTTAAAAGCGGCAATAGCGCGGTTGTACTGGTGTTCGCGCAAGCAAGCGGTTCCTAACAGTTCGTATAAATAATTGGGTTTTAAAACGCCTAATTGGTCGGCTAAAAAATTAAGATACGGGGTTGTTGGGGGCGTTTTGCGCCAGCGTATTATCCGGGCAATTTGTAACGAATGCAGGTTAGTTACCCAAAACTGTTGTTGGTGATAACCCATCGGGCTTTTTAATAGCGCCAGGGCGGCTTTAACAGTATCGCCTTGTTTTAAATAAGCGGGCGCAAGTACCTGGTCGTAAAAATTACTGGCCGTGTGGGTAAATTTTTGGTTGTCGCTAAAAGCAAAATTAGTGGCTTTAGTTCTTGGTATCTCGCCCTTTACCTTAGTATCCAGCCATTGCAGGGCCGGTAATAATTGCTCTTCGTTAACCTCGTTAATGTTTTGAATGTTTTGCCCCGAAAGCAATAACTGAATAATTTGTTTCTCATCATTCATGGCGGGGCTTAATACCTCGCTGTTCATGGCGCGTAAATAAACAAAGCCATTGGCGTTATCGCCCTTTATCCAGCTTATATATGCACCTGCCAGGTTGCCAATATTATAGTCGGCATATTTGCGCTCGGTTACCAGCAGCTTGCAAAAGCTGCTTAACTGGTTCATTTGGTCCATCTGCCCGGCTTCTGTTTTACCGGTTTGGGCCGCATAGTAAAAGGATGTTATGCGGGTATTTTTGTTTAACAGCTTAGGCGTAAGGTATTGCTCTTCCAGCTTATTAACTTCGCGCACCAGCAACAGCCCCACCATTGGCGATGTTGGCTCATACTCATAAACTTTTTTTAAAGGCTCTAAATTTACCGCCGAACTGCCAAAGCCGTCCATAGCATATAGCACAGCACGCTCGGCATTAGTTTCGGCCAGGGCAAGTACATGCGCTTTACCCGGGTTAATGTACTTGTAATTTTGGTAAGCCTGTAAACGCCTTTCGGGATACTGCGCAAACACCTTCGAAAACAGGTAAGCCGCCCGCACCGTATCTTTTAAGCGGCGGCACTCTCCGGCTTTTAAAGCAAGTGCCCAGCCTTTTATATGGCTCTGGGTAGCCGCAGGGGCAATATATTTATCGTAAACGTTAGCTGCCTCTTTATAAGCACCGCCAAAATGCAAAAGCCGCTGTGCCTGGTAATAGTATCTTAATTGGATAAACTTATCTTTCTCGGCAATGGCATATTTAAAAGCGGCGTTACCAGCATTTACAAGCGCAGCCGAATCAACGGGTTTGGGGTCCCATTTGTCGTACCCGGTATTGGCTATTTTTTCAACACCTTTTGCAAAGCGGTAATATTTTAAGGCTATGGGGTTCTTTCTAACTTGCAGTGCCTTTAAAAACGAATTGTTTGCCAGGCTATCGGGCAGCCGTTCTCCGGTTTTAAGGTAACCATCCTCCAAAACCGAATCGGCGCCGGCACTTAGTTGATACATGGCCCGGTTTACATCGGCGGCAGCAACATCTTTGCCTAAATAAGCGGCCCATTCATCAGCATTTACAGCAGCTTCGCTTACCGGTTCTTTATCATCGTAAACAAATTGGTAGCTCGAAAAATAAAAAGGCTTATACTCCTTTTGCCCCTGCACATTGTTGTGAAAAAACGATACATAATAATCGTATGGGTCAGTTTCGGGGCCGCAAGCCAGTATAATTGCAATACCTGCACAAAAACAGCTTATAAAACTAACGCACCATATCAGCGGTGTTCTGCAAACCTTCATACTTATATTTTTTTATTACATCATCATCCAAATGAAAGTACACTACATTGATATTGCCAGGTTTTAAGTATTTGGAAATATAAACTGTAGCGGCCTGCACATCTGCCAAAGCCGAATCTTCCCACCTAATCTCATCGCCTTTTAACAAGCCATAAGCCGGCAAATCTGCTACGGCACTATACAAACCATTACCATTTGACCGAAATTGCTTTTCATCGTTTAAAATATTAAAATTTATCCGTTTGTCAATCCCCGCGTATTCTTTATTTCTAAAAGCAACCGCCCAGCTAAATAAAGGGAGGCCAATATCCATTGGCATGGGATAGGTGCTTAGGTTTTCCCCGGCATACTTTTTAAGCTCGCTTAACTCGATTATAGAGTTTTGCGTGCCATATTTGCGCAAATTCCCCATGTTATAACACATCAGCAAAACCTTATCCGCTGGTGGCACACCTGTCCGTTTCCGGTTTTTTAACTGATGTAACCTTAGTGTTACCGAAAGTGTTTTATTACCCGTAACCGTCTTGATTTGCCTAAGCAGATAAAAGTAATTATCGCGGGTTTCTGCCGTCCAATCGCAATCAATTTGCATTTCGGCAAAATCGACCTTGCCTGCCTGCGTTACTTTACCTTTTACAAAGCGCAACAGTTTCCCGGCCAATTCGTTGAGTTTTGGTTTGGATATATTCCGCAAAACATCATTCACAATAAAAACCACGGGCACAATTTGCAACGTATCAGGCAGCTTACTTTGAAAAGTAACGGGCGAAACCGGCACCGGGTTTATACCGTCTTCATCCATATCAACATCCATTATGCGCACATAAAGTTTGTTGCTGTGCAAATGGTTAAGGTAGGCGCTTTCGGTAGCGTTTTGCTTATAAACAGTTTTCCAATAATAAAAGGAAGTGTTTACCTTTCTGCCGTGGTTGCAGGCGGTAAGCAGCAGGGTAATTAATAACAGGTAACCAACACGCATTAACCAAAGTTATCAATTTTTAAAATATATGAGGGCAGTAATTCAGCGGGTAAGCCGCGCAACATGTACAGTAGACGGCAAAATTACCGGAGAAATTGGAACCGGACTATTAATTTTATTAGGCGTTGCCGACGATGATACTAACGACGATTTAGAATGGCTGGCCCAAAAAATTGTAAACATGCGCATTTTTGGCGACGAAAACGGCTTAATGAACAAGGCCCTTACCGACGTTAATGGCAACATTTTGCTCATATCTCAATTTACACTCTTCGCCCAAACAAAAAAAGGCAACCGCCCATCGTTCATCCGCGCTGCACGGCCCGATAAGGCCATACCGATGTACGAACAAATGATTACAACTTTACAAAAGCTGCTCAACAAAACCATTGCCACCGGCATTTTTGCCGCCGATATGAAAGTGGAACTATTGAACGACGGCCCGGTAACCATTGTAATGGATACGAAGGATAAAGAAAATCACTAAATTAGAAACATGACTATACAGGAAGCCCAGAAAGCAGTTGACCAATGGATAAACACCACAGGTGTACGTTATTTTAACGAACTAACCAACACGGCCATTTTGATGGAAGAAGTGGGCGAAGTTGCCCGCATAATGGCACGAAAATACGGCGAGCAATCCTTCAAAAAATCTGACGAGGAAGTTAACCTTGCCGATGAAATGGCCGACGTGCTTTTTGTACTGATATGCCTGGCCAACCAAACCGGAATTGATTTAACCGATGCCCTGGAAAAAAACATGGTTAAAAAAAAGATACGCGACGCCGACAGGCATAAGAATAATGAGAAATTAAAGTAAATAGACTCGAATGAGAACAAAGCATATAATTTGGTTGGTTTTGGGTGCTTTATTTTTCTTGGTTCTTTATGGCTTTTTTACAGCATTTGAAACTCAGTACAGTACAGTGGAAATTAAACAGAAAATTGGTGGCGTTTTAATTTGCAATACACAGTATGATACCGACATACACAAGGGCCAATATTTAATAACTTATGAATACAAAAATAACTTAGGCAAACTTTTTAAAATAGGCGACGGAGCATACTTCAATAGGGAGTGGAAAAAAGATGAAAAGCTAATAATTTGGAAAGATTGGGTTATTCTAAAAACGGGGAATTGGATTGGTACAGATAAAATAATTATTGGAAAGTTCAAAACCAAAAAATGGCAGGACTATGAGTTTACACCCGATAGTATAGAAAAAAATGATATTTGGAGGGCTTTAAAAACCCATTCTTTGTTAAATTATTGCTGTCCCACGTCATACATATCAAAAATAGATAATGGAAAAATCGAAGTGGTTTATCGGTTTAGAATCAACGAAACAGATAATCAAATGGACAACCGAAAAATACTTTACCAAATTCAACCCGAAACCGGCAAACCTGTAATAACAGCAGTATTAAAAAAATGATAACTGTTTAAACCAGCCTAACCAACCTCTCCCCCTCCAAAACAGGGATGGCGGTAGTTATATCAACATTTAAACAAAAGTCAATATCTTCTAAAATACCTAACTGTTTCATGCGTTCGCCGTGCGATGATTTTTTGAGGTAGAGGTTCAAATCGGCTTTAGCCAGTTGGTACATGTCGTTTGCTGCAATGGCGGCATCGTCCCATTTGTAATCAAGGCCTTTTAATTGTTCGGCAATGGCTCCGGCAAATAAGGTATCTTCAAGGTTAAAGTTGTTTTTCCACCCGGCGCAAACCAGCAAAATATTATCGGGCTGTTGTTTAAGCCAGTTGCAAAGCGATGTAATATTTAAAAACGAGCCAATAACAATGCGCTTGGCTTTGATAGACATGTGCAGGGCATGCGTGCCATTGGTAGTAGTAAGCACCACTGTTTTACCCTCAACCTTTTGCTTAGTGTACGAAAATGGCGAATTACCAAAATCAAACCCATCAACCACTTTACCATCGCGCTCGGCGGCAAGCAGGTAATCAAGGCCCTTTTCGCGGTAAGCAGCACACTCCTCAACCTTGGCAACCGGTATAATGGCCGTAGCACCGTTATCAATACCATAACAAATAGACGATGTGGCCCTAAAAATATCTATCACCACCACAACACTGCCTTCAATATCAAACAAGGGCAGCAGGGCCGGCGTTAAACAAACTTCTAAATTTTTCATGGTAGCAGCCCCCTCTAAATCTCCCCCGGTAGGGGACACTTTTAATTGTTTTTAATATTAATTGTGCTCTTAAAGCCCTCCCTACCGGGGAGGGTTTGGGTGGGGCCTATTTTATTTATAAAAAGGCGGTTTAGCAACCTTAGCCTTTATTTTGTTGTCGCGTATCTTAATGTAAATCTCCGTTCCTTCCTTAGCAAAGGCAGTATCCACGTAGCCCATGCCTATAGGTTTTTGTAACGATGGCGATTGCGTGCCCGATGTTACCTTGCCAATTATCGCACCTTCGGCATCCACAATTTCATAATCATGGCGGGGTATGCCGCGGTCAATCATTTCAATACCAACCAATTTACGGCTAACTCCGGCTTGTTTTTGAGCCTGCAAAGCTTCGCAATTGGTAAACTCCTTGCTAAACTTGGTAACCCAGCCCAGCCCGGCCTCTAAAGGCGAAGTAGTATCGTCAATATCGTTGCCGTATAAACAAAAACCCATTTCAAGGCGCAGGGTATCACGCGCACCCAGGCCAATAGGTTTTATACCAAAAGGCTCACCGGCTTTAAAAATAGCATCCCAAATTTGCGCGGCATATTGGTTATCAAAATAAACCTCAAAGCCACCCGCACCGGTGTAACCCGTTGCCGATACCAGCACATTATCCACACCCGCAAAATGGCCTTTTTTAAATGTATAGTAATCCATTGATGCCAGGTCAATCTCGGTAAGGCTTTGCAAAGCTTCGGCAGCTTTAGGGCCTTGTATGGCCAGCAGCGATGTACGGTCGGATATGTTTTGCATATCCACGCCCAGCGTATTGTATTTTGTTATCCAGTCCCAATCCTTATCAATGTTTGATGCATTTACAACCAGCATATAGGTTTTTTCGTCAATACGATAAACCAGCAGGTCGTCAACAATACCACCATCTTCGTTTGGTAGGCACGAGTATTGCACCTTGCCATCATACAATTTAGCAGCATCGTTACTGCTTACCTTTTGGATGAGTGCCAGCGCATTATCGCCCTTTAAAATAAACTCGCCCATATGGCTCACATCAAAAACGCCAACTGCTTTGCGCACCGCCTCGTGCTCGGCATTAATGCCTGCATATTGCACAGGCATATTATACCCTGCAAACGGAACCATTTTAGCACCTAACTTTATATGTACATCGGTTAATGCCGTATTTTTCATAAAAGGAATAATTTTTTATGCGGCAAAAGTAATAAAATTGCCCGTAATTCAGCTCCGGAGCAGTTGCTCATAAAACTTTATAAATTTAGCCGTTACCACATTGGTATCGTGCTCCTGCTCAATTAACCGGCGGGCATTGCGGCCTATGAGTTTGCAAAACTCCTCGTCGCCAATGCAATGTTTTATAGCATCGTAAAACTCCTGCCTGTCGTTAGCTATCAAAATATTTTCGCCGTTTGTGTAATGCAAGCCTTCGGCACCCAGTGCGGTGGTGATGATACATTTCTCCATAGCCATACCCTCAACTATTTTAACCCGCATACCACCGCCCGATAGCAAGGGCACCACCATAATTGATTTGCTGTTTACAAACTCAAGGGCATCATCAACCTCGCCTTGTATAAATATTTTGCCCATCACCTCATACTCGTCAAACCTTTCGGGAATGTTGCGCCCGCCCACATAAAAGCGCACACGCAGGTCGCCATCCGTTATATCCGCCGAAAAATTGTCCAGAAACCACTCCATACCTTCGCGGTTAGGCATCCAATCCAGCGCACCTAAAAAAAACAAACTTGGGTATTCGGTTTTACTATAATCAGGCTTGTACCGGGTTAAATCAATACCTACGGGCAAAACCTCAATAGGCACTTGGGTGCCATATTCAAGCATTAATTGTTTATCCTGCCCGGTAAGGGTGGCAATGGCATCAAAATTATTAAGGTATTTTAACTCGTAATACTTAATCCGTTTGGCCAGCAGGTTAAGGTATGTTTTTTTAATGGGGTCGTTCTTTTGTTCGGCCAGGCGCTGCCAAATCAGGTGTTCAATATTATGGGCACGGTAAATTAATATAGCCGTGCTGTTTTTGCGCGTGGCCTGCAAATAGGTAGACATAAACAGGCCCTCAAACTGAACAACATCATACTTTACCCGCTTCAGTTCGGTAATCAGCACCCGTTCAAAACCGGCATCGTAAAAGCGGTCTACATTGTAGGTGCGCCTGCCCAGCAAGCTCGATATAAATTGCCACGGCGAAATACTAATGTCAACATCATAAGTTTGGTAATGTATTTTTCTAATCAACTCATCGTCGCTATCCAAACTATGGCGTTGCTTTTTGTTGTTTAGCGTAAATACCGTTACCTCGTGCCCCTCGTTAACCAAACCCAAAATAGTATTGCGTACCACAATAGGATAGCCTCCGTTTTGCGGAAAAGGAACACGGTTACTGAGGATAAGGATTTTCACTTAATATAGGTTTATTTCCACAGAAATTATCGCAAATTTTATTCACCACGTTATTGCGTAATATTAAGCAATAACGCGTTTTTAATTCGCGCAATCACATTTTTTATTTCTTCAAACAAACATACCAAGCAAGCCCACTTTATCAAAGCAATATTTAAAATAACTCCAACTGCGGGTTGGTAACCCTAAAAGTTTTGCGGTGGTAGGGCGTAAAGCCAAGCTCCATAACCGTGTTGCGGTGTTTTATGGTGGGGTAGCCTTTGTTGCTGTGCCAATCATATTCGGGATGCTCAAGGGCAATTTGTTTCATATAATCGTCGCGGTAGGTTTTGGCCAGTATGGATGCTGCCGCTATGCTAAAGTACTTACCATCGCCTTTTATAATGCAATGGTGTGGCGTAGTGCCGTATTTGTTAAAACGGTTACCATCAATTATTAAAAGCTGGGGCGTAATTTGCAGCTTTTCAATGGCGCGGTGCATGGCCAAAAACGATGCATTGAGTATATTAATTTCGTCTATCTCGTTATTATCAACAAATGCTACGGCATAGGCCAGGGCGCATTGCTCAATCTCGGTGCGGAGGCTGTAGCGGGTTTCCTCGTTCAGTTGCTTAGAATCATTTAATAGCTCGTGTTCAAAATCATGAGGTAAAATTACGGCGGCGGCAAAAACAGGGCCTGCAAGGCAGCCGCGCCCGGCTTCGTCGCAGCCGGCCTCTATTAACTCATATTGAAATCTGGCTAAAAGCATTCCGTTAAAATATGCGCAAAGTTAACAAAGTGATGTCATCAATCTGTTTGGATTTAACCTTCGAGTGCAATTCGTTCAGCAAAACCTGGTTAAACTTATCCGGACTTAAATCGCCGTTTTGTATTAAAAAATCCATCAGCACATCTTCGTTCCATACCTCTGTGTCGGCAGGTTCGTAATCCAGCAAACCATCAGTATAATTCAATATTAACGATCCCGGTTCAATATCCAGTTCACCCTGGTTTATAAACGGCAATTCGTCAAAGGCACCTATCATAGTAGTGCCCAATTTCAGCTCAACAGCCTCGCCGTTTGCGTATAATAACGATGGATTGTGCCCCGCGTTAATAAAGTTTAAACGCCGGGTTTCCTCGTTATATTTTGCCAAAAACAGCGTAATAAATTTTTCGCCCTTGGTTATTTTAATCACAATACGGTTTAAACGCTCCACAATATTAGTAAGGTCGTCTTCAACCGTGGCCCAGGCGCGCAGGCTTGCCTGAAAGTTGGCCATTAACAAGGCCGCCGATATACCCTTGCCCGAAACATCGGCAATGCACCACATAAACTCCTTGTCGTTTAAACGGATAAAATCAAAATAATCGCCACCAATGTTTTGGTGCGGAAGATACCTTGCTCCTATCTCAACCCCGGTTTCAACATGCAGCCTGATCGGGATAAGCATGTTTTGCACCTCAACGGCCAGCTCCATTTCGCGCTGAAAACGTTCGGCCTCAATACGCTCCTTAAACAACTTTTTATTCTCAAGCGCCACAACTATAACATTCATTATGGTTTGGATAAAGTTGAGATCGTTGTTGAGCATCTCGCCCGAAGTGTAAAAATCCCCGATAAGGGCAAAGGCTAAAAGTTTGTTTTTGTGGTATATAGGTATAAAATAATCGTAGGATGACAGAATAGCGTCCGCGTGCGAGGAAATATTTGCCGGCAGCTTAAACTTATTGAGCTTCATGCTCGATTTATATAAAGCCGTGTTGCTTTCAAAATCGCCGCCGTATTTAGATACGCAATAGTAGGTACCAAACTTCTCTATCATAAAACGCAGCTTCCCCACATTCAGATAGCTTTTCAGGATAACCTCAAGCATACTAATTAAAACCTGCGTAGATGTGTTTTTATTAATAGCCCGTGTTACTTCAAGTAACGAGTTAAGCTCCGATTGCCGCTTTAGCAACAGCCTGATGAGTTCGCTCTCGTCGTTATTATTTTCGGTATCCTGCATTAAACGTAATAAGTACTATAGTTAACTAAATTACAAAAAAAACTATATCCGCAAGCTATCGCTTTTTATATCAAAAGCATCGCGTAAGCCAATGGTTACCAGGTTAAAGGCATAAACCATGAGCATTATAGCCAGGCCCGGTAACACGGCTAAGTAAGCATCATCCATAATAATATAGCCGTAATGCTCTTTTATCATGCCTCCCCAGGTGGGTGTTGGCGGTTGCGCGCCAAAACCCAAAAAGCTTAACCCGGCCTCCAACAATATAGCCGATGCAAAGTTTGACGACGCCAAAACCAATATAGGCCCCACAATGTTGGGCAATATATGCCGCCAAATAATGCGGTAATTGGTAAAACCAAGCGCGTGCGCCGCCTCCACAAACTCAAACTGCTTTTCGCTCATTACCTGCCCGCGCACAAGCCGTGCAACATCAACCCACATAGATATGCCCACGGCTATATAAATTTGCCACAAACCCTTGCCCAACGCAAACGATATAGCAATAACCAGTAACAACGCTGGCAGTGCCCACAAAACATTCATCACCCAGCCTAAAGCAGCATCGGTTTTACCGCCATAATAACCTGCCGCCGCGCCTATAACAACACCCAGCACCAGGCTGATAATAACGGCTACCAAACCTACCGATAGTGATATACGTGCGCCCAGTATAATGCGGCTCAACAGGTCGCGGCCATAAAGGTCGGTGCCCAGCCAGTACGTTTTATTAACAATCTGGTTCTGTACAATCTCATCGCGGAAACGCTTGCGCAAAGCTTCGGCATTACTGGCTTCGTTTTTAAACTCGCCCAAAATAACCATTACGCCATGTTTGTCAAACGTTACCTTTTTGCCTAATGCAACTTCGTAAATATTAAAAGCACCTTTTTCGGGTTTGTCCTCGCTGCCTATGTATTGGTCAACGTAAACCGAATCACCCTTAAAACTATAACTCGTTACCGGTACGCTGCGGTATGCTGCGGGTTGCCCCCAAATCATTTCGCTAAAAAAATTAACGCTTTCAACATATTCGGGCTTTTTAATAAGCAGCAGTGTAAATTTCGAACCCGGCTTTTTAATGCTCAATTGCAGGTGCATATCATTAGCATCGGGTGTACTATCGGGCATAACTAAATAGCCCAACAACGCCATTAAAACCGATAAGGTAACAAATAACAAACCGCCAACTGCTAACCTGTTGCGCTTAAAGCTTTTCCATATGCGTTGCCCCGGTGTATTGTCTGTCAAAACTGTTGTTTTTGCTTTTGGCTAAATATCGTTCATTTACAGCAATAAATAAACGGGTAATTGGTAATTTATAAGTTGGCTTTTAAAAATAAGATGGCCTTGTCAAATCTATAATTTAATATTTTAACTGTTACAAAACCCTTAACTTTCACTGCTCACATTTTTTACATTTTTACATTAATCACTAAATTCAGTTCATGAAATTAAAATTGCTTTTAGCGCCTGCCATCTTGCTTAGTTTGGTGGTAAATGTTAACCTTAGTTTGGCACAAACCAGGCCGGTTCCGTCGCCAAAAAGCAAACCAGAGCCTATAACAAATCAACTCACCGCCGATAACCTTTTACCTGCCGATACAGCCGTAATTATTGGCAAACTACCTAATGGCCTAACCTATTACATCCGTAAAAATACATTTCCAAAAAACCGCGCCGAACTATATTTAGTTAACAAAGTTGGCTCCGTTTTAGAAAACGACGAGCAGCAGGGCCTGGCACATTTTACCGAACATATGGCCTTTAACGGCACTAAAGATTTCCCTAAAAACCAACTGGTAAACTACCTGCAAAAATCGGGCGTAAGGTTTGGGGCCGATTTAAATGCTTATACCTCTTTCGACGAAACCGTGTACCAGCTACCCTTACCAACCGATAGTGCTAAAACCTTTAACCAGGGTTTTAACATTTTGGCAAACTGGGCAGGCATGGTAAGTTTTGATACCGACGAGATTAACGCCGAACGCGGTGTGGTTTTAGAAGAGAAACGCCTCAACGGCAAAAACGCCCAGGAGCGGATGTCTAAAATAACCATGCCCGTTTTACTCAACAACTCCCGCTATGCCGACCGACTTACCATTGGTAAAGAAGAAATATTGAACAATTTTAAACCCGAAACCATTAAAAGTTTTTACCACGACTGGTATAGGCCAGATTTGCAAGCCGTTATTGCCGTTGGCGATTTTGACCCGCAACAGGTTGAACAATTAATAAAAACTAATTTTTCGGCCCTAAAAAACCCCGATAACGAAAGGCCGCGCACTCAATATGATATACCACCCGGCGCAGGTACTACTGTAAAAATTGTGACCGACAAGGAGCAGCCTTACACCACCTTCCAAATGATTGTTAAACATCCGGGAAACACCGTTAAAACCGGTGCCGACTTTCTACAAGCTATCCGTATACAGTTATTTAACAGTTTGCTGAACGCACGTATTGGAGAATTAACCCAAAAGGCCGATCCGCCGTTTTTAAATGGCGACGTGAGCTATGCCGATTTTGTGGGCAACCTTGATGCCTTTACAACCGAAGCCGACGCCAAACCCGGCGAACTGGAAAAAGCCGTTAAAGCCATTGTGGCCGAAACTGAACGAGCCCGCAAATTTGGTTTCACCCAAACCGAGTTTGAACGTGCAAAACAAATGCTGCTAACCGGAGTGGAAAACGCATGGAAAGAAAAAGATAAAACCAACTCGGTTAACTACGTTACCGACTACCAGCAAAACTTTTTAAAAGGCGATGCCATAATAAGTATTGATTTTGAATACGATTTTTACAAGCAATACATTGGCCAAATTAAGTTAAGCGAAATAAATGCCCTTGCCGGGATGTTTATTAGCGAGCAAAACTGCAACATCATTGTTGAAGCTCCCGATAACGAAAAAGATAAATTACCCACCGAACAAATTTTACTGGGCTGGATTAAAGCGGCAGGTAACAACGTTACCCCTTATGTGGATAATGTGAGCAACAAACCCCTGCTGGAAAAACAACCACAGGGCAGCATATTTGTGCGTGTACAAACCGATGCTGCTATTGGCACCAACACACTTACTTTGGGCAATGGGGTTAAGGTTATTTTAAAACCAACCAATTTTAAAAACGACGAGATATTGATTAACAGCTTTAGCCTTGGCGGCACATCGCTTGCTACCGATGCCGACTATACATCAGCCGATATGGCCGCCGGGATAATCAGCAGCAGCGGTATTGCCGATATTGACCAAATTAAGCTCGATAAAATGCTAACCGGGAAAAATGCAGCCATAAGTCCGTACATTAACGAAACCAGCCAGGGCATTAATGGCCGTACATCGCCCGAGGATATTGAAACCGCCCTGCAACTCATTTACCTTTACTATACACAACCCCGCCGCGACGATAACATTTGGCAATCGGTTATTACCCAATACCGGGCAGCACTAACCAATCGCGGGCTCGACCCTGAAATGGTATATGCCGATACCAGCTTGGCCGTATTGGGCGACCATAACATACGCCGCATGAACGTTACCACCGACAGGCTCAATACCGCCAGCTTAGATAAAGCATTCGCCTTTTACAAAGCACGCTTTGCCGATGCAAGCAACACCATTTTTACCCTAACAGGCAACTTTAGTGCGGCTGCTATAAAGCCCCTGCTCGAAAAATATCTCGGTGCCCTGCCATCGCTTCATCACAATGAGCAATACCGCAATCTGGATATCCATATCCCCGAAAGGCAAATTACCGCAACCGTACACAAAGGCATTGGCGATAAAAGTACCGTGCAAATGGTATTTAGCGGCAGTTACGTTTACAGCAACCAAAACAACATTCAACTGGATGCCATAGGCGAAATATTGCAAATTAAACTAAACGAACGCCTGCGCGAAAAAGAAAGCGGCGTTTACTCGCCCGAGGTAACGGCAAACTACAATAAGCTGCCTGCAAGCCGGTACAGCATTGTAGTTTATTTTAGTTGCGCACCTGCAAACGTTGATAAGCTGATAGCTGCTACCATGGACGAGATTGCCAAAATAAAACAAAACGGCGCCGAGCCCACCGACATCCAAAAATTTATTGCCGAAACCCAGCGCAGCAACGAACTTCGTTTAAAAGAAAATGCCTACTGGTTGGGTTATTTAAGCCAGGCCATTATGAATGGCGATAACCCCGACGATATTTTAATGCTCAATAAATACTTGGGCCAAATAACCGTGCAAAGCACCAAACAAACCGCCAACCAATGTTTAAGCGGCAATAATTTAATTAAATTGATACTACTGCCCGAAGCACCTGCAAAATCACCAACCGAAGGAAAAGCTAAACCTTAATGTATTTGCATTGTATTTAAATGATGGATACACCGGGGCAGCAAATCATCCGCCAATGGTTTCTCAGTAAAAACTGGGAACAGTTCGCTTTTCAGCAGGAGATGGAGGAGGTATACCTCGCCGGCAACTCCGGCTTGCTTAACGCCCCCACGGGCAGCGGCAAAACCTTTGCCATGTTTTTGCCTTTTTTAGCCGGGTACATCAACAAGCACCCAACCGATTATAAAACCCGCCAAAATAACGGCCTGCGTATGCTGTGGATAACGCCGCTGCGCGCACTCACCAACGACATCCGCAAAGCCATGCAAACAGCTTGCGATGAACTTGATTTGCCCTGGCGGATAATGACCCGCACCGGCGATACCAGTGCCGCCGAAAAGGCAGCCTTAAAAAGAAAACTGCCCGAAGTGTTGCTAACCACGCCCGAAAGCCTGCACCTGATGCTTGCCCAAAAAGACTATCCCAAGCTTTTCCAAAACCTGGAGGTTGTAGTGGTTGACGAGTGGCACGAACTGCTGGGCACCAAGCGCGGCGTACAGGTTGAACTGGGCTTATCGCGATTAAAACATTTAGGAAAGAATCAAGAGATAAGAATCAAGAATCAAGACGGACCTTTAGAAACATCCGATAGTACCAATGTCTTGGTTCCTGATTCTGGCTTCTTGCCTCTCAAAATATGGGGTATCAGCGCAACAATAGGCAACCTGGAACAAGCCGCAGAAGTTTTGCTTGGCAACGATATTGCGCCGGACCGGATAAAAATGGTGAGGGCTAAACTTGAAAAAAAGATAGTGATAGAATCGGTTATCCCCGATAACGTCGAAACCTACTCCTGGGCAGGGCACATCGGCATAAAGCTACTGCCGCAGGTAATGGAAATTGTGGCCCGGAGCAAAACCACCCTCATATTTACCAACACCCGTTCACAATCCGAAATTTGGTATCACGCCATTTTAGATAAGTATCCCGAATACGCAGGCATTATGGCCATGCACCACGGCTCGTTGGATAACGATATACGCAACTGGGTTGAGCAAGCACTGCACAACGAGGCCCTGAAAGTAGTAGTATGCACCTCCAGTTTAGATTTGGGTGTAGATTTTAGGCCAGTAGATACCGTTGTACAAATTGGCAGCCCAAAAGGCGTTGCAAGGTTTATGCAAAGGGCTGGCCGCAGCGGTCACCACCCCGGTGCCATATCAAAGGCTTATTTCGTACCCACTCACTCGCTTGAATTATTGGAGGGTGCCGCATTAAAACAGGCCCTAAAGAACGGCGTTTACGAAAGCCGCGATCCTATATTACTGGCGCTGGATGTGCTGATACAATACATGGTTACGCTTGCCGTATCAGATGGTTTCCGTGCAAACAGTTTGTTTAAGGAGCTAAAAACAACCTTTGGCTACGCCGATTTAAAACGGGCCGAGTACAACGAACTGCTTGATTTTATTACCCGTGGCGGTAAAACCCTTGCCCAATACGACGAGTTTTTAAAAGTCGAGATTGAGAACGGCCTGTACAAAGTAAACAGCCGCCGCGTTGCCATGCGCCACCGTTTAAGTATAGGCACCATTACCAGCGATGTAAGCATACGCGTAAAATGGTTAAGCGGCGGCAGCCTGGGCACTATCGAAGAATCGTTTGTTTCGCGGCTAAAACCGGGCGATAATTTTTGGTTTGCGGGCCGCAGTTTAGAGTTTGTGCGCATAAAAGAGATGACGGCCTTCGTCAAAAAATCAAACAAAAATAAAGGGATGATACCGAGTTGGATGGGCGGGCGCATGCCGCTATCGTCGCAACTTTCGGCTGTGTTGCGCTTTAAGTTGGATGAGGTAGCGCAAGGCATTGAGCAAGATGTGGAAGTAAAGGCCCTTAAACCCTTGTTTGATATACAAAGGCAGGAATCGCACCTGCCGCGCAGCAACGAGTTTTTGATAGAGCATTTTGAATCGCGCAATGGCCACCATCTGCTTTTTTACCCTTTTGAAGGGCGCCTGGTACACGAGGGCATGGCATCGTTACTGGCTTACCGCATATCTAAAATAAAAAATGCAAGCTTCTCTATCGCCATGAACGATTATGGTTTTGAACTACTAACCGACGACAACCTGCCCTGGCAGGAAGCCCTGAAAAAAGACTTATTTACGATAGATAACCTGCTGGACGATATACAGCACAGCCTCAACGCCAACGAAATGGCCCGCCGCCGTTTCCGCGATATTGCCCACATTGGCGGTTTGATATTTACCGGTTACCCCGGCCAACCCGTTAAGGGTAAACATTTGCAGGCATCATCATCGCTATTATTTGATGTGTTTAGCGAGTACGAACCAAACAACCTGCTGGTGCGGCAGGCATACAACGAGGCATTGGCTTTTCAGTTAGAAGAGTTTAGGCTGCGCGCGGCCTTGCAGCGCATACAAAAGCAAAAGATCATTATTAAATATACCGAAAGGCCCACACCTTTTGCCTTCCCTATTTTGGTTGATAGTTTGGGTCGCGAAAAATTCACCACCGAATCGCTCGAAGAACGCGTAGCCAAAATGACCCAGCAATACCAGTGGGACGCCGACCCCCAACCACGCAAACCCATTAGGAAACGTGGCCTTTAAACCGTCACAAAAGGCATAGCCCGTACCAGTTCGCTAATGTTTTGTTTTAAAGCGGGGTCGTTATTAATAATATCCTCCAACTCGCTATCGCACGATACAGTCAAAATCACGAATATCTTGTTCTCATTGTACAAATCGCCGCTAACGGTAACTTTACCATTACTTTTCAACTTTTGGTAATAATTAAGCTGCTGGGTAAGGCATTCGCTATTTTCTGTTTTATTTTTAGGTTGTTTCTGCTCAAAAAATAACATCACCTGGTGTGGGTTTTTGTAGTCTATCATAGCATATGTTTAATTGCAGTTTGATTTTTTTTATTTGTTTTGCTATAGGCAATAATCCCTTTTTAATATTAGCAGGGGCATTAAAGTAAAAACAGCAACCACGTTTGGGGCTGTCAGGCTTCCGTATTAAAGGTATCCCTTCATACTTGTAGACGATCATCAACCCTATTTACTTTATCCGTACAACAAATAAAAAGCACAATAAGTACCTTTAAAATGAGCACTCATTTATTTTAAACTGCAAACAACTTTTTTAGTAGCTATTGATATTAACCATAGTAGCAAATGTAGGCAACGTCGTTATCGCAACTTACATCAAACGATTGGTTTGCGGCAATGCTAAAGGGTTGGTGAGCGTAGTACACCGCCCAGTCTTCGCCTGGCAGTTTAACGTTTAACTCACCAGCAACAACAATCATCTCCTCCGGTGCCGCGGTACCGAAGGTATATTTACCCGGTTTCATTACGCCAACTGTGGCTTTGCCTTTATCGGTAGCCAGTGCAAGGCTTTGCACGGTGCCGTCAAAATAACTGTTATGTGCTACCGGGCTCTCATTATTTGTAGTGCTCATTTTTCATAATTTTATTATCGGCAAATAAACATATTGCCCCGCAAAGTTTAAAAACAATTGGGCTATTTATGTTGCTCTTTCCATTGCGCGTATAAATTACGCATACAATGCCCGCAGGGCCGGTACCCGGCATCAATAGCCTCCGCTTCCGAAACAAAAAAAACCCGGTTCTTTGCGTTTGCCAATCCAAATTGTCAATCCGGTTAATTACTGCATCCATCGTTTCCTTTTTTAATTTTCAGGATTTAACTGCGCCGCCTCCCAGCCAATTATGGCCGCTTTGCGGGTGCTTCCCCAATGGTATTGGCCAAATTCTCCAGTTGATTTGATGATGCGATGGCAAGGAATTAAAAACGCCACCGGGTTAGCCCCAATTGCCGAACCTACCGCCCTTGATGCGCCCAGGTTTTGAATACTATACGCCACACCTGCATAACTGATTAAATTGCCCATCGGTATTTTAAGCAGCGTTTCCCAAACCTTGAGTTGGAAAGGCGTTCCTTTTAAATGCAGCCTGATTTGGTTCAGTTTGCTCCAGTCTTGCGTAAAAATGTACAGGGCATTTTGCTGTATCATATCAACCACCTGTCGATACTTTGCGTTGGGGAAAAGCCCTTGCAAATCGGCAAAGGCCATACCTTCATCATCGGCAAAGGCCATGTAACAAATACCTTTTGCCGTTGAAGCAACAATAAGTTTACCAAACAAGCTTTCGGCAAAGCTGTAGTTAATGGTAAGTTGCTCGCCCCCGTTTTTATATTCGCCCGGGGTCATTCCCTCAATATTGATAAACAGATCGTGCAGGCGGCTGGTGCCGGATAGTCCGGTTTCAAAGGCAGCATCAAACAAGGTAACTTGTTTGTCCTTCAATATACTCTTGGCATATTCAATGCTTAAATACTGTAAAAACTTTTTCGGACTAACACCCGCCCAATCCTTAAACATGCGCTGAAAGTGGAAAGCACTGACGTTTACCTTCCCGGCAACCTCATCCAGCGTAGGCTGCCGTTTAAAATTAACCCTAATATAATCTATCGCCTCGGCTATGCGGCTATAGTCCGTTATGTTTTGCGCTTCCATTTTATTTGAATTTGATAAACAAAACTACAGCCCTTTATAGCGATTAAGAACCCGATACTTGCGGAGTTAATTGAATAAGGAAGTACCGCCTTTTGCTCTCATCCGGTTACCATATTTGGTCATATTAACCATGCCTATGGTATATTTGCCAAAAGGAAGTTCACTTTTAAAGGTTTTATACTTTTTTTGTAGATCCAGAATGAATTTTAGTTGAGTATAGAACTGGTTAATTGCTACTCCCTCTAAACTTTTTTGTTCTTCGGGCTCCCAATAACTCTTTGCTGAATACGTATCGGGCGTTGAATATTCAATTGTAATAGTCTCGCCATCCATGCCTTTTGTCCAACCGGGCAGTTTATCTTGCGATGGAATTTCATTGATAGACTTGTTAACAAATTGGCTGATAACTTTAGCTGCGTCAGAACTGTCGATTTCTATTTTCCTGAAGATTATTCTTCCGCCGTGCCCCCTGCCATATTTGTATATATAATTGGTTATGGCACCGCAATAGCCAATATTATCTTCCGACCAAATTTCAATTATTTGGCCGGTTCTCCAAAAACGGTAATAAGTTTTATATATCGCTTTTTTTAAACTTTTTAATATTAACGTCTTACCATCAAGAAAGGCACTTGAATAGTTATAGCCAGTATCACCTCCAGTGTCAATCTTATTAACCTGACCAAATGCAGAATGTGAAACAAAAAACCAAAAACAAACCAAAATCAACCTTTTCATTTCCTGGTTCCTGATTCTAACTTCTTGATTCTATTCCCCTCTTGACTCTCTCCCTTACTGCTCCAGCTTCCCTACCCGCTTAGGTGTATCTTTACCCTCAACAATACTGCGCGAGCTTAAAGCAATAGCGCGGATGGTAGCAGTAATGTTGGCAACATCCAGCGTTTTAAACTCATCGCCAACAGTGTGGTACAATTTGTCAATGTCAATCTGGTCGGTTGATATGGTATGTGCCGGTACGCCAACACGTGCCAGCGACGCGTTATCGCTACGGTAAAACAGGTTTTGTTTGGGGTATGGGTCCGGATAAAATTTAAATTCGGTCCCTTTAAGGTTGCGCTGCAATATTTCCCCAAAGTCCGATCGTTCATATCCCGTAATAAAAGCCGAATTAACACCAAATTTAGATGCCTTGCCAATCATCTCGATGTTAAACATGGCCACCACCTTATCGGCATCAACCTGTTTTGCAAAATATGCCGAACCAAATTCGCCAATTTCCTCGGCTGTAAAGGCTACAAAAATTAAAGTACGTTGGTTATTTTTAAGCTTGTGGTAATATTTTGCAAGTGCAATTACCGCCGTTGTGCCCGATGCATCATCATCGGCACCGTTAGCAATACTATCACCCTGCATAGGTGGTAAAATACCCAGGTGGTCGTAGTGGCCCCCAAATATAACGCTCTCGTCTTTTTTTGCTTTGCCCGGCAACATCCCCACAATATTAAACAAAGGCAACTGCTCTGCCTTGCCGGTATATGCTACCGCAAAGGTTTTTACATCGTTAAACGAGCCCAAAACAAATACAACTGCCTGCTCCGGGTTAGATTGCTCGGTAAGGCTGCCTTTTTTATTACGGTCAAACGCCCGTTTAAATATATCTGCAAATTTAGGATCAACCAAAGCCAATATTTTTTTACCCGTTTTAATATAGGCCCGGTATTCTTGCTGAAAGTTTTTTTCAATCTTAACCACCTGCACGTCGGCATTATTGCTCCAGTTCAATACAGGCGCCCCAGCTATAGTGAAGGCACTATCGGCAGGTATAGCCTTACCATTAATACTAACCGCGGTTTTTAACGGCGTAGTTCGCGTCATGGTAAAGTTTTGCCTAAAGTTTGCATTACCCGTTAAAGGCACAAGGCCCGCCTTTTTATATTCGTTTTCAATAAAGCGTGCCGCTTTCTCAATTCCGGGTGTAAAGGTGGCCCGCCCCTGCATATCATCAGCCGAAAGCGCTTTAATAATGCGCTCAACATCCTTGTTTTTGATGGCTCTATTTACATCCTGAGCGTTTATTTGCTTAACAAAAAGTAGTAGCAACAAAGCGGTTATATACTTTATCATAACCTATTGTTTTACTTTTGATGATAACCATTTCGCGCGAAAATCCTGCTGTTCCTTAGTCAGGGTTTGGCCTGCACTTTCTGCCGTTACCACTTCAAATAACGGGCTTTCGGCAAGGGTAACCTGCGCCTGGTGGGCTCCGGTACGGTTTTGATAATCTATAGTTATCACATCGCCCGGTTTTTTATCGGCCAGGTAAGTTGCCAGGGGCACCGAGCCGTCAACAGGCTTGCCTGCAATTTTTTTCAAAATATCGCCTGCATCCAGCCCCGCATTATAAATAGGAGTGCCAATAATGCTATTGCCGTTAATTAATACGTTACCGTTGTTAAGTTTGGCTGTTATTTGCCCCATCCATGCCTTGCCGGGATTAGCCTTGCGCAAAACATATCCGGCTTTAGCCAATAGCACTTCGTAATTATTTTTCTCTACACCATAAATAAAATTCTTAAAAAAGGCGGTAGCAAAAACCTTGTTATTAGTAACCTTAGCTAACGATTTTTCCAGATCGGCAATGGTATAAGGTATATAGGGCTTACCATAATCCAACCAAACCTGGCGCATATAATCATCAAGCGTTAAATTAAACTCGCTGCGTAAACGCAAATCCAAAGCTAAAGCAGTGGCACCACCGTAGTAATAATAACTGGTGTACATATTGGCCTTGTTTGTAGGGTCTATTGATACACCTGCATCGGCAAAAACGGCATAATTGCTGCTTTGTATAGGCGAATATTTGGCTGCCCCGGGCGTATTTAAAACACTGTTTATTAAACCGCTCATGGTTTTAGCATATTCATCGGCGGTGTGAAAACCGGCCCTTACCAACAGCATTTCGCCATAATATTGTGTAAAACCTTCGGCAAACCAAAGCTCGCCGCTAATATTGGCATGTTCAAAATTAAAAGGCTCTAACGATTTTGGTCTGATGCGCTTAACGTTCCAGCTATGAAAATACTCGTGTGCAAATGTACTTAGCATATACACTTCGTTGCCCTCAACCTTATCGGCAGTTTCTACAATACAGGTTGAGTTGCGGTGCTCCATCCCGTCGCCAGCATCTGTTGGGTATACGTCCTGTAAAAAAACATACTCACCATAATCGTAGCTTGGCAATTCGCCATAAACGGCTTTTTCTTCAAGCACTACTTTTTGCAACATTGTAGCAAAATTATCAATAACCGGCTGCGCATCCACCGAGTGTGTGGCAAGGCGTATGGTTTCTTCCTTTTTATCGGTATTGGTTACCTTCCAGCTCACTTCCTTATATGCCGATAGCTCTGTTGGGCTATCCATTAAATATTGCATATCGGGCGCTGTATAGGCATTGGCCTGGTAATGTTTAAGCTGCGTGGCAACTTTCCAACCATATTTTTCAAGGTCGTTAAATTGCACCATCAGGTCGCGCTTTTCCTGGCCCAGTATCCACAAAAAAGTGGCCGGCATGTTTAAGTGAGCGTGGCTTTCGTCAATACCGCTATAGGTGCCATCAACATAGTTGGCAAATAAGGTGTAACTTATTTTTACAGTAGATCCATGGCTTTGTATTTCGTACAAATCGCCTTCGGCCTGTTTAATAAGCAATGCCGAACCATCGGGGTTAACTGCCTTTAAATTATAAATGTTTTTGCCAAACTCGTGTGTGGCATACCGGCCTGCCGACGAGCGGCTCATGCGCATTTTTATTGTTGTACCCGGAGCATCGGTAAGGTTAATTACCACTTCTGCCTCATGGTGTGCAGCGTTAGGGAACGAAATGGAGTAAAAAATAGGATTTTGTGCAAACCCCATGGTAGCAACAAACAACAAAAGCAAAACAAAATTGAGCGTTTTCATAAGATTATGTATTCAGGCTATGAAATTAATGAAACACCGCTATACCACAAAGCACGGAACGATTTTATGCGATGCTTTCGGCAATAAAAACACTTGGGGTGTTAAACCGGAGGGTAAAAAAACCATCGTGCGTGGTTTTATAAAGGTTATTACCCGTTAATGCGAGCCCGGTAAATGTTAAACCATCGGCTTCACTCATTATCTCGATCACATCACCGGCTGGCTTCCATTTGGTAAAGCCATTTAAAACCGGATAGATTTTTTTATTTTGATTGAATATCACAATATTAATACCACCGGCAAAGGGTAAATAGTCGCTCAATAGCAGTTCATCAGTTATTATATTCACCGCCGGGTAGTTATTCGCGGTTAAATAGTTTAAGGCTGCCTGGGCAATTGTACCGCTTCCGCGGGATATGTATTTAATATCCGACTGTAAATTACCCTCACCATCGTCGCCAATCAAAACGTCAAACTTAATACCAAATGCGTTTAACTGTTCGGCAGTATCCGCCGTAACCATCAGCGTAGGGCTCCACTCCAATAGCTGCCCCAGTAAATCGTCGGCAAAATTATCCAGCCCTAAAACCAACAAGGCCGGTTCCTGCTTTTCGCGAATAATGTGGTGGGATGACATGCTTTAGATTTGAGTATTGAGACGTTAGATTTGAGATAAATACGCATACCTTAAATAATTAGTACGTGGGTATTTTGGGGCACCTCCATTAAAAAACTTTGTCATTGCGAGCGATAGCGTGGCAACCGCACGGCAGCAAAGTGGCAATACCCGGCTAATAATATGCTGCCTTGCGGTTGCTTCGTTCCTCGCAAAGACAAATTTCTTACATCGGTATCATGGGTGTATTATTCAAAATAATTATGCGGTTTATAGCCACCGGCTTTTAAGTAGGCATCTTTTTTCACCAGGTGCATGTCGGTAGTCATCATATCTTCAACAAGGGCCTCTAAATTATATTTAGGCATCCAGCCCAGTTTTTGGTTAGCTTTGGTTGGGTCGCCAATCAGCAAGTCAACCTCGGTTGGCCTAAAGTATTGCTCATCAACCCGCACCAGGGTTTGGCCAAAACGCAAAGTATCGGGCTTTAAACCCATCGAGAGCAGTTTTTCTTCATCAATATCAATTACGACGCCTTTTTCATTGGCATCCTTGCCGCTAAACTCTATTTCAATACCCACCTGTAAAAAGCACATGCGCACAAATTCGCGCACGGTGGTGGTAACACCAGTGGCTATTACAAAATCTTCGGGTTTATCTTGTTGCAGCATCAGCCACATGGCTTCCACATAGTCTTTAGCGTGGCCCCAATCGCGCCGGGCCGATAAATTACCCAGGTAAAGGCAATCCTGCAAGCCATATATAATTTTTGAGGTAGCCCGCGTAATCTTGCGGGTTACAAACGTTTCGCCGCGTATGGGGCTTTCGTGGTTAAATAATATGCCGTTACAGGCATACATATTGTAGGCTTCGCGGTAGTTAACGGTAATCCAATACCCGTAAAGCTTAGCCACCGCATAAGGCGACCGCGGATAAAACGGCGTAGTTTCGCTTTGCGGAACAGCCTGTACCAAACCATACAACTCGGAGGTTGATGCCTGGTATATCCTGGTTTTTTGTGTGAGGCCCAATAAACGTACAGCCTCTAATATGCGCAACACGCCAATACCATCGGCATTAGCGGTGTATTCGGGAGTATCAAAGCTTACCTTAACGTGGCTCATGGCCGCAAGGTTATAAATCTCGTGGGGCTGTACCTCCTGTATTAAACGAATAAGGTTTGTTGAATCTGTGAGATCGCCGTAATGCAGTTTAAATTTCAAACCCGAGTCATGCTGGTCATGATACAAATGGTCTATCCTATCCGTGTTTAATAACGACGACCGGCGTTTTACCCCATGCACCTCGTAACCTTTATTTAATAAAAACTCGGCTAAATACGCGCCATCCTGCCCGGTGATGCCTGTAATTAATGCTACTTTCATATAACAGATTTTAATATCAAAATTCCCCTTACGGGGAATTAAATAGCCGGTTATCAACAAAGGAACAGAACTTACAAGGATAAGCCCCATTTGGTTAATAGTACTAAGTCTCGAGTCAAAAGTTAGATTATTATTTTTGACTTAAAACTGAAGACTAACGACTATATCAAACTACTTCTTTTTCAACAACTTTAACAAATACTGGCCATAGCCACTTTTTACTAAAGGTGCGGCAATGCTTTCTAACTGTGCAGCATCAATAAAGTGCATTCGGTAGGCAACTTCCTCAATACAGCCAATTTTCATACCCTGGCGTTCTTCAATTACCTGCACAAACTGGCCGGCTTGCATTAACGATGCAAAGGTACCTGTATCAAGCCATGCCGTGCCACGGCTTAAAATACCAACCTTTAATTTTCCTTGTTCCAGGTAAACTTTATTTACGTCGGTAATTTCATATTCGCCGCGCGGCGAAGGTTTAATGTTTTTGGCAATTTCAACGACCGAGTTATCATAAAAATATAATCCCGGCACCGCATAGTCCGATTTTGGTTCCAACGGCTTTTCTTCAATAGATATTGCCTTGTTATCTTTATCAAACTCAACCACGCCGTAACGTTCCGGGTCCGATACCTGGTAGGCAAACACCATCCCGCCCTCGGGGTTATTGCTAACCTGCAACAGGTGCGAAAGGCCGTCGCCATAAAAAATGTTATCGCCTAATATCAGTGCCACTTTGTCGTTGCCAATAAAATCGGCTCCAATAACAAAAGCCTGGGCGAGCCCGTTAGGTTCGGCTTGTACGGCATACTTAAAAGTACAACCCAAACGCGAACCATCACCCAACAGTTTTTCAAAATGAGGTAAATCGTGCGGAGTAGAAATGATAAGTATTTCGCTTATCCCGGCAAGCATCAAAACCGATAGCGGGTAGTAAATCATCGGTTTATCGTAAACCGGCATCAACTGTTTACTTACTGCTAACGTTAAGGGGTGCAACCTAGTTCCCGATCCCCCGGCAAGTATAATTCCTTTCAATATATTTTTCCGATTTAAAGTAAAACCGTACACAATAATATCAATAAATTACTGCTGCACGAAAAACTTGCGCTATTATTGTTGCTTATTTTGCCGATAGTTTAATCGCCCCGCGTCGCCTTCAGGGGGCAGGTGGGCTCGCTATCTGGTTTTCCAGTTCGGCGTACCACTCCTCGCCATATTTCCTAATCAGCGGGCCTTTTAAAAACTCGTGTACTCTAACTTTCAACTCATCGCCAAAAGAGCATGCAGGGCTGCAAATGCTCCACCGGTCGTAATTTAAAACATCAAATTCCGGGTAAGCCGTTATACGGATAGGGTACAAATGGCACGATATTGGTTTTTGCCAATCAACAGCGCCCTCTTCCCATGCTTTTTCAATGGCGCATTTAGTAATACCGTTTTCCCATATTACATAGGCGCACTCCTTATTTACATCAACACAGGGCGTAGTATAATCGCCTTCAAAATCAACCACGTAGGTACCAACCTTTTCAATTGTCTCAATACCCTTGGCGGTCATGTAAGGTTTCACTTTGGGGTATATCTCGTTTAAAATATCAAGTTCGGCAGCTTCAAGCGGCGCGCCGCTATCACCTTCAAGGCAGCACGCCCCTTTGCATTTATTAAGGTTACACACAAAATTCTCTCTCACCACATCTTCGTGTACCAGCGTACTTTGAACTTCAATCATCTATCGCTTTTTTATTATTGATTATTTAAGGGGTATTTTAAACCTTTGGCTTCGGTAAGATCCATCGTAAGGCTCCCAACAATAACTTCAACCTGGGCCTTTACAGGTATCCGGTTCTTGTCATCCGTTATCCAAAGGTAAAACTTACTGTCTTTCCTAAAAATATTGCCGGGTATAATTTCGGGGTTAAATTTAAGGCAGTTAAATTTACCTAACGAGCATTCAACAGTTTCTTTACCCACGTAGGTTATCGTTAGCGATTGTATCTTATCTTCCAAAAAATAATGAAACACCAGTTTCTCGCCAACCTTTATTTTAGACATATCCAAACAGCGCGCATAAAAATAAGCCGACGGAAAATCAAACACCTTACCCTTAAACGGGAACACACCTTTGTTTGCTGTTATTTTGCCGCTATCGTGGTCAAACTTAATATCGTCGTTGTGCCTGTATTTGCCCTCCCGCCGGTTTTCTTTGTAGCGATAGGGCATTAAACTGTTACAATCTATATACGATTCGTAACGGTTGCGCACCTTGTAAAAAAAATCAAACGTACCGGTAGTTTTACCATCTGCAATAATATGGTAGGCAGGGCGGTCGTTAAATTTGATGTCACTGCTTGATACTTGTAAGTCTGCCTCGGCGGCGGTAATAAAACCATACTTCAATTTATAATGCAAATGCTCTCCGGCCTGAAATGCGGGTTGCGCATCCTTGGGCAATTCCTGGCATAGCCCGCTGCCGCCTATTAGTGCCGTTAAGAAAAGTAACCAAATGTGTTTCATACAGCACTTATTACAAAAAGTAATTCAATTTGTTTAATCTTTACGCTTGTATATCGGCACTGTTGAGCATGGCTCGCCATACATCAGGCTCTTTACTACCGGAGTTAGCTTTTTAGCCAACTCTACATAAGCCGACGGTGGAACGGCCACATCGCCGCAACCCTTTATCACAATCCGCTGGTTACGGTATTGCTCAATATTTAACGCCGCTAGGGCTTTTTCAAACAAAACAGTCTCCAGGGTTGCCAAATCGCCAAACACCACTTCGCGCGCGTAAGGGGCCAGCCTGTTTGCCAATAACATATAGGCCCAGGTAGGTACAATAGCATCGGCGCTACAGGTTAGGGCAACGTTTTTGTGGGCATATTGCGTCCAGTCATGCGTTTTAACAAATTCCCTAAAGTCCTTTTCGCGTAGCATCAGGCCCATAAATAAATTATCCTTTATATCGTAAACCAAGCGTTCTCCTGGCGGGTAAAAACTCGCCGGGTCTACACTCACCAAACCACTCAGGGCAACTTTATTAACTATTTCTTCCTGGATATCCATTTTACTATTAAACAAAAAATCCGGAAAAGGTTTAATCACCAATTCCGGATACAAAATTACTTAATATATTGGTTACAGTACCTTGGCTCTGTAATCTTTTACATTCGCCTTATCTTTCAGGGCTTCTAACACCGCGTTATCAGTTCTTTGCAACAATTGCTGGGCTATTTGTTCCCTTTGGCGCAATGCATTGGTTAATGGCGGAGGGTTTAAAAAATTCTCAACAACATACACATAAACAGCCTTGTCGCCTTCAATTGGTTTTGATAGTTTGTTAACCTGCGAGCCAAACATAGCACCTATCAACTTATTTTCTTGCGCCGAGCCTGGTACAACCGGGTTAGCAAAAACAACGTTTTGTACCGGTGTAACCGGGATGCCGGCTTTTTGGCCAACCTGCTCAATGGTAGAAGCGCCGTTTAATGCACTTTCAAGCTTTGGCAATATTTGTTTTGCCTTAGCAATGTTTAATACCTGTGGTGTTATTTGTTTCTTAACAACATCTAAAGGCAAAATACCTTTTGGCTTAATTTGCGATAAACGGGCAATTACATACTCATTACCTGCTTGGTCAACCTGCTCCCTAAAGTCGCCTTTGTCGGCCTTAAAAGCCCAACGAACCAACTCGCGGATGTTTTCTAAACCGCCACCCGACGATGCCAATCCGTTAACATCTTCGGCAGTTTTTACTTGTAAACCTGCTTTTTTAGCTTCGGCATCAAAATTATCCTTGGTTAGGTTACCTAAAAATGCCTGAGCTTTTGAATAAGCCGCCGATGTGGTTTTAGTACTTGCCTCAAGTGGTTTATCAACAACGGCAACCTTAACAACTTTTGATGATCCTTTTTGGTCTTCAATCTCCACAAGGTGAACACCAAATTGAGAAGTAACTATTTTAAACTCACCTTTTTTACCATCAAAAACGGCATCCTCAAATACCGGCACCATTTGGCCACGGGTAAAAGTGCCCAGTTCGCCACCTTTAACACCCGATTGTTTGTCTATCGAGTTTATTGGAGCTAATTCGGCAAAGGTTTTTTTACCGCTTTGTATTAATTTTTTTAACGAATCGGCTTTAGCCAAAGCTTTCTCCGGGCTACCTTCGGCCTGGATGCTAATCAAAATATGACGGGCTTTAACAGAATCCGGACTGAAACGCGAATCAACTAATTTAGCCAGTTTGAATGATCCGTTTGAGAAATACGGGCCATATACAAACCCCTTAGCCGCACCCAGCATAATGGTATCAATTTTAGGATCCAATTGACCCTTCTTTTGATAAACTAAAGGTGCTTTAGTTTCGGCGTTAATAGCAACAAAAACCGAATCGTTTGTGCTTGCCTTAAAATCGGGTATTAATTTTGCTACCTGCTCTTTTACCGCTGCCGAATCATCTTTTGAAGGTGATGCATCAAATGCAACAAAATCAAAACTGCGCAATTCGCGTGGGTTTTTAAACATGTTTTTGTGGTCATCATAATAACTTTGATAATCACCATCGGTAAGCGTTACTTTATTATCAGGTATTGATGCGTAATCAACACTTACATATTTAAAGTTAACCAATTTATTTTTGGCTTCGTAGTCGTCTTTAGCATCAAGGCTGTTTATGTATAAGCCGTTTTTAATCATGGCTAAATACTTTTCATCCTTTTTATTATCTATCATCTGGTTAACAAAGCTTGCCCAGCTTGCCTTTATCGGGTCTTCTGCCTTGGCAACTCTAAGTCTTCCCAAAAAGTCGTTCAGTGCAGTTCTGTCTAACTGGCCTGTTTGCTGGTTAGCAAAGTTTTGCAATATCATTTGGTTAGGCGTAGGCCCGCTTATCATGTCTTGCGTTTCATCAACACCAACAACTAAACCCAGCTTATCAATTTCTTTTTGCAGTACCATCAGGCTCACCACCTGGTTCCAGGTTTGCTCCTGCAAATAAGACATCGCCTGCGGATCAACATTGGTTTGGCCATAACGTTGCTTGTAATTGGCTACACTTTGCTCAACCTTTTTGTCAAAATCGGCTCTGTCTATTTTTTCGCCATCAACCTGGCCAACATCATTTGCAGACCCGTTAAAATACGATTTACCGTACTGAACTACCTCGGTTACGATAAACACACCAAGCGCAAGGCCAATAGTAATAGCTACTATTTTTCCAAACCTTTCGCGCAAAAACCCCATTATACCCATACAATATCAATATTTATATTATTCAAAAGAGCGCGCAAGATACAACTTTTGGTAAAAAATTATAGCACAATTTTTATCTCTATAAATCAAGCCGTTATTGGCCCAATTTTCCGCTTGTGGCAATAGTGCCTTTGCCCTGTTTAAAGGCATAATTGGTAAAAGTTTCGTTGCTGGTAAACGATGTTCCGTCAAGCGCAGTGCCGTCGGGTTTTGTCATCTGGCAGGCAACATTGCTGTAAATTAATTTCTTGTTGGTATCATAAAAAAGCTGCTGCGTGGTAAAAACAGCCCCTTCGGTATTTTTTACCACAACGTTTTTTCGCAGCTCAATCAGCTTGTCCATGTTGCTGGTAATAGCATAGTCGGATGTTACGGTAGATACGATGTGCTTATCCGCATCAAAGTGCGCTACCTTTTGGTTAAGCTTGTCATCATAAAAAACAATCTTAACCCCTTTCGGCATTTCGTAAAAACCTTTATTAGGGTCGGTAGGGTTTTGGCGAAGCATCAACGGCGTTGTCATGTGCGCACGCACTTTTGCCGAATCGCTGTAAATCACATCAACACCCAGCGTACTGTCAACCGGCTTGCTGGCTTCCAGCGCCGATATTTTTTTTACCTGGTTTAAATCATTTTCGCAAGCCAGTAGCAGCACAGCCATAAACAATGCCGGTAAAAATATGCCGGTAAACCATTTAAACTGCTTCATGCCGCAAATTAATCAAACTTGTACTTCTGGAACCACTTGTCGTTAATGGTAAAGCCTATGTGCAGGTTAAAATAAGTTTCGCGAACCAGGCTGTTTTCAAGCGTGCCCCTGCGGCCAACTTCGGCAGCTATGTTCACTTTATAATAGCTTGTACGCCTTTCGTTGGGTATAGGTAAGCCTAGGCCAAAGGTTGCGGCATATTGTTTAATATCTGTTCCGTTAACGTTAATGTAGGTTTTATCATACTTTAAACCAAAACGATAGTCAACCACGGACAGGTAGTTTGATATCGCATCAATGTTTGGAATAATTTCGCCGCCAAGGGCAAAGCTTTGGCTGTTTTTCAAGCCCGAGTTAACGCCGCCTATCGAAAGGTCCGACCATTGGCCTATCTTATAATCAGCGCCTATCATAAACTTTCCGTCTTTTTGGTAGGCTATCCCAAACCTGTGTATCATAGGCAAATTAATTTTGCCCGATGTTTTGGTGCTTATTAAACTATCGCGGGGTACATCCGCAGTGCCATCTGTAGCCAATAAATATTGAGTAACCACAAAGTTGCTGTTTGCATTAAGTTGCGAGCTTGACGAACCCGAGTAGCCAACAGTAAAGCGCCTGGTTTCGCTAACCTTTAAGTTGTATTGAACGCCGTAATCAAAATTTAAACCACTTGCATTAAAGCTATTTTCAATGTTGTTGTTTAATACCGTTGGTATATCCGGAAACTCGGTTGAGCGGTATTGCTTTTCGTTACCAAAAATATAAGCCACGTTAAAACCTAAGTTAAGGTTTTCGCCCAAACCAAAGCCGTAGCCAATATAGGCCTTTGATAAACCTCCCTCGCCCGAGTATACGTTGTTTACCGTTGCGCTGGTATCAATACCACCTGTTGATGCCCTGTTTAATGTTGTTTTTGTTTGCTGCCTGTAGCTGTAACCAAGGTTGGCGTATGGCAATATACCAAAGCTTAATGCCGACTGTTTACTAACCGGCACTGCCAACGTTATGTGGCTTAACCTAAAGTTAGCACTGGTTTGCGGCCCTGTGGTGCTTGTTTTTAGCGACGTTGTACCCATATAGCCCCCAATATCAAAAGTAGTTAATTGTATTGAGCTGTATGAAGCCGGGTTTAGCACATTAATATCACTAAAGCCACTGGGCTTGCGTACAGCAACCCCTATGCCACCCATACCGCGTTGCTGCGGCAATAATGATTCGTCGTAATCGCCAAGCCCGAATTTTGAATACGGCGAACTTGTGGTGGCCGAACCTGCTTGTTGTGCAAGCGCTCCTGATGCTGCAGCAGAAAATAAAAATATTAAAAAAAACTTTAAATAATTAGTCATTAGGCTGTTGTATAACTGCGTTTAATCCACTCAGAACCAAATAAGGTTCAATTTTTATGTGAGGGGCAAAGATGCTATTTTTCAATAGAGTATCAAAAAAAATCGAATCGCCCCCGGTTAGTAAAATATTCATTGGTTTTTGGGCCTTAAAGTAAGCTGCAATAAAGCCCTCCACTTCAAAACGTATACCGTTTTGCACGCCCGAATGTATGGCCGTTTGTGTATCATCTCCGGCATGTGCGGTAAAATGCTCGTCGGCATTAAGCAAAGGCAGTGCCCCGGTGTAATGGCTTAATGCTTTGTAACGCATTTGCAAACCCGGCGATATGCTGCCGCCAAAATAGCTGCCATCGGTATCAACCCAATCATAAGTTATGCAGGTACCGGCATCAATAACCATACTGCTTTTACCTGGGTAAAGCGCCTGTGCACCGGCTACTGCGGCAAGCCTGTCAAGCCCCAGTGTTTTTGGTGTACGGTAATGGTTTTTAATCAACTTAGCCATATCTGCATTAAACTTAACCAGCGGAATGTGTTTGCTTAAATACGGCTCCCAGGTTTCGGTATATTGCTTTTTTACTGATGAAATGATAGCTCTATCCGGTTTATAGCCGGTTAAAATATCATTTAATACCTGCTCATCAACCACCTTGTAACTTTGTACCCAGCTTAACTCATCAAAATTAAAAACCGCTAATTTGATGTTTGTATTACCAATATCAATTACAAGGTTAGCCATTAGGCCTTAACAAACGATAGTATCGATTCAAAAATTGCAAGCCCATCCTCATTGGCAAGTAAGCTGTCGGCCGCCCTTTCGGGGTGTGGCATCATACCAAAAACATTGCGGTTTTTGTTGCAAATACCGGCTATGTTTTGAGCCGCGCCGTTAGGGTTTGCGGCATCGGTAATATTACCGGCTTCGTCGCAATACCTAAACAATACCTGCTCATTATCATTGAGGCTTTTCAACGTATCTGCGTCGGCAAAAAAGTTACCTTCGCCGTGTGCAATAGGTATTTTTAAGGCCTTGGCGGCATCAACCTGCGATGTTAATAGCGAGTTTGTTGTTTGCGCTTTTAGGTAAATGTTGTTGCATATAAACTTACGCTTGCTATTGTGCAGCAATGCTCCGGGTACCAGGCCGGCTTCGGCCAGTATTTGAAAACCGTTGCAAATGCCCCATACATAACCGCCCCTTGCCGCAAAATTGATAACCTCGTTCATTATTGGCGAAAAGCGGGCTATTGCCCCCGACCGCAAATAATCGCCGAAGGAAAAACCTCCGGGTAATATAACAAAATCTACATTTTGCAAATCATGGTCTTTATGCCAAAGCTGTACAACCTGCTGCCCCATTATTTTCTCCAATACATATATGATATCCTGATCACAATTGGAGCCGGGAAAAATGACTACGCCGAATTTCATGCTACAAAACTAACACAAGCGGGCACATTTGCACGAAATTAAAAGTTAAAATTTGTTAAACTGGAAGTAAACGATGCTCATTACCAACAAAAAATAGAGGGTTTCGTACATCCACCATTTGTTGGCGTTTAAAAAGTAATAAGCAAACATAACAGATACAGGCACCAAACATAATAAAAAGTGGCTCAAATCAAAGTTTGGTTTAACGTAAAACGATAACAGGGCAATAACAAACATAAAGCCAAGCAATTGAAAAGCCTTACGCATCAATATATAACTCCTGAAAAAATTTTGCCTGAGCCGGATAAACGACAGCAGCAGGATAACCATAACCGGTATAAGCACCAGGTAATTATAATAGCTCACTATTTGTATACTGGCCGGGAAACTGCTGCCCAAAGGCAACCATATTTTATAAAACTCCTCTATCCTGTCTGTCCAAAAATAAAAAACCGCCAAAAAAAAGAAAATTGTAACAAAGCCTATTATTGCCGCAACCCATTCGCGCCAGTTAAAGGGCCTAAAAATTACGAGGCCGGCCCAAATGGCTAAAAACATATAAATAAACGGGAAGTAAATAAGGGTGCCAACGGCAACCACCATGCCCAGGTTAAAGGCCGTACCCATAGGGTTTTCGTCGGCATACAACTCTAAAAGCATATGCACCATCCACAAAATTAAAAAATTGCAAATGAGCGGCGGACTAAGCACTAAAAATGGCCCAAATAACGACGATGCCGTTATATAAACAAGCGCAGGCAAAAAAGTGGGCTTGCTTAACAGGCTATACTGGTTAATAATATGGTTTAACCAAAGTGCCTGTATAAAAACCAATACCCCTGCCGAAATTACGTTATAAATTGAGCTAAACGAATCTTCGTAATTTACCGGTATCAGCAGGCGCGCAAACGGTTCAACAAAAACAATGGCAATATGCTGCGGCAGATGAATAACATAAGCTATCCTCAAAACAACTAATACAACAGCCAGCCAAAGGATGTTAATTGGATTAAGTGTTCTAAAAGCCTTTATCATTTAATTTATAAACTATTTAGCAATATTAACAGAAAAACCGCGAAGCTGGAAAATAACTTTGTTTTAGATAGGCTTTAGGACATGGTTTAACTTGTCTTTGCGAGGCACGAAGCAATCGCACGTAAGCAATTCTCCCTTCGCAGTGGCTCCACTAACCTGCGATTGCCACGCTATCCCTCGCAGGCAAATAAATCCAAAGGCCGCATGGCGAACTTGTTCCCCCTTCAGGGGGTTAGGGGGGCTCCGTAGGTTTTCACCATATTTGCTATAATGGCAGCCGTTTCATCCGGGAAATTAACTTTGATGAGGTTATCGCTCTCAACCCAATGGCGTATTTTTGATACAAAGGTATCATCAACTTCGTGTATAACAGGCACACCCAGCCGTGATGCCGCCAGGGCATTGCATTGCTGCTCGTATTGGTCGTTCATGGGTATCATCAATACCTTTTTTTGCAGATATAGTGCTTCGGCGGGCCCTTCAAAGCCGCCGCCGGTAAGTAAGCCTTCGCAATTAGCCATACTTTTGTTAAAAGCTTCGTTATTTACCGGGTTAACCTGTACGTTACCTTCCTGATACGTGGTTTTTTGGCGTTTAGAAAAAATTTGCCAGGGCACATCAATCTGGCTAAGGTATTTAACAAGTGTGCGGTCGTCATAGGCGGGCAGGTACACGGTGTAATGCCCCATATTTTTAGGATCCAGTGATCGTATTTCGCTCCTGATAACGGGAGTATGAATAAAGTCGTCGTACCTGTCAAAATGAAAACCGATGTGATGGTCGGTAGGCGAATAATATTTTAAAAGCAATTCGGCAAAGTTGTATTTATCGGGCCGTGGTGTTTTTTTTGATACAAAAGAACACTGATGGCTCAACGAAACCGACTCCACCTTTTGGAAACGGCATGCCCAGGCCGTAACCGGTTCAAAATCGTTAACTATTAAATCGTACTGTTTAAGCGGTATGTTGCGTATATCGTGCCATAGCTGGCGCAGGTTCATTATCTTATAAGTTGCCCATTTATCAACACCGCCGGTTTTGCCAAAAACAAAGCTTGCCCCGTGTAACCTGTATTTAAGTGGTTGTGGTAACTGCATCTCGGCCTCGGTACCGCTTACCAGCAGGTCAAGCTCGCCGTGCTGCTGCAACAAAGGGACAACTTCTCGCGCACGGCTAATATGTCCGTTCCCTGTTCCCTGTATTGCATAGAGTATCTTCATCTGTTATTTCAAAAGGCTTTTGCAAAGATAATGCATTAACTACATTAGTGGCTCTCTTGTTTAAACCTCTCTAACAGATCAAGCACATTCATTTTGGCATCCAGGTCTTCAAGGTCAGTTTTGTCCTCGTCTTCTGTTTCAGCTTTAAAATCGTCGGTTTGGTATTTGTAAATGCTCCAATTACCGTTATTATACTCCAAAGCGGTTAAGCTCTCAACCCAATCGCCCGAGTTAAGGTATACAACCGAGCCTATTCGGTCGTCATTACCCTGTATGGTTTTAATCTCGGCGTGGTGAATATGGCCGCATATTACATAATCATAACCTTTATCAACAGCCAGGTCGGCAGCGGTTTGTTCAAAATGATTAATAAAGCTTACCGCATCTTTAAATTTAGCCTTTACCCTTGCCGAGAAACTCATTTTAGGCCTGCCCATCAATTTAAGGCACCAATTAACAAAGCTATTTATCAGTATCAGCGTATCATACCCAACTGCGCCCAGTTTGGCCAGCCATTTGGAGTGCTGCATGGTAACATCAAAAATATCACCATGAAATATCCAGGCCTTTTTGCCGTCAATGTTAAGTAACACCTTGTTTAACAGTTTAAAGCTGCCCAAATCAAAATCGGCAAATTTGCGCAGCATCTCATCATGGTTACCGGTTAGGTAATAAACGGGAATGCCTTCGGCAATAAATTTTAGTATACGGCGCAGCACCTTGGTATGCGCCTCCGGCCAGTACGATTTGCTAAACTGCCAAATATCAATAATATCGCCGTTTAGTATCAGTATTTTTGGCCTTATGCTTTTTAAATAGCGTAATAATTCTTTAGCCTGGCAACCATAGGTACCCAAATGCACGTCGGAAATTACAACAATATCAACCTCGCGCTTTACCATTTTTTGAGGGCTGAGTAATAAAAATAAAAGGAAGCAAACATAGCCCGGCTTATAAAACCGGCTAATGCAACAGGGGGGTGTGGGTTTAGACTAATCGTCGTCTTCGTCGTCCTCATTAACTTTTAGTTCAAAGGGGCTGAAGTAAAATATACCTACTAATACTAACAGCGCGCCAACTTCAAACACATGGATAAATTCTTGATTCATCTTATTAAGTGTTAATTACAAATATCTGGTTATCAGATTATCTGCATGTTAAGACTCCGTTAAGTTTAAAAAGTTTCACCCACCCTTAAATTTTTTTTCAATACGGTTTAACTGCTTTAAATGGTGCCGCGTATGTATATCAATAAACCTCAACCATTGCTTTGCATTAAGCAGCCCCAAACTCGGATGTTTTATTTTACTAAACGTAGACGATTTGTTTATAACAGGCGCCAACTGCTCTATTCTTGTTTTGAGTTTAACCAGCAAATTGCGGGCTTCTTCTTTACCAATATTGTTAACCTGGGCGGCAATTTTTTCGGGCGCCTTAAATTTTATGGGGAACGAGCCAACCAAAAAAATAAACTGCGCCGGCAAACCCAGGCGCTTATCATCAATTTTACCGGTGCCGTTGGCGCAACGCTCTATAGCCACAAGCGAGGCCAAATTGGCCTGCAAAATATGCGAATATACTTCGCCATAGCTCCAGCCACCACCCGGCGGCGTAGCGTTAAACTCACTATCTGGTATAACATCCAAACGGCGGCGGTATTCCATCAACGTATTTTCGAGCGTTTTTTTTAGCGAAGCGATACTCATAGCAACAAAGTTAATTCATTTAAACTGCTTATTTGCAAAGGCACATCGGCAGGTTTAACTAGGCCGGCGGGGTTAAAGTATATGGCATCCATACCAAAGCCCAGTGCCCCGCGAATATCGGCTTCAACGCTGTCGCCAATCATCAAACTGCTTTCCTTTTCGGCCCCGGCCAAATGTAAAGCATGTTTAAATATTGCCGGGTCGGGTTTGTTAACCCCTACGTCTTCGGATACGATGATCTGGTCGAAATATTGACCAATACCGGCACCCTTAATTTTCATCGCCTGCGATTCTTTAAAACCATTGGTTATCAAGTGCATGGTATACTTGCCGTGCAAATATTGCAAAGTTTGGTGCGCACCCTCAAAAAGGTTGGTTTTAGTTGGGCAAATGTTAACATAGTCATCCTCAAACTGCAAGGGTATCACTTCGGGCCTCAAACCTAAATCGAGGAAAGTTTTTTTGAACCGGGTTTCCCTCAGTGCTTCCTTAGTTATTTTGCCCACGTGGTAATCGGCCCAAAGCTGGTGGTTGTTGCGGGTATAAGTTTCAATAAAAACTTCGGCAGAAGGTAAACCCAATTCGCCTAATTTGTAAACCACATAAAGCTCCTGCAAAGTTTCCTCAGCGTTTTTGTCAAAGTCCCAAATGGTATGATCGAGATCGAAGAAGATGTGTTGGTATATTTTGTTCATGGAAAATTTATCAGATAAGATGGAAGATGTGTTTATTTACTTATGAAAGATGTAAAATTGCCATTATACACAACGAAACAATCGCCCATAGTCATATTCGCATGATGCAAAGCTACAATTTGAAACATAACCTTATCATAATTGCAGGCAGATCGCCTGTATTGATATAGGTTGCAATTTAGCTATATTTATCAATCCTCAATAATTATAGTCAATCTAAAAAACCTAAGCTGCCAAAACAGTAGATAGCACACAGGCTTGTTCCATGAGAACGCGGAGGAAACTTATTTTTAAAAAAAAAGCAAAGGCCTTCACTATCGCGAGTACATTCTTACAGCTTATTGCTTACAGAAAAAAGTAAAGTGTGAATCAATGTCTTTTAGGTTTGCTAAGGGTTATCCTTTAATTGATTTTTGCCCCCCTGGATTTAATACCGCAATTAATTACAAATACGCCAGTTATTTGTTTTTTTTCGTTCAGTTCAAATTCAAGTTGAACATCCGCCTTATTGGCATAAAAAAATTTGGTGAATGATTCTGGTTTTAACTCAACATCAGAAGCTGCACTACGTCCGGGCAGATGGCGATATAATTTCCCAGAGTGCTCTACAAGTTCCAATTTTGCTAATGGAAAGGCATATTTTCCAACATATCTATTCAGTATAGAAGTATCTAACGAGATTGCTTTGTGGATATAAGGCATTACAACTGATTTACCATTCAATAAATAAGCTAAAGTTCTGGATATACCTGTTGAATTAAACTGATTATTGGATAAAACGATAATAGTATAGTCGCCGTTATAATAGTGGCTAAGTACTGTTGAATAACCCGGCCATGATCCATTATGTGTTATAAATTGCCCTAACTCATCTTTTCCAAGTTCTACACCAAAACCATAAAAGCGTTTATTAAGAGTATCGGTAAGCGTGTGCGGCGAAAGCATATCAGTTTGATTTTTTTCATTAAGCATCCGGTGATGCAGCAATGCATTTTCCCATTTGAGCAGATCACCCGTGGTTGAATTTACTGTTCCGTCTCCGGTAACGCCATCTAACCAATATACAAAGTCATACTGCTTTAAACTATCAGGCAACATGTAATTGCCAGTATTATTGCTTAAAACTGCGCCGTAGGCATAGTTGGCAATACTGTCTCGGTTTGACCTTCGCGTGTTGTACACTTTTGTACTATCCATATGCAAGGGTTTAAAAATGTTCCGTTGCAGATATTCGTTATAAGTTTCACCGGTCAGTTTTTCAATAATGCTGGCCAGAAGGACATACCCGGTATTTGAATAATCATACCGGGAGCCTGGTGCAAAATATAAGGGTGGCCGATGGATTGCCAAAAACTGCACAACATCATTATTAAAAGCAATTTTGTGATGATTCCATACGGTATCCATCACATCTAAATAATCTGGTAGTCCCGAAGTATGCGTTAGTAGCTGGTAAATGGTAACTTTTGAATATGGAAGTTGTGGGAAATACATACCCAATGTATCATTTAAATGAAGCTTTCCCTTTGCTTTAAGTAATAAAATACCTGCGGCTGTGAATTGCTTGGAAACGGATGCCAATTCAAAAACAGACGAGTTATTAAGTGGTTGCATCATGCTGAAATTTCGGTAACCAAATGATCGTTGAAAGATTATTTTGCCACTTTTTGCAATCAACACATTGCCATTAAACCCTTGCAAGTATTCGCCCTGCATATAATCACTAATTAATGTATCTTGTTTTGGTTGAGCTAAACAAAATATTGGAGTTAAAAGTAAAATGATAAAAGTTAAACGCATACAATGAGTAAAATTGTAAAGCTACTTTATTCAATACAAAAGTTCTTGTTAAAATACATTAAAAGTTGATTACCATTAATACGAAGCTGAATTTTACTGAGAATTTTTTGGGGCAAAATACTTTAAAAGTTACTCCGTTTATAATATTAAAGAATTTTTTTTGAATGAATTGCTGGCTAATAAACGCCATCTATTTTTAGAGGAAGTATCATATAAGGTGTGAAAGTATAAAAAATCATCTTTAAGGAAGGGGCCAATCGCACGGAGGTATAGGCAACATTTTTGTTTACATCACACCTCCACCCTTTCATTGTACGTTATACATTTCCATTTCAAAAACACATCTTCCATCTTACCTATTCCATCTTCCACCAATCCTAAATCTAATTAAAATGTCAAAAAATAATTTCCAAAAACTAATCACTACAACTAAGCGTATTTATAACAACATCAGTTCATGCTGATGTTTGATAAGGTTTGATTTAGGGGGAGCCACGGGTTGGTTCCCCTTTTTTATGCCTGCTAATTTTTGTAGTTTTGTTGATTAGGGTTACACCGATTAAAAAAGATTGCACCAATGGCATTTTGTTAAAGAGCACCTAACAAACAGCCATATACCAGTGTTATCCAACAGATGAGTCGCAATACGTCCATCTCAATACTCATAAAAATTATGGATTTTAAAATCACATCCCAATATAAACCCACCGGCGATCAGCCCGAAGCTATACGCCAACTGGTGCAGGGCATTAATAATGGCGATAATTACCAAACCTTATTGGGTGTTACAGGCTCGGGCAAAACATTTACCGTTGCCAATATTATTGAGCAAACTCAAAAACCCACGCTTATTTTAAGCCACAATAAAACCCTGGCTGCGCAGCTTTACGGCGAGTTTAAACAGTTTTTTCCGGAAAACGCGGTAAACTATTTCGTGTCGTATTACGATTACTACCAGCCCGAAGCCTTTATACCATCATCCAATACCTATATCGAAAAAGATCTTCAGATAAACGAGGAGATAGAAAAACTACGTATCCGCACTACATCGGCTTTAATGTCGGGCCGCCGGGATGTTATTGTGGTATCGTCCATTTCCTGCATTTATGGTATGGGTAACCCGGAGGATTTTGCCAATTCCGTTTTCCGCTTTGCAGTGGGTACACGCATTAGCCGCAATGCATTTTTGCATCGCCTGGTAGAGATACTATACGCACGCACCACGGCCGATTTTCGCCGCGGAAATTTCCGCGTAAAGGGCGATGTGGTTGATATATGGCCCGCCAACATGGACTATGCTTACCGGGTTTCGTTTTTTGGTGATGATATTGAAGAGCTAACCACTTTTGACCCAACCACCGGCAAAACTGTCGAAAAAATGCAGAACATGGTGGTTTACCCTGCCAACCTGTACGTTGCCCCGCGCGAGCGTTTCCAGCAATCCGTTTGGGAAATACAGGCCGAGCTGGAGAGCCGTAAAAAACAATTTATTGATGATGGCCGTTTTTTAGAAGCCAAACGTTTGGAAGAACGGGTTAATTACGATTTAGAAATGATACGCGAACTGGGCTATTGCTCGGGCATCGAAAATTATTCGCGCTTTTTTGATGGCCGCCAGCCCGGCGCACGGCCTTTTTGTTTGCTGGATTACTTTCCGGACGATTATTTGATGGTGATTGACGAGAGCCATGTTACCGTGCCGCAAATAAGGGCCATGTACGGCGGCGATAGGTCGCGCAAAATATCATTGGTTGAGTATGGTTTCCGCCTGCCTGCCGCCCTGGATAACCGCCCGCTAAACTTCCAGGAGTTTGAGCGCCTGGCACCGCAAACCGTTTACGTTAGTGCAACCCCCGGCGATTTCGAACTCGAAAAATCGGCAGGTGTGGTTGTTGAGCAAGTAATACGCCCAACCGGCCTGCTCGATCCTGTTATTGAAGTGCGCCCAGTAATTAACCAGGTAGACGACTTGCTTGACGAGGTGGATAAAACCATTAAACTGGGCGACCGCATACTGGTAACCACCCTAACCAAACGCATGGCCGAAGAACTGGCTAAATATATGGACAGGCTGGGTATTAAATGCCGCTACATACACTCCGAAGTAAAAACCCTGCAACGGGTTGAAATACTGCGCGGCTTACGCTTGGGCGAATTTGATGTGCTGATAGGCATTAACCTTTTACGCGAAGGATTGGATTTACCCGAAGTATCGCTCGTGGCTATTTTAGATGCCGATAAAGAAGGCTTTTTACGCTCCGAACGCTCGCTGATACAAACCATTGGCCGCGCTGCCCGTAACGACAGGGGCCGCGTAATTATGTACGCCGATAAAATTACCGACTCGATGCGGATAACGATGGAAGAAACCAACCGCCGCCGGGATATACAAATTGCCTATAACCTGGAGCATGGCATCACGCCTACCACGGTTGGCAAATCGCGCGAGGCTATTATTGAGCAAACATCTGTGGTTGATTTTAAAGGAGGTATACAATACGCTTACGTTGAAAATACGGCCCAGACTATTGCCGCCGACCCCATTGTTCAATACATGACCAAGGCCGAACTAAAAAAATCGATAGAAAACACCAAAAAAGAAATGCTTGCCGCCGCCAAAGGCATGGACTTTTTAATGGCCGCCAAACTACGCGACGAAATGTTTGCATTGGAAAAAATGATGGAAGAAAAGTTTTCTTGAGAATTACTGCCTTTAAGAATAAAAACATAAAATAAGTGCGTCATTGCGAGTAATAGAATGCTGTGGCCTATGAAAGTGAAATGACGAATAAGAGCGTTGGCTTGTGCGATTCCCCTCTCGAGAGCAGGGAAAGAAAAATGTCATGGGTAGGTACCAAGCAATCTCTAAACTCTACACAGCGACTCTTTAAGTCCGTTTGTCCTACGTAGAGATTGCTTCGTACCTCGCACTGACGCCCGCTAAGGTGTTTCTAATACGTTCTAATTTAAAAATCGGGCTTTCCTCTTATCTCGGCTCTTAATAATTGTTTCTGCTTCAGCACTCTTGTTTCTTGCATCTGGCTTCTTGCATCTTTCTTGTGTAACAAATTTGTTCCAAAACCATCACTCACACTTTTTTCATTCAAAATTCATTTAAGCAGGGTATTGTTGTTTAATTATTTAATCAATATCCTGTAATGAAAAACGGTTTGAAATATACCCTGCTTGCTGGTTTAGGTATTTGCTTTTTGTTAGAAGCATTTTCGCGGATAGACCAAATACCAACCATGCAAAAGGCCCCGGCCAATGTAAATGTAGATGGCAAAATGCTGGAGTGGGGCGATTCGTTGGCTATGTACGATAGCAAAACCAAACTCAACTACACCATAGCTAATAACGATACCGATTTATACGTGGTAGCCCTTGTTACCGACAGGCAACTTAAACGCAAAATAATGGCGGGCGGCATTACCATATCGGTAAACGGCGAAGGCAAAAAACATAAGGTTTACAGCCTAAGTTACCCCATTCCCGATAAAACATCCTTCATGAACCACAAACCCGACGATAATGCCGAAGATGTGCAACGCCCTTCGCTTATCGAATCAACCAGCATCAGGGTAGCCGGCTTTAAGGATGTGGAAAGCGATGTTATCACCACAGCAAACACCTACGGCTTTAAGGCCGCAATTGGTTTCGACGATAAACACAACTTAATTTACGAAACCGCCATACCCTTAAAACTACTCAACTTAAAAGCCAATAAAAACAAGCTTAACCAGCTTGCTATCAACATCTCTATTAATGGTATTGAAATGCCCGATGGCGTTGGCCCACACCGCAGCGGTGGAACCGAAGGCGGCGGCATTGGCGGCGGCGGAGGTATGGGAGGTGGCATGGGCGGCGGCGGTGGAATGGGTGGCGGCGGCATGGGCGGTGGAGGCGGCAGACGTGGGGGCGGCGGTGGTCGCAGAGGCGGCGGCGAAGGCCAGCAACAGGATAAATCCGCCATGTCGCAATCAACAGATTTTTGGGTTGATCTGGCACTGGCAGGGCATTAAGCAAACTACTACTTTTTTAGTTATACAATTGGGTTTAAATAATTGTGCATCAGCAAGATAAAAAATCAGAAACCATTGAAAATGCGCTTCTGATTTTTTATCTTGCAATTGTACTCCATTAACTGACTCACTATTATGACAATGAAAAGCCACCTTCTCATTCCCGTAGCCATGCTCGGGATTTTCTTAATCTCCAACCACGCAAAGGGCCAGGCCGCCGGCCCGGCCTTAAAAAAAGCACCGGCATCTGTTACCATTGATGGCCTTGTAAGCGATTGGAAAGATACGCCACCCGTATTTGATGGTAAATTTAAACTCAGCTATACCATAGCTAATGATGATACCAGCTTATACCTAATTGTACTTACCGGCGACCCCATGGTTAAACGCAAAATAACCAAGGCAGGCATTACGGTATCAATCAACACCGAAGGCAAAAAGCGCAAAACCTATAGCGTTACCTTCCCTAAACCGGGTAGTAGCGGTTTTAGGCGCAATGCCGATAATACAGGCTCGTTTATACCGGGCACCATCCAAACATCGGGCTTTAAAGGCGTAAACCCCGACGAAATACCGCCCACAAACGGCGTTGGCTTTAAAGCCGCCTTTAAATTTGACGACGAGCGCAACCTGGGCTATGAAATGGCCATACCCCTGCGTTTACTGGCCTTAAAAGCCGATAAAAGCAACGATATTTTTATAAACGTTTGCATAAACGGTATTGATGGCGATAAAAGTGCCGGCGGAATTAGTGCCAGCGCAAGTACAGGCGCCGTTAACCATACCGGTCGCGATGGCGGCAAAAAATCCGACTCGGGCAACAGCAATGGCGGCGGCGGGGCTGACGATCCTGACATGTCCGAATCACAGGATTTTTGGTTAAGATTTACTTTGGCACACTAACACCCCCCTTAATTTAATATAGTGGCATTTCGGGTACACCCCGGGGTGCCCTTTTTATTTCTCCTCCATCTGTTAATACAATGTAAAACATTGCGCTTATCATAAGCAAACTATTTTATCGTTATTAACTTTATATATTTGTAATTTACAATTGATACGATGTCAGCAATTATTGAATTTTTCCTCATCCTGATGCTTGCCTACTACGGTATCCGTGGTTTAATACGCCTGGCCCTGCCTATGCTTTTTCAAAGCGTGGTAAACAAAGCACAACAACAAGGCGGTCAGCAACAGCAATACAATAGCGGTAAGCAATCCCGCAATGCCGAAGGCTCGGTAAGGGTAGATAAAGCTCCAAAAAGCAAAAGCGCAATACCCGATTCTGAGGGCGATTACATTGATTACGAAGAAATAAAGTAACATGCTCCCCGAAGATGTGTACAAGCGCCGGCATTACGGCACGCCCCAATCTTTTTACCTTATAGCCGTTAACTATGTTGTAATGGCGCTTACCATACAGGCGTTTGCCTCATGCCCTCAAATAAACTGGTTTTTTTGGGTAGTTTTAGCAGTGCTTGCTGCCTACAATGTCTACAAAATACGCCGCGACCGCGAAGAATACGATAAAATACGTATTATTGCCTACATAATTAGTGTTGCCGGATTGGCGATCATGTTTTTTGCTTTTAGGAGCGGCACACAGCACTGCTAAACCTAAATACAAAAATAGTTCGTATTCTCAACCAAATTTCTATTTTTGATTATCATATCTCACGTTAATGAACAATTGGTTTAAACAAAATGGCATCCATCTGGCCATTATTGGAATTTTTTTCGCGATAAGCTTTGTGTACTTTACCCCCGCATTTAAGGGTAAAGCGTTAGGCGAAAGTGACGTTACCCGCGCACAATCCACACAAAAAGAAATCATGGATTACCATGAAAAAGACACCACAATTTTGTGGACAAACCAGGTTTTAGGCGGTATGCCAACCTTCCAGTTATGGGCACATTATCCAGGCAACATAACCACTCACATTATTGATGTTTTAAAGAAGGTGTTCCCCAACCCTATTGATACCGTATTATTGTTGCTATTGGGTTCGTACCTGTTATTTTGTGTTTTAAAACTTAACCCCTGGCTGGCAGCAGCAGGAGCAATAGCATTTACATTCTCATCATACAATTTTATATTGATGCTGGCCGGGCACTCCAACCAGGTATTTGCCATAGCCTTTTTTGCACCTATTTTAGCGGGTATTATTTTAGCCCTGCGAGGCAAATATTTGTTGGGTGCAGCATTAACAGCGCTTTTTTTAGCGTTAGAGATACGCGCTAACCACGTCCAAATGACATATTACCTGCTTTTGGCAATTGTTATACTGGTACTGGTTGAACTTTACCACGCCTATAAAGCCAAAACACTGGCCAGCTTTGGTAAAGCCCTGGCATACCTTGCAGTTGGCACACTATTAGCCATTGCAGTTAATGCATCCATGTTATGGAGTACTTATGATTATGGTAAGGATACCATTCGCGGGCAATCAAACCTTACCCAAAACACTAAACAACCAAGCAACGGCCTTCCGCGCGATTATGCTTACGAGTACAGCCAGGGCATTGGCGAGTGCTTAACCTTTTTAATACCCAACGCTTATGGCGGCTATACAGGCAACGCTCCGGGCGAAGGCTCAAACGTTGCCAAGGCACTGGTTAGTAACAATGTTGACCCCACACAAGCCGAAACCTTTGCACAGCAATTTTCACTTTATTGGGGCGATAAGCCTTTTACCGTTGGGCCAAACTACTATGGCGCCGTTATATTTTTCCTGTTTGTTTTCGGGTTAATTATTGTGCGCAGCCAGGTTAAATGGTGGCTGGTAGGCGCCATTGTATTATCGGTAGTGCTTTCTTTTGGTCGTAATTTATCTTTCGTATCCGATATTTTCTTTAACTACTTCCCGCTCTACAATAAGTTCCGCGCGGTCGATTCATTTTTGGCCATTGCCATGTTGTGCGTTCCGGTTTTAGCTTTGCTTGCCGTTAACGAGGTTGCTACCACCACGGATAGAGCCCCGTTATTTAAAAAACTGTTAATAGCCTTATACATTACCGGCGGCCTCTGTTTGGTAATCATAATTTTGCCCGATCTGTTCCTGCCGTTTAAAAACGCTACAAATCAAACTATCCAGCAGCAGTTAACACAGGCATTTAAAGGCAATACTGATGCCGCCAATGCAGTAATGGCCGGGTTAACACAGGATAGAGTATCGGTTGCACGTGCCGATGCTGCGCGTTCACTGGTATTTGTACTGCTCGCCTTTGCTTTGCTTTGGGCCTTTATTAAACAAAAGTTAAACACTACGCTGGTATCTGTTGCATTTTTAGCAATTATATTGGTTGACCTTTGGAGCGTTGATAAACGCTATTTAAAAGATGAAAGCTTTATTGACAAACAAGATGCACAGGCACCAAAACCACGCGATATTGACATGCTGATTATGCGCGACAAAGACCCGGATTACCGTGTTTTTGATACTACGCAACCTATTTTGCAGGATGCTGTTACGCCATACTTCCATAAAGCTATCAGCGGTTACACGGCCGCCCGTTTAAAACGTTTTGACGAGTTGATTGATAACCAGTTAAGCAAAAGCATTAATCAGGATGTGCTTGATATGCTGAACGTGAAATACATACTTACCGCCGACGAAAAAAACCAGGGCAGCATTAGTATGCACGCCAACAATACCGCCTGCGGCCATGCCTGGTTTGTAAAAACGGTTAAGTTTGCCCCCAATGCCGATGAGGAAATGCAGGCCATCAGCAGCTTTGACCCATCCGATGAAGCTATTGTTGACAAGCAATACAGTACTTTGATTGACGAGAAGCAAAACTCACTGGATACCCTGGGCAAAATTGACCTTGTAAGTTACAACCCCGACCATATGGTTTACCAAAGCGGAAGCACTACGCAGGAAATAGCCATTTTCTCGGAAATATATTACAACAAGGGCTGGAAAATGTATATAGATGGAGTTGAAAAACCATACTTCCGTGCCGATTATGTTTTACGCGCCGCACAAATACCGGTGGGTAACCATAAAATAGAGTTTATTTTTCACCCAACATCATACTATGCTGGCGAAAAAATATCGTTTGCAAGTTCCATCTTACTGGTATTACTTTTAGGTGGTGCCCTATTTATGGAAACCAAAAAGAAACAACCTGTGGCAACTCCCGCTAAAAAATAGCGGTTAATATCTACAGTAAAACTCCTTCATAACAAAAACGCCGGGCATTATAGTCCGGCGTTTTTTGTTATGTTAAATTATTATCAGTACCACTGCTTTACTTCCACTTCATAATTTTCTTAATGTACTCGCTTAGTTCGGCGGCAATAAGTGCGTGGTCGCCCATGTCTGGGTGGTTATTACAGCCCGAAGTATATGTTTTAGTGATACTAAACGGGTAAACCTTGCTATCGCCATGCGCATTCATATAATCGCTAATGCCTACCATAAAACTTTTAAGTGCCTTATTAAGGCGCAAATCGCCGGTTGGTATATTTAAACAAACTATAGTTGTTTTAGGATAAAAGTGCCTGATGTTGCCAATAAAATCCACAAAAGCACCACAAAACTTAGCCGAATCCAGGGCGGCAGGGCCGTCGCTTTCGCCCAGGCAAATACTCAACACATCGGGCTGGTAAATGCTAAAGTTCCATATCAAACTATCGGCTGCGGTGTTAATTTTATCAAACGCTTTAGGCATAATTGGTATATTGCAGCAACTGTTAGTTAAACCAATGCCCGATATTGCCGTAATCTGGAAATCAGCATTTAAACTGCGCGCCGTAACCGCGCCATAACTCATATTGGCATTATGGTGTACATACCAATCACCAAAATTACATGGATATACCGATCGGTCCATATCTGCGCCACAGGTAATAGTGGTACCCACAAATTCTATTCTATGTTTAGGTTTCGCGGGTAGTTTAAGCAGTTTTTCGCATTTAACACCCACAAACTCAAGGTAACCAATGCCAGCCTCAGTGTCTTTACAAATAGTCACTGTATGTTCTTTATTTTCTAAATCGCCGCCAACTTTAATATTATCGGTAACGTCGGTAGTTTGCACGCGGTAAGGCGTTTGCCCGTCAACAGTAATATCAATATAATTATGCGAATTACCGTATTTCATCTGGTCGTTTACTATAATTTCGCAGCCCTTCCCCTTAAATTTCATACGTACATACACACCCGACGACCAAAAACGCGGCTTTAGCGGATTAGAAAAATCAACCCTTCCAGTGTATTGAAAATACTTATTATTAGCCGTAAACAGCTTTAAAACCGGCTTAGAAGGTGTTTTTGCCGATACAAAGCAAATACTGCATACTAAGGAAACAAATAAACAAGCCAGATTTTTTTTCATTTTAAACATCAACGTTCGGCAATTAAGGCAATTTTACTCATAAAGGTAAATTTATGCATTCGGGAAACAAAATATGTGCCTATTTTTTAATAAAGTGGCTCCATAACAAAGCTATTTTTATTAATTATTTTAACTGTACCGAAAAATGGTCTAAAAATTGCTGCAAAAAAATCGTAGCAATTACCATATCTCAATGAAAGCAAACCAACCTGCCGCCACGCACAATTTTTTTGCTGTAGCTTTATTTGTATTATTATTTGCCGGCGTAAGCCAAACTTACGCACAGGCCGATTTTTTTTATGGCCTTAACAACAAGGGCCTCCGCATAAGCGCAGGCTTTGGCGCAAGTACATTGCAAACCCACTTTAACAGCAACCCTTTAAATGTAGTTTTTATAGGTAATTTAGATTACAATATAAACCGCTATGTTTCTTTTGGTTTAGAAGGGCAATACGGCACATTAAAAGGCATTGATGATGAACACCGCCTAAAGTACTACGGCAGTACCAACAAGTACTTTTCGGCAACGGCCAATGCAAGTGTAGGGCTGGGTAAATTTGCCGATTTTACACCCAACAACCGCCTGCAGGATGCCATTAAACAACTATATTTAGGTATTGGAATAGGCGCTATAAAAACCAATAATGTTTTGGTTGAACACGATGATAAGCAAGGCACCATATACGGCAACCCGCAGCTACAGGGCAAATACTTACTTTTGGCAGCCAACTTGGGCACCATTATTGATTTACCGGGCATACTAGGGCCCGATAGGTTAGCTATCATCCCCAATTTCCAGTTAAACTATGTAAATTCGTTATACCTGGATGGTTTTCAGTCAAGCCAGGACAGTAATTTAAAAGGATTTTACAATATCATATCGGTTAAACTGCGCTATAAGTTTAAATCAACCCAGTTTAGAAAACGGCGGGTAATTTAATTTAAAGCAGCGGGCAATGCACCTTACTGTTGTTGTTGCTGCTGCTGTTGCTGAATCATTTCTAAATATTCGCGGTAGCTATTTTTTACAACGGGTTTAATAGGCTTTACAACGGGTACATCATGGTGTACGTTTTCGTAGTCAACCGGTTCTTCCAGGTCATCCTCATTACCTACCGATACGGTAACTTCAAGCGTATGAAAGCTTGCCCCTTTATACACGCCTTTAACGGGGGTACAATCGGTAAAATTACGGCCCACGGCTAAACGCACATGGTTTTCGTTAGCAATAATGTTATTTGTAGGGTCAAGGCCAAGCCAGCCGTAATTTGGTATATAAGCCTCAACCCAGGCGTGTGTAGCCCCTTCGCCACGCATACTGGTGCTTTTAGTGGTGCAAATGTAACCGCTAACATACCTTGCAGGTACGTTAATAACACGCAGCATTTCCATTAAAATATGGGCAAAATCCTGGCAAACGCCGGCCTTTAGCTTCCATATCTCGTCAAGCGTGGTTTCAACGGTTGTAACGCCTTTTATGTACTCAAAGTTTTCGTAAACGTATTTGCAATAGCGTACAGCTGTTTGGTAAGGAGTTTCGTTGCTTTGGGTTTGGTTGGCAACAATGGCCTGCATTTCGGCCAGCCCCTCAAAATACTCTTGTCTTAAAAAATCAATATATGATACCTCGTAACGTAAATTTAGCAAATCGGCCCATTGCTGGCTGGCCAAAACATCATCAACCGGAAACATCCTGTGTTTGGTGGTTACCCAAACTTTTGATGATATTTCTAAGTGCGTATGCGGTTCTATATAGGTAAAGGCACCTATTTCATTGCCATAGTGATCAATATGGGTATCAACATGTGGCTCGCCGCTTATTTTAAGCTGGTGTTTAATTACAGTTTGATACTCATCCTGTATAGGATAAAGGATGATTTGGTTAGCACTATCGCGCACAGGGCTCTCATAGCTATACCGGGTAACATGATGAATTTTAAACTCTGGCATAAGTGGGTTACTGCAATATTAAATTAAAGGATTGCAAGGTTAAGTTTATGATTACGAAAAAGCAAAATAATGTTCATTTAACTTATTGCCAATTTTGAACAATTCGCTGCGCACATTGGTAAGGTACTCGTGCAAGCCTTCCAGCCTGATGGTTTTTACCGAACTGTACTTGATGCTACTTTGCAACCTTCCTATCAAAAATGACAATTCGCGAAAATCGTCCATATTGCTTTCGCTTTTAAGGCGCTCAAAATACATTTGGATATGGTTAACCGCATAAACCACCGACCGCGGAAAATCGTTATTTAAAATTACCTGTTCCAAAACGTTTTCGGCTTCAAAGCCCTTGCTGCGGTAATTTTTTAAATAAATTTCGTAGCCACCTAACGATAGCAATAAATGTTTCCAGTAAGTGGTATCAGTAAGTAAATCGGGGTTATCATCAATAGAGCCAAACTTGGTATCCAATATATCAACCGATTGGATGCTGCGCTCCAGGTAATGGCCTATATTCATGTAAGCACGGCCCTCGCCGCGTTCCATTGTAATTTCAAAGGTACCGTAGTATAGCATGCCTTGCTTAATTAAAATATCAAGCGCAGTAATAGGGTCGTCTTTTTCAAGCCAAAAGTTCAATTTTGGGTCGCGCACGGCATGGTAGTATTCGTTAAGGCATTGCCACAAATCTTTCGGGATATGCTCTTGTACACCACGCGCATTTTCGCGGGCCTGGGTAATAATGTTTAGTACCGAATTGGGGTTTTCCCTATCCAGCACCATATACTTTAACACGGCGCGGCTATCGTGCTCAAGCACTTCAACACCTTCGTCCTCCACGCCGGCAAAAATGCGTACCACAGGCTCCCATGTAAACTTTTGTACCGTATCCTGCGACGAGGCGTAGTTAATTTTAAGCATCCGCAATATACCATCGCTACGCTCAATGTAACGGCTCATCCAATATAAACTTGAGGCAACCCTGCTTAACATGTATGTATTTTATTATTCAATCTGTTTTCAATTATTTACATTAACACCCAGGTATCTTTACTACCGCCACCCTGCGAGCTGTTTACCACCAGCGAACCTTCGCGCAAAGCAACCCTGGTTAAACCACCAGGCACTATCTCTATACCGTCGGGCCCGCATAGGGCATAGGGCCGTAAATCTATACGCCTTGGCGTTAACGAACCCTGCATATAACACGGCGCTGCCGAAAGGCTTATGGTAGGCTGAGCAATAAAATCGCGCGGGTTTTTTAGTATCTCGTTTTTGTAATCCTCTATCTCCGCTTCGGTAGATGCATGGCCCATTAGCATGCCATAGCCGCCGCTGCCGTTTGTACGCTTAACCACCATTTTATTGATATTGGCAAAAACATACTCCTTCTCGTCTGGGTTACCCAACTGGTAAGTAGGCACGTTTTTAAGGATAGGTTCTTCGTTTAAATAATAACGTATCATATCCGGCACGTACGAGTAAATTGCTTTATCGTCGGCAACGCCATTACCTATTGCATTTACAATGGCTACATTACCACGCCTATAAGCGCCCATAATACCGGCCACACCCAATATGCTGGACGGGTTAAATTCAAGCGGATCTAAAAACTCATCATCAACACGGCGGTATATTACATCAACCTGTTGCAGGCCCGTGGTGGTTTTCATGTAAACTTTATGATCGCTCACTACAAGGTCGCGACCTTCAACCAGTTCAACCCCCATTAAGCGGGCAAGCGTGGTATGCTCAAAATAAGCCGAGTTATATATACCCGGACTAAGCAGCACAATTACCGGGTGAGGTATTTGCCTTGGCGATAACGACAAGAGGTTTTTATAAAGGATGTTTGGATATTCGGTAACGCTGCGCACCTTGCATTGCGGCAATAAATCGGGGAAAAGGCGTTTGGTTATTTCGCGGTTCTCTAACATGTAGCTTACGCCCGATGGAGTACGCAAATTGTCTTCAAGTACATAAAAGGTACCCTCGTGGTCGCGAATCAAGTCAATACCGGCTATATGCACATAAATATCATACGGAACGCTCACATTACACATTTCGCGCAAAAAGTGCGGGCACGAGTAAATAATGTCTATAGGTACAATACCATCCTTAATAATAAACTGGTTGCTGTAAACATCCTTTAAAAAAAGATTGAGCACATGCAGGCGTTGTTTAATACCTTTTTCTACAAAGGCCCATTCGTCGCCGGTAATAATGCGCGGAATAATATCAAACGGGAAAATTTTTTCTATACCCTCGCCGCTGCTATAAACCGTGAAGGTTATACCCTGGCTCATAAACAAACGCTTCGCCAGATCTTCCTTTTTGTTTAAATCGTCAATCGATTCCCGGGTTAAATACTGTATAACCTTTTGATAATGGTCGCGAATTTGTGAATTTGCACCAAACATTTCATCCCACGTGCCAGGTGTGGGGTGATAATTTTTAAAATAAGCCGAATCTTGCATTAATTAACCCTCCTTTCCTGTTGTAAATTTATTGATAACTTAAAATTTGCTATTTATAAATCCGTTTTCAATAAAAATCAACATGAAAATCAATTATGAGTAAAATTTTTCAATTTTTCATCATTTAAATTGCATTATTTTCAAATAATAATCAAAAAGATAAAGAAAATGAATTTCGAAATGGATTTATAAACTACCAGATGAAATAAAAGTAACAAAAAAAAGCGATGAGTTTACACGCATCGCTTTTTTTTATGGCATTTTAAACTAATTACTGTTGTTGAATTTGCGGCGGAGCCGGTGGCCTGGTAGTTTGATTTTGATCTGCCGGTACACCTACTACTTTATAGCTTGTGCTTCCACCATTATCAACCGTTTCCTGGTAATAAACATCATCCGGCGATACAAAGTACTTTTTACCGGCAATGTTTACTTCGCGGCTGTCTTGTGGTAACTGGTCAACAACATCGCCAACTTGCGGGGCGTGGCTATCTTGCTGTTTATCGGTAGTTAAAACACCGTCTTTACCGGCAATAACATAACCTTTTGTACCGTCCTGGTGTATAACTTCTTTGTAATAAACACCATTAAGCTCATAATACTGCTGTCCGTCAATCATTAACGATTTTGCGTGCGGTGGTAATTTAGGCACTTCGGCACCTACCGGCGGAGCCACAACTTCGTACGAATCGCTATTTTGGCGATAGTAAATGCCATTATAGCCATAGTACAAATCGGGGCCATAATAAAACGGAAAATAACCGTAAGGCAGGTAGCCAAAGCTTAACCCTATGGCCGGGTAACCAAATCCAAAACCACCATAATAAGGGCGGTGATAGCTTCTATACCCAAAACCAAAACCACCACGGATACCTATTGATAGCCTTGCGCCGCCACCGCGGCGCTGTGCATTGGCATTGCTCATAAAACATAACAACAACCCGGCAATGCTAAGTGAGGTTGCGTTTTTCAAAATATTTTTCATCGTCTTATAAATGCTTTTAATGGTGAAACATTTATTTAACTAAAATATTGTGTTTAATTGTATTGTAACACTGTTTTTTACAATTTTTTTTTAATCTCTTTTAAAAATTTCTGTTTCTTTTGTTTTGCGGCCTGTTTCGTTTTTATAGGTGCCAAAATATTCCTTTAAACAACTCACAAAATTTTGAATGGCGGGGCTATCTTTTATAGTTGCCGCATACCAGGTTCGCCTGTCAATATCCGGGGTTACGGGTATGGCAACAATATTATGGTTGCGTAAATAGGGCTTCACAATCCAATCGGGCATTATGCCAATACCAAGGTTAGCTTCCACCATATTAATTGTGGTATCGGTATAATGTATGCGGTGGTGGTTTTTAAGCTTAATGTGGTGCGCCTGTATCATATGCTCAATTAAAGGAGTATCCTGGTACGATGCATCGTACGATGGCATAATTAATTCGGTATTGCCAAAATCGGCAATTTCAAAAACGCTTTTTTTAGCCAGCTCATTGTCTTTACACATTACAACCATCAGCCTGTCTAATATTACGGGCACATAGGTTATTTTAGCATTGGTCATTTGGGTGCGTACTATGGCCACATCCAGGTCGCCGCGCAGCAGGTACTCCAACGGCCGCTTTGATGCTTCGGATAATATATGGATATTGGTATCTGGCGAAACACAATTAAAGCTTTTAATAATGCCCGGCAACCAATGGTAAGCAGTATAACTTTGGGTGCTGATGTTGAGCTTTCCGGTTTTACCGCTCTTAAAATTACTAATATCCTCTTCCAGCGACTTAATTTCGGCCAATATTTTTTCGGCACTTTGTAAAAATCTTGTTCCATTCTCGGTTAATTGCATCATTTTGCCCTGCCGGGTAAACATTTCGGTACCCATAATGCGCTCCAGCTCTTTAAGCTGATGACTGAGGGCAGATTGCGTTAAATGCAACGTAAGGGCCGATTTTGTGAGCGTACCTTCCTTCGATATGGTTTCTATTAACCTAAAATGATGCAGCGAAATATTCATTATGAAAATTACTAATACTAACTACAAATTTAATTCATTGTTTTCATACTTGGCTGCACTGTACATTTGCCAAATCTATTTTACGAAAACTTGTTCTGCATGGTAAAACACCGTATCATATTTTTTTCTTTTGTATTGATGCTTTGCGCATTAGCCGCAAAAAGCCAGCAAAAAACACTCACTTTAAAAGATGCCATACAAACCGCATTAGCTAATTACGGCACAATAAAGGCTAAGGCAAACTACATCAAGGCATCGGCAGCCAACGTTACCGAAAACAAGCGCGAGCAACTACCCGATTTTAACATTTCGGCACAGCAGGATTTTGGTACCGTTAACAGCAACTTTGGCCCATCATACGGCTACCGCGGCTTTAGTGTATCATCATCGGGCCCTTCGCTACCCAGCCAAAACTGGAACGCTGCTTTTGGTGCCTTGTATCTGGCCAACATCAACTGGGATTTTTTCTCGTTTGGCAAAGCACGCCAAAAGGTAAAGGTTGCACAATCAATACTCAACCGCGACCAGGCCGATCTATCCCAGGAGCAGTTTCAACACCAGGTACGCGTTTCAACAGCCTATCTTAACTTACTGGCTGCGCAACAACTAACCCGAGCCCAGCAAAAAAATTTGGATAGGGCCAGCGAAATATTAAAGGTAGTAGTTGTGCGTGCTAAAAACGGCTTAAATGCCGGTGTAGATTCTTCCCTGGCTGGTGCCGAGGTTTCGAGCGCAAAAATTGCACTAACCAACGCTCACGATTTTGAGCAAACACAGGCCAGCCAGTTGGCGCAGCTATTAGGCGTAACACAGCAAAACTTTACACTCGATAGCCTGTTTGTAACCGCCATACCCAAAGTTATCAACCCGCAACCGGCCATTAAATTAGAACAACACCCCATACTCCAGTTTTACCAAAACCGGATAGATTATAGCGACGCTTTAGCCAAGTACTATAAAACATTTAACTACCCCACGTTTTCGTTATTTGGCATTATGCAGGGCAAGGGCAGCGGTTTTGGCTCGGCATACGGCGCAAACAACCTTAACGATTATACGGCAAACTATGGTACGGGTGTAAACCCAACCCGTGGCAATTACCTGTTAGGTGTTGGCCTGATATGGAATTTAACCAGCCCGCTACGCGTAAAGCACCAGGTTGAGGCGCAACGCTATAATTCGTTAGGTTTAAAAGATGAGTACAACCTTGTTGATCAAAACCTACAAAACCAATCGCTACAGGCCGAAACGCGTATAGATAACGCCCTCAAAAATTACCATGAAGCGCCGGTAGGTTACAAGGCAGCATCAGATGCGTTTTTGCAAAAAAGCGTGCTGTATAAAAATGGCTTAACCACCATTGTTGATGTTACACAGGCCCTTTACGCCCTTAACCGCGCCGAAACCGATAGGTACATTGCTTATAACAACGTTTGGCAGGCCCTGCTTTATAAAGCTGCCTCAAACGGCGATTTCGGAATTTTTATTAACGAGTTTTAACGAAGAGTCGAGAAAAAAGAATCAAGAAACAAGAGCCAGGAAGCAAGAAAAAAGAAAAAATGACGCTAGTATAAAAACCAGAGCATTGCAAATAAAGTCCCTTTTTAGCTTTATTACCTGCTCTTGCTTCTTGACTCTTGCTTCTTGACTCTTCTCGACTGACTCAATTATTTATAACAACATGGGTTTAATTAAAAGTGCATTACGAAAACCGATTACTATACTGGTTATTGTTGCCGGTGTATTCTTTTTCGGTATCAACGCCGTCCGCAATATCAAAATTGATATTTTTCCCGATCTTAACTTGCCTGTAATTTACATTTCGCACCCTTACGGCGGTTATACACCAAACCAAATGGAAGCGTATTTTGGCAAGCAATACGTTAACCTATTGCTCTACGTATCGGGCGTTAAAAGTATCGAAACCAAAAACATACAAGGCTTAACCCTTTTAAAACTAACCTTTTACGAGGGCACAAACATGGCGCAAGCCGCTGCGGAGGTTACAGCGTTTTCTAACCGGGCGCAAGCCATATTCCCCAATGGCTCAAACCCGCCCTTCATTTTAAGGTTTGATGCATCAACCCTTCCTGTTGGCCAGCTGGTACTAAGCAGCCCAAAGCGCACCAATAACGAACTGCTTGATCTGGCTAACGTGTATGTTAGGTCGGGTTTTACATCTATACCGGGTTTAATTGCGCCAGCACCTTTTGGCGGCAATACCCGTACCATATTAATTAAGGTCGACCCGCAATTAATGCGGGCGCACAACCTCACTGCCGACCAGGTGGTTGCCGCCCTGCGGGTAAACAACCAAACTTCGCCGGCAGGCAACGTGCGCGTTGGCGGTCTTAACTATTTCACCCCGAGTAACACCACCATTAAAAACGTTAAAGATTTTGAGAACATCCCTTTGTATAAAGGCGGCATACAAACCCTGTTTTTAAAAGATGTTGCAACCGTTGAAGACGGCGCCGACGTTACCACAAGCTACGCGCTGGTAAATGGCAAGCGGTCGGTTTACCTCCCCATCACAAAATCTGCCGATGCTTCAACCTGGGAGGTTGTACAAAACTTAAAAAAGGCTATCCCCCGTTTCCAGGCCCTACTGCCCGATGATGTTAAGCTTTCTTACGAGTTCGACCAATCGGTATACGTAATTAACTCGGTAAAAAGCTTAGTTACCGAAGGTGCCATTGGTGCCATACTAACCGGCCTAATGGTATTGCTGTTTTTGGGCGATAGGCGCGCAGCGTTAATCGTTATCATTACCATCCCAATTTGTATCATATCGGGGGTTATGTTTTTATACCTGTTCCATCAAACCATTAATATCATGACTTTGAGCGGCCTATCGCTCGCCATTGGTATTTTGGTCGACGAATCCACGGTAACCATCGAAAACATACACCAGCATATGGATATGGGCAAACCCAAGGCCCTAGCCATTTGGGATGCCTGTAAAGAGATAGCCTTCCCTAAACTTCTCATCCTGTTTTGTATACTGGCCGTTTTTGCCCCAGCTCTCACCATGAAAGGCATACCGGGTGCCTTGTTTTTACCACTGGCATTGGCTATCGGTTTCTCCATGATAACTTCGTACCTGTTATCGCAAACCTTTGTGCCCATAATGGCCAACTGGTTAATGAAAGACCATAATGTAGATGCCAAACACGCCGAAAAGGACTATGTGCTCGACGAGGGCCATGATTCATCCGAACAAAAGGCCGCTGCACTACACAAGGCCGAACATGAACCCGAAAGCAAAAAATCGCGTTTCGAAAAAATACGGGAAAGTTATTTACGCTTTGTTGATCGTATTATAGTTTTCAGCAAAAGCATTGTAACGGTTTATGTGCTGGCGGTATCGGCCCTGGCGGTTTTATTATTGCTCACCATTGGGCGCGATGTACTGCCCAAAGTAAACGGCGGGCAATTCCAGGTGCGCCTGCGCGCTCCGGATGGTACCCGGCTTGAGCGTACCGAGGTTGACATGGTTAAAACACTGCATGTATTAGAGGATTTGGTAGGCAAAAAACATATTGCCGTTACTTCGGCATTTGTTGGGCAACACCCCGGCCAGTTTTCAACCAGTCCAATTTATTTATTTATGGCAGGCCCGCAGGAAGCCGTTTTGCAGGTTAACCTTACCGAAGATTACCGTGTTAACCTTGACGAATTGAAAGAGCGTTTCCGCAAAAAAATGAAACAGGAAATGCCCGATTTAAAGCTGTCTTTTGAGCCGATAGAGTTAACCGATAAAATATTGAGCCAGGGGTCGCCAACACCAATTGAGGTGCAAATAGCAGGCAAAAACAAAAAACAACTGGTTGCTTACGCCGATACCATTATTAAAAAGCTAAACAAAATTACCTACCTGCGCGATGTTCAACTGGCGCAAGCCGTTAATTATCCTGCTATTAATATTAATATTGATAGAGTTAGGGCTGCGCAACTGGGTGTGGGCGTGGATGATATTTCTCGTTCGTTGCTGGCTTCTACCTCATCATCCCGGTACACCGAAAAAAATGTTTGGCTCGATGAGAAAATTGGCCTGAGCTATAACGTACAGGTTGAAGTGCCCGAATACAACATGAGCAGCATTAACGACATTGGCGAAATACCTGTATTGAGCAATACAGCCCGCCCGGTATTAAACGATGTTGCCACCATTAAACGCGACACCACTTATGGCGAAAACGATAACCTGGGTGCATTACCGGTAATGTCGGTAACGGCAAACTTAAATAACATGGATTTGGGCACCGCTAACGATGATGTGCAGAAGGCCATAAAATCAATAGGTAAATTACCGCGCGGCCTCAATATAGAAACCAAAGGCTTAACCACCACACTGGTTGATACGCTGGATAGTTTACAAAGCGGCTTAATAGTAGCTATTGTTGTTATATTTTTAATGCTTGCTGCAAATTTTCAATCGTTTAAAGTGTCGTTGGTTGTACTTTCAACGGTTCCGGCGGTGTTGTTGGGTTCGTTACTGTTGTTGCGCTTAACGGGGTCAACGTTAAATCTGCAATCGTATATGGGTATGATTATGTCGGTAGGTGTATCCATCTCCAACTCGGTACTGCTTATTACCAATGCCGAGCAACTGCGTATGCATAGCGGCAACGCACTTGCCGCAGCAAAAGAAGCCGCAGCACTACGCATGCGCCCCATTGTGATGACCAGCTTGGCCATGATTGTGGGTATGATACCAATGGCATCGGGCTTAGGCGAAGGTGGTGACCAGGCATCGCCATTGGGCCGGGCTGTTATCGGCGGGCTGTTCATGTCAACCATTGCTGCATTATTTATTTTACCACTTGTTTTTGCCTGGGTACAGGGCAACACCAGCATACAATCTGTTTCTTTAGACCCTGAGGACAAAGAAAGTAAACACTACATTCCATCGCACCATGATACTAAATAATTTAAAAAGAGCATCCGTTTACACAACTATAGCTTTATTGGCTATTGGGGGATTGAGTTCTTGCGGTTCAAAAGACAAAGAAAAGGCTGCCGACGAACAGCAAGCCGATTCGATACCCACAATTCCGGTTTTTGCGCTGCAAAAGGGTATACTGCCTTCGGTACTTAAAATACCGGGCGAACTTGCACCTTACCAACAGGTTGATTTATATGCCAAAATAAGCAGTTTTGTAAAAAAGGTAAATGTTGATGTAGGTTCGGAAGTGCAACAAGGCCAATTGTTAATGACAATGGACGCGCCCGAAATTAATTCGCAATTGGCCGAGGCTAAATCAAAAATAAAAACGCAGGAAGCCGTTTACATGGCCAGCAAAGCCAATTACGATAGGTTGTACGAAACCAGCAAAACTCCCGGAACCATATCAGGCAACGACCTTGACCAGGCATCGGCCCGCAAAAACTCCGACGAGGCACAACTCGAAGCAGCTAAATCGGCATATCAGGCGGTGCAGGCAAACCTGGCCTATTTACAAATACGCGCACCGTTTAACGCCGTAGTAAGTTCGCGCAACACAAACCCTGGTGCATACGTTGGCCCAACAGGTAAAGGCTCTGATTTGCCCTTGCTGGTTTTGCAGCAACAAAAACGATTACGTTTGATAATATCTGTTCCCGAAGCGTACTCGGGCATCTTAAAAGAAAAAAGCAAGGTAAACTTTACAGTGCGTTCCATACCCGGCAAACAATTTACAGCAAGCGTAAACCGCATGGCTGGAGCCCTGGATAGCAAACTCCGGTCGGAACGTTTGGAGATGGACGTTTACAATAACGATAAAACGCTATTGCCCGGCATGTATGCCGAAGTGAGCATGAGCATTGCACCTAAGGATAGTACCTTTATTATTCCGCGTACGGCTTTGGTAATGTCTACCGAAAAGGTTTTTGTAATTCGCGTTGTTAATGGTAAAGCCGAATGGGTTGGCGTTACCAAAGGCCGCGAAGCAGATGGCAAAGTTGAGGTATATGGCGATTTAAAACCGGGCGACGATATAGTAACCACCGCTAACGACGAGATACGCGATGGCCAACCGGTACGCAAAAAATAATTATTCCAGTTTAATAAGCCGGAGCAGTTGCCGCGGCTTATTAAACTGGCTTACCTTTTAAACTTTACTGAACTATCGGAACACCAAACTCCGACGACTCACGGATAAACAATTCGGTATCCAGCATTTTGGTTTCAAACTCGGTAACCGGGTACTTGCTTTCTATCAGTTGTATCAGCATTTCGGTGGCTATCTGCCCAATTTTAAAAGCTGGTTGCCTAACCGTTGTTAAAGGCGGACTAAACAATTCAGCAAAATCCGAATTGGTAAAACCTGCAATCGCAATATCCAAAGGCACTTTTACGCCAAGTTTTTTCAGTGCAATAAGGCAACCGGTGCTTAACCTGTCTCCGGCCACAAAAATAGCCTCGGGTTTATCGGGTAAATTAATAAGGTGCTTAACAGCATTCTCTACCTCATCTTGTATCATCCCGCCATGATCGCAATGCTGTAAATAATCAGCATTAAACGGAATATTGTGTTTAGCCAATGCGGCTTTATATCCCTCAAGCCGTTCTATAGTAATAGACAGGTACCACGAACTGGTTAAATGCCCTATTTTGCGAATACCCGATTGAATGAGGTGTTCGGTAGCATCAAAGGCCCCTTTATAATTATTGGCTACAACTTTGTGAGTTTCAATTTCGGCAGCAACACGGTCAAAAAAAACAATTGGCAAACCCTTGTCATGCAAGTATTTAAGGTGCGACAAATCCTGAGTTTCCGACGATAACGAAACCAGCAAACCATCAACCGAGCGCGACGCCATGTGCTGTACGTTTACCACTTCCCTGTCGTACGATTCATGTGTTTGCGTGATAATAACGTGATAACCACGGTTGTAAGCAATAGATTCTATCCCGTTTATAGCCTGCGAAAAGTAATTGTTGGCAACTTCGCAAACAACCACGCCTATAGAATGGCTGCGTCGTTCTTTCAAACTTAAAGCTATCGGATTAGGGTGATAATTTATTTTTTCGGCATATTCTAAAACCAATTTTTTAGTCTCAGCACTAATTTCATAGCCACCGCGTAACGCCCTCGAAACTGTAGAAGTTGAAAGCCCCAACGCTTTCGCGATGTCTTTTATAGTTATCGGCTCAAACATGCTTTTTAATTAACAATTGAATATATGAACAAAACGTTAAAGTTTTAAAATCCACATAAAGCAAATATACTAATCAATTTTTATTTATCCGGCAACGTTCCCGGCAACGATTGCACAAATATTTATCGTTTAAATTACACCTTATTCAAAGCAAGTAGCATATTTTAGTACAACAATTATAAATAAACCAATTATCTGTAGCCAAATTAAGCCTGGCCTTGTTAGTTAAATTTGATTTTAATTTAAAAAATTATAATCGGTTTAGTACAGATTATATATAATAATACTAAATATCAAACAACTTATCAATTACGATACAATGGCATTTAATGTACCCTTGTTGAGGCAATTATAATACCTATAAACCGCGTACTACCGTAATAAACCAACCATTTATTACTCAATTAATACCGATATATAACCAATAAACTTAAATTAATGAGAAAAATTTTACTTCTTTTCACGGTGTTATTCACAATGCTTTTAGTTAAAGCAAACGCCCAAACCCGACAAATTACCGGATCGGTAACTGAAGAAGGTACCAAAGAGCCACTTCTTGGTGCCAGTATTAGTATTAAGGGAACAACACAAGGCACACAAGTGGGTGCAGATGGTAAGTATAAATTAAACATACCTGCAACCGGGAGCGTTGTATTGGTAGTGAGGTTTATAGGTTACAATTCGCAAGAAATTGCTGTAACAAAGCAAACCACAGTAAATGTTGTGTTAAAACCAAGCTCGGTTGAACTAAACGAAGTTGTTGCAGTTGGTTTCGCTACCGTTAGGCGGCGCGACCTTACGGGCTCCGTTTCGTCTGTAACAGCCAAGCAATTGCAGGATATTCCTGTAAGTTCTGCCGCCGAAGCGCTGGCAGGGCGTTTAGCAGGTGTACAGGTAACAAAATCAGAAGGTTCTCCAGATGCTGATATTAAGATCAGGGTACGTGGAGGCGGTTCTATCACCCAAGATAACTCTCCATTATATATTATTGATGGCGTACAGGTTGAGAACGGCCTTGCCGGCTTATCACCTCAGGATATTGAGTCGATAGACGTGTTGAAGGATGCGGCATCAACATCAATTTACGGCGCACGCGGCGCAAATGGCGTTGTCATTATCACCACAAAGGGTGGCCACGAACAAAAAACCAGTGTAGCGTACAATGGTTTTGCCGGCGTAAGTACGTTGGCAAAAGAGTTGCCAGTACTTAGCCCGTATGATTTTGTTGTATACCAATGGGAAAGAAACCGTTTCGCATCCGACAGTACCACTAACTTTATCCCAGACTATGGCTCAACATGGGCTGGCTTAGATGCTTATAAAAACACACCTGCTGTAGATTGGCAAAAAAGGGCTTTAGGGCTTCATGCCGCACAACAATCGCATAACATCAGCATCACCGGCGGCACAAAAGCTACGCAGTTTAATATCAGCTATACCAATACGGAGCAAAATGGTACGGTTATCAATTCCGACTATGGCCGTAATTTGCTAAATTTCCGGTTTGACCATACCGCTTCAGATCATTTTAAAGTTGGCGTTAATGTACGTTATAACGATCAAATCGTTCATGGCGCGGGTACTTCAAACTCCGGTAGTTCAACCTATAACGGGCTTCGTAACAGCGTAAAATATCGCCCATTTGATATTCCTGGTCAATCTGCCGATACGTATGATCCTAATTATTTGGCCGAAACACTTGCAGCAGGTAATAACGTAGGTGTACTTAACCCTATTGTTAACTCAAACGCACAATACAGGGCTTCCGCAACAACTATACTTGATTTAAACGGATATGTTAATTACATTTTTAACAAGTATGTACAGTTTAAATCAACATTAGGGTTAGACTATAATACGCAAAAACAAAACGCTTTTGATGATGTGGTTACCTTTAACGCTAAGTTAAATGGTGGTGGTTTGCCCATTTTAACACTGGCAAGTTTAAACAACAACACTGCCAATTTATCCAACGTATTATCATTTAGCAATGCGGCTGCAGATCCTAAGCATAGCGATTTTAGTATTCTTTTAGGTAATGAGTTTTATAACCAAAATGCAAATGGTTTATCTTCAACTTACAAAACCTTTCCTAATGGCGTAACTTCTACAGATGCTATTAACCAACCAAATCTTGGTGTTCTGGCTGTTAGCAACCCTGTTCCAACCAACTATACCAATCATTTGGTATCATTTTTTACCAGGGTAAATTACGCGTTCGATAAAAAGTATCTTGCTCAGTTTACCATCCGTGCCGATGGTTCGTCAAAGTTTGCTGATGGTAACAGATGGGGATATTTCCCATCGGGCTCATTTGCCTGGAAATTATCCGACGAGAAATTTATGCAAAACTTTAAAGCTTTATCAAGCATTAAAGTAAGGTTAAGCTATGGCACATCGGGTAACAACCGTATTAACGATTACCTTTACCAAACAGCCTTTTACGCTAATACCTTATACAGCCTTAATGAAAACACAGGTAATTTAGGCTTTAGCTCAACATCGTTAGCAAACCTTAATTTAAAGTGGGAAACAACAGTTTCTAAAAATATAGGTTTGGATTTTGGCATCCTGAACGATAGGATACAGGTGTCGTTGGATGCTTATCGTAATAACACTAAAGATCTGTTGTTAAATGCCAGCATTCCAACAAGTTCGGGTTATACAACACAGTTTCAAAATATTGGCCAAACCCAAAACCAGGGCCTCGAGGTTCAATTAAATGCTACAGTACTACACAGTAAAGCTTTTAACTGGACAGCCAACTTTAACATTGCCTACAACGAAAACAAAATTATCGCATTGGCATCTGGCCAAAACTCTTTTCTGCAATCGTCTGGTTATGGCGTTTCAGGAACACCTTCCGACTTTATAGTACAAGTTGGTCAGCCCGTTGGTATGGTATATGGTTATGTTAGCGATGGCTTTTATACGACCAATGATTTTGATTACGATCCATCAAGTAAAAAATACACTTTAAAAGCAGGGCCTAATTATGTTGATGCATCAAAAATTATAGGTACACCTTTCCCCGGGATGACCAAGTTTAAAATAACTTCGGCAAACCCCACCTATAACGCCAACGGTAACCCGGTACTATCAACTGCCGATCAAACCACTCTGGGCAATACAGTGCCTAAATTTACAGGCGGTTTAAACCAACAGTTTACCTACAAAGGGTTTGATTTGAGCTTTTTTGTAAACTTCCAGGCCGGAGGTAAGGTATTTAATGCAAACGCTATCGAGTTTACCAACGGCTATACCTCAAATACCAACCTATTGGCAAGTGCGGCTGGCAGATGGAGAACTATAGATGGTAACGGTGTGCAGGTTGAAAACACAGGTACCGCTACAGGCGCATCGCCCGATGTGCTTAATGCCATTAACGCAAATGCTACGCAGCCTGTGCCTATTACGGGGCCTGCACAGTACTATGCAGCTTCCAAATTTGTAGAAAGCTCGTCATTTATTCGTTTAAACAATTTAACAGTAGGGTACACCTTCAAAAACGATTTGTTGAAGAAAATAAAAGTGAGTAAACTTAGAATATATGCTACAGGCAATAACATTGCCATTATAACTGGTTACTCCGGTTATGATCCCGACGTAAATACACGGAGGGCAACCAGTTTAACCCCAGGCGTTGATTATGCTGCTTATCCACGCAGCCGCACCTTTCTTTTGGGCGTAAACCTAAGTTTATAACATTAAAAATCACTTAAAATGAAAAAGAAATTAATATATAGTATTTTAATGGTGAGCGCGGTTTCGGCCACATCATTAATAAGTTCATGTAAAAAGTATTTAACAGAAACACCGCAGGCAGCTTTTTCACAACAGGCAGCTTTTGGTAACGTTTCGCTTGCAACGGATGTTGTGATGGGCGTGTATGCAAAACTGACCGGCGATTCGGGATATGGTATCAGGGTGAGCATGTATTACCCATACGATAGTGATGAAATATTGGGTGCCCCCAATACCTCAGCCACGCTGGACGGCGACCGCCGGGATATTGCCAGATACGGCGCAACGGCTTCAAACGCCCAAATAGAGGCACCGTTTGAAGGATTATATACAGGTATTGAAAGGGCTAACATTTGCATTAAATACATTCCCTTAATGCCACAATATACCAATGGTACTGCTGCCGACCAGGCTGCATTAAAAAGGTTATACGGCGAAGTGTTAACCCTGCGTGCTCAATTTTATTTTGAACTGATAAGAAACTGGGGTGATTTGCCTGCACAGTTTGTACCATCTGCTGATATGCCAACATTGGTTATTCCTAAAACCAACCGCGATGTTATTTACGATCACTTGCTAAATGACTTATTAACTGCCGAACCATTACTTCCGTGGAGAACAGACAATGGTGTAGCCCGCGATGAGCGGATTACAAAGGGCGTTGCCAAAGGACTAAGAGCCCGTTTGGCTCTGTTTAGAGGCGGTTACTCATTAAGAAATGACACCAAAATAATGGAGCGCCGGTCGGACTTTTTAAAATACTATCAGATAGCTAAAGATGAGTGTGCCGACGTTATAGCAAGCAATGCGCACAGCCTTAATGCAAGCTACCAGGCCTTATGGAAAAATTATGTTTGTGCACACACGCTTGACCCTAATGGCGAGATTATGTTTGAAGTTGCAATGGCTGGCGGCAGCGGCATTAGCGATAGTAAATTAGGCTACTACAATGGCCCAAGGCTTACCAATGCTGCTTCGGCTGCTACAACCGGTACTATCACAACATATGGTAACTCAACATTGTTAGTTTTGCCAACCTATTTTTATTCTTTTGATCCCAACGACACACGGAGAGATGTAACTGTTGCTCCTTATTATTTTAATCTCGATGGCTCTAAAGTACTGCAAAAACTGGTGGGTATGTTTGATGGCAAATTTAGAAGAGATTGGATAACCAACCCATCGTTTAATAGTTCTGCAAGCTTTTTAACCCAGTATTTTGGTTTAAACTGGCCAATATTGCGTTACTCGGATATTTTATTAATGTATGCCGAGGCTGATAACGAAATAGGTAATGGCCCGTCAACAAATGCTATCGCCTACTTCAATCAGGTTCGCAGCCGGGGGTTTGGCGGTGCAGCTATTGGCGTTACACCAACTACACACGATGCCTTCTTTACAGCTATTCAAAACGAGCGCTTTTTTGAATTTGGCGGCGAAGGTATTCGCAAATATGATTTGATCCGCTGGAATTTATTGAACACCAATTTAACAGCAACAAGGGCAAACCTGGCATTAATGATGAACAAACAAGCTCCTTATGCTTCCTTGCCGCAATCCATGTATTATTTACCCGGCCAGCAAACTGTAGTATATGGTAATTCATTATATGCGCCAACGCCGTCGGCAACGCCAACCGGTTATACAAAAATTGCCTGGGTTAGTTCAATAACCAATACAGGTACCGTGCCCTATATTGATTTTGTTGCTAAGTATTTTACACCAAACCATAGCGAGTTGCTGCCTATTCCGCAGCCCTCGTTAGATGCAAACCCGCTTTTAACGCAAAATCCGGGGTATTAATTTTATACCACATTGTTACACACAAGGCCGCTTTAAAAAGGCGGCCTTTTTTTAATTTACAACTGTTTTAATCTGCACTAATTATCATACCTGTTTAAATGAAACATTTACTGCTTAAAACTATTCCGGTTATGCTGTTATGCTCGCTTATGGCATTTAAGGCGACGCAAAATAACATTAAAGTTTACCTCATCGGCGATTCAACCATGGCCAATAAGCAAGTGAAGGCTTACCCCGAAACTGGCTGGGGAATGCCTTTTGCATGGTTTTTTGATAAAACGGTTACGGTTGATAACCGCGCGCAAAATGGCCGGAGTACCAAAACCTTTATTAACGAAAACCTTTGGGAACCCGTTGAACGCGAACTGAAGGAAGGCGACTATGTTTTGATACAATTTGGCCATAACGATGAAGTGCCTACCAAGGCCAGTTACATTAACGAGGCCGGTTTTAAAACCAACCTTATTAAATTTATTACCGAAAGCCGCAATAAAAAAACCACCCCGGTATTAATTACACCCGTTGCCAGGCGCAGGTTTGATGCCGACGGCAAAGTGCAAGCCTCTCACGATGTATATTCGGCCATAGTGCGTAGCGTTGCCGCCGAACAGAATGTACCCCTGATAGATTTGGATAAAGAGAGCCAGGCCCTGCTGCAAAAGCTTGGTGCCGAAAACTCAAAAATGCTATACAACCATTTAGCTCCCGGCGAAAACCCTAACTACCCCGACGGCAAAGACGACGATACTCACTTTAACGAACTCGGTGCCCGCAAAATGGCCCAAATAGTGTTAGCCTATATTAAAGCCCTCAAACTTGAGCTTGCCGACAGAATTGTAAAGGGCGCCAACAAGGCCGCCGTTAACCCACAGGCTAAATGAAAAAAGCAACTTTACTTAGCATCTTCTTCTTTTTTTTTGTAACCGTAAAGGCTCAAAAAAAAATTATTGTTGCCTTAGATGGCAGCGGCGATTACCAAACCGTGCAACAGGCCATTAACGCCGTACCCGATAACAGCAATACCGAAACCGAGATATTGATAAAAAAAGGCACCTATAAAGAAAAACTGGTACTGCCGGCCTCAAAAAAAGAGGTTCATTTTATTGGCGAAGACGCAACCAATACCATACTTACCTATGATGACTACGCCGGCAAAAAAGACACAAGCGGCAAAGACCTCGGAACATCCCGCTCGGCAAGTTTTTATATTTATGGTGCCGGCTTTACGGCTAAAAATATAACTTTCCAAAACTCGGCTGGCCCGGTTGGGCAGGCCGTAGCGGTTTATGTAGCCGGCGATAGGTGCTGCTTTATTGGCTGCCGTTTCCTCGGTTTTCAGGATACCGTTTACACCTATGGCCGCGGCACACGCGAGTATTATAAAAATTGCTACATAGAAGGCACTACCGATTATATTTTTGGTGCCTCTACCGCATTGTTTGAGGGCTGCCAACTTTTTTGCAAAAGCGGCGGGTATTATTTAACCGCTGCATCTACTTTAGATACCACTGCCTACGGTTACGTTTTTATCAAATGCAAAATTACAGGCAACGCACCAGATAACAGCTATCACCTGGGCCGCCCCTGGCGGCCATACGCCAAAGTGGTTTACCTGTATTGCGAGATTGACAGCATGATAAAACCCGAAGGCTGGGACAATTGGCGCAATCCGGAAAACGAAAAAACCGCCTATTATGCCGAGTATAAAAACACCGGCCCGGGCTATCAACCCAATCAACGCGTAACCTGGAGCCATCAGCTAACCGATGCCGAGGCCAGCAAATACACAATGAAACAAATACTGAGAGACTGGAATCCCGATTCAAAATAAAACACTTCACCAATAAAATATCTTCATGAAAAAAATATTAACCCTTTCTGCATGCATACTTAGTGTTTGCACCGCACAACTAAAGGCACAACAAACCGCCAAATACTCGTGGAGCAACTTGCCAAAAGCTGCCGTTCCGGTATTTAAAACAGATACTTTTAACATTGTAAAATATGGCGCCGTTGCCGATGGCATCACCCTCAATACCAAAAGTATTAATGCCGCCATTACAGCTTGCAGTGCGCAGGGCGGCGGCGTAGTTTTAATACCGCAAGGCTTATGGATAACCGGGCCCATTGTACTAAAAAGCAATGTTAACCTGTATGTTAGCCGCGCCGCATTGGTACAGTTTACTGCCGATAAAAGCCAATACCCATTAGTGGAAGGCAATTACGAGGGGCATGCCTCGGTGCGTAACCAATCGCCGGTATCGGGTACAGATTTGGTTAACGTTGCTATTACCGGCGGAGGCATTATGGATGGTAACGGTACCGGAATATGGCGCGCCATTGGTAAAGACAGGCTAACCGATGCCGAATGGAAACAACTGGTAGCTTCGGGAGGCGTGGTAAGCGAGAATGGCAAAAGCTGGTACCCATCAGAGGCTTATGCCAAAGGCAATACCATTAAGGATGTAAGTTTAATACAAGCCGGTAAAAGCCTGAGCGATTATGCCGAGTATAAAGATTTTTACCGCCCTAACATGGTAGTGTTAACGGGTTGCAAAAAGGTATTGCTTAGTGGTACAACCTTCCAAAACTCGGCTAACTGGTGCCTGCATACTTTAATGTGCCAAGATGTAACGTTAACCGATGTACACGTACGTAACCCCTGGAACGCGCAAAACGGCGATGCTATAGATGTTGAAAGCTGCAAAAATGTACTGATAGAAAACAGCACGTTTGATGCCGGTGACGATGGATTATGCATCAAATCGGGCCGAGACGAGGAAGGCCGCAAACGTGGCATCCCAACCGAAAACGTTTTACTGCGCAACAACATTGTTTACCGCGCTCATGGCGGCTTTGTAATTGGCAGCGAAATGAGCGGCGGCGCGCGCAATATTTTTGTTACCGACTGTACCTTTATAGGCACCGATATTGGCCTCCGTTTTAAAACCGTCCGTGGCCGCGGCGGCCTGGTTGAAGATATTTACATTAAAAACATAGCCATGCGCAACATTATAGGCGAGGCAATTTTGTTTGATATGTATTACATGACTAAAGGCGGCTCAACGCTGGGCATCAAAAACATCCCAGAACCTACCGAGGCTACGCCGCAGTTTAAAAATTTTTATGTAAGTAATGTAGTTTGCGATGGTGCCGAACGGGCAATTTTAGTTCGTGGTTTGCCCGAGATGAGTATCAAAAACATTTATCTGGAAAACATGGTGCTAAAAGCCAACACAGGTGTACAACTAATTGAAGCCAATAACATTAGCCTCAAAAACATTACGCTGGAAACTAAAGATACCAAGCCGCTAATTTATGTAGAAAGCAGCACCAACATTAACCTGAGTGGTATTAAATATACCAGTGCCGAACAATTGATAAGCATAGCGGGTGAAAGATCGGCAAATGTAACTTTGTCAAATACCAACACGGCCAATTCAAAAAACAAGCCCGATTTTACAAGCGGTGCCGATGCCAAAATGCTCACCATTAAATAAGCTACAACATCATGAAAAAACTATCTGTTTTTTTATTGCTTTTACTGTCGGCAGCGGTAGTGATGGCGCAGGCCACCATTTTTCCAAAAGATATTACGGTGGCCCTTGATGGTAGCGGTAACTACAAAACCATACAAGAAGCGGTAAATTCGGTAAGAGATTTTGGGCAAAAAGTAACCATACACATCAAAAAGGGCATTTATCACGAAAAACTGGTTGTGCCCGCCTGGAAAACCCAGATTACCCTGCTTGGCGAAGACAAGGAAAATACCATTATTACCAATAACGATTATTCGGGCAAAGCGGTGCCGGGCGGTAAGGATATGTTTGGTAAAGATAAGTTTACCACCTATACATCGTACACGGTACAAATACAGGGCGATGATTTTACTGCCCAAAACTTAACAATTGAAAACACCGCGGGCCGCGTTGGCCAGGCCGTAGCCCTTGATGTTGAGGCCGATAGGTGCCGGTTTATTAACTGTAAATTACTGGGCAATCAGGATACGCTGTACACCAGTAACGAAAACAGCCGCCAGTATTACCAGGACTGCTACATTGAAGGCACTACCGATTTTATTTTTGGCGAGGCTACCTGTGTATTTCAAAGTTGCACTATCAAAAATTTAACAAATTCGTTTATCACAGCGGCATCAACAACGGCCCGGCAAAAATTTGGCTTTGTATTGTTTGATTGTAAGTTAATTGCCGATACCTCGGTAAACAAGGCTTATTTAGGCAGGCCGTGGCGTGCGTATGCTAAAACGGTTTTCATCCGCACCCAAATGGGCGCTCATATTACCCCCGAGGGATGGAACCCCTGGAAAGGCGATGCCTTATTTCCCGACAAGGATAAAACAGCCTACTATGCCGAGTATAAAAGCACCGGCCCGGGTGCAAACGCACAAGGCAGGGTAAAATGGAGCCATCAATTAACCGATAGTGAATTTAAGCAGTATACGCTTAACAATATATTACCTGGCTGGAACCCGCTGTTACCCTAAACAGCAAGCCCAATCAATGCCGGTTGGTACACACCCGGCATTGATTTTTATGCAACTGTTAACGCAAAGTTTTTTACTATTGCATTTATACAACTTATTTACCAAAATGAAATCATCCCTGGCAGTAGCACTCACGCTCATAACAGTTGCGGCATGGGCACAAAAAAAGCCGGTTACCACACTAGCGGCGCCCAAAAACGTTTCAAAAGTTTGGGTAGCCGATCAAGGAAATGGCACCTATAAAAACCCTATCCTCAATGCCGATTACAGCGACCCCGATGCTATCCGCGTAGGAAATGATTTTTACCTCGTTTCATCAAGCTTTGAGGATATGCCAGGTTTGCCCATACTCCACTCCAACGATTTGGTTAACTGGACAATTATTGGTCACGCATTGTTTCGCCAGCCACCGTTTGAGCATTTTGCTAAACCACAGCATGGCAACGGCGTTTGGGCACCGGCTATCCGTTACCACAACGGCGAGTTTTATATTTACTACCCCGATCCGGATTATGGTATATACTTAATTAAAGCTAAAAACCCGGCAGGGCCATGGAGCAACCCCGTTATGGTTTATGCAGGCTTGGGTTTAATTGACCCCTGCCCGTTATGGGATGCCGATGGTTCTGTTTACCTGGTACACGGCTGGGCAGGTAGCCGCGCCGGTATTAAAAGCATTATAAGCATCAACAAGCTCAATGCCGAAGGCACCCAGGTAATTGACGAAGGCGTAATGGTTTATGACGGGCACGATAACGACCCAACCGTTGAAGGGCCTAAAATTTACAAACGTAACGGTTACTACTACATATTTGCTCCGGCAGGCGGTGTTTCCACGGGCTATCAATTAGTACTTCGGTCTAAAAACATCTACGGCCCTTACCAGCGCAAAGTTGTTATGGACCAGGGCAAAACAACAATAAACGGCCCCCACCAGGGTGCCTGGGTTGATACCCAAACGGGCGAAGATTGGTTTTTACATTTTCAGGATAAAGGGCCTTATGGCCGCGTTACGCACTTACAACCCATGAAATGGGTTAACAACTGGCCCGTTATTGGTGCCGACCCAAACAGCACCGGCAAGGGCGAACCTGTACTTACCTACAAAAAACCTAACCTAGGCAAAGTATACCCCATAGAAACCCCGGTAGAAACAGACGAGTTTAACGATATACAACTTGGTATGCAGTGGCAGTGGATGGCAAACCCAAAATCAACCTGGTTTACAACAACCAATATGGGCTATTTAAGGCTATTTAGTTACATGCCTGCCGATACCGTTAAAAACCTTTGGGGCGCACCAAACATATTGCTGCAAAAACCACCCGCAGAGGAGTTTATGGCTACTACCAAATTTACCTTTAAACCTAATCCAAAATTAGAGAACGAGCGCGCCGGTTTAACGGTAATGGGTTTAAGCTATGCCGGCCTGGCCCTAAAAAGTAAAAAAGATGGTATTTATTTGGTTACCCTTAACTGTAAAGATGCCGAAAAAGGTAACGCCGAAAAAGAAGAAACGCTGATGAAGGTTGAAAGCCCAACTATTTATTTTAGGGTAACGGTAACCACCGGCTTTAAATGCCGTTTTAGCTACAGCCCTAACGGACTTAATTTTACCCCGGCCGGCAACGAGTTTACAGCCGAAGTTGGCAAATGGATAGGCGCCAAGGTTGGCATTTTTTGCACACGCAACATACAAATCAACGATTCGGGCTATGCCGATTTTGATTGGTTCCGGGTAGAACCCGCCAAATAAACGGTCTGCCGTTATACTTATACTTTATGGGGTGCAATGCTTAAAATAAGCATTGCACCATACGCGTAACACCCAAAACATTAACGGCCAATCCCCAAAAGGGCCGCTTTAAACCATTGCCATTAAAATAGTTAATGCATTTTTAATGTAAATAATAAGGCAAATAATATAAAAATCTTTAATATTACAAGCCAAAATAAACCATTGATTATTAAATTAGTCTATCCAATTACTACCTACTCAAACACATCAAATGCGAATCAAATTAACCGTTATTAAGCTAATCGTTCTGCTTAACTTAGCCACTGCATTGGCCTGGGCACAGGCACCCGCCCCTGCAGCCATTAATGCCCTCGTGCAAAAAATAACCGCATATAATAATGCAATGCCTACCGAAAAGGTTTTTTTACAGTTAGATAAACCGTACTACTCAACAGACGATACGGTATGGTTTAAAGGCTATTTAATGAGCCCCGCAATAACGTATTCGCCTTTAAGCAGCCGCCTTTACATCGAATTGCTTAATGACAGCAATGCCGTTATGAAGCGATACGTTTTTCCGGTAGGCGTTGGCCTAACCTGGGGCGCTATACCGCTTGATGCCAGTTACATACACGAAGGCACATATACCATACGCGCATACACCAACTGGATGCGTAATTTTGGCGACGATTATTTTTTTAAGAAGAGCTTTTATGTAAACAACAAAGGCGAAAATACATGGCTGGTTAATGTAAGCCCATCGTTAACTAACGATGCCGGTAAAGACAATGTTAAACTTGCGCTAAAATTTTCGAGCCTGGATAATAAAAATCCGGGCCTGCGCGATATGCAGTTAAAAGTAGTTAACGGCAAAAAAGTACTTTTGCGAAGTACGGCTCAAACCGCTGCCGACGGCACCATGAAGGTTGATTTTACGCTACCGCCACAAACCAATCTCAAAAACCTTAATGTTATAGCTCAGGATAAAGAAGATAAAACCCGCACCGCTTTAATACCAATAGGCGTAAACCGATCTCAGGATGTTGATTTACAATTTATGCCCGAAAGCGGATCGCTTGTAGCCAGCATACCCTCCCATGTGGGCTTTAAAGCCACCGGCGAAGACGGCAAAGGCATTGCTATAAAAGGTACAGTATATGATAACAACCATAACGAAGTAGCCATCATTAACACAGTGCGGAACGGTATTGGCACTTTTGATATTACCCCGCAACCTAACTCGTCCTACACTGCCGAAATAACTATACCCGGCGGTGCAAAAAAAACAGTACCCTTGCCTGCTATTTTAAAAACGGGCAGCATTTTAAGGGTACGCAACGGGTTGGATAAAGACACCCTTACGGTATCACTTTACAACACTGCCGAGCAAAATGTGCAATCTAAATACTATCTTATTGGTATTGCACGTGGCGTAGTTTGCTACGGCGCATCGTTATCGTTCAATAACAATTACTTTACCACCCACATACCCAAAAGTCTTTTCCCTACCGGGGTGGCACACTTTATTTTATTAAACGCCGCCGAGCAACCTATAAACGAAAGGGTAACGTTTATTAACCATAACGACAACTTAAAAATTGATATTAAAACCGATGCCCAAACCTTTGCATCAAGAGATAGCATACCTGTACACATCACCGTTAAAGATGCCGAAGGCAAACCCGTTATAGGCAGTTTTTCGATGGCTGTAACCGATGATAACCAGGTTAAGGCCGAAACTGCAGCTTCAGACAATATTATGTCGCACTTACTGCTCTCTTCGGATCTTAAAGGTTATGTTGAAGATCCTACTTACTACTTTCAACATACCGATGAGGCCTGGAAAGCACTGGATGCCTTACTGCTAACCCAGGGCTGGGTAGGCTACGATCTGCGAAAAATAAACCAGCCTATAAAGCGCGACTATGATGCCGAATACGAGTTTATGGTTAAAGGTACAGTTACCAATTTATTTAACAAACCAATAAGCAATTCGAGCGTATTGTTACTAAGCAAGGGCAAACAAAACTTTGTTAAAGATACCACCACCAATAAAGAAGGGCGCTTTACATTTAAAAACTTCCCGCCAATTGATAAATCAACCTTTATCATTACAGCGCGAAATGCGCGGGGTAAAGTAGTTAACGGAGGTATCTCGGTTGACGAAAAAAACCAAAGCCCGGTAAATTCGGGGAGCCCTATCCTATTAGATCCATGGAATGTAAATACCGATACCACGTTGTTAAACTACGTAAAATCAAACAAAAGCTACCATGCAACTTTAGATAGAGCAGTACTTGGCACCTCGGGTAAATTGCTTAGGGCGGTAAATATTAAAGATCGGGCGTATATTAAGGGTTCGCAAAACTTAAACGGGCCGGGCAGTGCCGATCAAACCATCACCGAAGACGTATTGGTTAATGCCGGCCGGGTAAGCTTGCTTGATGTAATTACCAGTAAGGTAAAAGGCTTCCGCACCGGTTTTCATAAAGATAGCTCGGCAAGTACCAGTGCCCGAAGTAGTTTCGGCGCAAGCGGCGCATCACGGTCGAGCTCACCTAACCTCGAGTATTTTCTTAAAGATAAACGCGTGCATTTTGTATTCGACGGAATTGATCTGGATAAGTTTTACGAGCCCGTTGGCGGCCAGCCAAACGAGCATTACGAATACCAGAAACAATACCTGGACTATATATCGGCCGAAGACATATTGGGTATAGAGGTAAATTACACCAACAATGCCTTATACAACGTGCGCAACATCGATAACGTTGACGATTTATTGGCAGCCACTCCTACTGGCCCTGTAGGCTCGGATATTGCTTACCTTGAAATAACAACCCGTGCCGGTAACGGTCCGTTTATTCAAAGGGCAACAGGTATATACATTTACAAGCCGCTCCCTATTGCCGAATACAAGCAATTTTACAAACCACGTTATCCCGTAAAAGATGCCCCGCGCACCTATTCCGATTTGCGTTCTACCATTCACTGGGAACCAAACGTCATTACCACTAAAAATGGCACTTCAACCATCGGCTTTTATGCTGCCGATAAACCAACACACTACACCATTATACTCGAAGGCAGTGATATGAGCGGCAGAGTAGGTTACCAAACCACAGGTGTTACTATTGGTGGCAATACACAATAAGCCGTTATACAAGTAACATATTTTGCCTTTGCGCAAAAAAACAAATAGGTTACCAATTACCAATAAAACAAGAAAGCCCTGATCCACAGATCGGGGCTTTCTTGTTCACTACATTAGTATTCAAATCATTTTTACCAAACCTTAACGCGGTCTTTCTCTTCGCGGTAAAGTTTGCTGCCTGGTTTAATGTTAAAGGCTTTATAAAACTCCGGCATGTTAGATAGCGGGCCATTTACACGGAACATTTCCGGAGAGTGCGGGTCGGTGTTGATACGCATTCTCATAGTCTCATCGCGGTTTTTAATGCGCCAAACCTGGCCAAATGATAAAAAGAAACGCTGATCGGGTGTTAAACCATCAATCTTTTTATCGCTTTTACCTTGCTCGGTATTTTTAAACGCCTGGTATGCAATGGCTAAACCACCAATATCGGCAAGGTTTTCGCCTTGTGTAAGCGAGCCGTTTACATGCAGGTTGTTTAACAAAGTATATTTGTCGTATTGGTCAATAACCAATTGCACTTTGGTTTTAAACTTAGCTGCATCTTCTGGTGTCCACCAATCCTTCAGGTTACCGTCTTTATCATACTGCCTGCCTTGATCGTCAAAACCATGTGTCATTTCGTGACCAATAACCGCACCTATGGCACCGTAATTAACAGCATCATCGGCATCCTTATCAAAGAAAGGGAACTGCAATATACCTGCCGGGAAAACAATCTCGTTAAAGGCTGGGTTGTAATAAGCGTTAACGGTTGGCGGTGTCATCCCCCACTCTGTTTTATCAACAGGTTTACCCATTTTGCCAACCATCTCTTTGTAGTTATGCTTCTCGATAGATTGGACGTTTTTGTAATAAGTACCCTTGTTAATGGTTACATCATCATACTTTTTCCATTTATCGGGATAGCCAATTTTTTTGGTGAAGGCATCCAGTTTGGCTAAAGCGCGTTTTTTGGTATCGGGGCTCATCCAATCTAATTTTTCAATGCGCGAATGGTAAACCGATTGCAGATTATTCACCAAATCAAGCATTCTCTTTTTGGCATCAGCCGGAAAATATTTTTCTACATAAAGCTGGCCAAGCAATTCGCCCAGGTCATTATCAACTGTTGATACCATTTTTTTCCAACGCTCTTTTTGTTGTTTGGTACCACTTAGGGTTTTGCCAAAAAAATCAAAACGGGCATCTCTAAAGGCTTTGCTCAATGCATTGGCCGATCCGGTTAGCTCGTCAAATTTTAGCTTCTCTTTCCAAACTTCAATTGGCTGCGATTTTAACAAAGCATCCAGCGCCTGGAAATACTTAGGCTGGCCAACCAATACCGTATCAGTTTTTACCATTAGTTTGCTCAACACGCTTTTTAAATCAATATCAGGCACTTGCTTCTGGAAATCGGCAACGGTAAACTTATTATAATTTTTTACCGGGTCGCGCAGTTCAACAGGTGTTGAGTGCGATTGTGCAATTGCAGTTTCTAATTTAAAAATGTCATCGGCCTGTTTAGTGGCAGTGGCTGCGTTTACACCTGTTAACGTAAACAATTTTGCTATGTATTTTTTGTACTGGGCAATAATGTTAAGGCTAACGCTGTCGGTTTTAAAATAATAATCGCGGTTAGGCAGGTTTAAGCCATCCTGCGAAAAATTAACCGCATATTTAGTACTTATTTTATCATCAGGGCCAACACTAAAACCCAGCAAAGCACCTTCGCCGTCTTTGTAGCCATCGGCTAAATAATCAATTAGCTGCTTATAATCTTTAACAGCGTCAATTTTGGCAAGCACTGGTTTAAGAGGCTCGTAGCCTAATTTTTCAATAGCTACAGTATCCATACCACTGGCATACAGGTCGCCAACTTTTTGCTCAGGCGTTCCCTCGGTATTGGTTGATGCCGCAAGCCCGTCTAAAATTTTGCGCAGGTTTTTCTGGTTATCGTCATACAAAGTATAAAACGATCCCCAACCGGTTTCTGATGGTGGTATCTCAGTTTTTTTCATCCAGGCACCGCTGGCATATAAAAAAAAGTTATCGCCCGGGTTAACGGTAGTATCCATTCCGGATTTATCAAAAAATACCGTCCTGACGGGCACGTCCGATTCGGTTTTTGATTTGTTTGTACACGATGCAGCAACAACCGCAGGGATTGCCAGCCACACATAAGGTTTTAATTTCATGATGATAAATAAAATTTAAAGGAGGTCGAATTATAAAAACACTGGTTCAGTTAATAGGTTTTAAAGCTACAAAAAAAGATTATTGTAATTGCAACAATAGCCTTATAAGGTTAAAAGTGTAAAAATATTTATCTTAGCCCGGTTAGTGGTTAAACCGTTTTGCTATGCCCCAAAATTCTGCTGTCCGTAATTTCCTGGTTCGCCATACCGATTCGCTTATAGCGGCCTGTGTTGGTTTTTTTGTACTCACGTTTTACACCCGGTATAGCGGCATAGGCATCTCGCCCGATTCTATTATGTACATCAGCGGTGCCCGTAACCTTAATGCCCATAAAGGCTTTACTTATTTTGGCGATAAGCCATTGGTGGCATTTCCTTTATTTTTCCCAACGTTTTTAGGCGCGCTGCTATTCATCACCGGGGTTGACCCCGTGGTAATGGGGCCTATTTTAACAGGGCTTATATTTGGCTGCGTAATATTGCTCACCGGGGTAATTATAGAGCGGTTTGCATTTAAGTCAAAATTATATAAATGGGTTATTTTGCTGGGGATAGCCTTGAGCCCATCATTACTGGAGATTTATTCCATGCTATGGTCCGAAACCTTGTTTATACTCTGGACACTGATATTCATCATCGCCTACAGGCACTACGTAATAAACCACACTACTAAAGCTTTGCTTATTGTTGCAACGGTAACTGCATTTGCCTGTGTAACCCGTTATGCCGGGGTTACCCTAATTGGCACCGGCGGAATGCTTTTACTTTTCGATCCGCAATTAAAACTGAAAGCCAAAATCAAACACATTTTGGTATTTGGTTTGGTATCTATATCGTTATTGGTAACTAACCTTATCTACAATAATTTGGCTACGCATACCGGTACCGGGCCGCGCTATAAATCGCTTACATCCTTGAGCGAAAACATGCATTACTTCGGCACCGTTATGTGCGATTGGTTTACCTTTCCTCCGGCGCGTTACAACCTGGCCTTTAGTATAACCTTATTACTTGTTGTTGCTTTTATTGCTGCATTTTTATACAAAGCCTTCCGTAAAAAAACATCTTACCCATCGTACGAAAACATTGTGACTGCCTTTTTTATTGTGTTTGGCCTTTTCATGATTATATCGGCAACTATTTCGCGGTACGAGCGGCTAAATAACCGTTTGCTATCGCCTTTGTTTATACCGTTTATTTTAGGATGCAGTTATTGGCTGGTGCCGTTTATACAAAAACAGGATATTAAAGTAAAACGAATGTTCACCGTTTTGGGAATGGGCATTGGCTTGCTTTTTTTATACGGCGAATACCAAAACGATTACCAGCGTTACGACGACCAGAGCGATTATGGCACTCCCGGTTATACCGATGACGACTGGAACAAATCGGACTTGATAAAGGTGATGAAAACTCACCCCGAGATATTTAAACCCAACCTGCCGGTATACAACAACGCCTGCGAAGCCTTTTATTTTTTCACCGGCAAAAGCTCGGAGTATATACCCAAGCCAACCGAACCAAAGCAATTAAAACAATTTGATGCCAAGCCACACGGCTACATTGTAATGTTTAACAAACTGCCCGACCCTGCCCTGCTCACCATTCCGCAATTGCAGCAGCGTAAAAAGCAATTGAAACCGCTATACCAGTTTGAAGATGGCGGCATTTACGAATTTTAAGGGGGTTTCGATTTAACCTGTTAGCTTTCCTTAACCCTACGGAAAAGTATTTTAATACGCATTTCTTTACCGTTATCTACACTTTTCCAATCGGGGCCGTTTAATACCAGGTCTATAGCGCGTTGGTTCATTAGCTCGTTTTTGCCGTTTATTACATGCATACCGTTTATCATACCATCGGTGCTTACGGTAAAGGCCAGTTTAACCAGCCCGGTTTCGCCGCTTTCCACAAAGGCATTTTTGCGCAGGTAGTCGCGGAAAGCTTTCCAACCAATTGCAGGGTGAGGCTTGTTTAGGGGTTTATCATCGTCAACATATGCCGTTATCGATACTGTTGCCAGTTGGTTAGCGGTCTCGTTTAAAACTACTTTAAGGTTTGGGTTACCATTAAGTGCAACCTGTTTAGCTTCGTAACCATAATAGGCAACATTCAATATCCCTTTTACGGGTTTTGCGGCAATGTTAAACACCCCGTTGGTATCTGTTACCGCTTTTAGCTTTGTACCTTTAACATTTACCTTTACCCCTGCCAGGGCATGCCCGGTTGGGTCGGTAATGCAACCGTTAATACCGGCATGGGCTATAGTTGCGTTGGCAGTTGATGGCACATTTGGTGCCGCAGGAGTCGTAATTTTATTTACAGATGGCGGCGTAATTTTGTTTTTTGCCAGTGGCGCATTGTTATTGCCGGTTCTAAAAAACAAAAACCCCGCACCAAGCGTAATCAGCAAGGTAGCGGCAACGGCAACAACGCGCCATAGCACCATTGTGGGCGTGTTGGTTTCACTATGGCGTTTGTTAAAACGCTGCGCAAGCTCCTCAAAATTACCCTGCTGATTGGTACCTATCAATTCATACCCTTCAATAGCGTCCATCAAAAACGGATCGTCGTGAGCCTGTTTTTCCAGCGCGTGCATAGCCCGGGCATCAAGTTCCCCTTTAAGGTACTTTTGTATTTGCTGTATGTCGGCTTTATTAATGCTCACGGTTTTTTTCTAAACAAATCTTCAAATTACGCTTTCCATTTTGGATATAGCTTTTTACTTCGTTCAAGGTGTAGCCCGTATTGTCGGCTATTTCCTTGTAGCACTTCTCGTCAATATAAAACATATTAATGGTTACCTTTTGTGCCGGGGGTAACTTATTCTTACAACGTTCCAATGCCAGCAAATCGTCTTGCAGGTCCTCATATTCAGGATGCAAATCTACGGCCAATTCCATAACTTCATCTAAACTTTCCTGCTCCCACTTTTTATCTGCCCTTAACTGCATCAAACAAAAGTTACGGCTCAGGGTGTAAAGCCAGCTTTTAAACTGTTTAATTTGGTAACGGTTAACCTTTACCAACAGTTGCTCAAATATCTGCATTACGGCATCTTTACTCAGCTCTTCGTCTTTTAAATACTTTAGGCAAACGCCATATACCAGGCTCATGTACCTTTCGTATAAACGCGCCAGTACGGCCAGGTTGCCGCTATCGCGATAGCTTTGCAATAGCTCTTCGTCATCTTCTTCAACCGCTTTCTTCGGGCCTTTTAAAAACTTCATTACAGATGGGTAAAATAAATTTTTTTACTGGTTTATGGAAATCTGTTTTCGGGCCGCATCATACTTACAAACACCGGCAATTGTAAACGCTAAAATAATTTGCAAACCACGGCACCTGTTTTATAGATGCCGCCAGCGCCAAAATTGCACAACTGTTAAACCAATATATTTTACCATAAACCAGGAAACCATGTTAGGATCAAATTTAGACATTAACAGCACCGCGTGGACAGATGTTGTTTTTAAGGACCGCAACCAGGCTTACGGCGCCTACCAATTGCGCCAACAAAATGCCAACAACACCAACCGCGCGCTGGCCATAGCTACAAGTATATTTGTTTTGGCCCTGGCTTTGCCAACCATAATTAACTGGATAAACCACTTTACCCCAAAAGCCGACGAAATATACACCGTACATGACTATTTAATAGAGCCCCCTATAAAAATTGAAAAGCCGCAAATTATAAAGGCGCAACCGCAAAAACAGGTAAGGGCCCAGCATGATATGATTAGAGATTTCCCGCCCGTAGTTAAACCGGGCGCAACCGAAACCCCGCCAACGGATAAAGAACTAGAAAAAGCCGACCCGGGGCCACAAACCATAAAGGGCCAGTTGGATGCATCGCCGGTTATTGATGAGATAGCAGGGCCAAAAGAAACTCCCGGTAGCACCGAACACCGCGATAATTCCCAGGATATTTTTATCACTACCGAAATTCAACCCACGTTTCCGGGCGGAGAAGCAGCCTTCGGCAGGTTTTTGAGCGACCATATCCGTTACCCTGCTGTAGCTAAAGAAAACAACATATCAGGCCGCGTTTTCCTGCAGTTTGTGGTTGAAAAAGATGGCAGTTTAACCGATATGAAAATCATCAACAATCCCGGCAGTGGGCTTGGCGAAGAAGCTGCCCGTGTACTTAAAACATCGCCCCGTTGGAAACCCGGCATTCAAAACGGCAAACCCGTGCGCGTGCAATTTACCATACCCATAACTTTTAACCTTGCCGAATAAAATTTTTAACCATACCGCCAAATCAATTAAAACGTATCATTTAAATATAAAAACCATGTTAGGATCAAACTTAAATATCATGAGCCCGCAGTGGACTGATATTATCTTCAAAAACCGCAATCAGGATTATGGTGCTTACCAGTTGCGTAAGCAAAATGCCAGCAACACTAACCGCGCGCTTATTATTGCCGCAAGCGCCTTTGTTTTTGTACTGGCACTGCCAACTATTATTAACTGGGTACAAAACTTTATACCCAAAGCCGATGTACCTGTTAACGCCATCGAGGTAAAACTATATCCGCCGCCGCCAATTGAACAAACAAAAGTAATTCCTCCGCCGCCAGTACAAGAAAGGCAGGTTAAGTCGTTGCACGATGTGATCAGATTTCCGCCCCCTGTTGTGCGCCCGGACGTTGAGGCCCACGAGGATCCGCCGACCGAAACACAGGTAGCTAAAGTCGATTTAGGCCAGGAGAATATTAAAGGATCCAAAGATGGTACAATTGCCATAGACGAAAATGTTGGCCCCGCCGATGTAAAAGGAGTTACCGAAAGCACAAATAACGATGCACCTTTTGTTGCTGTTGAGATACAACCTACATTCCCCGGCGGTGAAGGAGCGTTCGGCAAGTTTTTAACCGATCATATCCGTTATCCGGCTGTAGCTAAAGAAAACGGTGTTACAGGCCGTGTGTTTTTACAGTTTATTGTGGAACGGGACGGCAGTTTAACCGACATGAAAATAATTCGCGACCCTGGAAGCGGGCTCGGCGAAGAGGCCGCCCGTGTACTCAAAATATCGCCACACTGGAAACCCGGTATCCAAAATGGCAAACCCGTGCGTGTACAATTTACCGTACCGGTAAACTTTAGCCTCGCCGAATAACAAGTGCCCTTAAAATAACAAAGCACCTGTATTTGGGCAGGTGCTTTGTTATGCTGTACATCATGGCTGTTGGCTGGCTAATGCCTCAATTGCCGGTAAACCTCAGCAAAACCAAATTATCTAAAACTAAATTGCTCGACCATATAAATTGCGCCGCACCAAACTGCGGTGCAAAATTGGTATAAGGCTCTTTTGCGCCCACAACCGTATTTGAATACGTGGTTGCCGCCGGCCAGCTACTAAAGTTATAATCGGCACTGTACCATGTGGCAGGCAAGGCCCAGTGCAATGCATAAGCTTTAGATGCACTTGCGGGTAAATTGCAACCTGCTGATGTGCGGGCAGATCCGTTTTCGGTAATGCAATTAGGGTCGGCCAGAGGCGCAATATAAAACACCTGGGCCTTCCAAGCCGAACCGGTTTGTGTGCCATCGCTAAATTTGGCAATAAAGCCACCATCGCCGGGGTGTAAAGGGTCGGTACCGTTATTTTCGCTGCCAATGCCCATGTTCTCTTCCCAGTCAACCAGTTTAACGGCATACTTAATAGGGCGCCTGGCCTTAAACTTAACAAAGCACGAATTAAATGGCGTATAGGGCACAGCATCAACCCCCAGCAATTTGCCATTGATATACAACTCAAAATAATTATCGCAAAAAATATAGCCGCTTACTATTACGCCATCCGGATCGATAACAGTAACCGGCACGTTGGTTGTATCCACTGCCGAGATAGAAGCCGGTGTTTTGCCATTACATTCGTTATACAAATCGGGCAATTTAGGCGAATTAGAAAAAGCAACATCGGCGGGAACCGTCCAAATTTTGCCGTCGCTTGAGGTTATTGCACCAACAGACGTTACCCGCCCGCCCGAACAATTATACAAACTGTTTATTGCTTTAATACCTAAACCCTGGGTTACCGAGCCCGTTCCGGTGTAAGTTATGGGTGTGGTAATGGTGTCGTTAGCGGAGCCATCGGTAGTTTGTTTTTTGTTGCATGCAAACGCCATAACGGCCAAAAGAGCCATTGCAAACAGAATCAATTTTTTGTTCATGCTTATCAGGGTGTGGTTTTGTCAATTTGTTATAAATCAATTATAGGGTAAAACAAATATAATAGATTAATTAACAAAGCATTAACAAACTTCACACCAAAAACCCGTACCGCTAAATTTTATAAATAGTGCCTAAAATGCTGAATAACTGATATTTGACTGCCCGTTCAACAAACTTCGCAAAAGCTAATTCCACAAAAAAAGGCCCCGTCCTTTGCAGGATTGGGGCCTCATTAACTGTAATATAATTAACTATTAAAAGGAATTAGCTTCTTGGTTTCCAGCTTATCCACACCTGTGCGTCTGTTGCGCGCACCATGTCATAATTAATACCACCGGCATCTGTTTGAATTAAATACCAGTCCTGGAAGTTGCCAACTACAGCACCGCCATAAAGCAGGTTTCGTGCCGATGTCATGGCTATTGCCTGATTGGTTGCTGCGGTAAAAGTGCCTGCATTAGTTAAAAGGGTAAAGCGGGCTATACCGGCATTAACCGTAAACGGCACTTTTGATAAAGCATAGGGCGATGATAAAGCACTATTAACAAATGCAATAAGGCCTTCACTTGTTCCACCAAAAACTACCGGCCCTGCATACCAAAGGCTTGAATAGCCGGTTATGTTTTTAAAGCCGCAATAATCGTCAACACCGTAATGGAATGCCGTAGTAGATGTCCATGTACCGTTAGAGTTGATGGCCATTTGATTATACCATCTCTGCGCAGCAGTTAAATCTAACTTAAGGGGTGTTATAGCCTCACGGATTGAATAACCGGTTCCGTTAATTGTGCAACTAAAAACGTGGTTGGTAGCATCAATAGCAAAAGATTTGATTGAACTTACTAAAACCGTACCAATTGTAAAAGGCTTAACAAAAACTAAGCTGGAGTTTGTACCATCAACAAAAAACTGACCAGATACTTTGGCTAAATTTCCGCTTGCATCAAGGTAGCTAAAGGTTAGTATTTTGTTTGCAATATCCAATTTAACCTCGCAATCAACACCACCTATGGTTACTCTTTTAAAATAGGTTCTTAGTTGCGAAAACTTGCCTATAAAATCGTTAGTACCGGTAGTAAAAGTGGTAAAATCACTTGCACTTGCAGCTTTAACGAGCATCATTTTGCTTCCCAGCCTGTTACCAATAAGGTTTACAGTATCGCCCTTTACATTATCAATGTAAAATTCAAAATCAGAGTAAGCACCCTCGCCTGCCAAACCACCGTTAACAGATGGATCTGGATCGGCCAGTAAATGGATATAGTTGTAAGTATCAAACAATAACGACGGAGCCTGTTGTTGCCTTATCAAATAAGAGCTTTCGGCAGGTGTGCTAGATGTTGTTGCATTAATGTCCGAAAGCATGGTAACACGGTTATTGGTACCAAACTTCATCGAGAATAAATAAACGCCACCACCGTATGGATATAAAAACGCTTTCCAGCCGTTTGAGCTACCGGTAAGGGTTTTGCTGTAAGCAGAAAGGGTTGCAGCCACTCTTACCTCTGGCAAATCTTGCGTAGCTACAGTATTACTCTTTTTACAAGCAGTAAATACGGTTAGCGCGAGCATTGTATATATTAGATATTTCTTCATATTTTAAATTTTTAGTGTTAGTTCAATGTACCTATCATGTACGATGTAGCATCGGTTGATTTATAAAACGTACCAATAGCACCGGCCAAACCTTTTGTACCTAATGGATTAGTTACCGCGTAATCTATTTTAAAGGTATTGTTGATGATGTAGTTTGTTACCGCCGTTGTAGCCGTTTTAATTACCCCATAGTTGCCATAAGTAGTGCCCGTAGGCTGCGGGGAGATTAAAGTAAATTTACTTACGCCGTTTGCATCGGTAGTCAAGTTGTAATCGGCATCACCATTATAGGTATTTGCGCCAGAGGTAAATGTATATCTTACTGTTGTTACGGTACCTAACCCAAATAAAAACGAATATGAAGCCAAAGTATAACCCTGAGCGGCTAATGCGGTTTTAGATGTGTTCCACTGTGTTAAAAAGTCGGCAGATTGCGGAGTTAAAGCATTTGTTGTAAGCGGGGTACTTGCAAAAGATGTGTACGCTTTGCCAATACCCAGCACTGTATTTAAAGCCGAAGCATTGTTATCTAAAGCTGTAGATACCTGAGTCTGCAAGGCATAAAAATCAATATTCCAGGCAGCTTTAAAATACGTTACTACGTATTGCTCCTTTTGGCGCAATAAAGCCTTAGGCGAGGTTGCCAAAGCGTTTACTATAGCATCATATTTATATTTACCCTGGGTAAGCATTATAGAGGTCATTTCGGCAAAATCTTCTATCGGGCTGGCCTGGGCATAAGCTGTAATAAAACCGGTCGATCGTGCAGTAGCAGTGCTTATCAAATTCCAGTTACCGGTATAACCGTTAGGGGTAACCAATTTAAATGCCGGATCGTAAGCTATCTTTTGGTTTAAGATGTGCGTAAACTCATGGTGAATAACGTGCATCATTTCCTGAGTGTTGGCAGCATTGCTTTTTGTAAAGTTGTTAATTACAAAAAGGGTAATCTTTTTACCACCTTCGGCTGTACCCAGGGTAATTGTACCATCGTCATTGTACGACGGGCTACCTACCAGGTAAAATTGTTTTGGTGTGTTAATCTTCATAAAGGTTGCACCGCCAACAGCCTCATATGGCTTAATCCATATATCTCTTACGGCTTCCATAGTTGGTTGTACCTGTGATTCCTTTGGTGGAACCAAGTCCTTGCTCAAATCGTCTTCGTAAGCATCCCAACGGTATTTTACCTGGATGTTATACGGAGTTAAATAATTAGCATCCAACCAATTATCAAGTGCTGTGTTGATGATAACCGATCGGTCTAAGGCACTTAAATCAGCATTTAGGGTTTCGTCTTTTTTACAAGATGTTACCAAAGTTCCCAATGCAATAATTGCAAGTAAACTAATTTTGAATATCTTTTTCATGTGTACTTAATTTTTGATTAACGTGGATTTTGTGCTACGCCAGACAATGTAACCTCAGCCGGAAGCTGAAACAAACGGCGCGGATCGCCCGCTGGCAATGTTACGTATGTGCTTGTATTATCAACCGCCTTAATGTTATGTGTAACCGGCAAGTTAAGGCGTATCTCATCAAACCAGCGTACACCGCCTTCCTGCATAAATTCTCTTTTCTTAAAATCTAAAATACAAGCTATCAAACCCTGTTTAACATCGGTTGTACTAAAAGCAGTAGCAATTTTAGCATAAGTAATTGCCATTGTTGTAGCGTTGTACGATGTTAAGCGGGTGCTTAAAAAAGTATTGATATCTGCTAAAGCTAAATCGCTTTGCCCTAAGTTTGCATAAGCCTCTGCCCTCTCCATTAACATTTCGTCGGTAGTAAATTGAGGCATAATGGTGTAGGGTGTACCAATAGTAGCATTGGCGTTTGCCCGTACAAACAACTCGTTAAACTTTAACAGCGTGTAGTTAGGCACGTTGTAGTAGTAAACAACCTCGGCGGTTAAGCCATTAACAGTTGCCGATGCGGTAGGCAGCGGAGTGTTAAAATAGGCATTCTCAGTTAAACCCATTCCGTAACGGTAAAAAGGGAAATTACGCGCCCAAACCGAAGGAGCCTCTGTTAACAACAAATTTTGCGGTTGAGATGCCTGGGTAAACAATACCATCAAGGCATCTGCCGATACGCTTTTGTAGGTAGTATTCCAAGGCCTTAAATAGGTTGCTATAGTGTTATTAGGGAATGCATCATTAGTGTAGCTAATTACTTTGGCATAATCTTTTTTAAACAGGTAAAAGCGTGCAGCAAATGCATCGGCCGCCCTGGTAGTAAAGTGGTATTTAGGCACCGAGTAAGTAACATCCTTTATTAAAGGCAAACCAGCCAATAAATCGGCTTCGATAGATGCCCAGGTTGATGCAACGGTACCGCGTGAGTACTGCCCAAAAACTACTGTTTCGGGAGTAGTTACGTATGGTATACCCGGAGAATCGTTTGCACCTGCCGGATCATAAAGTTTAGCAAAAAATATGGCCAGCATAAAGTGCGCGTAAGCGCGTGCAACCAAAGCCTCACCTTTATAAGCAAGATAAGGAGTTTGATCGGGAGCCTCCGCTATAGCTTTAAGCGCAGCATTGGCGGCAGCTATAGCGGCATAACTTGCATTCCAGAAATAGGTTGGCGAACCCGGATCCTTGCTTTGTACGTCTTGCCACAAATAAGCATTTCCGTTCATCGGGTCAATCACTATGCTCGATGCCAATGCACCTTTATCTTCGGCATTATCTGATGCTGCATCTGTAAATGTTGCATAATCAGCCTGTGTGTAGGCGGTTACTAAAAGCTCACCTACTTTAGCCGGTGTAGTTAATTGCGTCCGCATATCAGGCGCGGTTTCCAAAAATTTCTTACAACCCGATATGGTTACCAGAGCAAGAATAAGAGGTAATGTTATATATATTTTTTTCATTATTCTAAGAATTAAAACCCAACTTTTAATGACAATGTGAATTGACGAGGAATGGGTAAGGCTACACCACCAGATCCAAAAAACTCCGGATCTTTTCCGTTTAACGCGCTATCAGAGTATATAAGCCATACGTTGTTAGTTGCAAAACTTAACGCGGCATTGGTGATACCTAATTTTGCAAGGTACTGCGGCTTAATAGCATACGATAAGGATACTGTTTTCAATCTAACAAAACCACCGTCGGCTACACGTGCCGATGAATAGTTATAGTTATTGTACGGATAACCATCAAGTTGGGCTGCGCTGTATTTATCTAATATAGATGGCACATTGGTTGTTAACTCGTCACCCGGTTTTTCCCATCTTTTTAAGAAGATAGACGACGTTGCGTCCAAATCGGTATAGCTGCTTTTAAACACAGGGTCTAACCGTACTTTATTACCAGCACTAAAGGTTACCAACACGCCCAACGATAGTTGTTTGTATTTAAATGAGTTAAAGAAACCACCGGTTAATGTAGGGTCAACCGGGCCTTCGTATTTCAAGTATTTAGTAACTATACTTTGCAGGTAAACGTTTGTACCAACTGTTCCATCTTCTTTAATAAACTGAGGGATACCTCTGTCGTGAGATAAACCAACAAAATCAATCGAGAATAAACCTCTTTGCGGGTAGCCTAATTGCGGGCCACCATCCTGGTTTACCAAATCAAATATAGTTGGCTGGCTTTGCAGGTTAGTAATTTTTGATGATGTTTTTGCAAAGTTTAGGTTAGTGTTCCAAGTAAAATCTTTATGTTTTACAGGTGTGGCACCAATTGTAACCTCTATACCCTTTGAGCGCATATTGGCATAGTTGGCAATTTTATCGGCCTCACCGCCTATACCCGAGGTGGTAATTTTACCTATCAAATCAAAACCTTTTCTGTCGTAAACGTCAACAGTTAAAGTAATTCTATCTTGTAAAAAGCCCAAATCAACACCAAGGTTGGTTTCGTATTGTTTCTCGAAGGTTAATTGCGAGTTTTCTAAATACTTTATGTACAAAGCTGTTTCCTTTTCGGTAATAACAGGCCTGCTGGTACTTTGCGATTGCAATACCAAACTTGAGTTGGTGGCCGGGCCTAAGCTTGCTGTTAAACCATAGGTAGCACGCCAGGTAACACGGTTAAGGGTTTTGATAAGGCTGCTTTTTTGATAAAAATCCTCAAGATCCATGTTCCATGCGCCCGAAACGTTCCAGGTTGGCAACCATCTTGCCGTTGGCGATTCGCCCAAAAGGTTCGAACCATCATAACGCACTGTTGAGTTTAAGCTGTATTTACCTTTATACGAGTAAGCCGCACGTAACTGATAGTTTAGGTAACGCTCGTAGGTGTAACCCATACTATAATAGTTAAGGTTTGATTCAACGTTAGATTTAACGATGTTTGGATCAATGTAAGGCACACCACCTTGGTCATACTGGTAACCGTAACCATCAAAGGTAACGTGTTGGCGGTCAATATAACGTAACTCTTGCGCAGCAAAAACGTTAACTAAGTGGTCTTTATTAAATGTTGTGTTCCACTCCAAAGCATTACGGAAGTAATAGTTTGTAATGTTATCGCCAACGGTATTATAAAAACCACCATAAGGTAACACAGTAACCGGCAAACCGTCTGGGCTATCGGGGTCATGGTATAAAAACCTGTTGTTTGCCATTATAGTTGCATTAGCCGGGTTTATACCAGCCCGGTAAGCATTAGCCTGGTTAGAGTTTTCGGTAACTTTATGTTCCTGGTTTGTTTTTGCAAAACGGTAAGCACCATCAAAAGAGTACTGAAGTTGTTTTAAAACTTTGTATTTAACACCTATCTGACCCTTAAAATCAATTTGGGTTAAATTTAAAGTGTTGTTTTTTAACTCAGATACGATGTTAAACGGAGCATAATCTCTTGTAAAATATTCAAGGCCGCCATTTGCATCATAAGCTGTTAATACACGGCTGGTATTAATGGCATAGCTAAAAGGGTTAATATCAAAATCCCTGTCATACTGGCCAAATACCGGGTTGCTTACACGGCTCAAAGTACCTGGCGCTGCCTGGTCGCGCACAGATCCCAGGGTAAGTAACTCAAAGCTTAACTTGTCGCTAATTTTAAATGTACCTCTTAAGCTACCGGTAAACCTGCTTACGTTATCGCCAATTGTCCAGCCGTTATCTTTTAAAAAGCTGGTAGAAGCATAAAGCTGAGATTTTTCGGTACCCGAAGTAACACTTAGCGAGTGTTGCATTTGTAACGAATTTTTAAACAATACATCAAACCAATTGGTGTTGCCATTGGCGTAACGTTGTAAAAATTGCTTCTCGCTTGGGGCATCGTTTCTTAAAACGTAGCTATCCGAAGCTGCATTATAGCTGTACATGGTGTTATACATTTTTGTAAATACACCACCATTTGCATTATTAGCGGTTACACCTTCGTTTAACCAGCCTTTGTCGCGCATTTCCAGGTAAACGTTCATCTGGTCGGCCGAGTTTAAAATATCATACGTGCTGTATGATGGTTTTAAGTAGCTTGTAAACTCGCCTGTGTATGATACGTTTGGTTTACCCTTGGTATCTTTACCTTTTTTAGTTGTGATAATTACTACACCGTTCATGGCGCGTGCACCGTATTGTGCCGTTGCAGCAGCATCCTTTAGTATGGTAAAGCTTTCAATATCATCAGGGTTTAAACCTGCTACTGATGAACCAACCAGGGTATTAGCATCACCTGTTGAAAGTGCTTCGTTAGATATATTTACAACATCTTCCAAAACTATACCGTCAACAACAAACAATGGCTTATTATCACCACTAATAGAGGTTGCACCACGTACACGTATTTTTGGAGCGGCACCAAACGTACCCGAAACGTTTTGAACCGATACACCGGCTACGCGGCCTTCAAGCATACGGCTTACATCGCTAATACCATCGCGTTTTACATCTTCACCTTTTAAAGTGGTGGCAGCACCGGTAAATAATTTTTTATCCAAACTTTGATAACCTGTTACTACAACTTCGCTCAGGTTATTAACGTTAGCTTCCATTACAACCTCAATAGTTGTTTGTGAGCCAACAACCACTTCTTTGGTTTTATAACCAACTGCGGTAAAAAGCAACACTGCACCATCTTTTACAGTAATGGCAAAATCGCCGTTAGGGCCGGTTGATACAACATTTTTAGTACCCTTTTCCATAACGGTTACGCCGGGGATAGATTCTTTACCGCTTCCGGTTTTTTCAACAACTTTACCTTTAATAGGAGTATCCTTAAGAGTGCTGGCGCTTTTTTTAAGAATAACCTTGTTACCAACAACCTTATAAGCAATACCATAACTGCCAAGTTGTTGTAAAAATAAATCAACAGTTTTAGAGGTTTCAACAACCTTAATGTCCAAATTTTTGTTGATTTCGGTTGCATCATACACAAAACTTACACGATACTGTTGCTCAATTTTTTTAAGCACGGTTTCAAGCCGTTCTGTGCGGGTTTGCCAGTCCACCGCAGCGTTCGCTTTTGGCATCGCTATGGCAACCGCCATCAGCAGAACCAAAAACGGCTTAATTTTCAACTTTAACTTTTTGTAGAAATTTTCATCCATAATTGTTGTTTGTTATTTATTAATTAATTGAGAGAGAGGCGTTATTTGTGGGTGCTTTGTATGTTGTATGAACCATCACCCAGTTGTTTAATTTTTATTGGATAAGTATCGTGCAGTACTTCGAGCACACTTGTCAGTTTGCTTTCTTTAAAATTTGCATTCAACTTTTCAAAAGCCGTAGTATTACCTTTTAATACTATTTTCACTTTATAGTATTCTTCCAGTTGTTTACATACTTCGGTTAACGAAGCGTCAACAAAAACAAGTTCATGGGTAAACCACGATTGGTTGTTGGCCCCAACCGAGTAAAGCAACTGCTCGGCACCGGTAACCTCGTTGTAAATAATACCTGTACCAGCGTGTAAAATTGCACCATCGGGGTTGTTGGCGTTAGGCTGAAATTTAACGTGGCCCGTGCTAACCTTTAATGCAATTGCCTTGTTACGAGTATCTATATTAAACGATGTACCCAACACCGTTACGCTGGAGTGATTGATTTTGATTACAAAAGGGTGAAGCGTATCCCGGTGTATCTTAAAAAATGCCCGCCCTTGTACCAAGGTTATTTCGCGTGTTTTATCTTTAAATACAGTTGGATATTTAATTGCACTTAAACTATCCATGTATATAATACTCCCGTCGGCAAGCGTTACAGAGTCTGCTACGTTACCAGTATTTTTTACAAAAAAGGTTGTTTTTTCAAACCGGTTGTAGCTTATATAGGCAAAAAAACCAACCAATAAAACAGCGGCTGCGGCTGCGGCCCACTTAAATAATAAACTAAATGCTGTTTGAGGTGCAGCCGGTTTAACATGAGCAGTTTCCAACTCGGCCAGTTTCAGTTCAATTTTTGAAACCGCTTCGTCGCTGTTAATGTACTCCAGCTTTTTTAGTTCAGGAAATTTGTTCCAAATAGAAATAATCTGATCGTAAACAACTTTATTGCCTTTTGATTGCTCAACAAGTAATTCTATTTCATTACGAGCCTCGGCATTCTCGGTATTATCCAGATATTGTACTATTTTTCTTAAAAATTCTTCGTCAATAGCCATGTATAGAGTGATTTTGCTACTAAGACAATTATCACATGGCTATACCCCTAATATTATTTCACTTTTTTTTAAAAAAAAGTAATTTATTGGTCAAAACGATGAAAAACTAGCATCAGAAAATACGAAAACAGATCAAAATGCAAATTATAGCTCAAATAAATTTCTCCAAGCTTATTAATCCAGGCGCAGACGCAAATAACAGATGGAAAATTTTGAGTTTGTACGAATTATCCTTGCTATCCTTATCATATAGCTTTTCGCGGAGTATTTTTAAGGCACGTACCATGTGGTTTTCTACCGTTTTCTCAGAAATCTCTAACAAAACAGCTATTTCCCTATATTTCAAGCCATCAAAACGGCTCATTTTGAATACCTTTTTGCACTGGCCGGGTAAATTTTCAATTTCTTTAAAAATTAATATTTTTAGTTCCTGCTCGGCCTGCACATCGTCTATCGAATCGTAAGTAACCTCATCGGCTATTTTTAAGTGATGTTGATTAATGTTTTTTTCGCGTTTAAGGTGATTTAATGAGGCATTAATTACGGTACGGTACAGGTATGATTTTAATGATACAACATGATCCAACTCAAAAGCATGTTCCCACATTTTTAAAAAAACATCCTGAACTATTTCTTTAGCTACATCAATTTCTTTAACATACTTATCTGATGCAAGTACCAATCCCTGGAAATATTTACGATATAATTCGGTAAACGACGAATGGTCTCCCTGCCGAATACCATCCAGGTATCGAAAGTCAGTTTGTTCATCAATCGTTCTTACTCTATTCATTTCAATCCAAGTAAAGTCAAGATAAAGATTTTATTGCACATTTAAAGCAATAATTAACAATAAGGAAATTTTGCTAATCATATTTTAATTTTTCAACACAGTAATGGGCAATTGTTATCTCATTTGTCACCTTTACTAAGGTGTAAATAATTTTATTGTCAAACAGCAATTGCCAACATATCCTGCAAACATGCTGTACAATATTAATTTTCAAATAACAATCTACTCACTATAGTATCAATTCCCCTTCTTAAAATTTGTTAGCTTCTGTGCTATTAAATATAACGCCATTTAAAGCAGCATTGTTTATACATTTAATACGTAGCCCACTAATACCTTACCTAAGGGCTATAGCTAATTAGGCCGAAAACTTATAAAATAACCCTGCCAACCGGTTTTGGCATGTTAACTTATTTATTGGTTGTGTATGTTGTAAATGGGTACACCGGTTTAGGGCCCGAGCATTAAAATTTGCGCATTGGCATTTAACCGATTGCACAACCTATCAACAAAACAAAGTTTAAACCCATAAAATTTAACCAGGCCGAAAAAACAATCAATAACATAAAAATCCAATTGATGCTATATTATTGCTTATCATCATTATTTTATTGCATTGCTACATTTTGCAGGCATTGTTTTTATTAAGTTAAATATTAATGTAACCGATTGCGTTTTTGGTTAAATGTTTTTAACTTCACTTTAAAATGCACCACCCCTATGCCGGTACATTTATGTGTTTTACCAATCATAAACATTAACTCAGCTAAGCAAATAGTGCTAACGCTAAGTAGCGGCTATAGTTTTAATTATTATATACCATATGCGTTGCACTTTTTATTTATTCTTGCTTATAGGCGTTACAGGCGCAAGGCACAAACGCCAAAACAACGTTCATTTTATCACACTAAAACGTAAAAACTAAGTGAGTGCTTTTTAAACGCATTTTAGCATAACAGCCTCGCACCGGCTTGCTAAAATACACCTTTACCAAACAATTAGGCGCTGTACTGCTAACTGCGCCAGGGCTGACGCATAAGAATAGTTAAAAGTTGATATGGTTATGAACAAAGTGTTGGAAACGTAGGTATAACTTTTGTGGTTTCGGGAGGATTAGAGTCGGGTTAGCGTTTTTTCTTTGTAAAAGCATATGACGACTTCACTTCACAATCATTTTAGATGGATACCTGATCCTCGTACAGGTAATAATAAGAAACACAATTTACTGGAAGTTATCATTTTGTCGGTATTGGCCGTTCTATGTGGTGCAGAAAGCTGGTACGAGATGGAAGAATTCGGGAAGGAGAAAGAAGATTTTTTAAAGCAGTTGCTGCCTCTTGAAAACGGCATACCCAGTCATGACACGATCAACCGGGTTTTTATGCTGATCGATTCGGCGCTTTTTGAACAGTGTTTTCGTGCCTGGACAGCGGAACTTAGCCGGGGTCTTGAGGAGTCGGGCCTGTCTGGCGAAAAGGAGTTGATCGCTATCGATGGAAAGAGCATCTGTAACAGCGCCTGCAAACACCAGGGGTTGGGGGCCTTGCATTTGGTAAGCGCCTGGTCGGGTCGTAACCAGTTGGTACTGGGGCAACAAAAAGTGGATGACAAGAGCAATGAGATTACGGCGATCCCAGCATTGTTATCGCTATTGAACATCAAAGGGGCGGTAGTAAGCATCGACGCAATGGGTACACAGAAAGCGATTGCTGAACAGATTGTCGAAAGCCAGGGCGATTATATCCTTGCTTTGAAACAGAACCAGGAAACACTTTATGAACAGGTAATCAATCAGTTCAACTTTAAAGAAGACAGTTACAGCCAGCACCTGGATAAGGGCCACGGGCGGGCGGAGATCAGAGACTGCAAAGTCATTCATGAACTTAACTGGGTTGACGAAAAGGAAAATTGGAAGGGAATAAAGACCATCATCAAAATAACCTCGGAAAGGATAATAGGTGACAGCCACTCCATACAAGACCGCTACTATATCTCCAGCCTCCGTGCTGATGCTGCCTATTTTAACCAAGCCATCCGCGCACATTGGGGCATTGAGAACCAATTGCACTGGCAGTTGGATGTCGGATTTGGCGAAGATTACAATACCACACGGAACAAACAGACCGCCCAAAACCTTGCCGTAGTCAGAAAGATAGCCCTAAATATCCTAAAAGCCGACAAAACCAGTAAGGCCAGCCTGAAAGCAAAAAGAAAAATGGCCGGGTGGAACCATAAATTTCTTCTTTCATTAATCGCTAAAACAAATTCCTAATGCGTCGGCCCTGCTAACTGCGCCCGTTAAACCAATTAATACTTAAAATAACGCTAAATTTATGTTAAACAAAACAAGCCTGCTTTTTTTACTATTATTTGCAGCAATTTCGCCCCAGGCGTCGGCACAAAATGCAAAAGCCGTTAAGGGTCTTAAAGATTACTATCGCAATTATTTCCCTATTGGGGTAGCCGTTTCGGTAAACAGTTTAAGTGGCCAATCTGCCGATTTTATTTTATCGCAATTTAATAGCCTTACGCCCGAAAATGCCATGAAGATGGGACCAATACATCCCGAAGAAAACCGGTATAACTGGCATGATGCCGACTCTATTGTAAGCTTTGCACAAAAAAATGGTTTAAAAGTACGCGGCCATAACTTGTGCTGGCACGAGCAAACCCCGGCCTGGTTATTTAAAGATGCCGATGGCAACCAGGTTACCAAAGCGGTATTGTTACAGCGCTTAAAAAACCATATCACCACTGTAGTAAACCGCTACAAGGGCAAAATTTATGCCTGGGACGTGGTTAACGAAGCCATTGATGATGATAGCACTAAATTTTTGCGCAACTCAACCTGGTACAAAATATGTGGCGAAGACTTTATTATTAAAGCTTTTGAGTATGCCCACGAGGCCGACCCGAATGCCATATTGTTTTATAACGATTACAATACCGAACGGCCCGAAAAACGCGAACGCGTTTATAAGCTACTAAAAAAATTAATTGATGCACATGTACCCATTAATGCGGTTGGCTTGCAGGCACATTGGTCGGTTTACGAGCCTACGCCTGCCGAACTACGCACCGAAATTAAACGCTTTGCATCATTGGGTTTAAAAATACAATTTACCGAAGTAGACGTTTCTATTTTTCCCTGGGAAAAACAAGCCCGTGCTTTAAAACCCGGCGAGGCGGGTATACTAACGCCCGAGCTTGAAAAAAAACAAACCGAAAAATATGCCGAGGTATTTAAAATTTTCAGGGAATATAAAAACGTAATTACAGGCATAACCTTCTGGAATATTTCGGACAGGTACACCTGGCTGGATGAGTATCCCGTAAGAGGCCGAAAAAACTTCCCGCTTTTATTTGACCAAAACCAGCAACCCAAAAAGGCTTATTGGAGCGTAGTTAATTTTTAAGCACATTTGAACATCATTTTTTTGTTATGAGAAATTTATTAAACCGCTTTTACCTGCTTACCGCTTTATTTGTATTGTTTATAGGCAAGGCATCAGCAATTAATAGTGCGCCATATGTTGCCTTTTATCCCGGCAAGGGGTATTTTCCGCTATCGGTTAACGGCAATGCGGCCACCATATACAGCAGCCCCGGCGATTATGCGGGGGTGCAAATTGCACTAAAAAACCTGCAAACCGATATTGCTTCGGTAACCAATATTAAGCCCGGTTTGGTTAGCGGCAATGTTTTGCCCGGCAACCAGGTTGTATTAGTTGGCACTATTGGCAAAAGCGAACTTATTGACGGCCTCATTAAAAACAAAAAACTAGATGTAAACGGCATAAGCGGCAAATGGGAAACCTTTATCATCCAAACCGTACAAAACCCTATGCCGGGCGTTAGCCAGGCTTTGGTTATAGCCGGCAGTGATAAGCGGGGCACCATCTTCGGCATTTACGATTTATCCGGCCAAATAGGTGTTTCGCCCTGGTACTATTGGGCCGATGTACCGGTAAAGCAACATAACGCCTTGTATATTATTCCGGGAAGGTATTCTATGGGTACTCCGGCGGTTAAATACCGCGGCATTTTTATTAACGACGAAGCACCGGCCTTTTCGGGATGGACAAAAGACAAATTTGGCGGCATGAACCACCTGGCTTATCAAAAGGTTTTTGAGCTGATCCTTCGCCTTAAAGGCAATTACCTGTGGCCTGCCATGTGGGGAAACGCGTTTAACGACGACGACAAAATGAACCCTGTAATGGCCGATGAATATGGCGTTGTAATGGGCACATCGCACCACGAACCTATGGACCGCGCCCAACAGGAATGGAAACGTTACGGCAAAGGCGACTGGAACTATGATAACAACGCCGACGTGCTGAAAGATTTTTGGCGAAAAGGCATACAAAATATGGGCGACAAAGAAACCATTGTTACCATTGGTATGCGCGGCGACGGCGATATGGCCATGACGGAAGGCAGCAATGTTGCACTGCTGGAAAAAATAGTTAAAGACCAGCGGCAGATATTGAGCGAAGAAACCAAAAAAGATGCTTCGCAAACACCACAGCTATGGGCATTATACAAGGAAGTACAAGATTATTATGATAAAGGCATGCGCGTACCCAACGATGTAACCTTGCTTTTATGCGATGATAATTGGGGTAACATACGTAAACTACCCAAACTAACCGACCCCGCCCATGCCGGCGGTTACGGTATTTATTACCATTTTGATTACGTTGGCGGTCCGCGAAATTACAAGTGGTTAAATACAAACCCCATATCAAAAATATGGGAACAAATGCACATGGCCAACCAATATGGCGCCAACACCATTTGGATTGTAAATGTGGGCGATATTAAACCAATGGAGTTCCCTATCAGTTTTTTTTTAGATTATGCCTGGGCACCCTCAAATTACCCGGCTAGCAGTCTTCAAAACTACACAGTGGCCTGGGCCGCCGCACAATTTGAACCAGCCTACGCCACCGATATTGCCGATATGATATCAACGTACACCAAATACAATGGCCGCCGCAAACCCGAACTTTTGGACCAGTACACCTACAGCCTTACCAATTACCGCGAGTTTGAAACCGTTGTAAATGATTATAATGCCTTGGAGAAAAAAGCCGAAGACCTTTTTAAGAAACTCCCTGCCGGTTATGAAGATGCTTATTTTGAACTGGTTTTACACCCCATAAAGGCCTGCGCCAACCTAAACCAATTGTACTTAACAGTAGCCAAAAACAAATGGTATAGCCAACAGGGCCGCGCCGCTACTAACGATATGGCAACCCAGGCAGCCGAATTATTTAAAAAAGACGCCGAAATATCGAGATATTACAACAAGGTAATAGCAAATGGTAAATGGAACCACATGATGGACCAAACACACATTGGTTACACCTATTGGCAGCAACCGCCTGTTGACAAAATGCCCGAAGTAAAGCAAATAGAATTACCCGAACTTGCCGATATGGGTGTAGCTATTGAAGGTTCGCCCTCCTGGTGGCCGATGGATAAAACAGATGCTGTTTTGCCCGCTTTTAACTCCTTGCAAAACAACAACAGTTATGTTGAAGTTTTTAACCGCGGCAAAGCACCCTTCACTTTTAAAACACAGGCCCCGGCATACATCAAAATTTTCCCGGAAAGTGGTACAGTAAACCAGCAACAACGCCTTAATATTACCATTAACTGGCAAATGGTGCCTGCCGGAGTAAAACAAGCCCAAATTATGATAACGGCTGATAACGGCACAACTGTTAACGTACAGGCCATACTAAATAAAACGGAACTCGCGCCAGCCAGCCAAAAAACCTTTTACCAGGAGGGCGGCTATATAGCTATTGAGGCGCCCCATTACAGTAAAGCAGTTGCCACGCCAACAATTAAATGGGAAACATTGCCGGATAACGGCCGCACATTATCGGCAGTAACAGCGTTCCCGGTAACGGCGCAGATTCAAAAATTAAATGCCCAAAGTCCGCATTTAGAATACGATATTAATGTAACTAATAGCGGCGAGTTTAAGCTTGCAACTTATGTTTCGCCTTCGCTTGATTTTAACAATACAGGAGGCTTAAAATTTGCCGTTTCTGTTGACGACGAGACGCCCCAAATCATGAATTTACAAGGGCAAAACCAGCAAAGTAACTGGAATAAAACAGTTGCCGATAATATCAATATACTCACATCAAAACACACCCTATTAAAACCGGGCAAACACACCTTAAAATATTGGATGGTAAGCCCTGGCGTTGTATTACAAAAGCTGGTACTTGATTGCGGCGGGCTAAAACCAAGTTACCTGGGCCCTCCCGAAAGTTTTTATAGTGGTAAATAGGCATCCAAAGCCAAGGCTTTGGAGTGGTAATTGTTAGCCCCCTTTGCAAACTGAAGAGATATTACCCAGTTGGCAGAATAGTAAAGCTGAGATTGATAATTAATTTACTCAAGAGTACGGACTACCGGCGAACAAACGAATTCAGCGCAAGTGCGGGTAACCATACGTTCCTCCGTAAAGCCCTATAAACAACAAAGGCCTGCAAATCAATGTATTTGCAGGCCTTTTAAAATATTCAGTCTATCTTTTTGTTCCGTTCAGCCGGAAGGGGGAAATTGTTTGCTTATTTAAACAGCTTAAATTTAATACCCAGTTCAAAAGTGTTGGGTGCATAGGCACTCACCGCACCGGTGTTGTTGGTGTAGGCAAATAGCAGGCCCATGGTAGGCAGGTCAAGCCCGGCACCGAAGGTGATGGTTTTGTTGGTGTGGTATACTGTGGAGATGTCGAAGTGGTTGGTTGGCATCAAAAGGTCTACTCCGCCATCAAAAATATTATCGAAACCTTTAACGCCCCGGTAGGCTACCTTGGGTTCTACAATCAGTTTGTTGTACGGGTTGTCGAACGTGATTTTGTAGCTTGCTGCCGTGAAAAACGTTGCACGGTCTATCTCTAAATCTTCGCCCTCGGCCTGTGAGAAGATGCTCTTCAGGTTTGGTAACGAACCTTGCAGGGTGAGTGCCTTGTTGGTGTATGATAGGCCGAAGTCGCCGTCTACATATGCGCCTCTGTTGTTATAGTTGGCTGCCTGGATGTCGCTGGCATCGCCTACTATTTTGCTATAGTCCAGATGGTTGCTCGTGATGCCTAAGGATAAGCCGAAGTTCAGCTTATCACCATCGCCGCTAATGGGCAAATGGTAGGCAAATGTACCCATCACACGTGTTCTGGATAGTAAGCCTGCCTGGTCGGCATTCAGGTTAATACCAAGCCCTACGTTGTTGCCCGCGCCAAAGTCTACCGTGGCATTCTGCAGCTTGGGGCCGCCGGGTACCGTGTTCCACTGTTGCTGGTAGCCCAGGTTCAGGTTCAAGCCTTTTTCCATCCCTGCCATTGCAGGGTTTGTGAGGTACTCATTCTGGAAATAGCCCGAATGGAAGCCTGTTAACTGTGCCTTGGCTCCCTGTGTTGCTCCAAGCATGCACAGTACGCCTATTACCAGGTGCAGTGCTTTTATATTTTGTGATCTCATTATCTTGTATGCTTTCATTATTAATAGTTAATAATTTGATATGTCTTTCTTTATCCCATCCTTTGGGACCGTTATCCGGCACTTGCCTTTTTTTTCTCTTGATTCCTGATTCTGGCTTCCTGATTCTATCTTATGGATTCCTGATTCTATCTTTCTCCCGGCTTATCTCTTTCTCAGGATGCTGATGTATCCTTTGATCGGTTGTGCGCCAAAGATGCCCAGGTCTATGGCATAGTAGTACGTACCTTCGGTTAACGGTGAGCCGCTCAGGGTACCATCCCAGGTATTGGCATAGCTATGCTGAGCAAACACGATACGGCCTGCTCTGTCAAATACTTTTACGGTATTGTTAGGGTACAGCAATATGTCTTTAATGATCCAGTTATCGTTCTTGCCGTCTCCGTTAGGGGTCAGGATGTTGGTCGCAAATACCGCATCTGGTGGTACTGCTCTGTACAGTGTTATGGTATAGGTCAGTTTGGTTGTTCCGTCCTGTGCTGTTACCAGTACTGTGATGGTGTTATTGCCTACGCTCAGGTCAACTGAAAAGGGTCCGCCGTTGGTTGCAGGCAGGCCGTTCACCAAAACCGTGGCGGTTGGGTCGGCCGTCGGGATCACTGTTACATTGCTCACGCTGTTGGCTACCGATGTGGTATAGCTAAACGTGCCTGTTGCAAACGTTGGCGACAGGATGCCGTTGCTGATCGTGAGGTTACTCAGGTTGGCATTCGTTAACGGGATTACCCTGAATGTACCTGCTACATAGCTGATGCTATAGTTGGGACCTACTGCGCCGCTTGCCGTAATAGGGTAAGTACCGGGCAACGAGGTGATGGTGGCTGTAGTGGTAATTGTTGGCTGTGTGCTGAGGCTTGCATTGGTATCGCCATTCACCAGGCCGGTATATGTTACCGTTAGTGTTGGGTTTGGCTGACCGTAGTTCCTGCTGATGTTATTGGCCGTAATCACCAAGGGTGCCTGCGTTACCGTTAGCGTAGCTGCTGTATAGCTGATGCTATAGTTTGCACTGGCTGCGCCTGTGGCTGTTATGGGGTATGTACCTACTGCCGAACTTGCCGTTGCTGTGGTGCTGATGGTTGGCTGGGTGGTGAGTTTCGTTGCGTCGTCGCCGTTAACAAAACCGCTATAGGTTACTGCCAGTGTTGGGTTGGCTGCGCCGTATACTTTGGTTTGGTTTACCGCCGTAATGTTGAGGCCTGCCGGTGTTACCGTTAGGCTACCTGCGGTATAGGTAATGGTATAGTTAGAAGCTACAGCGCCCGTGGCTGTAATGGGGTACGTGCCCACTGCCGAACTCGCGGTTCCTGTTGTCGTGATCGTTGGTTGCGTGGTTAATACACCGCTCGTTTCGCCGTTTACAAAGCCGCTATAGGTTACTGCCAATGTAGGCAACACCGCGCCGTATACTTTGGTGGCATTACTTGCTGCAATGGTTAATGCTTTTTTAGCAACTGTAAGTGTAGCTGTAGTACTAAAAGCGTTAAAGCCTGTAGCAGCAGCCTGGTTAGCAGTTATTACTGCCGTTCCTTGTCCTACTATAGTAACTGTACTGCCACTAATTGTTGCTACCGCAGTATTGCCACTGGTATAAGTAATTGCACCCGAACTATTAGATGTAGCGCCTAAGGTAAAGGCTGCATCACCATAAGTTTTTGAAATATTACCCAGGGCAAGCGTTGGATCAACTGTATTAGCTACCGTTAAAGTAGCAGTTATGCTACCTGTAATATATAAACCATTAGGGGCTTGCGTTGCTGTAATAGTAGCTGTGCCGGGCCCTACTATTGTTACCTGGTTACCACTAACAGTTGCTACAGCCGTATTGCTACTGGTGTAAGTAAAAGCACCTGCACTATTACTGGTAGGATCTGTAAGTGTAATTGGCGCGGCGCCAACATTACTGTTAAGGTCGGGAAAATTAGTGATAGTGGGCGGCCCGCTCACGCTAATTGTAAACGATTGATCAACCGATGTAGTGCCGTTAGTGGCGGTAATTTTTACATTATGCACACCTATATTAGCAATTGCCGGTGTGCCCGATAATACAGCCCCTGTTTGAAGTTTATATGCCTGCGTTCCGGCACCATATACCAATGCACCTGTAGGCGTTATATTCATACCCCATGTGCCACTGGTTGTGTTGATCTGCGTATTACTTGAAAAATCAGGAGAATATCTTTTGATCCCATAGCCATAGCTGCATATATAAATATAACCGGCATTATCAATTTTAATGTCTGAATATGGGCCCCCTCCGGTAATAATATTTTTAAGGGTACTGCCATCCCAGCTATATACTGTGCCATTATCGTAATTAGCTATGTATAAAAGCCCTGCTGCATTAAATCCTAAACCAAACGGGCGGCTTAAAGCGGCGTTTGTATAATAGGTAGTTACCGGAAAACCTGCCGTTGCCAGATCGACCTTTAGAATCGAAAATGTTGCGTAAGCGGCCACGTACATAAATCCATTATGCTCAACCATTCCTAATAAACCAGATGTTGTGCTTTGATAAATCAATTCTTCGCCTCCCGCTATATTTGTAAGATCAAGCCTTGTTATACGGCCAGAATTCCCATTGTAATAGCTGATATACAAATAGTTACCTATAACAAGCAATCCATAATTGTAACCAACATTCGTTGTTATGGAAGTTAGCAAAGACGTGGTTCCGTCTGGTGCAATTTTATAGATTTTACTATTAGTTAACGATGCCACATAAATATTACCACTTGCATCTCCGGCCACGCCGCCTATCTCCGTAGGTATAGTCGTTCCAAAAGCTACAGGAGTTGTTTGCCCGCTTGCGGAAAAAGTTAACCACGACGGAAGTGTTGGCGCCGTAAATGTTAAAGGTTGATTTGACGGATCGGTTGCAAATACCGAATAATTATACTGGGTGCCAACCAGCGCGGTTGTTACGGGTGTTGAAGTAAATGTTTGTGCTTTTACAGCAGAAACAAAAAACAGCAAAATCAACACCAACTGGAGTAAATTTTTCTTCATATTACTTAGATTTAAACTTAGGTTTTGAATGGAGTTTTTAACTATTAGTTTATTATTTTAATATAAATAAGTTAAAAACCAAACAAATGTAATATTATAATATTACAAACCAAATACAATTTTTGCATTGTATTAACCAGGTAGCATTATGGCTAAAAGGTAATAATGCTACCATTTAGCCGCTAAATCTTAATAATCTGATAGTCAACCACCAACACTGCAATTATACAACAAAGCGGTATGGGCAAGCTCTTAATACTTAAAAACCATCTTTGTTTACTTATTAGCCGCTTTATTTCCAAGCTACCACAGTGCTTTACTACACCGCGTTTTATAACAAACACCTGCTATTAAACCTTATATTACAATTATTACAGTTACTAAGTAGTTAAACAATTAAAGGCACTTATAAACCATGCTATTGAGCAGCAGGTATATCTATCCAAAAAGTTGTACCATTACCTTCTTTAGTTTCAAAACTAATGGTGCCGTTATTTTGTAGTGCCATATCCTTGCAGAGTATCAGGCCCAAATGGTTGCCCTTTTCGCCCTGTGTGCCGCTACTTACGGCATGTTCTAAACTAAATAGCCGTTGCTGTCCGGCTTCGCTAATGCCGGGCCCCGTGTCGCTAATGCTTATTATTACGCGGTTACCCTTTTCCACTGCGCTTAACGTAATACTATCGCCCGGATTGCAAAACTTCACACTGTTGGAGAGCAGGTTCCGTATTACCAGGTTTATCATGTTCTTATCAGCATAAACAAATACCGGGTTAGCTGCCTGGTTAATAACATGGAGGCCTTTTATGCCTATTGTGGTTTCAAAAAGCCGTATACTTTCTTTAAAGCAAGCCAATAGATCAAAATTTTGAGGTTTAATTATAATGCCCTCCATCTGGCTTTTTGACCACTCCAGCAAATTATCTAAAAATGTACCGGTTGTTATAATGGTATCTTCCAGTTTGCCCAACAGCAAAGCCAGTTCATCCTCGTCTACATCGCCCTCGCGGTAAATACTCAATAATGATTGCAGTGCCGCTATAGGGCTGCGCAAATCGTGACTAATGATAGAAAAAAACTTGTTTTTAATATTGTTAATCCTCTCCAGCTCGGCGTTTTGGCTGTTGGTGAGTTCAATTTGCGAGCTTATCTCTTTGTTGAGCAAACCAAGTTCTTTATTAATATTTGCTATTTCTTGCTTTTGCAAAAGCAATTGCCGGTTAGCCATTTGCTTTTGCAGGTTTTGCCGGTACAGCACTATTACAAATATTACAACCAGTAATAACAATACCAGTGTAGCTATAATTGCGTTTGCGTAACTATCTATTTGCTGTGCATAACTGGTATTTTTAGATGTGATGAGGTTGTTGCTTTTTTCCAGGTCGGCGTTCTCCGTCCTAACTCTGTCAAATTCTATTAAAGTTACATCTTTTAGTGCCTTAGCCGTAAGTACACCATCCTGGGTTTTAATATAATCGCTTTGGTATTGTAAGGCATTTTTTAAGTCGCCTTTCTTTTTATAAACATCTATTAACCTTTCAAGTGCTTCGGGAACACCGGCTTTTGCACCTATTGTTTTACAAATTGATAGTGCTTGCTTTGCACAGTAGGCCGCCTTGTCATATTCATTCATGGCCAAATACAAGTCTGATAAGTCAAGCAGCGCAGCAGCTTCTTCATATTTATCCTGCAAGGCCTTAACACCCTTTAAAGCTTCATTTAAATATGTTAGCGACAGGTTATACTGTTTTTGATGAAGATATACCTGCCCCAGGCCCCTTTTTACCAGGGCTATACCATTTAAGTCGCCAAGCTTTTCGCGTATAGCCAGGCTGCGGGTAAAACAATCTTTTGCTTTCTCGTCTTTCCCGGTTGCCTGGAAACAATTACCCATCACAAAAAGGCCGTAGCCAATGCCTGCGGTATCTTTAGCTGCGGTGTAGTTTAATAAACATTGGTTAAAATAACTTTCGGCAAATTGGTATTGCTTAAGATCGAAATAAATGGAACCAATATTGATGATAACCTGGTTTATTAAACGCTTGTTATTCATTTTCTTTAATATCTCGAGTGCCCGAAGGTCGTACTTAATAGCCTCCTTTGCGTCGTCAAGCCGGGCGTAAACCAAGCCAATATCCGATAAACTGCGGCCCATTCCCGATAAATATTTAATTTTTGCAGAGTGGCCGTATGCGGTTTGAAAAAAAACAAGTGCAGTATCAAGCTTACCGCGTTGCGCATACGAAATACCTATTTGTATATACGCATCGCCTATGGCTTGCTCGTCGTGCAGCTTTTCGGCCAGGGTTTTAAATAAATTTACATAATAAAGCTTTTTAATCGGGTCAACCTGGGTATAGGCCTCCGCCATTTGCTTTAATAGCCTCAAGCGTGTAGTATCCGGCTGTGATTGTTTAAGCTGTAGCTCAAGCGCATTAACCTTTGATGTTTGCGCAAAAACCCGAGTTGAAAAAAAGCCAAACAAACAGAAACTAAATGTGATGAAATATTTTATAAAAATATATCGCTTATGCATCGGCTTTATGTTATTAGGTTAGGTTGCGCAAGTATTTAGCAATTTATTATTGTAATACAGCAATAGTTGGCTGCTAATGTAATAATGATTTTTGAGTAATAATAAAACAACAAATCCTCACAAGAAAAAAATTTAGCTTAAAGCACAAATTTACCTGCCTTAAAAACGCCGGTTAAAATACATGTATGTTGCGAAAGAAAAACCCTTCAATTTACAAACCGACCGGTTATATCAACCATGCGGCCAAACGGATTAATGTATATGTTGGCCAACACCGCAAACTCAAGCCTGGTTATGGGCCTCTCGGTATTAAAATCGGTTGTAAACTTGTACTTAGTTTTCCAAAAACTTTGCAGGTTTTTTTTCAATGTTTCGGGGTCGGCAAGGGTCATCTCGCTGATGAAGGATAGCAGATTACCCACCGTAAATACTTCTCCGGGTTTGGCTTTGTTGAACCACAAAAACGAGCGGGTATACAAGTCGAGCATCACGGGTTTTATCTCGCTGGTTTTTACTGCCGAATCGGGCAAAAAATAAACGGATGCTGTTTTACCATTGGCTATTTGCACACCGCGCAGCATACCTGTAGCACCTATTTGCTGTACAGCCCTAAAATAACGATGGGTTTGGTTAACATCCACAAAAGGCATCAGGTATCCTTTATAATCCAATAGTTCAATTTGTATTTTGCGCACCTCCAGGTGTTTGGTGGTAGTTTTAAAAAAGGCACAATAAGCAGCAATAGTGCCAACGCCTTGCCCAAGCGTCATTTGTACCGATGGATAAAAGCTACTGGCATTAACCAGGTGCGTTACCGATAAAGCCTTTTCGGTAACTAACAAATTATCAATATCTTTAATTACCACTGCGCCCATTGGTATACTGTAACCCGGCATAGGCGGATAATTTGTTTTAGGAGCACCGCTATCTGCCGCATAGTGCTGGCCGGGGCTGGCATCGCCAACGCCGATAGATGTACGGTAATATAATTTGGAAGGATTATCGTATGGTGCCGTAATATCATCCATCGCCATCCTGATTAAGCCTACGGTGCGCCTTGCTTCGCGTATGTAGGGTATATAAGGCAGGCCATCGGCAGTATCAAACTCCTTAGGGTCGAGGCCCAGGTTTTTAAAACCCAGTTCGGTTTCTATAAAATAAACTAAACCTAAGGTGTGCAGTTTTGCCTGTTTATAAAAAGCATCGCGGTTTTCGGGCTCCAGGTTATGCATGGTAACCGGGAAACTGTTGGCGCATTCGCCCCATTTTACCATATATTTATCATTGGGCAATTTGCCATCGGCAAGCATCTTTTTAATGTCTTTGTCTTTCAGGCAGGCGTAATCGGCTGCATTGTAACCTTCAGGTTTGGCAATGGTATGGTTTGTGCCGGCACCGTAATCTTTTAAAATAGCTATCCAGGTTATCTCCTGTATTAAAGGCAACGCGTCGCCGGGCGCAATGGCTTCGCCGGTTGTTTTTTTGCTGTCGAAACCAACGTCAAACTTTGCTCCGGCTTTAGCCGCAACATCGCCGGTTTCAGTGGCATCAATAACTACGCGTGCCTTAACCGTAACGGGTTTGCCGTTTTCGGTAATGGTTAGCTCCCATGTATCCCCATTTTTTTTAATGGCGGTAAATGGTGTATTTATCTTTACGGTTAGGTGCTTTACCGTATCGGTTATTTTTTTGAGTATAGCGGCACCGGTATAAGGCTCAAACCTTAAAGGCGCATTGGCAATAGTATCAAAACCGGGAACATTTTTATAAAATTGGCGCACATGCTTTCTAAACTCACCCCATATGCCCGACGGTAAATTACGGTTGGCATCAACAATACAATTGGCGCCAGCGGTTAAACTGCCGCCCAGCCAGGGGCCTGCTTCTACTATTAAAGTTTTGGTGTTGCTGCGTGCCGCCTGAATGCCCGCTGCAACTCCGCTTGCCCCGCCGCCTATTACTACCACATCCGTTTTAATGGTTTGGCCATAAGCTACTGTAAAGCCGGAAATTATAAGGATGAGTAGAATTTTTTTTACCATGCTTTATATTTAAAACAAAACTTAAAACGCTAATTTAGAACAAACCTTTTACCCTTGATAAAATATTGTGGTAAAAGCTATTAAATTTGTTAACCAACATCTACAAACCCATGAGCAACGAAGCACTTGATTCTCAAAAATACCCTATCGGTAAATTTACCGCGCCAGCATCATACACCCAGCAACAAATGCTGCAATGGATTGACGATATCAAAACCTTACCGGGAAGATTGCACCAAGCTTTGATGGGCTTAACCGAAACCCAAATGGATACCCCATACCGCCCCGGCGGCTGGACCATAAGGCAGGTTGTACACCATGTTGCCGATAGCCACGCTAACGCTTTTATCCGCTTAAAATGGGCATTAACAGAAGAAAACCCAACCATTAAAGCCTACGAAGAAGGCGAATGGGCACTTCTCCCCGATTACAAACTACCTATTGAGCCTACCCTACGCATGTTGGAAGGCTTGCACCTACGCTGGGTAGCCATACTCGAAACGTTAGATGACGACCAATGGAACCGCACCTTCGTACATCCCGCAAGTGGCGAAGTGATACCAGTGCGTAAACTCTTGGGTTTGTATGCATGGCACGGCAACCATCATTTAGCGCATATTAATGGGGTTAAGTTTTGAAGACGCATACCATTATGTTTGCGAGGAATGAAGCAATCGCACGTAGGCAGAGCGGCTTTGGGTATCAAATTTGCTTAGTATTAATGGTTTTAATATACATTAGCACATCACCAGCTAAAGCCCAGCATACCGATACCACTTTTATCTCCCGCAAAAAAACAAAGGATTATTATTGGGCCATCTACATCGAGAAGAACCGGCAGTCAAAAAAATACAAAAATCTACTTGATTTTAAGATGAATAAATGGGATGCTAAGAATTACAAGGAAAGTTTAGATTCACTAAAAAAGCGAAAGATAATAAAAATCAAAGCACTCGCAGGTTTACCAAAGGAGTGGCTGCCACTTTACCTATACAAGGGCAAATACTATATCTATTATCCATGCGAATGGGACAATGGAGACAGAAGAATATTGACCGATAGCACATTGGTTGACCCATCAATGGAAGGCCCAATACCCCGACCGCTCCAAACCGTTAAAAAAATAAATGCTAATACATATTATCTTCAACTAAAAGCTTTTTATAGTATAGGTCCGCCTATTTCAACATTGATCATCCATATTATCGATGCTAAAAACAATATCGCTGTTTGGGAAGATACTTCGCAACAAGGCCCATATCGCTACGGCTTATACGTAGCCAAACAAAGCGCGGCCAACTTTGATATGGTAGTAAATTATTGTGACAATAACAGAGTGCCCGAATTTGAATTTGACAAAATAGACTATACGGCTTTGTTAAAAGGGCATTAACCCATCTTCACATTCTGCAAAATAAACAGCAATGGCACATTACCCCCGCCGCTTATTACCAGTTGTTGTCACCAACAAACTCTGCTTTTATAGGTTATACTTTAAAATCTAACTCATGCCCGAAGGCACATCCATCTTTATCCTGAAAGAGCTTGTTCATCCCTTTAAAGGCCAAACAGTTGAAAAAGCCACCAACAACAATAAAAACTGGATACCGTCCGTCCTCCGCTCTCCGACATCTTAAAAATGTCATAATCAAACAAAACATTCGGGTATCAAACTTTAAGCTGTATCTTAACGTTAAAATAAGTTGAAAGGGACATTATGCGTGGTTACGGGTTTTCAAAATACACACCTCAGCAAATAAACAAGGGCGGTTTTGACGAGCTGCTTAAACTGTTTATGGAGTTGCTCAATTATACAGCGGGCGATGCTGGTGAAGCTTTGCAGTGGATGAACGAGCTGGACAAGCAATACAAATTAACCAATGACAAATATGGCATGGGCGATTTTATTGACGACCTGAAAAACAAAGGCTATTTGAACGAAGACCAGCAAAGCGGCGAATTTAACATCACCGCAAAGGCCGAGCAAAGCATTCGCCAGTCGGCATTGGAAGAGATTTTCGGCAAGCTCAAAAAATCGGGAAAAGGCAATCACCGCACGCCTCAATCGGGCCAGGGCGATGAGAAAAACTCCGAGCGGCGCGAGTTTCAGTTTGGCGATAGTTTGGACCAGATAGATATGACACAATCTGTGCATAACGCGCAGATCAATCATGGCATAGATGATTTCCACCTTACCGAACGCGATTTGGAGGTAGAAGAAATGGACTTTAAAACCCTAACCTCTACCGTGCTGATGATTGATATATCGCACTCCATGATACTTTACGGCGAAGACAGGATAACACCCGCCAAAAAAGTTGCAATGGCTTTAGCCGAACTTATCCGTACCAAATACCCTAAAGATACCTTAGATATTGTGGTATTTGGTAATGATGCCTGGCCCATAAGTTTAAAAGATTTGCCATACCTGCAAGTGGGCCCATACCATACCAATACCTACGCCGGTTTAGAACTGGCTACCGATATTTTGCGCCGCCGTAAAACGCACAACAAGCAAATATTTATGATTACCGATGGTAAACCAACCTGCTTAAAAGAGGGCACCAAATATTACAAAAACAGCATCGGGCTCGACAGGAAGGTGGTAAACAAAACACTTAACATGGCTGCACAATGTAAACGCCTAAAAATACCGATCACCACGTTTATGATAGCTAAGGACCCGTATCTGCAACAGTTTGTACGCGATTTTACCGAAACAAACGGTGGCAAGGCATTTTACAGTTCGCTAAACGGTTTAGGCGAATACATTTTTGAAGATTATATCAGAAATAGAAGAAGAACAGTGAGGTAATCTGAACCGGAATTTATACTACAAAAAATAAAAACGGTCATTGCGAGCGATAGCGTGGCAACCGCAGTAAGTTGATCGTGCTATACAGAGCGGATATTGTGTGCGATTGCTTCGTACCTCGCAATGACAAAATACTACAAATTTTAAACATGAGCACACCCCAAATAAAAACATTAGGCGAACTAAAAAAGAGTGGTTACGTAAGCCGCTCGGTTAAAGAAGAATTGCGCGAAAACCTCATCACCCAATTGCAAAAGCAGGAAGGTGGTTTTGAAGGCATCATTGGTTACGAAGACACCGTTATTCCCGATTTGCAAACGGCAATACTATCGCGCCACAACATTTTATTGCTGGGCTTACGCGGACAAGCAAAAACACGTATTGCACGTTTGCTGATTAACCTTTTAGATGAGTATGTACCTTACATAGAAGGCTCGGAATTGTACGACGATCCGTTAAACCCAATATCGTGGTTTGGCCATAACGAGGTTACCGCTAAAGGCGATTTAACTCCGATAGCATGGCTGCACCGCTCAGACCGATATACCGAAAAACTGGCAACTCCTGATGTTACCGTTGCCGATTTAATTGGTGATGTTGACCCTATAAAAGCTGCCACCTTAAAGCTAACCTATTCGGACGAGCGGGTACTGCACTTTGGTTTGATACCACGCGCGCACCGCGGCATTTTTGTAATTAACGAATTGCCCGATTTGCAAGCGCGCATACAGGTATCCCTGTTTAATATTCTGCAAGAAAAAGATATCCAGATACGTGGCTTTAAACTGCGTCTGCCTTTAGATATTCAGTTTGTATTTACCGCCAACCCCGAAGATTATACCAACCGTGGTTCGATAGTTACGCCGCTGAAAGACCGCATAGAGAGCCAGATATTAACACACTATCCGCGCAGCGTCGAAATTTCGCGTAAAATTACCCAGCAGGAAGCTTCTATATCGCCGCAGCAAAAAGTTGCCATTGAAGCCGACGGCCTGGTTAAAAACCTGATAGAGCAAATTGCCTTTGAGGCGCGCAACTCCGAATACATCGATAAAAAATCGGGTGTATCAGCACGCTTAACTATTTCGGCTTACGAAAACCTGATAAGCAATGCCGAGCGCCGGATGATTATCAACAAAGAAAAATCAACCTTTGTACACATCAGTGATTTTTTGGGTGTTATCCCGGCCATCACCGGCAAAATAGAATTGGTTTACGAGGGCGAGCTGGAAGGCCCCGCCAAGGTTGCCAATATTTTGGTAGGCAAAGCTATTAAAACCCTCCTGCTCCAATACTTCCCCGATCCCGAAAAGGCCAAAAAATCGAAAGCTAAAAACCCATATATAGAGGTTATTAACTGGTTTGGTAACGGCAATTCGCTGGCGCTGATAGACGGTTTGCCTTTACAGGAATACAAAAAATTGCTAAACTCGATAACCGGATTAAAGGATATTGTAAAACAATTTCATCCCAAACTAACCGAAAACCAGCAATTGCTGCTGATGGAGTTTATTTTGCATGGTTTGGCCGAGTTTTCGCAGTTAAACAAGGGCTTCCTTGATAACGGTTTTGCTTTTTCGGACATGTTTAACAGCTTATTTAATTTACAACCCGACGAAGACGATAACGAGGACGACCGCTATTAATTTAGTAGATTTGCGTTAATGGATTCACAACTCATCACCCTATTACTCCTATCGGCAGTATTAATTATTGCCGATAGTTATATCTTCACCGGAGTTAGAGAGATATCAAAAAAGCGCAAGTTTTTACGCGCAACCTGGTTTACAGTTTTTTACTGTACGCTTTCGGTGATATTACTTGTAGGGTTGTTTATGAGTATCTACCTAAAAACCTCTATCGGTGCCAGGGCCGCCTTGCTTATGGTATTTTTTATTGTTTGGATAGCCAAGGTATTGTTTTTACCATTTTTAATAGCCGCCGATATTCGCCGCTATTTTATCGGCAAAAAAAACAAGGCATCACTTACCGCACCTAAAACCGAAGGCAACAAACCAGATGCAATTCCCCGGTCGGAGTTTTTATTAAAGGCCGGTGTATTAGCCAGCACGCTGCCCATAGCATCACTTACATATGGTGTAATTTCCGGCGCGTATGATTATACTGTTGAGCGCCATAATATTTACCTGCCTAACCTGCCAAAAAAGTTTGATGGTATTAAACTGGGCCAAATATCCGACATACATTCGGGAAGCTTTTACAACAAAAAAGCTGTTTTAGGCGGTGTTGAAATGTTAATGCGCGAAAAAGCTGATTTCATTTTTTTTACCGGCGACCTGGTGAATAAGGTTAGTACCGAAATGAAGGATTACCAGGATGTGTTTGCCAAGGTTAAAGCACCGCTGGGTGTGTACTCGGCATTAGGCAATCACGATTATGGCGATTACTCGGTTTGGCCAAGCCCCGCCGCCAAGAAGAAAAACCTCGACGATTTAAAAGCCACCCATAAAAATATGGGTTGGGACCTTATATTAAACAGCAACCGCCGCCTAAAAGTTGATGGCGAAGAGATAGGTATTTTAGGTGTTGAAAACTGGGGCAGCATGAGCCGTTTCCCTAAATATGGCCGGGTTGACCTTGCACTTGAAAACACCGACGACCTTCCTGTTAAGTTACTGCTTTCGCACGATCCTTCGCACTGGCGGGCACAGGTTTTAAACTACAAACAGGTTGATATGATGTTTTCGGGCCATACCCACGGTATGCAGTTTGGTGTTAAGGCCGAAAGCTTTAACTGGAGCCCAATACAATATGTTTATAAAGAGTGGGCAGGTTTTTACCGCGAGGGCAACCAGCAGCTTTATGTAAATACAGGTTACGGCTTTTTAGGCTACCCGGGCCGTGTTGGAATATTACCCGAAATAACGATATTTACACTCAAAGCCTCACCAGATCCTGCCTTAAAAAACACGCTGTCGTAATTAAGCATGAGCCAATATAGCAGGATCCATTTTTTCGTGCTGTAAATGAGAAAACTCTTCACCTCGTTTCTTGATCTGGTATTATTCGGCAACCTGTTTATGGCACTTTGTACCGTAGCACAGGCAATGGTAACCCTGCACCTTATTGGCAGCAAACCCGTTTATCCGTTGCTGTTGCTCCTGTTTTCGTCTACATTGTTTATCTACAATATCTGTATCTTTTTAACCCGGCCTGCTCATCCGCAACGCTCATCGTACAGGCGCATCCGTTGGTTTTTTGCCCATAACAGGTTAATGGTGGCATTAACTCTGGTATCGGTATTGGTATTGTTTTTTGTGTTTTTGCTGTTGTCGCTCAAGTCGCAACTGTTGCTTATAAGTCTCGGCATTTTATCGGTGGGTTATTGCCTGCCTATATTCTCCAAAGGCCAGCAAAAATTTGGCTTACGCAATATACCCGGCATTAAATCGGCCTTGATAGCTTTAGTTTGGACGCTGAGCTGCGTTTTACTACCCATATTTGAAGCCGAAAAAACATATCACATCACCATATCAACCGCCGATATTTTTTTATTAATAGCCAAGCGCTTCCTGTTTATTGCGGCGTTAACTATTCCGTTTGATATTCGCGATCTGTTTCACGATACCCAAAACGGCTTAAAAACCATTCCCGTTATTTTCGGCGAAAAAGGTGCTTACCTTTTTTGCCAGTTATTGCTAACCGGCTATATTGTATTGCTTTTTATGTTTAAAGGGAATGGTTTTAGTCGCGATTTTTTTGCGCTAACCCTAACCACACTTTTAATGGGTTGGCTTATATTTAAATCTAAATGGGAAAAGAACGAGTATTACTATTTTTTTTTAATGGATGGTGTACTCATTCTGCAGTACGTTTTACTGATGGCCTTTACCCTAATATAAAAGGCGAATGACAGCCAACTACGATAATGCAGCATTTTTTTACGACAAACTATCGCGACTGGTTTATGGCAAGGCATTGATTAACGCCCAACTCTATCTGCTTAAATTCGTACCGCCAAATTCGTCGGTATTAATAGTTGGCGGCGGAACAGGTTGGATACTGGACGAACTATCGGCCATACATTACTCTGGCCTTGCTATTACTTACGTAGAAGTATCTGCAAAAATGACCGCCCTTGCCCAAAAAAGAAACACCGGGCTAAATAAGGTTGTTTTTATTAACGATGCCATAGAAAACACCCCCACTGCGGAAACCTTTGATGTGGTAATAACGCCCTTTCTGTTTGATAACTTTACCGAAGAAACGCTTGAAAAGGTTTTTCAACATATACATAGCCAACTAAAACCAAAAGGCTTGTGGCTATGTACCGATTTTAAGCTAACAGGCCCGTTATGGCAAAAATTACTGCTTAAAAGTATGTACGTATTTTTTAAAATACTATGTGGTATTGAAACATTAAAACTACCGGCAATTGACAAGCAGTTTAGTAAGCACGGCTATAAAACAATAGCTGCAAAAACGTTTTATGGAAAGTTTATCATGTCAACAATTTATCAGAGGCAATAAAAGGCTGTTTAAAAACAGACAAATGACCGTCATTGCGAGGTACGAAGCAATCTCTACGTAGGATAACCGGACTTAAAGAGCCGCCTCTGTATAGTTTAAAGATTGCTTCGTACCTCGCAATGACGCGGTGGGATTGATGTTTCTATTCTTATATTCGGTAATAAAACGTAAGTACAACTTTAAGTATGCTAAACCCTACTCATGCACAAACTTATACCCAATACCCCTAACAGTTTGCAGGTATTGCGGCGAATCGGGGTTGTTTTCTATCTTTTTGCGTAAACGTACAATGTGCATATCAAGGGTGCGGGTATTTACGTCGGCGTTGTAGCCCCAAACTTCCATCATCAGTTCTTCACGGTTAATTACCTTGTTTTTATTCTTTAAAAAGTATAATAAAATACGGTTCTCTAATATCGTTAGCTCAATCTTTTTACCATCTTTAAGCAACGTGTGCGTATTAGGATGGTGCTCCATATTGGCAAACTTATGCGATTCGGTTTTATCGCTGTTTAGCGTAAACTTAATTTTATTATCAATCATGGCCACCAATACATCCATGTTAAATGGCTTGGTAATATAGTCCGACACGCCAAATTGGTAGGCTTCTATCTTATCAACATCCTGCGCTTTGGCGGTCATCATAATAACCAGTTTATCAAACCCCTTATCGCGAATTGCCGTACACACCTCCGATCCTTGTTTGCCGGGCAGCATCCAGTCAAGCAAAACAATATGGGGCATTTCGGCCAGTATCATTTTTTCGGCCTCAATACCGTCGGCAGCCTCTAAAACCTTGTAACCTTCCAGTTCCAAACGTTCGGCAACCAAAAACCTCAAATTCTCATCGTCTTCAACTAAGGCAATTTTTATCTCTTTGTTCATATATCGGTTTATTTAATATGGTAGTATAACGGTAAATTCCGAGCCTTCGTTAACCTTACTGGTAACGGTTATTTCGCCGTTCATAAAATTAACAAGTTCCTTACAAAAAGCCAAACCAAGGCCAACGCTTCCGTTTTGGTTATAAAGGCTTTCTATACGGTAAAACTTTTTAAATATATTTTTCATTTCGTTTTTAGGGATACCTATACCTTTATCCTTAAAACGTAAAATAAGCTCTTTTCGGTATCGCTCAACAACAATATGCATTTCTTTACGCTCGGGCGGCGAATACTTATAGGCATTATCTATCATGTTTTGAAAAATACTGCCCAGCAATACCGGGTCGCTCTCAAAACGCTTAACGTTTATCACCTCATAAGTCAATTTAAAAAGCGGATATTTTATTTTAAAAGTATCAATATACTTTTGTACAAACTCTTCAAGCTCAATAGTTTCTTTCTTTAAATGTATCGATTTATTTTCCAACTGCGTAAACGATAGTAATTTGTTCATCAGGTCGTTAAGCTTATCGGCTTCTTCATCCAAAATTTTACCATAGTGCATGCGTTGCCTGTCGGTAAGTTGGTTATCGCTGCGCAAATTTGAGCCTGCAATTTTTATTACGCTCACGGGCGTTTTAAACTCGTGGGTAAAGTTGTTAATAAAATCGTACTGTAGCTTAAACATTTTGTGGTTAACGTTAAGGTTACGGTAAATAAGCCAGCCAATAACCACAATAAATAAATATACGGCCAGCACCAGGCCGGTTACGGGCAAAAACCTGCGCACGGTTTCTTTAACAATAAAGGTTTTGTTTGATTGAAAAACCAATTTATAGTCGGAAAACGCTCCCGGCAATGCAATCTCGGTGAATGCCTCGGTATCGCCATTATCAAGCGGATCGTAAACAACAGGCCGTATACTAATGTGTTCATACAACTCCGGGTGCGTGTTTTTGATGGCCATGCTAAAGGGGCTAAGGTAAAAGGTCATCATATCCTGCTGATATACCGATGATGGGCTTATGCTGGTTAGCAAGTCTTTATACCGCTTAATCTCTTCGCGCCGCGGGTTGTTGATGTAGCTTATTTTGTTGGGCTTTATATCATAAAAAAACTTAAAAAGTTCGTCGGCGGTAGGTGCCCGTGTTGTATCAGCAATTTCAATAAAGCCGCTTAATTTAAGGGCCATCGCCTTAAAATCTTCCACATTTTTATCACGACTTACCTTAACGTTTTTTACATTAAAGCTATTAACAGGTACAAAATTATAAACATTGTGCACCGTTATACTTAGGTTTCCCCTGTTTAATGTTGCGTTTTTACTGCGGTTGCTGATATTGAAATGGTAAAAATCAATACTTTTAACAAAGGGGTAATTGTTAAAAACCGAATCGGCGTATTTTGACGCCGAAGTTTCGTTTAAAAAACCCTGGTAAGCCGTTATTTCGGGTATCTTGTTCTGAAAAAAATCGTAGTAAGGTGATGTGGTTTTTTCCAGCACGTCAATCTTATCCGACGAAAATTCGTTCTCTACATACTTGCGGGTAAGCCCATAGGCAATTAACAGCGCCGCCACCAAAATAGCCGATATAAGCACTACAAATGCAATTATCAGCGAAAAGTTTTTACGGTATATGTTTTCCTTTATCGTCATTTTGGCCGGCCGGCTTATTTTTTTCCCAGCAGGTTAATATCTAAAAACTTTTCAAGTTCGGTATACATTTGTAGCCGGCCCCGTTCGCGCTGACTTCGGTCACCGCCTTTGGTTTTATTAATCAATTTGTAATCTACGCTAACCTTTCTCTTTTTTAACTCCCTAACAAACTGGTTAAGTTCGCTAACGTTGGCGCGCGGGTCGTTTGCGTTTTGGTAAATCAACATCGGCACCTTAATTTTATCGGTATTAAATACCGGCGAAATGGCCCTAAACATATCGGCATCTGTTTCGGGGTTACCTACCTTTTCGTATATCATACTAAGGTAAGGTTTAAAAAAAGGCGGCACATCCTTCACAAAGGCAAAAAAGCTAATGAGTGCGCTTTGCACGGCCACGCAGTTATACAAACCCGGATGAAACGAAACGCCATATAAAGCCGAAAACCCGCCAAAACCCGAACCGTATATAGCTATTTGTTTGGGGTTGGCTATCTTTTGCGCTATAAGCCATTTTACGCCATCGGTAATATCGTCTTGCATTTTGCCGCCTACCTGTTTAAAACCGGCGCTGTAAAACGCCTTACCGTAACCGGTTGAGCCGCGATAGTTAACCTGGAAAACCCCATAGCCACGATTAGCCAAAAACTGTACTTCGGCACTATAGCCCCAGCTATTGCGCCGCCATGGGTCGCTGTGCGGTATTACCACTATAGGTAAATTAGTACCCGCTTTATTTGCAGGCAGCGTTAAATAGCCGTTTATTAAAGTTCCATCGCTTGCATTAAACGAAATGGGTTTCATTTCGCACAAATCAGCCGGGTTTATTTTTGTGTTTTGATCGGATATTTTATCCAGCTTTTTATCAACCGTTGAGTAAAGGTAATACGAACCCGGGTTACGATCGCTGGAAGCACTAATCAATAAACGGGTTTCGGAGCTATCCTTATCAACAACATTAATCTCGTTATCGGGCAATTGCTTTAGCAGGTTGTTGTAAATAATTTCGGCATCCTTATCTAAATAATGCCTTTGGGGTTTTGCATCCTGCCACCAAACCATATCCAGCCGGTGCTTTGTTTTAGAGTAAACCACGTCTTCAATATCGGCATTAGCGTTGCTGTACACAACGTTTTCTTCCTTGCCGTTTTCGGCGTTTATTTCAACAAGCGCAGTTTTGTCTCTATTTACGTTTGACAGGGCATAAAACCAATCCTTTTTTCCCGAAAAGGCGATGGGCCTTACCTGGTTTTTAAAATTATTTACAATAATGGGCTTAAATTTCGATTCATCGTTTTGCCTAAAAAGCACGGTTTCGTTTACCCCGTCGGATGCTTTTGCCAATCTTATCTTTCCGTCGGCATCGGTAAACCACTCCGTAATGTTGCCGGGGTTTTTAATGTACATGGTTAATTCACCGGTTTTGGTGTTCATGCGGTAAACGTCAATAGCCGCCGAATCCCTTTTGTTCATGCTAAAGGTTATCATATCCGGGTTATTGCGGTTACGGTTTAGCAGCCTGAAGTTTACTTTTGGCGCATCAAGTAAAACGCGCGTCTGCATGGTTGCTGCATCAATACCAATCATTTGAAACTTGTTTTGCTCAAACATGTTTTTGGTAAGGATGATTTGGTTGTTAAACGTCCAAAAATAATCGCGAACGGGATAATCTACAAACGACGTCGTCATTCGTTCTTTGCCATCGGCCAGCGTTTGCACATAGATATTCTGTTTGCCGTTAACGCGTTTGAGGTATGAGATGTACTTACCATCGGGCGAAATATGGAAATTGCCCTTATCCGGCAGATTAAAAAAATCGCCTATCGGAATTTGCTTCGCCGATTTATTATTGCACGAGCATACGCCAATTATTAATGCAATTAAAAAAAGATGTTTAAAGCTGTTTAACATTTAGATATACAATCGCCCCCGTTTACGTAGAATATGTTAAATTATAAAATGTAATTTGATTAACACTAAATGTCACTACAATTTTACTGGGTTACATTTTTTATAATGGGTTAAATATAAGCTTATCGCAAAAAATCGCTTTAATATTTTATTTTTGATTTGATATGGAGTATTCACCTGTTTTAATGCCATTGATATGCTAATTACATGGTTACATACCCTGTTACGCAACAACAAACAAAAAGTTTGGCTTAAACAGCTATGCGTTATCACTGTTTTATTATTGGCCGGCCTTACCGCGCACGCGCAGATGGAAGATTTAGAACTTGCCATGCAGTACAGCCGCAATGGCGAGCCGCAAAAAGCTGCCGATATTTACCAAAAGCTGTATAAACTTAGTAACGAAAGCTATTTCCAATTTTATTTTAAAAGCCTGATAGGCATTAAAAAGTTTGACGAGGCCGAAAGCATCACCAAAAAAATGATGCGTAAGCACCCGCAAGATTATCAATACAATATTGCCCTGGGTAACCTGTACCGCGAAAAAGGATTGCAAGATAAGGCCGATGCTGTTTTTAACGATATTATTAAAAACATGCCTGCCGAGCAAAGTACCGTGAGCGAAATTGCGATGCAATTTTACCAGGCCGAAAATGCTGACCTTGCTATTAAAACGTTTGTGCAAGGCCGTAAAATATTGCACAATAACGACCTGTATAGCAACGAACTGAGCAGCCTTTATCGCTACAAACACGATAAACCAAATATGGTTAACGAGTTTATTAGCTTGTTGCTGCGCCACCCAGAATTTGTGGGGCAGATGAAAAACACCTTATTAAACCAGTTTGACGGAAACGACGATTATAATATGCTTAAAGCGGCCCTGCTAAAAGCCATACAGGCAAACCCGCAACAGCTTGTTTTGGCCGATATGCTTACCTGGCAATACCTGCAACAAAAACAGTTTGACCAGGCACTTTTACAGGCACTTGCCCTAAGCCGCAGGCAAAAAGACGACGGCAGCAGTATATTTGACCTTTGCCAAACGCTGGTATCAAACGCGGCGTATGATGAGGCCATACGCGGTTACGAATACATTATTAGTAAAGGCAAAGACAACGAATTTTATGTATCGGCAAAAATTGAATTGCTTACAGCCAAAAACTTAAAAATAACAAGCGGCAAGTATGAACAAGCAGATTTACTTGGCCTGGAAAAAGATTACCAGAACCTGTTAAGCGAGTTTGGCCGCAACAGCAGCACTGCCTTCGCCATGCAAAAACTTGCCCAGTTACAAGCTTTTAAACTGCACAAACTTAACGATGCACAAAAGCTTTTAGAAGATGCTATTACCATACCCAATATACGCCCAAACACTTTAGCCAATTGCAAGCTTGACTTAGGCGATGTTTATTTGCTTAACAATAAGCCATGGGATGCCACTTTAATGTATAGCCAGATAGAAAAAAGCTTCCCGGCAACGGCAATAGCGCAAGAGGCGCAATATCGTAATGCAAAGCTGGCTTACTACACCGGCGATTTTACCTGGGCCAAGGGCCAGTTGGATGTTTTAAAGGCCGCTACATCGCAATTAATTGCTAACGATGCGTTAAACCTATCGCTCATGATAAGCGACCATACCGCTTTTGACAGTACCGGCAATGCCTTAAAAATGTATGCCCGCGCCGATTTGCTGATATTTAAACAAGAGCCCGATAAAGCCCTTATTACGCTGGATAGTATTGATAAAGCGTACCCCGGTAATAACCTTATTAACGATATTTTAATGGCCAAAGCGCGCATTCATATCCAAAAAAAGGAATACGAACTGGCCGCAAACAACTTAAAGATTATTGCCGACGACAATAAGTTTGACCTTTGGGCCGATGATGCCGTGTACATGCTTGGCGACATTTACGAAAACCAATTAAATGATAAAGCAAAAGCGCAGGCCTATTACCAACGAATTATTACCGATTATCCCGGCAGCTCGTGGCTTAACGATGCACGTAAAAGGTTTAGAACATTGAGGGGCGATTTACCTGCGGGCTCCTAAAAATTCATACTTTTGGTTATGATAATTTTAAATGAAACCATAATTATTGATCCGGAGATACATACCGACTGGCTGGCCTGGGTAAAGGCCGAGCATATACCTGCTGTAATGGCAACAGGGCATTTTAACTCGTTCCGTATTTTAAATGTTTTAAGTTCGCCAAACGAGGGCTTTACTTATTGCATACAATACGATGCCGATAACCTTGAAAGCTACGAAGCCTACGAACAAACCGCAGCTTCGGCATTAAAGCATATCCACATTAAACAATTTGAAAACAAGCTGGTGGTTTTTGAAAGCATTATGCAAGTAGTAAACTAATATGAAAGTAACCACAACCCCTATTGAAGGCCTGCTAATTATTGAACCCCAAATATTCCCGGATGACAGGGGATACTTTTACGAGAGTTATAACCAGCAAAAATACATTGCGGCAGGCATAGATGTAAACTTTGTGCAGGACAACCAGTCGAGTTCGTCAAAAGGAACTTTGCGTGGCTTACACGCACAGGCGCCGCCTTTTGGGCAAGGCAAGTTGGTGAGGGTAACACAAGGCAGCGTAATTGATGTAGCTATTGATGTGCGCAAGGGTTCACCTACTTATGGCCAGCATTTTAAAATTGAACTGAGTGCCAAAAACAACCTGCAATTTTGGATACCCGAAGGCTTTTTACATGGCTTTTACACTTTAGAAGACGATTCGGTTTTTGCTTATAAGATCACTAATTTTTACGACAAGGCATCCGAAATAGGTGTCAAAATAGCCGACCCGGCCTTAAATATCGATTGGGGTTTCCCTACAGATAACGTTATCCTTTCGGCAAAAGACGAATTGCTTCCCGATTTTAAAGATTTTATAAGCCCGTATTAATTGGCGGCTTTAAAATAACACGCTCAATAATGGCATTAATTAAAAGAGAGCGGCTCACCATAATAGCGAGCCGCTCTCTTTTTATTTTGTTATGAGGTTGTACAGTTCATCCAGTTTTGGCGAGAGTACAATTTCAATTCTCCGGTTTTTTGCCCGCGCTTCGGTGGTTGGCGCAGTATCAATCGGTTGAAACTGGCCCTTGCCTGTAGCAGTTAAGCGTACCGGGTCAATCTTCTCGGTTTCGGTTAAGTAACGGGTAACCGATGTTGCGCGCATTACGCTCAAATCCCAGTTATCTTTTATCTGGCCAAGGTTAATTATCTTTTTATCGTCGGTATGCCCTTCAACGGCGATGTTAATATCGGGTTCTTTGTTTAGTACTACAGCCAATTGTTTTAAAGCAACTTTTCCTTTTTGGTCGATAGTTATACTTCCCGATGGGAAAAGCAATTTATCGGCTAACGAAACATATACTTTACCATTACGGATGTCAACCGTTAAGCCGCTTTCCTGGAAACCTAAAAGTGCTTTCTGTAGTTTTTCTTTCAGGGCATTGGTTGCCTCGTCGCGCTTGCGTAAAATATCCTCAACCTCCTTTAAACGAGCTTCCCGCTTTTGCAGATCAGTAGAAAGCTGACTAACCTTTGAGGTAGTTGCCGAATAATTGCTATTTAACGAAGTGTACTTTTCGTTTAGCGCACTATATCGGTCGTTTAAGCCATTATACCGGTCGTTAAGGCCCCCCAGGTTAGATTGCAGTTCGGCTATCTGCCGATGCAAACGCGCTGTATCGCCTTTTAAACTGGCCACAATACCCTCCAGGGTAACGGTACGGTTTGTAAGCGAATCTTGCGTTGCCAATAGAGCCTTATATTTTTTGTTCGACATTACCTGGCACGAATGCAGAGCTACGCATATTGCCAACAGCAAGAGTAAATATTTTATTTTCATATCTTAACGATAAGGGTATTTGTGTACTAATTTAAGCAATTGCATTATTTAAAAAAACTGTAAGCGGATAAATACTGCCCAATACCCCGGCAACAAGTTTTGGCGAGTTTGGCTTCATTATCTCTTCGTCGGTAAACTGGTGTATGGCCGCAAAGCTTTTCAGCTTAAGTAAGTCAATATTTTCACCGTTGGCATCGTAACCCCGGGGAATGCTTTTTAATTGTTCCTGGCTACGGAAATCGCCAAACAGCTTTACAAAATGAGGCTCATCAATAATCTCTCGCAGGCCGCTGGCATTGTAGTCAATCTCTTGCCTTATGGCCTTCAAATGCTCGGCCTGGGGCATCCAATAGCCGCCACCTGCAAACGAATTGCCGGGCTGTATTTGCACATAATACCCAATTTCATCGGTTTTTGTTCCCGATAAAAGTTTACTGATGCCAAAGTTATTTTTGTATGGTGTTTTATTGAGGCTAAAGCGAATATCCCGGTAAATGCGCATGATGCACTTTTTTGGCTCAATATCGGCATTAAAGGAGGGGTCGGCCTTTTTGAGTTCCTTGAGTAACTCGCCTGTAAAAGCAATTACATTTTCTTTTGCCTCCTCATAGCGGGGTTTATTATCCTGAAACCATTCGCGATTGTTATTTTTGGCGAGGTCTTTCAGAAAATCAAGGGTGGCTGATTTTATCATCTGTATCTAAATGTGGCTGGTAATGTACCTTTGGCGACAACCAATATAACAAAAACACACGCGAGTACCTAAAGTTTACAGGCGAGAGCAAAAAACAACCGCCCAATATAACACTTATATATAGCCAGGGCGATGTTGTATTATGGGTTAACATGTAAGTTGTAAGCCAAAAAAACCCGGCCTGCATTACATTGAGGGTATAGCTTACATACATGGCGGCGTAAAAATAACCGGGCTCTATTTCAAAAAGCATATTGCAATGCGGGCAATGCTCGTTTATACGGTTTGAGCTAAAACTGTATAAAGCACCATTAAACATATTACCACGCCGGCAACGCGGACACTTGCAATGCAACATAGCCCACAATTTTGGAGTTTCGGCCATAGTAAAGTTTAGTAATTTATCCTGTTGCCAGGAGGGTGTGTTTAATTAATTGAGGTTTAGCTTTTCGCTACCCATATTGATGTTTACATCTTTACGGCGGTATTTTTTATACCAAATAAAGCCAAGCACAGCAACCGCCAAATATGGGGCAGCAAGTAAATACATAACACCTTTATTTAGCCCATTACCTTGTATGCCGCCGTTTTTTGCATTAGTTTCTACATTGGTTGAGCAAACAGCGCATTGAGCCTTAACAGCCTCAACACTGCACACCGCTGTGGCTATTACTAACAAAATAACTAAAATCCTTAAGTATTTCATAAACACAAAATTATAAAAATTAAACTCAAAAGTGGTAGTATGGCGATATCAATAAATAAACAATTACACCGGTTACGGTAACGTAAAGCCAAATTGGGTAAGTCCAATGTACCAATTTACGGTGTTTTTCTACCTGCATTTGCAGGCCGTAATAAAAGCTCAACAATACTAACGGCAAAACAACCGCAGCCAGTATGATATGTGTTATTAAAATAAAAAAGTACACGTACCTTAAACTCCCGGCAGCCGCAGCTTCGGCAGGTGATATGATGCCATTGCCATCCAAATCTCCATACCTGGTTTCGGGCGCAAGCCAGTGGAAACCAACGTAAGATAATAGAAAAACTGCCGACAGTACAAATGTTAAAATATTGATGCGCTTATGTATGGCTACGTTGCCATTCATAATAAAATACAGAGAAGCCAGCAACAGCACACTACATGTACCGTTTAAAATAGCGTTAAGTTTAGGCAAAAAATATAAAACAGATGGTATAACCTCTGGCTTAGGCAATATCTTCATGCTCAATATTACAACCAGCACAAAAACTAATATGGATATAGCGGCCACAAAACGAAAAATGAACTTATCTTTCATGCTCTTTTAAATATTAACTTACTCCACACCTTTTATTTTACGGAGTTCCTCGGCTATTTGAACTTTAATCTCGTCGTTAAGTTTGGTTACATCTTTGCTGTCGGTACCTTCATAGTAGCCGCGTATCCGGCCAACGGGGTCTATCAATATCAGTTTATCACTGTATATAAAATCGTCTGCACCAAGCTTTAGCGCATTTACTAAAAAACCCTTCCGAGCAAGGTTATACACCGTAGCTGTATCTCCGGTAACAAAACTCCATTTTGATGCACTAACGTTAAACTGCGAAGCGTATTTTTTTAAGGCTGCCGCCGAATCCCTATCCGGGTCAACGGTGATGGATACAAACCTCAGCATTTTGTTTTTGATGTAACTATGTGCCAGCAAATCCATGTTGCTGTTCATTTGGGCGCAAACGGTAGGGCAATGCGTGTAAAAAAAATTGACCACCAAAATTTTACCGCCAAATGTTTGCAACGATACTGGCTTACCATCCTGATCGGTAAGCTTAAAATTGCTCACCTGGTGAAAAATGGTATCGGCTATAGCCTTGCCGTGGTACTTATGGAAAGTTTTAGCTACAACCCGTGGCCCATAAATAGGCAGGGGTTTGTACCTGTTTTTACCTTTCGCGGTAAGCAAATAATATAAAAATCCTGGTACTGCTAAAATGAGCACCAGGATCACAATTTTTTTTTTACCCTGCAGGGCCGTCATTACCTTAAACTTAACCAGTGGTGGCTCTCGTTAGTTAAAACCAGTATTAAACCGATAATAAACAAGGTTGGTACCGCAACGGCCAAAATCAAACCTTTTTTCTCAAACTTAAGGTGCATAAAAAATGCAACAATGTAAAAAGCCTTTAACAACGTTAAAACAATATAGATTGGATTAGCGGAGTGATATGATAGTATTTGGTGAGGAACCAAGTACAATGCGATAAAGAACTCTACACATGTAATAGCCGATAGGATAAGAGCAACTTTTCCAATACGGCCTTTGCTCATTGTATCTTCGTGTTCGCCTTCGGCGTGAATATGTGGTGTTTCTGATGACATGATTAAATCAGATTAAATAATTAAACTAAATAGAAGAATGTAAATACAAATACCCAAACCAAGTCTACAAAGTGCCAGTATAAACCAACCTTTTCAACCATTAAATAGCTCCCGCGCTTTTCGTAAGTACCTACCAAAACGTTAATAGTTATAATGACATTGATGATAACACCTGTAAATACGTGGAAACCGTGGAAACCAGTAATGGTAAAAAACAAGTTAGCAAATTGATGTGCAGTGACTGTAGATACCGGGTCGGTAAAAAACTCACCAAGTTTCTCGGCATCCGGAATACTTCCCCACCAAAAACCTTCGCTATGTAAGTGGTTCCACTCTAACGCCTGGCAACCTAAAAACATAAAACCGCCAATTACAGTAGCAACCATCCACCAGGCAACTTCCTTTTTGGCATTACGGTGGCCGGCTTCAACAGCCATTACCATCGTTACCGAACTTAATATCAAAATAAAGGTCATGATACCTACAAACACCAGCGGTGCGCCGTGTTCAATTGATGTACCGGGTACCGATTGAAATACCTTATCTGCTGCGGGCCATGTTTTAGCGCTGAAACGTAATGCACCATAAGCCATCAATAACGACGAAAAGGTGAACGCATCTGATAACAGGAAAAACCACATCATCAGTTTTCCGTACTCTACCTTGAACGGTGAATGTCCACCAGCCCAGGGGGTAGTTTTAACTTCGTCAATTTGTGAAACTGCTGTACTCATTGCAATTAATTGTAATTTTTAGTATTGGTTCAAAAGTAAAAAAACATATAGATAAATCCATATAATATCGACAAAATGCCAAAAAATAGAAGCGAATTCCATCCTGAACAAATTCATCGGCTGCCCTATGGTTTTAAAGTTGCGTGTTAGGGTATAAAGCAGCAATGCTAGGCCTGCTACAATGTGTAAGAGGTGCATACCAACAAATACGTAAATAAATGATTGTGATGCATTGGGGTTTGTAAATGGCACCGCCATATCCACCAGCATAATTTTCATGCCGTAAAATTGTAACACCAAAAAAGCAGTTGCCAATGCGGTTGTAATCCATAAAAATAGCCGCTGCTTTTCAAATTGCGATTGTTTTGCCGATCTTCCTGCTAAAAACATAGTAGCACTGCTAATAACAATCACTATAGTACTGTATAAAAACGCCTGGGGCAAAATTATTTTAGTACCATGTACCTTGTTACCGCCGCTGTAAACAATAAAAGCACTTGTTAGGGCTGCAAACATCATAAAAGATGTAAAAATGAACAACCACATGTTGAACTTTTTTGGTGCCAGATCAAGTTTTCCGTTATCTTGTTGTAATTGAGCCATCATCATCCCTTATTTCTTTCCTATAAAATCAAACAATAAAATTAACTGCACCAACGGCAAATAAAAAAACGAGCCATACATCAATTGCTTTGCCGATTTTATTTCGAGGGTTTTAACCAAATTAAACGCCTGGTATATGAACACCAAACTCAATATTAACGAAACCCCACCAATAACATAACCGCCAAAGCCCATATATGTTGGCAATAAACTTACAGGCAACAAAATTAAGGTAAATATTAATGCTATTATAGCACTCCATTTATCCCTTTTGCCTGTTGCCAGCAGCCTAAAACCTGCCAATTTGTAATCGTCATCTAACACCCAGGCAATTGCCCAAAAATGCGGAAACTGCCATATAAACTGTATTCCAAACAACACCAGGGCAATTTTATCTATCTGCGGGTGTGCGGCAACATAGCCAATTAACGGTGGCAACGCGCCGGGTATTGCCCCAACAAAAACCGCTATTGGCGATACCCGTTTTAGCGGAGTATATACAAAAGCATATAATGCGATAGAAAACACCGATAAATAACCTGCGGTAAAGTTAAGCTTAAATAAAAGTGAAGTACCAAATATGGCCATAAACAGGCCTATTACCAATGCCTGCCCGGTTGTCATCTTTCCCGATGGGATTGGCCTATCCATTGTGCGCTTCATTAACTTATCCAGATCCTTCTCTATGATCTCGTTAAAAATATTGGCAGCACCAGTAACCAAAAAACCACCTGCTATTAACATTCCCCAGCTTCGCCACTCAATAAGCCCGTTTACCTTGCTCCCTATTAAAAACGAAATAGAGGCCGAAAACACAACTAAAAAGGTTAGCCTAAACTTTATCAGTTTCGAAAAATCGCTCCACTTCATCAGTTACTTCCCCACACTTTAGCACCCCTGTACAAATTAAGCATCAGGTAAAATTGTGCGCCAAAAACCAAACTTGCCAAAACTATATGTATAGCCTGCGCTGCGGGTGGCAAACCCTGGTATGATAAAATTATACCTGTTACTATTTGCAGCATAATCATTAAAAAACTAAAACTCATTACCTGTTGCTGCACCGAGTGCCTGCTAAAACCACGGCGTATAAGCGCATACAACATCACGTTTGCAACTAACACCAATAACGCCAAATCGCGATGGTTGGTAAATATACTACCGGCATCGGCTATCCAACTTTCTCTGGATTGGCCTTGTAACCTGCCAGATATGGCATCTATACGCTCCCTTACCTCGGTGCCATAAGTAATTTGCACAATACTCAAAAGCAGCGCCGCAAAAGCCAAAAACCGCACTATTGGCTTTGCCGATATTTTATCGCTATAATTATTTAACCGTGCTGCATGGTAGGTGTAAATACAAACCGCCAGTATGGCCAGGGCCAATAACATATGCACGGTAACTATCCAGGCAACAAGGTTTGTTGAAACCACTATGCCCCCTAACCATCCCTGGAAACCTACTAATATCAAGTTAAAAATACTGGCTACTACTATCCGCTTTTTATCCTTTAAATAAGCAAACGAATAAACTACAGTTAACAAAAGCAAGAAGCCCGATACTACGCCAATTAAACGGTTAATATACTCCGTCCATGTTTTTGCAGCGTTAAAATCTTCGGGCAGTAATATCGATTTATCGTTGCGGATGCGGACGGCCAGATCACTAAAGCCAAAAATGTCAAGCGTATGCGCAAATCGTTGGTTTTTTGCAAGCCGTTTCGCAACATACTTGTCTTTATAATCTTTCGGTATTTCGGTAACGCTTGTTGGCGGAATATATTGATCGAAGCATTTTGGCCAATCGGGGCAACCCATTCCCGACCCAGTGCTTCGCACCACACCACCCGCTAATATCAAAATAAAGAGCGCTATTATAGTAGCCTTATTTATAATTTGAAATCGTTTTTTTTCGGGAGAAACCTTCATTGTCAGAACCTAGATGTAAGAATCAAGATACCTTTATGACACGCAAACCATTTGAAAGATCTTCCATCTTGATTCTTGCATCTTGATTCTATTTAAACAATTGGGGTATCTGTTTTAGGAAAATTCCTGCTACAGATACCCCAAAAAATCAAAACGGGTACTATATATTAATTTTCTTCCTTTGGCTTATTTTCTTTTAGCCATTTTGCATAAGCTTCAAGGCCAGCCTCGTTGTCTTCAAAATCATGAGGTAAATTAGAACTCATGGTTTGCGAAAAAGGCACAGTTTGAGGGATAAAATCTTCCTCGGCGCCTGGTTTGCTATAATCATACGGCCAACGGTAAACTGTTGGAATTTCGCCAGGCCAGTTGCCGTGTATACGCTCTACCGGTGTAGTCCACTCTAATGTGTTTGACTGCCAAGGGTTTTGAGTTGCTTTCTTACCAAAGAAAATAGAATAGAAGAAGTTGAACAAAAACGCTAACTGCGCAATTGCCGACATGATAGCTGCCCAGGTAATAAACGTATTTACCGACAACCATTGCTTCATCGATTCAAACTCGGTAAAAGCATAATAACGACGCGGAACGCCATCAAGACCCATAAAGTGCATCGGGAAAAACACAAGGTATGCACCAATAAATGTTAACCAAAAGTGCAGATAACCTAACTTTTCGTCCATTAAACGGCCAAACATTTTAGGAAACCAATGATAAACACCGGCCAACATACCAAATATTGCTGCCGAACCCATTACAAGGTGGAAGTGAGCTACTACAAAGTAAGTATCGTGCAGGTTAATATCTAAAGCTGCATTACCCAAAAATATACCGGTTAAACCACCAGAAATAAAGAATGATACTAAACCAATTGCAAACAACATAGCCGGTGTAAAACGCAGATTACCGCGCCACAGCGTAGCTAAATAGTTAAACGTTTTTACAGCCGAAGGCACAGCGATAATAAGCGTGGTTATCATAAACACACCTCCCAAAAACGGATTCATCCCGGTTACAAACATGTGGTGACCCCAAACGATAAACGACAATACGGTGATACCGATAAGAGAGTAAACCATTGCATGGTAACCAAATATTGGCTTCCTTGAGTTGGTAGCGATAACTTCGGACGAGATACCTAAAGCAGGCATAATTACGATGTACACTTCGGGGTGACCCAGGAACCAGAATAAATGTTGGAACAGGATTGGGCTACCACCTTCGTAAGGCATAACTTTTCCTTGCACAATAATATCCGACAGGTAAAAGCTTGTTCCAAAACTACGGTCAAATATCAACAATACCACACCCGCAACCAATACAGGGAAAGCCAAAACACCTAAAATAGCCGTTAAAAAGAAAGCCCAAATGGTTAATGGCATTTTCCAAAGGTCCATACCCTTGGTACGCATGTTCAACACTGTACTTACATAGTTGATACCACCCATTAGCGATGACGCAACAAACATAACCATACTGATGAGCCAAAGCGTCATACCCTCGCCCGAACCAGGCATTGCTTTTGGCAAGGCAGATAGTGGCGGGTAAATAGTCCAGCCACCGCTGGCAGGGCCCTTTTGTACAAAAAACGAACTTAGCATTACCGTACAGGCTAAAAAGAAAAACCAGTACGAAAGCATATTGAGAAATGGCGAAGCCATATCGCGGGCTCCTATTTGCAACGGTATCAATAAGTTACTAAATGTACCGCTCAAACCTGCCGTTAACACAAAGAATACCATGATGGTACCATGTATGGTTACGAGTGACAAATAAAAGTCGGGACTGATTTTACCTTCGGGAGCAAAACGGCCCAATAGCGTTTCTAATAATGGGAACGATTTTTCGGGGTAAGCCAATTGAATACGAAACATGATCGATAGCAACATCGCTATAACGGCCATCGTAATCCCTGTGATAAGGAATTGCTTGGCAATCATTTTGTGATCCTGACTGAAGATATATTTTGTTATGAACGTATCGTGGTGATGATGTTCGTGATCGTGATCTTGCTGACCAACCTCATGACCGTGAACTGCTAATGTTGACATATTCGCTAATCTTAATATATTAATTATTTAATGCTAATCTGTTTTGAGCCGCTTCTTTTGTTTGGCCGTTATCCGCCAATTTCAATTCCTTCTTCAATGCATCACTTAGATAAGGCTTTTGTTTTGACAGCCAATCATTATACTCTGCATCGGTAACAATACGTACCACTTTTTGCATGTTATAGTGACTGCCACCGCATATTTTATTACAGTATAGCAGATATTCAAATTTAGGGTTATCAACCTTGCTACGCATTTCGCTGGTAGTAATAGTTGGTGTAAATTTAAAGTAAGTAGGTAAACCCGGCACAGCGTTCAACTGTACACGGAAATGAGGCATATAAACCGAGTGTATAACATCCTGGGCCGAGATATTTATCCTCACCGCTCTGTTAACAGGCAAAACCAGCGTATCGGCGTGAAGGTCGTCAAAGCTGTTTTTATCTTTAAAATCAACACCAAGTATGTTGCTGGCACTGTATAAGGTGTATTTTTTTGAACCCAACTTACCATCTTTACCAGGGTAACGTATTTCCCATGCAAACTGGTGGCCGGTAACATCAACATTAATGTCACCCTTCTCTTCGGTTGTATTGGTAATTTCTTTCCAGGTAAAAAAGCCGGTAATTACCAGTATAGTTAATACAATAGCAGGTATTACAGTCCAAATTTTCTCAATGGTATTGTTATGCGGGTAAAAGTAAGCCTTGCGTTTGCCTGTATTACGGTATTTAAACGAGAAGGTAAACAGTAAAATTTGTGTAATTACAAATACAATAACTGTTATACCAAAGGTAACCATAAACATATTGTCGGTTTTTACGCCGTGTATTGAAGCGGCCTCGGGTAACAGCATACTGCCTTGTACCGTAAACGACCAAAATGCACCGTATAAACCAACCGCCAGAAACAGTACGAATAACGCACCCATAACATTGTTCCAGTTTACCGCTTTTTTGCCTTGTATTTGCAGGGTTAAATCGTAAACGCGCAATATTTTACCAATAATACCAACAATGATGCATACCAGCACAAGCAATAAGGAATAATAGCCAACGCTTGTCCACATCGCGCTCTTTGCAGCATCGTCCGCAACCGCTGAATTGGTTGCTGTGGTATCCTGCGCCATTACTGTACTTGTTGCCAAAAGCAACATTCCAGCAAACGCCGATGATAGAGTTTTAAGATTAAATATTTTTTTGAATGCCATTATATATTCTTTTTTGGTATTCTGAAATCAGTTGAATACAAAAGTAAACTATTTATTAAATGTGATGATGTAAGCTTTCCTGTAAAAACGGGTGGTTTTTAGGTGCCAGTGATTTAAAGCTGCTTAACGCTGTTAATGAGCTAAAAACAAATAAACCAACAAAACCAATAGCAATACCAGGCTCAATCCATCCTATCTCGGTAAACCAGTTAGACTGCGGACCAACTGTACCTGGCATAATCATCATAAAATAATCAAGCCAATGGCCCACAAGTAAAATGATACAAACGTATTTTAAACGTGATGTTAAGCGTTTAGCATCTCGCGACATTAACAACAATACCGGCGATGCAAAATTAATAATAATGTTTAACCAAAACCAGGGTTTAAACTCAGGCTCCCACCTTCTGTAAAAATAAACAGCTTCTTCGGGTAAGTTGGCGTAGTATATTAAAAGGAACTGTGCAAACCAAACGTATGTCCAGAAGATAGAGAAACCAAATATTAACTGGCCCAAGCTATGTAGGTGGTTTTCGGTTATCCAGCTAAAGTATCCGTTTTGGCGTAACAAAATTAGTGTTAATGTAATTAGCGCCAAACCGCTAACCCACATAGCAGCAAAATTATACCAACCAAACATGGTAGAAAACCAATGTGCTTCTAACGACATGATGGTATCAAAAGCAAATATGGGGCTGGTAAAACCAAGGATAACCAAAAATATACAAGCCATTTTAAAGCTTTTTGCATAATTGCTCATGCCGCCTAATTCGTCTTCGGTAGTAGAATATTTAACCAACAAATAGCCAAATATGCTGTAAACACCTAAAAACACAACCAAACGACCTAAAAAGAAAGGTATGTTTAAAAAAGAATGTTTACCTGCCAATATAACATCATAGTTAGGGTTACCCTTAACAGCAACCCCTGCAGTTGCCCACAGTTTATATAAATATGGAGCAACGTGTGTACCCGTACCTTCTTCGTTTGGCACAGTGTGGGTAAACACTAAACCGCAACCAATTATCAGTATTAAAAGTGCTGCAGCGTATGGCAATACTTTGGCAAAAGCCTGCGGTACGCGTATTAAAGATGCCGACCAGCCCGCCTGCGCCACATATTGTACAGCACAGAAAAATAAACCGGCTAAACAAACGCAGGTAAAGTAGTAACCCATTAGCAACAGGTTATCAAAGGTACGTTCTGTTTGAGTTAACAATCCGCCTATTACGCAAACTACGCCAATAACAATAGCAATAATGCTGTAGGTTTTGGCTTTGCCCGTAAACTCGAACCTTGCGTCAAAATTATTATGAGTTTCCATCAATCTAAATAATTCTTATAAAGTTTGTAAATGGTGAATATACATTACTACTTTCCAGCGCTCCTGGGGGTTTAGCTGCGAAGCGTATGAACCCATGGCGTTTAAACCGTAAGTAATGGTATGGTATATTTTACCGTCTGTTAAATCTTTCATGGCACCACCACGAGAAGATTGTCCTTTTGAATACGAAGGTGGCGCAGGGTAACCATGTTGAACCACTAAACCATCACCTTGCCCTTTAGTGCCGTGGCACGGCGAGCAATAATGCACAAATAACACCTGAGCACCAGCCGTATCGGCCGCTGTTAAAGGGCTTTTAACTTCAAGGCTTGCAGCCTCGTATCCAACCTTGGTGTTCGGGTAGTCAAAGCGTACAAAGCCAACCGGGGTAGTACCCGCCGGTGGCAATTGAGCTGTTTTACCATCCTTAAAATTCGGATTTTTTTGATCCGGATCGTATGCAATATGTTCGTACATATTAGGGGCATACTCCCAGCCAGTGCTCCGCTTGTCGTGACCACATGAAGTGATAACTACAGAGGCAGCAATAGTAATTACTGTTGCACCTAATATTTTAAATTTATTCATAGCTAACATATTTTCTGTCGTTATGCTTAACTTCTACAGCACCAGCTTCTTTTAATATATTCGTAATATCTGCGTGAGGTATATTGCCTCTGGCATCAATGGCAATAACAAACCTGTCGTCGGTTGCTCTTAAATCCATCACCCTTGGCGCGCGGCCCGGAAAAAGGTGCGTGGCGTAAAAAAACGTTAACACCATACCAAAGGCGGTAAACAACACAGTCCACTCAAACGTAATAGGCACAAAATCGGGTATAGCAAAGTTTGGCTTACCCCCAATGTTATGCGGCCAATCTAAAACCAGCATATAATAAAGCATGCTGAATGCTACCGTACCACCGGTACAACCGAATATAAATGCGGCGTAACCTAAACGCGAATCCTTTATGCCTAATTTGGCTTCAATACCATGGATCGGCATTGGGCTATATACATCATAAATAGGAATGCTATTTTGTTGCAACTTATGGATTCCGTCCAGCATTTCATCCGGATCCTCAAATAAGCCTAATATAAATTTTGTACTACTCATGTTTATGCTTTGTAATCTGCCAGTTCAACACTATCAAATTTCTCTAATGACTCTTTGTAGAATGCCGCTTGTTCGGCGTCAACATGTCCGTGTTCTAACACTTTCTTCTTAGCCTGCTCGCTAGATCCCTTCAGCAACAGCTTAACTTCGCCCATAGCAACCGACGGTAACACGCGGATAAACAACAGGAACAAGGTAAAGAATAAACCGATAGAACCGATGAAGATACTTACCTCAACCCAGGTTGGATAAAACATGGCCCAGCTTGATGGAATATAATCGCGGTGAAGAGAGGTTACAATAATTACGAAACGCTCAAACCACATACCGATATTTACCACTATTGACAGGAACCAAGAGAAAGGTATGCTTAAGCGAAGCTTGCGGAACCAGAATAATTGCGGCGATATTACGTTGCAACTCATCATGCTCCAGTATGCCCACCAGTATGGCCCGGTTGCGCGGTTAATAAACGCGTATTGTTCGTACTCAACGCCAGAGTACCATGCAATAAAGAACTCGGTGATGTAAGCCACACCCACTATAGAACCTGTTAAGATGATGATCTTATTCATCGATTCGATGTGGAACATGGTGATGTAATTTTCAAGCCCCAATACTTTACGCGCAACTAATAATAAGGTTTGCACCATGGCAAAACCCGAGAAGATAGCTCCGGCAACGAAGTATGGAGGGAAGATGGTAGTGTGCCATCCGGGCTCAAGCGATGTTGCAAAGTCCATTGATACAATGGTGTGTACCGAAAGTACCAGCGGTGTTGAGATACCGGCCAAAATTAACGACACGGTTTCAAAACGTTGCCAGGTTTTTACCGAACCTGTCCACCCGAATGAGAATATCGAATAGATGCGGCGGCGTAAACCTGTTGCCCTATCGCGGATAGTAGCAATATCTGGCAATAAACCGGTGTACCAAAACACTAACGATACCGAAAAGTATGTTGAGATGGCAAAAACGTCCCATATTAATGGTGAGTTAAAGTTAACCCATAACGATCCGTATTGATTTGGTAACGGTAACGAGTAAACTGCCATCCATGGGCGGCCCATGTGAGCCACAATATAGGTGGCGGCGCAAATTACCGCAAAAATTGTCATCGCTTCGGCAGAACGGTTGATGGAATTACGCCAGTTTTGGCGGAACAGTAACAATACCGCAGATATTAAAGTACCGGCGTGACCAATACCTACCCACCATACAAAACCTGTAATATCCCAGGCCCAACCTACTGTTTTATTTAAACCCCAAGCCCCAATACCAAACCAAAAAGTATAACTAACTGCAACCAGCCAAAGTAAAGCTCCTAACGAAGCCACGGTGAAACCTATCCACCATGCTTTAGTTGGTAAATTTTCAACAGGGCGCAACACGTCATTAGTAATCTGGGCATAGGTTATATCCTTGCCCGTAATTAACGGTTCCCTTATTATCGATTCGCCATGAGATGCCATATTCTAATCTCTATATATATTGATGTATAAATTAAGCCTCTTGTTCGTTTGTGTTTCTCACCTTAACCTGGTAACCAATACCTGGCTGTACGTTAAGCTCTTCCAACACGTAGTAAGTACGTTCGCTCTTCAATGCCTTGGCAACTTCCGAGTTTTCGTCGTTCAAATTACCAAATACTATCGCGTTAGTTGGGCAGGTTTGTTGGCAAGCTACCTTGATGTCGCCATCTTTTACAGGGCGTTTTTCAATTTTAGCTTTCAATTTGCCAGCTTGTATACGCTGTATACACATCGAACATTTTTCCATTACCCCACGGAAACGTGTTACAACATCCGGGTTTAATACCAATTGTGTATGCTCGTTGTTAAGGTAGTTATCAAAACGGCTATCGTTCCAGTAGTTAAACCAGTTAAAGCGGCGCACTTTATATGGGCAGTTGTTTGCACAGTAACGTGTACCAATGCAACGGTTATAAGCCATGTGGTTTAAACCTTCGCTCGAGTGTACGGTAGCAAGTACCGGGCAAACTGTTTCGCAAGGCGCGTGGTCGCAATGTTGGCACAACATCGGTTGGTACACTACAGATACATTATCCATATTGCCCATCTGATCTTTATTGGCCTGTAATACGTTGATCTCTTTTTCTTTAGTAACCGCCTTTTCGCCACCTTCGTTAAAGCTGTAGTAACGATCAATACGTATCCAGTGCATTTCGCGGCGACGACGAACTTCGTCTTTACCAACTACGGGCACATTATTCTCGGCACTACAAGCTACCACGCATGCACCGCAACCGGTACAGGCATTTAAATCGATAGCCATTACCCAGTTGTACTGAGGGCGCTCGTACTCATCCCAAAGGGTATAAGTTTTGTGTTCGTGTAAGCTGCGGTTGCCCGATTTAGCGTCTTTCTTATATTTTTCGAAAGTCGTTTCCTGAATTACAGTACGGCCCTCGTAAGAGTGGTGTGTTTGAGTTTGAGCCAAAACAGATTTATCACCTGTTTTCTCGAAAGTTGCAGCTGCTGATACCTGGAAAGTACCGTTACGCAAGCTTAAGAAAGGGAAAGCGTTTTGTCCTGCTCCGTTACCTACCGGCCCGGCCAATGTGCGGCCATAACCAACAGCTACCGAAATAGTGCCCTGAGCCTGCCCCGGTTGAAATAATACCGGAAGAGCTACAGTGTACCCGTCAACCGTGATCTTGATGATCTGGTTTTCTTCGATACCTAATTTATCAGCAAATTTTGGTGCAATGGCTGCAAAGTTTTCCCACGTTGCTTTAGACACCGGATCGGGAAGTTCTTGCAACCAGGGGTTGTTTGCCTTTTTGCCATCGCGCATTACCGAGCTTTGGTAAACCTGCAACTCAAGCTGCGATTCGCCTTTGGCTGCAACCTGTCCGCTATGTGTTAATATGGTTTGTGCAACAGCATTCAAATCTTTCGAGAAAGTGTATGAACCTGCCGGCTTATCTGCAACCTTAATAAAACCGGTTTGCAATAATGTTTCCCATCCTTTTTGGCCAGATAGTGACCCTTTTGCCAACAAGGTTTTTTCCCAGTTATTTTTTACGTAGGTATAATATTCTTTTACCGCGTTATCGCTCCAAATCAGCAAGCTTTCTTCGGCCTGGCGGGTGTTGTATACAGGGCGTATAGCTGGCTGTACTATTGTGTAGTAACCTTCTAATACGCTTGCATCGCCCCATTGCTCTAAATAGTTGTGGTTTGGCGCAACAACATTACATAACGACGATGTTTCGTCGCCAATAGTTGATACGCCTTCGCCGTTACCACCATGATCTGAGAAGGAAACTTTTAGTCTAACCTTGGTAAGGGCATCGGTAAAATCTTTAGCTTTAAAGTAATCGTAAGCTGGGTTAGCATCCAAAAAGAAAACTGCATCAACCTGTCCGCTCTTCATATCAGCTATTAACTCAACCATTTCGGCATCGTTACCTGCATATTGGCGGGATGGATTATCCAGATCAATAGTATTACCGTAACTACCTAATAAAGAGTTAATGGCGTTAACCAAAACTTGTGTAGCTACATCGTTTGAGCCTGCAACAACTAATGCTTTGCCTTTAGCTGCCTGTAACTCCTTAGCAGCAATCATGATAGATTTCTCTGCTGCCGAATTGTTAGTTAGCTTTTGGCTGCCAGGTAAAGTTGTGCCGGAGATTGCGTTGTATAGGTTAATGATTGCAATACCTTCTTCCGACGGTTTAACCGGGATACGAACATCGGCATTTGAACCTGTTAAACTCATACCGGTTTCGAACTGAATGTGGCGAGACATTTTTTTGCTTGCCAGCGATTTTGAGTTCCGGTTAGAAACGTACTGATTCATAAACTCGGCCTGCGATATCCATGAACCTAAAAAGTCGGCGCCAAAGCTTACAATAACATCGGCTTTATCAAAACGGTAGTGAGGCAATACTGGTTTGCCAAAGCTGTTTTGGTTAGCCTGGATGATACCGGTATAAGACACGGCATCGTAATTGATATGTTTTGAATTTGGATATTGCGCAACAAAATCAGCAATAACAGCTAAGGTAGATGGGCTGTTTACGGTTGAAGTAACCAAACGTATTTTTTTGCCACCTGCTTTAATCGCCGTCAATTCTGATTTTACAAAGCTGTCAACATCGCTCCAGGTAGTTTCAGAACCATTCTTAATCGGATTTTTTAAACGATTTACATCGTACAAATCCAACACCGAAGCCTGAGCCTGTGCATTTAACCCGCCTTTTGCTAATAAATCGTTAGGGTTGCCTTCTACTTTAATAGGGCGGCCCTCGCGGGTTTTAACCAAAATTGCGTGTCCGTCAAAAGTTGAGGTATAGTAGTTAGCTATACCGGGTGTAACTTCTTCTGGTTTTATTAAGTATGGTATAGATTTGTGAACCGGAACTTTTTGACATGCAGCCAATGATACAGCACCAACGCCAAAACCAACAGCTTTTAAAAAGCTACGGCGGGGGGTTTTATTCATCAAACCGGTGCCGCTCAATATCTCTTCAATTGGTATAGGCTCCGCAAACTCGTTTTTGTTTAATTCAACAAACTCCGGGCTCTTGTTCAGCTCTTCTAAACCTTTCCAGTATTTCTTATTGCTTTCCATTTAAGCTATTAACTGTGATTGTAAGTTTAAATCCTTTTATTAATAATGACATTTACCGCACTCAATACCACCTAATGCCGCAGCGGTAACTTTCTCTCCACGTTTAATCCTATCGTGTATTTGTAACATGTTATCATAATAAGCATTGCCTTTATAATCAACCTCGGTACGTTTGTGACACTGGATACACCATTTCATTGTTAACGGAGAGTATTGCTTAACTTCTGCCATTTCCTGGATAGGACCGTGGCATGTTTGGCATTTAACTTTACCAACAGTTACGTGTTGTGAGTGGTTAAAGTAAGCCAAATCGGGCAGGTTATGTACCCTTATCCACTGTATTGGCCTGGCCTTGGTAGAATCGTATTTTGTTGTTTGAGGATCGTAACCCAAAGCATCATATATTTTATGAATTTCGGGCGATTCGGTTTTAACTACCTTATGGCAGTTCATACAAACGTTTAACGATGGTATGGTAGCATTTTTTGATTTGTAAGCACCACCGTGGCAATACTGGCAATCAATTTTCATGGTACCGGCGTGTAACTGGTGTGAGTATTTAATTGGTTGTACCGGCTGATACCCTGTATGCACGTTAGTGTTCCAAAGGGTTGTCCACTGCCAGCTTCCGCCTGCTATAGTTGCACAAAGTAAAAAGAAGAATACCAGCTTTTTATTTTTAAGCAACTTTTTAAAGGCTTCTTTGCGTGCAGCAGCTTTATCTTCACTTCCGCCTTCAACCTCTTCGGGTAATAAGCCTTGTTTACCTAACAACAAACGCTCTAAGCTGCCAATAACCTTATTAAGTACCAGTATAATGATAAAGGCTAAAATAATAACGGCTATTAAACCAAAGATAACCAAATCGCTCGGGCCTGAGTCAGCAGCGGTTTTAGATCCGTCTGCCACAGTTGTTTTTGGCGCAGCCTGCATGGTTTTCCATTCCGTGCGAACGTAAGCTATAATGTTTGCCACATCCCCGTCAGAAAGATCGGCAAACACAGTCATCCCTGCCTGGTTATACTCGTTATAGATTTTAAGAGCCTTAGAATCTTTAGCGGTTATTAGCGCCTGGTTGTTTTGTATCCACTTGGTTAACCACTTGTCGTCAGTTTCGGATGTAATGATTGGACCCAAGGCCGGGCCGGTCATCCTTGCTTCAATTTTATGACAGGCAGTACATTTGGCTTTAAACAAAGCTTCACCCTTAGCAGCATCGCCAGTTCCCGCTGCTGCCGCCGGAGCGGGTGCTGTTGCCGTTGTAGCCGCCGCTGCGGCAGGTGCTGTTTGTGCATCGGCAGAGAATCCCCATGCAGCAACAGCTGCAATGAGTACTACCGACCTGGAAAATTGCTTAATAATCAATGAGATATTTCTCATAAAGTGTATTTATGCTGAATAATATTTGTTTTTAAGATGTTGAAATTGTTGAATGGCTCGCACCTTTCGTATATTTCAGTCCACAAAAGTATAATTTATTAAACAATGGCTGACAAAGAAATGACAGTTATATCTAATTTATAAACATTCTAAATTAAGGTTAAAAACGCGTTAAATTTTATTAAAATGGCGTTTTTGTTAAACCATTGAATGTGATTGTTATCACATTAATTAACCACCGTATACAAAATTTGCCGCCCCTGGTTGTAATTAAATTATTGTTTTAATAGCCAAGCAAATATAAGCGGCGCAACAATGGTGGCATCGCTTTCTACTATAAATTTAGGCGTGTTGATATCAAGTTTACCCCAGGTAATCTTCTCGTTAGGTACAGCACCCGAGTACGAACCGTAAGATGTTGTTGAATCGGAAATTTGGCAAAAATAGCTCCAGAAGGGAATATCCTGCATCTCCATATCCTGATAAAGCATCGGCACAACACAGATAGGGAAATCGCCGGCTATACCACCGCCTATCTGGAAAAAGCCTATACCCTTGCCACCCGAATTTTTAGGATACCAATCGGCCAGCCATGCCATATACTCAATACCACTCTTCATGGTTGAGGCTTTAAGCTCGTTTTTAATAACGTATGATGCAAAAATGTTGCCCATCGTACTATCTTCCCATCCGGGTACTACTATCGGCAGGTTTTTTTCGGCAGCAGCCAGCATCCATGAGTTTTTAGGGTCAATCTCATAATACTGCTCAAGCACACCGCTCAACAGCATTTTGTACATATACTCGTGCGGAAAATAACGTTCACCTGCGGTATCGGCATCCTTCCAAATTTTGTGGATGTGCTTTTGTAAGCGGCGAAAAGCTTCCTCTTCGGGTATACAGGTATCAGTTACGCGGTTATAGTGGTTTTCTAACAAATCCCACTCATCCTGCGGGCTTAAATCGCGGTAGCGCGGCACGCGTTTGTAATGTGAGTGCGCCACAAGGTTCATAATATCCTCTTCAAGGTTGGCCCCCGTACACGATATAATATCTATTTTTCCCTGGCGTATCATCTCGGCCAGCGATATTCCTAACTCGGCTGTGCTCATGGCACCACCAAGGGTAACCATCATTTTTCCGCCTTCAAGCAGGTGTGTTTCATACCCTTTAGCTGCATCCATTAAAGCCGCAGCGTTAAAATGCAGGTAATTTTTTTCTATAAATTGCGAGATGGGCCCTCTTTGAATATCGCTCATATTAGTAAGTGTTGATTTTTTACGGTGCAAAAGTATGAAAATGACTTAATGTGCGAATGAGAAAATGTGCAGATGGGTAATTTAGATGTGCGAATGAGTAAATGTGCAGGTGTGCAAATGATTGGAACAATCAATTTAACAATCTATAATTTGCACATCCGCACACTTACTCATCTGCACATTTCTTCATTTGCACACCTGCACATTTACTCATCTGCACATTTACTTATTACACATTAATTTTTTTTATAAATTTAGGCACCAATTTTATCTGTTATGAATTTTAAGCAACTGATTTGCATTTTTACTTTAGCAGCTACCGCACAAATGGCTTTTGCGCAAGAAAAACCTATTAAATTATATCCGGATAGTGTGCCCAATTCAAAAAAGGCACCGGCTACTTATGTTGAAAAAACCGAAAACAACCGCACCAGCATGGTTACCGACCCGGTGCTTATCCCCTTTTATCCTGCTAAAGACAAAGCTAACGGCACTGCAATTATTATTTGCCCCGGTGGTGGATACGCACGCTTATCGATGGATAATGAAGGCGTTAACATTGCCAAAAAATTTAATGAGATTGGCATAACGGCCTTTATTTTAAAATACCGTTTACCCAGCGACGAGATTATGAAAGATAAAAGCATTGGCCCTTTGCAGGATGCTCAACGCTCCATCCAATTAATACGCCAACGCGCTGCCGAATGGGGTATTAACCCCACTAAAGTAGGTATTATTGGGTTTTCGGCGGGTGGGCATTTGGCCTCAACCGCGGGTACGCACTTTTACAATGCAGTTATTGAGCAGAAGGACACAATAAGCCTTAGGCCCGATTTTATGATGCTGCTTTACCCGGTTATCAGCTTTGGCGAAATGGCTCATAAAGGATCGATGCATGCCCTGCTGGGCGATAACCCAACACCTGAGCAGATAGACCTGTACTCGAACGAAAAACAAGTAAAAGCTACCACCCCGCCTACATTTATTGTGCATGCCGAAGATGACAAAACCGTACCCGTGCAAAACAGCCTGATGTTTTATTATGCCCTGCTGGCCAATAAAATACCTGCCGAATTGCATATTTACCCTAATGGAGGCCATGGTTTTGGGCTCAACAATAAAACCACTAAAGACTATTGGTTTAACAGTGCTACAAATTGGCTGGATGCCAACGGCTTGTTGAAGAAATGAGTTTTAGGGCGCACAAGTTAATCGTGTAATGACGGGATAATCTTTAGCCACAAGTCTTAAGTTCTGAGTCAAAAAAACAACAAGGGCATCCTGAAAAACATCTTTAGCCTCATCAAAACTTCCGCCTATTTTGGCAACATAACGGGCAACCGCAGGGAATGCCTTTTATAAAGCGCCATAGAAACCGCTTCACGCTGCTGCCTGTTATTGGTAATTTGCGACATACAATTGTGTTGTTTTAATGATAAGTGCTATTTAACAGCAAAATATCACCCTAAATTTGAGCTTTTTTTTTGAAATATGCTTGCGTGCGCAAGCCACTTTGCAAGCCAAATGCTATTTATAACCGCCTATAGCGTGCATTTAAAAAATTAACTTATTTTGGCTTTACAAATAAACGCATATGCACAAAGGCCGCTTAGAAGCATTAAGCGATGGCGTTATAGCCATTATTATTACCATTATGGTGCTGGAAATGAAAGTTCCGCATACTGATAACCTGCACGACCTTAAAGAATTATGGCCCGTTTTTTTAAGTTACATATTAAGTTTTATTTATGTAGGTATTTACTGGAACAACCATCACCACATGATGCAGGCCGCACGTACTGTTAACGGCGCCGTGCTTTGGGCCAATTTGCACTTGCTGTTTTGGCTGAGCCTGGTACCTTTTGCCAGCGGCTGGCTTGGCGAAAACCATTTTACTGCATGGCCTATGGCGCTTTATGGCTTTGTGTTGATGATGAATGCCATTGCATATTCCATACTGGTAATAACGCTGCTGCGGCTGCATGGTAAAGATTCGTTACTGGGCCGGGCAATTGGTAAGGATTGGAAAGGCCGCCTATCGGTTATAATTTATGCTGTGGCTATTGTTTTAACTTGCGTTGCACCCTGGCTAAGTTTGGGCCTGTACGTTGCCGTTGCAGGTATTTGGCTGGTGCCCGACCGTAGAATTGAAAGCAAGATAACCGAACAGGACTGAAGCGGCCAATTGTGCGTACACTATTGTGCTTATTTTATAGTGTGATTGTGAATAAGTGTGAATTTTTGTGAACTTTTGTGTATTCTTCTAACTTTGCCGACATGAGCGAAGAACGATCATTAAATTTTTTAGAAGAAATTGTTGAACAAGATATCAGTAATGGTAAAAACGGTGGCAGGGTTTTAACACGCTTTCCGCCCGAGCCTAACGGGTATTTACATATAGGCCATGCCAAATCAATTTGTTTAAATTTTGGACTGGCAAAAAAATACAACGGCAAAACCAACCTCCGTTTTGACGATACCAACCCCGTTACCGAAGACACCGAATATGTTGATAGCATTAAAGAAGATGTAAAATGGCTTGGCTTTGAGTGGGCAAACGAGTTTTACGCTTCGGATTACTTTGATAAAATATATGCATTTGCGGTGAAGTTAATTGAGGCCGGACTGGCGTATGTTGACGATAGCACCGCCGAAGAAATTGCCGCGCAAAAAGGCACACCTACCGAGCCTGGCGTTGGTAACCAATACCGCACCCGCAGCGTGGAAGAAAACCTGCAGTTATTTACCGATATGAAGGAAGGTAAATACCCCGATGGTGCCAAAGTATTACGCGCCAAGGTTGACCTCGCTTCGCCAAATATGCTAATGCGCGACCCTTTGATGTACCGCATTAAGCATGCCCACCACCACCGCACGGGGGATAAATGGTGTATTTACCCGATGTATGATTTTGCGCACGGGCAAAGCGATTCGATAGAGGAAATAACACACTCCATTTGTACGCTGGAATTTGTATCGCACCGCGATATGTACGATTGGTTTATTGAGAAGCTTGGCATTTTTGCATCGCACCAATATGAGTTTGCCCGCCTTAACATGACTTATACCGTGATGAGCAAGCGCAAACTGCTGCAACTGGTTAAAGAAAACCATGTTGAGGATTGGGACGACCCACGCATGCCAACCATTAGCGGTTTGCGCCGCCGCGGCTATACACCCGCTTCGATACGTGAGTTTTGCGAGCGCATTGGCGTTGCCAAGCGCGAAAACATGATTGATGTTAGCTTGCTTGAGTTTTGCATTCGCGAGGATTTGAACAAAACAGCCTGGCGCCGCATGGCAGTGCTTGATCCGGTTAAGTGCATCATCACCAACTTCCCCGAAGGGCAGGAAGAGAATCATTTTGGCGAAAACAACCCCGAAGCCGAAGGTGGCGACGGTGGTCGCGATATTCCGTTTAGCCGCGAAATTTGGATAGAACGTGAAGACTTTATGGAAGAAGCTCCTAAAAAGTTTTTCCGTTTAGGTCCGGGTTTAATGGTTCGCCTCAAAAACGCTTATATTATTAAATGCGACAATTTTGTTAAAGATACCGACGGCAACATTACCGAGATACATTGCTCGTACATTCCCGAATCGCGTTCGGGTAGCGATACCAGTGGTATTAACGTAAAGGGAACCATCCATTGGGTAAGCGTTGCGCACGCCAAAACAGCCGAAGTGCGCTTGTACGACCGTTTGTTTAAAGTGGAAGACCCATCAAACGAAGACGGCGACTTTAAGGACTATTTAAACCCCGACAGCCTGAAGGTAATTAACGCTTTTGTTGAACCCGACATGATTACTTTGCCAACAGGGAAAGCCGTTCAGTTTATACGTAAAGGATATTTTTGCCTGGATAAAACCTCCACTGCCAATAAACTGGTATTTAACCGCACCGTTACTTTAAAGGATGGCTGGGTGAAGAAATAACTGCGCTATATTGACTATGGAGCCCTGTTCTGATAAAAAAAAACAGGGCTTTTTGTTTTATTACAAGGCTGTTTATAAATGGTTAGCGTATTTATACGCGCCCTGTTTCTGTTTTTTGCCGCGCGCTGGTTAACCAAACCCGGTTGCTATTGCGAGTTTTTGAAACGAAAAATGTAAGCCTTGGCCGGATGATATGCAGGCACCCGCCCGCAGCTTTTGCCGTATTAAATTAGATTTAGCCTTAATTATTCTAAAAAAATTAGCATTTTAAGCTATAGAAAGCGTGTAAAAAGCATCAAAATTACGATTTGCTAAAATATTTGGCATTTTAAATTTTATGCCTATATTTATCGAAAATAAAATATATTAAAATATGAAAACCTTAAAACTAAGCCTTATCGGTTTGATCGCGATTGTATTAACAGCCTGCCACAGTCCCCAAAAGGATTCGGAAAGTGCTACCAAAGATTACATTAAAGCTAAACTGAATGACCCATCAAGTTATGAACCAGTATCTTTCAGTAAAATTGACACCGTTTATACCACCTTTGAAACCACTACCGGTAAAGAAATAACCAAATCGTTTGATGACCTGGTTGAGGAGGTAAAAGCAAACAATAAAACATTTGATAATATTAAAGAAGCTAATGATTTAGGTATAATTAAATATGATTGGTACCACGGCAGTAAATTTGACATTGCCGAACGCAAATCGATGGATAGCTTGCTTACCTTAAGCAAGGCCCTTTTAGGCAAAGCCGAATTGGTAGAAAAAAAGAAAAAAGAGATGGAAGCATCGTTTAAAAAACAGCCTGATGGCTTTTCGCTAATTCATTCCTTTAGAGCAAAAAATGCTCTGGGCGTGTTAATGTTAGACAAATATAAGGTTACCCTTAACAAAAAATTTGAAGTTATTGGTGCAGAAACTATTGAGTAGTAAGAGTAACTAAACCCGTAATTTATCATAATTAAACCAACCGGGCAACCAAGTGAGTTTTACTTGCTCATGTGTTTGTCCCGGTTGGTTAGCATAAAACATTGCTTTGACATAAAATATAGTGGATATTGCATGTTTAAACCGAAAATTACATAATAATATCAATAATACCGTGGCTGTATAAAGCGAGTAACGCCCGTTCAGGCGTCGGCGCCATCGCGGGCGGATATTCTACAAAACAACATAAAAAAGCCCCACATCGCTGTGAGGCTATAACACAATGTTCTAGTTTCCTACCTCCAACTCTTAAACTTATTAATCAACCCATTGGTACTTGCATCGTGGCTGGTTACTTCATCGTCGTTGCGTAGTTCGGGTAGTATTTTGCCGGCTAATTGTTTGCCAAGCTCTACGCCCCATTGGTCAAAGCTGTAAATGTTCCATAGTATGCCTTGTACAAATATTTTGTGTTCGTACATGGCTATGAGCGAGCCTAAACTGCGCGGGGTAACTTTTTTAAGCAGTATGGAGTTTGTTGGGCGGTTGCCTTCAAATACTTTAAAGGGCGCAATTTCGGCTATTTCGGCTTCGGTTTTGCCGGAGGCTTTTAGTTCGTCGGTTACAATATCTAAGGCTTTACCGTTCATCAGGGCTTCGGTTTGGGCGAAGAAGTTGGATAGCAAAAGTGTATGGTGCTCGCCAAGCGGGTTGTGGCTTTGGGCCGGGGCAATAAAATCGCAAGGGATAAGTTTGGTGCCCTGGTGTATCAGTTGGTAAAAGGCGTGCTGGCCGTTGGTGCCCGGTTCGCCCCAAATAATGGGGCCGGTTTCGTAATCAACATCTTTACCGTTACGGTCAACATGCTTGCCGTTACTCTCCATATCACCTTGCTGAAAGTAGGCGGCAAAGCGGTGCAGGTATTGGTCGTAAGGTAAAATAGCCTGTGTTTGGGCATCAAAAAAGTCGTTATACCAAATACCCAGCAATGCTAAAATAACGGGTATGTTGCTTTCAAACTCGGTATCTTTAAAGTGATTGTCCATAGCATGGGCACCGGCCAATAACTCTTTAAAATTATCAAAGCCAACACCTAAGCAAATAGATAGGCCAATCGCGCTCCATAAAGAGTAGCGGCCGCCAACCCAATCCCAAAAGCCAAACATGTTTGCGGTATCAATACCAAACTCGCTTACGCCTTTGGCATTGGTTGATAAGGCAGCAAAGTGCTTGGCAACGTCGGCCTCTTTTGCACCTGCGGCTAAAAACCAGTCGCGCGCGCTGTGGGCGTTTGCCATAGTCTCCTGCGTGGTAAAGGTTTTTGACGCAATTAAAAATAGCGTGGTTTCGGGGTGTATGTTTTTAAGAGTTTCGGCAATATGAGTGCCATCAACGTTGGATACAAAGTGAAGGTTAAGATGAGTTTTATAAGCTTTTAAGGCTTCGGTAACCATAACCGGCCCCAGGTCCGATCCGCCTATGCCAATGTTTACCACATCGGTAATAGGTTTGCCGGTATAACCCTTCCACTCGCCCGATATTACCGCTTCCGAAAATTGTTGCATATGGTTAAGCACCGCATTTACATCGGGCATCACATCTTTACCTTCTACCAAAATGGGGGTGTTGCTTTGGTTACGCAGTGCTATATGCAGCACCGGGCGGCCCTCGGTAGCGTTAATTACCTGCCCAGAAAACATAGCAGCAATTGCATCGTTTAACATACACTCCTTGGCAACCTGTATCAATAAAGCAAGTGTTTCTTCGTCAACACGGTTTTTAGAGTAGTCGAGCAAAATATCCTCAAAAAGCACCGAAAATTTATCAAAACGGGCACTGTCGGTTTTAAACAAATCTTTAAGATCGGTTGCAATCATTTTTTCAAATTGCTCAGGCAGGTATTGGTACGCCTTGGTTTGGGTTAAATTTATCTTAGGCAGCATATTTGTTGTGTTTGTTAAAATTTATTAAGTAAACCTACGCTTAATACAATTTAATTGGTAAAAAGATTCAAAAAATATTCGGGATAGTGTTAAAAATACACACGTAACTTAGTGTAAATCATACACCTTAAAATTAGGAATATCCTAAAAAAAGTTACAAATAATTTACATATTTAGAATATCTATTTACTACATTTGAATTATCAACAACAAAATTGATAAAAAATAACAAATTTTATAAATGCACTTTTAAACTGTTTAGCCATGTTTGAAAAACTTTTTTTACTCGTAAAAAATAACGCCGGGAAGGCGGTTATCGAAAATCCGGAAATTGCAGCAAAAGACCGCGAAGCTGTAATTACCGAAGCATCAAGCACAATTATTGATGTTTTAAAAGCGCATATAGAAACGGGTAAAATGAAAGATTTGGTTAGTTTTTTTCAATTATCGGGTGTTTACAATAACCCTTTAGTTAACAGCATGGTTAACAAATTTGCCAACAGGCTTAATAAATATTATGGCATTACACCAAACGTTGCTTACGTAGTTGCCGATGAATTAATACCAACCGTAATGGTGCAATTGGTACAACAAAGCAAAAACGAAACCAAGGAGTTTGGCCTGGGCAGCATGTTTTCTAAACTTACCGGCAACCGCACCGATTTAAGCGGACTGGTTAACAACATGCTATTGGCATCGTAAGCTAAACAACTCATTGTTAAACTATATAATGGCTTATGCATTATCCCCCAAAAAGGGTAAATGTGTAAGCCATATTTTTTTGGCCTCACCCCGGCCCTCTCCAAAGGAGAGGGAGCATTAAAACCAGGTAGATTTTTCAAGTCCTCTCCTTTGGAGAGGATTTAGGTGAGGCTTTTTATTTATATTTGCCACATGACTAAAGAACAATTGCAGGATTTGAGGGATAGAACAGCTTCCCTGAGGAGGCATCTTTGACGTTGACCTGAAACTTGACGAACTACATACCGAAGAAGCCATAACTATGGCACCCGATTTTTGGGACCGCCCGAAGGATGCCGAAAAAGTGCTGGCATCGATGAAAGCAAAAAAAGTTTGGACCGATGGTTACCAAAAGCTGGAAGCCGTTGTTGAGGATACTGCCGTAATGTTTGAATTTCAGCAAAGCGGAGATGCATCGCCCGAGGAGGTGGAGGAACAGTACCAGCTTGCGCTGAAGGCTACCGAGAACCTGGAATTTAAAAACATGCTTTCGGCTGATGAAGACCAGTTGAGCGCAGTAGTACAAATAACTGCCGGAGCAGGCGGAACGGAAAGTTGCGACTGGGCTAGCATGCTAATGCGTATGTACATGATGTGGGCGCAAAAAAGCGGTTACAAAATTACCGAAATAGATTACCAGGAAGGTGAAGTTGCGGGCATTAAAACCGTTACCCTGCAATTTGACGGCGATTTCAGCTATGGCTACTTAAAAGGCGAAAATGGTGTACACCGCCTGGTGCGTGTTTCGCCGTTTGATGCTAATGCCAAGCGCCATACCTCGTTTGCATCGGTATACGTTTATCCGCTGGTTGATGATACTATTAATATTGACGTTAACCCCGCCGATATTGAGTTTGAAACCTTCCGCTCGGGCGGAGCGGGCGGGCAAAATGTAAACAAGGTTGAAACCGCTGTACGTTTATACCACAAACCATCAGGCATTATTATTAAGAACCAGGAATCGCGTTCGCAGTTGCAAAACAAAGAAAACGCTATCAGGTTGCTTAAATCGCAGCTCTATGAGGCCGAAATGCGCAAGCGTATGGAAATAAGCGACGCTATTGAGGGTAACAAAAAGAAGATAGAGTGGGGAAGCCAGATACGCAACTATGTGTTACACCCCTACAAATTGGTTAAAGACATCCGTACCAACCACGAAACAAGTAACGCGCAGGCTGTGCTTGACGGTGAGCTTGATGAATTTTTAAAGGCTTACTTAATGGAATTTGGCGGAAAAAAATAATTTTGATTTCGGATGTCGGATTGTCGATTTCGGATTTGAAAATTAGAGAATTAATGATTTGAAAGTTTACATTCCGAAATCGAAATCCGAAATTCAAAATGAAAAAACGCACCCGCTGCCTCATCTTACTGGTGTTTTTTACAACTGCGGCAAATGCCCAAATGAAGTTTTTGCCGCAGTTTTTACGCAAGATACTTTTTGTAAAAGATAGCTCGCGCCACAGCAGCATAGCCCCATTGCCCGTGTTAAGCAGCGCGCCCGAAACCGGCGTTGAGGTAGGTTTATCGGCACTGTACTCTTTTTATACCGATACCGTTAACAGGCAAACCCGTGTATCAAATGTGTTTGCTTACGGCACCGTTACTACCAAAGGGCAAAGCCGCATTAGTTTAAGTACCGATTACTGGCTCCCTAAAAACACTTTTCACTTTATTGCCGGCATTAGTTACATTAACTTCCCCAGCAATTTTTATGGTATTGGCAGCGATACACGCAAGGCCGATGCCGAATTGATAGGCCAAAAAAGATTGCGTTTAAATTTGAGCGGCGAAAAGCGCTATGGCAAATATTTTTACCTCGGCTTCCAATCCGGCCTTTATAAATACAATTTTGCAGGCGCGGCGACACCCGGCATTTTTGACACCGGCCCAAACCTGCAATACCGTAATGGCGGCACCAGCGTTTATTTGGGCCCCAGCTTTACCTTCGATACCCGCAACAATAATACCTATACCACCAGCGGTATGCTCATTGCCACCAAATACAGCATTTACCAAGGGCTGGGTAAAATGAATGATTATACGGGCGGCCTTTTCACCATAGAATACAGCCAGTACCAAAGCCTTTGTAAAAAGCTTGTTTTAGCCTGGGATGTTTACGACACCAACATGACGGGTGGCCAGTCCCCGTTTTTTTTGATGCCTACTCTGGGTGATGACGAACTGATGCGCGGCTATTACAACGGGCGTTACCGCGACAGGGACTACACCGCCGCCCAAACAGAACTACGCTATCGTATTAGCGACCGCATTGGTATAGTTGGCTTTGTTGGCACAGGTTCAGTGTACCACAACGGACTTGACTTGACTCAACTTAAACCCAACTACGGGGGCGGATTACGGTACTTTTTTGATGTAGAAAAAGGCCTAAGCGCCAGCTTTGACTATGGCATTGGCGAGCAGCGCCCCGGCGAAAACAGGCAAAGTGGCTTTTACATCAGGCTGGGCGAAGCATTTTAAATTTACTTCGGTATTTACATTAAACAAACCATTGGGCAGGGCTTGCAAATGCATAAGGCTTGCTATTGAACCTCATCTATGGGATAAACGGCCATTTACCCTTATTTATTTGCAAATTTTCAAGTTAAATAAACCACGCATGGCGGTTTGTTAGGTAAAAACTATATTTTTATAGGGAAAGATTTGAAATTAATGGGGCTGGTAATATTGATGTAAAAACAACCTTATATGGCTGAAATTAAACTTTTTACTGCGTTTTTTTATTTCTTGCTTTTCAATTTATTGTGGACGGCTGCTGCAGCCCAAACCCAGACCACTCTGCCGCATGTGTTGGTGGTGATGGCCCATCCCGACGATGAAAGCGTGTTTTCGGTAGCGTTATATAAAATTGCTAAAGAGCATCATGGTATTGTTGATATATTAACCGTTACCAACGGCGAAGCCGGTTACAAATACTCTACCCTTGCCGAAAATTTTTACGGCGTTGAATTGACCAACGAAAAAACGGGCCGCGCCAATTTGCCGCGTATCCGTAAGCGCGAGGTAATGAATGCCGGTAATATATTAGGCGTTAGCCAGTATTATTTTCTGGATCAGTTAGATTCGCACTATGGCATTAACGAGCGGGAACCGCTTGATACAAGTTGGGATGTATCGATGGTTAAAACAAGGATCAAACAGCTTTTGATAAAAAACAAATACGATTTTGTTTTCACCCTTTTGCCCGAACCCGGCACCCATGCCGGGCACAAAGCGGCAACCCTCTTGGCACTTGATGTTATTTCGGAGTTGCCCGAAGGTGGCCGACCCGTTGTTTTGGGAGGCATAACCCATAATAAAGTCGATTCTGTTTTTAAGTTTTCGCACTACGCCAACTACCGCAACACGCAAACCGTGGGCGATACCAGCATGTTTGCGGTTAACCGGCTGGCCGCTTTCAGCTATAAAAACAGGGTTAATTACAAGGTAATTGTAAACTGGGAAATTGCCGAGCATAAATCGCAAGGCGTGATGCAAATGGCCATGAACGATGGCGACTACGAGCAATTTTGGTACTTTGCCATTAGCGGAAAAGCCGGTATAGAAAAAGCCGCAAAGTTATTTGCCGATTTAAAAATTACACCTTACGTGCCAAAAAAATATTAATTTACAATGACCAATATTGCTGCAAAACTCGATCGCGGTTTATCGCTAACCCAAGCTACCTCCATCAACATGATAGATATGGTAGGTATAGGGCCATTTGTTACCATACCTTTTATTGTTGGTGCCATGCAGGGGCCGCAGTGCGTGCTGGCCTGGTTATTAGGCGCGCTGCTGGCCTTTTTAGATGGTTCGGTATGGTCGGAGTTGGGGGCGCGGTGGCCAAAGGCGGGCGGCAGCTATGTGTTTTTACAAAACATTTACGGCAATAGCAAATTTGGTAAAATGATGTCGTTTTTACTGGTTTGGCAAACCATAATACAAGCACCGTTAGTTGTGGCCAGTGCAGCCATTGGGTTTTCGCAATACCTCACTTATTTGGTTACGCTAACCGCAATACAACAAAAAATGGTTAGTGGCGCGTTGGTTATATTGGTTACGGTGTTGCTTTACCGCAATATACGCAGCATAGGCAAAATATCTGTTTTGTTGTGGATAATAACCGGGGGCACTTTTTTATGGCTCATCGGGTCGGGCTTTCGCAATTTCAACCCGCATTGGGCATTTTCTTACAGTTCGGATGCGTTTAACCTTACCCCTATATTTTTTATAGGCCTGGGCCAGGCTACATTAAAAACGGTTTACTCGTATTTAGGTTATTACAACGTTTGCCACTTAGGCGGCGAAATTAAAAACCCCGAGAAAAACATACCCCGCAGTATATTTATTTCGGTTGCCGGGATAGCAGTATTATACCTGGGTATGCAAATTATGATATTGGGTGCTATGCCCTGGCAAAAAATTGCAGGTTCCAGCTTTGTTATAAGTGCCTATTTTGAGCAATTGTACAACCCTTTTGTGGGCAAAATTGCCACTCTGTTAATTTTGATAATTGCAGCATCATCATTATTTGCGGTAATGCTGGGCTACTCGCGCATACCTTACGCCGCCGCTACCGATGGTAACTTTTTCAAAATATTCAGCAAGGTACATCCTACAAAACAATTCCCATATGTGTCGTTACTTTTTTTAGGTGGCATTGGCTTTGTTTTTAGCCTGCTGTTTAAAATGAAAGAAGTAATAACGGCTATTATAACCATGCGTATTATTGTGCAGTTTGTAGGGCAATCGGTAGGTGTGCTGTACTGGCACTGGCACAAACCTACAGACGAACGACCTTATAAAATGTGGCTGTTTCCGTTACCGGCAGTTATTGGTATCATCATTTGGCTATTCATCTTATTCAGTAGTCCGTGGGTGTATATTGCGGGGGCTGCAGGCATTATTTTATTGGGCGTAGTTGTTTATACCACAGTATTGCTGCCGCAGAAAGAAAAACAAGCAGCAATAGTTAACTAAGCAACAATTAGTTATGTAAAATAGGAAGGGTTAAAACTTTAGTTTATAATGTTCCTTTGCCAATTCGTCACTAAAAAAAACGAGTTGGAGCCAAAATAAATCAACCGTTGCGGTAACGCGCGGATGTAGTTTTATGGACTGGAAATTTTGCTTTGCCTGCGGCGAGCCGTAAATATTGCATATCACCAGCACGCTATCGTTATTAAAGCGGGGCAGCAGCATCTCAAAGCAATTAAATAATTCGGCAGGGTTATAGTAATTGATAAAGGCAAAATCAACCGTGTTTATTTTTGAGGCAATGTGTTTAAAGGCTCCGTTTTGCTCAAAGCTGTTAATGGCTGCATTAGGAACTGCCCGGCTTAGGTATTGTTTGCTTATACCCATGCCGGTACCAATTTCTATTACGCGTTTAGGGTTAAAGTGGCAGGCCAGGCGATAAAGCAACTGATCGGCCTTGGGGCGGTTACCTCGGCGGCGGTTATTGGGCAACAGTTTACGCTTATTATTTTCAATATCGGTATAAACCGGGCAAGGGTCAAAATTGTAAATAACGTTGTTAAGCAGCTTGTAAACAAAGGGCGAATTTATCACTTGGCTATTTCTGGTGGCAAGCCTATGCCGCACGTAATCTTTCACAAAACTGAAAATCATAGGCGCAAAAGTTAGTAACGTTTGTATTACTAAACAAAGCTTAGTAATTTAGTGTTTCACAATATGGTTAATAATTTAGAAATAACATCACTTATCCGCCTGCTTGACGACCCCGACAAGGAGATTTTTGAGCATGTGCATGATAAATTATTAAGCTACGGCACCGATGTTGTTGGGCATTTGGAAACAGCCTTCGGCGATGCCTTTGATGCCATACAGCAAGAGCGTATAGCTAATTTGGTGCATGAGATACAGTTTCGCGAACTTAAAAACGAGCTTAACCTGTGGTATCATGGCGGTGCTTTTGATTTGTTGCAGGGTGCGCTTATTGTTAACAAGTATCAGTATCCAGATCTGGATGAGCAAAAGGTAGTAAATTACATTGAGAACATTAAGCGCGATATTTGGCTGCAAATGATGCATGAAGCCAGCCCTGCCGAACAGGTAAAGCTTATTAACCATGTTTTTTATAACATTTATGGCTTTAGCGGCAATACCTCCAATCATCAGGATCCGCAAAACTCGTTCTTGAGCCAGGTTATTGATAGCCATCGTGGCAACCAAATATCGCTCGCCATTATTTACAGCGTTATAGCGCAGCGGCTTGATATACCAATTTACGGTGTTAACCTGCCCCAGCATTTTATATTGGCTTACGTTGATGAATCGATGCAGAGCGACACCGATAACGGCGTGCTTTTTTACATCAATACGTTTAGTAAAGGCTTTATTTTTGGCCGCCGCGATGTTGACCACTTTTTAAAACAACTTAAACTTAAACCCGAGCGTCATTTTTACGAACCCTGCAGCAATGTAGATATTATTAAACGTGTGCTGCGCAATTTGATAAGTGCTTACGAAAAACTAAACTCGCTCGAAAAAGTTACCGAACTATATGAACTGCTACGAATATTGAGCGAAGAAAGAGCCTGAGCAGGAAGTTGCAACATCAAGATAATTTAAAACCGAGCAACCAAAATGGGTTATGTTGCCACTAATAGTATGCAGGTGCTGTTCAAACTCACACACTTCTCCCCAAAAATTGTTAGCTTCGAACAATAACATGCCTTTATGAGTACTCAGCCATTTAACCGTCCTATTCGTGTACTTGTAGCCAAAGTAGGGCTCGACGGGCACGATAGGGGCGCACGCATTATAGCCACAACCTTACGGGATGCCGGCATGGAAGTAATATATACCGGTTTACGCCAAACACCGGAGATGGTAGTAAATGCAGCTCTGCAAGAAGATGTAGATGCTATTGGCGTATCTATTTTATCGGGAGCCCACATGACGGTTTTCCCTAAAATTATCACCCTGATGAAACAAAAGGGCATGGATGATGTATTGGTTACCGGAGGCGGAATTATTCCGGAGGCCGATATGGATGAACTGGGTAAACAAGGCGTTGGTAAGTTATTCCCACCAGGAACCAACACCAAAGACATTGTACAATACATTACCGAATGGGTTAAGGCAAATAGAAACTTTTAGTGCTTTTACACATCCTATTTAGCTTGCTTTTCGTATTTAGGATTTTAAACTTGGCTTATTAAAAAAACAAATGAATATATTTGTTATACAGCAAATACTGTTCCCTTCAATTAATTTAAAAATAGGATAATGACTAAAGGATTTAGGGTTGTAGAATACAACCAGGCAACCGATGAAGTAAAAGCTATTTATAACGAAACAATGAAGGAACTTGGCGTACCGTTTGTACTTAACTGGTTTAAATGCCAGGGCAGTAACGCCACTATTTTACGCGGAAATTGGGAAAAATTACGCTGCACCATGCTTTTGGGCAATGTACCTTTTATTTTAAAGCAACTTATTATTTACAACATCTCTAAAATTAAAGGCAGCAGCTATTGCGCCCACACACATGGTATTATTGCCAATAGCATGAGCAAAACCTTAACCGGTAGCGATGAAATAAAGCTTACCGAAAACATGGAGAGCGATTACATACCTGCCGCTTATAAAACAGCTATACAAATTGTTACCAAGTGTGCATTAAACCCTAAAAGCACCAGCGATAATGACTTTGGAGCACTTGCAAACGACGGTTATACTTTAGATGAAATACAAGAGTTAATGGCTTTGGCCGATTTAACCAATATGCTAAACTCGCTGGCTGATATTGCGGGCATCCAGATTGATAACGAGTTAATGGAAGTACAATAAACAAGGTGGATCAAAATATTGAAATACTGCAAAATGCTCAAAGGCTTCGATATGAAGCCTTTTCGCGTTTTGCCACTGATCTTAATAAGTGTACAGAATATAGCGACATCGCTAAAATATTATCAACACAGTTAAAGTACATTATCAACTCGTTTATTTTTAGAGTTTATTACCGTAACGAGAACTCGCAGGTGGCTTTTCAGGGTTTTATTGGCCAAACATTTTTTTTTCAAAATGCCGACAAAATAAGTTACTCTTTTGAAGAAACAGCCCTGGCAAATGGGTTGCCGATTGAATATCCAACCGAAAAAATATTTTCGGACCCGGCCTTTGCGGAAACCGTTTTTACACATCAAAAAGTTTATTCGTTAGTAACCATACCTGCTGTTTATTCGGCCAAGCACCAAATAGTTATTACCATTGCAACCACTCAAGACAAGCAAATTGTAAAACCCGATTACAAATTTATACAGCTCATAAGCGATTTTTTAGCAAACAAGCTATCGCAACTATTGGTATTGGAAGCCATAGCCAAAACCAATAAAGAACTGGAAATAAACAACAAGCAAATTAGCAGCCTTAACCAATACCTGGATGCTACCGTTAAAGAGCGCACGCTCCAATTAACTAATACCAACACCGAGTTAAAAACATTATTATATCGCACCACACACGATTTTAGGGCTCCTTTGGCCAATATTATGGGCTTATCAAACCTGGGGACCACAATGGCCGAAGACCCTGAAACATTGCTGCTTTTTAAGCACAGTAAAACCGTGGCCCAAGGGCTTGATAAGATGCTCACCAAGCTAAACGGCGCAGTAATAGCCGATGATGAAAGCAACAAGAAAGAGCCGATAATTTTTGCAGATATTATAAACCCCATAAGGCACAAACTACAGGCGCTACTAACAGCAAATGCCTGCAACATTACTTTAACAGAAAACGTTACCCAGCCTTATCATAGCTATCAAAACATATTAACTGTTATTTTTGATAACCTGATTGATAACAGCATTAACTTTAGGAACCCCGAAAAGGAAACCCAAATACGCATAAATGTGTTAAACCAAACAGGGCACGTTGTGGTTACCTTTACCGATAACGGCCAGGGAATTGATGCCGAAATTATTCCTAAAATATTCGACATGTATTACCGGGGCAGCGCAAATTCGGCAGGGCATGGCTTGGGGTTGTATATTGTTGCTAAATTAGTTAAGTTTTTAAAAGGCGAAATTAAAGTTGAGAGTGTGTTAAATGAATATACTACATTCACTATTCAATTACCGTTATTCTAAATCATTATTAAAATGAGCTTCCAAAATCTTTTAATCAACCACGCAGGGCGCGTTCAATACATTATCATTAATCGCGAAAGCAAATTAAATGCTTTAAATAAAGCAACCCTGGCCGAGCTTAACGTAGCCGTAACTGATGCTTTTAACAATGCAGCAGTTGGCGGTATAATTATAACAGGTGCGGGCGAAAAGGCATTTGTTGCCGGTGCCGATATATCCGAATTTGCATCGTTTAACGTTGAACAAGGGCGGCAACTTGCTCAAGACGGCCACACCAACGTGTTTAACCAAATAGCTAATGGCAGCAAACCCGTTATTGCAGCTATTAACGGCTTTGCGCTTGGCGGGGGTTTAGAATTGGCTATGGCCTGCCACATCCGCATAGCAAGCAACAACGCCAAATTAGGCTTGCCCGAGGTAACATTGGGCCTAATACCCGGCTACGGTGGCACACAACGCTTAACCCAACTGGTGGGCCGCGGGAAGGCAATGGAAATGATTATGACTGCCGATATGATAACTGCAACCGATGCTTACCAATACGGACTGGTAAATTACGTAGTAGCGCCAACCGAACTTTTACCCAAAGCCGAAGAAATATTAAACAAAATACTATTACGTGCCCCATTGGCAATAGCATCGGCAATAAGGGCTGTTAATGCTTCGTTAAGCCACGATGAAAACGGGTTTGACACCGAAATTGCCGAGTTTGCCAAATGTTTTGGCACCGAAGATTTTAAGGAAGGCGTAGCCGCATTTACCGAAAAACGGAAACCCGCCTTTAAAGGGCAATAGCATAAATGCTAAACAAGTTTTTAAATTTCATACCACACTTTGGTTAATTTACCGGCTGGTAACAAGGACAAAGTTTTCAATATTTTGCTGTTTTAAGCCTCCCATGACAATAAACTGACTTAATTACCCGATTAGTCAAAAAATAAAAAGCTGTTAATCAATCGATTGAATAGTGTTTACTTTGGGATGATAAATTATTTAAGTTTTGTGATGTTACTTTGTTGCGTGATTTGCAAAACACAACAATTAATAGTAACAAAACATGAAACCATCGGGAGCTAAAATTAACAAACCAAACCCTCCGGATGGCTTCATTAACATTAAAAAAAACAATACGATGAAAACTACATTCAAAATTTCGGCCCTTGCATTAGCATTTGCAGCATTATCATTTGGCGCCAAAGCACAAACAACAAGTACAGCTACTACCACCACAAACTCTGGCATTCGTTTAAGCATTGGTGTTGACGCCGGCGTACCGGTTGGCAATTTCTCCGACGCTTACAACTGGAACCTTGGCGGTTCGGTACAGGCAGATATACCTGTTGTTAAACAATTATTTGTAACCGTTAACGCCGGATACGACAACTTTTTTGGCAAAACCGTTAGCGGCGTTTCGGCTACTAACATTCAATTAATACCTGTTAAAGCTGGTTTAAAATACTTCCTGATTGATAATTTATACATCCAGGGAGAAGCAGGCGCATCATTTTTAACCAACAAATCCGACTTTAGAGGTGCAAACTCTACCTTATTTACTTACGCTCCACAAGTTGGCATACAGTTCCCTGTTAGCGGCAAAAGCTTTATCGACGCCGGCGTACGTTTTGAAGGAAACAGTGCCCTTGTTGATAACGGCAACAAGTTAAACTTTATTGGTTTACGCTTAGCCTACGGCTTTGGCTTATAATTTTACCCTTTACAAATACACCTTTTAAACAAGAAGAGAGCGACCGGTTGGTTGCTCTCTTTTTTTTGCTTTAATTATTGGTTAGCCATATAAGCCGGTTTTATTTGTTTTTTAATAATGTGTAGAAATTATTTCCCATTTTACAAACTTTATGTAACTTCAAATAAATTTTCCACCTAAAGAATATGAAAAACATCCTCATCATTGACGATGAAGTGAACGTGGCACTTTTGCTATCAAAATTTTTAACGCGCAACGGTTTTAGTGTTTCAACAGCATCAAGCGGTTCGCTCGCTTTTGAGCATTTAAAAAACCAGCCATTTAATTTAGTGCTATGCGATTACCGCCTGGAGGATACTGATGGACGCGAAATACTCAAAAAAATAAAAGCCGAATACCCGCAAACCGGTGTAATTATCATAACCGGATACTCGGACATTAAAATGGCTGTTGAGCTAATTAAGCTGGGAGCCTACGACTATATTACCAAACCTCTATATCCCGACGAAATATTATCAACCATTAATAAAGCATTAGAAATGCAGAATGCTTTAATGGATAATGCTACCGAAAGTGATGCAGCCTTGTTGCGCGAATCGAAAACGCAAAAAAAACAAATTGCTGCCCAGGATTTTGTGATTGGTACCAGCAGAGCATCCAAAGAGCTGGTACACCAGATAGAACTGGTTGCCCCCACCAACTACAGCGTAATTATAGTAGGCGAAAGCGGTACGGGCAAAGAATCGGTAGCTAAAAGCATACATATGAACAGTAACAGGCGAGATAAACCTTTTATTGCGATGGATTGTGGGTCGCTTACCAAAGAGCTTGCCGGAAGCGAATTTTTCGGTCACGAAAAAGGTTCGTTTACAGGCGCATTAAATTTAAAGATAGGCCACTTTGAAATGGCCAACGGCGGCACTTTATTTTTAGATGAGATAGCAAACTTATCATACGATATTCAGGCTGCATTGTTGCGCACCGTTCAGGAGCGAAAGGTTAGGCGCATAGGAGGCTCCAAAGAGATTGATTTGGACGTGCGCATTATTATAGCCACTAACGAAAACCTTCAGGATGCCATTAGGGCAGGTAAATTTAGGGAAGACCTTTATCACCGTTTTAACGAATTTAGCATCAACATGCCGCCCCTGCGCGAGCGTGGTAAAGATATTATATTAATAGCCGAATACTTTTTAGCATTAGCCAACGCCGAACTGGGCCGTAAAGTAGTTAGTTTTTCGCCAGATGTAATAGAAAGTTTGATTAACTACCGCTGGCCTGGCAACATCAGGGAGCTAAAAAATGTGATACGCCGTGCCGCCTTATTAACCGAGGGCGAAGAAGTACAGGCTAAAGCACTTCCGCTCGAAATTTCTAACTACGCTAAGATTTTATCGCACGAAAGTACACCGGCTAACTATAACATTCAACCCGCTCCTTCCCTACCGCCGCCACCTAAGCACGATTTAAAAAATGCCGCCATGGAAGCCGAGTATCAAACTATTTTACGCGTATTACAAGAGGTTAACTTTAACAAAACCAAAGCTGCCGAAATTTTAAACATAGACCGCAAAACTTTATATAATAAAATGAAGGCCAATAATTTGGACAAATAACATGAACAAAGATGAACCCCTTGACGATAAAGCTACGCGGATTTTTAAGCACGATATTAAAAACCAACTGTCAAACATTACACTGGCCCTGGGGCAACTGCGCTTTGAAATACCACCAGATAATGCCGAAACACAGTTTTACCTTGATACTATTTTAGGCAGTTGCAAAAACATTGATTCTCTTTTAGACAATTTATAACATAACGTTTATGTAAAGCAAACATTAGCTCCATAAATTAGTTATTGAGAGGTATTATAATTAATGAGGCCCAATGTCAATATTCAACTATAAACAACGCAACAACATCATCCTGATAGGTATTATCATATTGGGGTGCTTTTTGGTAATAGCCTTGCGCGGCTTATCAAGCTCTATATTGGGGGCTATAGTTTTATATACTATTTTCCGGCCCATGTATATACATTTGGTTGATAAAAAAAACTGGAGCAAAGCATTGGTAGCCACTCTTATCATTGTTATTTCCCTTGTTGTTATTGTGATACCGTTTCTGTCGCTCAGTATCATGGTTATCAATAAAGTAAGCAGTCTCACTACGGCTAACTTCCCTATTCAAAAATGGCTTGCATCTATCGATGCCTTTGCGGGTTCGCATCTTAACCAGCCCCATTTTATTGCCAATATTAACATTACCCAAAAAATAGGCTCGTATGCTGCCGAACTTTTCCCATCAATACTGGGTAGCGCGGCCGATATATTTTTAACCTTGCTTGTATTATACTTTCTGTTGTATTTTATGTTTACACAAAACAGGGAGTTTGAGGCCGGGCTAATTAAATATGCTCCGTTTAGGGAGCAGCATGCACTTAAATTTGCCGAAGAGTTGCGTATATCAACCTATTCAAACGTTTTGGGGCAAGGTATTATATCGCTATCGCAAGGTATTATGTTTGCCGTAGGTTTAAAGATTGCGGGCGTTGAAGACCCTATTTTTTGGGGCGTTATAGGTACATTTATTTCGTTTTTACCTGTTGTTGGTGTGCCTACGCTGGCCATTCCGTTCGGCGTTATTTTATTACTTAACGAAAAAACCTGGCAGGGCGTTTTCATCCTCATTTACGGTGTACTGTTTATAGGCTATATTGACCAATTTTTGCGATTTATTATTAATAAAAGGGTTGCCAATACACACCCGCTAATTACCGTTATAGGTGTTATTATTGGTATACCATTATTTGGTATTTTAGGTTTGGTTTTTGGGCCTGTACTGCTATCGTACTTTTTGCTGTTGGTTGAGATATACGAAACTAACCGCCTTGCCGCAGACAGACTTGAAAGAATACAAACCAACAGCGAAATGGAATAATTTTAAACAATATAGGCAACGTTGAGTTATATTTACAGCATATAGAATAACGAACTTTAAATTTAATCACAAAAAGATGAATGATAACACAAAAGTAGTTGTAGCCCTGCTTGCCGGACTTGCAGCAGGAGCAGCATTGGGAATTTTATTTGCACCAGAATCGGGAACGGAAACTCGTGATAAATTATCAGAATCACTAAAAAATCTGGGCGACTCGATTAAAGAAACAGCAGCTTCGGAAATTGATAACCTTAGCGGCCTAAAGGATAAAATCATCAATAACTTCAAATCGAAAATTGCTGATGCTCAGGACGAATATCAGGATGATGTTGAACATGCATAAATAAAAACACGATCTCAAAAAATAAAAAATAGCCACAGGCGCTGTACTAATAAGCCTTAACTAAGTTTTATTTTTTGAGATAGCTTTTATTATAACAATACCCTTTATGGAAGAACAAAAAGAAGAGCAACCGGGTTTAACCGATCAGCTTAAAGAGTACGTTGAAACCCGCATTAAACTGGCTCGCTATCAAGCTATTGATAAGGGAACATCGTTTTTTGCCAATTTAATAACCGAGGTTTTTGTATTAATTTGCATGGGGCTAACGTTTTTCTTTGCAACAATTACCTTAGCTTTATTTTTGGGCCATTTAATTGGTTCGTATTGGATAGGTTTTGGGTTGGTAGCACTTTTATATTTAATTTTAGCCATAGCGGTATCGTACACTAAAGACAAATATTTAGAACCGCGCATTATCAACTTTTTGCTTAGAAAAATATTTAAACCCAAAAAATGATGGAGCCCGTTATTAACAACATCAGCGATTTAAGGGCCGAAATAGAATTACTTAGAGCCTCAAAACACGTACAGGAAGAGGCTATTAAAAGTCATTTCAGTACCCCGGCTGCAATTTTCCATACGGTTACATCATGGTTTAAAAGCTCGCCATCAACTGACAAATCCAGTACGGGTATATTAGGCGGCGGCCAGGATATGGTGAGTTTAATATCGCGTTTTGTGTTGCCGTTTGTACTCAACAAAACACTTTTCAGGGGTTCAAACTTTATTATAAAAGCCATTGTAGGGCTGGTATCTCAACAAGCTTCGGGTTTTATCAACGAAAAAAGCGTGGCTTCAGTTTGGGGTAATCTTAAATCGGTTATACCTAATTTAATGCCCAAAAAGAAAGTAAAAAAGACACCCGTTGATTACGGCATCCCACCTTATAGCGAGAGCTATTAATTATTCAATGTGGTTTAGTTAATAGGGGGCCCATCGGCGTCGTAGGTCGGTAGCAAAACGAATTAAATAAAAAATTGTGCCAAAGGTACAAAACTGGATAAGTGGCATACCTACGGCATGCATACTGGCTATTGTTACTTCACTACCAACCTTTTGCACCGATGGTGCATTTTTAAAGCACCTAACTAAACCAAATTGATTAATTATTAACCAATTCCTGTTTCTGCAAAAAATCCTGATAGGCCAATTTAATACCTTCTTCCAGTTCGATAGTATGTTTCCAGCCTTTGCTATGCAGTTTTGATACATCCATGAGTTTGCGCGGTGTACCATCGGGTTTTGAAGTGTCAAATTGTATCTCTCCCTCGTAACCAATTGTTGTTTTGACTAGCAGTGCCAAATCTTTAATAGACAGATCTTCGCCGGTACCAATATTTACCAGGCCCGGTTCATCGTAATTCTGCATTAAATAATAACAAGCGGCGGCCAAATCGTCTGCAAACAAAAACTCGCGCTTAGGCGATCCTGTTCCCCATATGGTAACAGACGGCACATTGCCGGCCTTAGCCTCATGGAAACGGCGTATTAAAGCGGGCAGCACATGTGAGTTTTGCGGGTGATAATTATCGTTATAACCATACAAATTGGTAGGCATTGCCGATATATAGTTACAGCCATATTGCGCGCGGTAAGCATCGCACATTTTAATACCCGCAATTTTTGCAATGGCATAAGGTTCGTTAGTTTCTTCTAATAAACCGGTAAGTAAATACTCTTCTTTTAAAGGCTGCGGTGCCATTTTAGGATAAATACAGCTCGAACCTAAAAACATTAATTTTTTAACGCCGGTTATATACGAGTTGTGGATAACGTTGTTCTGTATCATCAGGTTATCATACAAAAACTCGGCGCGGTAGGTGTTGTTGGCAACTATACCGCCTACTTTAGCGGCTGCTAAAAAAACATAATCGGGTTTTTCCTCGGCAAAAAAATCGGCAACTTGTTTCTGGTCGCGCAAGTCAAGCGTGGCGGATGTACGGGTAACAAAATTGGTAAACCCCTCTTTTACAAGCTTACGATGAATAGCCGAACCAACCATACCCCGATGGCCTGCAATGTAAATTTTAGCTTCTTTTTCCAAAATGTTATCCTTTTTCCAAATATATGCAAACTGCAAATATTTGGAAAAAATAAAAGTTATTTTTGCACTCGTTAAACAATTAGTGTGGGAAAAGATAAACTAAGGCGATTCTCGGAAATCGCAACATTTGCTAATGTTTTGCAGCTTGATGAGGGGAAACCCATGTTTGGCCAATGGAGCAAAACCTTTTTTAAAAACGATAATCCGCTTGTGCTGGAACTGGCCTGCGGCAAAGGCGAATACACGGTAAACCTTGCTACCTTGTTTCCGGATAAAAACTTTATTGGTATTGATTATAAGGGCAACCGCATTTGGCGCGGCGCCAAAACAGCACTTGAAGAAGGTATTAACAACGTTGGCTTTTTACGCATACAGATAGAAACCCTGCTTACTTATTTTGCACCCGGCGAGGTTGATGAAATATGGATCACCTTCCCCGACCCGCAACCGCAATTGAGCCGCGAAAAAAAACGGCTTACATCGCCCCGCTTTTTAGATATGTATAAAGTGGTTTTAAAACCCGGCGGCAAGGTTAATTTAAAAACCGATAATGATGGCCTGCACGCTTATACTGTCGATAAGGTAACTGAATTGGGTTTAAACAAACACGTACAAACCGAAGACCTTTACCACTCGGAGTTTGCCAACGAAGTACTATCTATCAAAACCTATTACGAGCGTAAATATTTAAAGGACAATAAAAACATCAACTACGTTCAGTTTTCGTTTGATTAACCCTTATGGCCGGCGAATCATTTTACGATAAGGTTTACCACATTGCCCGGCTGGTGCCCTATGGCCGCGTAACATCATACGGAGCTATAGCCAAATTTTTAGGTACCGCAGGCACCGCCCGTATGGTGGGCTATGCTATGTTGCATGCCGGTAGTTTGCAACCGCCAGTACCGGCCCACCGGGTTGTAAATAGCCGCGGCATGTTAACGGGCCGCTTTCACTTTGCTACCCCAACGTTAATGCAGCAAATGCTCGAAAACGAAGGCGTAGTAGTAGAGAATGACGAGGTGAAAAACTTTAAGCAATTACTATGGGATCCGGCTATTGAATTGATGGACGGTTATTAATCGCTGCGTTGTTGAATACAGGGACCCGTTGAGCGAAATTACTGCTTAATTAACTATTGTTTTGTTGGTTAGTTTTTTATAGCTTTATATAAAAACCTAACAATGAACAAACTACGGCCTTTACGTTTTAAAAACATGGCGGTTGATATGACGGCCATGTGTGATGTTGCATTTTTACTTTTGGTTTTCTTTGTAGCAACATCACAATTTAAGCAATGGGAGCCGATGAAAATAAATATGCCCGTTACTCATAAGCGCATTGTTGATGTGCCTAACCAAAACCTGGGCATTATATATATTGCCGATAACAAAGTGATGTATCAAATAGTTGGTAATGCGGTTCGTGCAAATACACTGATGCAAATGAGCAACCTGTATCATATTCCATTTTCAAATGCCGAGGTAAAAAAGTTTATTAATTCGCCTATCATCGGTGCTCCTATTTGCAGCTTAAAGGAATACGATAATCAATATATGGATTGGGAAGGCAAGGTAAACAGGCCGGGTATACCTTGCGATTCTGTTAATTCCGAATTATTTGATTGGATAAAGCAATCAAGAATAGCCGACAGGGCTTTATCTAACCGCGACCTGCGAATTATTATAAAGGCTGATAAATCGGTAGAATATCCTATTGTAAAACAAGTGATTGCTATTTTGCAAAAGCAAAAAGTAAATAAGTTTTCACTGCTGACGGACACGAGGCATTTGGAATAATTTACTAAATTATTTAGTTTTTTGTTTGATTAGTTTTATCTTCACCACTTCAAAAGCCGATCAGCAAAATGAACTCACTACAAAACCTAACCCGCTGCAGATGGTGCGGAACCGACCCGCTTTATATGGAATACCATGATAAAGAATGGGGCCGCGAAGTTCACGACGATAAAACGCTCTTCGAATTTTTAGTTCTGGAATCGGCACAGGCGGGTTTAAGTTGGATAACCATTCTGCGTCGTCGCGATGGTTACCGCAAAGCTTTCGCTGATTTTGATGTGGAAAAGGTGGCCAAGTTTGACCAGAACGACATTGACCGCCTTTTGCAGGATGCAGGTATCATCCGCAACAAACTCAAGGTAGCATCTACCATCAGTAACGCGCAGTTGTTTATTGATATTCAAAAAGAATTTGGGTCGTTTAACAAATACCTGTATAGCTTTATGCCAAACGGCAAATCTATCAATAACAGCAACACTCAGGGTCACACTATCCCTGCACGTACCGAAATTAGCGATGCCATTGCAAAGGATATGAAAAAACGTGGTTTTAAGTTTTTTGGCACCACTATTTGCTACGCACACATGCAGGCTACAGGTATGGTGAACGACCATGCGTTTGATTGTAGTTTTAAAACCGCTGATTAAACTGACTTGTATGATTTCGCAGATTTTTATATAGCCTCCCAATAATTGTTTTTTGTGTTTTTGAAAATCAGCGAAATCATAAAAATCAAACCAAATCAACGGTCGATTTTTTTTCCGCTAAGTTTCAATTGTTAACTTTGATGTTTACATGTATGTCGGTTGCCTAATCAGCGACATCAAACAAATCAAAACAAATCAACGGTCGATGAAGAAATTATTTCTGTTAGATGGTATGGCCCTAATTTACAGGGCGCATTTTGCGTTAAGTAAAACACCCCGCTTTACATCGGGCGGGTTAAATACTTCGGCAGTAATGGGCTTTACCAATACTTTGCTTGAGGTTTTGCGCAAAGAAAAACCAAGCCACATGGCTGTGGTTTTTGATACCGAAGCACCTACAGAGCGCCATACCGAGTTTGCCGATTATAAAGGCCACCGCGAGGCTATGCCCGAAGATTTATCAAAGGCTTTACCTTATATTTTTAAAGTAGTTTTAGGTTTCAATATCCCGGTTATTACATCGGATGGTTTTGAGGCCGATGATATTATTGGCACGCTTGCCAAAAAAGCCGAACAAAAAGGCTACCAGGTTTACTGCATGACGCCCGATAAAGATTTTGCCCAACTGGTATCCGACAATATTTTTATTTACAAGCCCGCCCGCATGGGTAATGACATGGAAATATTGGGCGTAAAAGAAGTTTTAGCCAAATGGGAAATTGAGCGCGTTGAGCAGGTTATTGATATTTTGGGCCTTTGGGGAGATGCGGTTGATAACATACCGGGCATACCGGGCATTGGCGAAAAAACGGCTAAATCGCTAATAAAAACCTATGGCTCTATGGAGAATATCATTGCCCACAGCCATGAGTTAAAGGGTAAACAACGCGAAAATGTGGAAGCTTTTGCCGAACAGGGTTTACTTTCTAAAAGACTGGCAACCATTAACCTGAACGCCCCGGTTGAACTTGACGAAGCCGGTTTAGAAATGTGCGACCCAAACCGCGAATTATTGGAGCCGCTTTTTGCCGAATTAGAGTTCAGGACGCTGGGCCGCCGTGTGTTTGGTGATGGTTCGAGTATTACCGAGATCAAGAATGTATCTATTCAGCACGATTTGTTTAGCAGTCCGCAATCGCAGGAAGGTACAACCACCATGACGGTTGACGTGACCGACATTTACGAAGAACCTGCGGGCCCGCTACAAAACATCAGCAATACCGAACACCAATACCACCTGGCCGATACCTTTGAAAAACGCGCCGAATTAATTAAGCTACTAAGCGCACAAAAAAGCATTTGCTTTGATACCGAAACTACCGGTACCGATGCTAACCAGTGCGATTTGGTGGGCCTATCCTTCTCCATAAAAAAAGGCCAAGCCTGGTATGTACCCGTACCAAAAAACTGCGACGAGATACAGCCCATAGTTGATGAGTTTAAAGAGCTATTTGAAAACCCGGCTATTGGTAAAATAGGCCAGAATATTAAGTTTGATATGCTGGTGCTCAAGTATTACAACGTTACCATACAGGGCGAACTTTTTGATACTATGCTCGCCCATTATATTATTGACCCCGATACCCGCCACGGCATGGATGTTTTGGCCGAAAACTATTTGGGATATTCGCCGGTATCTATTACCGAGCTTATTGGTGCCAAAGGTAAAAACCAGGGCACCATGCGCGATGTGGAAATAGAAAAAATAAAAGATTACGCTGCCGAAGACGCCGATATTACCCTGCAACTAAAAGAGATATTTGAGCCCAAACTGGAGCAGGTTGGCGGGACGGTGCTGGCAACAGATATTGAAAACCCACTGGTATACGTTTTAGCCGATATTGAATTTGAAGGTGTACGTATTGACCACGATACGTTAAAAGAGTTTTCGAAGGAACTGGAAACCGAAATAGGTAAGCTGGAAAAAACCGTGTACGAAAAAGCGGGAGTACGTTTTAATATTGCATCGCCAAAGCAATTGGGCGAGGTGCTGTTTGAAAAATTGAAGCTTGACGAAAAAGCCAAAAAAACCAAAACCGGCCAATACCAAACCGGCGAAGATGTGTTACTTGCCCTGGCTAATAAAAGCGACATTGTGAGAGACATTCTGGATTTTCGGCAGATGCAAAAACTCAAGTCAACCTATGTTGATGCATTGCCGTTAATGGTTAACCCTAAAACCGGGCGAGTGCATACATCATACAACCAGGCTGTGGCCGCAACGGGCAGGTTAAGCTCCAACAACCCCAACCTGCAAAATATACCTATCCGTACCGAACGTGGCCGCGAGGTACGCAAGGCCTTTATCCCGCGTAATGAGGACCACGTGATTATGTCGGCAGATTATTCGCAGATAGAGTTACGCATTATAGCCGAGATTAGTAAAGATGCCAACATGATGGAAGCATTTGTACAAGGCGTTGATATTCATACAGCCACGGCAGCAAAGGTTTACGGTAAAACACTTGATGAGGTTGACGGTACCATGCGCCGCAATGCCAAAGCGGTAAACTTTGGTATAATTTACGGGCAATCGGCATTTGGCTTATCGCAAAATTTAAACATTCCGCGTAAAGAGGCTGCCGATATTATTGAACAGTATTTTGCGCAATACCCGGGCATTAAAAACTACATGAACGACACCATGCACTTTGCCCGCCAAAACGGCTATGTACAAACCCTGATGGGCAGGCGCAGGTATTTACGGGATATTAACTCGGCAAACCAAACGGTGCGCGGTTATGCCGAGCGAAATGCCATTAACGCGCCTATACAAGGCTCGGCAGCGGATATGATTAAAATTGCCATGATTAATATTCACCGCGAATTTAAGGCCCATAAATTTGATAGCCGAATGACCATGCAGGTGCATGATGAGTTGGTTTTTGATGTACATAAAAGCGAGATAGAAATGGTGAAGCCCATTATATTAGATAATATGCGCAATGCTATTAAAACCGTTGTGCCCATTGTTGTTGAAATAGGCATGGGTAATAACTGGCTTGAAGCGCATTAATTGGCAACATAAATGCCGTAAAATATTTTACGGCATTATTTTTATTGTTAAATTAGCATAAGATAATAGGATTGTTATGTTAACCGATATACCAGCAACAGCTATCGACATTTACAGAATGCTGCCCGAAGGCACCAGGTGCGAGGTAATATTTAACGAATTAAGTATGTCGCCATCCCCTTCTTCTGAGCATCAGTTGTTGCTAATGGACCTATCAGCCCAATTGTATAACTTCTTAAAGCAAACACAAGCAGGTAAAGTTATACCCGCGCCAATGGACGTTTATTTTGATAATATGTTATCGGTTGTTCAGCCCGATATATTAGTATTGTTAAACGAGCATTTGGATTATATTAAACCAGATGGTGTGTATGGCGCACCCGATGTGGTTATTGAAATATTATCGCCCAACAACCGCTTACACGATACGCAAAAGAAAAAGTTACTCTACGAAAAGGGTGGCGTTAAAGAATATTTTATAGTTGACCCTACCAATAAAGAAGTGGCCTTGTTTGTACTAAACCATACCGGCCAGTATAACGATGGCTACCAGGCAAAAAAATTAATCAAATCGGCAGTGCTTGGCTGCAATATCGAATTTTAATTTAGTTCGCCAGAAGCCGGTAAATAAGCCCCCCTACCCATATACGCCCGTTTTTAGCATGAGCAATTTGTTAAGAAGATGTTAAAACGCAGCCCATTCTATTAAATCGATACATTTTAACCGCCGTAACCAGTATCAATTATTAAACAAAATGCCGCCATATCATCAATGGTTATACTGTTAAAAGGCATTTTTTAAATTACCTTTAAAAATCATCACAAAAACTATTTTTAGTTGTTATTGGCTTTTAAGTTAGCTTATGTTTCCCTAATTTGAGCCAATAATTCTCCCAATGAAAATTTTCCATTTGAGTGCCGAATGTTACCCGATTGCCAAAGTTGGCGGCCTGGGCGATGTAGTGGGTGCGCTTCCAAAATACCTTAATCAGGCAGGTCACCAGGCTTCGGTGGTGCTGCCTTTTTACGACCGTAAATTTACCCGCGAAAACGAATTTGATGTTGTTTTTGAGGCGTCATCGCGCCTGGGCAACAGGCGTTACGAGTGGCAGGTACTAAAAGAAAAAACCGATAAATTAGGCTTTGAGTTGTTTTTAATTAAAGTGCCGGGCCTGTTAGATCGTGAAAATGTTTATAGCTACCCCGACGAAACAGAACAGTTTGTTTTTTTCCAGATCGCTTTTTTAGATTGGCTGAACTGGAGCCAGCAAACTGCCGATATTATCCACTGCCACGATCATCATTCGGGGTTGGTACCGTTCCTGTTGCAGCACTCCGCCTTATATAGGCGAATACATACTATACCCACCGTGTTTACCATACATAACGGCCAATACCACGGTGCCTTTGGTTACGATAAACTACACTATTTGCCCGAAGTTGATGAACGTTTTATTGGCCTGCTTGATTGGCGGGGCGGCATTAACCCCTTAGCATCGGCAGTAAAATGTGTGTGGAACTACACAACCGTATCGCCAAGTTATTTGCATGAATTAACCATACAATCAAACGGGTTAGAATATTTATTTTGGCTGGAACGTGCAAAAGGCCTGGGCATTATTAACGGCATTGATACCCAGGTTTGGGACCCTGCCACCGACCCTATGCTGCCTGTTAATTACAATATTAAAAAAGTTGACACAGGTAAATTGGCTAACAAAACAGCCCTGTGCGAACGCTTTGGCTTATCGGTTGATAAACCTTTGTTTACCTTTATAGGCAGGCTGGTTGGCGAAAAAGGGGCCGATTTGCTGCCTGGCATCATTAGGCGCACGCTGGATGAGCATCCCGATGAGGTTAGCTTTTTAATTCTTGGTTCGGGCGAGCCCGAAGTTGAAACGGATCTTAACCATCTAAAAGATCAGTTTGCGGGTAGGTGCAACGTGTTTATAGGTTATGATGAGGGCCTTGCCCACCAAATATATGCCGGGGCCGATTTTTTGCTCATGCCATCGCGCGTGGAGCCTTGCGGCCTTAACCAATTATATGCCTTGCGTTACGGCACGGTGCCTATTGTGCGCAGCACTGGCGGCCTAAAAGATACCGTTATTGATTTTGGCACCGAAGAAGGTTACGGCATTACCTTTAATAATGCACTTGCCGACGAGGCTTGCCATGCAGTTTGGCGAGGATTGCAACTTTATAAAAACACTGAGCACTTACAACTGTTACGTAAACGAATGATGACCCTCGATTTTTCGTGGGACAAATCGGCGCAAGAATACATCAGCTTATACGAAAGCCTTAACTCTAAACATATATGACATCGAAAGTAATTTGCATTGTACTTGGAGGTGGCCAGGGGAGCCGCCTTTTTCCGCTCACTGCCACGCGTTCAAAACCGGCTGTGCCCATTGCCGGAAAATATCGTTTAGTTGATATCCCCATCTCAAATTGTTTACACTCGGGTATCGACAGGATATTTGTACTAACGCAGTTTAATTCGGCGTCGCTAAACAAGCACATTAAAAACACCTATCACTTTAGCAGTTTTAGTAAGGCCTTTGTTGATATTTTGGCTGCCGAACAAACCCCTACAAGTGTTGCCTGGTTTCAGGGTACTGCCGATGCTGTGAGGCAAAGCCTGCACCACTTAAATGTGCACGACTTTGATTATGTTTTGATCGCTTCCGGCGATCAGCTTTATCAGATGGATTTTGAGGAAATGGTTGATAACCACGAAAAAAGCAACGCCGATATTTCGATAGCTACCATACCCGTGGTTGCAGCGGATGTACCGGGCTTTGGTATTTTAAAAACCGACGAAAATAACTGGATTACCCAGTTTGTTGAAAAGCCGAAAAAAGATTTTGAGTACCTACAATCAGAAGTAGGCGACGAAATGAAAAAAGCGGGCCGTGTGTACCTTGCATCAATGGGTATATATGTATTTAACCGCAAGGTTTTGTTTGATTTGTTGCAAGGGAACGACCGTACCGATTTTGGTAAAGAGGTTATCCCACAATCAATTGCCGATCATAAAGTAATGAGTTACCAGTACACCGGTTACTGGGAAGATATAGGTACCATTCCATCGTTTTTTAACGCCAACCTTGAGCTAACCGACGATATACCGAAGTTTAATTTGTTTGATAAAAACCACATCTACACCCGGTCGCGCATGTTGCCGCCGTCTAAAATATCGGGGCCAAAATTAAAAAACACTATTATATCTGATGGTTGCATTATTAACGCCAGCGAAATTACACGCTCGGTAATAGGCATCCGTACCCGTATAGGTTTTGATAGCATCATTGATAATTGCTATATTATGGGAAGCGATAACTATCAAACGCTTGAGCAGATAGAAGAATCGCGCTCAACCAACACGCCTATAATGGGTATTGGCGATAGGTGCCACATTAAAAATGCCATTGTAGATAAAAACTGCTACATAGGTAATGATGTTAAAATTAATTGCGGTGGCCCCCTGGCTAACGGCGACTACGATAAATATACCGTTATGGACGGCATAGTGGTTTTGAAGAAACGCGCCGTAATACCCGATGGTACAGTGATTTAAAAAAATTAGAGATAAGCAAAAGCCTTTCAAATTTGATTTGAAAGGCTTTTTTTGTTACCGCATATAATTTACAACGATAAAGTTTCACCAACGGCAGGGAGTTTAAGCACCAGGCCGGCCTTAATAAATTTATCCATTGCCTCGTTTTTATCTATTTTGATAACCGGGAACGAATCGTAATGCACGCCTATTACGTTTTTGCAGTTGAAAAATCCTGTAGCTTTTATGGCATCATCAATACCCATGGTGTAGTTATCGCCAATGGGTAAAATTGCCCAATCCAGGTTTTCATCTTCCAAAAGTTTCATATCATAGGTTAATGCTGTATCGCCTGCAAAGTATATCTTTTTGCCGGCAGCGTAAACCACAAAACCAGCTGGGTTTCCACCGGGAGTGCCGTCGGGCAGGGTGCTTGAGTGTACGGCGTTTACCATTTTTACACGGCCAAATTCAAAGTTAAATGCGCCGCCAATATTCATACCATGTACATTGGTAACATCTTTTTTTGATAGCCAGTCGGCAATTTCGGCTATGCATACAACTTTGGCACCGCTGTTTTTTTGGATGGTAAACAAATCGGCAATATGGTCGCCGTGCCCGTGCGATACCAAAATAAAGTCGGGTTTCAGGCTATTAACGTCAACGTTTTTAGCCAGGGGGTTGTGCGTAATAAATGGATCGAAAAGAATTTTAACCCCGTTAATTTCAAGTTCAAGGCACGATTGGCCGTAATAAGTTACTTTCATAATGTTGAAGCCCCCTCTAAATCTCCCCCGGTAGGGGTGACTTTTGATTTGCATTTTTTTTAGTTGTATTTCTTTAAATCTATGTTTATTAAAAGCATTCCCTACCAGTGAACGCTTGGGCCAAGCTTATTACTTACCAAATAAACCGCCCAAATCGCCAAACATATTTTTGGTCATGGCAGCCATTTCGGTTTGGCTTGCGTTTTCGGCTTGTTCAAGGGCCTTATTAACGGCTGTAAGTATTACGTCTTCCAGCATTTCAATATCGCCTTCTTTAAGTACAATAGGGTTAATTTTTATAGCTTGTATTTGTTTGTTGCCATTGGCCGTAACCACTACTACTCCCCCGCCGGCACTACCGCTTACGGTTATACCATCAAGGCGTTTTTTTACTTCACCGGCCTGTTGTTGCGCTTGTAATATTTTATCAAACATGGTATTCTTTCTTACTTCTTGATTCTAACTTCTTGATTCTCTTTTTATTGATCTTCGTTGGTATCACCGGCACCATTATATGCACTTTTGCGCACTATTGGCATACCTACGGTTTTAAACAAATCGTGGAGCTTTAGCAAACTGCCATTGGCCAGGTTGGATAACAATACAACGGTAATATCGTTTTTGAGGTCGCGCAAATAAATATGCCTAAAACCATGCCACCAGCCCGTATGATATATAACCTGCTGGCCCTGAGCCTCAAACAAGCGCCAGCCATAGCCGTAACTAAAGTGACCGTGTAATAAAGGATTGCGCGGTACGTAGGCCGAATCCATAGTAGCTTTTTTGAGTAATACGCCTTTACGCAGCGCATAATCAAACAAGTACAAGTCGGCAACGGTACTGTAAATGCCCTTATCGCCCACCGGGCCGTCTAAAAAGTTTTGCGCTACCGAATACCTCCACTGCCCCCTATCGTGGCCCACCACATCAACCGGAATTTTATTGTAAACCGCTTTGGAGTAAACTGCGGTATGTTTCATCATGGCAGGTATAAAAATATTCTCCTTCATAAACTGCGAATAGGGCATGCCGCTTACCTTTTCAATAATGGCTCCAAGTACCATAAAGTTGGAGTTATTGTAATGGAAAGCAATATCGGGCTTATTAAACCTGGCTGGTTTGTATTGGGCAATCATGTCCATCACTTGCTGGTTTGTTATGCCCTTGCGCTGGTCGCGGTGTTCTTTTCTAAAAACATCATCCACAAAATAAACATAGTTCATCATGCCCGAACGGTGCGATAACAGCAGCTTTATAGTGATACCATCGTATGGAAAGTTAGGGAAAAAATCTTTTACATTTTGGTCCAGCTTTAGTTTACCGCGCTCCATCAACATTAAAATTGCGGTAGAGGTCATGGTTTTTGATACCGAGGCCAACTCAAACTGCGAACTTAGCTTCAGGCTGTCACGGCGCAGGTAATCGGCCCAGCCTATAGCTTTTTCGTATATTATTTTGCCTTTTTTAGCTACCAGCACGTTGCCGTTAAAGCCGCGTGTTTTGTAAAGTTCTTGCATTACGGCGTCAATCCGTTTATCGGCATTTTTAGGATTGTAGGCCAATATGGCAGTATCCATTTTAGCCGTTTGCGCCGCAGGCGGTAGCGTAGCGTTATTAGTACCGTGTGAACAGGATTGGAATAAAAAGATAGAAATTGCAGAAACCAGAAAGCTTTTGTGAACCAAATGCATAAGTGTAAAAAAAATCAAATAAAACAACAGGCATAAACTATTTTATGCTTACAATGCAAAATGGCTTTAAACATTTTAACAATAACACAGTTTAACTGTGCTATAACAATAAATTAATGTATTGGTTTGCGGTATGATGTAACATTGCCAAAGTTAAACTTGAGGCCAATGTGAAAACCGCCAAAGCGTTCAAAATTACGGCTGGTAAAATCCGGATCGGCATAGCCATCTAAGCCGTAGCCGAAAACATAATTCATTTGGTAACCTGTTTCAACCAATATAAAGGGCTCGTCGTAAGCGTTATATATTTTAAACTGGTAACCTAGCCTAACAGGTATAAATACATTGTTACTCTTATCAATAACGCCGTATACGCGGGTACTATCGTTATTATAGCGGTTAATTTGCACTATATTATTGTAAATCATCCCTATACCTGTACCAACGTATACATTACGCAATACTTTATTTAAAAAGCCGCCGTTTTCGTAATCCAAAAATTCGCCAAGCTGTACATCCCCATGCAGAGAGATACTTTGGTAATTATTGGTAAAGTAACGCCTATATGGGTCAACAGTGGCTTCGTAAGCTGCCGGTAAAGCAGCTATTACGGTTGCGTAACTTGAATTTTTTGAATCGAGGTTTTTTACAGCATCGGTATAAAAGTTACTATACCCACCGGTTAACTGGCCAAACTCGTACACAATAGAAAAATTGGTGTATGGTGTTGAGTTAAACGTGATGTTAAAATTTACTGCCGGGCCATGAGCCGGATATGGAACATCGGTTGTGGGCGATACATAACTGTAGCCTGCGCCTAAACTGTATTGCGCAAAGTTGTAACCAAGTTGAGCTTTTGCTGTAAAAACCAATGCTGGCAAAGCAATTAAAACGAGTATAGCTTTTTTCAAAATAAATATTTATTAGCAGGCTAAATTGTTAAAAAAATCAACTAATTTTTTTTGCCTATGTTTACCAAAAATAAAGTTTCATTTGTTAATAATCATGACTTCTTTTAAAAAATCTGATCTTAATTTTTCTGTTGTAGAACGCTTTTTTCGTTACGTAATTGTGGACACCCAATCCGATTCATCTTCTTTAACCCATCCGTCAACGCCCAAACAAAAAAACCTGGGTAAAATACTGGTTAATGAGTTATTAGAAATTGGCGTTACCGATGCCCATATAGACCAATTTGGATACGTTTACGCAACTATACCTGCAAATACAACAAGGCCAAATGTACCTATAATTTGCTTCTGTTCGCATATGGATACTTCGCCAGATTGTAGTGGTTTAGATGTAAAACCTATTATTCATGAAAATTACCAGGGCCAGGATTTGATTTTGCCCGATGATGCCACGCAAATATTGCGCATGGCCGAACACCCCGACTTAAAAAACCAAATAGGCAACGATATTATAACCGCCAGCGGAACAACGCTTTTAGGTGCCGATAACAAGGCCGGTGTGGCCGAAATTATGGACGCCTGTTACCATTGGATGAACCACCCGGAAATAAAACATGGCACCATAAAAATATTATTTACGCCCGATGAAGAAATTGGCCGCGGGGTTGATAAGGTTGACATTGAAAAATTAGGGGCTTATGCCGCTTATACAATTGATGGCGAAAGCGCGGGAACAATGGAAAACGAAACGTTTTCGGCAGATGGTTTAAAGCTAACCATTAACGGCATTAGTGCGCACCCCGGCTTTGCCAAAGGCAAAATGCAAAGTGCTATAAAAATTGCTGGTGCTATTGTGGCCTCGCTGCCGCACCAGCTATCGCCCGAGGGAACATCTGGCAAGCAGGGCTTTGTACACCCGGTGGCTATTGAGGGCAATGTAGAGCAAGCGATTGTTGAATTTATTGTTCGCGATTTTGACGACAACTTATTAGTACAGCACGCCGGGGTAATTAAACAAACCACCGAAACCATTTTAAGCAATTACCCAAATGCCACTTATACCATAGAAGTAAATGCCCAATACCGCAACATGAAACAAGTGCTTAATGAGCACCCCGCCATTGTTGATAACGCTATGGAAGCAATTAAACGTGCCGGTATGGAACCCCGTTTGCGCAGCATTCGTGGTGGCACAGATGGTTCGCGGTTATCATTTATGGGTTTACCCTGCCCCAATATTTTTGCGGGCGAACACGCTTTTCATGGTAAGCAGGAATGGGTATCGGTACAGGATATGCAAAAGGCAGTTGAAACCATATTGCATTTAGGTGAGGTTTGGGAAGGGGCCTCACCCAACCCTCCCCGGTAGGGAGGGCGTTTGAAAATCATTCATTTTATATTTATCAAGCCCTTAGATCAAAAGTCTCCCCTACCGGGGGAGATTTAGAGGGAGCTTTTTAGTACTTTTTTTATGACAGATCGCATAGCAGAATCAGAACTGATAATTAACGAGCGTGGCTCGGTATACCACTTAGATGTTCATCCGGATGAACTGGCCACTGATATTATTACCGTTGGCGACCCTGACCGTGTGCAACAGGTTAGCCAGCATTTTGACCGCATTGAGTATAAACGCCAGCACCGCGAATTTGTAACCCATACCGGTTATATAGGCAGCAAACGCCTATCGGTAGTATCAACCGGCATTGGTACCGATAATATTGATATTGTGCTTAACGAGCTTGATGCCCTTGTAAATATTGATTTTGATACCCGCACAGTAAAACCGCAGCTTAAACAATTAAACATAGTGCGTGTAGGTACATCGGGCTCGCTGCAACACCACATACCGGTTGATAGCTTTTTGGTATCAACCTATGGTTTGGGTATTGATAATTTACTCAACTTTTACCAAAATACGCCCACCGCAGCCGAGCTTGCTATACTTGCTGCCTTTATTAATCAAACCCAATTGGGGGGCAACGTGGCGGCTCCTTATATTAGCCCTTGCGGCCCGGCTATGCTGCCCTACTTTAGCGAGGGCTTCCATCAGGGCATTACGGTTACCTGCCCTGGCTTTTACGGCCCACAGGGCAGGGTGTTACGCCTGCCTTTAAGCAATCCGGGGTTTATTAACAGTTTAACCCATTTTAATTTTGATGGAAACATTATTAGTAATTTTGAAATGGAAACCGCCGGGCTTTATGGTTTGGGTAAATTACTTGGCCACCAGGTTTTAAGTTTAAATGCTATTATGGCTAACCGGGTAACCGGCCAGTTTTCTAACAACGGTAAAAAAACCATGGATAAACTTATTGCTAAAACCCTACATATATTAACAAGCATTTAACAAGATATTTTTTTAACTAGTTAGGATATACATTGAAGTTTGTGGGGAATTTACTGTTGGCGTAAAGTAAACATTACTCAATTTGGGTAAATAAATCCACAACAGAACGGGTAAAAAGTGACTTTTAAGGCTTATTTGCAAGCGGTACAACTTTTGCTTTTGCAATGTCGTAAATGTTAAAAAACTAATACCTGTTATCCAACATGAAAAAAACCTTATTAATAGCCACCGCCTTTAGCATATTTGCGTTGGCTTCGTGCAAAAAAAATGAAAACTCTTCCACTACTACAACGGTAACATCGCTTAACGATGTGAAAATCCCCTCAGGGTTTAACTGGGAAAGCTCAAGAAACTTAAATGTATCTGTTGCCGTAACCGATACCCGTTTTGGAACATCAGCATATACCATATCTTTATACGATGGCAACCCTTATGCAGGTGGTAACCTTATTTCTAAGGGTGCTGCTACAGCAACTAAAGCTTTCGAAACCAAAATTTATCTGGCTACCACTATCACTCAGTTGTATGTTGTAAAAACCGCTCCTGATAATTCAACAATAGTTGAGCAAGTTGCGGCAGGCAACACCGATATAAGCCTATCAATTGGCGCTACCGATCCGGCTTATGCTATCAACTCTGCGGCAAGCAGCAAACAAGTATTGGCAACTGCACCAACCAGCCCTGATTGCAGCGGCGGTACAGCAATTACAGCCAACACCAACAACCTTAACGTTAACAGCGGCGATACTTACAGTATTACAGGCAGCAACATTACTGTTGGCTTTAGCAATGTAAACGGTGGTACAATTAAAGTTTGCGGTAAAAACGTAACCCTGCAAAACTTAAGCTTTAACGGTGCGGCTACATTAATAGTAACTACATCGGGCTCTATCAACCTATCATCAATTAACTATAATAACAGCTCGGCTGCAATACAAAATTTTGGTGTTATCAATTACTCGGGCTCTTTTCCAGATAATGGTCTTTTCGCCAATTATGGTTCGTTCACTTGCGGGGGAGATTTTAACCTAAACAGTAATGCAGGCACCTTTGTTAACAACGGCACCATGACGGTTAGCGGAAGCTTCCAGGACGGAACAAGTGCTGTAGCTACCAACAATGGTACTATGGTTGTTAGCGGTAATTTCCAACCCAATAGCAACAGTGCTTTTGTTAACAACTGTTCGTTAACGGTTGGCGCTAACTACAACCAAAGCTCGGGCGTAAAAAACTACAGCTTTATTAATGTTGCAGGCCAGTCAATTATAAACGGCGGTGCAGAGTTAGGCTTATATAATGGCGCTATGCTTAAAACAAAAGATTTTATTGTTGATGGTAGTGCTAAAGGTTATGGTTCAACCTCGCTTATTAAAATAACCGGAACAACTAATATCCGTAACTCGGGTTCGGTTGTGGCCAATGTTGAAGTATGGCAAACAAGCGGCAGCATAGATGGAACATCTGCCGGCAAAGTTAACAGCGGTGCAAGCACAACAGACCATAGCGTTTATATTGCTACTTCGGGCTGTAACAGCGAAGGCAATGGTACTGCTGCTGTATCAGACTCGGACGGTGACGGTGTACCTGATAACCTGGACGCTTACCCAACCGACCCTAAAAGAGCTTACAATGTTGCAGGTGCAACAGGTACAATAGCCTACGAAGATCAATGGCCTGTAAAAGGCGACTTTGACCTTAACGACGTGGTAATGGGTTACAACTATACCTTAGTAACCAGCGCAACAAACGTTGTAGTATCTGTAAGCGGTACGTTTACCTTATACGCAACCGGTGGTACTTACAGCAATGCTTTTGCAGTTGAGTTTCCGGTTAGCAAATCGCTTGTAAGTGGTTTAGCAGTTACAAAAGCAGGTGTTGCCGTTAGCGGTGCTGCATTTGAGGCAGGCCAAACCAACGCCGTTGTAACTTTATTTAGCAACATGCGCGAAGAAATGGCTACCTGGAATACCAGAAAAACCGAAGCCTTCACCCCTTACAAAACATACACGCTTAGCTTTAACATAGCTAACGGCCCAACATTATCAACTTTTGGACAAGACGAATACAATCCGTTTATATACAACAGTGGCCGCGGACATGAGGTACACGTAATGGGCAAAACCCCAACTACCCTGGCAGACGCAAGCCTGTTTGGCACAAACGATGATAACACAAGCGTAGCTGCAAGCCGTTACTATGTAACTAAAGCAGGCTTACCGTTTGCAATAAACATTCCGGCTGTATTTGCTTACCCATCAGAATCTATCGATATCACAAACGCTTATCCGCATATTGCAGATTGGGCAAAATCTAACGGTTCGAGCTATACCGACTGGTACAGCAACCTTACCGCAGGTTACCGTAACACAAGTAATATTTACACTCACTAATACAAACAGGTACAATGCAAAAAGCGTCTGGCTCTTAATTGAGGCAGACGCTTTTGTTTTATAGCAGGGGCAACAAAAATTAGTATATGCCTTTTTGCTTTAGCAAGGTAACTTCGTTAGGTGTTATATCTTCGATGGCGTAACCGGTGGCACCGGCAATATGTAATTCGTCGAGCGTGGCCACCAGGTTTTGGTAAACCGAATGGTTACTTGCCTTTATAATAACAAACATAGCCTTGCCGGTTGTAGCGGCTACCTGTTTATTTAAATCGATAATGGCCTGGCGGATGCCGGTTTTACCATAGTTGGTAACTTTGGGTTGTGTAAGAGGTTTCTCCGTCATGCCGAGGTATGATACCGCCTGGTTATTACTGCCGAGACAAATGGTCATGGTGCTTTTTTCCGACACGTTGATCTTACTGATGGGTTCAGTGGTATCGGGCATGGTTACACCAAACATGCGCGATTTTTGCAGGGTTGTTGTGAGAATAAAAAAGGTAATAAGCAAAAAAGCAAGATCAACCATTGCGGTAAGATCTACCCTTGTTGACACTCTGTTACGACGGTACTTACCGTTCGCTTTTCCGGTTGAGGCGGTTAATTCGGCCATGATTTTTAAAGATTTGGTTGATAATTTGGTTAATTGGCATAATTAAATGGGGTTCAATTACTTAACTACAACGTGCGCCTATATTATTTTGTTGTGGCCAATTTAAATTATACTGCATATTATATTTAGTTGGTATATTCATGCTTTTAAATTTACCTATGGCTGCAAATATTTTTCAAAGCTTTACCGATATACCTGTTAAAGAAACCATTGCAGGCTTTTATTCGCAATTTATCCATACCGAAACCAACACTATTAATTTTATTGAGATATTGGCCGGCTGCCTAGTACCATTGCACCAGCATGTACACCAGCAGTGCTCGTTTGTGTTAGAAGGGCGGTTTGAAATGACGGTTGATAACCAAACCCGAATACTTGCACCTGGCCTGTTTGCCATTATACCACCCAACGCCATTCATGGCGGTACTGCCATTACCAATTGCAAATTGATAGACCTGTTTACGCCCGTTAGGGAAGATTATAAAAACTTTTAATTACATGCCGAATAAACTAATGCCCCTTTACTACGTTTAATATATTAAATAAAACAAAACAGAAATTTAAAATGAGTAGGATATTCAAAAAAGTTGCCCTGGTTGTATTCATGAGTATAACGGCAATATCATTTCAGGGAATGGCGCAACGCCACGGTGGTGGCGGGCATAGCAGCGGGGGCGGCCACAGCAGCGGCGGCTTTGGCGGGGGTGGGCATTCGGCACGCTCGTTTAGCCCAAGGTCTTCGGGTGGTAGTTTTAACAGGCCATCGGCGCACACCAATTCGTTTAACAGGCCATCGCCTACGGTACACACCAATAGCTATAACCGCACGGCAGTACGCAGCAACGGGTTTGGCGGGCGCAGTACTTACAGGCCTGCAGGCCGCAGCTACGGCAACCATACCACAATAGTTAACCGCACTACCGTTGTTAACAGGGGCTATGTACGCGGGGGTTATTATGGCCATGCAAGCCATATTAGTTACTACCACCCATCAAGGCCGGTGTATATTTTTGGGCACCCGCACTATGGCTATTATTACCACCCTTACAGGCCTTATTACTGGGGACCAAGCTGGCACCCAATTGGCTTTTTTACCGGCGCTTTGTTAGGTGCCGCTATCGAGTTATCGTGGCATAACCACCCTTACCGTTACTATAATGGCGTTTATTACGAACCATACAATAACGGTTACAGGGTTATAGCACCACCTGTAGGTATCAGGATAAATTCGTTGCCTCCGGGATTTTCGGAAATACCGGTTGAAGGCGTTAACTATTACTATTATGGTGGTACTTTTTACCAAAATAATGGTGGCGGTTATGATGTTGTTGCAGCTCCTTTTGGTGCTGTTGTATATAACCTGCCCGATGGAGCACAGGAAGTTACCGTTAATGGTAACCGCTATATGTTTTATAACAACACCTATTACCAACCGTTTAACGACAATGGGCAAGATGCCTACGAAGTTGTTGATGTTAGGGAACACTAAAAAATTAACAGATGAGAGAAACCCCGGTGGCCGATGGCTATCGGGGTTTTTTATGTGCAATTGTTACCGGCACCTTGCTTTCAACCCACTCCTGGCCGTTTTACCGCCGTTTGCAAAACAAAACGTTTAGGGATGCTCAATATACGTACAGGTTTGGGCTTGCTATCTCCAAACTCGCCGTTGGAAGCTATAACCGTGCATTTTAAGTTTATTATTTTTTTTGGTGTTATAATTGCCGCGCTAAAGTAGCATATTTATAATTTAACCAAAACCGATACAAAATGGGTAACACCGAAATACAAAAATGGACCGTTTTAAAAGAGGAAGACGTGTCGCCGAGCCCCTGGTTTCCGCTGTTGCGGCATACTGTAAAGCTACAAAACGGCAATATTATTGACGACTACTTTTTTGCTCCACTGGGCGATGTAGTAATTTTAGTTGCCCTTACCCCCCGGCACGAGGTAATACTTGTTAAACAATACAAACACGGCCTGGGCGATATTTTGCTTGAACTGCCTGGCGGCATGCAGCAAAAGGAGAAAAGCATCATTGAATCGGCCTTGAACGAGTTGGAGGAGGAAACCGGTGTTAAGGCCACTGCCAGTCAATTAATAGCGTTAGGCAAACTGGCTAATAACGCCACTAAAACCCGACAAATTACCTACGGCTTTATTGTTTTTGATGCTGAGGTTACTACTGTACAAAAGTTGGACAGCACCGAAATGATAGACGTTATTAATGTACCCGCACCACAAGTATTGCAAATGGTTAAAGATGGGGAGATTTGGACGGTAGACAGCGTGGCCTTTATTTTAAAAGCTGCACTGCTGTACCCGGATGTGTTTGGGGTGTAAACATAAAAAACGCGCCATTGCAAGTTATAAAGCAATGACGCGTGCTAATAGAAAATCGTTGTCAAGCGTCTTTTTTAAAAAAACTTAACTGCTAAACCAATTTGCCAAACCTGGTTGTTGTATTGCGAAATATCCGACACGCCGGTGATGGCGGTGCTTTGCAAGTCGATAGTGTATCTTGCGCGCAGTTCAACATTGGGGTTTAGCTCCAAACCTACACCAACCACACCACCAATTAAGGTTTTGTTATAACCATCGGTTGCGCTGTTATACAGGGTTTGGGTTTGCGAACTGTAGCCATTTTTAAACGTGTTTTGGGTTGACAGCAAAAACGAAATTTGCGGACCGAAAACAAAGTTAAAATTGGGTATAGGCTTTACTTTTAAAAGAAACGGCACATCTATCCAGTTGGTGCGCTGGTTAAATTGCCCGGTGTTGGTTGCCGCGCTATAACCCTTGCCGGAGTATAATACTTCGGGCTCAAAGGCAAAATTGGTGTTAAAAGGTACTTCGATACCCGCGCCTGCATGGAACCCTGCAAGTGTACCGGTAGAAAAATTATAATCGTTTACATTAACAACATTAGAAACGTTTAGGCCACCAATAATATCAAACTTAACTTTGTTTTGGCTTATAGGTTGCTGGCCCTGATGCGGACGATTACGAGGATAATAACGGCGATGTTGCGCACTTACCGAACCTGCCAGTACAAGCAGGCATAATGCCGAAAAAATGATCTTTTTCATGTCTGAATCTTTAATTTGTTTTTAGCTATAGATGACACGGCAGGCTAAAGGTTTATTTGATTATTGATTTTAACAATAATTAACAATTGTATGATAATTGGGTTTGGGATAAAATGGTTAGATGTAGTTTGGTTAAGCGATTCAAAAATGCGTTATCGGCGCAAAAGGATGGCAGTTAAAAAATATATGCATACGGTTACCAACGCCCTACGCTTCAACTATCGCTCATCATGAGAATAAATCCATAATTTATCGTCATTTCAGTTTCGTAGGCGGCAAAGTTCCCCCAACAAAAAACCCTCCGGCCCGAGAGTCGAAGGGTTTAAAAAAAATATTTAGGTTAAAATTATGCCGAGCAGGTTACACAACCTTCGTCCATTGAGCAAGTTGGTCCGTCGGGTATTTCGTCTACAACGGCAACGCCGTTTTCGGGTATTACGGGTTCCATTGCTTTGCCGCCCTGGCTCTCTATGGTAAATTTAACTGCTTGCGATGCTGCCTGTGTGCGCAGGTAATACATGCCGGTTTTTAAACCTTTTTTCCAGGCGTAAAAATGCATCGATGTTAGTTTTGATGCGTTTGGCGAACTCACAAACAGGTTAAGCGATTGCGACTGGCATACGTATGCGCCGCGGTCGGCAGCCATATCAATAATGGTGCGCATTTTAATTTCCCATACGGTTTTGTATAGTTCCTTAATATCGGCAGGTATTTCGGGAATATCCTGTACCGAACCATTGGCGCTGATGATTTGGTTCTTGATGTCGTTGTTCCATAAACCTAAGTTCACCAAATCGTGCAGCAGGTATTTGTTAACTACCACAAACTCGCCGCTTAATACACGGCGGGTGTATATGTTTGATGTGTATGGCTCAAAGCACTCGTTGTTACCCAATATTTGCGATGTTGAAGCTGTAGGCATTGGCGCAACCAATAAAGAGTTACGTACACCATGGTTCATTACATCCGAACGTAAATCGTCCCAGTTCCAACGGCCACTATCCGGGGTAACGTTCCATAAATCAAACTGGAACTGCCCTTTTGATAGCGGAGAGCCTTTAAAGGTTTCGTAAGGGCCATCTTTAATTGCCAGGTCTTTTGAGGCCGTCATGGCTGCAAAATAAATGGTTTCGAATATTTCTTTATTTAACTGTTTAGCCTCGTCGCTTTCAAAAGGTAAACGCAGGCGTATAAAGGTATCGGCTAAACCTTGCACACCTAAACCTACCGGGCGGTGGCGCAGGTTTGAGTTGGCGGCCTCAACTACAGGGTAGTAGTTATGGTCGATAATTTTGTTAAGGTTTAGCGTTACCTGATATGTAACATCATACAGTTTTTGATGATCGAATACATCGGCAGTAATGTACCTCGGCAATGCTAACGATGCCAGGTTACAAACGGCCACCTCATCGGCAGCGGTATATTCAATAATTTCGGTACACAGGTTTGAACTTTTAATGGTACCCAAATTTTGTTGGTTTGATTTGCTGTTGGCAGCATCCTTATACAACAAATAGGGGGTTCCGGTTTCAACCTGGGCATCTAATATAGCAAACCAAAGCTCTTGCGCCTTTATGGTTTTGCGGGCGCGGCCCTCGGCCTCGTAACGGGTGTACAGGGTTTCAAACTCTTTACCCCAGCACTCGTGCAGGCCGGGTGCTTCGTGCGGGCAAAACAAGCTCCAGTTACCGTCTTCCTCAACTCGCTGCATAAATAAATCGCAAACCCAAAGGGCAAAAAATAAATCGCGGGCACGCATTTCTTCTTTACCGTGGTTTTTACGCAGATCTAAAAATTCAAAAATATCTGCATGCCAAGGCTCAAGGTAAATGGCAAATGCACCTTTACGCTTGCCTCCACCCTGGTCAACATAACGGGCGGTATCGTTAAACACCTTTAGCATGGGTATAATGCCATTGCTGGTGCCGTTTGTACCGCTGATGTATGAACCTGTTGCGCGCACGTTGTGGATGCTTAAACCTATACCGCCTGCACTTTGCGATATTTTGGCGGTTTGCTTTAAGGTATCGTAAATACCATCAATGCTATCGTCTTGCATGGTTAGCAAAAAGCACGACGACATTTGCGGTTTTGGAGTACCGGCATTAAACAAAGTTGGTGTAGCGTGGGTAAACCAACGCTCGCTCATTAGGTTGTAGGTTTTGATGGCACTTTCTACATCCTCTTTATGGATACCTACCGATACGCGCATAAACAAATGCTGTGGGCGTTCGGCTATTTTACCATCGATTTTTAACAGGTACGATTTTTCTAAAGTTTTAAAACCAAAGTAATCAAAACCAAAATCACGGTCGTAGATAATTGTACTGTCTAACAGTTCGGCATTGTCTTCAATAACCTTCCACACATCCTCGGCTATGAGCGAAGCCGATTTGCCGGTTTTTTTATCTACGTAAGTATAAAGGTTACGCATTGTCCCGGAGAAGGATTTGATGGTATTTTTGTGCAGGTTTGATACCGCTATACGCGAGGCCAGTAAAGCATAATCGGGGTGTTTGGTAGTTAACGAGGCTGCTGTTTCGGCGGCCAGGTTATCCAGCTCGGATGTTGTTACGCCATCGTACAAACCTTCAACTACCTTTTTTGCCACATCTATCGGGTCAACCAATTCGGGGTTTAAACTATAACATAGTTTTTCAATCCTCGCGGTTATCTTATCAAATTTTACTGTCTCTTTTTTTCCGTCGCGTTTAATTACAAACATATGGTTAGTGTTTATTGGTGAATAATAGGTGTGTGGTTAATTAACAATTATATGTGTGTATTTAGGTTCGTCTTATTGAGGCTATTTAATGCTAACGATTGAAGAGCAATTAATGCAACTAAACCGCGGGGGAAAGCAATTAAAAATCCTCGTCCATTGAAAAAGCCTGGCCCTTAACATCGCTGCTCAGTACGCCGCTTTTTTGGTAATCTCCAACACGTTTTTCAAAAAAGTTTGTTTTACCCTGCAGGGATATCATCTCCATAAAATCAAACGGGTTGGTGGCATTATATAATTTAGGGTAACCGAGTTCTTGCAACCAGCGGTCGGCAACAAACTCAATATACTGGCCCATTAGTTTGGCATTCATGCCAATCAAATTTACGGGCAGGGCATCGGTTACAAATTCTTTTTCAATTTCAACGGCATCAGATATAATACCGGTTACGGCTTCTTTTGATAGCTTGTTGCTTAACATACTGTATAATAAGCAGGCAAACTCGCAGTGCATACCTTCGTCGCGAGATATTAATTCGTTGCTAAAGGTTAAACCTGGCATAAGGCCGCGTTTTTTTAACCAAAATATAGAGCAAAAGCTACCCGAAAAGAAAATACCCTCTACAGCGGCAAAGGCCACCAGGCGCTCGGCAAATGTGCCGTTTTCAATCCATTTTAAGGCCCACTCTCCTTTTCGCTTTACGCAAGGAACGGTTTCGATGGCGTGGAAGAGGCGGTCTTTTTCAACATTATCTTTAATATAAGTATCGATAAGCAAGGCGTATGTTTCGGAATGGATATTTTCCATCATAATCTGGAAACCATAAAAGCAGCGTGCTTCGGGCAATTGCACCTCGCTCATAAAGTTAACGGCCAGGTTTTCGTTAACTATACCATCGCTGGCCGCAAAAAATGCTAATACGTGCGATATGAAATGCCTTTCGCCATCGTTCATGTTGTTCCAGTCTTTCATGTCGTCGCTCAGGTCAATTTCCTCGGCGGTCCAAAAGCTGGCTTCATGCTTTTTATACATCTCCCAAATGCGGGGATAATTAATAGGCAAAATAACAAAGCGATCTTTATTTTCTCTCAGCAGTATTTCGTTTTCCTGGTTCATATTTCCTGTAATCTCTTGTTAACTTTCTTTTCATAATACCGATGCCAACCGAAGACACCAATCCTTAGCTTTTACGGAAAAGCCTTTTTAGGGTTGTGTACCTTTCGTCGAAATTTATTCGTGTTTACGTTTAACAACGTAAGGTAAATGTGCAAATTGGATTAAGGGGCATCCGTTTAGTTATGCTTACCGCGATAGCTATTAATTACAATAGCATTCATCTGTAAATCAACTAAATATATTTAATTTGCACATCTACCACTATTTGGCGCGGCATCATCTTTACTATTATAATAAACTTATACACTATGTTTTGTACTTGTTTATTGAAATAGAAACCAAAGTTACGGAGTAATGTTTAAAGGTCATTGTCATTTTTTATACACATTTAACTAAGTTTTAAACATGGTGTTGATATATAAAACAGTAAAAACCGGGGGTTTTTTGCTATTGTTTTTAAGCTACGCTACTCAACGGCCTCCTGGTGTATTTTGGGGCCAGTTTTAACGGCATCTTAAATAAATTGTCAAAAGAAATTGTTTTGTTAACATTAGCTTAACAACCCAAGAGGGTAGCCAACCGTAAACCTGCCGAACTTAAAAAAACAGCTTATGAACTTAAAAAAAATTCTGATTTACCCTCTTGCCATGGCCATGTTACTGGTATCGTGCCAAAAGGAGGCCACGGCTCCGGTTGCCGATGAGCAGCTAAATCCATCGTTTAACATCAACAACGGCTTTGGCAACAGTTTAGCTGTTACCCAAACTTTTGACGAGGGTTTTGAAGCAGGTACCAAAACGGCTTACGCCGCAGCCGATGTTACGTTTGGCAGCGGTAGCTGGAACTTAAACAACGCGCTGGTGGGCACCAGCACTTCCGACGCAAAGGTGGGCTCGCACTCGGTACGCATTACTGCTACCGGCGTTTTAAGCATGAACTTTGATGTAAGCACGGGTGCATCAACGGTAACGGTTAAGCATGCGGTTTATGGTAGTGATGCGTCGTCAACCTGGGGGCTGTGGATGAGCGCAGACGGTGGAAGTACCTATACGCAAGTGGGCTCCACGGTTACCAGTTCATCGGCAACGCTGGCAACAGCAACCTTTACCGTAAACACAGCCGGAACGGTTCGTTTCCAGATCCGTAAGGCCACCGGTACATCAATCCGTATCAATATTGATGAATTTACCATTAACAGCTATGATAGCGGCTCGGGAGCTGGCGGTAGCGGCGGTACTACCGGCGATAACACCAATATGTTGCTGGGCAACCCCAGCGGAGCAACTACCAGCATTACAACAAGCTATAACAATTACTTATACGACCATACTTATTACATACAAAGCTATAATAAAGACAAAGGCGAACCTAACTGGACATGCTGGTATGTTGGCCCAACAAGCTTAGGATCAACAGCGCGCCAGGATGATTTTAGGGCAGATACGGGCTTACCCTCGGGATGGTATGAGGTTGGCGCATCAAGTTATTCGGGTTCGGGTTTTGACAGGGGACATAACTGCCCTTCGGCAGACCGTACCTCAACCGTGGCTGCTAACCAGGCTACCTTTTTGATGGATAACATGATACCACAGGCACCCAACAATAACCAACAAACCTGGGGTAACTTAGAAGATTATGGCCGCTCGCTGGTCACAGCCGGGAACGAAATTTATGTAATAATGGGAACTTACGGCCAAGGTGGCACAGGATCGAGCGGGACGGCAACCACTGTTGACGGCGGCCATGTTGTGGTACCTGCCCATGTTTGGAAAATTATTGTTGTAATACCTAATGGCAACGGCGATTTAAGCCGCATTACCACATCAACCCGTGTTATTGCTGTTGATACGCCCAACATCAATACTATAAACAGCGATTGGACACAGTATATTACCACTGCCAAAAGCATAGAAACAGCTACGGGTTATTCGTTTTTTACTGCGCTGCCTACTGCGGTAAAAACAGCTTTAGAAAACAAGGTTGACTCGGGATCGTAAACAATTATTTTAATACAAAAGAGCGGCTCATGTTAAATGGGTCGCTCTTTTTTTGTGAGTTAATTTAAAAAGGTGCTAATCAAAGCGAAAAACCAAGTGTATGTTATAATAACCTATGCAATCTTAAACTATAGCGGCAACTTTAGGTTAATTCCCTAATACCGTATCCGATTTTGCTGTTCAAGGCTTACTGGAGCTTTAAGGCAAAACGATTACCCTTGATGACGATCTCATTTAATAAAAAAGCCACCCTGTTTCCAAGGTGGCTTTGTGAAATGTATCAAATCTTATCTTGAACCGCTATAGACAAGGACAAGATGTGCCTGTCTGCTTGAAGCTGGCGGCGCAGCAGTAAACCAGCCAATATTCACATAAAAAGTTTTGGTGCTTGGATTATAATAATTATCCTGCGTAGTTATATTTTGAACATAAGGATTACTTGATGATGTGGTAGTGACCTTGTTTGTTGTGGGATCAACAGAAAGTTGCAATACGTCCACACCACCTACCCCAGCTCCTGTGATCCATTTTAATCCGGAATAAGAACAGGTAGTAGCACTGGTCGTAGCCAAAGATATAGTTAAACCATCTGGAAGAACACCACCTAAGGTAGTCGGAGTTTCAGCACTTCCGTCTGCGTTGAACCTGTATATTGATCCTGTATATTTATAAACACCGTCATAAGAATTCTTAATAGCGACGCTTGCTACTATAGTATCTAAACCCGCTTTTCTTGTCAATCCGCCGGTATTGCTTATCGCATAAACCACAGCATATTGTTTAGAAAGGTCTATCTTACTGCCATCGATATTAAATATAACATTCTTTGCAAAATCACCTGGAGCAAATGTAAATGTTAAACCTGTAGCGGTTGCGGCCAAACCTGGTTGCGGAGTAAGTGTATAAAGCGATGACGGCATTGCAGAATACGGCGTACTGTGTTTTGATAAATAATCCGCTGTAACATCAGTAAGCACAACCGTATTGGTTGTTTGTAAAGCATCGTTACTTGCTGCATCTCTTTGCACACTAAACATGTTCACTGCCTTAATATTTGTAAACACAGCAAAGAATTGAGGATTTAATTTAGCCTCGGTGATTCTTATATATGAAGGACCCTGGCCAGCCGCCTGATTAGGGCTATATTTATCTTTAACGCAAGCGTTTAAGAAAACCATAGCTGAGCAACCCAGCATCAGGTATTTTAAAAAATTATTTTTCATTTTATCTAATTTAAATATTTAATACAAATATTATTGATCCCACCACACTCTTGAATCTTGCTTATCACCACCGGATATAAGTGCTATAGCCGCGTTAACGCTTGCGGTGTTAGTAGTATATTCGGAAGCCGAATAAGTAAACCTGCTAACAATTGGTTTGCCAGCACCACCAGTACCTGGTTTAAGATTTAAAGGGTTTTGAGTGAAAGCACTTCCTGAACCTGCAGTTCCATCGCGGGTAGTAGATGTTAAACGGTAAATATCCCAACCCATAAAACCATCAGGGTAACTTGCCAAATATCTTTGTTTGATAATATCGGCAAAAACAGGCGCGCTGCTTATATAAGATGTAGGCACAGTTAAACCCCATTGCGCGAAGGCTTGAGTAACACCGCTTGCATATAATGTAGCCGCACTCTCGGTAGTCCAACCAATTGCTGCTGCATGTGCACGGGCCAATAGTGATTCACCCGCAGTTAAAACAAATAATGGGCTTGTAGGTGTACGTTGATCTGCACGTAAAACCAATGCAAAGCTTGGGTTTGCCGTAGTGAAAGCAACGGTACTTGTGCGATCGCCACCTGGAGGGATGCCTACGTTTGATGATATTGTACCGCCTGTTACGTTATTGGGATCATTAAAAGCACCACCGTAAATAGTTGCCCGTGTGTCATTTAAAGAGCTTAACAAATCAGTCATGGTTTTACTTTCTGCGTAATCAGTCCTACCGTCATAAAGACTAAAGAATGGATCTTTATAAGTACCGCCAGGATAAACTACTTTCATATTATCAGCGTTTGTTACAATAGAACCGCCTACGTCATTCAATGCAGCATTAAATTGAGTAGCTGCGTAATCGGTAGAAGTTGGCATCTTTTTAGATAACTGCAGCGAAATAAGCATACGTAAAGTATTTGCCATTTTTTTCCAACTGGCAACATTACCATTATAAAAAATATCTCCGCTAATTGCAGAACCGTCAAAAGAGCTAACTGCACTTGTTAGCGCAGATAACATACCTTTGTAAATATTTTGTTGAGCATCATATGCCGGCTGGGGGTATGCCAATCCTTTTAAAGCCTGGCTGTAAGGTACATCTCCCCAGGAATCGGTAATATGCCAGAAAATGTACTGTTGTAATATCAAAGCAACGTTTGAGGTATTTTTGCTTGTACCGGCATTAATAATACTTTGTAAGTCATACAATTGGGTACTATACTCGCCGGTGAAATTATATTGCGGCAACGCGTATAATGATACCGCCGGATATTGCGTTTCGGCAAAATATTGAGAATATTGCCCCCCGTTGATTGCCTCAAGCTGACTACCTGCATAATTTGCAACCGATAGCTCGGCGTTGGTTAACAACGCACCTATAATAGGTGTTGAGATGGCAGCCTGGTTATAGTTGGTATTACCAAAATCACTTAGCTTTTGGCAACCCGCAACGCTCCAAACAAGTGCCGTGGTAAGTGTATATATAAATATCTTTTTCATGTTGTTCTTTTTTTAAAATGTATTCTCTCTCCTGATAAATTATCAAAAACCTACCTTTAAGTTAAAACCAATACCCCTTGTTCCAGGTAATTGTCCAGATTCGCCCGATACAGCACTAATTTGTGACGGATCAAAATCTTTAGTTTTTGCATATAACAGCCAAAGGTCAGTTCCGGTAAGTTGGAAAGTAGCATTCTTAACGTAGCTTGCTATACCCAATTTTTTAACCGGTATGCGGTAGCTTATGCCAAGCTCACGTAATTTAATAAAGGTAAGGTCGTAAACAAATTCGTCGCCCGTTTTGCTGTTGTAATTGTTTTGATAATAATCGTAAGCAGGAACATACATATCAATTGTTGCGCCAGATGCACTAACACCGATTTGGTGAATACCACCGCCGTTACCAACCGGATCACGAACAGGGATGCCTTTATCGTTAAGTGCGGCAGTACGAGCAGTTAAACCGCTATATGAACCCCACAAATCAGACAGAGAAGAGAATTTACCACCAAACTGATAATCAATGTTTACGTTAATTGCAAAATCTTTATAAACAATAAAACTGTTTTGGATACCGCCTGTGTGCTTAGGTAAAGCACTACCAAAAGATACCGCAGGATTGTTTTGATACATACCGGCTGATGTTAAGATAGGTACACCATTTGCGTTACGCAATATACCGTTGCCATATATTTGGCCCCAGCTTTGGCCTTGCACCTGGTACAAACCTGGCAATGCACTATAAGTATTAAACCCAACAGCAATGGTTTTAATACCGTATTTGTTGCTAATCTCGTCAACATAATCATGCAACAGGTTTGAGTATGTTGCGTTTATTCTCCATTCAAAGTTTTTAATTTTAACCGGAGTACCATATAATGTAAAGTCGAGACCGTTTTTGGTGATTTTACCAAAGTTGGTTGTTATACTGGTTAGACCTGAAGCACCGTTTAAACCAACACTACCTGCAAGGTTTTCGTTACTACCGTCCCAATAAGTAGCGGTTAAACCCAACCGCTCGTTAAAGAAAGCCAAGTCGATACCTAATTCTTTTTCCTTAACGGTGTTACCAATTAAATTAGGGTCAACAATACCGTCATTTGCGGTTTGTAATAAGTTACTTACGAATTTATTAGCAGATGTAGTGTACACGCTTCCCGGGTACCTTCCAAAACCAAATGATTCTGAAGACGAACCAAACACACTGCCGTTTTGGCCCAATGCTGATGGTATTTCACCATAGCTTGCACGTAATTTACCCATGCTTAACCAGGTAGACTGGCTTTTTAATAATTCGCTAAACACGAATGAACCACCGATAGATTTTGATGTTACAAGGTTCTTAGATGGGTTTAACGTTGAATACCAATCATCACGTAATGAACCATTCAAGTACAACATATCTTTCCAGCCAATATTTGCTGTAACGAAAAGAGCATTGTATCTTTCTTTAGCTCTTGTGTTACCATAAGAAGCCGGATCAACAGAGTTTGAAATAGTAAATACGTTAGGAACGCTCAAACCATTATTGGTGTTAGCCGAATCGTCGTTATAATTCGCATTATAGAAATCGCCACCTGCGTTTGCATCTATTTTAAAATCCTTAATTTTTTTCGTGTAGTTAGTTAAGAATTCGTAGTTTTCGCGGTTTAAATATGTGGTATAATTTGCATAGTATCCTTTGTTTCTGGCTTCGTTACCTGTTGTTTGAACACCAGAGGTAGCTAAGTCGGACGAGAATTGGGTATAACCAAAAGTAGTATTTTGCATTTTACGGTAAGTACCTTTAAAGCTCAAATCGTTATTAACCTTGTAGGTTAAGGAGATGTTACCGTATAACCTATCGCGTTGGTTTACGTTTTGAACCAAATCCTGGTAGGTATAAAAGTTATACCAGTAGTTACCAGCATAAAATGCGTTGGCGTTATTTGGATCGTAAGTGTTCGGATCGGCGTGGTTCCAGCTTGCATAAGCCCCGGTTGGAGATTTTAAACCGCGCAATTCTTTCATGATACCCATATCAATATCACGGTGGAACCATTGGTTAAACGAACCTGAAGTTTGGTTGCTGTAAGCATCATTTACTAAACCGTCTTGCTTTTGGTTAACGTAATTGATGTTTGCACCTAAAATAAAGTGTTTGTTTAAATTTAAGTTGTAAGTAAGGGTCATGGTGTTCTTTCTCAAATCTGAGTTTGGAACCAAACCTTGGATGTATTGATTACCATAGCTAAACCTGATGTTATAATCATCGGTGGCTTTGCCTATAGCAATATTATTATTTAAAGTAACACCTGTGTTAAAATAATCACGTGCGTTATTTGGTTGCGGATTTAAAGTAGCCGTTTTGAAAGAGTACTGTGTACCAGGGTACCAGGCATACCAAGGGATATATTCCTGGCCAACCATTTTAGGGCCCCAACTGCTATCATCACTATAATCAGGATAATATTTGCCGCTTAATGCCTGCCATGCAGTAGGATCGCCGGCTTTCCAATTGTATTGGGTTAAATCGGGGTTGTTACCACCAGCATAAGTATTTTGATAGTTAGGCAAAATGTAAGCCATGTCCCAACGTGAACCTAAGTTTAAATCAACGTTAAGTCCATCTTTTTTCTTAGCTTTTTTCAAAGTGATAACAATAACACCGGAAGCACCTTGCGAACCGTATAAAGCACCGGCCGCGGCACCTTCTAATATTGTAGAACTCTCAATATCGTCGGGGTTAATATCATCAGAATTTGTCATGATAGTACCGTCAACAACGTAGAGTGCTGGGCTACCAGTACCAAAACCTGATGCACCACGTAAACGCACCTCAGTACCTCTGCCCAAAGCAGCCGTAGACTGGCTACGAACCTGTATACCAGCAACCTTACCAGCTAAAGCATTGTTGATATTAGCCTGGCGAACTGTATTTAAGTCGTCGCCGCTAACAACTTGTGCAGCACTGGATGCTGAACGTGAAGTTTGTTTGATACCAAACGCACCAGTTACCAAAACCTCACCTAATACTTTTGAAGAGGACTCAAGCTCGATGTTTAGTACCGCGCCTGTGATGGACTTGGTTACCGTTCCATAACCAATAAAGCTAAATTGTAGTGCTTTAACCGTTGCTGGTAAGCTAATTGAGAATTTACCGTCGGCACCAGTTACAACGCCAACATCTGTACCTACTCCTTTGATGCTAACGCCAGGCATTGGTCCGCCGTCGTCTTTAGCTGTAACCGTACCTGTTACGGTGCGATTTTGTGCAAAAATCTGCATGGAGTAAAACAGAAAGCACAAACTTACTAGTAGAAGTTTTTTCATTTCGTTAATAAATAAGATCAGTTAATAGTTAATTAATTATAAATGTAGTGTTACGTTTTCAAATTGTCAATTAAAAATTAAAAAAAATTCAATAATCGTTAAAAATATAATGTCAAGGGGGCAAAAATGACTTATAAGTCATGAAAATATTTTTAGTACTATGTATTGCATAATACAATCTAAAACATATATCTTTGTATTATGATTATAGAGAACACACAAACACAAATGCGAAAGGGAATACTTGAGTATTGTATCCTTTCTATCATATCAAAAGGCGAAACTTATGCATCGGATATTATTTCGGATTTAAAAAAATCGCAGATGCTGGTTGTTGAGGGCACTTTATACCCCTTACTTACCCGTTTAAAAAACAATGGCTTGCTCACCTATAACTGGGTTGAATCAACCTCCGGGCCGCCACGTAAATACTATGTACTCTCGGCAGAAGGGCGCATGGTGCTTGAACAACTGGATAAAACCTGGCAAGAATTATCGTTAGCAGTACAAACCGCCCTCGAAAACCGCAAATAAAAATCAACCCAAAAACTATCAGCATAAAATATCATGAATAAAACTATCATAATCAACATAAACGGCACTATTTTCCATATTGAGGAAGATGCCTACGAAGTGCTAAGAAGCTACATGACTGACGTTAAGCGACATTTTGCTAACGAAGAGGACAGCATGGAAATAACTACCGATATTGAAAACCGCATTGCCGAAATGTTTACCGAAATATTGGTACGCGAAGCAAGGCAGGTTGTTATTACTGCCGATGTAACTACAGTAATAAGCCAAATGGGTACCATAGAGGATTTTGAAACAGGTACCGACCATGCCAATGCCTCGTATACCGACCATCAAACTTTTGCAAGCAACCGCAAACTGTTCCGCGACCCGGATGATCATTTACTTGGTGGCGTATGTGCCGGTATTGCAAACTATTTTGATGTTGACGCGGTTTGGATACGCCTGGCCTTTGCCATTGCCGTTATTTTTGGCGGCACAGGTTTAATGGCCTACATTATTTTATGGATAATAGTACCAAAAGCTAATACCCGTGCCGACAAAATGGCCATGAAGGGCGAAAAGCTTGACCTAAAAGGCTTTATGCGCAATTTTGAAGAAGAGGTAAAAACCGTTCATCACTCGTTAAGCAACGCAAGCAGCAGTGCCCGCCCCTTTGTTTATAAAGTACGCGATTTTGTTACCGATTTTTTTGACCATTTTAAATACTTCTTGGGAGGCGCAGGTAAGGTAATATTAAAACTGATTGGTGTTTTGATATTGCTAACCTGCTTAGGTTTTATCATAGCCGGCTCGGTAGTATTAACTATTATTGTTGCGCAGGGGAGAGATGTTTTACACCTTTTTCCGTTTAGTATAGTTAACGACAGGTACAGCATTATTTACTTTAGTGCCTTCGCAGTGGCGGTTATCCCTTTACTATCTATTATATTGCTTACCCTACGGGTAATATTTGGCAACAAGGTTTTAGGCAAATCAACAAGTTATACCTTACTTATATTTTGGATACTGGCATTGAGCCTGCTAGGTTATTACTCATCAAAAGTTGCTGCCGATTTTAAGGAAGGCGCTGCCTTTAGCCAAACTTTAGATTTGAAAGCCCCTTTTAACAATACCTACTACCTAAAGCTCAACGATGTGAAATATTTGAGCCGGGAAGACAGTGTTCAGCTTGATATTAATTCACGTTTTAATGGAACCGTAATTTTAAACGACGAAGATGATGACGAAGTTAGCAACAGGCACGAATCGAAACCGCAAAATGTGAAGATATATATTGAACGCAGTGATGTTGCTTTCCCAACACTAACAGAAAAATTTAGTGCGCGCGGCCATACAGAGCAGGAAGCCCTGCGCAATGCCCGCAATGCATCATACTATTTCAAGCAAAAGGATACCGTATTAACTTTTGACAGGATGTTGAAAGTGCCTTTTTCTAGCTTGTGGAGAAACCAGGCGGTGGAATTGCGGTTGCGGATTCCGCAAAACTCAACATTGGTGATAGATAAAAAGCTGGAGCGCTATATTGAAAATGTATCGCTTGGTGAATGTAATGACATGAACAAACGGGACTACAACGATGCTGCTACCTTTATTATGACTAACAACGGCCTGCAATGCAAAGTAGATACCGTAGTAGTTAAAACCATACAAACCAATACTGCCCCCGACACTACCAGCGTCAACTAAAGCAGCAATGAAACAAATTATTATGATTAGCCTAAGCCTGTCCGTATTAACGGGCAGGCCTGAGCTAAATAGGTTTGCAGCCAGCAAAACCGGCCTACCTGCCGGATTGAGCACTTATTGGTTAAAAAAGACTAAGAAAGAATTGTTACGAGCCCATGTAACCGTTTCGTTGCGCAGGGCTTTAGCTAATTCGGTACAGTTTATATCTGCCGGGTTGCCTGAGAAAGTTTTCCTGTTTTAAAAAAAACTGCTTTTTGCTGTAACCTTAGCGATGGTACGTGCATCTTAGTAATATACCCTAAAAGGTTTAATTGATTTTTAAAAATCCCAATCGGCGGTTGGGGCACAAGCTAAAAACTAACGAATAACATTTAAAGGAGGCGCAAAAATTCTCTTACCGGAATTTTATTGCCCAAAAAGCAGCAACATGAAAACTTTTTACAATAAATTATTGATACTATTAGCCTTGTTAACAGTGGTGCAAACGGCAAGTACCCTGGCACAACCAGCGGTAAAACCAACGGCAAAAATTACCGGCACCGTGCTTGATAACAAAGGCGCAGCTATGCCCTTCGCTACAGTGGGTTTGTTGAAGACAAAAGACTCATCACTGGTTAAAGGCGGCATTACCAACGAAAACGGCAAATACTTTTTGGACCGCGTGAGCAAAGGCACCTATATTATACGTGTTACTGTTATGGGTTATGCAACAACCAATAGCAAAATAATTAACGTTGCCGACAATGCTACCGATATTAATGTGCCTGCTATTACTTTGGGTAACAGCAGCAAAACCCTAAAAGAAGTTAACATTACCGCGGCCAAACCTTTGATTGAACGAAAGCTGGACCGCACGGTAATGAATATAGAGAATAGCGTGTTGGCAGCAGGCAATTCGGCAATGGAAATTTTGGAGAGGGCACCCGGCGTTTCGATAGATAAGGACGATAATATTAGCTTAAAGGGCAAACAAGGCGTTACCATTATGTTAGACGGTAAATTAACCTACCTATCATCGGCCCAACTGGCAACACTGTTACGCTCTACCGATGGCAACACCATACAATCAATAGAAATTATAACCAACCCATCGGCTAAGTACGATGCAGCGGGTAACTCGGGTATCATTAATATCAAATTAAAAAAGAATAAGCAATCGGGCACAAACGGGAGTGCTACGGTAACGGGCGGTTACGGCGCTTATCCTAAAAATAATGCTTCGGTAAACCTAAACCATAAAGACGGGCCGGTAAATGTATTTGGCTCATTTAGCCACGGCGACAGGCAACGTGCTAACGACATATATCTTAACCGTATAGTTGATGGCGGCACTGCCGGCCTAACCTATTTTAACCAGCATACCTTTATGCCGCAAAAAAGTTATAATAACACTTACAGGCTTGGTGCCGATTTTGATACCAGCCCTAAAAACACACTCGGCTTTTTAGTGAGCGGCTATTTTAACGGCGAACACGACGTTAATAACAATCGTACTGTAATAGGATCAACAGCGACAAAAATTGACTCGGTACAGAACACCAATTCGGGAATGGAGCAAACCTATAACGACTTTGCTGTTAACCTTAATGATAAGTTTACCATTGATACCGCCGGGCAAGAATTATCGGTTGCGGTTGATTACTCGAAGTTTAACAATACTAACGACGCCCATTACGATAATTATTTCTTTCTGGCCGATGGTTCCACAAAAAAGCCGACTGTGTTTTTACAAAACCAATCGCCATCAAGCATACGCATCATTACATCTAACGTAGATTATACTTACCCCATCAGCAAAAAGATAAAACTGGAAACAGGCATAAAAATAAGCGATGTTAAAACCGATAACAACCTACAGGCGCAAATTAAAAAGAACGATACGTTTATAAACGATACCTCGCGTACCAATCACTTTATTTACGACGAGCAACTTGCTGCAGGGTATGTTAATTTGAGTAAAACCTATAAAAACACGTCGGTACAAATTGGTGTAAGGGCCGAGAACACGCACTCAAACGGAAACTCAATTACTCAAAACAAGGTTGTTGACCGTAATTATATCGATTTTTTTCCGAGCTTATTTGTAAACCACACCTTATCCGAAAAAAATGAGGTAGGTTTTTCATACAGCCGCCGTATTGACCGCCCCAGCTACGACGATTTAAACCCATTTTTATATTACCTTGATCAATATACCTACCAACAAGGCAACCCTTACTTAAACCCACAATATACACACTCGCTGGAGTTTAACTATACCTATAATAAAACCCTTAACGTGAGTTTAAATTACAGCCATACCAGCGATGTAATAACCGAAGTGGTTTTAACTAACGCAACAACAAAAACCACCTACCAAACCAATATGAACCTGCAAAGCCAAAATGCTTACAGTATTAATATTAACACACCTTATAACTTTACCAAATGGTGGAGCGGTAACGTAAATGTTAATACCTTTTACCTTGCATTTAAATCAAACAACCTTGACGGTTCAAACCTTAACGACGGGCAGTTAGCAACCAAAATTAAAACCACAGAGACCTTTCAGTTGAGTAAAACCTTCAGGTTTGAATTTTCGTCAAACTACGAGTCGCCGTTGACCTATGGTTTGTTTAAGATAGGTTCGAGGTATTCTTTTGACGGGGGTATGAGCAAATCATTCGCGCAAAAGAAATTCAATGTTAAACTTTCGTTGAGCGATATATTCAACACATCCGACAATGATGTGAGCAGCAATTATGGCAACAACAACTTTAGCATTCACCAAAAAAACGAGAGCCGTGTTGCCCGCTTAACCCTAACCTATAACTTCGGTAATTCGAAAATTAAAACCCGCCAGCATTCAACAGATTCGGATGAAAAGAACAGAGTAAAATCGGGAAATTAAAATAAGCAACCACAGATTACATATTAAAGCCTGTTCCAAAAAAAGGAATGGGCTTTTGCTTTACTGCCCTACCATAGTGTAGCGTTATTAAATTGCAATCCGTTTCGTTAATGATAAAGACCTTGGAACATTCCCTGTGTTTTTTCGTAAATTTGTTATACAACACTCATTAATTTACAAAATGGAACGGATTGTATTAGAAGTAGATGATACCGTGGGTAAAATTTACCAAAGTTTTAGCAAGGAGAGTAAACAGCAATTGAGCCAAACCATTAGTATGATGGTTAAGAAAATGGTAAATGATGCCACCTTTGCTGATTATGCGAAATTGTTAGATAATATAGGTGATGAAGCACTGAAAAATGGCCTTACACCCGAAGTATTGGAAGAGCTATTGGCGAATAATGATTAACTCATTTGTTATTGATACCAATAGCTTAATAAGTGCTAACCTAACGCCCAATTCTGTTAATAGGATAGCGTACGATAAAATAAGACAAATTGGGATACCCGTTTATTCGGAAGCAACTCTTACAGAATTTGTAAACCTGAGTTCGATTAATCAGAAAGCAAGAATTTGATTAGATCGATTTTGTTGGTAGGATATTGAAGGTTTTTTAGGGAGAAATGAGTAAGCGATCAATCCAGATACGATATTAACGATAAAGCTGGTAAAAGATCGGTGTCTTGAATGTTCGACCTGGCAGATGTTTTTGAGTTCATCATTAACAGTCTCTATGACCGATCTCTTGCGGAGCATGATTTTGTCGTTCATGGTCATCAGACTGTTTTTCATATTGTTACGGATATTGGTTATCAGGTGTATATCACCAACAAACAATATTTTGGTCAGCTTTTCTGATATATAGCCTTTGTCGGCAAACAGTTTGCCAAAAACGGCTTTCAGGAAAGCTTCGTTTTTAAGTGGTTCCCGGTCATCTACGTTGGCCTGGGTAATAGCGAAGTTGAGTATTTCACCCTTGTCGCTAAGGACGATATGGAGCTTAAAGCCATAAAACCAGCCCATGGTTGATTTGCCTACTTCGGCAATACCTTTAAATACCTTATTTCTTTTAATCCGTTTGGTATGGCATACCCTTATCGGTGTAGAATCAACGAACGAAATGCCAGTACATAAGCCTAAACAACAGGTTTTGAGAAAGATAGACATCGGCATGAGGACACTTTGGCTAAGTTCTACAAAGCGGTTGTAGGATACGGTGTTAGGAAATTCACGCTGCATGTGCCTTTGCAGATAGAAGATATAGAAGTGTTTAAAACACCGGAAGCCGCTTAAATGAAAAAGCATACAAATGGATATGATCTCGCTTTTAGACATGGTTGGAGGACGTTTAGATGGCTTTCCTAACAGGAATGGTTGGGTAGTGGCATCAAAGTCTTTGCAAAACTCGTCAACAATACAAAAAATATCAGTAATTTTATCGTAGTCAATCATCTGGAAATGTATTTAAATATTTGAATGTCAGATACTTAAATATACTTACATTTCCTTTGATTGACAAATTTTATTTCATTTATTAATCGAACTCAGGTTTGTAAATACACTCATTCGGCCTAAGTTTGACAAATATATCTCAATCGAGAAAAGACTCGAAGCAATAAAAGCTTTCGAGAAAAAAGGTCAACTTATATCCGTGTCGGTTAATATTGATACCTGTCGCGACCCAAAAGACAACAAGTTTTTGGAGTTAGCTGTTGAAGCCGGAGCCTTGTGTATAGTAACCGGTGACAAAGATTTATTGGTTTTACACCCATTTCAAAACATTTCTATTTTAAGTACCGCCGATTTCTTAAAGGCATTTTAAATTTTACGTTCCGGAGAAGAAAACTGCAATATCATTTACTGCCCCACCATAAACACCGCATTACTAAACAGCAATTTGCCATTTTCCCAAAAGCTGCGAAAAAGAGGGTCGTCGGTTAAATAAATTACCGAACCACGGCCCAGTGGCTGTACGCCGAACAGCAAACCTTCGTTTAGTTTTTCTCGGGTTTTTTGGCCTACAAAGCCCGATACGTATGCGCCCTTTTTAAGAGTGCCTACATTCCAACCATCATCGCCAAAAAAATCGTAAAGCTGATCGCTTAATTTTAAGGTGTAATAATACCCGGGCAAACCGAATCCTAATGGGTGGCTGCTATCAACCGATACCTTATATACCGCGCCGGGGATGCTGCTTTTAATGGCATCCCTATCGCGGGCCTCGTAAATTTTGAGGCTGGTATTTTTTTTGTCCGAATCTGGCTTATCTTCTTTCTTGCTTTCTTTTTGTTTAATGCTAAAACCCTTTTTATCAACCAATGCATTTATGGCACTTTCTAAAGCTATCAACCTGCCGCCGTCGCGTATCCAGCTTTGTAATTTATCATAAGGCAAGTTGTCGTAATTGCCGTCGGGGAAAACCGCTACATCAAAATCGCTGAGTTTAATGCGGTTCAAATCCTGCGAACGTACTATGGTGATTGGGAAGCCAATTTGCTGCTCAAACAATTGCCAAACCTCGCCCATACCTCCAGACGATACGCCATCGCCGGCAACCAGCATAATATTGGGCTTAGTGATGTATTTAATGTACGACGAACCCAGATCGGCACCTTTATCTACAAAGCCGGATACCAGCGGGGTTATATCGCGGGCAAACGTAACGGCTGCTTTTTTAACCAGATCGTCAAAATTGTTTTGCTTGTTGCCATTACGGGCAATAATGAGCGAACCGGCAGCAAATTTTTTTCCGGCAGCTTCAAAAGCCGTTTCGGAGTAGCGCACCTTAATGTTCTGTTTTAACAAGGCGGCTAAAAACTTAACATCTTCCATCGATTTCCATTCGCATACATAAGCATAAGCATTCGCTTCGGGTGCGGTTAGTTCAACACCGGCAAGAGTAACTTTCTTTTCAGCCGCAATACTTTGTTTTAGTCCGTATGTTTTTAGTCCGTAGGCATAGGGTAAGGCCCAGGCAGTAATATCATAGGTATTAGAATCGGCAATAAAGGTTTTGGGCTCAAACAGCACATTAAGCAAAACAGCTTTGGGCTGGTGGGCATCAATAACCAGATCGCTATTGGTAATGCTAAAGTTTTCGGTAACGCCCGAAAAGTAGTTATAACCCGACACCGGCCCTGCCGGGATGCCGAAGCCATAGGTGATACCATTTTTATCTAAAAGGCTTTTTAGCGAGTTTATTTTGTCCCAGTTATCGTTTTTTACCACATAGCCCTTAAACTCGCCCGGTGGGGCGTTGCGGCTATCATCATAAAACTTTTTAAATTCGGTTATCAGTCTGCTTGCGTTTGCAGATGCCATTTCAACCGTACTCAACCCGGTGGTTAGGTGGTGGGCTATCCTATCGGCAAGGGTTAGGGTGTCGCCATCGGCAGTTACTACGGCAAGGCCGCCGCGTATGCCGCCCTGCTCATACGTCATGCCGATGGAGCCGTTATATAGCGGATAAGTATCACCGTAAGATGGATAAAGCAAATCAAACTCTTCCTTGGTAAAATAAAACCAGCCATTTTTATCAAAGTATTTAGCATTGTTGCGGCCAATTTGGGTTTGAAATGCCTTTTGCCACGGCGTTATAACGCGATGGAAGGGTTCGGCGGCGGGCGCAAAATAATAGGGGGCGTTGTAGCCCTGCTCGTGGTAGTCAACATGTATCTGCGGAAGCCACTGGTTAAACAATGCTACCCGTGCCTGCGATTCTTTTTGAGTTTGCCAGGCCCAGTCGCGGTTTAAATCAAAGTAATAATGGTTAACCCTGCCACCCGGCCAGGGTTCCTGGTGCTCGCGCGATTCGGGATTAGCGTCGGGCGTGGCGCTGCGCACCGGGTTGTAAAAGTTAACAAAGCGTTCGCGCCCATCAGGGTTAAGGCATGGGTCAATCACCACAACGGTATTTTTAAGCCAGCCCTTTGTTTTTGCGTTGGCCGGATCAACCATTTCGTACAGGGTTTGCATGGCCGCCTCGCTGGAGCTGGGCTCATTACCATGAACGTTGTAACTCAACCAAACTATGGCCGGGCCATCCAAGGCGGCGGCTCCGGTTTCTATCCCGGTTAATTTGAGATTATTGTGGCGGATTTCATCTAAACGATTCACGTTTTCTGCCGAGGCTATAAAAGCGGCAATAAGTGGCCTGCCCTCGTTAGTGGTGCCGTATTGCTGTAGCTTTACATTTTTTGAAACCTGGGCTATATATTTAAAATAGTCTACAATGCGGTAATGGTTGGTAAACTGGCTGCCCAGTTGATAGCCCAGAAAATCGGACGGCGATTGTATTTTTTGCGCAAAAGCATTAACAACAAAGCAGGTTATAAATATAAAGGCGTAAAATTTTTTCATGAAATAATTATGATAGGCTAAGCTAAAAAAGAATTACCAATTTAAACTATACCCGCCCAATAAATACCGAATACGGCAAGCCAGATACCTTACTACCGTGTTTAGTATTATTTGTATTTTTACCAACACAACATTTACCATGACTACCCACCAGGCACTACATAAATATTTTGGTTATAACGAGTTTAGGCACGAGCAGGAAGCCATTATTACGCATGTTTTAAACCAACAGGATGCTATGGTGCTGATGCCTACGGGCGGAGGAAAATCTATTTGTTACCAGTTGCCGGCAGTAATGTTTGATGGGTTAACGGTTGTAATTTCGCCGTTGATTGCCTTGATGAAAGACCAGGTTGATGCATTGAATATTAACGGTATTAATGCCGCCTTTTTAAACTCGTCGCAAAACGATAATGAGCAGCGGGAAATAGTAAAACAATTAAAAGCCAACCAAATTAAGCTGCTTTACCTTGCACCGGAGCGTTTGTTTAGTTCGGAAAGCCGGTTGATTGATTTTTTGAAGACACTCAAGGTATCGCTGATAGCTATTGACGAGGCGCACTGTATATCGCACTGGGGCCATGATTTCAGGCCCGAGTATTTGATGCTGGCGGGGTTAAAAATATCGTTCCCTAATATACCCGTAATTGCCTTAACTGCCACAGCCGATAAAATAACCCGGAAGGATATACTGGATAAACTCAAGCTGAATAATCCGCGGGAGTTTGTTTCGTCGTTCGACAGGAAGAACATTAACTACCGCATATCGCCCAAAAAAAACAGCTTTAACCAGTTGCTTACTTTTTTGGATGAGCATAAGGATGATTCGGGGATTATTTATTGCTTGTCTCGGCAATCAACCGAGAATTTAGCATCGGAATTGCGGAGTCAGGGTTATTCGGCAGAGGCTTACCATGCCGGGCTGGATAAGGCCACCAAAGATAAAAACCAGGAAGCCTTTTTACGCGACGAGGTTAAAATAATTGTAGCCACCATAGCCTTTGGGATGGGCATCAATAAATCGAACGTGCGGTTTGTGGTGCATATGGATATGCCCAAAAACATTGAGGGTTATTACCAGGAAACGGGGCGCGCGGGCAGGGACGGTTTGCCAAGCAAGGCATTGCTGTTTTTTTCGTATGGTGATTTTGAAAAACTTAAAGGCTTTGCCAAGGTTGAAGGTAACGAAGAGCAAAGCAAAATAATGCTTAAAAAGCTTGATGATATAGTTACCTTTTGCCAACTGCAAACCTGCCGCCGCCAATTTTTACTACGTTACTTTGATGAGCAGGCACCCGATAATTGCGGCCAGTGCGATGTTTGCCTAAGCGAATACGAAAAAATTGATGGCACCATCATCGCACAAAAGGCATTTTCGGCAATAGCGCGGCTGGGCGAAAGTTTTGGCATGGGTTACGTAATTGATTTGCTGCGCGGATCGAAAAACGAAAAGCTGCGCGACCAGCATAAACAACTTAAAACCTATGGCATAGGTGCAGATATAAGTAAGGCCGACTGGCAGCAGTACATACGCGAGTTAATAGCCAGGGGGTACATCCGCACGGAGGGCGACCCCTACCCTGTTTTGAAACTAAACCCGATAGCTACCGATGTACTGAAAGGCTTTCAAAGGGTGCAACTTACCCAATCGCAAACGTTGCAGCAAGAACAGGTTGCCGAAGTGATGCCTTACGAGGCCGGCCTATTGCTGCAATTGAAAGACATCAGGCTAAAAATTGCTACTCGCGAAAACGTGCCTGCTTACATTATATTATCCGACGCTACCTTGCTGGAGATAGCTACTTACCTGCCTGCCGGTTTAACGGAACTGCGGCAAATATCGGGCTTTGGCGATGTTAAAATGGAGCGTTATGGCAGCGAGGTTACTGAGGCCGTGCTTGCTTATTGCAAACAATACGGGTTAACATCGCTCATGGCAAAAAAAGCACCTAAGCGCGAACGGAAGGTTAAAACAAACCGCACCAACAGTACACAAGCCGAAAGTTTAAATTTATTTAAAGCAGGCCTGTCGGTAGCCGAAATTGCTGCCGAACGGAAACTATCGCCCATGACTATAGAAGCGCATTTATGCCAGTTTGTACAAACCGGCGAACTTGACGTTTTTGAATTGGTTGAGATGGGCAAGATTGATACCATTAAAGAAGCCATAGAAAGCTACGGCCACGAACGCCTTGCCCCACTTAAAGAAGTATTAGGCGAAAATTATACCTACACCGAGATTAAGGCCGTTTTGGCATGGATGCAGCGCGAAAACGCTTAACACTCCCAGGCTATGTTTTCGGTTATTTTGCCTATACCAAACGGAACAGAATACTCGTTTTTTTCGGTTGGCTTACTTTCGTGGTTAAAACCCAGCTGGTGGCACCACTCGTGGGCCAAATGGCTGGTATAACCCGCTAACGACAGGCTGTTAAACCAATTGCGGTAGGTGTAAATATGCTGTGTATCGGGGTTGGTATAGCCCAATTGTTCAACATCACCACCGGGTAACATCTCAAGCTTTAAATCAATAGCGTTAGCCTCTGCCCCATCCGGCTGAGTTAACATGCGGTAAACATCGCTGTTAGAGTATGGTTTATCTATCCAGTTACCTAAAAACGATTTTCGGTAATGAAACCGATATAGTCCATTGGTGCTAAAGTGCAAAACACGCTCTTTAAATTTATCGCTATTAAGTATATTGTTTAGTACTTGTTGTGCGGCCTCTACTTTTTGCAGTTCGTAAGCGCTGAAGCCGTTAGCTGTAGTTATATTAATTTTTACCATGGCTGTATGTGTTAAATTAATACTTAAACCTGTTTAATACGAATTTAAACAAGCTATCTTCAAGCCGCACCTACGTTTAAGTAAGTATTTAAAAGTATTTTATAACATACTTTAATTTGTTATCATAATTTTAAAAAAGTGCACAGCAAATTAAAATTATTTCATTTTTTTAGGGGCTTAAAACTGCTTTGGTGTTTTTTGCTTTTATTGAAGCTAAATTTTTAAACTTGCATTGCAACAATTCATCAACCCATGACTACGGATCAGTTATATCAGCTTTATCTGCAATACCCTGTTATTAGTACTGACACCCGGAAGATAATACCCGGAAGCCTGTTTTTTGCCTTAAAGGGAGATAAGTTTGATGCCAACACTTTTGCACAACAAGCCCTTGAAGCCGGCGCGGCTTATGCCGTGGTAGATAATGCCCAATACGCCCTTACCGATAAATGCATACTGGTTGATGATGTATTAACAGCGTTGCAAAACCTGGCCGCGCACCACCGCAGCCAACTACATATTCCGTTTATTGGCCTCACGGGATCAAACGGAAAAACAACTACTAAAGAATTAATTAAGGCGGTACTATCGCAACATTATAAAACCTATGCCACAACGGGTAATTTAAACAATCATATTGGTGTACCGTTAACCATTTTGGGCATTGACAATACTATTGAGATGGCTGTGATAGAAATGGGTGCTAATCATCAAAAAGAAATTGAACTGCTATGCAGCATTGCGCAGCCCAATTATGGCCTCATTACCAATGTAGGCAAAGCGCACCTTGAAGGCTTTGGCGGGGCCGAAGGCGTAAAAAAAGGAAAAGGCGAATTGTACGATTACCTTAAAGCAAACAACGGAATATTATTTATTAATACCGATAGTGATGATTTGATACAAATGCAGTTACAAAGGGGTTTGGATGGCTATAATTACGGCACCCGCCCTAACATTAATTTTATACGGGGCGAACTGGTTAACACGGCACCCTACATTTCGTTAAAATGGACCCGTAACGAAACGGATGTTTACGAGGCTGGCACGCAGCTTACCGGTGTATATAATTTGCATAACATATTGGCCGCTATTTGTATAGGCTGTTATTTTAAGCTTTCGCCGGAGGAAATTTATGCGGGGATAAGCGGCTATCGGCCGCAGAACAACCGGTCGCAAATAGCTAAAACGGCAACTAACACCTTAATTTGCGATTATTACAATGCCAACCCGAGTAGCATGTTTGTTGCCATTGAAAATATTGATAAACTACCTGCCGAACATAAGGTAGCCATACTGGGCGATATGTTTGAACTGGGCGAAGAATCGGCAGCGGAGCATTTGGGTGTTGTTGCCAAAGCAATGCAGGCCGGTATTGACGAACGCATTTTTATAGGCGACGAGTTTTATAAACAAAATGGCCTGGTTGATGCCACCTTTTACCGCACCGTTGCCGAGGCACAAGCGGGCTTAAAAAATAAACCGATTAAAAACTCTACCATTTTAATTAAAGGCTCGCGCGGGATGGCTTTGGAGCGGCTGGTGGAGCTGTTTTAAATTATTGATACCAAAAACCGATTAACTATTCAAAGCCAATTCAGCAACCTCCTCGCCTACCAGGCTGCCCATTGCCACGCCCATGCCGTTGCATTTAACGGCGCAAAACACGTTGGGTTGCACCTGTTTAATTATGGGTTTAACGCCTTCGCCAAAGCCCATTATGCCGCTCCACCAATAGTCAATTTCGAAGTGCTGGTGGGGCAATATAACTTCTGTAAGATAGCTGGTGAGTTGCTGTTTTACCTTTTCGGTATGGCCAAAGTGCCAGGTTTGTTCGGCCTCAAAATCGAGGTTGCGCCCACCGCCAAATAGTACGCGGCCATCAATATTGCGGAAATAGTAATAGCCCTGGTTAAAGTGATAGGTGCCTTTAAGCTTTAAACCTGCCACTGGTTTGGTAACCAAAACCTGCCCACGGCCCGGCACTACCGCCAGTTGCGGAAACAACTGTTGCGCAAAGGCATTGGTAGCAATAATTACCTTATTGCATTTAAAGCTGCCTTGGGCGGTAAGTACCTGCATAAAATTATCACCCTCCAATACTTGGTTTACGTGGCAACTGTTTAACACCAATACGCCCAGGCTTTGCACTTTTGCAAGCAAGGTGCGCATCATTTTGCCGGTATCTATCTGGCCTTCGCTGGTGTTGTATATCATCCGGCTAACGCCTTTAAAACCGAAGGCTGCAATTTTAGCATCCGTTACTGAATAATTGTCAGTTATTCCTAATACGGGTTGTAAAATTTTATTGAGGTAGTGTAATTTTTCAATAGCGTTATTTGCTTCGCTTTCTTCTCCGTTCAAAAAAAGTTCGTAACCGCCGTGTTGCTGGTAGTTGATGTGAGCATCGCCCAGGTTTTGCCTTAGGCGTTGCAAGCCGCGCCATTTATACTGGGCAAGAGTTAAAACCTCATCTTCGGAAGCCTGTTCAAGGTATTCCAGTTGCTCTGAAACTGTGCCGAAACATGCAAAACCGGCATTTTTTGTACTGGCACCGCTGGGTAAAAAGCCCCGTTCTAACACCATTACTTTTAATTGAGGCTGTAGGGCTTTTAAATGCAACGCTGCACTTAAACCTACTATGCCGCTGCCAATAATAATTACATCGGCGGCGTGTAAAAATGCAGTTTGCTCCCAGTACGAAAATGTATTTGATGCTAACACGGTAAGTTTTGCGTTAATATTAGGAATACTTTTTGAATGTACTATAAAAATTAAAGATATGAACCACTTACTTTTTTTAATGGGATATATGAGTTACAACTCGGGATGGCTGTTGATGATAGCCATTGCGATAGTTAGCTTTTTTGTGCAGATGCGTTTTAGGAACAAGTTTAAACAATACTCGGAAATTGGCTTACTATCGGGTCTTTCGGGAAGGGAGGTTGCCGAGAAAATGTTGATTGACAACAATATTTATGATGTACAGGTGATTTCGGTAGATGGCCAACTGACCGACCATTACAACCCGGAAACTAAAACCGTTAATTTGAGTCCCGATGTTTACCATAGCCGCAGCGTTGCCGCAGCAGCCATTGCCGCACACGAATGCGGGCATGCCGTGCAACATGCAAGGGCATATAGCTGGCTCAGTTTCCGCTCGTTTATGGTGCCGGTTGTGCAAACGGCATCAACCTTAACCACCTGGACGCTGATGATAGGCGTGCTGTTGCTGGTGTTTTCGGGCAGCCCCTATGTTTTGGCCATTGGCGTTATAGCCCTGGGGCTTGTTACCGCTTTTAGCTTTATTACGCTGCCTGTTGAGTTTGATGCCAGCAACCGCGCCCTTGCTTGGCTTAATAAAAATTACACCGTAATGCGCACCCACCAGGAGCATGAGCAAGCCAAAGACGCCCTATGGTGGGCCGCCATGACGTATGTGGTTGCCGCTTTAGGCTCGTTGGCTACGTTGCTTTACTATGCATCGTTTTTGTTTAACAGGCGTAGTTAAGGTGCAATGATATTAAACAATAAAACCCGCCAGTGTGCGGGTTTTATTGTTTAATATCATCGGCAAACAGATCTCGGAAAACAGATGCTTTTATGATGGGAATATTTTTAAAAGGGTGCAGAACCAGCAGATCATTGTCTCCGCTCACGATGCAATAAGCCGAAATGTCTATAGCCAAATTAAGTAGCTTATCATCGTCGGGATCACGGCAATAAGAACCATTAGACAAGGGCTTAATAAATATGGATACATGGGCCAATCGTTCAATAATTTGGATGCGTTCTTGCTCAGAAAAGTATTTATCAAATTTCTTTCTAAACAACACCTGTTCAAATTCAGCAAATGTTTCGGTTGAGAAAACCAAAGTGCCGTTTGCGATGGCTTTTTCTAAAGCAAAAAAAGCAACAGAACCCGAAATAAGAAATGCGCTAATTAAAGTATTTGTATCAAAAATGTACAGATCAGTCTTTGCCATTTAATATGTCGTTCAACAAATCTTCGGTAAGGCCGCGTTCAGCGGCTTTGTTTTGTACCTCTTTTACAAACAGTATAAAATCGGCGTCGTTTTTTTGTTCAAATGCTTTTTTTAGCAGGTTGTTTACTGTTGCAGTAACCTGCAATTTTTTCTGCTCAGATGCATAACGCCAATTGCGTGCTATATTATCATCTACTTCTAAAACAATTCTTTCCATCACAATTGAATTACTACCTACAAATTTAACAATAAACTTTATGCTTTTATGTAAAATACAGTAAGTCAATAAACTTGTGTTTTACATAAACAGCATAAGCCATCAAATATTAGTTAACCTTAATTTCCTGCGCGGGCTTTTGAGCCTCAACGGTTTTAGGGAGCGTGATAGTAAGCACGCCGTTGCTTTGGGTTGCGCTGATGTTTTGGGCATCAACCTGGCCGTTAAGGTTGAGTACACGCTCGAAGGATTTTACCGGGAACTCTTGCCGGCTAAAGTTTGGTTCCTGGTTTTCATCAAGTGTGCGGGTTCCGCTGATGTAGAGTACATCGTCGGTTACGGATAGTTTGATGTTTTCTTTTAAAAAGCCAACTGCATATACATGCACCTCAAAGTTGGTTTCGTTATCTGTAATGTTAAGGGGCACGTTGTACTTTGGCCTTTGGAAACCGTGGTGCGCATGTGCCTGCCAAAGTGGTGTAATTTACCGTGCCCGAAATTTGCTGATGCAGGGCCGCAACCTTGTGCGCCTCTTGCTGTATGGTGTTTACTAAACATGTTGTTTTTATTTACATGAGTAGACGGCAGGGGCCGGAAATTACTTTAAATGATAGCCAATACGCGGCAGCGGGTTAAAATATCGGAATGTAGTAACCGGAAATAATAATTGTAATTTTTTTGTTTGAGGGTGTAACCTGTTTAAAAACTGTGTAGTCATAGCTTACAAATACAACGGAATTAATTAACAAAAATTAAAAATTATTTTAAATAACAAATATTATGGACACCGCAAACTTAGGCATACTTGCCGGAATTATTATTTCACTATCCACTTTCGCATTGATATTCAGCGTTTTTTATCTATACAAACGCGAAAAAATGGCTATGATTGAGCGTGGCATGGACCCCCGCATTTACAAACAACAATCGGCACCTTACCAAACCTTAAAATGGGGATTGCTTTTGATGGGTTCGGGATTGGGGTTGTTTATTGCCTTTGTACTGGACCATAAAGTATTTACCGACGACGGCCATGTTGCCCCAATTTACTTTTCGATGATAGGCCTTTTTGGTGGCCTGGGTTTACTTGCCTCCTTTTTAGTAGAGAAAAAACAAACGCTGGATAAGGAATAAATAGGTTGATGGGTGAGTTGGGTGATGGTTCATAGATCATGGTTCATAGTAAGAATATCGACCGGGTGAATTGGTTGATGGTAAGAAATCTTGCCTGGTTATCAAGGAGATCCATGATCTATGAACCATCAACTATGAACCAACAATAACCTAAACCTTCGGTATCACCGCCACTGTTAGCCTGCTGATGCAGCTCATTTTACCTTTGTCGTTATAAATTTTAATATCCCAAACGTGGGTTTTGCCGCCAATGTGTATAGGAGTACAAACAGCGGTAACCAGGCCCGATTTTACAGGTCGCAAATGGTTGGCGTTCACCTCCTGCCCAACGGCCATATACTTATCCGGATCAATTACCAACGAGGATGCTATGCTGCCTATGCTTTCGGCAAGCACCACCGAAGCGCCGCCGTGCAAAATACCATAGGGCTGGTGGGTACGCTCGTCAACCGGCATGGTGGCCTTGATGTAGTCGTCGCCAATTTCGGTAAATTCAATACCCAGTAAGGCACCTATATGGTTTTTAGGGCGGTTGTTTATTGCGACGGCATCGGCCTGGCCAAACCAAAGCCTGCTCATAAATAACGCTCTTTAATAATTTGGATGTGGTGCAGTTCGTGCCCGGCTATAATATATAACAAGGCATTTACCGTTACCCGGTTGCCGCTTGCCAGGCCAAAGCGTTGCTTTTCTTCGGCGTTGAGGGTTTTACAAAAAAAGATGTTTGCCTGCCGGGTAAGCCTAAACTCCTCTATCATATCGTCCATTTCAAAATCGTTATGGCGCGAGTTAAGCACATACTCATCCTGATCGAAACCGGGTAAAGGGGTATCGTCGTTCCGGGCAAAGCGGAGGGCGCGGTAAGCCATTATACGCTCGGTATCTATCATGTGGCCCAGCGTTTGCTTAATTGTCCACTTACCTTCGGCGTAAGCATAAGCAGCCCGCTCTGTCGTGAGCGATTTAAAAAATTGGTAAGTTTGTTGTTGCTGGTTTTGCAATATGGTTAAAATACTGCCTTCGCCAACTTTGCTAATGTAGGTTTCGTGAAAGGGAACGTAATCGCCCGGTTGTGGTTTACCCATTGCTGCGGTTTTTTAATATGATACGGAATGTGGTGCCTTTGCCTAATTCGGAGTCTTTCACAAATATCTGTCCTTCGTGGTAATTTTCTATCATTCGCTTGGTGAGCGATAGCCCCAAACCCCAGCCGCGTTTGCGCGTAGTGTAGCCGGGTTGAAACACCGTTAAAAACTTTGATTTTGCAATGCCCTTGCCCGTATCGGTAACATCAATATAAATTTGTTTTTTGGCGTTGTGTAACGATATATCTACCGTGATACTCCCGGTATTATCAATAGCGTTGATGGCATTTTTCATCAGGTTCTCCAACACCCAATCAAACAGGGGTATGTTTATGCCGGCTTTGAGGTTGGCATCGCCTTTTACTATAAAGCTTATTTTGTTGCTTACGCGAAACTTAAAGTAATTAACATAATCGTTAACAACATCGTAAACGGAATGCACTTCGAGGATGGGTTTTGAGCCGATTTTGGAGAACCTGTCGGCCACAATTTCCAGGCGTTTTACATCGTTTTCCATTTCGGCAATCAGCGGGTCGTCTTCGGCATTAAACTTATCCTTCATGAGTTCAATCCAGGCCATCAACGATGATATTGGCGTACCCAACTGGTGGGCGGTTTCTTTAGCCAAGCCTACCCAAACTTGGTTTTGTTCGGATTTTCGCGAGGAGTTAAAGGCCGTATAGGCAACCAGTAAAAAAATGGCAATTACGGTTAACTGAATGTACGGGAACACCTTTAACTGCGTTAGCAAGGGCGAATCCTGATAATAAACCAACCAGTATTCGTTACTAAAAATGGATATTTTAATGGGTTCGTGCTGGCTCTTCATGTACTCGAGCTGGGCACGGAAGTAAAGCGGATCGAACTTGATCTTCCGTTTTTTATTGCCGGGATCCTGGAGGTAGGTTTTGGTAGAATCGAGCCCGCGGGTAAATTTAATGTCGCCAATTTCGTCAACCACAATGGCGGGTACGGCAAGGCTATCGCGCACATCGGTAACAAATTTAATAAAGTCGTTATCATCTGCCGAAAATTGCTGCCTGATGCTCATTGCCCATACTTCGGCCCGGGTACGCTCGTTGCGGGCAATGCCGCGCACTAAAAAGCTGGTGTACAGTAACGAACCGCTTGCTATAATAACAGCAAAAAACAGGAGCAGGTACTTCCAGCGGCGCTTATTTTCGTACGGGTTCATCTTCATGGATAATCCAAATTAAACGAAATTATTTCGGATGTGGGAGGTTGGATTTCGGATTTATTGATTTTCTAACGATCAAAATTATATTTTACGACTTCCAAATACAATCATCGGCAATAGCTTAACTTTTTGTAAATTTGATATTATGATACGGACGATATTAAAATCTGATAAGAATAGTCTTACGCTGGAATTGCCCGATGATTTGGTTGGAAAAATGATTGAGGTTATTGCCTTCTCTGTTGAAGATGCTAAAGTATTTGAAAAAGATACTGCGCCAAAAGAAACCAGGGTTGCCATTTTAAAAGATAAATTGAAGCATTTTACTTTTAACAGCGGAGGGTATAAATTCGATCGTGACGAAGCGAACGACTATGAGTAACATTGCTATTGATACCAATATATTGCTTTATGCCCTGGATGATTTTTATCCCGAAAAGCAAAATACCGCTATCCAGATCATAGCCGACAAGCCCTTATTTTGTTCACAGACTGTTAGTGAATTCGCCAATGTATGTCTTCGCAAATGGAAATTTCCCAAATCTAAAGTTGCTGAATTGATAAAAACCTACCTTCAACAAGGAATATACGTTCCCGTAAGCGAGCAAATGATAGTGAAGGCTGCAGACATTATGAATAAGTATGATTTTCAATTATTTGACTCCATAATTATTTCATTTGCGTTGGAGTCGGGATGTTCTTTATTATATTCTGAAGATATGAATAACGGACAAATCATAGAAAAACAACTCACCATTGTAAATCCGTTTACGATTTAAGCAATTAAAATTGCTTTGGTTCATGAGCCCTCACGCCCCACCCCGAAATCGAACATACCGAAATCCGACATTAAAACGACTTAAAACCGATACCAAAAAAACTATCTTTGCGGCATGTCAAATTCAAAAGTCCGCGTGCGTTTTGCGCCGAGCCCTACCGGTGGTTTACACCTCGGTGGCGTGCGTACCGTATTATTTAACTACCTTTTTGCCAAAAAACATGGCGGCGATTTTGTGTTACGTATTGAAGATACCGACCAAAACCGCTACGTTGACGGCGCCGAACAATATATTTTAGATTGCCTTGCCTGGTGCGGCCTTACGCCCGACGAAAGCCCCGTTGCCGGTGGCCACTATGCGCCCTACCGCCAAAGCGAACGCAAGCCTATTTACCGCGAATATGCCGAACGCCTGGTTGCCCAGGGCCATGCTTATTACGCCTTTGATACCCCAGAAGAGCTTGACCATGCCCGCAAGGAGATACCAAACTTTCAGTACGGGCAGGTGTACCGCGATACTTTGCGCAATTCGCTTTCGTTAAAAACTGCCGAGGTGGAGCATTTGCTTAATGCGGGTGTCCCACACGTTATCCGCATTAAAATGCCTACCGATGAGAGTGTGCATTTTAACGATATGATACGCGGCCATGTAAGCTTTGAAACTAACCTTGTTGATGATAAGGTTTTGCTTAAAGCCGATGGTATGCCTACCTACCACCTGGCTGTAGTGGTTGACGATTATTTGATGAAAATTACCCACGCCTTTCGTGGTGAAGAGTGGCTGCCCAGCGCACCCATACATATTTTGCTTTGGCGATATTTAGGCTGGGAAGCCGATATGCCGCAATGGGCCCATTTACCATTGATATTAAAGCCCGACGGGCATGGCAAACTAAGCAAGCGCGATGGCGCGCGCCTGGGTTTCCCGGTATATGCCATGAACTGGCTGGATGCTAAAACGGGCGAACTAACGCCGGGTTTCCGCGAGCTGGGCTTTTTGCCAGAGGCTTTTTTAAACCTGCTGGCCATGCTGGGCTGGAACACGGGCGGCGAACAGGAAATTTTTACTTTGGATGAGCTGATAGCTAATTTTTCGATAGAGCGGGTGAGCAAGGCGGGTGCTAAGTTTGACTTTGAAAAGGCCAAATGGTACAATGCCGAGTGGATAAAAAGGCTGCCAGCCGAAAGCCTGAAGCTGGAAGTTAAACACGAATTAGCTATACGTGGTATTGAAGCCAATGATGATGCTTACCTTATTAAAGTGATTGAAGCGGTTAAAGACCGCTGTATTTTACTGACTGATTTTTACCACCAGTCGGGTTACTTTTTTGAAACCCCGGCGGAATACGACCTGCCGTCAGTCAAACCAAAATGGACGGACGTTAAGACGGACTTTTTTAATGTACTAACGGGCAAATATGCCGATGTGCAAACCTGGGAACCTGCCGAACTGGAGTCTGTTTTTAAAGCTTTGGTTGAAGAAAAGGCTTTAAAAATTGGCGATGTGATGCTGCCTTTCCGTATAATGCTGGTGGGTGGCAAGTTTGGTCCGCATGTGTTTGATATTGCTGCGTTGTTGGGCAAAGAGGTTGTATTGGAGAGGATTGCGATGGCGTTGGGGGTGTTTACTACTTAGTGTTATTTGTCGCTTGTAGAGAATGTTACTTTCTTTTCCGCAAAGAAAGTAACCAAAATACTGAGCGATAGCGCCCTCATTTATACCATAAAAATCAAACACACATAAATAAACTCCCGGCTGCGCCAGCTTCTGTGAAAGTTAGGGTTGTGGGGGTTGGTTAACTAAATAGAATACTATGCATGGGTTTGGCGCTCGTATAGAATGTTACTTTCTTTTTCCGCAAAAGAAAGTAACCAAAGAAAACTCTCGGCTGCGCCAGCTTCTGTGAAAGTTAGTGATGGAAGTTGGGCTTGTGCTACCCGAACCTGACGATGCCGAATTTTTGAGTTAAAGTTTGGGCTGTGAGGGCAGTTGCTTTTATATCTAATCACAGCTATGATACCGAACGGTCAACACCACGGATAGCTGTGCTGGAATTTGGTTTTTGTATCTATCCAAAAACAATCATCCCCTATCCCGGTTAATAATTTGAATTAAAACGAATTATTATGCAGTGGTTTGGCGGCAGGCAAAGCGACAATGTGGAAGATGGCAACGGTAGTGGCGGCGGTGGCCGTGGGATGATATTTGGCGGCGGTGGTATTTTAGGTATCATAGGTTTGCTGTTTTACTTGTTTACGGGTAACAACCCCGCACAGCCAAGCCAATATGGCAATAGCCCCAATGGGCAGCCAGGCAACCAAACTTACAACGGCCAAAGCGTACAACGCCGTTTTGTTGGCGTGGTGCTGGCCGGTACCGAAGATGTTTGGGACAGCCTTTTTCGCGCCGAAGGGCATACTTATACCAAACCTAAGTTATATTTATACAGCGGCAGTGTTGAGGCCGGATGCGGTTTTGCAACATCGGCCAGCGGTCCGTTTTATTGCCCGGCGGATAGTAAGGTTTATTTGGATACCGCCTTTTTTAACGAATTGCAAGATCGTTTTCATGCGCCCGGCATGGCTGCCGAAGCTTACGTGATAGCGCACGAAATTGGCCACCATGTGCAAAACCTGTTAGGAGTTTCCGCAAAAATGGACCAGGCCCGCAATCAGCTTAGTAGCAGCGAATACAATAAGCTATCGGTTAAGCTGGAACTACAGGCCGATTTTTATGCCGGCATTTGGGCGCATTACGAACAAAGCGGTGGCAATGGCATTGTTATCAACCGATCGGACATTGACTCGGTATTGATTGCCGCCCATGCCATTGGCGACGACCGCCTGCAAAAGCAAGCCACCGGCCACGTATCGCCCGATAGCTTTACCCACGGCACATCCCAACAACGCGCTTACTGGTTTAAACGCGGTTTTGATACCGGAGATTTAAGTAAAGGGAATACTTTTGCAGAGGGGGAATTGTAAGTGTTGTAATTTTTATCACTTATTTTATAAGCTTTAATAGTGTAATGATTCAAAATCAATAAAAAAAATTCGAATTATTATTCAGATGGGTATTCAGGGATAATAACTAATATTGAATATTTTTTATTGGATGGTATCGTTAATGGTATTCAAGATTGCTTGATGCCAATCAATGTAATCTCCAATTTTATGAGAAATTTTTAAAACCTCTTCTTCAGTTAAATTTCTATTTAATTCTTCCTCTGCTACTGTATAAATATCTTCAATCGTCAGCGAATAAATAATGTTCTCTCTGTCCATATGTAATAAATAATTAATGATAAAATCTATTCTTACGATGCCACAATAAAGAATTTGGATGTGGGCTACTTTCCTCCTTTTCAGGAAGAAATATTTTATTACCAGCTAATGGTCGTAATAAATCACGATCAAAAAATTTGCCGTAGTTTGCAGACATCAAATTGGCTTTTTCTGATATTGTAATTTTAAAATCATCTTGCAATGTAAACCAACCAACATCGAAAGCCCAATGATGGAGATGACAAAAGGCTATTCCATTCCAAATATCATCTTTACCTTTAAAACAATGAGGCACAATATGCGCGGCTTCTACTTCCCACAATAATGAGTTAGGAGATTGTAATTTCAATCCACAAAAAGCGCACTTATAATCGTATGCCTTAATCACAGCTTGGCGAAATCCTCGTGCTCTTATTGAATATTCTTTTGTAGTGATAAGTGTCTTTTTAGATTTGTCGAATGGGTCATAATTCTGTGGTCGCAAATTTTCATTTAGCTTTTTAATTATTTTTTCTACTTCATAAGACTTGGTAGGCAAAAGAAGCTTTTGGGCAGTTGGAATATTCAACAGATCTAAAGCTTTATTATAACCATCTTCAGTAAGCATCCATTCTCTTCGGCTGGTAAGTGCAAATGTCGACGTAGGCCGCGACACCAATTTTTCTTTTGCTAATGAGTCCGCGGCTCTAAACAAAAGCCGATGCCACAATATTGATTTTTTTATTCTATTTTCTTTTCGATATATTGTTTCTAAAAATGCTACCCTTTGATCGTCATTAAGACTAAACTCATTTGCTATTTCATCAACTATCTCTTGACCTGAACTAAATTCTTTAATTACACCATTATGCTTAAAAAGAGTCTTAAGCAAAGCATGTTCAACCTCAATTTTTGTTGGCATAACCAACTTCTTAAGCATATCACTTTCATAACTCATTTTAAATATCTAAATACAAAGCGGCACTCAAATCTATTAATTTATGCTAATATTTTTAGGCTTACAACATGGTGTTAAAAACTATTTATTGTTAATAAAAGGTAAAAGTTATAGTCGCGGATAAATGGTTGCTGCCTGATATGCATTTTGAAGAGTGGGATTGCGAATTAGACCATCCATATCACCAATTTGATTGTGTAACCTACACCGAAGAACTTGCCGATTTTTCTGTATCTTTATGTAACTGGATGACGCACATCGGAAGCCTGAAAACCGGCATTTAAAATGTCCGCATTTACCTATTATGGTGCACGCCATTGCCGCGTAGCATAAAGTTTACAAAGCAGGTTTATTTTATTGAGGGGCTTATTGCGGTTATTTTGTATTTTCACGCTGGTAACATATTTGCACATTGAAAAAACACCTTATTTCCCCCCCGCGTATTAAATTTGAGGCTGCCAAGGCTTTGGGTATCGCCACAAATGGCTTTGCTAAAAATGCCCATATATACCCCTATTTTGTTATTGCGGTTATTGTTATGCTGGTTTCGGCGTGTTCGCCTAAGGGGCCGTATGCGGTAACCAACAAGGTTTATAAGCACCAGGCCGATTCGCTTACGCAAATATTACAGGTGCAGCAGCCGGTTGCGCTTACAGATAGCGCGGGACTGGCTGTCCCGGCAGATTGGGTGGGCACGGTTAACTTCGGCATCCGCAAGCCTAATTATGTAATTATCCATTTTACCGCTCAGGATTCGCTTGGCCAAACGCTGCGCACCTTCACCGTTAAGCATACCGGCACCAGCGCCCATTATGTGGTGGCTAAAAACGGCAAGGTGGTACACATGGTTAACGATTATTTGCGCGCCAACCATGCCGGTGTGGGCAAATGGGGCAGCGTTACGGATATGAACAGCATATCGATAGGTATTGAGATTGATAATAACGGAAACGAACCTTATACCGATGCGCAGATAAACAGCTTAATTGCCTTGTTAACCCGGCTTAAAACAACTTATTTTATACCTACGGCCAATTTTATTGGTCATGAAGATTTTGCCCCCAAACGCAAGCCCGACCCGGGACCATACTTCCCCTGGAAAAAAATGGCCGAACATGGCTTTGGCTACTGGAGCGATGATATACTTGAACTGGCGCCGGAAAACTTTGACTACGTAACCGCCCTGCGCCTGATAGGCTATGATACCAGCGACTTAAACAGTGCCATTATTGCCTTTAAACGCCACTTTGTACAAACGGATATTAAGCCCAAACTTACCCAGCTTGATATGAATATTTTATACAACGTGTACCAAAAGTATTAGCCGCTAAATGAGCAAGGCTTTAAAAAACTACAGCGGCATTTTATGGTTGCTTGCCGGCATTACAGCGGGCAGCATTACCGGTATGCTGTTTAGCAAACAGGCCGAACTGCTTAAACCCATTGGCGATATATTTTTAAACCTGCTGTTTGTTGCCGTAGTTCCGCTGGTGTTTTTTTCAATAGCATCGGCCATTGCCAACTTGCGGGGTTCGCAAAAACTGAGCCGTATAGTGGGCATTATGTGCGCCGTTTTTTTGGGTACTGTGCTTGTAGCTGCTATGGTTACTATGGTGGCTATGTGGCTGTTCCCGGTGCATCAGCAAATTGCAAGGGCAGCTACCGCCGTACAAGAGGCCGAAACAAATTTCTCGGGCGACTCCATAACCCAGCTATTTACCACCGGCGAGTTTTACCAGTTGCTATCGCGCAAAAACATGCTGGCCATGATAATTTTTGCCCTGCTGATAGGCTTCGGCACCTTAAAATCGGGCGAAAAGGGTTTGGCTTTCCGCGAATTTTTAGCTTCGGGAGCAGAGGTATTTAAAAACGTTTTCGTGATTATCATGAAGCCTGCCCCTATTGGTTTAGGTGCTTACTTTGCTTACCAGGTTGCAACTTTTGGCCCCTCGTTATTTGGCAGTTATGCGCATACGCTGGGCATTGGCTATGGGGTTAGCCTGTTTTACTACGCGGTATTTTTTAGTTTATATGCCTTTATTGCAGGTGGCGTGCGCGGTGTAAAGCGGTACTGGCAAAACAACATTATCCCCTCGGCAACGGCGGTGGGTACGTGCAGCAGCATTGCTACCATACCTGCCAATTTAGATGCCGCCAAAAAAATGGGCGTTAGCGATGTGATAGCCAATATTACCATTCCGCTTGGCGGAACGCTGCATAAGGATGGTTCGGCCATATCGTCGATATTGAAAATGGCAGTTGTGTTTGCCATGTTTGGGAAAGGCTTTGATAGTCCGCAAGTAATAGTGCTGGCCCTTGGGATGACGGTGTTGGTCAGCATTGTTGAAGGCGGCATACCCAACGGCGGCTTTGTTGGCGAATTGCTGTTTATATCGGCCTACGGCCTGCCGCCCGAAGCGTTGCCACCTGCCATTGTTATTGGTACCTTTATTGACCCTGTGGCTACCCTATTGAATGCTACGGGCGATACTGTGGCTGCGATGCTGGTGAACAGGTTTGTTGATGGAGAGGCAAGAAGCGAGGGGTGAGGAGAGTCAAGAAGCGAGAATCAGGAAGCAGGATAAGGTAAAAACCGATTCGTGTCGAGGTACGAAGCAATTTCAGTACTGTAGAAAGAGCGATTTATTTCCCTTCTTTAAACGAAGTTCATTCTGAGCGACAGTCGAAGAAGGGAGCGCAGAGGCCAAAGCTGTACAGAGCGGACATGACGATTAGCTTTGAGTTGAAGACACCCGATTCGTATTTTAACCGTCATTTCACCATTATAAGCCTCGGGATGTATCGCTCGCAATGAAATGCAATTTTATCTGCCCTATTGCTTTACAAACTTAACCTGGAACATTTTGTCCCATTTTTTACCGGTGATGAACATGCGGCGGCCTTTGGCATCCCAGGCTATACCGTTTAGTACGTCGGCATTGTGGTTGCGGGTGGCAAGGGGATATAGTTTGCTTAGGTCTATCCGCTGTAAAACGGCACCGTTGCGGGGGTTTATCACTATAATGGTATCGGTTTGCCAAATGTTGGCGTATATTTTACCGTCTATGTATTCCATCTCGTTTATACTGTCAATGGCTTTGGTATCGTCGTAAACATCAATAAAACTATAGGGGCGGTAGGTATCCTTATTCAGCATAAAAATGCGGTTGGTACCGTCGTCGTTATAAATAGTTTTACCGTCAAAACATACGCCCCAGCCCTCTTTACCCCAGTTGTAGTTAAAGGTGCCTATTTGTTTAAAGGTGTTTTTGTCGTAAACAAAGCCTATGGCGGTTTTGTAGGTTAATTGCATTATTTTATCGCCCACAACGGCAATGCCCTCGCCAAAATAGGCACTATCCAGCTTAACCGATTTTAGGGTTTTGCCCGTATTCAAATCGGTTTTTAACAGGTACGATTGTTTTTCTAAACCGGTGCTTTCGTACATTGCGCCGTCAACATATTGCAGGCCCTCGGTAAACGAAGCTGTGTCGTGCGGAAACACCTTTTCCACCTGGTAGGTATACACTTCGGGTGCTTTGGCGGCGAGTAAAAGTACATTTGTCGAAATTTCCGTTGGTTTACCGTCGGCAAATACTTTGGCGGTTATCAGCTTGTTGCCCAGTTTCAACGAGTCGGTTTTAAGTTTGGCTGTTAAGGTGTCCTTGCGGGAAGTTACCCTAACGGAATCAATCAAATACTGGATAGAATCGGCCTTGATAGATGGAGGAATCACTACTTTAACAGCTATTTCGTTACCCAGTTTATAGCTTGTGCCGTCATTGGGGCTAATGCTTAACGAAGCAGTTTCGTGGGTTTTACAGGCGGCAAGTGCAACGGCTAAAAATGCAACTAAGACTATTACTCTGTTTTTCATTATTTGATTTTAAATATCGGGCGACGGCCAAAAGGCATCCTCGATGTGCTTTAACGTATAAGCATTGTTATTGTTGAACAGGATAGCAATTATATCAAACCTTGCCTCGCCCTGATGATTCATGAGGTAAATATATTCATCTGCGGCTTTAGCTAATAATTTTTGTTTACGATTGTCTACAAAATCTTCGGGTTCGCCAAAGCCGTTGCTGCTGCGGGCCTTTACTTCAATAAAAATAATGGTTTTGTTATGGTAGGCAATTAAATCAATTTCGGCTTTGCCGTGGCACCAGTTCTGGTCCATAATTTCGTAGCCTGCGGCTTCCAGGTGTGCTTTGGCCAATTGTTCGCCCAGTTGGCCCAGTTGGTTGTGCAGGGCCATTATTTGGTAATTACGATGCCTAAATAATCGGTTATGCTTTTTTCAACCTTTTTCATGTGTACAAACTGGGCAAGCAATATATCCTCATCATCGGCACTTTTGGTATCTTTAAGCTGGCTGCGTATATCGGCCAGTATTTTGCCTACCTTTTGCTTTTTGAGGTGGAATATAGCACCTAATATGGTAGCCTTCATGTCCTTCTCCTCGTCGGTTGTTGATATTTTATGCATATCGTACCAATTTGGGCTTAATACATATTGCGACATTAAAAAGGTAATAGCCAAATCGGTTATTTGCTTATCGGCGTGGTTAATGTAAAAAAGCTCTTCGGGCAGGTTACCTTTTTCTATTTCGTTATGGTACACCTGTACAAAGTGTTTGTACAGCGGCGTTTCAAATTCCACGTCGTTCAACTCGGCAATAATAAAGGGGCCAATGTAGGTGTTGGCAATACCATCCCAATTAATAATGCGGCTGCCATAGGTTACCAGCAGGCGTATAATCTCTTTTTCCTGGGTTTCGCCGCTTTGGATTGTTGCCCGGGCAACAATCGGCTCGTCAAGAAACAAGTCTTCGGGTGGTTCATCTCCCGGTTGCTCCTGCTGCTTCCTTTGTTTGTATTGCTGCTGCCCTTCTTTTTTATACCTGGCCTGCCGCATTTTGTTGAGCTCGGTATTGAGCGACCGCTCCTCTATCTGCAAAAGCATGCTGCATTCGCGGATGAACACGGCGGCCTTAATGGTATCGGGTATTTTGGCAATGCTCTCCACTACCTCGCGTATCACATCGGCACGCTTTATAGGGTCGGTACCGGCCTCTTTGAGCAGGATATTGGTTTTGTAAAGTATAAAGTCTTTTTTGTTTTGCTCTACATAGTTTTTAAAGCCGGTGCTGCCTAACAGGCGGACATATGAATCCGGGTCGTGCCCGTCGGGGAAGGAAACAACCTTTACGTTAAGGCCTTCTTCAAGTATCATATCCAATCCGCGTAAGGATGCTTTGATACCGGCTGCATCGCCATCATATAAAATGGTAACGTTTTTGGTTAAGCGGCCAATTAGCTTAATTTGTTCAACCGTTAACGACGTGCCCGATGAAGCTACCACGTTTTCGATACCGGCCTGGTGTACCGATATTACATCGGCATAACCTTCAACCAGGAAACAGTTATCCTCGTCGCGTATTGCCTTTTTGGCGAAGTTGAGGCCATAAAGCACATTGGATTTATGGTATATTTCCGACTCGGGCGAGTTTACGTATTTGGGTACGGTTTTATCGTTGTTTTTTAAGGTACGGCCACCAAAGGCAATAACCCGGCCCGTAAAGTTAAATATCGGGAACATTACCCGGCCACGGTACCTATCGTACAAGGTTCCGTTTTCACGCTTAACGGATAGGCCCGTTTCTTCTAAATATTCCTGCTGATAACCTTCTTTTAACGCCTGTGAGCTAAATGCTTCCCATTGATCGGGCGAATAGCCGAGCTCGAACTTGCGGATGGTGGCATCGGTAAAGCCGCGTTCTTTGTAATAGCTTAACGCTATGCTTTGGCCGGCTTCAGTTTCCCATAAGCTATCCTGAAAAAACTTGGAAGCATATCCGGTAACTATGAGTAAGCTTTCGCGACGGTTCTCGGCTTCGCGGTCTTCGGGAGCGTCGTTTAGTTCTTCAACCTCGATGCTGTATTTTTTGGCGAGCCATTTTAAGGCTTCGGGGTAATTAAACTTTTCGTGCTCCATTAAAAAGGTAACCGCCGAACCGCCTATGCCGGAACTAAAATCTTTAAAGATACCCTTAGCCGGAGATACCGTAAACGATGGTGTACGCTCGTTAGCAAAAGGCGAAAGACCAATGTAGTTAGCACCACGCTTTTTTAGGGCCACAAACTCGCCTATCACCTCCACAATATCGGTGGCTTCCATTATACGGTCGATGGTAGCTTTGGTTATCATTCGTTACAAAGATAGGCTAACTTAATTAAGTTAGGCATAATTGACGTGCATTAGCGTAAACGCACAATAATATTTGTTTGTTGTAGCACAATGCTGCCGTTGTGCGTATTGGCTAAAAACCAAAATATGAAAAACAGATTAATATTGTGCCTTGCCGTAGCAGCTACCATGATAATGTATGCCTGCAAAAAGACTGATGATAAAGTAATTGATACCAACTTTTACATGACGGCCTTAAACAACAACAACAGTTGGACCGCTATTCCTTTCGCAGGATTTTTAGGCGATTCCCTTTATCTGCAAGGCAGTAACAGCGAAAAGGCTATTATGATGAAAATCAAGTTCGGCAGCTTAGGTAAGTACCCGTTAACAGGCAATCAGAGCTTATATGTTACAAATATTGGTGGCGATGTGCTTTCCGTCAAATATGTACTTAGGGCCGATACGGTAAGTTCGGTTACGTTAACATCTTACGACGCAGACAAACAGATATTTGAGGGCACGTTTGATCTGAGCTTTATTCAAACCTTCCCTGTTGTTACTAATCCGGCAAAGGTAAGTTTCAGCAATGGTAAATTTAGGATACGCCGGGGTGCTTTTGAGCTATAGCTTAACGGTTCGGGGTTTCACAAAAGTAACCCCAATGCCAACCAGCACTACCACACCGCCCAATAATTCAACAAGCCCAACCTTTTCGCTTAACAGCCACCAGGCCAGTAAAGCCGTTGCCACGGTTTGCCCAAGCAAAGCTATTGATACCTGTGTTGAATCGAGATGGCTGATGGCGTAGTTAATGGTTATCCAGCCCAAAAGCTGGCATATTAAGCCGAGGGCAACAAGCATTAACCAGGTTTGGGTGCTGAAACCCCACATTACATCATGGTCTGCCCAGCAAAAAACACCAAGTAAAATAGTGGCGGCAAGCATACTGTAAAACATAAAAGTTAAGGTGTTTATGCTTGCCAAAACATTTTTACTGATGAGGATATAAATGGCATATAAAACGCTCGAAAATATGGCGTAAACTACGCCTTGCGTTAATTGCAGGTGCCATATTTTTTGTATACCTACCAGTATAACCATGCCGCAAATAGCCGTAGCGGTGCCTAACCAAAAACTTAGGCCGGGTTGCTTTTTATAAATAACGAGGCTGAGTAAACCCACCCAAACCGGGGCCAGGTTGGCTACCAGGGTTGATATAGTTGCGGTTGATTTAAGGATAGAGATATTCCAAACGGCAATATCCAGCCCGAATACTAAACCGCCAATAACCGCGATGAACAAACTTTTGCTATTAATACGCAAACTGCCTTTAAAAAAGAAGTAGGGTGCTAAAAATACCAACGCAAATAACAGCCTGTAAAACGCTGCGGGCAGGGCCGATAAGGGCACAAGCTTAACAAAGATGGGCGAAAACGCGATACAGATAATACCTGTTACGAGGCTTAATTTAGGATTCATGCGGGTAAGTTGCGGCTGCAAACTTACAATTGCTTTGCCAATGCCCAAGCATAGCGCATTAAAAATGAGCAAAAGGCGTATGCCGATACCTAAATAATTGTAATTTTACGCCTTAATAATATATAGAATATAATGAGCCAGCGTATTAAAATTAAAGCACTATTAACCGGCGAACTAACCGGGAAAGAGGTAACTGTGAAGGGATGGGTAAGGGCATTCCGTCAAAATCGTTTCATCGCTTTAAATGATGGTTCTACAAATAATAACATCCAGATTGTAGTTGATTTTGAAAATACCGACCCTGCTTTGCTTAAACGCATCACTTTTGGCTCGGCCATTAGTGTTGTGGGCGAAATGGTGCCCTCGTTAGGTTCGGGGCAAAAGGTTGAGGTTAATGCCAAAACGATAGAAATTTTGGGCGATTGTAATCCGGAAGAATTTCCGTTACAGCCTAAAAAACAGTCGCTGGAGTTTTTGCGCGAAAACGCTCACCTGCGTTTCCGTACCAGTACCTTTGGGTCTATTTTCCGCCTGCGTAATACATTGGCCTTTGCAGTGCATAAGTTTTTTAACGACAGGGGCTTTGTTTATCTGCATACGCCTATTATCACGGCATCGGATGCTGAGGGTGCGGGTGAGATGTTTAGGGTAACAACCTTTGACCCAACCAAACCCCCGTTGACTGATACCGGGGAGGTTGATTTTAAGCAAGACTTTTTTGGCAAGGCAACTAACCTCACCGTATCGGGCCAGTTAGAGGGTGAGCTTGGCGCGATGGCTCTGAGCGATATTTATACTTTCGGGCCAACGTTCCGCGCCGAAAACTCGAATACCACACGACACCTGGCTGAGTTTTGGATGATTGAGCCGGAAATGGCTTTTTACGACCTGAACGATAACATGGACCTGGCCGAAGAAATGCTGAAATACCTGATAGGGTATGCCTTAGAACATAACCGTGAGGATATTGAGTTTTTAACCCAGCGTTTGTTGGAAGAGGAAAAACAAAAACCGCAAGCAGAACGATCGGAAATGACTTTGCTGGAAAAACTACAGTTTTGTTTAGATAACGATTTTCAACGTTTAACTTATACCGAGGCTATTGAGATTTTGAAAGACTCGAACCATAACAAGAAGAAGAAATTTCAATACCTGATTGAGGGTTGGGGTGCCGATTTGCAAAGTGAGCATGAGCGTTACCTGGTTGAGAAACACTTTAAGAAACCGGTAATTTTAACCGACTATCCGAAGGACATTAAATCGTTCTACATGCGGTTAAATGAGGATGGTAAAACCGTTAGGGCTATGGATATTTTATTCCCCGGCATTGGCGAGATTATAGGCGGCTCGCAGCGCGAGGAACGTTACGACAAGCTTACCCAACGCATGGACGAAATGGGCGTACCTAAAGACGAACTGTGGTGGTATTTAGATACCCGCCGCTTTGGCGCTTGCGAACATGCGGGTTTTGGCCTGGGCTTTGAACGTTTGGTGCTTTTTGTTACCGGCATGGGCAACATCAGAGATGTGATACCTTTCCCAAGGGCACCGAAGACGGCAGAATTTTGACCGCTGAATGGTAATAGTTAAAAAGTGATTTTTTTGATTTCGCTGATATTGATGAGCGCCTTTGGTGCTCATTTTTTTTGACCGGAATTTTGGAATTAAAGAATGAACAGAATAAATTATTACTTAGATTGCTGGTGCTTAGGGTTGCTTATTTTTTATAGTGCCCTTTTAGCGAATAGACTTTAATTATTTCACCGTCTACTGCGTAAATTAAACGATGTTCCGCACTTATGCGCCTGGACCACTTTCCTGATAAACTGTGTTTTAATGGCTCAGGTTTACCGATGCCTTCAAACGGGGTTGCTTTGATAGAGCTAAGAATATTGGAAATCTTTTTCTGGATAGTTTTGTTTCCCGATTTACTCCAGAATTTCATGTCTTCCAAAGCTTCCGGCAATAAAATTACTTCCACAAATCATCAATGTTTATTTTAACACCCTTTCCTTCTTTCATATCCTGATCGCCTTTTAATATTTTGGCTACAAAAGCCGGATCATAGGGATCTTTCTCCACATCAATATTCAATGTTTTTGCCAATTCTGCAATCAGTGTTAAATGCTTTTTTTGAACGTTTTTGAGTAATAATTCCATAATATAAAAATAAGACTTATTTATTTCAAAAGAAACAGGTGATTTAAAGTAACAGCCTTTTTAACATTACCTTTATTTTTCCTTCTTATAATCCTTATGCACTATTAAAAAGCTGGCGCGTTCTTCTTTGTGGAAGGGGATATCCCAGTTGCCCTGGTAGGATATTTTGATGGGGACGAGGTTGCCGTCAACGTTATTGCATTCTATGTTCATTTGCACGTTAAAATCAACTAAAAAGTTTTTAAACTTCATGTCGATATAGCGGCCCAGTATCTGGAAGGTGCGGGTATCAAATATGGTTGTAACTTCCTTTATCATCACGTCATCGTCCTGAATGCTGGTTTTAGGTATCACGCGGAAGCGGTAAACGGGTATGGTATCTAAATAAGTACCGCGCGCAAACTGGTAAGTATAAAACTGTTTTAAATCGGGACCAAAAATTTCGGTTTTACCGCTAATGAAAGGTATACCCGGCACCCGTCGGCCGGGTGTAAACACCAGTGTTTTAAGTTTGGCCTTGTACCCCTCGTTTTTGCCGCCACCTACCGGCGAGTCTGATTTTACAAAATCGGTGTTGTAGGCGTTCATAAAAATGTAGTCGAACATTTCTACGGTGTAAAGCTCATATTTGCCGTTCTTTTTATAAACCTCGCCACTATCGCGCCTGGCCATAAACTCCATTTTATGGGTGCCCATGTTATTGCTGTGGTGTATTTTGCGGTAAATTTTGCCATTTACCTTGTTCTTTTTGTCGTAAGTAAAAACACGGTTTTCGGCGGTAAAGCTGTAATTTTTCATGTTACGGAAAGCCTGGTAAAAGCCCGTATCGCGTAACATGGCATCAATAAAATCCTGCGCATTAAGCCTGTGCGATTTGATATTAACCAGGTTAGTATCAATCATGATGCTTTTAATGGTATCGGGGTTATAGCGGTTTATCTGCTGCGCAAAAGTGGCGGCGTTAAAGCAAATGAAGATGAGTATGAGCAGATATTTTTTCATGTGTATGCTTTTCAATGTGTCATTGCGAGCGATAGCGCGGCAACCGCACATAGGCCGGGCCGCTTGCAAAACAAATATGCCTCCGTGCGATTGCTTCGTTCCTCGCAAAGACACAGTTTATTAATTACCCAACTCTTTCAAGGCTAAGTAGGCCATTAAGCCTGTGCTTAATTCCAACGCCTTTTCGTCAACATCAAAGGTTGGGGTATGTACCGATGAAGTGATGCCCCGTGCCTCGTTACGGGTGCCCAAACGATAAAAACAAGCATCGGCAACCTGGGTATAATAGGCAAAGTCTTCGGCGGCCATCCATATATCTAAATCAAGCACATTCTCCTTACCTAAATAATCTTCGGCGTGGCTGCGGGTTGAGGCAGTCAATTTCTCTTCGTTGATGAGGAATGGGTAACCATGCATAATATTAAAATCGCAACTGCCGCCCATGCTTTCGGCAATGCCTTCGGCCAGTTTTTTCATTTTTATATGGGCCTCTTTGCGCCAAACCTCGTCCATTGTGCGGAAGGTACCTTCAAGGTAAACCTCATTGGGTATAACATTGGTTGCACCGTTGGCTATTACTTTGCCAAATGATAATACCGAGGGCAGTTTAGGATCGGCACTGCGGCTTACGATGGTTTGCAGGGCCACTAAAATATGGGCGGTTATAATTACCGGATCTATATTTTGCTGGGGCTGCGCGCCGTGGCCGCCTTTGCCTTTAACGGTAACGTATATTTCGTCGGTAGAGGCCATGTATTTGCCTGCGCGGAAACCAACCTTGCCCACATCAATTAAAGGCATTACATGCTGGCCAAATACTGCCTGTGGCTTAGGGTTTTCTAACACGCCTTCTTTAATCATGAGGCTTGCGCCGCCAGGGAGCTTTTCTTCGGCAGGCTGAAAAATAAACTTTACCGTGCCGGCAAATTCGCTTTTCAATTCGGTTAATATTTTGGCGGTGCCTAATAACGATGAGGTATGCACATCGTGCCCACAAGCGTGCATCACACCTACATTGGTTGATTTATAAGGCACATCATTAGCCTCGGTTATGGGCAGGGCGTCCATATCTGCACGCAGGGCAATTACCTTGTCGGACGGTTTTCCGCCTTTAATTAAAGCCACCAGGCCCGTGTTGGCCATATGCTGGTAAGGTATGCCCAAAGCATCTAATTGTTTGGCTACAAAAGCCTGTGTTTGATGCTCATTGAATGATAACTCCGGGTTGGCGTGTATGTGCCTGCGGTTACCCACAACATCGTTAAAAATCGTTTTGGATAATTGCTGTATCTTTTCTTTAATCATTGTTTCCAATTTTAGGCAGATTGATCTTTTCGGTAATGATGAACACACTGGTGAATTGCGGGCGCACCTGCTCCAGTAATTTTGAGGCCTCTAAGCGTGTTCTAAAATCGCCGGCGCGCACCTTAAAATTGGGTTCGCTGTAAATAATATAGGTTTTAAGCTCGGGATAAAGATTGTTAAACTTTGATTGGGCGTTATAAGCATCGGTACGGTTGGAGCCCGAAAATATTTGCACCCTAAAGCCCCTGCCCGATGTTGGCGCATATACACCCACATTTGAATTGGGCATTTTACTAAGTGCCAGGCGCAAAGCAATAAGCGAATCGATACGCGGATCTTTAACTACGGTTAGCTTGCCCCTGGTTTGGGCTAAAGAAGTTACCGAAAAGAGCATAAAAAAAGCAATACCACACCCAATAGCTTTGCGGCTTAATGAGGATGTGGTATTGCTCGTTTTCATGATATGAAAGCCCCCTCTAAATCTCCCCCGGTAGGGGAGACTTTTGAATTGCGCGTTTTTACAAATTTTTGTTTCTAAAAGCCCTCCCTACCGAGGAGGGTTGGGTGGGGCTTATTACGCCACACCTACACCATGGCAGTTTTTAAACTTTTTACCACTTCCGCAAGGGCATGGGTCGTTACGGCCAATTTTTTGCTCGGCTCGTACCGGCATTTGTTTTTGCGGTTCGCGGGTATCATCAAACATATCGGGCACACCGTTGGTTTCCTGGGCAAGCTCTGGTTTTGATGTACGCATGTTACGCATATCTGTTTTTGGCTGTGGTTTAGCTTCGCGCACATCCTCTTCCTGTTGCATCGGGATGCCGCCTCTGAATAAGAAACTCACAATCTCTTTATTCACATTGGCCAGCATAGCGCGGAACAATTCAAAAGCCTCAAACTTGTAAACCAATAAAGGGTCCTTTTGTTCGTAAACGGCATTTTGTACCGATTGCTTTAACTCGTCCATTTCGCGCAGATGCTCTTTCCAGGCATCATCGATATAGGTAAGTGTAACTATCTTTTCAAACGACTTAAATACTTCAAGCCCGTGGTTCTCAATCGCTTTTTTAAGCGGCACGGCAACCTGCAAACCATGTATGCCATCGGTAAACGGAACTATGATGTTTTCAATTTCCTGGCGGTTATCGTAAACATCTTTTAGTACCGGGTACGCCTGTGCAGCTATGGCTTCGGCTTTGCGTTTGTAAAAATCAGTCACCTGCCCAAAAACCTTATCGGTTAATTTTATGGCAGATAGCGATGCAAACTCGTCTTCGGTAACGTCAATATCAACCGAGAACAGGCGTATCACTTCCAGCTTAAAGCCTTCGTAATTATTTTCGGCTTTGTATTCGCCAACCACATCGTCAGTAACATCAAAAATGGTGTTGCTCAAATCCACATCCAAACGTTCGCCAAAAAGGGCATTTTTACGTTTGGTATAAATAACTGTACGCTGCGAATTCATCACATCATCATACTCTAACAAGCGTTTACGGATGCCGAAGTTATTTTCTTCCACCTTTTTTTGCGCGCGCTCAATAGAGTTGGTTATCATGGAGTGCTGTATCACTTCGCCCTCTTCGATACCCATTTTTACCATGAGGCCAGATATACGCTCTGAACCGAATAAACGCATCAGGTTATCCTCAAGCGAAACGAAAAATTGCGACGAACCCGGATCGCCCTGCCTACCGGCACGACCACGCAACTGCCTGTCTACCCGGCGCGACTCATGGCGCTCGGTGCCCACAATGGCCAAACCGCCAACTTCTTTAACGCCTGCACCAAGTTTAATATCGGTACCACGGCCAGCCATGTTGGTTGCTATGGTTACAGTACCGTTTTTACCTGCTTCGGCAACAATGTCGGCTTCTTTTTGGTGCATTTTGGCATTCAAAACGTTGTGCTTAATGCCACGCAGTTTTAACATGCGGCTCAACAATTCGGATATTTCTACCGAAGTTGTACCCACCAGTACCGGCCTGCCTACGCGCGGCTCCAACTCGCCTGTTAAAGGGTTTGGTGCCGGGATAAGGCTGCCCTTACCATCCAACTGCGGAACAACTTTACCTGCACTATCAAATTTAGGGATGGGCTTACCATCCTTCATTTTTAAATTGCCTTCTTTATCTTTTTCGTATTGCGGCTCGTAGTGCGAATACGGGAACACTAAGGTTTGTATTTCGGCAGCTACGGCATTGTACTTTTCGCGAACGGTACGGTAAACCAAATCCTGGTAATCGCTGCGGCTGGTTGGCGTGTTGGTTGGTATTTCAACCACATCCAGTTTGTATATTTCCCAAAACTCACCTGCTTCGGTAACGGCAGTACCCGTCATACCGCAAAGTTTGTGGTACATACGGAAGTAGTTTTGCAAGGTGATGGTTGCAAAGGTTTGAGATGCATCTTCAACCTTTACGTTTTCTTTAGCCTCGATAGCCTGGTGCAAACCGTCGGAATAACGGCGGCCATCCATAATACGGCCCGTTTGCTCGTCAACAATTTTTACTTTGCCTTCGTCTAAAATGTATTCAACATCTTTTTCAAACAGGGTATAAGCCTTTAACAATTGATTGATAGAATGGATACGCTCGGACTTGATAGAGAAATCGCGCATCAAGGCGTCTTTCTTAGCTACCTTTTCTTCAATGCTCAGGGTTGATTTTTCAATTTCGGCAATTTCGGTACCAACATCGGGCATCACAAAAAAGTGCGGGTCTTCGCCCGAAGTTGTGATTAACTCGATACCTTTTTCGCTCAACTCAACCTGATTGTTTTTTTCGTCGATGATGAAAAACAGTTCGGCATCAGCTTTCGGCATTTCTTTTGCCGAATCCTGCATGTAATAGTTCTCTGTTTTTTGCAGAATGGTTTTGTGGTTACCCTCACTCAAAAATTTAATGAGTGCTTTGTTTTTAGGTAAGCCGCGGTGTGCGCGCAATAATGCCAACCCACCTGTATCTACATCTGTTTTGCCTTCGGCTATTAATTTTTTGGCTTCGTTTAGTACGCCTTGTACATAGTTTTTCTGGGTATTTACCAAACGCTCAATACGCGGTTTTAATTCGTAAAACTCATGCTCGTCTCCGCGCGGAATAGGGCCCGATATGATGAGCGGTGTACGGGCATCATCAATTAATACCGAATCCACCTCATCAACCATTGCATAATGTAATTTACGCTGCACCAATTCTTCGGGTGTGCGTGTCATATTGTCACGCAGGTAGTCAAAACCAAATTCGTTGTTGGTACCAAAAGTTATATCGGCCAGGTATGCACTGCGGCGTTCTTCGCTGTTTGGCTCGTGCCTGTCAATACAATCAACCGATAAACCGTGAAACTCGTATAAAGGGCCCATCCATTCGCTATCGCGCTTGGCCAGGTAATCGTTCACAGTTACAATATGTACGCCCTGGCCCGCAATGGCATTTAAATAGGCCGGCAGGGTAGCTACCAGCGTTTTACCCTCGCCTGTAGCCATTTCGGATATTTTACCCTGGTGCAGTACTACACCGCCCAATAATTGTACATCGTAATGTACCATGTTCCAGGTAACCTCGTTACCGGCGGCTAACCATGTATTGTGGTGAATGGCCTTGCTGCCATTAATAAGCACATTTTTTTTACGGGCGGCCAGGTTACGGTCAAACTCGGTGGCGGTAACTTCAATGGTTTTATTTTCGGTAAAGCGTTTGGCGGTTTCTTTAACCACGGCAAAAGCTTCGGGCAATATCTCCAATAAAATAACTTCCAGTGCCTTGTTGCGGTCTTTTTCCATTTTATCAATGGCACTGTACAAATCAACCTTTTGGGCAACATCCATTTCCGGGTCTTCGGCCTGCTCTTTTATCGATTGCAGTTCGGCATTAATATCGGCCAGCCCGGCGGCTATCCTTTCTTTAAAATCGAGCGTTTTGGCCCTCAATTCGTCGTTGCTTAGTGAGCCTAATTTGGCAAACTCAGCTTTAATTTTTTCAACTATAGGTTGTATTGCTTTGACATCTCTGTCACTCTTGTTACCAAAAAGCTTACTGATAAATCCCAACATGGTTTATATTTTATAATAAATTATGACTTATTCAACAATTGCGCCATAGCAATTTAAAGGCCATAATGACAGGCGAAATTACGGTTTATTTGCCGAAAAGTTAAGCGGGGAAGATTATTAGTATATTAACAGGTGTTAATTATGTGGTTGATGTTTGATTTTTTTGAATGGGTTTATATAACAAGTGGCAATTTGATTTGTAAATCATTAAATTTGAATATGGCTGAATTGAAAATTTATTTGGATGAAAAACATAATCCAAAAGTGCTTAAAGCTTTGGTAGCAGTAATTGAAGCTTTTGATTTGGACTATAAGATAGAAGAAGACAATGTGCTTAATGATGAGCAGAAGCAAGAAATATTAAGGCGCGAAAAGAAATATAAGTATGGCAAGATGAAGTTAAACACAATTGAAGAGGTTAAAAAGCATTTAAAATAGCCATACCGTTAAATGGCTGGCTGGCAATTTAATCATCTTCACTTTCCGCTTCGTCTTCATCACCTCCAAGATGTTCGTCAAAATCATCCATAAACTTATCATCGTCAAACATCAGTTCTTCAAGTTTTTCCTGCTCTGGTGTGCTGGTATCAAAACGAATGGCCCAATTATCGGGGATATCATAGCTTTTATCAAATCCACGTATCCAGTCAACAAATACGATGCGAAATTCTTCAGTTTTTTCGCGCATTAGTTGCACATAATCTTTCTCGTTAATCTTTACCATTCCGGCAAAGGATACCGCATTCATCAAATCCATTACCGCCAACTTGATGAGTACTGCATTCTGCATACGGATGGTATATAAACCGCCACCCTCGGCTCCGGCTATTTTAACCTGAATCAAGGCAGAGTGTAAAAATATCTCGCTCTTTAGGTGTTCCCTCATTTCAGATTCCTTAAGAGCATCGGCAATAACTTCGGCAAGGTCAAATATTTCCTGAGATTTGAGAAAGACAGGCAGTTTTTGGTATTTATCCAGGCGCATGAATTTTTTATTACAAAGAAAAATAAAATAGTTAAATTTGTAAGTACCGTTTATTTAGCAATAATAATGACACAACGCACTTACCGCATTTTACTCACACCCGAAGACGAGGGTGGCTTTTCTGTATCGGTACCTGCATTACCCGGATGTTTTACACAGGGTGATACCATTGATGAGGCGATAGAAATGGCAAAGGAGGCAATAAGCCTTTATATAGAAACATTGGAAGAAGAAGGCAGCACCATTCCTGATGATAGTAAAAGCCTTGAATATTCGTTGACCTTAGTGGCATAATGCGCTCTTTTACACCGAAAGAAATTATTGCTGTTCTTTTAGCCAATGGCTTTGTATTGACCCGGTCGAAAGGCAGCCATCAAATATTTGCCAATGCCGAAAAAGGGTTAAAAACAGTTGTACCTATGCATCATAAGGATTTAAAAAAAGGAACTTTGCACAGTATTTTAAAACAGGCAGATATCGATCCGGATACATTATAAACATCAAATTTTTTCTCATTAATTCTACACATTAATTCACATCTTTGCCCGTATGAATATCCTTATCATCGGTTCGGGAGGCAGGGAAAGCGCCTTTGCCTGGAAACTTTCGCAAAGCCCTAAATGCAGCAACTTATTTATTGCACCCGGTAATGCAGGCACAGGCCAGTATGGCACCAACGTAAACTTAAAGGTTACTGATTTTGAAGGTATTGGCAATTTTGCTTTGGCTAACGCCGTAGACATGGTTTTGGTTGGCCCCGAAGAACCGCTGGTTAAAGGCATTCATGATTATTTTTTGGCTGATGAGCAGCTTAAAAGCATACCCGTTATTGGTCCGCAGGCCGAGGGTGCGCAGTTGGAAGGGAGTAAAGATTTTTCTAAACAGTTTATGTTCAGGCATAACATTCCTACGGCGGCATCTCAAACTTTTACTAATGATACCTTACAGGATGGTATTAAATATTTAGCTACTGCCGGCCTGCCGGTTGTACTAAAGGCTGATGGTTTGGCAGCAGGTAAAGGTGTTTTAATTTGCCTTACTTTAGAAGAAGCCGAACTTGAACTGATTAATATGTTACAGGGCGCCAAATTTGGCGAAGCCAGTTCTAAAGTAGTAATAGAGCAATTTTTGCAAGGCATCGAATTATCGGTTTTTGTATTAACGGATGGTAACAGCTATAAAATACTACCCGAAGCTAAAGACTATAAGCGCATTGGCGAAGGCGACACGGGTTTAAATACGGGTGGCATGGGTTCTATATCGCCGGTGCATTTTGCTGCCGGAGATTTTTTAAAGAAGGTTGAAGAGCGTATTGTTATACCTACCGTTGAAGGCTTGAAAAAGGAAGGCATACCCTACAAGGGCTTTATTTTTATTGGCCTGATGAATTGCAATGGCGAACCCTACACCATTGAATACAACGCACGCATGGGCGACCCGGAAACCGAAAGCGTAATGATGCGTATTGAAAGCGACTTTGTTGATTTGCTACTTGGTGTCGCCGAGGAAAACCTGCAAACTAAAACCTTAACCATATCACCAAAAACGGCTGCCACTATTATGTGCGTTGCGGGTGGCTACCCCGGCGATTATGTTAACGGCAAGGTTATAACCGGCATTGATAACGTTCGCGATTCGATAGTTTTTCAGGCCGGTACGGCGTTGGATAATGGCGATATTAAAACCGCCGGAGGCCGCGTACTTGCAGTTACCAGTTTACAGGAAAACCTGTTTGAAGCCCTGCAACACGCCACCGCCGATGCTGCGCGTATTTATTATGACGGTGTTTATTTTAGGCGCGATATTGGGTTTGATTTGTTGTAAGGAAAAGATATTAAAATTGAGTTGAAAATTCATTCATAACGCAATAGCTGCTCATACCGGGCTTGCTAAATTTAAACACCTGTTTTACTACATGGCCAATTTTGTGGTTCTGCCGAACAAGTGATTACTTTATGATCTGCAAGAAAAAGGTGCGTTAGCAAAAAAGCTTGAAAAAAAATCTTACTATATCCCCCCTGGGACGTACATTTTTATCATCATATCACAAATATAAGATGACATGGCGGGCGGGGTCGATTAGTAGATTTTGAATTTTGTTATTGAAATAAATCTTACTTTATCCCCCCCGGCTCTAATTATCGAGTGATTGATTTTTGAGTTATTGGGGTTTGTATTATTATTGAATGCGCATAAAAAAAGGGCGATGGAGTATAATTCCAGCGCCCTTTAAAGCTTTTGGGTAAATGCTTACATTTTAAATATTTCGGCCAGTTTTTTATCCAGGTCGTCGCCTTTAAGGTTTTTAGCTATAATTTTTCCGGTGGGGTCAATGAGGTAGTTTTGAGGTATAAAACTAACCTTGTACAGGTTAGATACCTCATTTTGCCAGTATTTTAAATCCGAAACTTGCGTCCATATCAGGCCATCGTCTTTAATTGCTTTAAGCCACTTGTCTTTTTCCTCCTGCTTATCTAACGATACGCCTAAGATGGTAAAATTTTGGCCCTTATAATGATCGTAAACGCGTGCAATATGAGGGTTTTCCTGGCGGCAAGGGCCGCACCATGATGCCCAAAAATCTATCAGCAGGTACTTGCCCTTAAATGATGCTAGTTTTACCGGCACGCCATTAACATCGTTTTGGGTAAAATCGGGAGCGGGCGAGCCTATAGCTGTAACCCTTAGTTCGGCAAAAGCGCCGGCAAAGCCTTTACCAAGTTCGGTGCTTTTTATAGCCGGGGCCAATGCATTGTAATAAGTTTCGATAGATGATATATCCATGCCCGATTTAATCAGCATCTGCATCGTAGTAAGGGCGATATAGCTTTGCGAGTTATCTAAAATAAACTTCTTCAGGGCCTCTGTTTCTTCGTTTTGTAAAACCCGGTACTTGGCAGCTATAGCATCCTGGTAGGTAGGGTTAATTTGCTGCGCATCGCTTAACGACCGGTACTCTTCGCCAATTACTTTGGCCCTTGCCACAAAGGGGGCCAGCAGTTGCTTAAACTTCTTATTATCGTCGTTAAGTTTAGAGCCCGTTATCACCGCCTTTGATACCGAATCGGCAGATGTTAGTACAATGTTTGCCTTTTCAATATAAATATCAGTAGCATCAATAAAATCTTTGCTCTGGCGCAGCTGGTTTAGGTTTACACCCGTGGGGTCCATCACCACAAATGCCGATATCGGACTGGCAACAGTGCCCGAAAATTTAAATTCGCCGTTAACGATATTGGTCGAGTCGGTTACGTTTTTACCGGCCAGCTCGTAAATAAGATAAGCACGCGCCGGGGCGTTGTATGTGCCAACTTTACCTTTTATGGTATAACCATCGGGCGTTTGGGCAAATAAAAGTGCGGGCATGGCCGCTAATAGAATTAAAAATGCTTTTTTCATTTAAAGTTTATAAACAATTAATTTAAATCAGCTTTTGGTAAGTGCGCCACCACAAATCGGGCATTTCGCCAGATACGGCTATGCCATAATCTTCGTACCGGCAGGGCACCCAATGCGAGCGTTCGTTTTTTGATCCGTTACCCGGATAAGGCACCTGCATCCACCACCTGTCTGTTTTTTTGCTCTTTACAAATACAAGTTCATGCTCGTCATGCTTTAAACTCGTTTTGTATATCAAATATTGTGAGCGTGGCTGTAAAGGGAAATCTTTTTTCCGGTTATAAAAGCCATCAATAAAATACCATATCATTTGGGCAAGCAAAGTGGCTGTTTGCCCGTTATTATCATAAGCGGGGTTAAATTCGTAAAAGCCTATTGAGGTAAGCTTATCGTTAAAACCGGCATAGCGGCATATCTGGCAGGCTTCGTGGCCAAAAAAGCCGTTAGGTGTGGCATTAGCATTCGCCATAGCATCTGCCGAGCGGATGGCACCAATATCAAAACTCAGCATGGTTGCGTTACGGATGATGGGCTCAACAACCTGTATCTGTCCGCTCAATTCGCCAAGGCGGTGTACATCAAAATACAGTTTATCCATTACCCGCAAACTATCCTGACTGGCAAAATAGGTTTGGTAACCCAGGTTACTAAAGTTAAACAAGTAATTGGGCTCGTGTAAAAATATCCGGTTTAGGTATGATTGGGATGTGGTTTCGATGTTATCGTAATGGCTATCATCATTCATATCAAACCGCGAATCAACCACTACAACATCTACCTTTTGCTCCAGTGGTTCGTATGCCAGGTATTGCGCAAAGGTTAAATCTTGTCCGCCGCCAATAATAATGGGTAAAATATCTTTCTTTATCAGTTCTTTAACAACTGTTTTAAGGGCCACATAGGTATCGGTAATGTTTGCGCCCTGGCGTATATTGCCCAGGTCAACAATTTTTGTGGTATAGGCACCCTCGTTTAGTCCGTATAACCTTTCTCTAATATAGTCGGGCCCCAAGGCGCAGCCGGCATTATTGTCGGCATTGCGGTCTTCCATCACACCTATAATGGCAATATCGGGCTTGTTCTCATCCAAATCCGGAAAAACACCGGCATAGCTGGTTATCTTCACACCAAGGTGACTGGTATAATAACCCTTTTTAGGGGCCATTTTCTCCACATCAATGGGACTTAAAAAATCAACTAACGACATATACCACCAATAAATCGCTCAAATATCAACTTATTTTGCATTAAATTGCACCGTTTTTAAAAATATTGAAGGCATGGTACTGGTAACAGGCGCAACAGGTTTCCTCGGTTCGGAGTTGGCAAAGCAATTGGCGGTGGCAGGCTATAAGCTGGTTTGCATTAAACGCGCCACATCGGTAATACCGGCCATTTTAGAGCCCTATGCACCACACATTACCTGGCTTAACGCCGATATATTGGATGTTTTTGCGCTGGATGAGGCCCTGCAAGGCATTACGCAGGTTTACCATTGCGCAGCCTGGGTTTCGTTTAACCCATCGCACAAAAAACTGATGATAAAAACCAATGTTGAGGGTACGGCAAACCTGGTTAACCTTTGCAACCAATACAACATCAGGCTGTTGCATGTTAGCTCAATTGCTGCCATAGGCGAGGCTAAACCCGGCGAACTGATTACCGAAAACAACCATTTAGAAGAAACACCGCACGAAAACGGTTACGCTATTTCGAAATACGAAAGCGAAATGGAAGTTTGGCGCGGCATTGCCGAAGGTTTAAATGCTGTTATTGTGAACCCATCGTTAATTATTGGAGCCCAGGCCGGCAAAACCGGAACCGGTAAAATATTTGAAACCGTACACCAGGGCTTAAAGTATTATACAACGGGTAGCTGCGGCTTGGTTGACGTGGAAGATGTGGCCGGCAGCATGATACAGTTGATGAATACCAACATTGAGAGCCAACGCTTTATTGTTAATGCCGAAAACTGGAGCTACAAGGCTATTGTTACCGAAGCGGCTCAAAACTTTAAAGTTGCCCCGCCCCAAAAAGAGGCTAAACCTTGGCTGCTTAATGCTGCCTGGCGCCTATCGGCCTTGTGGGGCTTTTTGAGTGGCAAGCAAAAAGGTATTGATAAAATATCGGCACAGGCATCATCAAAAACATTAAACTATAGCAACACCAAGCTAACAAAAGCCATAGGCATACATTTTAAGCCCATTAGCCTTAGTATAAAACAAATTTGCAGCCAATTGATTGCAACAACTTAAAAACAAGCACCTATATTAATATAAATACCTGCGTAGTGAATCAAAATTCGCACATTCGCATAACAAGTTATTACTTTAATGAGCCAGTATTATATAATTGACTTCGATAGTACATTTACCCAGGTAGAAGCCCTGGATGAATTAGCACGTATTTCGTTAAAAGACCGCCTTGACAAAGAAAAGATATTCAGACAGATTGAAAGTCTTACCAATGCTGCTATGGAAGGACGCATGTCTTTTGCAGAAAGTTTAGATGCCCGTGTACGATTGTTACATGCCGATCAAATGCACCTGCGCCAGTTGGTTAAATTTCTAAAAAAGAAGGTTTCGGCATCGTTTTTACGCAACAAAGATTTTTTTGCCGCCAATGCAGATAAGATACTCATCGTTTCGGGCGGTTTTAAAGATTTTATTATCCCCGTAGTTACCGAATACCATATTAAAAAAGAGAATATATACGCCAACACTTTTGATTTTGACGAAGAGGGCAATATTATAGGCTACGATGCCACCAACCCCCTATCGCAAGAGGGTGGCAAGGTTACCTTATTAAAAGAACTGAACCTTAAAGGCGAGATTTTTGGTATTGGCGACGGCCATTCGGATTTTCAGTTGAAAGAATCGGGTATGGTTGATACCTTTTTTGCCTTTACCGAAAACGTTGAACGCAAAGGCGTAGTTGCTAAGGCCGATTTTGTTACACCCAGTTTTGATGAGTTTTTATACCTCAACAAAATGCCCCGGGCAATATCATATCCTAAAAACCGCATTAAATGTTTGGTTGTGGGCGATATTGGCGACGAGGCTTTAACCTGGATGCGCAAAGAAGGCTATAACATTCGCATCAGGCGCACCATAGAAGAAAAATATTTAGAAGAAGCCGGTATATTATTTTGCGACGAGGCCGAACAGCCAACCGCACAACAATTAGAAACCGCAGGCAGGTTAAAAGTTATTGGTTGTTTTGGCAAAATAAATAACAGGCGCGTTGCCGATACCGCTTGTGCCAACGGCATTATTATTTTTGACGACCCTAAACATAACCCCCGCAACCTGGAGTTTATACCCAAACGCGTTATTGATTTTATGAACGAGGGCAAAACACACATGAGCTGCAATTTCCCTGAGTTGCAACCGCCGCGTGTTAATAATGCACACCGGTTAATTCACATCCACAAAAACGTACCTGGGGTATTGGTGCAAATCAACAATATTTTTGCACAGCACAACATTAATATTGTTGGCGAGTTTTTGGTTACCAACGAGCATATTGGTTACGTTATTACCGATGTTAACAAAGGTTACGACCAGCATATTTTAACCGAATTAAAAAAGATAGAGCATACCATCCGTTTCAGGTTGCTATATTAATCGACTTTTTCTGCAGGCAAGGGTATAACCAAAACGGCAACAGGCGAATGCCTGATAATGCTTTCGGCAACGCTGCCCATCAAAAACCTGTCGAAACCGGTACGGCTATGTGTGCCTATTACTATTAAATCGGCACCAAATTGTGCGGCGCATTCAATAATGGCATCCGCTTTCGAGCCAAACTCGTTAAAGTGCGAAACGGTTAGCCCCTCGCCATATTTATTGGCAATGTCGTCCAGTAGTTTTTTAGAGAAATTTTCCTGCATGTTTACCATTTCAACATCCTCAACAGATGTTGAAAACGATGGCACCAGGGTACCCAACATACTCGTATCGTTTAAGGGGGTGCTTACTACAGGCTCAACAATATGAACCAGCCCAACCTGGGCACTAAATTTATGGGCAAGCTCAAACCCATAACGGGCGGCATTTTCGGCATATTTGCTATCATCAATACCAATCAAAATTTTTTGAAATTCCATGATGTGTGTCTTTTTTTAAACGTATTGATATAACAGTTTAAAGCTAATATGTTTTTATTAGCGTCAAATAGTTTAGGCCACTTAGGGTTTGTATTTCAATAGTTTCTCGCTAAAGTACCCTTTTGCGCTGTTATCTTTCAGTTGCGCAGTGTAAATGCCTGCCCTGCCGCTAAACAGGTAAGCTATAAAACAGGCCACAGCAAAAAACACCAGGTGCTGCCCGCCAAATAGCTCCACTCCCATTACTGTACAGGCTAATGGCGTTTTGGTAGCTCCCGAAAATACCGCAATAAAACCCAGTGCCGCAAACAAACTTACCGGGGCGTTTAACCATGTGGCCAGGGTATTGCCAAGCGTTGCACCTATGTAAAATAAAGGCGTAACCTCGCCCCCTTTAAACCCGGTGCCCAGGGTTAGTGTGGTATAAAGCAATTTCCAAAACCAGCTAAAAGTATCGGCACCACCATTATTAAAGGCCGATACAATAGTTACCGCGTGTGGGTACTCGGGCTCAACACCCAGGCTAAGGTAATCGGGCTTGCCAAGTATGCAGGTTAGGGCAATAATAATTAGGCCGCCCGTTACGGGTATCATCCAGGTATGTTTAAACAATTTTAAAAACAAGGCTTTAATACGGTGTGCCATTTGGGCGAAAGCTAAACTGGCCAAACCAAAAAACACCGATGCCAATATCACCTTAAACAACATTAAACTGGCCAGCCATACCGAAGTCGAACCCACCGGAATATCGGCAAGTGTATAGCTAATATGGTAAGCCGTGTGTTTAATGTGCCATGCCGATACCGTAATATCGCCAACAAAACCGGCAACCAGGCAAGGCAAAAAGGCATTGTATTTAATGCGGCCATTGGTTAGTACCTCAACAGCAAATATGGCCCCGGTTAGCGGTGTGCCAAATACAGCCCCAAAACCAGCCGCTATGCCAACTGTAAGCAAGGTGCGCATTCCGGGTGCATCAAGTTTAAACCAATCGGCAAACATGCGGGCTATGCTGCCGCCAATTTGCACCGCGGTACCTTCGCGCCCTGCCGAACCGCCAAATAAATGGGTTATAACCGTAGTTACTAAAATAAGCGGCCCCATACGCTTGGGCACACCTGCGCCGGGCTGGTGTATCTCGTCGATGATGAGGTTATTACCCCTTTCGGACGATTTACCGTATAACCGGTAAGCAAAATGTATTGCAATACCCGCAAGCGGCAGTAAATATAAAAGCCATGTATGTGCAAACCTATAATGAATAGCCAGGCTTAACAGCCATAAAAACAAAGCTACAGCACTGCCAATTGCCACAGATACCGGTACGGTAATTAAACAATACCAAAACAGCGTTTTAATTTTTGAAGCGAAATGAGAGATTTTTAACCCAGCCATATAATAACCTGTAAAATAAATAAATTTATTTGGCAGGCGTCATCAGCTTTGCAGCGGTTCAAATAGGTGGTACACCATCACCTTTAGTTTAGCAACACAAGTATAAGCAATAATTTTAAAACAGCTTAAGCTTATCAATAACCGGCTTTAAATAATTTTGGATATTGGTTTGGTGTACCTGCACGGTTTTAGTAATTACAAACGATTTTGCTTTCAAAGTACCGTCGAGGCTCAGGTTTCTGTCGGTATTGTTATTCATCAAACTCATTAACGACATAATGGCACCTGCATTTGCCAGCTTAATTGATGCGCCTACTTTATAATCGCCTTTTGTTTTTGCCGCTACCGTAACCGGGTAACTTTGTAACACATGGGCTATAACCTTATCGTCGAGCATTAAATCGAGGTTTGCTTCTTGTACTGTTATGGCATAACTATTTGGGTTATCAACCGGAATGGTTGCCTCCACATCAACACCGCTTAAACTTAGGTTTTTTACCGAAACATCGGTAATGGCCCCATAAGTTAAATCTTTAGGTTTGCTGCATCCCGCTAAAATTACCAAAGCGGTTATCAATATAGTGCCTTTTAATGTGTTGCCGAGTGCCTTTGTCATGCTGTATTAACGCTAAACCTGGTTATATGATTGCAAAGAAAACTAATTTATACTTATCTTTCTTTTTTACCTTTGATTTTATATGCACATCACACCCGAAATTGACGACAGGATAAAGCGGCTGCAAGAAAAATACGAAGCCATGGGACAGGATATGGCTTCGTACCTGGACGGTTTGCTTTACGCCGATTTTTTAACTTATTGGGATTATATTCACCTTGATACCCTGCTATCACTGCAAAACCCCAAAACACCGTTTCCCGACGAGGAGATATTTATTATTTACCACCAGATAACCGAACTGTATTTTAAACTTGCCCTGCACGAGTGTAAGCAAATAGTTAAACACGCAGAATTGACTCTCGGTTTTTTTGTAGCCCGCCTCAAACGCATCAACAGTTATTTTGAAGCCTTAACGCATTCCTTCGGTATTATGGTTGATGGGATGGAGAAGGAGCAGTTTCTAAAATTCAGAATGTCGCTACTTCCGGCAAGCGGTTTTCAATCGGGCCAGTACCGCATGATTGAGATATACGCTACCGATTTTATTAACCTGGTTGCTAAAGACAAACGCGAAGAGCTACAAAACGCAAGCATAGAACAGCAGTTTGAATACATCTACTGGAAATTTGGCGCCACCGAACTATCAACAGGTAAAAAAACATTAACCCTGCGCCAGTTCGAAAAAAAGTATGCCGCAACCTTTATGGCCTTAGGCAACGCCTGTGTAAACCGCAATTTTAACAGCCTGCTAACGGGCTTTAAAAACAGCGGAGCCGACACCGCAGTGCTTGAAAATGAATTGCGCCGCTTTGATACCCTGGTTAACGTAAACTGGCCATTGGCACATTATAAATCGGCAGTGCGTTACCTTAACCGCGAACCCGAAGAAATTAAGGCCACCGGCGGCACAAACTGGCAAAAGTACCTGCCTCCGCGTTTCCAGAAACGTATATTTTACCCCGAAATATGGACTACCGAACAGGTGGAAGAATGGGGCAAAAGCTGGGTTGAGAGTGTTTTGAATGAATAATATACGCTTAGCCATTGCCACATGTTATTAGAAAACTCTAAACTTTTAGATCCCGCTTTATCCATCATCCTCGTATTGGTTTTAATAGGGTTGGGCGTTTTTCTCTTTTTCATTTTAAAGCAAGCGCCAAAGGTGGCGCAAATTATAGCGGTGATTTGCATTTTATTTGCATTTTTTGCCCTATCATACGGCATAAGGGCAAGTTTAACTTTACAAGTAAGCCCTAAGGGTGTAACATTTAGCTATCCGCCTTTTACCGATGGACAAACAAGCTATTTATGGGCCAACATAAAAGAGATAAAGGTTATAAAATTTGATGCAGAAAAAGAGTTTGGCGGCTGGGGCGAAAGGCATAGCAAAAAATTCGGCAACGGATACCTATCAAAAGGAGATTTGGGCTTGTTTATAACCGACAATAAAAACGCCAGAGTAACCATTACAATTTTAGATTCGTTGAAAGCGGAAAAGATGATTAGGTTGTATTTTACTGATAACAAAAAAGATCATCAGCGTGACTCGCAGGGCAATATCAGTCTAAATTAACACACAAACTGTAGGGGATGGCAATAATCATTCGCCACTAATTAACATATCTATATTATTGAGGTTTACCATTTCAAAACAAATTCCGTAAATTGCACCTTTCTATCCTTAATATCGAAAAGGCCATGACAGAAACACTCGACATCAGCATCACCAAAAACCAAAACTCGCGTTTAGCACAAACCGATTTTGAAAACCTACCATTCGGACGCACGTTTTCCGACCACATGTTTGTGGCCGATTACGCCGATGGCGAATGGAAAGCCTTCCAGATCGTCCCTTATGGTAATATTAGCATGAGTCCGGCAATTTCGTCGCTGCATTACGGCCAGTCGTTTTTCGAAGGGTTAAAAGCCTACAAACATGTCGATGGCAAAGTATCCGTTTTTCGCCCGTACATGAATGCCGCCCGTTTCAATAAATCGGCCGAGCGTTTGTGCATGCCGCAATTGCCCGAAGATATTTTTGTACAAAGCATAGCTGCCCTGGTTGATATTGATAGTAACTGGATACCTACAAAAGCGGGCCACTCGCTATACATCCGTCCGTTTATGTTTGCTACCGACCCATTTTTGGGAGTACAGCCATCGCAAACCTACAAATACATGGTATTAGCCGGCCCGGTTGGCCCTTATTTTACCAAACCGTTAAAGGTTAAAATAGAAACTCATTTTTCGCGCTCAACCGAAGGTGGTTTTGGTTATGCCAAAGCAGCCGGAAACTATGGTGGCGCCATGCTGCCATCGCGCAAAGCGGTTGAAGAAGGTTACGACCAATTAATTTGGACAGACAGCAAAGAACACGCCTACATGGAAGAGTTAGGCGCCGCCAACGTGATGTTTATTTTAGATGGTAAACTCATTACACCATCAACCCGCGATACCATTTTAAAGGGCGTTACCCGCGATACTGTTTTACAACTGGCCCGCGATTGGGGTTACCCGGTTGAAGAACGCCGCGTTAGCGTTGCCGAAATACTGGAGGGTGCCAAAAACGGCAAACTAACCGATGCCTTTGGTGCCGGAACCGCAGCTACCATAGCCCCCATAGGCGTAATTGAACACGAAGGTAATGTTTACACCCTGCCCGACCCAACTCAGCGCGAGTTCTCCAAAAAGGTATTAAAAACCCTGGACGAAATACGCTACGGCGTAACTGCCGACCCATATGGTTGGAACTATATGGTGTAAGGTTTAAAACATCAATATTTTGAAGAGCAATGAGGTAACTTGTTGCTCTTTTTTTGTATGGTAAAAAAGAGTGTCATGCTCGTCGTCAATACTTCATCTCCGTTCTGCACAGCTACTTGTAACCCGGGCACTCAAAAACAAAAAGAAACTTATTTTGATATGCCTTGTTAAACCAATATCAAAACACCCAACCCATGAAAACTTTAACAGTCCCCGGCGATCCACATTCGGTAAGAGCCATTATGGTACCCAAAACACAAGAATTTCACGACCACGAAACCATACACGTCACCTCTACAGATGGCACTCAAACAGTAGAAAAAACAATTTTCCGCATTGTAGACGGCGGCGAAGATAATTGGGAATTGCAGTTTGAGTAAAGTTCGTTAACAACGTAGTTTCGGTACACTGAAAACGACAGTCAAACCCGCCCAGCCAGACCTCTATGTTTGCGCCAACAATGTAATGCCAATTAAAAAATCCGGCATTTCAAAAGCGTAGATGCGCACAACTACAAGGCATGAGATCCTGAAGGCAATTGAGTTTAATACAACATATTAAGAGCGATGAGGAGACTTGTGGCTCTTTTTTGTTTACAGTTACTGCTTGAACAAGAGAATGCACTCAAGAGAAAAACAATTATAATAATATCTAATAACAAATGAATGATACTATGTATATTGGTTGAATTATAACAAATTTCTAAACCTAAACTTATGGCGTTCGATGCAAAAATCTTTAGAGTATTAGTGGCTTCTCCTGGTGATGTTGGCAACGAAAGAGACGTTATCCCAGATGTCATAAATGATTGGAATGCAATAAACGCTATGATTAGTAAGGTTGTTTTGATGCCCATAAAATGGGAAACGCATTCAGCCCCACTTATGGGTGATAGGCCACAAGCTATTATAAATAAACAACTTGTTGAAGACTGCGATGTTTTAGTTGGCGTTTTTTGGACTCGAATAGGTACAAATACTGGCATTGCAGTTAGCGGAACAGTTGAAGAAATTGAACAGTTTTTGAAATTAAAGAAGCCTGTAATGTTATATTTTTCTCAATCACCCATTGAGCCGGACAAAATTGATATTACTCAATTTACTGTATTAAAAAATTTCAAAGAAAAAATGAGACTGGAAGGATTAACAGAGTCCTACAATGGTATACCTGATTTTAGACAAAAATTTACAAGGCAGTTCAGCATTAACATAAGCAACCTTATAAATAACGCACTTGAAAATAAGATTGAAGAAGCAAAACCTCAATCTCTACCGGCTAAAAATAAAAATTCAGAGGAAACTATAATTATTCCCGCCACAATAAATAGAATCGAAATAAGTAAAGAAATTTTGACTAACGAAAAGGTTGACGAATATTTACTTAAAGCGGTCCAAAGCTCAGCCAACCCAAATGGTTGGGCTCGAATTGCAGCTGTTGGATCCTATCTGCATACATATACGCCTGTTGATTATAGAGACTTTCATTTTCCTAAACTTCAGGCATTTTTAAAATCAAGAAAGTTATTTGAATTTAAAGACGAAAAAGGACATCCAATTCTAAGAGTTGTACCCAAATAGATTTTAGCCTAATTCAATTAGCCCATCCATAAGACCGCAAGCCCACCTTTAATCCATCCCCACAAAAAAGGCGACATCTTTCGATATCGCCTTTTCAAATATTAATTAAGCTTAACTTTTAAAACAACAACCTAACAGGTTCTTCTAAAAGTGCTTTTAGGGTTTGTAAAAATGCGGCGGCTGTAGCACCGTCAACTGTGCGGTGGTCGGCACTTAGGGTAACTTTCATAATGTTGCCTGGTACTACGGCACCGTTTTTAACAACCGGCACTGCCTGTATACCGCTAACAGCTAATATACACGAGTTTGGTGTGTTAATAATGGCGGTAAACTCGTCAACACCAAACATACCTAAGTTTGATATGGTGAAGGTTGAGCCTTCCATTTCGTTAGGCTGTAGTTTTTTGGCTTTGGCTTTTCCGGCAAAGTCTTTAACCTCGGCGCTAATGTGGCTTAACGATTTGCCATCGGCAAATTTAATAACCGGCACAAGCAAACCTTCGTCAACAGCAACGGCAACACCAATGTTCACATGCTCGTTATAACGAATTTTATCGCCCAACCATGCTGAGTTGATATTAGGATGCTGTTTTAAAGCAATAGCGGTAGCCTTTAAAACCAGATCGTTAAACGACACCTTAGTTGGGGCGTAGGCATTAATTTTGTTACGGGCCTCAATAGCCTGGTCCATATCTATCGACATGGTTACATAAAAATGCGGTGCAGTAAACAGGCTCTCGCTTAAACGGCGGCCAATTGCTTTACGCATTTGTGTAACAGGTTTCTCGGTAAATTTCTCAACACCCACAAACTCGGGTATTTTAACCGGTGCAGGTGCTGCTTTTGCGGCGGCAGGTGCAGCAGCTTCGGCAGCTACAGGGGCGCTTGCTGCTACAGGTTGTGCCGATGGTGTATAACCTTCAACATCCTTTTTAACAATACGGCCACCTTCGGCACTGCCTTTTATTTGGGTAAGGCTAATGCCCTTATCCTTAGCAATTTTACGCGCCAGTGGCGATGCTTTAATGCGGCTTTCGTCGGCAGTTTCGGCATCGGCTGTTGGAGCAGCGGCAGCTTCGGTTGCAGGTGCAGCTTCTTCGGCACTTGCAGCAGGTGCAGGCGCAGCATTACCAGCAGCTAATAACGGCGTAATGTCGGTACCTTCTTTACCAACAATGGCAATAATTTCGTTAACCTTGGCAGCCTGGCCTTCGGCAACGCCAATGTATAGTAGTGTGCCGGCTTCGTAGCCAACAACATCCATGGTAGCTTTATCAGTTTCAACATCGGCTAACGAGTCGTCGCTTTTAACTTTATCACCTACCTTAAAGTTCCATTTTTGAATAACACCTTCGGTCATGGTATCACTCATCAAAGGCATGCGGATAACCACAGCCGGTATTTTTGATAAGTCAACCGCCGGAGCTGCTTCTTTTTTAGCCTCCACTGGGGCGGCAGGTGCCTTATCGGCAGCCGGGGCAGTTTCGGCTTTGGGCGCGCTTGCGCCATCGGCAGCTAAGGCGGCTTTATAATCTTCGCCTTCTTTACCTAATACGGCAATAATGGTATCAACAGGTACAGCTTTACCTTCTTCAACACCCAGGTATAATAAAGTACCATCCTGAAACGATTCAAAATCCATAGTGGCTTTATCCGTTTCTATCTCGGCCAGCACATCTCCCGATTTTATTTTATCGCCAACTTTTTTATGCCATTTAGCTAATACCCCTTCGGTCATGGTATCGCTCATTTTAGGCATTTTAACTACTTCAGCCATATATTTATTTGATGAATAGTTTTATATTTTTATAAATGAACCTATAATTAGTCTCTGATGTATGGATAATCCTTTTGTACATACACATCGGTATATAACTCGGATGCCTCCGGCCAAGGCGATTCCTCAGAAAACTTAACTGATTCGTCAACTATAGCTTTAATTTTTTCGTCAATTTCTTCAAACCATTTATCGTCGGCATATTTTTCTGTTAAAATAGCTTGTTTAACGGTTTCAATAGGGTCTTTAGCTTTGTAGCTTTCAACCTCGTCTTTAGTGCGGTACTTTTGCGGATCGGACATGGAGTGCCCTTTGTAACGGTAGGTACGCATTTCTAAAAACGTTGGGCCATCACCTTTGCGTGCGCGCTCAACGGCTTCGTCCATAGCGTTGTGTACCGCAACCGGGTCCATACCGTCAACCGGCGACGATGGTATGCCGTAAGGTAAGCCTAATTTATAAATATCGGTTTGTATGGTTGTGCGCGATACCGAAGTACCCATAGCATAGCCATTGTTTTCGCAAATAAATATTACAGGCAGTTTCCACAGCGCAGCCATGTTAAAGGTTTCGGTTAATGCACCCTGGCGCACTGCACCATCGCCCATGTAGCAAAGGTTAACATTATCGCGCCCGCTGTATTTGTTGGCAAATGCAACACCGGCACCCATTGGTATCTGGCCGCCCACAATACCGTGGCCGCCATAAAAATGGTTTTCCTTATCAAACATGTGCATTGAGCCGCCTTTACCTTTTGAGCAGCCGGTGGCTTTTCCGTAAAGTTCGGCCATTACGGCGTTAGGGTGTGTGCCTTTGGCCAAAGCATGAGCATGATCGCGATAAGCTGTTATCATACTATCTTCGTGCTTAATAACCGACATGGCACCGGCTAACACCGCTTCCTGACCAATATACAGGTGGCAAAAGCCCCTTATTTTTTGCTGACCGTATAATTGACCTGCCTTTTCTTCAAACTTGCGCATTAAAAGCATTGATTCGTACCAATGCAGATAAGTGTCTTTGGTGATTGCGACTGAACTCATGTGTTAAAAAAGATCTTTAAAATTTTAAGATGCGCAAATCTAATTATATCCGCGTAAAAAGCGAAACCGCAGCCACTTTGTTTATCTTTTATTAGATTTTTTTTGGAAAAGAGATTTTTAAGACTATCTTCGACAACTGTTAACAAAAAAATTACCAAACGATGTCCGTTTGATAAGCAAAAATGTTATCAATTTTAATAATTGTTGCACTCCCCTAATACAACAAAGAGAGATTAAATGAAGAAACTGTCTATCGCACTTGCATTATTCATCAGCCTTTCAGTTGCTAATGTACAAGCTCAAACAAAATCTATACCAAACTCCGCTCCGGAAACCACTGAAGAACAGGATAAAAGCTTAGTTAAAGATTACCTTTCGCAAATAATGGGCGTAGCGCTGTCTACAACCTCAAATGTTAAACTTTTTCAATTTGTTTATGATTGGATAGGTACTCCTTACCGTTTTGGCGGATCGTCTAAAAAAGGCATCGATTGTTCAGCTTTTACTAAAGAGTTGTATAGTAAAGTGTTCAACCTCAATATCGAACGTAACTCGCGTGATATTTTTAGCATGGTTAGCCCTGTTAAAAAAGACGAACTTAAAGAAGGCGATTTAGTATTCTTTAAAATACATAGCCGCAGCATTTCGCATGTGGGCATTTACTTAGGCAATAACAAATTTGCACACGCTTCTTTAAAGGGTGTGTCTATCAATAACCTGGACGACGATTATTACAGCCGCTACTTTTATCGCGGTGGCCGTTTGTTAGACTCGTTTAAAAAAGAATTGGAAAAAGAATCTGCAACGGATTCAAAATAACTAACCAATAGTGAACCTAAATTGAAAAACCTTTCGCCCATCGGAAGGTTTTTTTTTGCCTAAAAATGAAGCGCCGCAAAATTCATATTACGCTTTTAGCACCATTGCTGTTATTTGCCTGTACCAATGAGCCCCATACCGCTGCTGTACATACCAAACCAATTGTTGTTGTAAAACCCGTTGCCCCCCAACCTACCATTGATACTACTATAGCTATTGCTGCCGTTGGCGATATGATGCTGGGCACTGCATACCCAACTGCCTATACCCTTCCGCCCGATAGTGGCAAAAGCAGCTTTAAAGCCGCCGAGAAATATATTAAAGATGCTGATGTAGCATTTGGCAACCTTGAAGGTGCTTTAGCAGATAGCGGCACGCCAATCGGAAAAAAGAAACTGAAACCCTATTCTTTCCGGATGCCGGTTAAGTATTGCAGCATTTTTAAGGCTGCCGGTTTTGATGTTTTAAGCGTAGCCAATAACCATATTGATGATTTTGGGGATAGTGGTCGCCAAAGCACCACCAATACTTTAGATAGTAATGGCATTTACTATGCGGGCTTGCAAACCCACCCATCAACCATATTTACTATAAAGGGCGTTAAATATGGCTTTTGTGCTTTTTCGCCAAACAGCCAGGTGGTATCTCTGCACGATTTTAAAAACGCTGCCGCTATTATACAAGGCTTAAAACAACAGGTTGATATTGTTATCGTATCTTTTCATGGCGGCGGCGAGGGAGCCGCCTTTGAACACGTACCCTTTAAAAAAGAAAGCTACATTGGCGAAAACCGCGGCGATGTACACGCCTTTGCCCATAACGCCATTGATGCAGGAGCCGATGTTATTTTTGGCAACGGCCCCCATGTTAGCCGCGCTATGGAACTTTATAAAAACCGGCTGATAGCTTACAGCCTTGGTAATTTTTGCACTTATAAAAGCGTAAGTGTTTCGGGCGTGTGTGGTTTGGCACCTTTATTAAAAGTTAAACTCAATAAAAAAGGCGAGTTTTTAAATGGGCAGATTATTGCATTTAAACAAACGCATGCAAACGGCCTTGAGCGCGATAGCCTTAACCGTGCCGTTACCCGTATAAAATATCTTACAGAAACCGATTTTCCGCAATCGGGCCTAAGCATTAGTGCCGATGGGGTAATTAATCGGGTTGATTAGCAGAGAGAGATTTGTCAACTTTTAAAAAGTTGACAAATCTTAATAGAGATGTTTTATGCTACGCTTCGTCTTTGGTAACACGCACAAGGCTTATCCCCGAAAAGAAAAACAAAAGGCCTATAATGGCAAAAACACTAATGCTTGTTGCCGCCGCCGAGTGGTTAATAATGGTTACACCGGCGTAAATTAAGCCAACAATGCCCAGTATAGTTAATATCGCTCCAAAAGTGCGTTTCATGTTCATAATGTGTATTTTAATTAATACCTATCAAAAAGCCAACCATTTATAAACGTTTACCTATATTCGTTAAACAAATAACCAAAACCATGATAGCAGTACCGTTAATTATCGCATTTATAGTTTTAGTATTACTCTTTTCGTCGTTTGTATCTGTACAGCAGGGCACCATTGCCGTGGTAACGGTATTTGGCAAGTATAGCCGCATTTTATCACCGGGTTTAAATTTTAAGCTCCCGCTGATAGAAATGATATCGTCGCGCATATCCATCCAAAACCGTTCGGTTGAGCTGGAGTTTCAAGCCGTAACGGTGGATCAGGCCAATGTTTACTTTAAAGCCATGTTGCTGTATTCGGTTTTAAACCAGGAAGAGGAAACTATTAAAAACGTAGCCTTTAAATTTGTTGATGAGCGTAACCTGATGCAGGCACTTGTGCGCACAGTTGAAGGCTCCATCCGCGCATTTGTGGCTACAAAACGCCAGGCCGATGTACTAATTTTAAGGCGCGACATTGTTGACCACGTAAAGGACCAGATAGACCAGATATTAGAAAGCTGGGGCTACCACCTGCAAGATTTGCAGTTGAACGATATTACCTTCGACGATGTAATTATGAAATCGATGAGCCAGGTTGTTGCATCAAACAACTTAAAGGCCGCCGCCGAAAACGAGGGCCAGGCTTTGCTCATCACCAAAACCAAGGCTGCCGAGGCCGAAGGTAACGCCATCAAAATATCTGCCGAAGCAGAACGCTCTGCCGCTCAATTACGCGGACAAGGTATAGCCCTCTTCCGCGAGGAAGTGGCCAAGGGCATGAGCGTTGCCGCGAAAGAAATGAAGGAGGCTGATATGGATACGTCGGTAATTTTATTTACCATGTGGACCGAAGCTATTAAACACTTTTCGGAAAACTCTAAAGGCAACGTTATCTTCCTCGATGGCTCTGGCGAAAACATGCAGCGCACCATGAAAGAGATGATGGCCCTAAACGTATTAAGCCAAAACAACCCAATTGGCCCAAAAGGCAATTAAAAACATATAGTCATAAAAAAACCGGAACCAATTTGATTCCGGTTTTTTTTATGACTGGTTAGTGACAGCCCTTTGAATAAACCATCACATAATTAATTGGTCTATTTGTAGTTATCGGTAATAAAATGAAGAAAAGGCTTGTTGGATTAGTTGTTACGATAGTTTCTTTTTCACCTGGTTTGCTTTCGGCGCAAACCTACCACCGGCTTACCCAGGCAGATTTTGCCGCAATCCCGGTTGCCGACAACGCTTTTGCCGCCTATACCAATTGCTATGTAAGTTACTCTTATAATCCTGTAAGGCATAATGGCAATTATATTATTGATTTTAATGTACGGGTGCAGGTTAACGCAGCAAAATCGTGGATAAGGTTTGATTTGATGAAAAACCGCGAAATGCTATCAAGCGTTTTACGGCACGAGCAGGGCCATTACAACATTGCCTACCTTATGCGTAACGAGTTGTACGCGGCTTTTACCCGCAGGCATTATACATCAAACTATCAGGCCGAAATTGTAGCCGTTTTTAAGGATATTGAAAGTAAATATCACAAAATTAACGACGACTATGAATATCAAACCCAACACATGAGCAATGTTAACAACCAGCAACAGTGGGATGCCTGGTTTAGCAAACAGTTAGATAATGCCGAATTAGCAGGTAACGCCGTTAATAATGGCGGCAAAGCATATTACCGCTACTAGCTAAACGCCCACAGGGTTTGCGTAGTAAGGCATTTATGCAGGCGCACATCGTATTCATTACTATCTTCTATCGTATCCACAGGTTCAAAAAACGATAGGCCAATAAATTGGGTGCCGGGTTTGCACTGGGCCATAAACCTATCATAAAAACCCTTTCCGTAACCTACGCGGTAGCCTTGCTTATCAAAAGCTAAAAGGGGCACAATCACCATATCTATTTCGGTTACATCAATTATAGTCCCTGCAATTGGCTCGGGGATACCAAAATCATTACTATCTATTTCAAGGTGCTCATCATCCAAAAAATGCTGCATGCTGGTTGTAGCAAAGTCAGATTTAGAAAAGGCTAACCTAATGGCAGGGTAATTTTGCTTCAACCAACTTATTATCAAAAAAGTATCAGGTTCCCTCCGTTCAAGCATCGGCAAAAATAAGTGGATGCATTTAATACCCTCCAGATCAATCTTTTCGAAATGGCCAAGCAATTTATCATTCCCCGATTGATATTCTTCCGGCGAAAGTTCCATTCGCTTACTTAGGTACAGTTTACGTAGTTGTTGTTTGCTATTCAATTTTTTAGTTTTGGTTGGCAACAAAAAAGCCCCTTTCGGGGCTTTCCATATTTAAATTATATTAATTATCCTTTAACACGCTCAACGTAGCTGCCGGTTGCGGTATCAACCTTTACCTTATCGCCAATGTTTACAAACAGGGGTACCTTAATTTCGGCACCTGTTTCAACGGTAGCACTTTTTAAAGCTCCGCTTGATGTATCACCCTTAACGGCAGGTTCGGTATAAGTAATTTCCAGCTCGGCCGAGTTGGGCATTTGGCCCATAATAGGCTCTTCGCTTTCAAAGGCCACTATTACGTTGGTGCCCTCTTTTAAAAATTTCACTGCCGGGCCAAATAAGCCTTTTGGTACGTTAAATTGGTCGTAAGTGGTGTTGTCCATTACCACCAAAGCATCGCCGTCCATATATAAAAACTGGTAGTCGTTTGTTTCAACGCGGGCAATTTCAACATCTTCATCCGTGCGGAAACGGTATTCAACCAGTTTACCGCTCTTAATGTTACGCATACGCGCCTGGTAAAAGGCACGCAGGTTGCCAGGTGTGCGGTGTATAAACTCTTCCACCTGTATCAGTTCGCCATTAAAGCGAAGTATACTTCCATTTTTTATTTCCGAAGCTTTAGACATAAAAATCCTTAAAAATTAAACCGCAAACTTAGCCACTTGAGTTGAAAATTACAAGTAACTATTTATTGGCCAAAGGCTCCCCATCGGCATTTAATTCAACAATATCATATCCCAGTTTTTGCAGGCCAGGCAAAATCCTGTCTTTATCGCCAACTACCAATATAATCATCTTATTCAAATCCAAATACTTGGCCGCCAAAGCATCAACTTCTGCTTTGGTTATACCTTGTAATACTTTGTTTTGCTCGTCGGCAAAAGTTGGCTTCAAATTATATTCCTGTATCCGGCTTAAAAAGGCAGCTTTTTGCGCATTTGTTTCGTATTTACGGGCGTCGCTTTGACTAATAGAGGCTTTGGTAAAAACCAGCTCGGCAGGTGTGATGCCTTTTTGCTGATAATTTTTAATCTCCTTGATAAACTCCACAACCGAACTATCGGTAGCACCAGCTTTAACGCCAGCCGCAGCCACAAACGATCCATCGTATTTATCGCCTGTAAAGCGCGAACTTGCACCATACGTCCAACCCTTATCTTCGCGAAGGTTTAAATTAATACGGCTGTTAAAACCACCGCCAAGGGCAAAGTCCATAATTCCGGCACGGTAAAATTCGCCAAGGGCATCATACGTCAGGTTGGTTTGGTAACCAATCCTTATTTCCGACTGGGCAGCCTTTGGCACATTAACCAGATATAGTTTAGTTTGGCTAAAAGTATTACCGGCAGCCGGTGCCGGTATATCAACCGTTTTTGTTTTCCAGCCATTTAAAAAGGCAAGTTTAGCACGGGCCTCTGCCTCGGTAATATCGCCAACCACTACCACCTCGCTAACAGATGGCGAAAAGTTGTTATCATAAAATGCCTGCACATCGGCCAGGGTAATATTGGCTACAGTTTCGGGTGTGCCCGATACTGCGTAGGTGCTTATGTTTTTAGTACCTTTTAACAACTTGTCGTAAACACTGCTGGCCACAAAAGCCGGTTGGGTTTTAGCATTTTTTAAACCCTGTATGGCTTGTTTTTTAATACGGTCGAGCGCATCTTGTGTAAATTTAGGATGCAATAAGCGCTCTTCTAAAAGTGCCATTGTTGGTGCAAGGTTTTTCTTTAACGCGGCTACGCGGAAACCCATTTCGTAATCATCTGCTGTAGCAACAATCGAACTTCCTAATTTTTGCAGTTCGGAGCTTAGTGCCTCGGCGGTATATTTTTCGGTAGCATCATTAAGCATACTTGCTGTAATTGATGGTAAACCAGCCTTCGCCGCATCTTTAGCCATTAACAAACCGCCACCTTTAATTGATAACGAAACCGATACCGTTGGTATTTCGTTATTAAAGGTGCCAATCATATCAATGCCATTGGTGGTTTTAGCCGTCCAGAAAGCCGGAGCCTTAATAACAACTGCCGGACCAGCAGGCGGTGTTTTACTACGATCGAAATTATCAACAGCCTTATTGTATTTTAAGCTGGCGTAACCGTAATCCGGCGCTTTGTAGCCCGATTTATCAATGGTGTAATTATCAGCAGCAAGGCGCATATCTTCTTTCCCCTTGGGCAATACACTTAAAATAACTGCTGGCTTACCTTTTACATATTGGTTATAAACGCGCATCACATCTTCTTTGGTAACGGCGTCAATTTCTTTCAGTTCGTTTTGTATCTGGTTGGGGTTGCCGGTTAGGGTTTGAGCTAAGGCCAGCTCAGATGCCTTGCCCGATACACTTGCCAGCCCGTTAATATATTGAGCTTCGGAACTACCTTTAATGCGTTTTAAATCCTCGTCGGATACGCCGCGGGCCTCAAAATCTTTAAACGATTGCTCTACTCCTGCTTTCATCTCTGCAAGGGTTTGCCCCGGATAAGGCACAACAGTAAGGCTTATCTCGCCCGATAGCTCGGAGTTGCGCGAGTTCATAGTAGCCTGTACTGCCTTACGCGTTTTTACCAGGTTTTGATACAATATGGAGTTGTTACCCCTGCCAATAATGGCCGCCAGGGCATCCAATGCCGCTTCGTCTTTATTATAAGCCTCAACACCGGGGTAAGTAATGCTTAATAACGGTAATTGCGCATAGTTATCGGTGTACGATACATACCTATCGGCAGTTAATACAGGCGGAGGCAAATGCATTTTTGCTGCCACGGGGCCGCGCGGTATAGGGCCAAAATATTTTTCAACCCAGGCAATGGTTTGTTTGGCGTTAATATCGCCTGCAATGGTTAGCGTGGCGTTATTGGGGTTATACCAGCGTAAAAAAAAGTTTTTTAAATCGTTAACGCCCACTTTATTTAACTCTTCAATATAACCAATGGTTAACCACGAGTACGGGTGCCCGTATGGGTAAAGGTTTTTTGATACATATTCGCTCATTAAACCGTATGGGCGGTTATCGTAATTTTGACCGCGCTCGTTTTTAACGGTTGCTCTTTGTATCTCAAATTTTTCTTGCGTAACGGCGTTCAATAAAAACCCCATCCTGTCAGATTCCAGCCAAAGCATTTTTTCTAACTGGTTGCTTGGCACGGTTTCAAAATAATTGGTACGGTCAAGGTTGGTTGAGCCATTTAGGGTTCCGCCAGCCTCGGTTATCAGCTTAAAGTGCTGCTTATCCTTTACGTGATCGGATCCCTCAAACATCATATGCTCAAAAAAGTGAGCAAAGCCCGATTTACCTATCTCTTCGCGTGCCGAACCAACGTGGTAAGTTATATCCACATGCGCTACCGGGTCCGAGTGGTCTTCGTGCAATATCAGCGTTAAGCCGTTGGGCAAAACATATTTTTCGTATGGTATTACAATTTCGTTGCCCTTGCGCGTTACTTTTTCAACAAGCTTGGCTTGCCCCAAAGTGCCCAAAGCTATAGCCGATATGCAGGTGCTTAGTAAGAGTTTTTTTATCATTATAATGCTTTTTTTATTAGAAGCTTAAAACTAATAAAATAAAATGTAGGCACGAAAAAACGGAACTCAACTTTGCTTTTTATAATTGCTGATGTTGAGGGTTTGGCTGCAAAAGCCGTATTCGTGCGGTTGGTTGGAGCAAATAATGGTTAGGCGGTTAGTGGCAAACTTTTCGGCAAGTTGCAGGTACCACTCTACGCCCTGGGCATCAAGGTTTGACGTAGGCTCATCAAGCATTAACATTTCGGTATCGGCACAAAAGGCAAGGGCAAGTTTGGTACGCTGTTTCATGCCCGACGAAAAATAGCGGAGCAATTTGTTTTTACTGGTTTGTAAACCCAGCAAGTTAACAATAGCAGCCTTATTTAAACCGTCCCGGTATTTTTTGAATTGGAAATGAAAATCAATCATTTCGTCCAGCGTAAATTCTTCAATTAATTCCTGGTAGGGGGCAGCAAAACTCAGGTGCTTGTAAACCGCTTCTATCTCAACGGGTTTATCGCCAACTAAAAAATCTATTGTTCCTGCCGACGGGGTTAAGCTGCCGGTGAGTATTTGCAGCAAAGTAGATTTACCCGAACCGTTTGGCCCCAAAATGGCATAAGCCAGGTTGTTACCAAAACTATAATTTACATCCCTGAATATCCAATCGCGGTTAAAGCGGCGGCCTATGTTTTGGAGGGAAATGGATATTGAGTTCATGGTTGATGGTTCATAGATCATGGTGAACTTTTACAATGATTTATAGAATCAGGCTATGAACTATTATCTATGAACCATGAACTAATTTACTGATTACCAAAACCCTTCATGATACCGCGGTTTGAGTTGCGGATAAAATCCAAAATCTCGTCGCGTATTTCGGTAGGTTGGCTTTCGGCTTCTATGATATCAAGCGCTTTGGTAAAATTGTGTTTTTTGATGAAGATGGTACGGTAAATATCCTGTATCTCGTTTATTTGTTGTGATGAGTACCCTCTGCGGCGCAAACCTACCGAGTTAATACCCACATATGATAGTGGCTCGCGGGCGGCCTTTACATATGGCGGCACATCTTTACGCACTAACGAACCACCGGTTACAAACGCATGCGAACCTACGTGGCAAAACTGGTGTATGGCAACCATACCCGCCAGTACCACATAATCGTCAATAGTAACGTGGCCGGCCAGTGTGGTGTTGTTGCTAAAAATGCAATTATTACCAACAATACAATCGTGCCCAATGTGGCAATAAGCCATAATGAGGCAGTTGTTGCCAATTACGGTTTTCCAACGGTCTTTTGTTCCGCGGTTAATGGTTACGCATTCGCGGATGGTTGTATTATCGCCAATTTCAACGGTAGTTTCTTCACCTGCAAATTTCAAATCCTGCGGAATGCCCGATATTACTGCTCCCGGAAAAATACGGCAGTTTTTACCAATGCGTGCGCCGTTCATAATAGATACGTTGGGCCCTATCCAGGTGCCTTCGCCAATTACAACGTCTTTATCAATAGTTACAAAAGGTTCAATAACCACATTGCCGGCTATTTTTGCTTGTGGGTGTATATACGCCAGTGGTTGGATCATGCCTCTAAACCTTTAACTTTTACAATTTGCGCCATTAATTCGGCTTCAACAACAATACGCTCGCCTACCATTCCAATACCTTTCATCTGCGCAATACCACGCCGAATTGGTTGAAGTAAATTGCAATAAAATATCAGGGTATCGCCCGGTACTACTTTGCTTTTAAAACGAGCATTCTCTATCTTTAAGAACAAGGTAAGATAATTTTCCGGATCGGGCACCGTATTGAGTACTAAAATACCGCCGGTTTGCACCATAGCCTCAATTTGCAAAACACCCGGAAATATTGGCGAACCCGGAAAGTGCCCCATAAACAAATCTTCGTTCATGGTAACATTCTTTAAACCAACAACATGCGTTTTTGAAAGCTCCAGTATTTTATCAACCATTAAAAACGGCCAGCGGTGTGGCAGCATATTCATTATCTGCACGGTATCGTAAACCGGCTTGGCGTTGGGGTCGTAAACTTTAAAGTGTTTGCGGCTGCGTTCCTTTTTAATAATGGCTTTTATTTTTTTAGCAAAGGCAACATTGGCAGCGTGGCCAGGCCTTGCAGCCATAATATGGCCCTTAATTGGCACACCAACCAGTGCTAAATCGCCTATCATATCTAAAAGCTTATGGCGGGCAGGCTCGTTTTGGTGGCGTAGTTCAATATTATTTAATATACCTTGCGGGGCAACGTCAATATCTTCGCGGTTAAACAATTTAGCCAGGTGGTCTAATTCGCCGGGGCTAACATGCTTGTCAACCACAACTATGGCATTGTTAAGGTCGCCGCCTTTAATCAGGTCGTGCTTTAACAGCATTTCCAGTTCGTGCAAAAAGCAAAAAGTACGGCTCGATGCTATTTCTTTTTTAAACTCGGCAATGGTTGATATACTGGCATGCTGGCTGCCCAACACCGGCGAGTTATAATCAACCATGCAAGTGAAGCGGTAATCGTCAAGCGGCATGGCCACCATTTCCACCTTACGGTCTGGTTCCGAGTAATGTATGTTATCTGTAATATGGTAATACTCCCGGTCGGCGTCCTGCTCCATAAAGCCCGACTCCAGTATGGCATTAACAAACAAAATTGAACTGCCGTCCATTATCGGCGTTTCGGGCCCGTCAAGGTCAATCAAAACATTGTCTATCTCTAAACCAACAAGCGCAGCCAGCACATGTTCTATCGTGCTTACGCTGGCGCCATTTTGAGTAATTGTTGTTCCGCGCGATGTATCGGTAACATTATCAACATCGGCTTCAATTATCGGCGAACCTTCCAGATCAACCCTTCTAAATTTATAACCATGGTTTTCGGCGGCTGGCCTAAAAGTCATTGTAACTCTTTCGCCGGTGTGTAAGCCCGTGCCCGATACCGAAACCTCGGTCATTATAGTTCTTTGTTTCGCATTCATACTATCTGTAATTGCAAGCAGCTTAATTTATTTAGATTCAGTGCGTAATTCAGCAATTATTTTTTCTAATTCAATAATTCTTTTTTCTAAGTCGGGCAGACGCGTTAACACCACCTGCGACCGCATATGATCTGTATAAGCAGATGCCGGAGCACCGGCCCATTTTTTTCCTGCAATATCAATTGAGCGGCTTATGCCCGATTTTGCCTGTATTTGTGTACCCTTAGCTATGCTGATGTGCCCCACAATACCTACCTGGCCGCCAATAATGCAATTTTCGCCAATTTTTGAACTGCCCGAAATCCCGCTTTGCGCCGCAACCACGGTATCGGCACCTATTTCAACATTATGTGCTATTTGTATCAGGTTATCCAACTTTACACCTCTGCGAATGATGGTTGAGCCCAGCGTAGCCCTGTCGATAGTGGTGTTTGAGCCAACTTCTACGTCGTCTTCCAGTATTACGTTACCTATCTGGCTTATTTTGGTGTAGCTACCGTTGGCATTAGGTGCAAAGCCAAAACCATCGCCACCAATAATTGTACCCGAGTGTATAATTACGCGGTTGCCAATAAGGCAGTCGAAATAAATTTTTACACCTGCATACAACGTAACATTATCGCCAATAACAACCCCATCCGCAATATAGGTATTAGGGAATATTTTACAATTATCACCAATTTTAACATCGGGGCCTATATAGGCAAATGCTCCAATATACGCGTTTTCACCAATTTTTGCTGATGGATGTATAAAGCTTGGCTGCTCAATACCGGTTTTATTTAATTTAATGGTATTGTATTTTTCTAGCAAAATGGTAAAGGCACTGTAAGCATTCTCAACCCTTACCAGGGTTGCTTTTACTTCTTCGCTCAGCACCAAATCGTTATTAACAATAACTACCGATGCATTGGTGGTATATAAATACTGCTCGTATTTAGGGTTCGCCAAAAAAGACAGGGAACCGTAACCTGCATCCTCTATCTTGGCCAGTTGATTAACCGACACATTGGGGTCACCCTCTACGGTGCCATTAAGCATAAAACTTATTTGCTGTGCGGTAAATTGCATCGGACAAATTTAAACGTTAAAATTAAAGCAACAAATTATTATCAAATGGTCTATTACGTTTTATAATAAGCCTTTGATACAACATAATACATATTTTTTTACGGTTTTGGCCAATGCTTCTAAATTAGAATTATCACTGGCCGTTGTAATATCCTGCACGCTACCATCTTTCATCAATATACGTATATTACCATCACCTATTTTATAAGCCTTATTTGTTATACTATCTGTAAAAACAAAATACGAGGCTTCATCCTCGGTTATGCCATACTTTTCGATAGCGTTTGCAACCAACTCATTTATTACGCTTACAGTTGGCGGTACGCTGCTTATCTCAACATGATATAAATTTCGTGTGATAAGGTTTTTGCAAAGCATTGATAATATAAAGTCATCATGCGTTGCCCATACCTTAATGGCCGACATAATATCGGTATCATCAAGGCTTGCAAAGGTATCTAAATCATTGTTACTATTTACAAAAGCGTTGATAGTAATATTGTTTGTTAAAAAATATTTGAGCGCGGGGGTTGCAAACAGGTTTTCGCCCTCTAATGATAGCTCGCGGCTACGTTCCAGTATTTTGCCCAGCATCAGCTCGGCGGCTATAACGGTTTTATGCAAATAAACCTGCCAGTACATTAAACGCCTGGCAACCAAAAACTTCTCGATAGAATAGATACCTTTTTCTTCAACAACCACATGGTCGTCTCTAACGTCAAGCATTTTAATTATCCTGTCAAAACTAATCACCCCTTCGGAGACGCCGGTAAAAAAGCTATCCCTTGTCAGGTAGTCCATCCTATCCATATCCAGTTGGCTTGAAACTAACTGGTGCAAAAATTTTTTATGATAGGTGCCATTAAAAACATCAATTGCCATGTTAAGCCGGCCATCAAACAATTCGTTTAGCCTGTCCATCAAAACCGACGATATGTCTTCGTGCGATATACCCTCAACAATGGTTTGTTCCAGCGCGTGCGAAAAAGGGCCGTGGCCAATATCGTGCAGTAAAATAGCAATGGTAACAGCTTCCTCTTCTTGGGGCGTTATATCTTGCCCCTTATTGCAAAGGGTTTCTATAGTTAAGCTCATGAGGTGCATGGCACCTAAAGCATGGTGAAAACGCGTATGCAGCGCACCGGGGTAAACCAAGTGCGTCATTCCCAATTGTTTGATGTAGCGCAACCGCTGAAAGTACGGATGCTCTATCAAATCAAATATCAGTTCGGACGGAATATTGATAAATCCGTATACCGGATCGTTTATAATTTTCTTTTTATTCAACGTTTGTTATATGGTACAAAAATGTTAAATTATGGTTAAATGCGGCATTTTATTTTAGTTAATTTTTGTTAATACTAGGTATATGTGAGCAACAAAAGCTATGTTTATGGGTTAATACTCAATATACAAAATTTACCATGCAAGATACCACCATTTTATGGGCCGACGACGAAATTGATCTGCTAAAACCACATATTCTTTTTTTAACCGAAAAAGGTTACAAAGTAACAACAGTAACCAACGGTAATGATGCTGTTGACATGTTTAAGAGCCAATATTTCGATCTGGTTTTTTTAGATGAGAATATGCCCGGCTTAACCGGATTAGAAACCCTGGCCAAAATAAAAAATATAAATGTAGAGGTTCCTATTGTTCTGATCACTAAAAACGAGGAAGAATATTTAATGGAAGATGCCATTGGCTCAAAAATAGACGATTACCTTATTAAGCCTGTTAACCCGCGGCAAATATTGCTTACCATTAAAAAGTTTACCGAGAACAAGCGCCTTGTTACCGAAAAAACCACAATGGCCTATCAGCAAGATTTTAGGCAACTCGGCATGACCTTAAATGACAATTTAAGCCACCAGGAATGGGTTGATGTTTATAAAAAATTAATTTACTGGGAGCTTGAACTGGGGCAATTGCAAGATGCCGGAATGCACGAGATATTAACGCTGCAAAAAGCCGAAGCCAACGTGCAGTTTTCAAAATTTGTTGAAAAAAACTACATCGATTGGATTAAAAACCCGGATACTGCGCCAATTATTTCTCCGCAATTGTTTAAAAAGAAGGTGTACCCGCAACTGGAAAGCAATGTGCCCGTATTTTTTATCCTGATAGATAATTTACGGTACGACCAATACCGCATGATACACCCTATTATAGCCGAATATTTTAGGTTAGAAGAAGAAGACACCTATTTTAGTATACTGCCTACAGCTACGCAATACGCCCGTAACGCCATATTTTCGGGCTTAATGCCTTTAGACATGGAAAAACGCTATCCCCAAATGTGGCAAAACGACGAGGACGAAGGCGGAAAAAACTTATTTGAGGCCGATTTTGTTGGCGACCAGATTAAACGTGTGCTTCGTAAAGAATGCAAATATTCGTATACCAAAATATTAAACATTGATGAGGGCCGCGCGCTTAACGAGAGTGTGAGCAACCTGATGAAGAACGATTTGAACGTAGTAGTTTACAACTTTGTTGATATGCTATCGCACGCCCGTACCGATATGCAAATGATACGCGAATTGGCCAGCGACGATGCAGCTTACCGCTCTTTAACCATATCGTGGTTTGAGCATTCGCCCTTGTACGAGCTTTTAAAGTTTTTATCCCAAAAACAGGTAAAAGTTATCATCACTACCGACCATGGCACCATAAGGGTTAAAAACCCAAGCAAAATTATTGGCGACCGTAACACCAACACCAACCTGCGTTACAAACAGGGCAAAAACTTAAATTTTAACCCTAAAGAGGTTTTCCATATCCGCAACCCGCACGATGCGATGTTGCCTAAACTACACGTTAGCTCAAGTTTTGTATTTGCCAAGGTTGATAACTACTTTGTTTACCCAAACAACTACAACCACTTTGTTAACTTTTATAACGAAACCTTTCAGCACGGCGGCATATCGTTAGAGGAGATGATTATCCCTATTGCAACCTACGGGCCTAAGTAAAACATCAATAAAAATCCCGTTTTATGAATGGGATTTTTTTATTTAAATTTGGTTATGGTATTAGTATTGAATAAAGACACCGATATACAAAGCCTGAAAAAAATACTGGCCGAACGTAAACCTAAAAAAAAGTTTGATGCAAAGAAATTTTCCGGCGCGTTAAAAACAGATGAGGATGGATTAAAAGTTCAGCAGCAACTTCGCGATGAATGGAGATGAAACATTTTTAGATACAAATACCTGTATCTATTTTCTTAACGGTGACCCGGTATTAGCCAATTTTTTACAAGACCGGCAAATTTACATCTCAATTATAACAGAAATAGAATTGTTTGCTTTTCATGGCAACACCCCATCGGCAATTGAAATTTTAAATGATTTTATTGATTCGGTTACAGTATTAGATATAAATAAGGAAATAAAAGCCTTCACTATAGAATTGAGAAAAACATACAAGTTAAAGATACCCGATGCAATAATTGCGGCATCTGCTTTGGCCTTTTCTTTACCAATTATTACCGCCGATAAAGGATTTAAAAAAATTGCTGGTTTAGATTTGGTTTTATACGAAATAAAATCTGAGCAATGATTATCGAAGTTAACTCCATTGACTATTTACCACAAGCCGCCGCTAAAATCATCTCGCAGGCTGCTAACTCCAAAATTTTTTTGTTTAACGGCGAGATGGGTGCCGGTAAAACCACCCTTATTAAAGCATTATGCAAAGTTTTGGGTGTTAATGATAATGTAACCAGCCCTACATTTTCTATCGTAAACGAATACAAAATACCGGCCGGCAAAATTTATCATTTTGATTTTTACCGTTTAAAAAATCAAACCGAAGCACTTGATATGGGTTGCGAAGAATACTTTTACTCGGGCGATTATTGCTTTATAGAATGGCCCGCTATGATACCCGATCTTATTCCGGATAAATATATTGATATTAATATTAAAGTATTGCCAGATGATACAAGGGAAATATACCTCAACACAAGCCTTTAATATATTTATCTTTTTGCGTACCTTCATCAACCGGATATTAGAGAAATATGAGTTCAGGGATTTTAACTGGTTTTTCCGACATCGCAAAGCAGGCCATGATGCAGCCGCAGGAGTCGATGCTCGAAGTAAAGAATAAAAAAAACAAACTTTATATTGGCATTCCCCGCGAAGTATCGTTTCAGGAAAACCGTATTGCGCTAACACCACTTTCGGTAGCCTTGCTTGTTAATAACGGGCACGAGGTTATCTTAGAAAGCAATGCCGGTAAAGCCGCCAATTTTTTAGATAAAGATTATAGCGAACAGGGCGCACAGATAGTTTACGACACCAAATCTGTTTACGAAGCCGATATCATCATCAAAATAGCACCGCCTACTCCCGATGAGATTGGGATGATGAAACCTCACCAAACGCTGATTTCGACCCTGCAGATTTCTACCTTAAAGCCCGAATACATACAGGCCCTTCAGCAAAAAAAAATAACAGCCCTTTGTTTTGAAGATTTGTTAGACGAAGGCGGCACCCTAACCGTAGTAAGAGCCATGAGCGAAATTGTGGGCGCAACCTCAATTTTAATTGCAGCCGAATATTTAAGTAATGTTTTTGAAGGTAAGGGGCTTATGCTTGGCGGTATAACCGGCGTACCCCCTACCGAAATTGTTATTTTAGGTGCAGGCACCGTAGGCGAATACGCAGCCCGCACTGCCATATCATTAGGTGCCCAGGTTAAGGTTTTTGATCCGTCTATTTACAAACTGCGCCGTTTACAAACCAATATAGGCAGCAGGGTATTTACATCGGTAGTGCAACCCATTGTGCTCGAAAAGGCAATAACTACCTGCGATGTAGCCATTGGCGCCATGCGCGCCCAAACCGGCCGCAGCCCTTGCATTGTAACCGAGGCTACCGTTAGCCGGATGAAACCCAACTCGGTTATAATTGATGTAAGTATTGATCAGGGAGGGTGTTTTGAAACCTCCGAAGTTACCAACCACACCAATCCGGTTTTCCGCAAATACGATGTGATACATTATTGCGTACCCAACATAGCATCGCGCGTGGCGCGCACGGCTACCTACGCCTTAACTAATATATTCGCCCCAATTTTATTGGACATTGGCGAGCAGGGCGGCCTTAAAAATGTAATTTGGCAAAACACAGGCGTGCGCAACGCGGTGTACATTTACCAGGGGCACCTCACCAACAAGCATATTGGCGATAGGTTTAATATGCCCTGTAAAGATCTGGACCTGCTTATTGTTTCCAACCGCTAACTATTTATATGATAAAAAATGCGGCACAGTATTGCTTAGTTATGCTATTATTTACCGGCATTTACACCAATGCCGGGGCGCAAAACTATCGCGATTCGTTGCATATTGCCGATAAAGCAATGTACCTGCAACAAATAAAGCTCAACCCTAACAAGGCCTTGGTCGAAATTATAAAATACATTCCCGGCATACATCTCGATATACGCTACGCTACAAGCAATAATTTTATGCACCAGCGCATGTATAACCAGGCGCGTGCTTTTACACGGCTACCCGTTGTTAAGGCCCTCAAAGCTGTTGAAAACGATTTAAAGGCAAAAGGCCTGGGCCTTAAAATTTATGATGCCTATCGCCCTTATGCAGTAACCGAAAAGTTTTATATAAAGGCCAGCGATAAAAACTTTGTTGCCGACCCTAAAAAGGGATCGAGGCATAACCGCGGATGTGCCGTTGATTTAAGCCTGATAGATATTAAAACAGGCATTGAACTGCCTATGCCAACACCTTTTGATAGCTTTAGCGCAACTGCTGCTTCAGATTATAACGAGCTACCGGCGCAGGTTATTCAAAACCGCGAATTGCTAAAAACAACTATGCAAAGCCACGGTTTTAAAGTACTTGATAACGAATGGTGGCACTTTGATTTTATAGGTTGGCAAAATTTTGAGCTACTTGATGTTCCGTTCCAACAGCTATAACGTTCAACTCTATATTTAAGGCATCAAAATTGCTAAAGTGTTAGCGCAGCCTGTTTTGGGCATGTTATAAAAAACAAAATAGGTAAAAATTGAACAAGTGAGTTATTTATGAATTTTTCTTTAAAAAAAGCACTACTATCTGGATGGCGTGTAACATTGGCAACGTTTAATGGTTTTTTAGACGACCGTGGTTTAAAACTGAGTGCCTCACTCGCTTATTATACCGTTTTTTCGCTGGCCCCTTTAATGATGCTGCTTGTTTTTGTATTGAGCTTATACTTTGGCCATGATGCCTTTGAAGGTAAAATATATCCCGAATTGAAAGGCTTTGTTGGCCCCGATGCAGCCACCCAAATACAATCTATCGTAAAAAGTGTACAATTAGGTAAATCGGCAGTGGCTATAATTATTGGAGTGGTAACCTTAATAATTGGCGCAACCGGTATTTTTATGGAAATTCAGGATTCGCTTAATATCATTTGGAGGGTAAAGGCAAAGCCCAAACGCGGCTGGGTTAAAATGATAACCAACCGTTTACTTTCGTTCTCGCTGGTTATTGCTTTAGGGTTTTTACTCTTAGTATCATTAATTGTAAACGGGTTGCTGGCCGCCCTTAGTGATAAGTTGAGCCATTACCTAAGCCATTTCGAAATTGTATTTTACGTTATCAATACCGCAGTAACCTTTATTGTTATTGCCGCGCTGTTCGGCATTATATTTAAGTACCTGCCCGATGTTAAAATACGCTGGCGCGATGTACGCACCGGGGCCGTATTTACTGCCTTGTTGTTTATGCTGGGCAAATATTTAATTGGCCTGTACATTGGCACCATGAAAATTAGCTCCACCTATGGTGCCGCGGGTTCTATCATCATCATTTTTGTATGGATATACTATACATCGGCACTGTTATACTTAGGCGCCGAGTTTACCCAGGTTTATGCCGAATTTACCGGCTGTAAAATTGAACCTGCAGACTACGCTGTGGCTATTGAACAAAAGGAGATTGAAAGAGACGTATCAACGCTTCCGCTTCAAAATCCGGGGTTAAAGCGGTGATAAACGCAGGGCAATTTTGTTAATAGTTTTCATGAATATAGGTTATTATCCTTACCATCTCATCTCGTATTTCGCGTGTGGGGCGCGTAAAGTTATTGTTCATAAAGGCAAAAGCCAGCCTTTTGCCTTTACGGGTAACCAGGTAGCCGCTTTGGTTGTGGTTATTAGCTAACGAGCCTGTTTTTGCCCAAACAAAGGCTTTGCCATTGTCGGTTTTATACGCGTTTTTTATTGTGCCCACCACGCCGCCGGCAGGCATTAGGCTATGCAGCAGGTTTTCGTCTTTTACCTCCGCCGCTATTTTTTGCAGCAGGGCTATCATATCTCGCGGTGTAAACAAATCTTTACGGGATAGGCCCGAACCATCCACCCATTGGGGCTTATCGGGCAAATCATTCAGATAATGATTGATGGAATAATTAATGACCGAATCGGGACTCAAGGTTTTAAACCGGGTTGACGAGCATACCAGCAATAGCTGCTCGGCAATAAAGTTATCGCTCGGTTGCAGCATCCTTCTGTAAACCGTATCGGCCTGGGCGTTGTAAATCGTTCGGGCTGCTGTTGGCATAGGCAGGTTAACCTCGGTTATCTCTCGCTTCAGGGTATCCTTTAACAAAGCCAGTTGCAAAGCTGTTGATACCTTCCAGGGTATCTCTGCCCGATACCTTTTGGGGATGCGCATTGCCGGGTATACAAAATCGTTATTCAAAATATTGCGTTGCACACGGAACACGTTTAATTTTAAAGTACTATCGCACTTTAGCAGGGGTTGTAAGTATGTTGGCTTTATCTTGAGGGTGCCGTCGGCATCGGCATAAACTACAGCAACGTTATCTTCAACAGGCAACTCATTTATTTCTGCTTGATAATAATCATTGTAATCGCCGTATGGCCATCCGTTACCATAAAAATCGCCGGTATAACTACCAGAAGAAAAATAGAGTTTAGCCGGGCTATTCTTCAATAAATTAAAAGCATTAACACCCTTTAGGTCGGTGTGTAAAAAAGACGGATCTCCGGTTGCCCAAAATATCAACGAATCATTCCGGTTAACATATTTTAAGGCTGGTATGGAGTCGCTAAGCATTTTAAGGCAGGTATAAAAAGTATAAAGCTTGGTATTTGATGCGGGAGTGAAATATTTATCAGCATTTAACTGGTATACCATTTTTTGGGCATCCATATCATACAAAGCAAAGCCCGTAAAATGGTCGTTCACTATAGCCGAATGTTTAAATATTTGCCTCAGCTTGCCTTTACGCAAGCCGGGGCTGCAACTGTATTGCGTTGCAATTAAAACAATTGCGCCAAGCAGCCCCATTAATCTGTATCTCGTTTTTACCATATACATTTTATTATTTACAATATAAACCCCATAAATTTTAAACACATAAGCTAATAATTATGTGTAAATTTATACTACCAATTTTAAACATCTTGAATAGCTGCTTATTAGCTAAAGTAAAAAAAACGGGGTTTTTATTCTGTTTGTTATGCCTTTTTATTTTGCAGGCCCGGGGGCAGGCTTATTTTAAGGTTGATAGCGATATTAAAAGCGCGTCGTTCCCTTTTCAATTAATACGTAATATGGTTGTTGTTCATGTTAAAATAAACAATAAGGGGCCATATAATTTTGTATTAGATTCGGGAGTGGGCCTCATGATTATTACCGACCCAACTTTAATTGATTCGCTAAATATCAAAAACAAACGTTCGATACTGGTAACCGGCATGGGCGAAGGTAAAGATTTTGAAGCCTATGTTGCCCCTTCCCTCAAAGTTACCCTACCCGGTATAACGGGTAACAATCTATCGGCAGCCGTATTAAAGGAAGACAACTTTGGCCTATCAAACTATGCCGGAATGCCTATTCATGGCCTTTTAGGGTACGAGTTTTTTAGTGCCTTTACCGTGCGGGTGAACTTTAGCGATAGTACCATTACTGCCGGGCCGCCAAAATATATGCGTGTATTTAGGCGGGGCACTAAATTACCCATCACCATTGAAGAGCACAGGCCGTATATTAGTATTAAGGTAAAATTACGCAGCGATAATGCTGCGAAGAATAATAAACTACTTGTTGACCTGGGTGCTGGGCATGCCCTATCGCTCGAGAATTTAATTGAGCAAAACCAGGGTTTGCCCGATAGGTTTATTGCCTCAAATTTGGGCATTAGCCTTACCGGGCCAGTGCGTGGGTTTTTGAGCCGGATAAACGAGGTTGAACTGGGTAAATACAAAATACCAAACGTAATAACTTCGTTCCCCGAATACGATACCGTTAAAAACAACCTTATAACAGTAACCAGAGACGGTAACCTAGGGATTAATTTGCTGAAAAAATTTAACCTTATTTTTGATTACCAAAATGGATGGCTCTATTTAAAGCCCAACGTTTTTTATAACGACCCCATTGAACAAGACATGACGGGGATAGAATACTATGCCGATGGTGCCGATTTTAAGCACATCATTATCAGCGAGGTTGAAAATGGCTCGGGCGCAGCAGATATTGGCCTGCAAAAAGGGGATGAAATAACACGAATTAATTTTAAGCCCGTTTCAAAACTATCTTTAGACGAAATTGACACTCTCTTTAAATCTAAAGACAACAAATCTATCTTACTGGATGTTACCCGCGATAAACAACACGAAAGAGTTATACTTGTGCTAAAACGGCGCATTTAAAATAACTGTGTGTTATTAACGCAGTTCGCTCAGGTTTTCGTAAAAAGCGCTCTGCAAGTCAAGCAACGATCGTACTTTCACCTTCTCCCCATAGGTATCAAAGCAAACAAACTCCGATTTATCCGACGAATCGGCCTTGCGCTGTTCAATAAAATTAAAGGTTTTAAAAAAGTAATGGTCAACCGTTAAGTTGTCTTTTTTAATGGTATTAGTGGAGTTTAGCCTAAATCCCACTTTCCTGGTCCAGTCGTGTATTCTGGAGCGAAGGGTGCTGCGCAAATTAGCCATAGGTTAACGTTTTTATAATATAACGAAACCGTTAAGTTTATGTTTCAATAAATTTACAATTCAATTAAGCACAAATGTTGATAAAATGCACCAAAAAATATTTTTTAGGTTTATTTTATTAGCCAATTAGGGTAAAAAACAGCATTTTCGCCCCTCTTTCTATAAATATGTAACAATCATATGATTTATAACCAATTATCATAAAGAAAGTGAACTTTTGTAGCAATAAAATGTCTGTACTGCATAAGTAAATATTTAAACAAAAAAACAGCGCACAGCATCCTATAAAAAATTATGAAAAAGCAACTTTTACTCTTTATTTTTTTGTTAGCATTTGCCTTTGAGGGCTATTCGCAAACCGGGCGACAGGTACATGGCATCGTGGCCGATTCATCGGGCGTAACCATACCGGGTGTGGTAGTAAAGCTCAAAGCCGGTGTTGATAGTGCCGTTGTTACCACCAATATAGATGGCGTATTTACGTTTAATGCCGTAACGGCCAAACAATTTTCGCTAACTTTTTTATCAATCGGTTTCCAGGGACTAAAACGCAATTTCACGTTTGATAACGGTACCGTACCTGCCAATATTGGCATGATTAAAATGAAAACGGAAAGCAAAATGCTAACCACCGTACAAATTACCGATGTAAATGCCATTAAGATAAAAGAAGATACTACCGAATATAAAGCCAGCGCCTACCCTGTAAGGGCTAATGCAAGCACTGAGGAGTTAGTTAAAAAATTGCCGGGTGTTGATGTAGATGCCAACGGTAACGTAACCGCCGAAGGTAAACAGGTTACCAAAGTGCGTATAAACGGAAAGGATTTTTTTGGCGGTGACGTGCAAACAGCTACCAAAAATTTGCCTGCCGACGTGATTGAAAGTATCCAAATGATTGATGACTACGGCGACCAAGCCAACTTAACAGGCATTAAATCGGGCGAGGCCACCAAAGTAATGAACATTGTTATCCGGAAGGATAAAAATTACGGCTACTCCGTTTCGGGTACGGCTGGTGATGGCCGCGATGCCATTCCCGCACCTCAAAGTGCATCAAATCGTTATACTTTTTCTACAAACTCTTTCGAATTCCGTGGCGACCAACAAATTGCCTTACTTGGTAGCATCAACAATAACAACACCAATACTTTCAACTTTGGTGGTGGTGGCGGAGGAGGTGGCGGCTTTGGTGGCGGTGGCGGAGGAGGCCGTGGTAACGGCGGCCGTGGTGGTGGTGGCGGTGCAGCATCAGCCAGTACTACAGCTTCAACATCCAACGGTATTACAGATGCCAAGTCTATCGGTTTAAACTATCGCGACCAATGGGGTAAAACACTCTCGGTGTATGGAAGCTATAGTTTTTCTGATAATTCTGTCAATACTATCAGCTCAACCTTGCAAAAAAACAACACCATCCAGACTGTAAAAAATCCTGATGGAACCACTACGCTTCTTCCTATTACCATCAATAACAATCAAAACAGTAAAGAAACCGACGGCGTATTAAACCATCGTATCACCTGGAATATGGAGTGGAAACCGGATACCGTTAATTATCTTAAAATTACACCCACTTATTCTTATGGTAGCACCACAACTAATGCATACGATTTAAATGCATTTTCGAGAAATGATGCAACTTACCAAAATTACTACACCAATACATTAGGTAACAGCAATACAAACAGCATTGGCGGTACCGTATTATACAATCACCGGTTTAATGGCCATGGCCGCAACTTTAGCATTACAGCAAATGGCAGCAGTTCTCCAAATTTTTCTTATCAAAATCCGGTGAGTGTTTATTTAACCGGCAACCCCAATGCACCACAAAATCAGTTTGTAACTGTAGATAGCCATACAAATAGTTTCGGTACTCAATTATCATACATTGAGCCTTTAAGTAAGGTTTCGTTTTTAGAAGGTTCGTACACTTACAGCTATGCGCATACTACTAACGATAAAGAGGTTGATACCCTAACGTATAAAAGTTTAAACATACCTGTAGTACCTAATGTTACTAACTTTTACGATGCCTTAAGCAACAACTATAATTACTCGTTCATCACTAACCGCTTTGCGGTAAACTACCGTTTAATAGAGCCGAAGTACAATTTTACACTTGGTTTAGGTGTGCAGCCTTCGCAGTTGAAAGGTGTGTCGCCAGCATCTGGTAGTATTGCAGGCTCAACAACAACAGTAACGGTTACTAATTTTAGCCCAACCTTGCGTTATGTTTATAACTTTTCGCGCACACAAGCCTTCACTTTAAACTATAACGGATCAAGCAGTCAACCTACTTATTCGCAATTAAACCCAAGGCTTGATATATCAAACGCTTCTTATCCTATCCAGGGTAACCCAAATTTGAGGCCATCGTTCACAAACAATGTATCGTTACGCTACAACCAGTTTAGCTTTGCCTCGGGCGACTTATTGTTTACCAATCTTCAGTTTAGCCAGGTAGATAATTATATCGCTCAAAACAGCACCACTTATCCAAGGGTATACGCACCCGATAAGAGATTAAACAACGCCATATTAATAACCTATGCAAATACCAGCGGATACTATACTGGTAACGGTTTTATTACTTATGCTAAACCCTGGAATAAACGTAAATACACATTAATATTGAACGGTGGTATATCATATGTAAACAACATCTCGTACATCAGTAACGTTGATTCGGTTACTTATGCCACTACAACCAATCAAAATACTGCTAAATCACTCACCTTTACACCGGGTGTACGTTTCAGGCTTGATATTACCGATGTGATAGATGCACAGGCTTCTGCAAGCTACGGTATCACCAAAACAAACAACACACTGGCAAGTGCGCCTTACAGCGATTACCGCACAACCGTATTAGGCGTAAACGGTAAAAACTATTTTTGGAAAGACTGGACTTTAAGCTACGACTATAGCAAAACGATATACGATGGTTACAGTGGTAATGTTACTAACCCTAACATATTAACTACTTATGTTGAGCGCCGCTTCCTGAAAAACAATGCTGCAACTATACGCGGTACTGTGTACGATGTATTTAACGAAAATACCGGTTATACCAATACCACATCGGGCTCACAAACCACTACAACAAATGTTAACCGTTTAGGCCGTTACTTCTTACTAACATTTACTCTTCGCCTTCAAAAATTTGCGGGTAAGGCTCCAAGTTCACCTGATATGCCGGGCGGTGGCCGTATGCGCAGGGATGGTGGCCAGGGTGGCCCTCCTCCGGGAGGTGGCGGCTTTGGTGGCCCGGGCGGCGGACCGCAATAAAGCGCAGCTTATATAAAAACGTTAAGCCTTTTCAACTGTGACTAAAAACATGTTGAAAAGGCTTTTTTTATTTCCCGTAGTATAAGCAATTGGCATACGGCGAGCATGCGAGGGCAATTTTTAATACAGCTCCTTGTGATAATCTTTAGCTATCCTGCCAGCTTATTCGGTAAGCATGGCAACTATCATTTCGGTTGATAGTTTTTCCTGCACACCGGTTTGCATGTTTTTTAAGGTGAGCAGACCGCTTTCCATTTCGTCGCTTCCAATTACAACCACGTAGGGTATCAGTTTAGCATTGGCATAGTCGAGCTGTTTTTTTATTTTGGCTCCTGCCGGGTAAAGCTCCGCCCTCACATCGCGGCTGCGCAATTCTTGCAAAAAGGGCAGGGCGTAGGTTTCGCCATGCTTATCAAAACAGCATATTAACAACTGCGTGGTTTGCCCGGCTGCATCGGGGAAAAGTTTTAACTCTTCAAGCACATCATATATGCGGTCGGCACCAAAAGAAATACCTGCCCCTGTTAAGCCTTTTAAGCCAAACATTCCGGTTAAATCGTCATACCGGCCACCGCCGCCTATGCTGCCCATAGCGGCTTCGTTGGTTTTCACCTCAAATATTGCTCCGGTATAATAGTTTAATCCCCTTGCAAGGGTTATATCCAGTTCAATTGTGGCTTTAATCAAGTTAAAGCTATCCAGGTAGTTAAAAATAGTTTCAATCTCGTCGCAACCTTTTAGCCCAATTTCCGATTGCTTTAAGGCTTCGCGCAGGCTGGCCAGTTTTTCCTGGTTATTGCCTTCCAGTAAAATAACTGGCTTTAGTTTGTCAATATCGGCATCGGTAAAACCTTTTTGGTTTAACTCTTTAATTACACCATCCAAACCAATTTTATCCAGCTTATCAATAGCAACGGTTAGGTCAATAATCTGGTCGGGCTTATCAATAACCTCGGCAATGCCCGATAATATTTTGCGGTTGTTTATCTTAATTGTAAAATCCTTTAAACCGAGGGTGCTTAAAGCTTCATCGTATATCAAAACAAATTCGGCCTCGTTGAGTAATGAATCCGAACCTACCACATCGGCATCGCACTGATAAAACTCGCGGTAACGGCCTTTTTGGGGACGGTCGGCACGCCAAACCGGTTGCACCTGGAAACGCTTGAAAGGCATCGTTATCTCGTTTTGGTGCATTACCACATAGCGGGCGAAGGGAACGGTGAGATCGTAGCGGAGGGCTTTTTCAGACGTAGTATTTATTAATTTTGAATTAACTTTCCTATAAAGAGAAAAAGCAGGTTGAGCATCGTTAGCTTTTTTAAATAATTCAGGAAAAGATTTAGCTTTAACATTCTTCCACGTTGCTTTCCTTTCTTCCTCTAACTCTTCATTGTCGAAATTTAAAGGATATTCTAAATCCAGTTTTATATCTCGCTTTTCAAGATATTTTAACAACTCCTCAAAGCTTATTAAAAGAGGCTGGTCTATCAAATCCCCACTATTCAATATCTTAAATATCAACTTATCCCCTTCATCTCCATACTTACCCATCAAGGTAGACAGGTTTTCCATAGCCGGGGTTTCTATTTGCTGATAGCCGTATTTACGGAACACGCTTTTAATGGTATCAAAAATATAGTTGCGCTTCACCATTTCGGTGGGCGAAAAGTCGCGGGTGCCTCTCGGGGTTGATGGTTTATTAACTGCCATGCGGCAAAGGTAAAAATTTGACCGGATTTGAAGGGCACATGGGTAAATATGGGTATGTTATTAAGTTAAGGCACTAGCTCGCAGAGGCGCGAAGGTTTTGTTCTATTTTCTTTGCTTAATGCTTGGCTTTGCGTGATATAAGAATATTTTGCTACCCGCATTTTTTCCAGTTGTGCAATTTTTATACATTTGAAATGATATGATAATTGCACAATCTACCCGCCTAACCATTCGCCACTTTGCTCCTGAGGAAGAGGGGGTGTTTATCGAAATATTATCGGACAAGCGCCTTACCGACTATTTGCCCAAACGCACACCTGATGATAACCGCATTATTTTTAGCGACACGCTAAAGGATTATCAAAACGGAAACAGGTTTACCCGATGGGCTATATTTAACAATGCCGACGATGAGTTTATTGGCTTCGCGATGTTAAAGGCCACCGAAGGCGAACCCGAAAAAGCCGAAATGGGTTATGTGATACACCACAAATTTAAAGGCCAGGGTATTGCCACCGAAGTTGCCGAGGCTTTATTAAACTACGGTTTTAACGAACAACACCTCAGCCAAATTTTTGCCGTTACCGATCAGGCCAACATAGCCTCGCAGCGCGTACTGCTAAAAGCCGGATTTAAGCAGGGCGATAATATACTGCGCAATGATGCCTGGCTATCGTATTTTAGCATCAAAGGCGAAGATTGGCTTAGCACGAAAAGCTAAACCAATTTGGCTTGCAGTTCTTTCATCAAAACCATACAACCCTGTTCAACCATTTTAAATACGGGTGCAAATTGCTCATCGTTATGGTATGGGTCGGGTACGTCTTTATCGCCCAACAAAAGCCTTACCTTTTTACGGTCGTCATTGTTGCGGGCTAAAGCTAATACATCGCGTTTGTTGTTTTTGTCCATTACAATAATGTGGTCAAACTCATCAAAATCGGTCACGCTAAACTGCCTGCAAATTTGCTTGCTAATGTCAACACCATGTAGCTTTGCTTCACGTACAGACCGCCGGTCGGGGCCCTGCCCGATATGCCAGTCACCCGTACCTGCCGAATCAACCTGCCAACCCAGGCCTTGTTGTTCAACCAAATTATCCATAATGCCATGCGCCAACGGCGATCGGCATATATTGCCCAGGCAAACCATTAATATTTTCATTTAGGCTCCTCTAAATTTAAAAGTCGTTTTCTAAAGCCCTCCCTACCGGGGAGGGTTGGGTGGGGCTCCTTACAAAGGCTTCTCCACGCAGGGCACTCTTTTAACCAACCTAAGCTTAACCGGAATGGTGCTGCTGAAAGATAACAACGCCAATGCCGAATCGCTTTTTGAGCTTATCTTAAAATCCTCTACATAGGCCCCAAACCTAAAACAACCGCCTTCTTTTTTCAAGCTAAAATCCGGGTTGCAAAAAAAGCCTTTCAGGTGTAAAGTATCGCTTTGCTGCTCATAAGTACCCTTGGCATATTCCATCCAATGGCCGCTGTTCATGCAGGTATCGGCACCATAATTTACTTTGCTATTTGATGCTATACTCACGTAAAACGAATCGCAGGTGAACCTAAAATTGTGTAATTCGTAACTAACCAACAGCTTCTGCCGCTCTACCGAATCCTGCTTCCATTCGCCCTGTAAAAAATCGCTGCCCTTGCGCTGGTAATTGGGGTTGAAAGAGCAGGAATTAAGAAGCAGGAGGCAAGAGACAAGAAGCCAGAAGCTAAAAGCTATTGAGGTGGAAGTTAAATGGCGAAAGCTGAATGATCTGTGCATATAAAACAAAAAAGCCCTCTCCAAAGGAGAGGGTTTGGGTGAGGCAATTATTTTAAACCGCCAATCATTTCTTCGGGTTTAACCCACTCGTCAAACTGCTCGTTGGTTAGCAAGCCCAGGCCAACTGCACTTTGGCGTAACGAAAGATTTTCTTTCAGCGCCTTTTTGGCAATTTTGGCGGCGTTTTCGTAACCTATATGTGGGTTTAATGCTGTAACCAGCATCAACGAATTTTCAAGGTGTTTTTTGATGCCATCGTAGTTGGGCGTAATGCCTTTAGCACAATGATCGTTAAAGGAAACGCACGCATCGCCAATTAGCCTGGCCGACTGTAAAAAGTTGGCGGCCATTAACGGCTTAAATACATTCAGTTCGTAATGGCCGTTTGAGCCGCCTATCGAGATGGCTACATCGTTACCCATAACCTGCGCCGCAACCATAGTAACGGCTTCGTTTTGAGTAGGATTAACCTTGCCCGGCATAATTGACGAGCCTGGCTCGTTATCCGGAATATGGATCTCTCCAATACCCGACCGTGGGCCCGAAGCCAGCATCCTGATGTCGTTAGCAATTTTCATTAACGATACTGCTATTTGTTTCAGCGCGCCGTGTGTTTCAACTATAGCATCGTGAGCGGCCAGGGCTTCAAACTTGTTTTCCGCCGTGCGGAAGGGCAGGTTTGTAAATTTGGCAATATATTCGGCAACCTTAACATCATATCCCTTTGGGGTATTAATGCCGGTGCCAACTGCTGTACCGCCCAAAGCTAATTCGCTTAGGTGATCCAGCGTGTTTCGTAAAGCTTTTAAGCCGTGCGTTAATTGCGATACATAGCCCGAAAACTCCTGGCCCAAAGTTAACGGTGTAGCATCCATTAAATGGGTACGGCCAATTTTAACTACGCTTTTAAACTCTTCAACTTTGGCCTGCAATGTATCGCGCAGTTTTTCAACACCCGGAATGGTTACATCAATAACCATTTTGTAAGCCGCAATGTGCATAGCGGTTGGGTAAGTATCGTTTGATGATTGCGATTTGTTTACATCATCATTAGGGTGGATAAAGGTTTTACCTTCGCCCAGTTTATTGCCTGCCAAAACGTGTGCACGGTTGGCAATAACCTCGTTCAAATTCATGTTAGATTGCGTGCCCGAACCGGTTTGCCATATCACTAACGGAAATTCACCAGCCAGTCCGCCAGCTAAAATTTCGTCGCAAACGGCAGCTATCTGGTCGCGTTTTTCGGCAGGTAATACGCCGCAATCGGTGTTGGTATAAGCAGCAGCTTTTTTTAAATAAGCAAAAGCGGCAATAATTTCCTTCGGCATCGAAGCTTCCGGACCAATTTTAAAATTGTTGCGTGAGCGCTCGGTTTGTGCGCCCCAGTATTTATCGGCAGGTACCTGTACCTCGCCCATGGTGTCGTGTTCGGTTCTGAAACTCATGGTGTTAAATTTGGGCCAAATATAGGGGGATTTTAGGTAAAATACTTCAAAACGGAACATTTGAAGTATTTTTTATATTTGCATAAACTGACTTCACCTCCATGAAAAAGCTCTACGCTCTTTTAATCCTTTGTATCGCCATATCAATCGCCCAAGCGCAGCAAACGCCATTTGAGGTTCACGCCGATAAAAACTATACCGCCACTTATGCCGAGATTATCAACTACTATCAAAAACTGGTAAAGGGTAAAAACGAGGTTAAACTATTCAATTACGGTACTACTGATGTGGGCAAGCCATTAATGCTGATTGTGCTTTCGCACGATAAGGTTTTTGATCCGGCACAGGCCCGTAAACTCAACAAAACAGTTATCCTGGTTAACAACGGCATTCACCCCGGCGAACCGGAGGGTATTGATGCCAGTATGATGCTGGTGCGCGATTTGCTTAAAAACCATAATATGCCCAAAAACCTGGTGATATGCATTGTTGCCGTTTATAACATTGATGGCTGCCTTAACCGGGGCGTATCTCGCGTAAGCCAAAACGGACCGGTGGCTTACGGCTTCCGCGGCAATTACCGAAACCTGGATTTGAACCGCGATTTTATTAAAGCCGATAGCCGCAATGCCCTGGCTTTTATGCAAATATTAAACACCTGGCAGCCACAGGTATTTTTGGATAACCACACCAGCGACGGTGCCGATTACCAATACGTAATGACGCTTATTGAAACGCAAAAAGACAAGCAAAACCCCATACTGGCTAAATATACAACCAACACCTTAACGCCCGAGTTATACAGGCGCATGAAAATAAGCGGCTACGAAATGACGCCCTATGTTGAAGAAATTAAAGGCACTCCCGATTCGGGCATTGTAGCTTTTATAGAAACACCGCGCTTTTCAACCGGCTTTGCCGTGCAGCATAACATCATTAGTTACATTACCGAAACGCACATGCTTAAAGCCTACGCACCCCGCGTTTATAGCACTTATGCTTTTATGCAAAACCTGTTTAACATTTGCAATCGGGATGCTGCGCTTATCCGCAGCTTAAAACAGCAAGCTGATGAGCAGGTTAAGCAACAAAAAACCTTCGCCCTCAACTGGCGATTAGACCAAACAACTTATGATACCATTACCTTTAAAGGTTTTGAAGCCGGCCACAAACCCAGCGATATTAGCGGCCTGCCCCGTTTATATTACGACCGCACTAAGCCCTTCACCAAAACCATTAAATATTTTAACAATTACAAAGTTACCGCCACGGCAGATAAGCCGGTGGCCTACATCATTCCGCAAGCCTGGGGTAAAATAATCGATCTGTTCCATCTCAATAACGTTGCCATGAAACGGCTTGTGCACGACACCACGCTTAACCTGCAAATGTATTACCTCGGCGATATGCGTACCCCTACACGCCCTTACGAGGGCCATTACCTGCACAGCAATGTACAGCTTAAACCAACAAACATGCCGGTAAAATTTTTCTCCGGCGATTACGTAGTTTATACCAACCAAGCCATTAACCGCTATATTGTTGAAACTTTGGAACCACAAGGCGTTGATTCCTTCTTCGCCTGGAATTTTTTCGATTCGGTTTTAGGTGGCAAGGAACATTATTCCGACTATGTTTTTGAAGATTTTGCAGCCAACATGCTCAAGCAAGACCCCGCATTAAAACAAAAACTGGAAGATGCCAAAGCCAAAGACCCGGCTCTTGCCAAAAGTGCCGGTCAGCAATTGGAGTTTATATACAACAATTCGCAATACGCCGAGAAAACTTATATGAGATACCCGGTAGGACGGTTGATGACTGAGGAGAAGTTGGACTTGAAGTAGGGCGTGCCAGTCAAGCTTTGACAACTTCACAAAGTTGTCAAAGCTAAACCAGCGTTCCAATCTACCCCATCCCCTCCAAGTCTTTACCGGCCTGCCAGGTAATTACCTTCTTGCGCTTATCAACCTCAGTGGTTACATCGTGGTCAAAAACGCTGTCGGTAACAGCTACCGATTTATCTTTGTCCTTGTCGGCAAAATGCACGTCGGCTTCTTCTATCCGCGAAAGCGCCACATCGTACGATCCTTTTGGCGACATCAATTTTACCAGTACCGGTAAACACTCAAACAAAATAAACAGGTAGGCTATAAAACTTTGTGCCAGGTAGGTATCAATATCTTTTGTTCCGTTGTCCCTAAACATTAACTGGCCTAGTGCCCAATTACGGTCGGCAAAGCCGGCAACGTTGGCAAGGCTATCAAGCTGATGTTCCGAAAATAGTTTTACATTATTTAGCCCGTCAAACTCCTTTCGTTGGTTAAGGTAGCCGTCCATTTTATCCAAATTGCCCTGCACTATCTTCAAACGGTCTTGCTTTTCCTGCAAAACTCCCTCCTTTTGCTTGGCGTATGTGCCATAACCTTTTAAGCCCGATGTTTGGTTGCTTTTATCGCCAAAAACTTCCTGGTTCAACTGGTAGCGCGAGCGGTTAATATCTTTAGTGAGCGAATCGCGCTCCTTTTTCATTTCGCTGTTTTTGTTCAACTCCTGGCTGTATTTTTCGTTGTAGGCTTTTTGCAGGGTATCAACCTTGCTACGTTGCCCGTTTAGGTACGATGTTTTGAGCTTTTGGCGAATTTCCTTATCAAAAATTTTAAGCTCCAGCGGGCGCGATATTACTACCCCTATCATTATAGCCAGCAATATGCGGGGCGATGCCTGCAAAAGCTGCTGGTTGGTTGTACCTTTTTTGTTAATACTGCCAACTATGTAGCGGTCCATATTAAAAATGGCCAGCCCCCATATCATCCCGAAAAGGATGGCAAATGCAACAGCAAAGTCGCTCCCGCTAAAAACAAAATACATAGCATACCCCCCGGAGAGCGAAGCAAACAATGCGGTAAAAAATATAGTGGCCCCTATACCCACATATTTATTATGCTCAATAGGATATTTTTTTAGGGTTTCCTGGTGCGCACCCGAGCAAAACCAAAAGAAACGTGTTATTTTTTTCATCAATAAAGTAGCAAACAAATGTAACCGATAATTAAACGCTCGCAGGGGTTTATTGTTACAACTTCAATTGAAATAGCTGCGCCTGTTTTATATGATAAAATGAATAACTTTGCTTTATAAAATTTAAAACATGAAAGAAATAAGTGTACTTGAACTTAAAGAAAAAATAGATAATAACGAAGATTTCCAACTGATTGATGTTCGCGAAGATTTTGAATACGAAATGTCAAACCTGGGCGGTTTACTTATTCCGTTAGCAGGAATTTTGATCGAGTCCGAAAAAATTGCTAAAGACAAACCCGTTGTTGTACAATGCCGCAGCGGCAAGCGCAGTGCCGTAGCCATAATGCAACTGGAGCAAAAAGGCTTTACCAACCTGTACAACCTAAAAGGCGGCATTTTGGCATGGGCCGACGAGATTGACCCTACTATGGAGGTTTATTAGCATGTGGGGCAAAATACTTTTAAACGTGCTATACAATATCTGCATATTTTTATGTGCCATATTTGTGTACTACAGCATAAAAAACCACAATTGGGCCTACGTATTGGGCGGCGTATTTTTGGGCGTTATGGTGCTTATTTTCAAATTGCGGCTGGTTAAAGACATTCGTAACCAGCAGAAAAATTTGTAATTTCAGCAAAAAAACAATATCATGTTTATAGCTATTATTGGCATTATTATACTCATTGCGGGTATGGTAATCAAACACAGCCCATCTCCCAATAGCCACTACTCGGGCATTATTACCATTGCGGGTGTGGTAGTGGTGGTATTGGGCTTATTCAGTTCGTCGGTTAAAGTAATTGATAAAGGCACAATTGGCGTACAATCCTTCTTCGGCAAAGTACAACCCGATGTTTTAGAAGCTGGTTTACACATCATTGACCCGGTTGTTGATGTTACGGTTTTTGACGCCAAAACACAAAACTATACTATGAGTGCCCAAACCGACGAGGGTCAGAAAAAAGGTGACGACGCCATCAAAGTGCTATCGTCGGACGGTTTGGAGGTTACAATCGATATTACAGTACTTTATCGTTTAATTCCGAGCAAAACTCCATATCTATTGCAAAATATTGGTGCCGATTACATTGATAACATAGTTCGCCCGGTATCGCGTACAGCTATTTTAACTAACGCCGTTAACTACGAGGCTGTAGAACTTTACTCAACAAAAAGGGGAGAATTTCAAGCGAAAATACAGCAGAATATTGGCGCGAGCCTTGCCAAAAACGGCATGGAACTGCAATCAATTTTATTGCGTAATATCTCTCTCCCGGCATCGGTAAAAGCCAGCATCGAGTCTAAAATCAACGCCGAACAAGACGCCCAAAAGATGCAATTTGTACTCCAAAAAGAAAAACAAGAAGCCGAACGCAAACGCGTAGAAGCACAGGGTATTGCCGATTATCAAAAGATACTTTCAACCGGCCTATCCGATAAGCAATTGCAATACGAAACCATAAAGGCTCAAAAAGAAATTGCCCTATCGCCAAACGCCAAAGTAATTATACTGGGCAACGGCAAAGGCGCACCAATTATATTAGGGAAAGATTAATCCCCGTTAATCCCAAAGAGTGAGACGGCGGTTAGGCGCAAACGTTGAGCCTGTGCGATTCCCTCCCCACGGGAGGGTGCAGGGAGGGGTTTATGCGAGATCAAGGTGAATAAACCCCTCCCTGCCACTTCACAACCTAACGCACCCCTCCCCGAGGAGGGAATAAGTTGGGCTAATACTTTGTGGAAACGAATTTAAATAGTTCACCATTGCGGCAGGGTTTTTAACCCAAGCCCGGCATCATCACTTAAAACCCATTTGCCATGTTCAAACCCGGGCATGGCATACGGGTTATTGGTGGTTAAAAAGGGGCCATCAACATCGGCCCAATCGCATAATGGGGCAAGGCTGGCAGCGGCTAACGTTGCGCAACTGGTTTCGCTCATGCAACCAATCATGGTTTTAAGGCCAAGTTTTTTTGCCAGCAATAGCATCTGGTGAGCCTCATACATCCCTGCCGATTTCATTAGCTTTACGTTAATACCGTTGTAAACGCCATACGCCTTAGTTACATCGGCCAAACGCTGCACGCTCTCATCGCCAATTATGGGTATGGGGCTGCGTTCGCTTAACCAGGCATTACTTTCAATATCGGTTTTTATAATGGGTTGCTCTATTAGTTGTACACCGTGCTCGTGCAGCCAATAGGTCATGTCAAGGCTTTGTTGCAGGTCGGTCCAACCCTGGTTGGCGTCTACATATAGCGGTACATTGGTTACTGTGCGTATGGTTTCAATTAGTTCCTTATCGCTATCGCGGCCAAGCTTAACTTTAATTACTTTAAAGCCTTGTGCCTCTTTTAATTTTTTCAAAACCATTTCGGGCGTATCAATACCAATGGTGAAGGATGTTACCGGCATGCTTGCCGGTTCGCTGTCAAATAAATGCCAACAGGGCTGGTTTAAAAGCTTGCCATTTAAATCGTGCAGGGCAATATCAATAGCGGCCTTAATTGCTGGTTGGCCAGCCTCAAGCCCGTCTAAATAGCTGTTAATAAAAGCAAAATCAAACGGGTACGTAAATTTTGCAACATCCACTTTCCGTAAAAAAGCAGCAGCGCTTTGGTGGCTTTCGCCCATATATGGCACCATTGATGCCTCACCATAGCCGGTATAACCCTCGTACTCTAGTTGTACAAGCATAATTGGGGTTGATGTTCGCGAAAACTTAGCTATCGTGAATGCATGTTTCAGTTCAAGCTCAAAAGGTTGGTAAGTCAGCTTCATGTTAAATTCAAATCTAAAAATTTGTAATCAAGAATCAACCTTATCTTTGCATCAATGTCAGCACAATTATATCAACCGTTCGAGAGTTTTAACTTCAGCAATAACAAATGCTTCCTTACGGGAGAAAAGCTACAATCAACCGAAGAAAAAATACAGGTTTTCCCGGCATGGCTCATGAACCGGTATAACCTGCACGACCAGCCTTTTAAATTGCTCGACGAAAGTATGGCTACCTACAAGGATTTGAAAATACCTTGTGCTGCCCATGTTAACGAGCAATACCTTGAGCCACTTGAAGCCGAAGTTGCACAAGCTTTTGATGCTGGTTTTGAAGGCATGAAAGCCATTAGCGAATTAAAGCTTTTCCAATGGGCAGGCAAGCTGCTTTACGGCATCATTTTTAACGAGATACAGGTAGCCATCCGCCAATCGCACAGCCAGGGCGATGAGTTTAACATTTCGCAATCCATCATCCACAAATTTAGCAACCTGCACATGATGTTGCAGAGCTTAAATAAGCCTTTGGTATTTGAAGAGTTTAAACCCTTTAGCCTGTTTTTATTCAAGGTAAACAATCCCGAAAATGAGTTTGCTTACCGCGATGAAATCAATACGCTTACATTTTCTATCCGTTTAAAAGATTTTGGCCTCATTATATCCTTGCAGGACAACGGCGCCAACCGAAATTACCACAGGCAGCTATTAGAAAAAATAGAAGGGCAAACCCTCCACCCTATCCAGTTTGAGGAGTTTTGCGGCAGGATATTTTACTCGGCCTATTTATTTAACCGCCTGCCCGAGTACAATATTTTGCCGGTTGGCAACCAAATTTACATAGAGGCTATGAGCCTAAAGGGCATGAGCGCCAAACCCCTGTTTGACGACTGGCTGGGCAAAACCTACGGGCAAGTACTGGAAAACTTTTGGAAACGCTGGGGTTTCCTGCTATTCGAGATCATCAAAAACCCCGAACACCCGATGACTTTTTTGCTGGATGATGAAGGGGAATTTATCCCGGCAGAAAAAATTGATTTAGGACTTTAATGCATCCCGGCTCTTATTGAATCAATAAAGCCTGTCAAAACCACCGGATATAACACAATGGTGATAATAATACCGCATAGTGCACCATAAAAATGCGCATCGTGATTAATATTACCAATTCCTTTTCGCGAAGCGTACACGCAATAAATTAGGTACAAAGCACCAAATACAATTGCCGGCAGTTCTAAAAACGGAATAAATATTAACCCCAAACTCATCATTGGTTTAAATAAAATAAAGCTAAAAACCACTGCACTTATAGCACCCGAAGCACCTAAGCTGTTATACCAATAATCGTCTTTATGCTTTAAAACTGTTGGGATATCGCTTACAATTAAACTTACTATGTACAGCAATGCAAACTGCCAATGGCCTATTCTAACTTCAAGGTTAAGAGCAAATAATTGGAACGAGTACATATTAAAAAACAGGTGCATCCAATCTTTGTGTATAAAACCGCTGGTTATTAAAGTATATACCCGGGAGCCGCGCGCTATGCTATACGGCTGCAAAATAGACTTACTGTATAACTCGTCGTTATAAAAAGCAAGTAAACTAATTAAAATAGTAGCCGCAAATATGGCTGAAGCTACCGGTGCATACTGAATATAAAATAAAATTTGATCCACTAAGTATTGATAATTATCTACCGCAATAATAAAGGTTTTTTAACCTACAAGTGCTTTTATCTTATAATGTTCCAAAAAAAATCCCCGTCTCCAAATTGGAACGGGGATTTTTATGAGAGGTAAGATTAAAGAGACAGGAAAAGCGTTCTCGTTTTGCTTCCTGCATCTTAATTGTTGCAATCTATAATGCCTACCAGAAAACTGTATATAAAACAGTTAAAATAGCACAAATTAATACCGAACCGATGGCAAAGCCAGGGGTAACTTTAAACATTTTGGTATCAACTTCAAGAGCGTTAACACGTAAGCCCTTGCTGTTTTCTATCATACTGATGATGTACATACCTACAACGCTGATGATGAACACAAAGCCCATTCTATCAAAAAACGGTATTTCGTATGCACCGTTGTTGGCATAATTTTTTGCGTAAAAGCCGTAAGGTGTCAAAAAGCTCAAATCGGCAAACCTTGGTAAAAATTTAAATACCACCGATAACAAGAAACCGCCAACGGTAGCAAACAACGCCGCGTTTGAGGTTGCCTTTTTCCAGAAGAAGCCTAATAAGAACATGGCCAATATACCCGGCGAGAAAAAGCCGGTATACTCCTGGATGTAGTTAAAGCCTTGTTTACCTTCGCCCATCAAAGCCTCACCCAAAACGTAAGCCAATATTACACCTAATACCATAGCCACCGCTACAGATATTTTACCCAGGTTAACCAATTTCTTTTCGGAAGCTTCGGGGTTAATGGCTTTTTTATAAATATCCAGTGTAAATATTGTTGCAATACTGTTAACCTTGCCCGCAAGCGAGGCAACAATAGCCGCTGTTAAAGCCGCAAATGCCAAACCTTTCATGCCGATAGGCAACAGGTTCAATAACGACGGATATGCCTTGTTAACATCGGTTATGCCGCTGTGTGTAAGCATACCGGCAGCATCTGCTGTATGGAACATGCCTCGTTGGTACAATACATAAGCTGCTATACCTGGTATAACCACAATAACCGGCATCAGCAATTTTAAAAATGCTGCAAATAAAATACCGCTACGCGCAGTTTTTAAATCGGCACCTAATGCACGTTGGGTAATGTATTGGTTACAGCCCCAGTAATTAAGGTTGGTAATCCACATACCGCCTATTAAAACACTCAGCCCCGGAAGGTCAACATAATTATGATTGTCTTTTTCAAATATCATGTGGAAGTGGTCGCTCGCCTGTACAGTAATTTGCTTTAAACCACTAAACATTCCGCCCACACTTGAATGGCCGTTAGGATTGCTCACCAGGTTCAATGCAATGTACGACGCAACAAGGCCACCTAAAATTAAGAAGAATACCTGTATCACGTCGGTATAACCAATAACCTTCATACCGCCAAGTGCAATAATTACCGAAAATACAGCAAGTAAAATAATACAAATGCCTATAGAAAACTCCGGAGCTATACCGTGGATGGCAATAGCACCCAGGTATAAAATTGAAAGCAAGTTTACTACAATGTATAAAAACAGCCAAAACACAGCCATAATCATGGCTACTGTACCATTATACCGCTGATGTAAAAATTGCGGCATGGTGTATATCTTGTTTTTTAAATAAACGGGAATAAAAAACACTGCCACAATTACCAGGGTTAAGGCAGCCATCCATTCGTAGGTAGAAATTGCCAAACCCATTTTAAAACCAGAACCACTCATGCCGATAAACTGTTCAGCCGAGATGTTTGATGCAATTAGGGATGTGCCTATAGCCCACCATGTTAAAGAGCCTTCAGCTAAAAAATAATCGTTTGAGGTAGCATTAACGTTCTTCTTACGTTGGTATACCCACCAGCCATAGGTGGCTACAACAACAAAGTAAAAAGCGAATACCATGTAGTCGCCGAACTGGAGTGTTTTCATTTTTGATGTTTAGGTTTAAAAAAAGGTTCTTCTCATACACAACTATAGTGTACAGATTACAATTATAAATTAAATAAAATTGTTAATCAAGTTTTCAAGATATTCTTGTTTACCACTAATTGTAGCCGGTTCGCCATTGTTGGCTGCATAGTCGCGTAAATCTTCTAAACTCACCTTTCCATCCTCAAAATCTTTACCTATACCGCTATCAAATGATGCATAACGTTCGGTACGGATTTTCTTGTAATCAGATTTTTGCAGAATGTTATCAGCAATGATAAGCGCCCTTGCAAAAATATCCATACCGCCAACATGCGCGTGGAACAAATCGGCCGGATCGGTTGAGTTACGGCGTATCTTGGCATCAAAGTTAACACCGCCGCCTTGCAAACCTGTGCCATCTAAAATAACCAGCATAGCTTCTACAATCTCGGTAATGTTGTTCGGGAACTGATCGGTATCCCAGCCATTTTGGTAATCTCCGCGGTTAGCATCAATCGAGCCTAACAAACCGGCATCGGTAGCAACCTGTAATTCATGCTGAAAAGTATGGCCAGCTAAGGTAGCGTGGTTAACTTCCAGGTTCAGTTTAAAATCGTTCAATAAATCGTACTGGCGTAAAAAACCAATTACCGTAGCCGAATCATAATCATACTGATGTTTTGATGGCTCGCAAGGTTTCGGTTCGATAAAGAAAGTACCTTTAAAGCCTTGTTTGCGGGCATAATCTTTAGCGGCATGTAAAAATTTGGCAAAGTGCTCCTGCTCGCGTTTCATGTTGGTGTTCAGCAAAGTCATGTAACCTTCGCGGCCACCCCAAAACACATAGTTCTCGCCGCCTAAAGCAATAGTTGCATCAATTGCAGCTTTTACCTGTGCGCCACCGTGTGCCAATACCTGAAAATCTGGATTGGTTGATGCACCATTCATATATCTGCGGTGCGAAAACAGGTTAGCTGTTCCCCAAAGCAATTTTACACCGCTATCGGCTTGTTTTTGTTTGGCATACTCAACCAAAGCTTGTAAACGGCGTTCGTTTTCAACCACGTCGTTGCCATAATCAACCACATCCACATCATGGAAGCAGTAAAACGGAAGGTTCATTTTGGTTAAAAATTCAAACGCTGCATCCATTTTATCTTTGGCGCGTTCAACCGCATCGCCCTTGGCATCCCACGGAAACAGGTGTGTTGGCCCACCAAACGGATCGGCACCGCTACCCACAAACGAGTGCCAGTAAGCACCCGCAAAGCGTAAATGATCTTTCAGTGTTTTACCACCAACCACACGGCTTTCGTCGTACCAACGAAACGCCAGCGGGTTATCTGTTTGCGGCCCTTCAAACTTAATTTGGCCTATACCTTTAAAAAACTCCTTTTCACCTAAAACGATGTTTGCCATGATGTATTTGTTATTTTGTTACTATGTTATTACGTTATTTATCTTGTTGCGTCATTGCTAGGTACAAAGCAATCTCTATACTACACAGAGCAAACTTTTATGGCAGCTCTGTCTATGTAAAGATTGCTTAGCACCTCGCAATTGCGCTTTAATTATTTGCTAATTGTTTATCAAGCAAGCCTTTCCACTCCTCATATATCGGCTCATAGCCTTTAACCGATGGTTCAATCAGTTGCAAAGGCTTCATGTTGCTAAAGGCTTCTTGCGGGGTAGTGTAAATGCCGCTACCTATGCCTGCTCCTAATGCAGCACCAATACTGCCATCGTTTTGATAAAGTTCTACCGGCACGCCTGTTGCATTTACAAAGGCTTCGGTAAACAGGTCGCTTAAAAACAGGTTGGCTTTACCCGCTCTAATAATGCTCGGGTTCATGCCGTTGCCGCGCATAATATCTAACCCGTAACGGAAGGAAAATGCAATACCCTCTTGCACGGCCCTAAAAATATGAGCCCGTGTATGCAGGTTAAGGTCGATGTTTTGAAAATGCACGCCTACCAGTTTATTGTTGAGCATACGCTCGGCACCGTTACCAAAGGGCAATATGCGCAAACCATCGCTACCCAGCTTTATGCTGCGCGCTTCGGTATTCATTTGCTGATAGGTGGTATCGGCCCCAAATATGGTTTTTGTCCACCGGTTTAAACTACCTGTACCATTAATACAAAGCAACACACCCAGGCGTTTTTGCTCTTCGGTATGGTTAACGTGCGCAAAGGTGTTCACGCGCGATTCTTTATCATAAGCCAAAACATCGCTCACACCATATATAACGCCCGATGTACCGGCCGTTGCAGCAACCTCACCGGGGTTCAAAACATTTAGTGACAGTGCGTTATTGGGCTGGTCACCGGCTTTGTAGGCTACGGGTATGCCTGCCTTTAAATGCAAGGCATCGGCAATTTCTTTTTTAAGGTGCCCATGGTCGGCAAAAACAGGCTTAATAGTTGCAAATAAGCTTTCGCTGAAACCAAAATAGTTTAATATTTCGTGAGACAACCGATTGCAGGCAAAATCATAAAATATGCCTTCAGATAATGCAGAGGCCGATGTTGTTATTTCGCCGGTTAGCTTCATGGCAATAAAATCGCCGGGTAGCATAATTTTATCCGTTTTGGCATAAATTTCGGGTTCATTGGCCTTAACCCAGGCCAGTTTTGACGCCGTAAAATTACCGGGCGAATTAAGCAGATGGCCTAAACACTCCTCGTGCCCTATTTTATCAAAGGCTTCGTTTCCAATTTCTACGGCGCGGCTATCGCACCATATAATACTATCGCGCAAGCTATTTTGATCCTTATCAACCAAAACGAGGCCGTGCATTTGGTAGGCTATACCTATTGCACTAATATCCTGCGGATTATAGGTGTTGTTTTTTTGAGTCAGCAAAATTGCGTTTTGCACATGCTGCCACCACATTTCGGGCGATTGCTCGGCCCAACCGGGTTGTTTAGATGTAATGGCCGACTCCGTATCCGGATATTGTGCCGATGCGATACAAGTTTGCAAAGTTGCATCAACAACAGATACTTTAATAGACGATGTTCCAATATCAATACCCAGAAGTAACATTAAACGCTGTATTAGTTTATAAAAGGTTAAAGCCCGATCGTATTTTTAACACGATGCAGTAAAATTATAGAATATTTTTGAAAATGCAACCGATTGTAATTTTTATTATTCAATTATAACTTCGGTTTAATTTATACCTTGCGGTGTGATAGTTTATCCATTATAATGAAGAACAAAGAAATTACCATTTACGACATAGCAAAGGCTCTCGATATTTCGCCCGCAACGGTAAGCCGCGGCCTTCGCGATCATCCGGCTATTAACCGTAAAACCAAGAAGAAGATAATGGATATAGCAAAGGAAATGGGCTACCGCTCAAACACCTTTGCAAGTAGTTTACGTTTAAAACGCACCAATACCATTGGCGTAATTGTACACCGTTTAGATAGTTATTTTGTGGCTATGGTGTTGGCCGGCATGGAAAAGGTTGCCAGCGAATCGGGATATAACCTCATCATCAGCCAATCGTTAGAGAGTATGGCTAAAGAGGTTGCCAACGCTAACACCATGTTTAACAGCCGCGTTGATGGTTTAATGGTTTCGCTGGCCTATGATACCGAAGATGTTAGCCACTTTGACCCTTTTATAACTAAGGGCATACCGCTATTGTTTTTTGATAGGGTTTACAAACACAAAAACTGCCCAACGGTGGTGATTGATAACTTCAAATCGGCCTACGAAATAACAACCCACCTGATAAAACAAGGTTGCAAACGCATTGCCCACGTTACCGGAGATTTAAAACGAAACGTTTATGCCGACAGGTTTGAGGGCTATAAAAAGGCGTTAGAAGATAACGGCCTTGTATATAGCGATGAGTTGCTTATCATCAATTACCTTAACGAGCACATAGGGCACAATGTAGACGCTGCACAACAGTTATTAAATATGAACCCACGCCCCGACGGTGTTTTTATTACCAACGATGCCTTTGCTGCTTATTGCATGCGCGAACTCAGGCTTGCCGGTGTAGCTGTTCCGCAGGATATTGCAGTTGCGGGTTTTAATAACGACCCGATTTCTGAATTGGTTGACCCCAACTTAACCACCATTAATTATCCGAGTTACGAGATGGGCGAGGTTGCTGCAAAAACGCTTATTAACCATTTAAAAGGCGAATCGAACATGTTGCTTACCGATTCTATCGTGCTAAAATCAGAACTTATTATCCGCGAGTCGTCTTTAAAGAAGGGGCTCCTATAAACCAGTACTTTAATAGCACAATCAATTCATCTATTTTTATAAATTTGCCGCCACTAATATTCTACCTATTTGGTAGTTTTTAGGTAAATATTTGGCTTGTGCCATAAATTATTGGGGCTTGTTTTATAATCTAAAGTATTAAAATGTTAACAGTAGAAAAAATTGGTGGCACATCCATGAGTGCTTTACAGGATGTGATTAACAATATTATTTTGTTTCGCCGCAGTGGCGACGAATTGTATAACCGCATATTTGTAGTGTCGGCATTTTCGGGCGTAACCAATTTACTGCTCGAAAATAAAAAAACCGGCGAACCGGGTGTTTACCACCGCATTGTTAAATATCAGGATTTTCATCATGCGCTTGATGAACTGGTGCTTGCCTTGCAAGCCATCAATAAAAAATACGAATCGCTGGGCCTTGACCTGGTGATAGCCGATAAGTTTATTGAGCAGCGCATTCACGATGCCCGCCATTACCTTGATAACCTGGCCAACATACTGGCATCCGGCTATGTAAGTAAAGAAGGCATTTTGCAAGCCGCCCGCGAAATTTTAGCTTCAATCGGCGAAACCCACTCGGCTTTTGTATTTACCAATATTTTGCAAAGCATGGGCATTAACGCTACGCTGGTTGATTTGAGCGGATTTCACGATCATAAATCGTACACCATCGATCAGCGCATTAAGCACACCTTTAGCGAAATTGATTTTACCAAAACCATCTGTATTGTTACCGGCTACGCCAAAGGTACCGAAGGTATTATGCGCGAGTTTGACCGCGGCTACTCCGAAGTTACTTTTTGCAAAATAGCCGTTGCCGTAAAACCTGCCGAAGCCATTATTCACAAAGAATATCACCTATGCTCGGCAGATCCGGTTTTGGTTGGAATCCACAACTGCGTGCCGGTAGGTTTCACCAACTATGATGTTGCCGATCAACTGGCCGACGTGGGTATGGAAGCTATCCACCCTAAAGCGTCGAAACCGTTGGAGATTAACAACATTAACCTGCGCATTAAAAACACCTTTGAGCCCGAGCATCCGGGTACCTTAATAACTAAAGATTATATATGCCCGCACAAACGTGTTGAGGTAATTACCGGCACCACCAAATTGGTGATGATTGATATTTACGACCCCTTAATGGTAGGCAACGTAGGTACCGATTTCCACATTATGCAGGTATTTTACAACCTTGGCGTTAGCTACAACTTTAAGGCCACCAGCGCAAACAGCATTTCGATAGTGATATGGGAAAAAGACTTTCATAAAAAGCTGATACAAGAGCTTGAAGAAAAATTTGAAAAAGTATCGGTAGAGAAAATGGCTATGGTTTGCCTTATCGGTTCTAATATGGATCAGGTGGGGTTACTGGCAAAATCTGCCGGAGCATTGGCAACAAAAAATATAGATATTAAAAGCGCAGGGTTTGCCTTGCGCAAAGTAAACATTCAGTTTTTGGTGGCCCGCGAAGATTTTGACGAAGCCATTATTGCCCTAAACGCAGCCATGGCCTAACAACACTACCAAACCAGCTTATACCCCACTCCGCGAATATTTATAATTTGAACCGAAGGATCGGCCTTTAAATGTTTGCGGAGTTTGGTAATAAATACATCAAGGCTGCGGGCGTTAAAAAAGTTATCGTCGCCCCAAAGTTCGGTTAACAACTTTTGGCGGGTAAGTGTTTCTTGCTGGTGCTCGCACAATATTTTAAGCACCTCGCTTTCGCGCGCTGTAAGTTGGTGCGTGCTCATCCCCTGTTCAATAATATTACGGTTAGGTTTAAAAACAAAACTGCCTATTGCAATAGTTTCGTTTTTATCGCGCTTTATTGTTTTGGGGTTACTCAATAGCCTGTCTTTACTTAGCAAAACCTTAATGCGCACAATGAGCTCTTCAACACTAAAGGGCTTTTTTAAATAGTCGTTTCCGCCGGTTTCAAAACCCATAACCACATCTTTTGGCTGCGAACGAGCCGTTAAAAATATAATAGGCGTTACCCTATCGCTTTCCCTTATTTTCTTTGCCACTTCAAAACCGTCCATTTTAGGCATCATTACATCTAGCACCAAAACATCGGCTTTGTAGGTGGCAAACTTTTTAAGCGCCTGCTCGCCATCGGCGCAAAGCACAACTTCAAAATTACGCTCCTCCAAACTTTCGCGCACTATATGCGCCAGTGCCGTTTCGTCTTCGGCCATTAATACTTTTATCTTATCCATTAATTACAGGTAAGGTAATTATAAATTCGCTGCCCGCCCCAATATTACTTTTTACTTTAATGTTACCGCCATGCGCCTCAACAATATATTTTACATAGCTTAAACCCAGGCCTGTACCTTTTACATTATGTACATTGCCTGTTGGCACCCTATAAAACTTATCAAACACGTGTGTTATATGCTCGGCAGAAATCCCAATCCCGTTATCCTTAACCGAAAACACAATACTATCACCTTGCTTATAAACCATTATTGCAACATCAACACTGTTGCCTGCATATTTAATAGCATTATCAACCAAGTTTAAAACCACACTATTGAGATGCAGTTTATCGGCATTGAGTGTTTGCACGCCACTTTGGTTAACATAACCCATGTTAACCTGTTTAGTGGTTTTTACCTGTTCGGATAAAATAATTCCTTCCAGCATCGCGTCTATGTTAACCGGCTCAATATGCAGGTCAATATCCCTGTTTTCAAAAGCGGCAACATTAAGCACTTTAGTAACCAACTGGTTTAAACGCTCCAGTTGCTCGCGCGATGTTTGCAGGTAACGTTGTGTTTTAACCGGATCGTTCAACGCATTAAAGTTTTGCAGGCCCTCAATAGCAACAGCAATAGTGGCTATTGGGGTTTTCAACTCATGCGTCATGTTATTTATAAAATCATCCTTTAGTTCGGCAAGCTTTTTTTGTTCAACAATGGTGCGCACCACATAGGTAAAACACAAGCCGGTGAGCAAAATAAGCAATATCGAAAGGGTTAAATTTAGCATCATGCCCCTCATTACTGCGTATTGCGGCGTTTTAAAAAATGCCTTAGTATAGCGCGTGTCGATAGTTAAAATATTGGGAGTTAAAAAATCAAAGCCGTGATACCGATACGGAAACTGGGTAGTTTCACTGTACCAGGTGTTAAACGTTTTAGCGGTATTTTTTTTGCCGGAGATATTTAGCGTAAACGGCGCATCAATATTTGCCTTTTCAAGCTCCCTTTTTAAATACCTGTAAATTTTAATGCTATCTGCCTTCGGGTAATTTGGCGGCATATTCTTATCTCGTTGTTCTTTAAACATCTGATTAAAATTTATCCGCGGTGCAATTGCGATTGGGGCTGTTAATGCTGATGGTTTTCGTAGCACCTCGGCCTCTATCTGTGTTTGTTTAGCTTTTTTTTGCTCCATAAATTTCATATGCTCACCAAGCAGCAGGCTTGCTGTTTTAGTAAATGAACTATCGCTTATTCGCCTTGGCGTAATATTGCGCAAACGGAACAATTCCTTCATCTTATTTTGAAAAACAGTATCCCTAATAGTTTTGGTAAAAGGATTGGGATTCTGTTTCGCAAGTTCTTCTTGCTGCTTATGCAGCACGGCCGTATCAGGTGCCACTTTGTATAAATCGCCACCCGGCCGTAGCCTTTTCATAACAGCGTCCATATCTGCCATTTGCATGGCCCAGGTAATATGATATAAGAGGTTTGGCACATAAAATGATGTTTCGGCAAGTAATGCAGGGATGCTCTCTTTCCCGGTAAAATTTATTTTGCGTTTATAATAATCAAGGTTAAGTTTCCTGATGGTGAATGGGTCATTCACCATCATCAGCGATCTTTGCGACTGATGTGCTATCCTGATATCATAGTACACGTTACTTGGGTCGGGCGCTTTAGTGGTATCTATCCTGATTAAATAATCAGGCGACGATAGTTTTTTTGTAATTACCACGCGTATCGAATCAAAATAATCTTTCTTACAGTGGTCCATTGCCCGCAGCATTGCACTGTCAATATCGGCATCAAATTGCCGTTTATTTACATGATAGGCATTTACCGTCCAATATCCCTGAAAAACAATTATCCCAATTAACGATAGTGTTATCAATGTAAAAGCTATGCCGAGTTTACGTTTCATTTATTTTTTATAATGGTAAATGTAAAAAACCGCCATCCAACAATTGCATTTGTTAACTATCGTTAACATAAAATAACTTTATACCGCCTTTTAAATATACATTACTTTAGTTAACATTAACTTAACACAGGGGAGTTATCTTTGCCACTCAATAACAATATAAAAGCCTATGTCGCTTAATAGTATATTCCAGTATTTTGTCCCTAAAGACAGAAAAGTGTTTTTTCCGTTATTTGAACAGGCTGCTAATAACGTTGTTGCTATTGCAACTATTTTGGTTGAAACCGTAAACTCTAACAACCCAGCTACCCGAGATGACCTTTATAAACAGATAGATAAGCTGGAAAACGTTGGCGACGAGCTAACACACCAGATATATATTGAACTGGGTAAAAACTTTATAACCCCGTTTGACAGGGAAGATATACATGCACTAGCCACCGCTATTGATGATGTTGCCGATAACATACAAGGTGCCGCAAACCGCATGAACCTGTATAGCATTGACGATTTTACCGTACCCATAAAAAAGCTTGCCGATTTAATTTTACAAGCCAGCATTGATATGGAAAAGGCAGTTAGGGAACTAAAGGACCTAAAAAATGTGCGCAATATAGCCGACTCGTGCATACGCATTAACAGTGTTGAAAACCAGGCCGATTATGTGTTTGACCGCGCCGTTGCCGACTTGTTTCTGTACGAAAAGGACGCTATAAAGCTGATTAAATATAAAGAGATTTTAGCTACGCTTGAAAACGCAACAGATATGTGCGAAGATGCAGCTAATGTAATGGAAACAATTTTAGTTAAAAACGCATAAGCCATATATGACCTTACTGGTTGTTGTTATCGCCTTAGCCATTATTTTCGATTTTATTAACGGTTTTCACGATGCCGCTAATTCAATAGCTACTGTTGTTTCTACAAAAGTGCTATCGCCTTTAATGGCTGTACTTTGGGCCGCAGCATTTAATTTTTTGGCCTACTTTGCTATTAAAGACCACCATGTGGCTAACACGGTTGCAAAAACCGTTTTTGAGCAATTTATAACCCTGCATGTTATTTTGGCCGGTTTAATTGCCGCCATTACCTGGAATTTAATTACCTGGTGGTTTGGCATTCCGTCAAGCTCGTCGCACACACTAATTGGTGGTTTTGCCGGCGCCGGAATGACTAATGCTATGTTTAAGGGCTTTAATGCCTTTTCGGCTGTTGACCCTGAACCTATTATAAAAATTGTGGCTTTTATATTTTTGGCTCCCGTTATAGGCAGCATAATAGGTTATTTAATTAACGTTGCCATTTTGCATTTATGTAAAAATGCCCGCCCATCTAAAGCCGAAACCTGGTTTAAACGTTTGCAATTGGTATCGTCGGGCGCGTTAAGCTTTGCACATGGCGGTAACGACGCGCAAAAGGTTATGGGCATTATTTATGTATCGCTTATTTCGGCAGGTGTGTTGCACAAAACAGATACCATGCCCGAGTGGATACCCTTAGCCTGTTACTCGGCAATAGCTTTAGGTACTATGAGTGGTGGTTGGAAAATTGTTAAAACAATGGGCACCAAAATAACCAAGATAACCCCGCTTGAAGGTGTTAGTGCCGAAACCGCCGGTGCCCTCACGCTATTTGTTACCGAAAGATTTGGTATCCCGGTTTCAACAACACATACCCTTACGGGATCAATTATTGGCGTTGGTTTAACTAAACGCATTTCGGCAGTGCGCTGGGGCGTAACCATCAACCTTATTTGGGCCTGGATTATTACTATACCTATTTCGGCATTAATTGCCGGTATTGTATTCGCATTAGTTCGGTCGCTGTAAACAAAGTTGTATATTTGGTTTTATCAAAGCAAAATCAATTCATACTCAACCATGAAGGTAATCCGTACCCTTATAATAACAATAAGCTTAGTAGCATTTATTGGCCAGGAGGCTTCGGCCCAGTTTTTTAAATCAATTCTTGATAAAGTCGCCGGCAAATCAGCCAGTACCCCAACTACTACTACCGCAACTACCACAACAACTACCGGCACATCGGTTTTGGCACCAAGCACGCTTGAAATTGGTACGGCATTAAAGCAAGCCCTTGAACAGGGCACCACAAAAAGCTCCGATCAGCTTTCGACTTTAAATGGTTTTTTTGGAAATGCCGCCGTAAAAATATTATTTCCGCCCGAAGCCCAAAAGGTTGAAAAAACACTGCGTTCGCTGGGCTTAAACCAACTTTGCGATAACGTAATACTATCCCTTAACCGTGCCGCCGAAGATGCTGCAGGCCAGGCCAAACCCATATTTATTAGCGCCGTTAAACAAATGACACTGCAAGATGTAACCAACATTTTGTTAGGTAGTAATGATGCCGCCACACAATACTTTAAACGTACAACAACGGCATCGTTAACAGCTGCCTTTAAACCTATCACCAAAAAAAGTTTAGATAAAGTGGGCGCAACACGTTACTACGGCGATGTAGCAACCCGATATAATAAAATACCCTTTGCCGGCAAAGTAAACCCCGATATAAGCGATTATGTAACCCAAAAGGCTATTGACGGCTTATTTTTGCAAATTGCTTTAGAAGAATTAAATATTCGGCAAAATTTAGCGGCACGTACCACGCCTGTGTTGCAAAAAGTTTTTTCGTTTGCCAGTCAAAACATGTTGGGTAACTAAAACTTCTTATTTAAAAAGTATCAGCAACTGCCCTTTTTCAACTTTATCTGTAGGTTGTATCTTAATGGTTTTTACGGTGGCGTCTGCTGGGGCTTTAATAATGTTTTCCATCTTCATGGCTTCCAGCACAAAAAGGTTATCGCCTTTTTTAACCTCGTCGCCTTCACTAACCAATACTTTTAATACCAGGCCGGGCATTGGGGCCTTAATATCGCTAATTTTATTGCTGTTTAGGTTAGCCATGCCCAGTTGCTCTAACAGGGCATCAAACTGGTCTTTAGCTTTTAGCACATAAATATTGCCGTTTACTTTTATAGTAGCTGTTTTTTCGGCATGCTCAAGACTAACTACCTCTACATTGTACGATTGTTGGTTATGCAGCACATGGTAGCTATTGGTACCATGTTTAACCATGTCGGCCAAAAACGCTTCCCCGTTCAGGTTTAAATTGTCGTTTTGCAATTGAAGCTCGTGCTCAAATTTATCGTTTACCTTTATTTTAAACATACAGCTATTGGGTTAAAACGTATTGAATTAAATTGGCTCCCATTTTAAGCGCTTTTAAGCGCGATTCTTGCGTATCGCTAGGGTATGTGCCATAGTCTTCCCAGCCATTGCCTAAATCGCACTCATAGGTATAAAAGCAAACCAGTTTGCCTTTATACAACAGGCCGAAACCCTGGGCACGTTTACCATCGTGTTCGTGTATTTTAGGCAAACCATTAGGGAAATCAAATTTTTGATGATAAATGGGATGATTTGCAGGCAGCTCAACAAAGTCCAGTTCGGGGAAAACCCGCTTCATTTGCACACGTATAAATTGGTCGAGGCCGTAATTATCATCAATGTGCAAAAAGCCGCCGCCTATTAAATATTTACGCAGGTTTTTTACCTCCGCATCCGAAAATATAACATTGCCGTGCCCGGTTAAAAATATAAAAGGATAATTAAACAACTCGGCACTGCCCAGTTCAACCACTTCATCTTGCTGTTGGAAATTAGTTTTTAGGTTTTCATTGCAAAACTTAATCAGGTTTGGCAACGCAGTACGGTCGCCATACCAATCGCCGCCGCCACTATATTTCACTTTGGCCATTTTGTATGTTGGCTCGTTAAAGCTACTTAACAGCAACAGGCAACATAAGGGTAAAATGGCAATTAGCTTCTTCATTTAACGGTTTAAAAAATTGACTTCGAAACAAGCTTCCAAAGCAGCCGTCTCTGTTCTTAAACGGCTATTCCCTAAAGTTATTGGTTCAAATCCGTTTTGCAAAGCATCTTCAATTTCTTTTGGTGTAAAATCGCCCTCGGGGCCAATCAATATTAAATAATTGCCGTTTGGTTTAATAGCATCCTTCAATTGCAGTTTGTGGCCGGGTTCGCAATGCGCAATAAATTTTTGCCCGTTAAAGGGTTGCGTTACCAGTTTTTGAAACGGCGTTATCTCATTCAATTGAGGATGGTAAGCTTTAAGCGATTGCTTAATGGCCGAGGTAATAATCTTGTTCAGCCGCTCTGCCTTGGCTTCCTTCCGTTCGGAGCGCGCGCAATTGAGCAGCGATATTTCATCGATGCCTATTTCGGTAGCTTTTTCTAAAAACCACTCCAGGCGTTCAATATTTTTAGTGGGTGCTACCGCTATGTGCAGGTAATGGTTCCGCTTTTCAAATTCGCTTTGTAGCGACAATAATTTAAGGGCAACCTTTTTAGGATGGGCATCAATTATTTCGGCTTCGTATAAACCACCAAGGCCATCTATCAAATTAACGTGGTCGGCAAGCTGCAAGCGCAATACCCTGATGCAGTGTTTGCTCTCCTCCTCGCTTAAATAATATATTGGCGAATCGGTAATATCGGGCGTATAAAAAAGCTGCATAAGGGCGAGTGTTTAATGCAGGTCAACGGCATCATCTTCGTTAATCAGCATCTCTAATTTTACCGACTCAATGTTCTGATCGGATTTTTTGAGTACCGTAATGTTGTAGCCGTTAGCCTCTTTTTGTTCGCCAACCTCGGGTATCTTACCAAAAATATCTCCCAACCATCCGGATACCGTATCATAATCGCCATCTTCGGGCAAATCATGTGGTAAATGGCTGTTCACATCGTAAATAGGTGCAAGCGCGTTAACTACAAATTCGCGTTCGTTTACTTTTTCTACAATCGGCTTTTCTTCGTCGTATTCATCTTGTATCTCGCCAACCAGTTCTTCAACAATGTCTTCCAGGGTAACCATGCCTGCCGTACCGCCAAACTCGTCCAACACAATTGCTATCTGGATGCGCTTTTGTTGCAGCTCGGCCATCAGGTCGTTTATCTTTTTAGTTTCGGGTATAAAGTATGGCTTCCTTACAATGTCTTTCAAAACTATTTCCTGGTTGCGGGCCAACAGGGCCAAAATATCTTTGGCATGCACCACGCCCACAATTTTATCAATTACGTCATCGTAAACCGGCATACGCGAGTAGCCCTCAGTAATAATGCTCTCTATTAACTCTTCTTTTGAACAGCCCAGGTCAACACCCGATATCTTGGTTCGGGGCACCATTATATTCTTCACCACGCGTTCGTTAAAGTCAAACACGTTCTGGATCAACTCATGCTCGTTCGAATCCAATGCCCCGGTTTCCTTGCCCTGTTCAAGCAGGTATTGCAGCTCTTCCGAACTATGGTGTGCCTCTCCGCCCGGTATGGTGCTTATACCCAACAGCTTTAATATAAAATTAGCCAAGGTATTCAGCGCCCATATTGCAGGTTTAAAAACCACAAAAAATATTCGTAATGGAACTGAGATGGCTAACACAGTTCGCACTGATCGCTGTATAGCAAGCGACTTAGGTGCCAGTTCGCCAAACACGATATGAAAGATGGTAATGAGCGAAAAAGCGGTAATATGGCTTATGGTGATTATTGTTTTAGAAGTAACAACCATGCCCAATGCCGAAAAGGCATTTAGCATAATGGACGATACCACGCCCTCGCCAACCACACCTAATGCCAGTGATGCTATGGTAATACCCAATTGCGTAGCAGCAAGGTACCCATCTAAATTGTGCAATATACCGCGGGCAACCTTAGCTACAGCACTCCCGGTTTTTGCCTGCAATTCTATTTGCGAGCCGCGCACCCTCACCATTGCAAATTCGGCCGCTACAAAAAAACCGTTAAGAGCAACTAAAGCCAGTGTGGCAAATATAAAAAAACCGTTTATATGAAGATCTGGTTGCTCCATTCAGTTATTGATGATTTGGAAATGTGGACTTATAAAGGTCCATTGCTTCGGTTATAACCTTGTAGGCATAACGCTGTCCCATTAAGTGTTCAATGGTAACGTTTTTACCCTCAAGCTTCTTATAATCCTGAAAAAAGCGGACAATCTCTTTCATTGCGTGCGGCGGCAACTCAGTTAGCTCGTTAATGTAATTAACCGACATGTCGTTTTTAGCAACCGCAATAATCTTATCGTCTTGCTCGCCGTTATCAACCATGTGCATTACCCCAATAACCTGGGCTTCTATAATTGACATCGGATAAACATCAACCGAGCATAACACCAATATATCTAGAGGATCCTTATCATCACAATACGTTTGTGGGATAAAGCCGTAATTAGCCGGATACATTACTGATGAAAATAATACCCTATCTAACTTTAACAAGCCAGAGTCTTTGTCAATTTCATATTTAGCCTTCGATCCTTTAGGGATTTCAATGATAGCATTAACAATGTTAGGGATATTATCACCTGGAGATACCTGGTGCCAAGGGTGTTGTGTACTCATGTTTTGTTGTGTAATGTTTTATATGTTATCTTCTTCGTTATTAGTTTTTACAAGCCTGTTTTTAAAAAAAGCAAAAATAAGCGGTATTGTTGTTATTACTATTAAACCAATTACAATATAATGTAAATAATTTTTTAATTGCGGATATTTTATTCCTAAGTAATAGCCTGATAATGTAAGCGTTGTAACCCATGCCACGCTACCTATCAGGTTATACAAGCTAAATTTTTTAAAATCAACCCTTACAACCCCGGCAAAAATGGGTGCGAACGTTCTGATGATCGGAAAAAACCGCCCCAAAACCAGTGCCATTCCGCCGTGTTTGTTGTAAAAACTTTCGGCAATTTGAACGTACCGCTTTTTAAAAAAAAACGAATCGTCTTTACTAAACAAAATATGCCCCGTTCGGTAACCAAACCAGTACCCAACGTAATTGCCTAAAAAGCCCGACACAATTAAGCTGCCAACCAATAAATAAACAGGAATATCAAGTAAACCGGTGGCACATAACAGGCCTGCCAAAAACAAAAGATAATCGCCCGGCAAAAAGAAACCAAAAAACAAACCTGTTTCGGCAAAAACCACAACAAGTAACAAGTAAAAGCCGCCCTGACTGATTATAGTCTGAGCGTCAGTTAATTTTTGCAGGTGTTCCCAGAAACTTTCCATTCAGATACCAGTAAAATTACAAATATTAAATCAATTTGTATTACTGATAAATATTAATTTAAGCTTGGAATGAAAACTGGATAAATGCCTATTAAAATGGTTAACAACGCCGAAAAGCCCAATACAAAAGTAAAATATGCCGGAACAGCAACTTCGGTACGCTCGGCAGAGTAAAAATACATGGCTACAATAACGCGGAAATAATAGTATATGCTGATAATAGCATTTATTACAGCAACGATAACAAGGCCTATTTGAAATTGCGACAGCGCGCTTGAGAACATGAAGAACTTACCAATAAAACCCGCCGTTAACGGGATACCCGCGAGCGATAGCATAGCTACAGTTAAAACCAGCGCCAGGAACGGGTTCTTTTTTGCCAGCCCGTTAAAGCTATCAAAACTATCACTTCCGGCTTGCTGCTGAACCAGTATTAACACCGCAAATGCTATTATTGATGCAATTGAATAAGCCGTAGCATAAACAAATACAGCATTTGGCGAGTTAACCCCTAACGCCACTATAGCAAACAGCATATAACCCGCATGTGATATGCTGGAGAATGCCAGCATGCGTTTAAAGCTTTGCTGGTAAAGTGCTGTTATGTTACCCACAAACAAGGTGAGTATGGTAATGATAAGAAGTGTTGGTATCCATAAATCGGATACTGAATTAAAGCAGGTGGCAAACAAACGTAAAAACGCAGCAAACCCGGCGGTTTTAACCACGGTTGACATAAAGGCTGTTATTAACGTTGGCGAACCTTCGTAAACATCGGGCGTCCAAAAATGGAATGGTGCGGCACCAACTTTAAAACATAGGCCCACTATAATTAACAATATACCGCTAAAAAACAAGGCATCTACCGGGCGCGAATGCATAATTGCCCAGTCGCGTATTACAGTGAGATCGAACGAGCCTGTTGAGCCATAAATTAAGGTGATGCCAAAAAGCAAAAAACCTGTTGAAAAGGCACCCATTAAAAAATATTTAAGGGCGGCTTCGTTTGATGCAAAATCGCGCTTTTTTATACCTGCCAAAATGTACAAACTAACCGACATAATTTCGATACCGATAAACAACATGGTTAAGTTGTGGTACGATAGCATTACAATGATACCTGCCAGTGCAAACAAAATAACAGCGTAGTATTCGGCCACATGATCGCTAATGCGTTCAAAGTAATCTTTAGAAAGCAGAAGTATCAATATGGTTGAAGCTATTGTGATAACCGAGAATGCAATAGCATAGTTATCAAACAACATCATCCCACTAAAAATGGGTTGGGTTTTTGGCCCCCATTCGGCAACCGCACAGCCTAATGCTGCAAGCAGGCCAATTATTGTAACCGGCAGTAATGCCTTTGTTGCTTTGTATAAACCAAGGTACAGAATAACAATTGGTAAAACAGAAATGATTATTAGCGTATTCATGGTTTACTTAACTATTAAAATTTTTTGGTTAACCTGATCTATTAAATTGGTAACACTTGCCTCCGAGATATGTAATATCCATTGAGGATACACACCTATCACAATAATGAGTGCGCAAATTATACCCAATGCTGCCTTTTCCGATCCGGCTATATCTGTAAAAACTAAGGTAATTGCGTTTGTTTCGCCTTGCATTACTTTTTTGTACATCCTCAGCATGTAAACTGCGCCTAATATAATGGTTACCCCGGCAACAGCACTAAGCCAAATACTATATTGCGATACACCGTTGAGCAACAAAAATTCACCTACAAAACCATTGGTTAGCGGCAGGGCAACAGTGCCCAGCACAATAATTAAAAAAGCTATGGCAAAGCGGGGGGCAACTTTTGCTATGCCACCCAGTTGGTTTATATCGCGGGTGTTTAAACGGCTGCTAACTATATCCATAATAAAAAACAGCCCTACCACATTTATACCGTGGTTTAACATTTGTATCATGGCGCCTTGTACACCTTGCACATTCCAGGCAAAAATACCGGCGGCTATTAAGCCAACGTGGGCTATTGATGAGTAGGCTATTAAACGCTTACCATCTTTTTGGTTAAATGCTATAAGCGAAGCATAGATGATGCCGATAACGCATAAAACAATTACCAACGGCACCCATTTATCAAAACCAAGTGGCGATATTGGTATCAGCCAGCGGATAACGCCATAAATACCCATTTTTAGCATAATGCCCGATAGCATCATAGTACCAGGAGTTGGCGATTCGGTATAAGTATCGGGCTGCCAGGTATGGAACGGAAAAACAGGCATCTTGATAGCAAATGCTAAAAAGAAAGCCCAAAACACTAGCGATTGCTTTGGCAGATCTAAATTAAGCGCATAAAACGCTTGCAGATCAAAAGTTTTACCGGGTGTTTGCAGGTACAGGTAAATTAAACCCAGCAACATAAACAACGAACCGGCAAACGTGTAAATGAAAAATTTTAAGGTAATGCGTACCCTATCGGCACCGCCCCACAAAGCACAAATAAAATAAATAGGGATAAGTGCTGCTTCCCAGCCTACATAAAACAAAAAGCCATCTAAAGCTGTAAACACAACCAGCAAGCCGGTTTGCATAAACAGGATAAGGGCATATAAAGCAGGCTTGGTATTTTGTTGCTTAAACGTTGTAAGTATAATTAAAGGCACAAGCAGGGTGGTTAATAAAACCATTATCATGCTAATACCATCAACCCCTGCTTTAAAATGAATACCGTAACTGGCTATCCAGGGGTAATTAACCGCAAATTGGGTTGTAGCATCGGGTACAAATTTGGTAAGCATGATAATTGCCACTGCCAGTTCGGCTACGGCAAATAACAGTGCTACTGTTTTAGCCGCTCCGTTTTTAAATAACAACGTTGCAAGCGCACCCAGTATTGGCAAAAAAAGTAAAAGAATAACCATCATTTAATATTTGTAAATGCCCTTTTTAAAATCCAAATAAATTGTAAACCAACACGGCAATAACGCCAATTACCATCATAAATATGTAAAAGCCCACGTTACCGCTTTGCAGTAAGCGCAGTTTTTTACTTGTTGCCATGGTACCGCCGCCTAAACCGTTTACTAAACCATCAATACCTAAAAGCTCTACCACTTTGTAGAAAAATACCGATAATGCATCCAGCGGTTTGCGTATTATAGTATCATACAATTCGTCAACATAAAATTTATTGTATGATAGGTTTGTTAGTGCCGGGCGCTCTTCTGTATCAGCAACCGGAATGTTTTGGTTATTGCGGTATTTAGACCAAGCATATAACCAGGCTATAACGGCACCGGCTACAGATATGCCCATTAATGTATATTCGGCCGAAGCTGATAAATTGCTAGCTGATATCTCAAGTAAGGCTGTTGATTTTTCGAGCACAGGTGCTAAAAAGCCTTGCAACCAATGGTGGCCAGGGATACCGATGAACCCGCCTATTGATGAAAGAATAGCCAGGATAATTAAAGGAATAGTCATCGAAGCAGGCGACTCGTGGATGTGATGTTCCTGTTCTTCGGTGCCTCTAAAGGTGCCAAAAAAGGTGAGGTACATCATCCTGAACATATAGAACGAGGTACACATTGCAGTTAAAACACCTACTACCCAAATTATAGGATTATGTTCGTAAGCATGCGCTAAAATTTCGTCTTTAGAGAAAAAACCCGCAAATGGTGGTATGCCCGATATGGCGAGGGTACCAATCATCATCACCAAAAAGGTTATTGGTAACTTTTTACGCAAGCCGCCCATTTTACGCATATCCTGCTCGCCACTTACCGCGTGGATTACCGAACCAGCGCCCAAAAACAAAAGGGCTTTAAAAAATGCATGTGTTAATACGTGGAAAAACGAACCTGTATAAGCACCAACGCCTAAGCCCAAAAACATATAACCCAGTTGCGATACCGTTGAGTAAGCCAATACCTTTTTGATATCTGTTTGGGTTAGTGCTATTAGTGCTGCAAACGCGGCGGTTGTTATACCTATAATAGCTATGATGTGCATAGTTACAGGCGACATGGTGAACAATATGTTTGAGCGCGCTATCATATAGATACCCGCCGTTACCATTGTGGCCGCATGTATAAGTGCCGATACCGGTGTTGGGCCAGCCATAGCATCGGGCAGCCAGGTAAATAAAGGTATTTGTGCCGATTTGCCTGTTGCGCCAATAAACAGCATAATGGTTATTAGCACCAATGCGCTATCGCCGGTATGCATTTTGGCAGCTTTGTCAAATACGTCGGCATAGCTAACGCTTCCAAAAACACGGTAAATAACAAATACGCCTAATAAAAAGCCTAAATCGCCAATGCGGTTCATTACAAATGCTTTTTTGGCGGCATCAGCGTATGATGGGTTTGAGAACCAGAAACCGATGAGCAGGTATGAGCATAAGCCAACCCCTTCCCAACCGATAAACATAATTACATAGTTTGATCCTAAAACCAACAGCAACATAAAAAACACAAACAGGTTGAGGTAGGCAAAAAACTTACAAAAACCGGCGTCATCGTGCATGTAGCCTATAGAATATAAATGGATAAGGAAACCTACACCAGTTATAATAAGCAGCATGATTGAACTCAACTGATCTACCAGAAACGCGAATGGTATATCAAGATAACCAACTTTAATCCAGCTGAACAGGTTAACGTTAATTGCCTGCCCTGTTGAGTTGATTTGTAAAAAGGCCAGCAAGCTTACCACAAATGCCAGCAAAACTACGGTACTGCCTATAAAGCCAATAACACCCTTCGAAAGTGCATTTCGGCCCAGTCCGGTAATTATAAAACCAATTAATGGTAATATTGGAATAAGCCAGATGTAATTATTTATCATTTATATAGTATCTATATTCCTTATTTTCTTAGTTCGTTTTCTCTCTTGCTTCTTTCCCGTTACCACTTTAACCGGTTGAGCACATTAATATCCAACGAATTGGTATTACGGTACACCATAACAATAATGGCAAGGCCAATAGCTACCTCGGCGGCGGCAAGGGCCATAATAAAAAACACAAAAACCTGCCCCATTGGATCGTTATGGTAAACCGAAAAAACGGCCAATAGTAAGTTTACCGAGTTCAGCATCAATTCAACCGACATAAATATCACTATCGCATTTCTGCGGATAAGTACGCCCATTACCCCTATCGAAAAAATGACAGAGCACAATATAATGTAATGGTTAAGCGGAATAGATTGTATATTTTGAGTTAAGGTTTCCATATCAGGCGTTTGATTTATCTTTAGTGGCCAACAAAACCGCACCCACCATAGCCGAAAATAGCAACAGCGACGATACCTCAAATGGCAATAAAAATTGGTTAAACAATATTTTACCCAGGTTTTTTACTAAGCCCAAATTAGTATTTGTTAACGTTACAGCGGCACTTGTTGGGGTTGCTATTTTAAGCGATGCTACAATAGTAATTAGCAAACAGCAGCCACCAATAATAGCAGCAAATTTTACAAACGTTGTTTTTACGGGTTCGCTGTCTTTATTCAAATTGAGCAGCATCAGCACAAATAAAAACAACACCATAATGGCACCCATATAAACAATAAAGTTTACAATGGCCAAAAATTGCGCGTTTAATAAAATGTAGTGAATGGTAAACGTAAAAAACGTTAAAATTAAATACAGCACGCTGTGAACCGGGTTTTTTGAGAAAATAACCAGCAGCGCAAACAGTACCGACAAAAATGCTATGAAGTAAAATAAACTCATTTTATAATTTCAAAAATACCCTTGTCGTTTTTAAAGGACGCGCAAAGGTATAAAACTTCCTTATTGATTTAATGGCGCCTCTACTAATTTGTCTTTACCGTAAATAAAGTCTTTACGTAAATAGTTTGATGGTACAATGTCGCCATCAAGGTAAATAGCCTCTTTAGGGCAAGCTTCTTCGCACAATCCACAAAAAATGCAACGCAGCATATTTATTTCGTAAACGGCGGCATATTTTTCTTCCCTATATAGTTTCTCTTCACCTTTTTGGCGTTCGGCAGCTATCATGGTAATCGCTTCTGCCGGGCACGATAAAGCGCAGAGGCCGCACGCTGTGCAACGTTCGCGCCCTTCTTCGTCGCGCTTAAGCGAGTGCATACCCCTAAAGTTTTCCGAAAACTCTCTTTTTACCTCAGGATAACTAATAGTTACCGGTTTCCTGAAAAAGTGCTTGCCCGTAATACGCAAACCACTCAATATAGCAGGCAAATAAGCGCGCTCCCAAAAATTGAGCGGCTTTGATGCTACTAACTTTCGTCTACTGGTTAATGATTCCATTTTTTAATATCCAAAATGTCTTAAAACGGTACTAACAACTCCTGTTAATACAATATTTGCTATAGCTAACGGGATAAGTATCTTCCAACCCAGATCCATCAATTGATCGTACCGGAAACGCGGGATAGTCCAGCGAACCCACATAAAGAAGAAGATAAAACACAATATTTTTCCGAACAGAATTACGAAACCCAATAACGGTCCCCACGTTGGGCCTAAAAGGTTGTTCATAAAATCCATGCCGGGATAGTTATAACCGCCCCAGTATAAGGTTGCCATTACTGCCGATGAGATAAACATATTGATATACTCAGCAAAAAGGTAAAAACCTAATTTCATTGATGAGTATTCGGTATGGTAACCGCCAACCAGTTCCGTTTCGCACTCAGGCAAGTCAAACGGTGTACGGTTAGTTTCTGCGAAAGCGCAAATAATAAATATCAGGAAGCCTAAAGGCTGTTTTATTATATTCCAGTGCCAGCCATGCTGTTGTTCGGCAATTTCTTTCAGGCTCAATGTTCCGGTTAACATCAATAATGCTATGATGGATAAGCCCATCGCAATTTCGTAACTGATGTTTTGCGAAGCCGCGCGGATGGCACCCAACAAAGAGTATTTGTTGTTTGATGCCCAGCCACCTATCATTACGCCGTATACACCTAACGATACTACGCCGAAAATGTATAAAACACCAACGTTAATATCGGTAACCTGTAAATCTATCACATGGCCGGCAATGGTAATTTGCTGCCCCCACGGGATAACTGCCGAGCCTATACAAGCTGTTAAAATGGCCAGCGACGGCCCTACTATAAATAAAAATGCATTGGCATGGGTAGGGATTATCTCCTCCTTCATAAACATTTTCATCCCATCGGCCAAAGGCTGTAGCATACCAAACGGACCGGCGCGGTTAGGGCCAATACGATCCTGGAAAAAGGCGGCTATTTTACGCTCGGCATAAGTAGAATACATGGCAACAACCAAACTAATGGCAAATATGATGCCTACCAGTATAAATTTTTGCCCAACAAATCCAATAAAAGCTAACTCCATTATAAGCGTGTATTTCGTTCAAATTGTTCCTGGTTCGCTTCAATTAAAACCGGGTTATTTTTAACCACCGGAAGCGGGTGCAGTGTATCGTAATGATTAGAGCTGATAACCGAATGATTGCTGATTTTGCGCGGGCCTTCAATTACCCAATCGGCAGTTTTCTTTTTATCAAAGCGGCAGGTATTGCAAATAAATTCTTCAACCTCGCCATAAACATCTTTACGGGCGGTTACGCGTAAAACGTCTTCGCCTTTATACCACAGGGTTACTTTACCGTTACACTTTTCGTGATCGCAATCGCGGTGTGCATCTACCGGTTTAGTAAACCAAACACGGTTTTTAAAACGGAAGGTTCTGTCGGTTAAAGCACCCACCGGGCAAACATCAATTACGTTTCCGGAGAAATCGTTATCAACGGCTGCTTTGATGTAGGTAGATATTTCGGAATGATCACCGCGGTTTAAAATACCATGTATACGATGGTCGGTTATCTGGTCGGCAGTAAACACACAACGGTAGCAAAGTATGCAGCGTGTCATGTGTAATTGTATTTTATCGCCAATGTCAATTCTTTCAAATGTACGGCGGTCAAATTCGTAACGGGTTTTAGCGGCACCGTGTTCAAAACCCAAATCTTGCAGGTGGCATTCACCGGCCTGATCGCAAACAGGGCAATCCAGCGGGTGGTTAATCAACAGCATTTCAACAATACCCTTACGCGCCTCAATAACCTCCGGCGAAGTAATGTTTTGCACCTCCATGCCATCCATAACCGTAGTACGGCATGATGCTACCAGTTTAGGCATAGGGCGCGGGTCTTTTTCAGAACCTTTGCTAACTTTAACCAAACAGGTACGGCATTTGCCACCACTGCCTTCTAACTTAGAATAGTAGCACATAGCAGGCGGAACAATTTCGCCACCAATAACACGCGCTGCGTTAAGGATGGTTGTTCCAGCTTCTACTTCTACACTAATTCCGTCTATTGTTACTTTCATTTTAATTCAAAAGTCAAAATTAAAAATTAAAAAATCACATGTTGAGATTGATAACAATTGAAGCGATGATCTTTGATAATTCGTCAGCCTCGGTAATTAACTCAACTATTTTGTCTTTTCCGACATTTACAATATTGGTGTCTCTTATCAAACAAAGCCAATATTTGGTTTCGTTTGCAGATTTTAGAGCTATCGTATAGAAATTTCTAAAATCCTTTTTTGAACTACCCGCTTTCCCTTCAACAACATTAGCTCCTATAGAAGTTGCACTTCTTAAATGCTGATCCATTATGGAAAAGTGTATTCTTTCGTATTTCAGTGATGATATAAACAGAACCATTTCCTTGGAGAAGTGGTAACATCTGTGTTTGATGTCGAACGGTTTTTCACTCACTTAGTACTTACTCTTCACTTATATATTTCTAAAACCCATTAATAAGACAAGCCTATTTTTGAATTTTGACTTTTTAATTTTTACTTACACAGCTGCCGGGGCAGGTTCTGGTTTTGGAAGCGGATCGGCATAATGTGCCAGTCCAAAATTCCTTGTTGTAGCTTCTGCGCCATTGGTTACGTGCCATTCAAACTCATCGCGGAAATGGCGTATTGCACTCGCAACCGGCCATGCTGCTGCATCACCCAACGGGCAAATGGTATTACCTTCTATTTTTTTAGAAACGTCAACCAATAAATCCATGTCGCTCATTTTACCGTGACCGTATTCTAGGCGATGTAAAACCTTTTCCATCCAGCCGGTACCTTCGCGGCAAGGCGAACATTGGCCGCAACTTTCGTGATGGTAAAAACGGGCGAAGTTCCAGGTGTTACGCACAATGCATTGGTCTTCGTCAAAAGCGATAAAACCGCCCGAGCCCATCATGGTGCCTGTAGCAAAACCGCCTTCAGATAACGATTCGTAACTCATTAAGCGGCCTTCGCCTGTAGCCGTTTTAAGAAACAGATTAGCCGGAAGAATTGGAACGGACGAACCACCCGCAACAACCGCCTTTAAACGTTTGCCATTGGCAATGCCACCGCAATATTCCGGAGAATATAAAAACTCTTCAACGGGTAAACCTAAATTAATTTCGTAAACACCGGGTTTAGCAACGTTACCACCTGCCGATATTAGCTTGGTACCTGTGCTACGGCCTATACCAACCTTGGCATATTCTTCGCCGCCCTCGTTAATAATGGGTACTACTGCCGCTATCGATTCAACATTGTTTACAACCGTTGGGCAACCATACAAACCAGCAATTGCCGGGAATGGCGGTTTAATGCGCGGGTTACCGCGTTTACCTTCTAACGACTCTAACAAAGCAGTTTCTTCGCCGCAAATGTAGGCGCCACCACCTGGCTGAACGTAAAGTTCCAGGTCGTAACCGGTACCTAATATGTTTTTTCCTAAAAATCCTTTGTTTTTTGCTTCAGCGATGGCTCTCTCCAAAATGCGGATTTGAGGCATCATCTCGCCGCGAACGTAGATGTATGATGTTTTTGCGCCCAAAGCATAACTGGCAACTATCATTCCCTCAATTAATAAGTGAGGGATGTGGGTCATCAGGTAACGATCTTTAAAAGTGCCGGGTTCGCTTTCGTCGGCATTACAAACCAAGTAACGTGCAACACCTTCGGGTTTAGCCAAAAAGCTCCACTTCATCCCCGTAGGGAAACCCGCACCACCGCGGCCACGTAAACCCGATTTTTTAACCTCCTCAACTACTTCATCGGGAGTTAAGGTTTTCAGGGCTTTCTCAACAGCAGCATAGCCGCCTTTTGAGCGGTAAACATCAAATGTATTGATGCCCGGTACGTTTATATGTTCTAATAGTAATTTACGAGCCATGTTTCGATCGGTAAAATTAGTTTTTAGCCTGAGCCGTTAAATCAGCAACCAGCTTATCCACCTTTTCGGGCGTTAAGTTTTCGTAAAAAGTATATTCAGGACTAATCTGTAAAACAGGGCCAAAACCGCAGGCGGCAAGGCACTCCACTCCGCGCCAGCTAAACAAGCCGTCGGCAGTTACTTCACCTTCTTTTACGCCTAACTTCTGTTCAATATAGTCCATTATTTTTTCGGCACCAACCAGGCAGCATGGCCCGGTGCGGCAAACCTCCAAAAAGTATTTCCCTTGTGGTTTAAGCAGGTACATGCTGTAAAAAGTGGCCACCTCAAAAACCTCAACATGCTGTATGTTCAAATAGTCGGCAACTTTCTCCATTGCTGCGGGGCTAACCCAGCCAAATTCGGCCTGTACCAAATGCAATATAGGCAGCAAGCCCGATTTTTGCTTTCCTTCCGGATAACGGCTCACTACATCGTCAAATTTAGCTATCAACTCCGCCGAAAACTCTATCGGGGCAATTTGCAGGTTTTCAACTCTAAGCATCTAATTCTCCGGCTATAACGTTTAAACTACTCATGTTAATAATCGCATCTGATAATACCATACCGCGGCTCATTGGCGCATACATTTGGTAATTGATAAAGCTTGGCCGGCGGAAATGCAAACGGTAAGGCGAACGACCTCCATCATTAACCAAATAAAAACCTAATTCGCCATTGGCACCTTCTACAGCATGGTAAACCTCGGTTTTAGGGGTATCTATTTCGCCCATCACTATTTTAAAGTGATAAATTAAGGCTTCCATGTTATTGTAAACCTCTTCTTTTGGAGGCAAATAAAACTCCGGCACGTCGGCGTGGAAGATAGACGAATCTTCTTTCTCCAATTTATTCATGGCCTGTTCTATGAGGCGCAAGCTTTGCCACATCTCCTCGTTACGTACTAAAAACCGGCTATAAACATCGCCATTTTCGCCAACAGGTACCTCAAAATCAAAATCCTGGTACGAGCTGTATGGCTCCTGGGCACGCACATCATAATCAACACCGGCAGCGCGCAAAAGCGGGCCGCTCCAGCTATAGCTCAATGCGGCTTCGGCAGTAACTGCTGCTACATTTTTTGTACGGTCAACAAATATGCGGTTGCGGTTAAATAACGATTCGAACTCGCGTAATACCGGTGGAAAGTTTTTTAGAAAACTTTTGATCTTATCAAACGCGATTTGGTTAAAGTTACGTTCAAAACCACCTATGCGCCCAATGTTAGTTGTTAAGCGCGAACCGCAAATTTCTTCGTAAATTTCGTAAACATGCTCGCGCCACTGCATCATGTACAAAAAGCCAGTAAAGGCTCCGGTATCAACGCCTAAAACGCCGTTGCATACAATATGATCGGTTATACGGGCAAGCTCCATTATAATTATACGCATGTAGTCAACCCGCTTTGGCATTTCAATGCCCAGCATTTTTTCAACCGTCATGTGCCAGCCCATATTGTTTATGGGCGATGAGCAGTAGTTAAGCCTATCGGTTAACGGAGTAATTTGATAGAAAGGCCTGTGTTCGGCAATTTTTTCAAAAGCCCGGTGTATATATCCAATGGTTGATACTCCGCTTACAATCCTTTCGCCATCCAACTGCAATACATTTTGAAATACGCCATGTGTTGCAGGGTGTGTTGGCCCGAGGTTTAAAGTCGAGAGTTCACTTTGTGGGTCGTTATCTGTTATTAAAAGATGATTTTGCATTCTTTACTGAATATATTTATCTTCCGAAGAAGTAATCTTTTTTATCAATACGATTGGGATCTTCCAGCGGAAACTCTTTCCTCATCGGGAAAACCGTCATATCGTCAACATTTAAAATTCTGCGCAAATCGGGGTGCCCGTCAAATATAATTCCGAAGAAATCGTATGTTTCACGCTCCATCCAGTTAGCACCCTCCCATAGGTTTGATGCCGTTGGGATATGCACATCAGCAGCAGCCAAAAACACTTTTAACCTAACGCGAATGCCATTTACCAAACTATGCACATGGTACACAACTGCAAATGGCTTCTCCAATTCGGGATAATGTATGGCGGTAATATCTGTTAAATGGATAAACTGTAGTTCGGCTTTTAAGTAGCCCAGTACTTCAAGCAACTGTTCGCGGCTGGTTTCAAGGGTTAATAAGCCATAAGGCTGCGTAATGTTATTAAGCGCACCCTCAAACTTTGAAGTTAATTTTTGAAGAAGGTCTTCGGCTGATAACTTACTCATTATTGAATTCCGTATTTAGCTAACAACTCCTGGTATTTAGGATCTTCCCTGCGGCGACCCGATTCTGTTTGTACCAGTTTTTGAATATTCATAAAACCATCTATAATAGCTTCGGGGCGGGGCGGGCATCCGGGAACGTAAACATCTACCGGGATAATTTCATCGATGCCTTGCAGTACCGAGTAAGTATCAAATATACCACCGCTTGATGCGCAGGCACCTACAGCCATTACCCAACGGGGCTCGGCCATTTGTAAATACACCTGGCGAAGTACCGGGGCCATTTTTTTTGCTATGGTGCCCATAACCATTAACAGATCGGCCTGACGCGGCGAAAAGCTTAAACGCTCGGCTCCAAATCTCGACAGATCGTAATGCGAACCCATGGTGGCCATAAACTCGATACCACAGCACGACGTTGCGAAAGGCAACGGCCATAATGAGTATGAACGTGCCATTCCCACCGCTTTATCAAGCGATGTAGCAAAAAATCCAGAACCTTCTATTCCTGGTGGAGCTTCAACAATTTGTATATCACTCATATATTTACAAATACAAAACACATCCTTAAAATCAGGATGTGTACAAAATTATAAATTTAAATTTTCAATAGTGTTTTTTTCACACTAACGGCGGTATTTGGAATCGTTCTAATTAATCCCAGTCTAAGGCTTTTTTCTTCAGGATATAAATAAAGCCTAATAGCAATGTTCCCATAAAAATAAACATCTCTATCATGCCCTGGTTACCCAGCTCTTTAAAGTTTACAGCCCAGGGGTACATAAAAATAACTTCCACATCAAACAGCACAAAGAGAATAGCTACCAGGAAGTATTTAATAGATATGGGGGTACGCGCGTTACCGATAACCTCGATACCCGATTCAAAAGTGGATAACTTATCGCTTGTAACACGCTTAGGGCCCAATTTGTGGGTTGCAAACATGGTTACTACAACAAAGCCAAGGGCCACTATCATTTGGAATATGATGGGCAAATAATTAACCGGTAAACTATGTAATTCCATGGCTCAAATATAGAGTGAAGATATTAAATAAAAAAGCCCCTTTGTAAGGGGCTTTTTTATTTTATTTGCCTTTGGCAGGTGTACCAGCCTTGCGGGCCAGGTAGGCAATAACTTGTTTATTTGTTGGGTCCAGATCTTTTGCTTTACCCCAATATTCATCTGCTTTGGTTGCATCCTTTGCGGCGAACTCATAGTAGCTTCCCAAGTAAGCATATGCGCCAACGAGGTCTTTTTTATTAGCGTCGCTAAGTGGTGTTTTTGTGGAAATTAATTCAACAAATTTTTCGTAGTACGGTTTAGCATAGCCTTTATAGTTTTTCTCTCTATCAGTTTCGCGTTCATCAGCAATATAAGCTCTGAATAATACCGCCGGAGCGTATGGATTAGTAGCCGTTTTCTGTATAACATAACTAAAAGCTGAGTCCGCTTTTGTTAATAACGCGCTATCGGGCTTTACTGTTTTATCTTTAAGATTTGCCGCTGATTGTTTCTCGAACGCATAGTAATAAGCGCTACCTTGATAATAGTGATCGGTAAGTTTTACTTTATGAGCAGTAGCAATAAACTTGTCGTAAACAAGAGCCGCTTCCTGGTACCTATGTTGTTTGAAATATAAGTTGCTGGCAATTTCGCTATACAAATCAGATTGAGTGCTATCCAAATCTATCGCCTTTTGTATAGATAAAACACCGATCGAATCGGCTCCGGTTTTAATTTGCAAACGACCTAAATAAAGGTAATCAACAGGTAATATACGTTTTGGATCTGCTTCCTTAATAAATTTATTAATTGCCGTTAAACCAGCAGGGAAGTTATTGTTTTCGTAACCAGCTATACCTAAATAACGATATACCCGTAAGTTAGAATTATTTAATTTGGCCAAATCATTTGCCTCGGTTTCTAAGGCTTTAAAATCACCGGCACTAATCAAAAAGTCGGCGTAGCGCATGCGCGATTCAAGCGATCTATCGGTTAAATCAAGATATTTTTTATAGTAATCGGCACCTTCTTTTCTTTTAGCGACAGTAACCTTTGGATCAAGAGCGGCTTGCTTTAAATCACTTTCGGCCATTTCGCGATAAGCAGGTCCAAAATTAGGGTCCTTAGTTAAGGCATCCTGAAACAATTTATTGGCATCCTCAAAATTATTTGCTTGTTTCCATAACACACCAATATTAACCATTAATACAGGCGAATTAGGATCGAGCGATGTTGCCTGGCTATAGTTTTCGTAAGCGTGGCTGTTATCACTTTCGGTGCGGTAAGCATCACCAAGTGTTGTCCACAACTCAGGGTCCTTAACGGCGTCTTTACTAATAGTTTTGGCCTTCTCTAAAATAGCTATGGCCTCTTTATCCATATAAGGTTTAAGCAAATATGCTTTAGCTATATAAACGTATGGTTTGGTGTCTTTACCAGCCAACGTCAAAGCTTTATCAAAATTTGCTTTGGCTGATGCCTCGTTTTTGTCCATACGGTCAATAATACCCAAACCCACTACGTTGAGTGCCGATTTTGGATTTACAGATATGCCCCTTGTAAAAGCGGCACGGGCCGAATCGGCGTAATCCTGTTTAAGATACACTTCACCCAGATAAAAAAAGTTTTCATCCTTGGTTGCCTGAGTAACAGTCAGGTTTTTCAACATTGATTTTGCCTTTTGATATTGTTCGGCGTCAATGGCTTTTTTGGCGTCGGCTAAACTCTGCGCAAAAACCGATGAACCCATAAATACCATGCCTACGACAACGGCAGATGCTTTATTTATTACTTTCATGGTTAATTAGATATTACAATTTTTAATTATTTACTAAAACTCACTTCACGGGTAGGTATCGAATCGGGCAAAAGTCCTGATCTTAGTACAATACGCTGCCCACTTTCACCCAAAACAAACGATGCAAATCCCGTACCTAAACCTGGCCTACCTGTATTATTAATTATATACAAGCTTCGTACCAAAGGGTATTGGCGCATTGCCAACGTACCTTGGTCTGGTTTAAAATAGCTATTGGGATAATCTTTATTACCCTCATCTTTAACACCAACTATTTTAATTTTGTTAACCATTGGCGCATAAGCCTTATCGGGCTCAAGCAGCCAGCTATAGCTTATAAAACCCACAGCGTGCTGGTGTTCACTCACATATTTTATAACATCAACGTTTGTTTTTAACGCGTAAATGTTTTTTTGTTCAAATTTATCGTTTCCGGAGAAGCTCCTCAGGTACCTTATTAAGCTTGAGTTGGCATTATCAAAAACAATATTCTTATCAGTACCAACCTTTCCGTTCAGCATGTTTTTTATTTCGCCCACCGTTGTTAACGTATCGTTTGATGATTGATTAACGATTAAGGTTACCGCATCGTATGCAAAACAATTAATTTCGGGGTAAAGTGCCCGCTGCTTAAACATTTTTACCTCCTGCGGGGTTACACTGCGTGCTAATATAGCAACTCTTACGCTATCGTTTAAAAACAGCCTCAAGGCATCGTTTTCCGATTTATATATTATCTCGGGCTTTGCTTCTTTGTTAAGCGACTTAAATACATAAAGCTCCTGATCTAAAATTGGGGCCAACGATTCATCGGCTACAAAACTCGCTTTGCCAATGGTATAGCTATCATCTACATTAAACTTTTTATCTTTTTGCTTGCATGCCATAAAGCATGTAAACACCGTAAAAACTAAAAATATGAAAGCTATATTATTCTTCTTCATTTTTTTCTTTTCGCAACAGCCTGGCAAAACGTATAATACCGTAAATAATTATTACGCCGCCAAAAGCAAATCTTTGTGTTTGGCTTAGGCCAAACCTATCCCAAAAAATAAGCATCGACCCTAATACCAAAAAACAAATAAAAGCCGCCCCTCCTAAAATAAGCAGAAATCGCCTGTTGAGCGATTTCTGCTTTTTATTATTCTGTAACATCGTTTGTATTATTCGGCCAAACTAAAGTTTACCGGTACAGTGTATTGTACACGTACTGGCTTACCGTTTTGAATACCGGGTTTCCAGTGCGGCGAAATTTTAAGTACCCTTATAGCCTCATCGCCCAAGCCGCTGCCCGGGTCGCGAAGTATTTTAAGGTCTGTTAAACTGCCATCGCGTTCAACAACAAACTGAACGAATACACGACCAGTAACGTTGTTTTCTTTAGCTACTGCCGGGTAACGGATGTGGTCTTGCAAAAATTTACCGAATGCTGCTTCGCCACCTGGAAAAGCTGGTTGAATTTCCACAGCATTAAATATTTTATCGCCATCACCGGCCTCGGTTACGGCTGTAATATCAGCATTACCTACAGGCTCATCAATACGAACCTGAGCATTAGGGTCGCCTTTTTGCTCCTTTTGGCCCGGATCTGCCACTTCCAATTGCTTTTCAGTAGGCGGATCTTTTTCGCGCACCTCATTATCCGGCTTTACTACCGGAGGAGGAAATTTCACCTGGTCAACCTTTGGTTTAGCCGGCTCCTTTGGTGGCGGCGGTGGTGGTTTGGTTTGATCAATAGGTGGAGGCGACATAAGCACAACGTCGGTTAATTTAACCTTCTCGTCGGCCTTTGGAATAAAGCCCTTAATTATGTTGATAATGGTTGGCAAACCGAGCAGAAAGATAAATGCAACCGAAGCTATGATAAGCGCCCTATTGGTTGTTTTAGGGTTTTGCTTTCTAAGTTCGTACGCACCATACGCCTGGTTGCGGCCTTTAAAAACAACATCAAGCCATTCCGGATTAAAAATATCTAATTTTGATCCTAACATTTTTAGACTTTTAATGTTTTATTTAACGTTTAATTAATTTTTTTATTGCTTAGTAAATTTTGTTGTTCTTCAACTCATTTACTTCAACAGGAGTAATATCAACAATAGCATGAATATCTATTTTGGTAATATTTAACTCGTCAAGTGCTGCTACCAGGTTTTCGTATGTTGATTTATCACTCGGTTTAATTAAAACAATCATCGGCTGGCCACCGTGTGATGCTCTAACTTTTTCAGAGTTTTCAATTAACGCTTTGCGTAAACCGTCTTTACCGTAGTTATCTACTGTACCAGGCGTTTTACCTGGTTCGCCAACAAACCATTCCAGTTTGTTGTTTGAACCTAAAAGCACTGTCATGGTTCTGGATGCAGCAACAGGTAATTCAGTTTTATTCTCATCCTTATCTGGCATAGCCAAATCCATCGCTTTAGGTTTGTTAAGCGTTGTGGACAGGATGAAAAAGGTAATTAACAAAAATGCCAAATCCACCATTGCGGTCATATCCACGCGTGTTGACGACTTTTTGGACCTTACCTTACCGCCTTTATGTTTCCCTCCGCCGGAGGAGTCTAATTCTGCCATTTTCTTATTATTGAGCCGCTCCTTTTTGAGCTGTAATTAAACTAAACTTATTTACTTTTTGCTTTTGCAAAATTTGTATCACCCTTCCAATAGTTGGGTACTCCTGCTTGCTATCACCTTTTATAGTTAAACGCAAATCTTTACTAAACAACGCCCTATCGGCCAAACGCGCCTGGCGTATCCAGTTAAACAATTCGTTACTAACAGAATCGGTTGGAATACCCGGTTGAGGAAATGCTTTCATTTTGCTGGGCTCTGTATTTAAATAAGCCTTTAACTGGCTCATGGGCACACCAAATGTTGGCAGGGTTATAAACGTTGCCTTCTCCTGCGGGGTAAAGGTTGTATTATATAACCTCCCCATTTCTTCCAGCATGGTTTCGCGTATTTTAACGCCTTCTACACCAAAAAAAACTTTGCTGCCACCAATTGTAAGGGTACCGATATTATCTTCGGGCAATACAACAGTTTTGGTATAAGCCGGTATCGCCACAGGAACGGGATCTTCCTGTTTAAATTTGGCCGTCATAATGAAAAAGGTGAGTAACAAAAACGCAACGTCGCACATGGCCGTCATATCGGTTACGGTACTTTTTCTTGCTATTTTAACTCTGGGCATATTTTTATTTTAAATAAACATCAATTAAATCAGCATTATATTGCTGTTAACTAAACTTAATGCTGTTTTAACAAAAAATCAACTAAGTGATTTTTTAAAAACGGCTTATCTGTTTGCGTTTTTGTGTGAAGCGGCAAACGTTTGAACGATGCTGAAACCAGTTTCGTCAATAGCATAAGTTAATTTATCAATTTTTGATGTAAAGATGTTATACATTACAATTGATATAGCTGATGTACTGATACCTAAGAAGGTATTGATCAAAGCTTCGGAAATGTGTGAAGAAAGTTCGGATGCATTTGGAGCACCTGCTGCACCCATTGTACGGAATGCACCAATCATACCCAATACTGTACCTAACAAACCCATTAAAGTACCGATAGAAACCAAAGTAGCAATGATAGTTAAGTTTTGCTCTAACATTGGCATTTCTAAAGAAGTTGCTTCTTCAATATCTTTTTGGATAGCAAGAGTTTTTTGGTCAACGTCCATGTTTGGCTCTGCTTCCATTTCGCGGTATTTTTTCAAGCCCGATTTGATAACGTTTGCTACCGAACCTTTTTGTTTGTCGCACTCAGCACTTGCTGCGTCAACGTTACCTGCATTTAAAAATGCCTGTACTTTTTTAACAAAAGAATCGATACTACCAGTACCAGATGCACGGCCTATAACAACAAGTCTTTCGATAGAGAAAGTAACTGTCATTAACAAGCAGCTCATGATGATAGGTACAATGTATCCACCTTTGTGAACCAGACCGAATACGTCTGTTGCGTCTGCCGCTTGGTCGCCGCCTTTGTAGTGACTTGCGTCGCCAAGGAAGAAATAATATACCAGGATAGATATCAATATACAAATAGGTATTGCAAGAGATGAAAACATGCTCGATGCACTTGAGCTTTCTTTTTTAACGGTAGTTGGTTTTGGTGCGTTTGCCATTACTTTAAATTTTAATTTTAGTTTTAGTTGTTATAAATGTAAGTCAATTTAATGTGCTGTTTAAATCCGAATAGCAAATTTATAATATAAATGCATTAAAAAAACACTTTTTGCTATTCTTTATAATTAATTAACGTTAATCGTTGTTTATCTTTAATTGGTGAAATAAAAACGTTTATAAATAAAAAAATTGTCTTACATCCAGACAATTTTTTACAATAGAAACCAATTTTTTTTACAATCACAAGCACAAACGTTAAAAAAATTGTAACTAAAAAGATACCCGGGCGTCTAAGGCCTGTTTTGCGGCTTTTTATCCGCCGGCTTTTTTTGCTTTATAGCCCTCTGTGTGTAACAACAACACTATCTTATCCCTAAAATCGCCTTGGATGAGTATCTCACCATCTTTTACCGAACCCCCAACGCCGCATTTGGTTTTTAGCTTTTTTCCTAAAACCTCCAGGTCATCGGCAGTGCCTGTAAAGCCGCTGATACGGGAAACTGTTTTACCGCCACCTTTACGATCAAGGTAAACTTTTAAATTTTGTTGCTGAGGGGGCAAGGTTTCGGATACCTGGCCGGCATCGTACTGATACTGAAAATCGGGATCGGTAGAGTACATCACACCCGAAATATTTTTGCTTTTTTTTGACATGCTGTTACAGGTTAACCTCGTAATCTTTCCCTACTATCACATTTAACGACTCGGGTATGGTAATTATTTCGGTATCTATACCCATAATTTGCGGTTCTCCATCTAAATGTACCGCACCCGCTAACTGGCGTTTAACCTTAATATGCCGGCCACGTATAATTTCAACAAACTTTGAGCTTTCTGATGTTTTGGTTAGCATTCGCAGGCCCATTTCGGGCAACCTATACACCGGGAAGGGTTTAATAATGCAAACATCTATCAGCCCGTCGTGCAGTGATGCCTTAGGCGACACGTGCGCATTGTTACCATATTGCGACGAATTAGCAAAACTTAACATAAATGCTTCTCTGTCGTAATCTTTACCATCAATAGTTATACGGTAGTTTTGCGCCTTATAATTAGATATTTCCTGTACCGACGACTTGAAGTAAGCCCGGAAACCACGTGTTTTACCATGCGAAAAAACTTCGCTGATGTGGGCATCAAAACCCATTCCGGCCATATTAAAAAACCACTGGTTGTTTATTTTGCCCGCATCAATAGTTTCTGTGCGGCCAATGTTGAGGGTTTTTATGGCGCTTACCGGGTCCATCGGTATCTTTAAAAACCTTGCCAGCCCGTTGCCCGAGCCAAAAGGCAAAATACCTAATACAGTATTACTACCGGCAATAGCCGACGCCGTTTCATTAACCGTACCATCGCCACCAACGGCAACTATAATATCAAAAGCTTTAGCGGCATCTTTAGATAGTTGCGAAATGGGCGTTTCTTTTGTACTAAATATAATTTCGTGGTCAAACACCTCGCTGTCCAGGTGTTCATTAATCAAGTGCGGAACCTTATCCTTCGTTTTATTACCCGAAACCGGGTTTATAATAAATAATGCTTTCTTTTTCAAATATTGTATTGCTTTGGGCTATCAAAAGTACTTGTATTTTCGACTTTTATAAAATTGTTTTAACTTCGCCGAACGAAAGTGGACTGATTTGAAAACGTTCTGGTTAACAGAACCCGGATTGCAACCACGTAAAAAAGTGCTAAACCCGCTTCTTTTTTTACTTCCAATCCTATTCAGCAGCCGTTTTTTCGTGTTTATAAAATTTTTTTGAAAAATTTATGTCATATCTATTTACTTCAGAATCGGTATCGGAAGGACACCCGGACAAGGTTGCCGACCAAATATCGGATGCATTAATTGACAATTTTCTGGCATTTGACCCGGAATCGAAAGTTGCCTGCGAAACGTTAGTTACCACAGGGCAGGTTATTTTGGCTGGCGAGGTTAAATCAAAAACCTATCTCGACGTGCAAAAAATAGCGCGCGATGTAATTAATAAAATAGGCTATACCAAGGCCGAATATATGTTTGACGGAAGTTCGTGCGGTGTGCTATCGGCTATTCATGAGCAATCGCCGGATATTAACCAGGGCGTTGACCGTAAAAGTAAAGAAGAGCAGGGAGCTGGCGACCAGGGTATGATGTTTGGATATGCCACCATTGAAACCGATAATTATATGCCCCTGGCACTGGATATTGCCCACGCTATTTTAATTACCCTTGCCGAAATTCGCCGCGAAAACAGCGAGGTAAAATATTTGAGGCCGGATGCAAAATCGCAGGTAACGTTGGAGTATGATGATAACAACCAACCGGTACGTATTGACGCTATTGTGGTTTCGACCCAGCATGATGATTTTGGCGAAGAGCCTGTAATGCTTGAGCAAATACGTAAAGACATTATTAACATTTTAGTTCCGCGTGTAAAAAGCAAGTACCCTAAATACGGCCACTTTTTTAACGACGATATTAAATACCATATTAACCCAACCGGCAAATTTGTTATTGGCGGTCCGCACGGCGATACCGGTTTAACAGGCCGTAAAATAATTGTTGATACCTATGGTGGCAAAGGCGCACATGGTGGCGGTGCCTTTTCGGGAAAAGACCCATCTAAGGTGGATAGATCGGCAGCATATGCAACCCGCCACATTGCTAAAAACCTGGTTGCCGCTGGTGTATGCAGCGAGGTGCTGGTACAGGTATCATACGCTATTGGTGTTGCACAGCCAATGGGTATTTACATAAACACATACGGCACAGCTAAGGTTAACCTTACCGATGGCGAAATTGCCCGAAAGGTTGAAACCATTTTTAACATGACGCCTTACGCTATTGAAACCCGCCTTAAATTGCGCAACCCCATTTATTCGGAAACGGCTGCTTACGGGCACTTTGGCAGGCCGCACCAAATAGTAAACAAAACATTTACCCTGCCCGATGGCACAGCCAAAACTATGGAGGTTGAATTGTTTACCTGGGAAAAGCTGGATTATGTTGATAAAGTTAAAACAGCATTTAGCATTTAAAATACTATCGGCCTCCTTTAACGGAGGCTTTTTTGTTGTACAAGCGTATTTTATTTGCAACAAATTGTAAACGCAATTAAATTTCCCAGCAAAATATAAACATGCATAACACCGAAACCAATCCCTGGAAAATAACTTCCGAAAAAGCTATATATGATAACCCCTGGATAAATTTAACCGAGTACCAGGTTATTAACCCAGCGGGCAACCCGGGTATTTATGGTAAGGTGCATTTTAAAAACCTAGCTATTGGCGTTGTACCCTTGGATGATGACTTGAATACTTATCTGGTTGGGCAGTACCGTTTCCCTTTAGAACAATACAGCTGGGAAATACCCGAAGGCGGCGGCCCACATGCCGAACACGCTTTGGATGCCGCCAAGCGCGAGTTATTGGAAGAAACGGGGCTAATGGCCAATAAATGGACCGAGTTGCAACGCATGCACCTATCAAACTCCGTGAGCGACGAATTAAGCATTGTTTATTTAGCACAGGGCCTTACCCAACACCAGGCCGAACCCGAAGAAACTGAGCAACTTGTTATTAAAAAAGTACCTTTTGAGCAGGTATATCAAATGGTATGCAACGGCCAGATAACCGACTCGATGACGGTTGCCGCAGTGCTTAAAATAAAGATAATGCTGCTGCAAAATAACTTGCTTTAATTTATCCGCCGTAAATACTAATTTTGCGCCGATGCATAAGTTTTTTGGATACATACTAACACCTTTATATTATCTCTTCTTTTGGTTTTGGCTGGGGATATTTCACCCTACCCAATGGCTGGCTTATAATATAGGTGGTTATAAAGCCCATAAGGCTGTGGTTGATTTGATGAACTTTTTTTTGGTAGCCACTTGTTATTTATTGGGCAACCGGGTAACGTTCACCAATAATCAAACCCTGCCAACTGATAGGCCCATCGTATTTTTATCAAACCACCAAAGCATGTATGATATTCCGCCAATTATTTGGTTTCTGCGTAAGCATCATGCAAAATTTATTTCAAAAATTGAATTAACTAAGGGTATACCGTCAATATCCTATAACCTGCGTAAAGGCGGCGGCGCTAATATCGACCGTAAAGACGGTAAACAATCTATTATAGAAATTGTAAAACTGGCCGAACGGATGAAAGAAAACAACTGGTCGGCGGTGATATTCCCGGAAGGAACGCGGGCAAAAGACGGCAGGGCCAAAAATTTTCAGGTGGGCGGGGTAGCCACTATTCTTAAAAAATGTCCCAATGCACTGCTTGTACCCCTGGCAATTGATAATTCGTGGCGCATGGTGCAATACGGCTTTTTCCCTTTAAGTGCATTTGAACATATTACCCTAAAAGTGTTACCACCCATAGAGCCAGGAAACAAACCCTACGAGCAACTGGTGTTAGAGGCCGAAACAAGCATAAAAAAAGCACTGGGCCAGGCCTAAAATTAACCACTGGTATAATGATTGCTATACAGGCGTAAAATTACTGTATAAAAATTATGCTATCATCTAAAAATATTGTTTTTGCTGTACTGGCCACGGCAGGCCTTTTTATATTATTAACGTTTGCAAGCTGTAAAAAGAAGGTTCGATCGGATATTGGAAAGGCCTTTTTTGCAAAAACCCAAAACAAGGTTTTTAAAGATATTACTCCCGAAGGCTTTGCTATAGTATTAAAAAAAGCACTAACCGACCCAAATACCAAACTTAGCAACCCTAAAATAATTGAGGCTTATTATGATAGCCACGATTATGACCCGGTTTTGTTAACCAGCAATTTAAGCAATGATAACCTTAGGCTTTTAGTTGATTACCTGGGCAAGGCAAACGAGCATGGCCTGGATCCTAAAATGTTCCAAACTGAAAAAATAAAGTTGTTGCTGGCTAAATTTTACGATAAAAAAGCCATTAAAACTACCGATGAGGCTTATACCGATATGGCTCAACTGGAATTAAGTATAGCTAATTCGCTTATCAATTACTCCAACGCGCTGCAATTTGGCGTGATGAACCCCAGGCGCATTTATGCTAATTATTACACGGTAACTAAACGGCCAGATAGTTTAAGCATGAGCCGCGTTTTTGAATTAAAAAATTTAAAAACTTTTTTAGATAGCATTCAGCCAAAAAACCCGCAATACCTTACTTTACAAAAAGCACTGGTTAGTAACGTAGTTGTACCTGGCCAAACCAAAGAAGAAACACAGCGCACCCTATTAGTTAACCTTGAACGCTTGCGCTGGAAAAACAAACCAACCGAGGCGCGATACGCCATAGTAAACATTCCGGATTTTCAGTTAGATTTGATGGAGAACGGCAAATCAACACTCAACATGAAGGTTTGTGTTGGCCAGGGCCGCAATGGTAACCATACCGATAACCTGGTTGAGTATGACGACAGTGATAAAATAGACAGACCTTTTCAGCGCGAAACCCCGCAGCTAAACAGCTTAATATACGTTGCCGAGGTAAACCCGATATGGAACATTCCGCAAAGCATTGCAAACAAAGAAATTATTGTTGAAGCCGCTAAAGACCGCTATTATTTATCAAACAAAAACATTAACGTTTATAAAAACGGTGCTATTGTTAACGACCCCGAAACAATTAAATGGGCCTCGATTTCGGAAAAAGAACGTAGCCAATACTCTTTTAAACAACAGCCCGGCGCCGATAACTCGCTGGGAAAAGTAAAGTTTTTATTTAACAACAAAAGCAGTGTTTACCTGCACGATACTCCAGCCAAAGATGCCTTTAAAAAACCAATGAGAGCCGTTAGCCACGGATGCGTGCGGCTTGAAAAACCGCTTGATTTTGCACATGCCCTTTTTGGCGACGGCGAAAAGTATAATACCATAGCTAAACTAATGGGCGAAGATAATAGCAAACCCACCAGTTTATACCTCAATAAAAAAGTACCGGTTTATATAACCTATGTTACCTGCTGGGCTGACGCCGGCGGAACACTACAATTTAGGAAAGATATTTACGGTTTAGATATTGTGTTATATGCACACCTGCAAAAGTTTTTGGCACCCGTATAACAGGTTGCTATAACATTGCGTTTGCCGACGATGCACTATCATTATCCTGAAAAGCTATTCGCACAGCCATATCGGGGTTTAAATATTTTGAGCTGTAGCTACCATCGTTCCCGTTTATAAATAAGAGGTTTTTGCCTTTAATGGTATCGATGATTTTGTTGGCTAGCAGAGGAGAAACAGCCGGGCAACCCTGGCTGCGCCCAAGGCGGCCTAACTCTTTAATAGAAGCTTCGCAAACGTAGGGCGCGGCGTGTAAAACAATGTCGCGTTCGTTTGCGCGGTCGTTAAAGCCTTCGTCCATGCCGTTTAGCTTTAATGAGCGGCCGTGTTTGCCCATATAAACCTTATCGGTTACATAAAAACCGATGCTGCTTTCAAACGAATCAACATTGTTAGAAAAATGAGATGCTACATCGGCTCCGCTGTTTTGGCCGTGTGCAACCCAGGTATTTAACAACAATTTTTGCTTTTGCAGATCAATTATCCACATGCGCTTTGTGCAGCTTGATTTAGCCAAATCAACTATGGTTATAATACAACTGTTAGAAGTAATTTTATCGGCCAATTTAAGGTTATAATATCCGGTTATTGCTTTTTTAAGTACGGCAACATCTAAACCGCTATTTTGCAAAGCGCAGGTTTGATAAATGTTATCAACATAGTGGTTAAATAACCGGCTGGCTAATGAAACACTGGAGTTTTCGGTTGAATCTTTTAATGAAAAACTATTGGGGGTGTAAACAGGGCTGTTCAGCGTAAGCGACACCGCAAAAAACGCACAAGGAATCCATAAAAAAGATTTAATCATACTTAAATTGGTTTTAAATTAATTAGTTATATCTATTGCTTTATACGTGTCGTGTTGGCAAATGTTGCTTTTGATTATCCAACTTTAAATCAAAGAGAAATATACAACACCCGAACGAAATTTATTTAACCAACATTTAATAAACGACCATTTAACAAGAATATTATGTATTGCTTGCTGCACAAAAAAACCGGGGTTAAAACCCCGGCTCCTGTTCAAATATTTAAGCCTAAAATTTATAGGCTAAAGTTGTTAAAAACTGTGTTGGCGGTATAGGTGTAACGCTATAGTTATCGTGTATTAAGTAATTCATGGTATTGGTAACGTTGGTTACGCTTGCCAATAACGATAGTTTTTTATAGGTATAACCAGCAGACAGATCAAGAGTTGCAAAACCGCCTACTGGCAGCAAACGGTTATATTTTTGTGTTTGCCCAACAGTGTTGTTATAACCCGCGTACCTAAAGCCGGTATAAAATGCAGAGGCTCCTAATTTAAAGCCTTTTAGTTGGCCGCCGCTAAACTTATAAAATATTGAGCCATTTGCCGTATTGGAAGGATTAATAACGATTGGTTCGCCCTCCAGGTTTGAGCCCTTTAAACCAGTTGTGTTAGAAAAAAAGGCATGGTTATAAGCATAACCTGTAATAAAATACAGGTTTTTAGATATGTTGCCTGATATGTCAATCTCTACACCGTTGCTTGTTGTTTGGCCACTAAACTTTTTTAGGGCTGTATTTGTATTTTCAATAGGGCCGTCAACTGTTGTGTATGGGGATTGAACTGCAAGATTTTGATTAATTATTTTGTACACGCTAATATTTGCCGACAATTTATCATCAAAAAATTTGTTTTTAATACCAGCCTCATATTGGTCAACAACAGACGGAGTCATGGCTTGTCCGGTTGCAACATTAGTGCCTGTATTAATTACAAAATTGTTAGTATAGCCTGCATAAATAGATGTTGTTGCAACAGGCTCATATATCAAAGCTATTTTTGGCGAAAAGGCCCCATCAACCTTATTTGCTGCCGAACCCCTGTAATCTACAGCTCTGGCGTAGCTTGTTACATATGTGGCTACGGTTTTTTGTACCGAGTACCGCAAGCCGGCCAGTATTTTAAATTTATCGGTAAGGCTTATCAAGTCTTGAATATAATATCCAAAACGGTATGATGGTGCTTTAGTTAAAGCAGTATCGGTAGTATTAGGCATATCGGTGCGAGCGGTGTATTTGTTTAAATCAATTATATTTATTACATCGTAAACATTTGCTGCGCCATTAATGGTACTCAAACCTTGTATAGTATAGGTATTAGTTAAATTAGTAACTTTTGCAAAATCGGTACCAACCAATAGTTGGTGAGTTATACCACCTGTTTTAAATGTTCCGTTTAAATTTAGCTGCGCAGTGTAATTATTTTCGGTGGTATTAGCACGTGCTAACCCCCTGTTCCAATCGCCATTGGCAGCCACGTTGTTAGGCAAGCCAGAACCATACGAATCAATTTTAGTTCCCTGGCTTGAGGTAATAAAGTTTAAACGCCAGGCATCTGCCAATTGGTGGTTTACCGTTAACGTGCCCGAATACTGGTCCATGTGGCTGTATGCCCATGAGGTATTGATAAACTGCGACCGTGGAACCGTGGAATTTATAGCCTGGCCTAAATTAAGCGAGCCTACGCCCCAATCGGGAGTTAAGTTAGATTTTAAATAATCGCCGGATAATATGATGGTGGTTTTTTCGCCAGCTTTGTATAATAGCGATGGGTTTACATAAAAACGTTCGGTTTTTACATTATCGCGGTAGCTGCCATCATTTTCGTAAGTACTAACTACTCTAAATGCCAGGTTTTTGCTTATCGGGCCATAAACATCAACCGCTGGTTTGTACATATTGTAACTGCCATAGCGCATTGATACTTCGCCGCCGTTTTCAAACTTTGGCTTTTTTGTTACCATGTTGATAATCACACCGCCCGAAACATTGCCATACAATAAGGCCGAACTCCCCTTTAACACTTCGATAGATTCCAGGGTACTTGCTTCGGGAAAACCGGCGGTATTGGTGAGCACGCCATCTTTAAATATACTGCCCGAGCCACCACCTATGCCTATACTGTAGCCGCGTGCGGTAAAGGTTTCGCCCACGCCGCCGCGGGTTTGGGTAAGTGTAACCCCGCTTACATTTCTAACTGCATCTCCAAGGCGGTTAATTTGCTGGTCTTCTATTACTTTATTAGTTACCACGCCCGAGCTTTGTGGTAAATCCATAGGGCTAATATCTGCCTTGCCTAATGCTGTAGGTGTAGTATTTATGGTTTTACCCGAATTAATATTTATTTCACTCAACTCGGTTGCGCTTTGCGCCAGGGTAAAGTTAAGCTCGGCCACCTGCCCCGCGTTAACAGTTACCTGTTGTTGCTGTTGGCTATGGCCCACATGGCTTAATACAATTGTGTAATTACCTACAGGCAGGTTTTTAAATGCATACGTTCCCTTTTCTGTAGTAGCGGTTTGCTTGTGAGCTTCCTTTATTTTTACGGTAACATAAGCAGCGGGTTTACCGTCGCTGGTTAAAACCGTGCCTTTTATTGATCCATTACCCGGTTGGGCGGCGGCGACCAGGCAGCATAAGCTACAAAAAATAAATATTGCTGTTTTGAGCTGGTGATAGAAGTTTTTCATTTTATTTATTTAGACTAATTATAAACAGCCGCAAAGGAAATAAAAATACCGCCCTCTTGCAATTTTATTTGTAATTAGTCTAAATAAGCTAAATGTTTTTGGCGTCTATAATTTTGAAGAACTGGTCGCGATAGGTATCGCCAACAGGTATTACCTTATCCTTAATCCAAATGCGGCTGCGTTCAATACTATCTATCTTATTTAGCGCCACTATGTATGATTTGTGAACCCTGATGAAATGCTTTTCGGGTAAAGCATCTTCCATCTTCTTCATAATCTGCAGGGTTATAATGCGCTCTGTTGGGGTAAATATGGATATATAGTCTTTAAGGCCTTCTATAAAAAGAATATCGTGCAGATAAACCTTTTGTATTTTGTGCTCTGTTTTAACAAAAATAAAGTCGCTTAATAAATCCTGCTGCGCGGGTTCGGGGGCGGGGGCTGCAACGGCAGTTGAGGGCCTAATAATACCTTGCGCCTTTTGTGCCGACTTATAAAACCGATCAAAAGCTATCGGTTTTAAAAGGTAATCAACAACATCAAGTTCATAGCCTTCTAACGCATATTGCGAATAGGCAGTAGTTAATATTACTTTCGCCTTTCCGTTGGCAATTTTTAAAAACTGTATACCGGTTAGTTCGGGCATTTGCACATCCAAAAAAACCAAATCAACCAGGCCGTTTTGCACAAATGACAATGCCTCGATGGGGTTTGTTGTTGATTTAACAAGGCTTAAAAATGGCACCTTGCTAATATAATCTTCCAATATATGTAAGGCCAAAGGCTCATCGTCAACTACCAAACATCGTATCATGGCTATAAATTTAAGGATAATTCGCTGGTATAAGTATCGGCACCGTCGTCAATTTTCATTTGGTACTTGCCGGGGTATAATAAATCGAGCCTGCGTTTCACGTTGTTAAGGCCAATACCTCCTGCCCAATCTTTATTAAATTGATGCTTTTTATTTTCCATTTTAAAATAAAGATGCTCTGGTTCAATATCCATAACAATGCGTATGGGGCTTTGGGGATCGTTGGCAACGCCATGTTTAAAGGCGTTTTCTATAAACGAAATCAGCAATAGTGGTACTATACGCTGGTGGCTGATAAGCCCGTTTATCTCAAAATCAACAAAAGCTTTGTTAGCGTAACGTATCTTTTGCAAATCGATATAGTTTTGCAGGTATTGCAGTTCTTTAGCCAAATCAACCTTGTTATCGTTACACTCGTAAAGCATATAACGCATAATTTCGGATAGTTTTAAAATGGCTTCGGGCGTAGTTTCTGATCGTTGATAAGCCAGCGAATAAATGCTGTTAAGCGAGTTAAACAAAAAGTGCGGGTTAATTTGCGATTTAAGAAAAGCCAGTTCGGCACTCAAACGCTGGTTTTCCAGATCGCGCTGAATGCGCTCGTTCAAAAACCAGTCTAAGGTAAATTTAAGTACCGTGCTTAAAAACACAAATATTAAACTGGTAAAAAAAGCACTTATGTAGTACGAAGTAAAACTAATTACCCCATGCATATTACCCCGCACCAGCACATACTGCTTAAAAAACAGCGCCAGGCCATACTTAATAAAACCAATTAGCAGTATAAAAATAAATAGGGTAAGGTTGTACTTTAAATACTTTTTACGGTTTAAAAACAGCGGTATAAATAACAAAAAGTTAACATAAAACAGCCCAATGTTAATAAACCCGTACAGTACAAAAATAACCAACAAGCCTTCGATACTTATTTTGGTATTGTTGTGCGTAATTAAGCCAAAAAAGCACACCATACACACCCAAAAAAACACGTGCCAAAATATTTGCCATCCTTTTTTCATTTATCGCTCGCTCACTTTCATCGCATCTAATGTAAAATAAATAACTATAATACTAACTGTATTTAGATGTACGCCGCATTTTTACCGATGAACCGGATTTGATTGCCGATTAATTAAATTAGGCTGTATTTACCCGTTCATCTATAATTACTGGCTGTTGGTCTAATTGATTTTAGCAGGTTAAACTATTGCTATTCATTTGTGTCATCAAATCAATCAAACAATATCTGCCATGAAAAAGTTAATCAACAACACAAACCCATTTATGTTACTACTTGTACCTATACTATTTGTAATGGTTATGGGCGTAAGCTACCAGATAGAAAAAAAGGGATCGGAGCTTGAAAAAGCTGCAAACGTTGCATATAACGGAAAACAGGCCACTTCTTTGTTTAATAAAAGTGTAACTTTGTTTAAGGCGGTATGTTCCGTAGCAAAACAAAGAGAATGGTAATTAATACCGACCAGCTTTCGTTCCACTTTGGTAGCCAGCAGGTTGTAAAATCTGTATCGTTGCAAGTGCCCGAAGGCAGCATTTATGGTTTTTTGGGGCCAAATGGCGCCGGTAAAACAACAACCATTAAGCTACTGCTTAATTTGCTGCATGCTGATAATGGCACTATTAAACTATTTGACAAAGACATACTCACTCACCGGATAGAAATACTATCGCAAATAGGCTCGTTAATTGAGCAGCCTGCTATTTATAGTCACCTTTCGGGAAGAGAAAACCTTCGCAACCGTGCCTTGCTATTGCAGGTACCCGCCGCCCGGGTTGACGAGATGCTCGAGCTTGTACGCTTAAAACAAGCAGCAAATAAAAAAGCGGGGCAATACTCATTGGGCATGAAACAACGCCTGGGTATAGCCCTGGCCCTGTTATCGGACCCCAAACTTATTATTTTAGACGAACCCACCAACGGCCTCGACCCTAACGGCATTATAGAAATACGGCAATTGCTGATGCGCCTGGTGCAAGAGCAAGGCAAAACCGTTTTTGTATCGAGCCATTTACTGGCCGAAATTGAACGTATGGCAACCCACGTTGGTATTATAAACCACGGCCAGCTTGTTTTTCAGGGTACTATTGAGGACTTGCAGGGTTTAAGCAAGCCCCTTGTGCATATTGAGTTAAGCGATAGTGCCGATGCGGCCAATTTGCTAACCCGCAGTGGCTTTACTATTAACGACGTTCAGGAGGGTAACATTTTTGTCCCCTATACATCAAAGGAAGAAACTGGACGCATAAACGCTTTACTTAACCAAAATGGCCACGTAGTATATGCCATTGGCAAAGTGCAAAAAGATCTAGAAAATTTATTTTTATCAATTACCCAAAACACCTGATGATGAAAGGATATATATTATCGGTACGCTCGGAGTTTTATAAGAGCCGCAAAACATTGGGTTTTTGGTGTTCAATTATACTGCCGTTTTTAATTTGCCTGCTCATGTTTGTTGCTTTTTTAACACATAGCGAAAAAATGGCAAAGCTACCTGCACAAATTTTATGGGTATCATACGCCAATGTTATATTTGGTGTAATGGGCAAACTGTTGCTCCCAATTTACATCATCATTATAGGATATTCGGTAAATAGCATAGAGCACCGTGCCGATACCTGGAAAAGTTTGTTTTCGTTACCCATATCAAAGTGGGCCGTTTATGCGGCTAAATACACGTATGCAGTATTTTTGGTTTTTATGTGTTTAATGCTGTTTTACCTGTTTACCATTGGTGGTGGTAATTTACTGGGCGCATTAAAACCAGAACTCAAGTTTTTCGAATTCCACATGGAGGGCTTTTTGGCGCTCATTTATTTAAAATTGTTTCTGGCTTCGCTGGGTATATTATCGGTACAGTTTTTATTGAGCTTAATATGGGCCGATTTTATAAAACCTATGGGCATTGGTTTTTTAGGAACCATTACCGGTTGGATATTGGTTGGCTTTAACTGGGAATACAGTTATTGGATACCCTATGCACACCCTGTACTTACAACAAACAGCATTTTTACATTCAATAAAAAGCCCGTGGCACCTGGGCCGCTGGTACTTAGTGTAGACATGTTTACTAAAGAGGTTTTTGTAAGCCTTGCACTGGCCGCTGTTTTTTTTATTTTGGGCTTTTTTGTGGTACAAAAAAAGAGCGTAAAATAACCTGGCTTTCCCTTTATAGCTTGTTAACCATAGCTTCGTAAAGTTTATCAATTTCAATAGGCTTGCGTAAAAAACCGTCGAAGTAGGGCATATACTCTTCTTTATGCTCGGCAGTAATATCGGCAGTTAAAGCAAATATGGGTGTATAACAATTGTGCCCTGCTCCGCAGCGTATGTTTTTGGTGGCTTCAAAACCATCCATCTCGGGCATGTGTATGTCCATCAAAATAAAATCGTAACCTTTTGCGTTGGCTTTTTCAACAGCTTTCAAGCCGTCGTTTGCATGCTCTGCCTTCATTTTCCAATTCGATAGCAATTTCATGGCTACCATGGCATTTATCATATTGTCTTCGGCCAGCAACACCGTTTTGTTTTGCAACAAGTCCGATCTTGTAATTGGAGCCTTAACCTGAGATTTAGCGCATTTTAAGCTAAGGTCGAAATAAAAAACCGAGCCCTCACCTACCGTGCTCAGTACCTCTACGGTGCTATTATGCAGGGCAACCAATTTTTTAACAATAGCCAAACCCAAGCCCGAGCCCCCCTGTTTGCGGGTAGTTATTGATTTTGGCTGAGAAAAACTTTCGAAAATAGATTGGAGATGATTGCCGGCAATACCCGTACCGGTATCAATAATTTTAAAGCGTAGCTGATGGTATTCGTCCGCCGATGAGCCGGTTTTTTCTACCTGCATGTTTACACTGCCCGCATCGGTAAATTTAATAGCGTTTGTTAAAAGGTTACCAATAATTTGTGAAAACTTAGTTTCGTCCATTTCGTACGATTCGGAAACGCCACTATCTATATTTAATAAAAGTTGCAGGCCCTTCTCTTTTGCAAGGTTTTCGTAGGTACGCTTAATATTTTCCAGTAGTTGGCAAAAGTTTGTTGGCCGCAGTTCCAGAGAGGCTTTTCCGTTTTCAAGCTTGGTGAAATCCAAAATGTCGTTAATAATAAGCAGCAGGTTATTTGCAGCAAATTTTAATGAATCAACAAATTGCTTCTCCTTTTTACCTACTTTATCGCCCAATAGTGCTGCTATGGTTATAACTGCATTGAGCGGTGTACGTATTTCGTGGCTCATGGTTGATAAAAACTCCTGCTTAACCAAGGCCTGCTGCTCGGCTTTGTCTTTTTCGGCAATAATATCAGCCTTTTCTAATTGCAGCCTCGCCTCAAGCTCCAACGTCTCCATTTTAGATAGCAGCTCATAATTTTCAATAACCTTTAAGGTTTGTGTATTAATTGCCGCTTCCTTTTGTTGCAAGTAACGCTCCAAATATTTTAATGCCTGTACCGGGTTATTTTCCTTTTTAAATATCTGGTAAAAAAGAAAATTACACTTAAACTTTATAATAACAATATTATACTTTTCGCTTAAATCATACCCCTTCTTTAAAACAATTTTGGCTTTATCAAACGCGCCCATTTGTACATACATACTGGCAAATTTTTGATATGCCATACCCAGGCCAAGCCTTTCGCCCATTTCCTGGTGTATCGTTATTGCTTTTTCAAAATCTGCCTCGGCTTTATCATACTTCTTTTTGTAGCTATATACCTTAGCCCGGCCGTACAACGAAAACGCTAAACCCCGGAGGTCGCCGGTTTGGTTTTTCATTAAAATAGCGCGTTCTATTAGTTCAAGCGCCTTTTCGGGTTCGTCCTTTTTTAAATAAACGCCAGAAAGCGGATTATAAGCATTTGATTCCAGGCTAATGTCAATTGCTTTTTTGGAAGATTCTATAGAATCCTCGTATGATTTAATGGCGTTTTTTTGATCGCCAAAGTACTCATAAATAGTACCTAACGATTTTTCTACACGGGCCTGGTTGTGGTAGTCGTTAAATTTGCGGTAGGTGCCCAGGCAGTCTATCAAATAAACTAAACCAAGGTGAAAATTATCGGTTTTATAGTAAACCCCGGCTATATTATATTTGGCATCGGCTATACCCTTTTCGTCGTTAAGCTCTTCAAAGTATTTAATAGCCTGCTCAGACATCGCCATCGAGCTTTCATATTCGCCCTGTATCATGGCATATAATGCCAATTGCGACAGGCTTTTGCCAATAAAAATATTGTTTTTTGTTTTTTTACTTAAAGCCAAAGCCTCATTAGCAAGCTTTTTGCTTTGGTTTAAATCGCTCGTTCGGTAAGCGTACGCCTTATCGAGCAGCAAAACAATTTGCTCATTATTCTCATCTGCGATGACGTCCATTAATTTCAAATTATTTTATCGGGTTTAGTAAGGCCGGATAGTTAATTGGAACAACAAATATTATTAATTGTTTCAATAGCCCAAATCCAAACTTACAAAACTTTTATTTAAATATATATTTACGTAAATAAAGTACCTGCGTATTTTTTTAACTGTGTTTTTTTTAAAAAATGTTGATATTTAAAATACATGAATCGTATTGACCGCTTATCGGCTATTTTGATCCAACTACAATCGCGCAGGATTACCAAGGCACAGGATGTGGCCGACAGGTTTAACATTAGCTTACGTACCGTTTACCGGGATATAAAAGCACTTGAGGAAGCAGGCATCCCAATTATTGGTGAAGCCGGCATAGGCTATTCCATAATGGACGGCTACCGCCTGCCACCCGTTATGTTTACCCGCGAAGAGGCAATAGCCTTTTTAACTGCCGAAAAAATGGTGGAGCGGTTAACGGATGCGGCAAACAGCGCAAATTACCGCTCGGCTATGTACAAAATAAAGGCTGTACTGCGCAGCACCGAGAAGGATTTGTTAGAAAACATGGATACCCATATTGAGGTTTTAAAAGGAAAGCATAAAGCCGACGAAAAACCACAATTAGACCTTATACAACCTATATTAAAAAGTATTACGGCAGGTGTTGTAGTATCGCTCAAATATTTTTCTAACTACAGGCAGCAACAAACCCAACGTATGGTTGAGCCGGTTGGAGTATTTTACCTGGAGGGCTACTGGCACCTGATTGCTTTTTGCAGAATGCGAAACGATTACCGCGATTTTAGGTTAGACCGTGTGCTTGCTATTACTTTAACCGATGATGTATTTAAACAAAAGCACCCGCCTTTAAAAGAGCACCTGCAAAAAACATATCAAAACAATAATTTACAGGAAGTAATTATACGCGTTGATAAACGCGCCGTGCCTTATTTAACCGAGCAAAAATATTATAGTGGCTATGTATCTGAGCGGCAGGTTGGCGATGAGGTGGAAATGATTTTCCTGACCGGAGCGTTAGAGGGTTTTGCACGGTGGTATATGATGTATGGCGATATGGCAACTATTATTAAACCGGATGAATTGATTGAACGCGTTAAAGCCATAACCTGTAAAACAGCCGAAAAATTATCTATATCCGATGGTTTTCTGCTGACATAGGGTTGTCATAACGGGGTGTTTACTTTGCGGGGTAAACAAAAACAAACCATTATGGCAATCATTCAAATGTTATTAAAAGAAATGGACCAGGAGGCCCAAACAACCCGCAAAATGCTAAACCGCATTCCGGACGATAAATACCAGTGGCAACCGCATGTTAAAAGCATGACTATTGCGCAACTATCAAACCATATTGCCGAACTGCCAACCTGGATAACCTTAGTATTAAACACTACCGAACTTGATTTTGCAACCGCGCCTTATAAGCCAACCCATGTTGCCAATACGGCAGAGTTGATGGAATTATTAGAAAAATCGTTAGCAGACGGAAGAGCAAGCCTTGAAAAAGCCACCGACGCCGATTTGGAGCCTACCTGGACATTGCGGAACGGGAATGAAATATACAGCGTATCAACCAAAGGCGAAATGATAAGGACAACGTTTTCGCAAATAGTGCATCACCGTGCGCAATTGGGCGTGTTTTTACGCTTGCTAAATATACCTATACCTGGCAGCTACGGCCCAAGTGCCGATGATATGAGTTTTTAATACAACCTGCTAAACATTATTGTAAGGAAAAAACAATTTAAATACAGAGCGTAGTTTAAAAACCAGTGCTTTAATTGATTGCCTTACAATAATGTTGCTTTTATTGTTGCGCTAAATACCGTTTAACCAATATTTTTGGGAGCCCACATCCCAACCGTACCCCGCAATGCATTTGCAAACCTTACCAATAAATTGGGGTAAATAAATTTACTATTTTGAATATGCTACGATAACGTATTGCGCAGTTTATAACACGCCTGCCCATTGGTTATATGTTTAAATTCGTCTTTTAATTTGGCCACGCGTTGTTTGTAAAAAACACTGCGATAGGGCTTTACCTCATCCAGTAATTCCATAACTTCTTTGGCCCAATCTTTTAACTCAATCATCTTATTTTCGTTATTTGCCTTTTCCATCATTGGTATATTTTGAATACAATTTTACTAAAATTTTTAGTAAAATATAAAATAAATTTTTACTTTTGATGGTATATTGAACACTGGCTGTTATACATATAAAAATAACGCTACCGACCTTCAACTTTACAACCCGTTTAAAAACATGCATACCAACCTACAGCAACTTTATGGCAATATTGATATTTACCTGTTTGACCAATTACTTAAAGGCACTTACAACAATTGCAAAACCATAATAGATGTTGGTTGCGGCGGGGGCCGCAACATGGTTTACTTTTTGCAAAACGGATATGATGTTTATGGTGTTGACCCTAACCCGGAGGCTATTGATGCGGTTAAAAATTTATCGTTACAACTGGCACCGAAAAACCCCGCCGAAAACTTTAAAATTGCGCCCGCCGAAAATTTGCCATTTGATGATGATTTTTTTGACCTCGCTGTTTGCAACGCTCTATTACATTTTGCTAACGACCAGGCCCATTTTGATGCCATGCTGCGCTCGGTTTGGCGGGTAATTAAACCCGGCGGTTTTTTGTTTGCCCGTTTAGCATCAGATATTGGCATTGAAACGCTGGTGCGCGATATTGGCAACAGCAGGTATTTACTGCCCGATGAATCTGAAAGGTTTTTGGTAAACCAGCAAACCCTGTTACGCTATACCCATGATTTGAACGGGCAACTACACGAACCCATTAAAACAACCAACGTACAAAACCAACGCTGCATGACTACCTGGTGCCTACGTAAACTTTAGGCAAGGCAACCCTTCGCATTTTTTTTACAGCTATTGCGGTAATATTAAATTCGGTAGTGGCAGTTGTATTTCCGGTATCCCTGGTTTTTTATATTTAATGGTTAAACACGCCCGGTTGTATTATTAAGTTGGCATTCATTTTTTTATTTCTAAAATAATTTTAGCGTGCTTGTTATATTTATAGCAATATATTGCGGCGCTTTTATGCGGATAATATAACAGCTTATGGGCACCACCACGATACTGATTGAGGATATTGAAAACATTGAATGGGTTAATGCCGACAACAACACTTTTAACTTAACAACCTACAACGATGTTTGGCGCATCTTTATCAGTTCAGTAATATCGCAAATGGAGCGTTTTTGGAGTTTGCTCTCTGCCCATGAACGCGAAAGGGCTAACCGCTACTACCGCGAGGCAGATAAACAACGGTTTATAATAAGCCGCGCCGTGCTTAGGGTGCTACTTGGGAAATACCTTAATGCCGATCCGTCGCTGCTCTCGTTTAAAGAAGGCCCAAACAAAAAGCCTTATCTTAATGGTAATGCAACTATTCATTTTAACGTATCACATTCGGACGATTGTATTTTGGTGGCCATTTCGGAAACAGAAATAGGTGTGGATGTTGAGCAATTAGACGTTAATGTACACTATACCGATATTATGGATATTAGTTTCGGCCCGGCCGAGATTGCACATGTAAAGCAATCGGCAATGCCACTACACTCCTTTTACACTTTATGGACACGCAAAGAAGCCTTGCTTAAAGCCACCGCAAAAGGGATTGACGACGATATAAAACAAGTGCCCGGCCTTACGGGATTACACTTTGTTGATAATAAAATAATTGGCTCTGCAAATACATCTTTAGTTAAAAGTTTTAACGCTGGCGATACCTACATGGGTAGCGTTGCCATTGTAACAAAAAATTGCCGCTTCCTAAACCACAGTAAAGGTTTTTTGTTTTAATATTCGTTAAAAAAAGATTATTATTGTAACTATATAAATTACTCTGCGTATAAGCGATAAAACTATTACCCATGCAGATCTCTTTAGTCCCCTCAAAACCAAAATGCAAAACCTGTGGCAGGGATTTTGAATCGAGGGTAAAACGGAGTTTTTTTGTAAAAAAAGTTTTGTTTTTTCTGCCTTTTAAAAAATACAAGTGCAGCTCGTGCCGCAAACAAGTTTATGTACTCTCCCCAAAAGTAAAAACCGAAAAACAGGCTATAAAAAGTTTTTAACTGGTTTTTATTTCCCTGTATGGGTTGGGTGCATTAAACTAACCATCCAATAAAAAAACAAATAACTCTTTGGGGCCATGTGCGCCTAAAACTAATGTTTTCTCAATATCGGCAGTACGGCTGGGGCCGGTTATGTTTGATATCATAGAAGGTAATGCATTACCATACTTGTTTTTAATAAGCGCAAAACCATCTTTAAGGTCCATCACCAACTGCGATGTATAGGCCAGCACAATATGTACATTAGGATAAATGCTTAACCTGCGCCCGGCACTATTACCGTTTGACACCAATATACTACCATTGCGAGCAATCAAAGCCTCGCACAAGGTAAAACCAACTTCGGCTTGTTCAAAATCTTTGTCGGTTTCAAAAAACGGGTATTCGTATTGTTTTAAAATATTTTGCAACGGGCTTTCCCAACAGTAAACCTTTCGCCATTTTCGTTCTTCGGCCAGGTTTAACAGGTTTTCTATAAACTGCATTTCGTCTTCACAAAAAACAAACTGGCCTGCTACTGCACTAAAGGCTTCGGCAAACACAACTTCGGGTATTTCGGCGGCAGGGGCGTATAGCGGCTGGTCTTCAAAGGCCGGGTACGGGTTATCGCGCCTTTCTAATAATGCCTTACGTATCTTTTTTAGCAGCTTCTCTTTGCTGGTTGTAATGTCCTTCATGTATAAACAAACCCTCTATGTACTTAGCACAAAAACAAATATGAGTAAAAATAGCGTAGTTAGCTTTATAACAGTAAAAAAACTTGCTTGCAAACAAAAAGCCACCATGAAAACACGGTGGCTTTAAAAATTTATTATGGATATTTTAACCTATATCACCTGCCATATTATCTTTTGACGGATCGAGCAGCGTATCCGGAATGGCATTGTTATCAACCGTTGCTGCAACAACTGTTTCGCCGTTTACAAACTTATCATAAGTGGTGCGTCCCTCAAACGGGCGCTTGCCTAATAAATCTTCCAGGTCGCTTTGAAACAGCACTTCTTTTTCTAACAATTTAGCGGCAACTTTTTCTAAGCCTTCGCGATGTTCGTTTATCAGTGTTTTTGTTTTTGCGTAAACAAGTTCTACCAGGGCACGCACTTCCGAGTCAATTAATTCGGCAGTGGTATCCGAGTATGGTTTGTTAAACTGGTTTTCGCCATGCGGATCGTAGAACGATAGATTACCTACCTTTTCGTTCATACCATAAATTTTAACCATGCCGTATGCAAGGCGGGTAATACGTTCCAAATCACTTAGGGCTCCGGTTGTTATTTTACCAAAAACAATATCTTCGGCAACACGGCCACCCATTGATAATATCATATCATCCATCAACTCCTCTTTGGCAACCAAAAACCGCTCGTTAGGTAAATACTGTGCATAACCTAAAGCGGCAACACCACGCGGAACAATTGATACCTTAACTAAAGGGTCGGTGTGCTCTAAAAACCAGCCTGCAATTGCGTGGCCAGCTTCGTGATAAGCAACAACACGTTTTTCTTCGGGCGAAATTAAAGTGTTTTTCTTTTCTAAACCACCAATTACCCTGTCAATAGCATCCTGAAAATCTTGCATATCAACGGCCTCTTTGTCTTTACGGGCGGCTATTAAAGCGGCTTCGTTACAAACGTTAGCTATTTCGGCACCGGCAAAACCAGGTGTTTGTGCCGATAGCTTTTTGGCATCAACATCTGGCGCGGTTTTAACCGGCGCTAAGTGAACTTTAAATATTTGTTCGCGTCCGTTCAAATCGGGTTTATCAATAGATATTTGCCTGTCAAAACGTCCGGGACGTAACAGTGCCGAGTCTAACACGTCAGGGCGGTTGGTAGCTGCCAGAATGATAATTCCCGAATCGGTACCAAAACCATCCATCTCAACCAATAACTGGTTAAGGGTGTTTTCGCGCTCATCGTTACCGCCAACCATATTGTTTTTACCACGGGCGCGGCCAATGGCATCAATTTCATCGATAAATATAATACATGGGGCTTTGTCTTTCGCCTGGCGGAACAAATCGCGAACGCGCGATGCACCTACGCCAACAAACATTTCAACAAAATCGGAACCGGATAGCGAGAAGAAAGGTACATGAGCCTCGCCGGCAACAGCCTTGGCCAGTAATGTTTTACCAGTACCCGGCGAACCTACCAGCAGCGCTCCTTTTGGTATTTTACCACCCAGGTTGGTGTATTTTTTAGGATTCTTGAGGAAATCAACAATTTCCATTACCTCATATTTAGCTTCTTCAAGACCTGCAACATCGTTAAACGTTACCGATACCTGCGCTTCTTTATCAAACAGGGTAGCTTTTGATTTACCGATGTTAAATATCTGCCCGCCCGGGCCACCGCCCGAACCGCCCGACATGCGGCGCATGATAAATATCCACATACCGGCAAAGAGTACCAGCATAATTACAGTTTGCACTAACCAGCTCGACCAGATGCTATCGTTAGAATCAAAAGTAAGCGAGACCTTTTGGTTGGCTGCAAAATCCTTCTGTGCATTGTTTAACGATTGCTTTAAACTATCAAACGACGCATCCGAAAAAATATATTGCGGCGTAGCTGTTGGGGTAAGGGCAAAATTGGCCTTATCCTGCAAATCATTGTATTCGGGTTTTTTAAGGCTGTCTTTCTTAATATAAACTTCGGCAATAACTAAATCACTGCTTTTGTAGGCCACAACACGTTCAACATCGTGCTGGTCTAACATGCGGGTTTCAAAACGTTGCCACGTTATTTGTTTTCCGGTACCGCCTTTTAATAAAAGCGAACCTGCCAGCAGTGCAAATACCACCACCGCATAAAGCCACATAATGTTAAACTTTGGGGCTTTTGAATTTATTTTTTTATTTGGATTCCTCCGGATTGGAGGTTTTTCGGATTTACTTTCTTTCATGTTCGTTATAAGCTCAACTTGCGTTTAATTGTAATTGCAATAAATTTTTGTTATGTTGATTAAGCGCTTTTATAATATTTTATTTCTGCATCTCCCCACAGGTCTTCTACACCGTAATACTCTCTTTTGTCGGTTCTAAAAATGTGAATCACAACATCAAAATAGTCCAGCAAAATCCACTCGCCATGTTCTAACCCCTCTTTGTGTCGCGGTTCTTGCTTGGTAGCCTTGTAAATCTCATCTTCAACGCTGTTGGCAATTGCTTTAACCTGTGTGGCCGAATCGGCATGACATATTACAAAATAGTCGGTTACTGAACTATGGATGTTTCTAAGATCTAACCGGATAATGTCATTCCCCTTTTTTTCTTGTATGCCAAATACGGCTAATTCAGAAATGTAGGATGATTCTTTGATTGCTTTGTTTTTTGCCATTAAAAAGATTTAGTTTTGGACCTATTGATTAATATTTGTTTTGACATTGCAAAATAACACATTTTCAGGATTATTTGTTGGACAAAATTTGGTTTCGCTAACCGAGGTTGATTCAACTAACAATTTCCTTAAACAATCATTGGCAAATTCCACGCCATTAATAGAAGGCACAGTCATTATGGCAGAGAGCCAGTATGCCGGGCGGGGCCAGCGGCAAAACCAATGGCATAGCCAACCCGGAAAAAACCTCACATTCAGTATTTTGTTAAAGCCAACTTTTTTGCCACTTAACAGGCAATTTAATTTAAACGTTGCTATAAGTGTGGGTATTATAAAAGCCATTGAAAAAGTTCTGGGCCCAAATGCTAAAATTAAATGGCCAAACGATATTTATTTTGGCAGCAACAAATTAGGTGGCGTTTTAATTGAAAACATGGTGCAAGGCAGTCAAATAAAAAACGCTATTGTTGGCATAGGCATTAATGTTAACCAAACCATTTTTGAGGATGGCGCGGCCAATGCCATATCTGTAAAACAGATATTACATAAAGATTATGAATTAAAAGCATTATTAGCAGAAATTTGTAACGAGGTTGAGGTTGCATATTTAATGTTACGGTCGGAAAATTTTGAGCCTTTGCAAGCGTTTTATTTGCAAAAGCTATACTGGCTAAACGAGTTAAGGCCCTTTGCGGCCAATGGTATAACCTTTAATGGCATAATTAAAGATGTAAACCCAAACGGCCTGCTATGTATAGAAACTAATAACGAATTAATACAATACAATTTTAAAGAGATTGAATTTTTGAACAAACCAACACCAAAATAAAATGAAGAAACTACTTTTAATATTAGCCGTATTACTTGCAAACCAGTTGCATGCCCAAATACTAACACCGGTTAAATGGAGCTATGCGGCAAAAAAAACCAGTGCTACCGAAGCCGTTGTTTTAATTAGGGCTACTATAGATGAAGGCTGGCACATTTACTCGCAAACGGTAAAAGATGGTGGGCCGGTTAAAACTTCATTCACGTTCCCGGCAGCTAAAGGCTACACCGTTGTTGGCAAAACTATTGAACCCAAACCTATTACCAGGTTTGAAAAAGCCTTTGAAATGAATGTTAGCTATTTTGAAACCTCGGTTACCTTTCAACAAAAAGTTAAACTTAAAAAAGCAGGCCCTGCCACTATTAAAGGTAAACTGGAATATATGACTTGTAACGACCAGAAATGTTTGCCTCCCGAAGATCTGGATTTTAGTGTTGACGTTAAATAATTTAAAACAATTAATATATATATATTCCGCCTTATTGTAATGAAAAGTAAATTACCGGTTACCACCCTGTTTTTAATAGTTTTATTGTTTTTTAGTGCCCCTTTACCTGCCGCTGCACAAAGCAAAGCGGCCGATACCGTATCAACCGCGGATGTGCAGTTTACTAGTATACCAACCGCGGCCGATAGTATGGCCGCAAAAAAAGAAGCGGCAAAAAAAAATATTGCAGCAGCCTCAAAAAAACAAACAATTAGCACCGCTGCTACAAAAACAGATGCCCCACGCTCGTTATGGGCTATTTTTTTGGCGGGCTTTATAGGCGGCTTTGCTGCTTTAATTATGCCTTGTATTTTCCCGATGATACCGCTTACGGTGAGCTTTTTTTTAAAGCGGGGCGGAACGCGTAATAAAGGTATTACGCAAGCCATTATATATGGCCTTTCTATTATTTTAATTTACGTGTTTCTGGGGTTGGTAATTGCCGCGTTTTTTGGCTCTGCTTCGCTAAATGCCTTAGCTACAAACGGTATATTTAATTTCTTTTTCTTTATACTATTATTGGTATTCGGCGCTTCGTTTTTAGGTGCTTTCGAAATATCGTTACCGTCGTCGCTAGCCAACAAATTAGACGAAAATTCGGATAAGGGTGGTTTGAGCGGACTGTTTTTTATGGCTGCTACACTGGCAGTAGTATCTTTTAGCTGTACCGGACCCATAATTGGAACAGTACTGGTTGATGCAGCCATTAAAGGCGAACGGATAGGGCCCGCCATAGCTATGTTTGGTTTTTCGCTGGCTTTAGCTATTCCGTTTACTTTATTCGCCATATTTCCATCGTTATTAAAATCAATGCCAAAATCTGGCGGTTGGTTAAACAGTGTAAAAGTTGTGTTAGGGTTTTTGGAACTTGCGTTTTCGGTAAAGTTTTTATCGAATGTTGATTTGGCTTACCACTGGAATTGGTTTGACAGAGAAATATTTTTATCCCTATGGATTGTGATAGGCTTTTTAGGCGGCATGTACCTTATTGGTAAATTAAAATTTGCCCACGATAGCGATCTGCCTTTTATTTCGGTATCGCGTATATTTCTATCCATCATCACCTTTGCCTTTGTTTTATATATGATACCGGGTATGTGGGGCGCGCCGTTAAAATTTATTAGCGCATACTTACCGCCGCCGGCTACTCAGGATTTTAACTTGTATAATTTACAACTCAGCAGCGGCTCGGCCACAAAAGTTGCCGATGTAAGCAGCGTTGGAGCAAAAAAATATGAAGATATATTTAAACGCGGCAAGGTTGCCGGTTTAGAAGGATGGTATGATTACGACCAGGCCCTAAAAGTATCTAAACTGGTTAAAAAACCCGTTTTGTTAGATTTTACAGGCTGGAATTGTGTAAATTGCCGTAAAATGGAAAACAATGTTTGGAGCAACCCCGATGTGTTGAAGCGTTTGCAGAATGATTTTGTAATGGTTGAACTTTATGTTGACGATAAAACAGAGCTTGATAAAAATGAGCAATTTATTTCTTCATATAGTGGTAAAAAAATTACAACTTTGGGCGCAAAATGGAGTGACCTGCAAGCCTCGAGGTTTAATTCTAACTCACAACCTGACTATGTGATATTAGATAGCAACGGAAACCTGTTTGCAGACAAAGATGGCAATACAATAGTTAAGCCACAGGGTGCAAATTATGATCCGGCTGAGTACGCTAAATTTTTAGATAGCGGAATAACCGAATACAAAAAAAACAATGGCTCAAATTAAAAATATAGGTGTTTTTACATCGGGTGGCGATGCTCCCGGCATGAATGCTGCCATAAGGGCAGTTGTACGTACTGCTTTGTACTATGATTTGCAGGTAACGGGCATTCGCCGGGGCTACGAGGGAATGATTAAAGGCGAAATGATACCGATGGATAGAAAGTCGGTATCAAATATCATTCAGCGTGGTGGTACCATCCTAAAAACTGCCCGTAGTGATGAGTTTCGCACGCCCGAAGGCCGTCAAAAAGCATATAACCAATTAAAAGCAAACGGTGTTGATGCCCTTGTGGGTATTGGCGGCGACGGTACTTTTACCGGCGCGCGTATTTTTAGCCAGGAGTTTGATATACCCATTGTTGGTTTGCCCGGCACCATTGATAACGATTTACAGGGAACCGATTTTACTATTGGTTACGATACGGCCATCAATACTGTTATTGATGCCGTTGATAAAATAAGAGATACGGCAGAATCGCACGACAGGTTATTTATTGTTGAAGTTATGGGCCGCGATTCGGGTTTAATTGCCCTGCGTACCGGTATAGCTTCGGGCGCAGAAGCTATACTGATACCCGAAACAAAAACAAACGAAAGTGCTTTGTTTGAAAGGTTAGAACGCGGTAGGAAAGATAAATCGTCGAAAATTGTGATTGTGGCCGAAGCCGAAGAAGCCGGTGGAGCTTTTGAGATAGCCCGGCAGGTTAAAGAAAAATATCCTAATTATGATACCCGGGTATCAATACTTGGCCATATACAACGTGGCGGCAGGCCAAGTTGTATGGATAGGGTACTTGCAAGCCGTGTAGGTGTTGCCGCTGTTGAAGCTTTACTAAACGGCCAACGTGGCGAACTAATAGGCGTAGTAAATAACGAAATAGCCTATACCCCGTTTGAACATGCTATTAAACACTATGTGGAGATAAACCCCAATTTGTTAAAAATTGTAGAAATTTTATCGCTGTAAGTATTAACGGGCGGCGGCTTCTTTATCTCTTTCTTCTTCAAAAAGCACACGTTCGGTTACATCGGTAGCAATAATTATACGGCACGATGTGTGGTTATATTTAATCTCGTGGCCGGTAATTTCGGCATAAATAATGTCGCCGCTTTTATTTTGGTGCCGCCATATTCCTGCCGCATTATTACCCCTTAGTTTATTTTTGGTAATGCCTTTTCTAAAAATGTATTCGTTAAATGCGGCCAAATCTAATTTAGGGCGCACATCCCTTATGGTCATGTTCAAAAACTCGGCATGGCTATAACCGTAATGGCCTATAGCGGCCTGGTTAACTTTAATAATACGTAATGATGGTATTTCGTATATCCACATCGGGCTTTTGTTTTTTTCAAACAAAACGCTAAAATCGCCCAGGGCTTTCTCTAAATGATATTTTACTGCCTTTTGGTCGCTTACATCTTTAATTACCGAAAGTACAACCTCATGGTTGCTGCCCTCTTCAATAAAACAGGTGCGTTTTTCAAAAAGCCACTTAGTTTCGCCGTCAATATTAATGCGGTAATAAAGTTCAACCCAATTATTGGGTGTTAAGCTTTCAATAACCTTTAAAACATGTTCTTTATCTTCGGCTAGTATCCTTTTTTGCAAAAAATTAACATCGGCAGATACCTCATCGGTGCTTAGGCCCAAAACCTGCTGTGCATTGGGCCCAATAAAAACATACTGCTGCAAGGCCGGGTTATAGGCCCACGCAAAATCGTTTAGTGCATACAGTAGTTTATTAAGCATTAGGACGCTTTTCTGAAAATGCTAATTTACGCATTTACAAAAATATTAGTCTATAAAACAAGGTTTTAAATAAAAGTTTTTTATTATAACTTTTTTGTTAACTTTGCAGCCCCGCAGATAGTACTCCGGGGCATATGTTGAATACATAAAAAATTAAAAATGGCAACTAAAATCAGACTGCAAAGACACGGTAAAAAAGGAAAACCTTTTTATTACATCGTGGTGGCGGATTCCCGTGCTCCAAGAGACGGTCGTTTCATCGAGCGTTTAGGATCTTATAATCCTAACACAAACCCGGCAACTATTGACATTAATTTCGACAAAACTCTTGATTGGGTTAACACAGGTGCACAACCAACTGATACCTGCCGTGCAATATTGTCGTACAAAGGCGTTTTATACAAAAAACATTTACAAGGTGGTGTAGCTAAAGGCGCATTAACCGAAGAACAAGCAAACGAAAAATTTGCTGCCTGGGTAGATCAAAAAGACGGAAAAATTACCGGTAAAAAAGACACCTTATCTACAGCTAAAGAAGAAGCTAAAAAAGCTGCTTTAATTGCTGAAGCTAAAAAGAAAGAAGACAAAGCTGCTGCTATTGCCGCTAAAAATGCACCTCCCGTTGAAGAAGTTGCAGAAGAAGCCCCTGCTGCCGACGAAGCAACAGAAGAAGGCGCAGAATAAATTATTTTTAAATTACACAGGTATAGCGAAGGCGTTGGTTAACAACTCTTCGCTATACTTTTTTAAAGGCATACCGAAATATGAAGATAGAAGATTGCTTCCGCATTGGCACCGTTACCAAAACCCGCGGTTTAAAGGGCGAGTTGCAGGCTTTTATTGATTTTGGAGAACCCGAAAAATTAACGTTTGATGCGTTGTTTATCCAATCGGGTGGGAAACTGATACCCTACTTTGTGGAGTCGTTTAAGATGCCGCAAAAAAATATAGCCTTTATTTACCTGGAAGATGTTGACCATATTGACAAAGCTACCCCGCTTGCCAAAAAAGACATTTACCTGCCAAACAAACTAAAACCCGTTAAAGACGAAAACGATTTTACCCTGCGCGACCTGATGGGCTTTACCGCCATAGATGAGGATGAAGGCACATTGGGAACCATTATTGAGATTCAGGAACTTCCACAGCAATTGATAGCCACCGTGGTTTATAAAAACCGTGAAATTTTGTTCCCGCTAAGTGAAGGCATTATTACCGGTATTGACGAGGTTAAGGGTATTGTGTATGTTGATTTGCCCGAAGGTTTACTGGATATTTATTTGGAGTAGAAATAATTTGTCAAATATACTTGACAAAAGTAAAATTTGTTTTACATTTGGTCAACTAATTTTGACAATCATGAAATCTCGCTTTTTATTTCCAGGTTATTGCAGGTATATCGGTTACTTATTGGGTATACCTGGTTTTGTTTTAGGCTATTTTGTTTTATATCAAAACTACGAAATCCCCGGCTTTGTGCTTCGGTTGCGCGCAACAGATACTTTGTTTCTAAAGGCCCTAGAAAACTTCACCAATGAACTCGCTTTAACTCTTGTAATTGTTGGTTTACTCCTCGTTGCTTTTTCGAAGGTAAAACAAGAGGATGAGCTAACCGGAAAAATAAGACTCAATGCATTGTACTGGGCTATACTGGTCAATTATGGTTTCTATTTATTGTTCACCATATTGATGTTTGTTCCGAGTTCTAATCAACATTCAGGTTTTGGATTTTTTGATAACTATTTGGATTTTACCATATACAACCTATTTGTGCCGTTGTTAATTTTTATATTACGGTTCTATTATTTGCTCTATCAAAACAAAAACGAGTATAACATTAAAGCCGTCCGCTACCTTACCAATAAACCATATCGCTTTATTGGCAAGTGGTTATCTATAATTATTATATGTTTCCTAATCGTTAACCGTGTATTTCCATTAAAAGTTAATTTTCTGGAATCTACTTTTATCGTACTTCCGATAAGCTTGTTGATTTGGGCATACTCAAAAGAAAAAACCGAAGACGAATACATTAACGCCACAAGGCTCGAGGCCATGCAAGTTGCAGTTTATGTAAACTATGTTATACTGCTGGTATCAAACATACTTTTTTATAGTTCCGATTTCTTAGAGATACAACTGCTAAACCTGATAACTATTCCGCTCATTTTTATTGTATGGTTTCAATACAAATTGCATAGTACAAATAACGAATCCCATTTAAAAAAAACAACTACCTTAGCCTTATAAGTTATGAAACAACCGTTTTTATTCCCCTATTGGTTTATCTTTTATAACAAACGAGCATTGAAGGAGTATGTTAAGTTATGAAAAATTCACTCCGCGTTGACCGTGCCATAATAAACATAACCCAAGCTGAACTTGCCGAGTTAATTGGTGTTTCGCGCCAAACCATTAACACTATAGAAAGCAATAAATATGTGCCGTCAACGGTATTAGCCCTAAAAATTGCCCGCGTATTTAAAAAACCGGTAGAAGAAATATTTATGCTGGATGATAATGATTAAACGGTTTTAACAATTCCTTTGTCAATAAAATCAGGTTTTCAGCAATGCTCATCATCCCTAACTGGATTACCAACTGTATTAGTGTAGAGGATGTGCATGCCGTTTTTAACCGCGCCGTTGCTGCGGGTCCCAAATTAAAACGCTGGTTACTGGTTTTGAATATGGCTGCCGCGAGGGCGACCTAATAGACGTTACCGCCATAGATGAGGCCGCCCCGTAGTTTATAAAAACCGTGAAATTTTGTTCCCGCTAAGCGAAGGCATTATTACCGGGATTGACGAGGTTAAGGGTATTGTGTATGTTGATTTGCCCGAAGGGTTGCTCGATATTTATTTGGAGTAATGGTTTGGTACCATATAAATAGTATCTGAAGACATATCTCGCGAAGCTAAAATATATCCATATTTATAAAAAGCAAGCTTAAGCACTGGACATCCGAAAAGCCCGCCAGAAGCAGCATGTATCTCAAAGCTACCATTTGAATCAGTGTACTCCCCCTGTTGGTCTCCAACTTTATGGACATTCACACTATCTATTGGTTTTCCAGTCTTCTTGTTAATAACAACTCCTTTTTTTTGCTGAATGCAATCACCACATGAGGAGAACGCAATTGAAATAAATAAAACATAAAGTATAGTTTTAAGCATTATTAAATATAAAGGTTTCACTTGCAATTTATAGCTTGTTTACGATGCCTTATATTTTTGCTTTTTGGCTGCCGCGAGGGCAACCTGATAGCCCCCCTTTGGCCATGTTTGAACGAAAGTTATAATCCCAAAAGCTGTCAGCATCTTTGGTTCTTGAGTCTTGGCTCTTGATTCTAAAGCCCTATCTTTGCAGCATGCGTTTTGATATCATTACCGTTTTGCCGGGTTTGTTGGAGAGCCCCTTTGCACATTCTATTTTGCAGCGTGCCCAAAAAAAGGGCATTGCCCAAATACATGTGCATAACCTGCGCGATTACAGCTCCCAAAAACAAAAAAGTGTTGACGATTACCCCTACGGCGGCGGCAGCGGCATGGTAATGACCATTGAACCCTTTGCCAAATGTATTGACGCCCTGAAAGCAGAACGCGATTACGACGAGGTGATATTTATGAGCCCGGACGGGGAAACGCTTAACCAAAAAATTGCTAACCAGTTATCAATCAAACAAAACATTATTATACTTTGCGGACACTATAAAGGTATTGACCAGCGCATCCGCGATATTTTTGTTACCCGCGAAATATCTGTTGGCGATTATGTTCTTTCGGGAGGCGAGTTGCCTGCGGCTATTGTTGTTGATGCCGTTGTAAGGTTAATACCCGGAGTACTGAGCGATGAAACATCGGCCCTGAGCGATTCTTTCCAGGATGACATGCTGGATGCACCGGTATACACGCGCCCTGCCGACTGGAACGGCCACAAGGTGCCCGATATTTTATTAAGCGGCAACACACCCGCCGTTGAGCAATGGCGCTTTGAGCAAGCCTTAGAACGCACCAAACAACGCCGGCCCGATTTACTGAAGTGATGGATAAGTTGCAGGTTATAAAAACCTTAACAGGGTTACATCATTTACTCTACCCAATAAACCGCCCCTGGTTTGTTATTGGCACAACAAGTTTAATGCTTACCGGTTACCCTGTTGAGCCCAACGATATTGATATACTAACCGATAAACAAACCGCCGAAGCCATAGATGCCATACTTAACTCATTTAAAGTGCCGGTTGAGTTAAAAGACGAAGGCAAATTCCGCTCCGCTTTTAGCCGTTATTTGATGAGTGGCGTAAGTGTAGAGCTGATGGGCAATTTACAGGTAGCAACCGCCGGGGGCTAGGTTAATGTATTACCGTTAATTACGGAGGTTGTGCCTATTACGCTGGAGGGCCTGGTATTTAACATTCCATCAAAAGCCAACCAGGTAAAAATTTACAACTTATTTGGCAGGGCGAAAGATAATGCTGCGTTAACCTTGCTTGAGCAACAATAGGGTTCCATAAATTTGTTAGTTAAATTGCAAATGTGGAAAATTTTAAAATACTCTTTTTTAAACAAAAAATTATCCCTATACTTGCAATCCGATTTTTACGGGTTAAAAATCGACTTTAAAGGCTAAAAATCATGGATTTAGTAAAATTTGTTGAAGAACAATCAATAGAAAAAAAGGTATATCCTACATTCAAATCAGGCGATACCATTAGTGTACACTATAAAATCAGAGAAGGTAACAAGGAACGTATCCAGGTTTACCAAGGTGTTGTTATACAACGTAACAGCAATGGCAGTACCGAAACATTTACCGTACGTAAAGTATCAAACGGTATTGGTGTTGAGCGTATTTTCCCTATCAACTCGCCAAACATTGATAAAATTGAATTGAACAGCCAAGGTAAAGTACGTCGTGCCAAATTATATTACCTGCGCGAACTTACAGGTAAGGCTGCACGTATCAAATCAAAAAGAGTTTAATTATTCTACAATAATAAAGGCCTTCCTGTTTACAGGGAGGTTTTTTTGTTTGTACCTATTGCGGATAAAAAATGCCGGTGTGGTTTTACAATAACTTATGAATTTTAACTTCCTGGATAAAATAATTTGGAGCAATACCATTAAAGGCTACCTGCTTTTTGCGGGTATACTTTTGTTGTGCGTTTTGTTTAAAAAGTTGTTTTCGCGGCTGTTAAGCCGTGTTTTGCTGCTGCTGTTTGGCCGGTTTGGTAAAGAACTTAATGCCACCATTTTTATAGACCTGCTGGTTAAGCCTATTGAGTTTTTTGTGAGCCTCTGGCTTGTTTACCTGGCAGTAAATCAGCTCGATTTTCCGTTAAACGAGGTCATCTACAAACGCAAAGCATTAATTGATAATGTTGAGGTACACAGCAACATTACCTTGATACAGGTTGTTGATAAACTTTTTTTACTGCTGATAATTATATCGCTGTTTTGGATAGCCTTGCGTATTATTGATTTTATAGCTTATGTGTTTGCCCACCGGGCATCGTTAACAGAGCATAAGGAAAGCGACCAGATTGTGCCTTTTGTGAAAGAACTGGTTAAAATAACTACAGGTACCATTGCTTTTTTTGTTGTACTGGGTTATGTTTTCGAGATCAATGTATTAACGCTGATAACCGGGCTTGGTATAGGTGGTATTGCCATTGCGCTGGCAGCTAAAGAAAGTTTAGAAAACTTATTAGGCTCGTTTACAATATTTGTTGATAAACCCTTTGTACTGGGCGATTTTGTTAAAGTTAACGGCGTTGAAGGCACTATTGAAAAGGTAGGCTTTAGAAGCACCCGCATACGTACAGCCGAAAAAAGCGTGGTAACCATGCCTAATAAAAAAATGATTGATACCGCGCTCGAAAACATGAGCGTGCGCAATTACCGCCGCGTTAAGTTTGATGTGGGCTTAACCTACAATACCCCTATTGCCGATATTAAGAACATTGCCGATAAAATTACAAGCTATATTAATGCTCATTCAAAAACCAGCGATGACGGTATTGTAACCTTCGAAAATTTTGGCTCATCATCATTGGATTTGCAGGTTTTGTATTATATTGAAATGATGGATTACAACTGGTACCTTAAAATAAAAGAGGAGATCAATTTTAAAATAATAGAGATAGTGCAACAAAGCGCGGGCGATTTTGCCTTCCCTACCCAAACGGTTATCCATCAAAACCAAACGCCTTTGGCATAATAACCAAAAACATGAAATACTTAATGATGATATTGGGTTTATTATTTATAAATTCGGTTGTAAAGGCACAAACAGAACAAACCATTACAGATCTGGAAGTAGAAAATAAAAAATGCCTGGATAAGGGTCAAGCTATGCTGGGTTGCGAACAAAAATTTTACGGCCAGTTAGATAGTGTTTTAAACGTAGCCTATAAAAATTTGCGCGCTGGCCTAAACCCTACCGAAAAACTGGCTTTAAAAGCAGACCAGTTAAAATGGCTCGCATTAAGAGATAAGGCTTTTGCCGATAGAAAAGGGGCTTTTGCAAGTTCGGCGCAAGATGACAGGATGATTGCCTATGCCGAAATGAATAGTATTGTAAAGGCCCGGGTTAGGTTATTGATAAAAAGGATCAGCATAAATGTGGCAAAGGCATTACCAAATAGGGCACAATGTGTTGAGAAAGAAAGTAAACCTAATGAAAACGGTGATGTTACCATTACCCGCACCTGCACTTATCAAAATTACAGGTCGGTTTCTATAGGCGAGCCTGATTATAAGGGCCGCACTTTTTGGTCGTCTAAAGTATATCTTAAACAAAACGGTGTTTTTGTAAAGGTAACCAACGCTGCCTTTTTTAATCAGAATGGTGATAAGTTGCTGGCTATGTTGAATAAGACCTTCAATGAAGATTTTATGAAAGCCCGGGCCGAAGAAACCGACCCGGATTCGAAAGCCTGTTATGGCGATAAAACCAAGCTTGATTGGTTTAAACCCTAACTCCGCTAATTTAGGTAGTCTATGTCAATAGATTTAAAGAGGTCTTTTGTCTTTTTTGTTATTTCGGATCTTACCCAGGTGTTTCGGATTTTAGTTTGGTAGATGCTTTTTGATATTTCTACTATGTCCTTTGGTGCATATTTTGAAAGTTTGTTTGCTGTTTTTAGTCGTGTATACAACCTGTAGTATGCGATCATGGCTATAAAATTTGCCATTAACCATCCTTCCAGCACATATCGGTTCTGCATGTAGGTTTTGTCTGCAAGCAGGAAGTGCTTGTAGGCGTCAAACATGACTTCTATTTCATTGCGCTGTTTGTAGGTTTCATATAACATTTGTGCGGACACCGCTTCAGGCAGGTGATTCGTGAGTGTAAGTGTTCCAAAACGGTCAACCCGTTCAAAGAAATCAACTTCTTTATACTTATCAGGATGTGTTTGAGTACGGGTAAGGAAATCAGCTTCTTCTTCTACTCTAAGGCGCTCGTCAAGGTAAGTAGTTAGCATCAGTCCTTCTTTTTCATATTCATAATACCAGACCACCCTCTTCTGATAGGTGAAATAATTCTTTATACCTTTTTTAAAATTGGCTTGCTGTAGCGGTTCATAATCTATGAGATTATTATTTCTGTATAGTGGGATAATGAAATGAATGGAGGCAGTTTTGAGGTCAGCGACGTTTTTCTTGCTGTAAAATCCCTTGTCGGCAATGAAAACCACATCTTTGATATTTAGTTCGTCTACACATATCTTCATCGATGTAACGTCAGTAATATTCCCATTGATAAGTCTATAATACACCGGTTGTTGCATTTGTGCAGAAAAAATGTACATCAGGCGTATTTGTGGATCATAGCTATGCTGTGGATTATAACCCATTGCGTTGACTGAAAGATGTTCTGAAAGGGATGGTATGTGCGTAGAATCAATCATTACAAATTTATCCTGCATAGCTTCCCTTACCCCTAATCTGCCTTTCATCCAGCCCAGCAATAGTTCTCTGTTTTCTCCTACATATTTCAATGCAGCTGTAATTGCTTTGTCATCAAGACCTTTTGTGACCCAGTTCAGAGAACAGTAGTCATGTGCATGTTGAAACGGCATACGCTTTATTGGGTGCTGATAAGCAAAACGCATCATTGCTACTGTCAATAATGTTTGACTAACAGGCTCTGGGAAGAGTGTAAGTAAACTGGGAAGATCCTCAGCAAGCAAAGACGTAAAGAGATTATACAATCCGTATGTTTTGATATCTACTACCGGCAGGCTGTTGCCTTTATCTTTTATTAGTTTTTTATCCGACGGGACAAAGCCCTCCTTCTCGGTGATTTTACCAAGAAGTTCCAGGGTTATTTTATCCGTCCGCTTTTTTTCAGAATTATAACGATACTCAACAGCGTACTTGTAAAATGTACCCTTGATAAGCCTGATCTCTGTTTTTGGCTCTTTAAATTTTTGAATCCAGGAAGGTAACGACATAGACAACCTAATTAGGTAGCCCAAAATAAACAAAAAAAGGAACAATCAAGCGTTGTTCCACTATATTTTTCAAAATAGACGGGGTAATTATGCGGAGTTAGGGGTTAAATGGGAAGATATTAACATCGAATTAAAAGATGATTCTCTGGTTTTCAATATATATTACGGTCTTGGCAGTGCTTGTTTACCGCAAGATATGGGCGGCACGTCCTTAAGCATGGCAAGCTTAAAACCATACTTAAGGCCATAAAAAAAGCGCCGCAATAAAACATTACGACGCTTTAACTATAATCATTTTTTTTATCCTTTTCCGCCTAATCCTAAAAAACCTTTTCTCTTTTTCTTGGCTGTGGTATCAACTATACCACGCGCTTTATTGATAGAATCTTTTTTAGCTTGTTCGGCTTTTTGTTTCTTTTTAAAGAAGCCTTTGAGTAAGAAATTGCTTTGAGCGGCTTTTAAATCCTCATTTAAAGTGCCTGTGGTACGTTTAACAGATGTCATGGTGTTTTTAGCCTCATTTACAGTATGTTCCATATCTTTAGCCATTTTATCGTTGTTTAACAAACGGCCTATGCTGCCCTTACCACTATTAATTTTGCCAACAATTTCAGACATATCGCCGGACAGAATGCCCAGGTTATCAACAATTTTAGTTGCTTTGGCAACCAACTTATCGGTATCAAAGGGCGGTATGGTGCGCAATTCTTGTTCGGCATTGGCCGCTTCGGTAGTAGTTGCGCCGCCAGGTGCAATGGTTACCAGCTTATCGCCAATAAAACCATCGGTACCTATTGATAAACGCGCGTCTTTTTTAACAAATTTTTGAAAATTGGTGTTTATCGTTAAATCAACCCTTACAGATGTATCGGTAAGTATTTCAATACTTTCAACAACGCCTACGTTAATACCTGCCAGGCGCACATTATTGCCAACCTGCAGGCCGCCTACGTTTTTAAATATACCGTGTACGCGATAAGTGGAGCTAAACAAGTTTTTTTGGCTGCCTATTAAAAATACGGCGGCAAATAATATCAATATACCAATAGCTGTAAATATGCCTATTTTGAGCTTTTGTCCGGTGGTGGTTTTCATGTTGTTTATTTAAAAAATGATCTTACAAATTCTGATTCCGATTTTGCCAACTCTTCATACGTGCCCTCGGCAACATATGCTCCATCCTGTAACACCAGAATCCTATCGGCGGTTATCTGTGCACACTCCATATCATGGGTAATAATGATGGACGATGTTTTATATTTTTTCTGCATTTCCAGTATCAGTTCACTTATTTCTCTGGATGTAATAGGGTCAAGGCCTGTGGTAGGCTCGTCATAAAGCATAATTTCGGGCTTTACAATTAAGGTACGGGCCAAACCAATACGTTTACGCATACCTCCCGAAAGGTCGGATGGCATTTTATCTATCGCATCGGCCAAACCTACCGATTGCAGTACATCGTTAACACCCTTATCCAGTTCAGCCTGGTCGTGCTGCTTTAATACCCTAATCAGTGGAAATTCCAGGTTGTCGCGCACACTCATCGAATCGTATAGCGCGCCACTTTGAAACAAGAAACCTACTTTAACACGCAATTCCTTTAGTTCCTTGTCGTCCATATCCGACACTTCCTGGCCAAAAACCTTGCATTCACCTTCGTCCTGGGTTAATAAACCCACAATACATTTTATGGTTACCGATTTGCCTGAACCCGACCGGCCCAAAACAACAAGGTTTTCGCCCCGTTTTAAGCTGAGATTAATGTTGGTTAACACATCTTTAGAACCAAAACTCTTTTTAAGGTTTTTAATTTCAACCACAATTTCGTTAGCATTGGCTTTCGGGGCTTCCTTCTCCGATGTTTCTTCGGGCTGTATATCTATTTTTGCTTCCTTTTCCATTGCTTAATAAAAAAATAATTGGGTAATCTGCACAGCTACAACATCTAAAAAGAATATCCATAACGAAGCACTTACCACAGCCGAATTTGCCGCTATACCCACACTCTCGGTACCACGGTTTGAGTTAAAACCTTTATAGCAACCTATAAAACCTACAGCAAAACCAAAAAATACAGTTTTAACCACAGCAGGCAACAAATCGCTAAAATTAACCGAGCTAACGCATTTGTTAAAATAAAGCTGCCAACTGGCGTGGTCGGCAAAATGCACGGCTAAAAAGCCTCCAAAAAGGCCTAAAACATCTCCCATAAGGGTTAATATGGGTATCATAATGGTGGTGGCCAGTATACGCGTAACCACAAGGTATTGCATAGGGTTTGCACCCGATACTTCCATGGCATCAATTTGCTCGGTAACCTTCATACTGCCCAGCTCGGCGCCTATGCCCGATGATATTTTACCTGCACAAATAATGGCTGTAATTACCGGCCCTATCTCGCGCACTATAGATACGCAAACCATATAAGGCAGCATACTGGCTGCCCCAAACTTCACCAACGTAGGGCGCGATTGCAGGGTGAGTACTACCCCCATAATAAAGGATGTAATGCCTACAAGGGTGATTGAACGGTATCCTATCTCGTAACACTGGCGAACAAACTCAGACCATTCAAAACCTCCTGTAAAAAGATTACGAAAAAAACCTTTGAAAAAAGTAGCCTGTTCGCCCACCTCCTCCAGCCATTTTTTCCAACCTGTTAATTCCTGCTCTGCCATGTTTTATTAATTATTATTGTTACAACAAATAAGTTTTGCATTGTTTTGTGTATATTAAAAAATAGTTAACAACTATCTAATTCATTGATAGTTTTAAAAGTTTATACGGTAAATGATAAGACTGAGACCTTAAACATATTTTTGCGGGTTTTGTTTACCAATGGTATATGGTTTTTAACAAACTATGGCATTGTAGTTACATGCCAGCACTTTAGGAAGTTCAGCTCTATTTAAAATTCCGTACTTTTGCAGGAAATTTTTTAACATCGATTTTGAAAAAAGCTATCATAGTTGGAGCGAGCGGACTGGTTGGTAATGAATTGCTACATCTTTTATTACAATCATCTGATTATCAAGAAATTATGATTTTGGTAAGGAAGGAAATGCCTTTATCTCACCCAAAGCTTTTACAACTTATTGTTGATTTTGACAACTTAGATAACTGGGAAACGGCAATTACCGGGCACGCCCTATTTTGCTGCCTGGGTACTACGTTGAAAAAAACACCCGATTTAACACAATACCGAAAAATTGACCATGATTACCCTTTGCAATTGGCTCAAATAGCTTTTGGCAACAAGGTAAAGCAATATCATTTGGTTTCGGCACTTGGTGCAAACGTCAAATCAAAAAGCTTTTATACCAGGCTTAAAGGCGAAACCGAACGTGATATAGAAAAGGTGCCGTTAAAGGCTATACATATTTACAGGCCATCGTTATTAACAGGCAACAGAAGAGAGGATAGGCTTTTAGAACGTATTGCAATAGCAGCAATGAAATTTATAAACCCTTTATTAACAGGTGGTTTACAAAAATATAAAAGTATAGCAGCCGCAACTGTGGCACGGGCTATGCTCAATCAATCATTAAAAACCGAGGCTGGTATATTTATCCATCCTTCAGATAAAATAAAACAATTAGCGTGAGTACTTACATTTCAGCAGAGAACCTTGGCCATTCGTTTAACGATACCTGGTTATTCCGTCAGTTAACATTTGGCATTAACCGTGGCCGCAGGGTAGCCCTTGTGGGCGCAAACGGCGCAGGCAAATCAACACTTTTAAAATTATTGGCCGGTAAATTTTTGCCTGTAGAGGGCAAAGTTGTGCGCAGTAAAGAGCTAAAGCTTGGCTACCTTGAGCAAGACCCTCAATTTGTAAAGGGCGCTACCATAAGCGACTTTATTTTCCAGGCAGATAACGTTCAACAACAGTTAATACGTCGGTATGAAGAGTTGTTAGAAGATGAACCCGATAATTACGAAGCTATTGAAAAAGTTACCGAAGAGATAAGCAACCTGGAGGCCTGGGAATATGAGCATAACATTAAAACAATTTTGGGACGCTTAGATATTCACCACCTGGAACAAAAGATAGAAACGCTATCGGGAGGGCAAAAAAAGCGTTTGGCTTTAGCGCAACTACTTATTGCCGACCCGGAAATTTATGTTTTGGATGAGCCTACCAACCATTTGGATATTGATACTATTGAATGGCTTGAAAGCTTATTAACCGAAGGCAACAAAACCATATTGTTGGTTACGCACGATAGATACTTTTTGGATAACGTTTGCAACGAGATTATTGAGATTGACCGTGGTAAGATTAATAACTACTCGGGTAGCTATTTGTATTATTTAGAAAAGAAAGCCGAGCAGGAAGCTGCAGATGCTGCACAGTTTTCTAAAAACAAAAACTTGTTACGTAAAGAGCTGGATTGGATGCGCAGACAGCCACAGGCGCGTGGTACAAAATCAAAAGCGCGGATTGACGCCTTTTACGACCTGGAAGAAAAAACTAAAGATGGCGGACCTAAAGAAAAAGTACAGTTAAGTACCAAAACCGCCCGCCAGGGAAATAAAATATTAGAGATAGACAACATTAGTATTGGCTTTAACGGTAATGAGTTAATTAGCAACTTTAGCTATACCTTTAAAAAAGGCGACCGCATTGGTTTAGCCGGAAAGAACGGTACGGGCAAATCAACCTATCTTAACTTAATAACCGGTGCCTTACAACCCGATAAAGGCACCATTGATAAAGGCGATACTACGGTGATGGGTTATTTCCACCAAAGCGGTATTACTTTTAAAGGCACCGAGCGCGTTATTGACGTTGTTACCGATGTTGCCGAGTACATAACGATGGCCGATGGTAAAACCATTACAGCATCAAACCTGCTTACGCAGTTTCTGTTCCCTCCTGCCAAGCAATACGGTTTAATATCAAAACTGAGTGGTGGCGAGAAAAAGCGCTTGCAGTTGATGCACATCCTGATGAAGAACCCAAACTTTTTGATTCTGGATGAGCCCACCAACGATTTGGACATTGATACCCTTAACGTACTTGAGGAGTTTTTAATATCTTATCCGGGTGTATTGATATTGGTAACTCACGATAGGTATTTGCTGGATAAATTAACCGACCAGTTATTTATTTTAGAAGGCAATGGCAAGGTGTTAATTTATAACGGCAATTACTCTTCATACAGAAGTGACGTAGAAGAAATGAAAGCAGAAGCAAAACGTGCTGCTAAAAATCCCGCTTCAAAAAAAACTGAAGAACCTGCTGTAAAAAAAAGCAAACTGGCTTTTAAGGAGCAACAAGAACTACTATCATTAGAAAAAGATATAGCGCACCTTGAACAAGAAATAAGGAACTTTACCGTTCAATTAAACTCGGGTATTACAAACCACGAGGAGCTTGCTTACCTGGCCGATAAAATTCAAGACATGAATGATACCCTGGACGAGAAAACCTTCCGCTGGTTAGAGCTAAATGAATTAAACGAAACGGCATGAAAACATCTGATATAATAGCAACCGTTGGCGTTATCATTTTATTAGTGGGTTTCTTTTTAAACCTCAATAAAAGGATAGCATCCGATAGTAAGTTTTATATCTGGTGCAATATAATTGGTGCAGGAATGAATTGCTATGCATCCTACCTTATTAGTTTTTATCCGTTTTTGATACTTGAAGCTATCTGGACAGCAGTGGCAGCAGCGTCGTTATTTAAGAATGTTCCACGTGGAACATTAAACGAATAAGACACAACCAATCAATGTTCCACGTGGAACATTGATTGAATAATTATTTAACTTATTAAAATGTTCCACGTGGAACATGCAATAAAAGATGTTTAAAAAATATAATGTTATTGTAGTTGGTGCGGGCCATGCCGGTTGCGAAGCAGCGGCGGCAGCGGCAAACCTGGGATCGAGCGTATTGCTTGTTACCATGAACATGGGCACCATTGCACAAATGAGCTGTAACCCCGCTATGGGCGGCGTTGCAAAAGGGCAAATTGTGCGGGAGATTGACGCCTTAGGTGGATATTCGGGCATAATATCCGATAAAACAAGTATCCAATTCAGGATGCTTAACTTAAGTAAAGGCCCCGCCATGTGGAGCCCACGCACCCAAAACGACAGGATGCGATTTGCCGAAGAATGGCGTTTAGCATTAGAAAGAACACCAAATGTTGACCTATTTCAGGATATGGTGAGTTCGCTTTTAATTAAAGGCAATACCGTTTGCGGTGTTAAAACTGCCTTAGGGATAGAGATAGAAAGCGATGCAGTAGTACTTACCAACGGTACTTTTTTAAATGGAGTAATACATATTGGCGAGAAAAAGTTTGGTGGAGGCCGTACTGCCGAACGGGCAGCAACAGGTTTAACAGAGCAATTGGTTACCCTGGGGTTTGATGCTGGCCGAATGAAAACGGGTACGCCGCCAAGGGTGGATGGCCGATCGTTAAACTATTCGTTGATGGAAGAACAGTGGGGCGATGAAAAGCGCGGACGTTTTTCGTACACGGATGTTAAGCTAATGGACAAACAACGCTGCTGCTGGATTACCTATACTAACGGCAAAGTACACGAAACACTGAAGGAAGGCTTTGAAAAATCGCCTATGTTTACCGGCCGTATTAAAGGATTAGGCCCGAGATATTGCCCATCTATTGAAGACAAAATTAACCGTTTTGCCGAACGCGACAGGCATCAAATATTTGTAGAACCCGAAGGAGCGCATACTGTAGAAATTTATGTTAACGGTTTTTCTACATCGTTACCTGAGGATATACAGTACAAAGCCCTTACACAAATACCGGGCTTTGAAAACGTAAAAATGTTTAGACCCGGTTACGCTATAGAATACGACTACTTCCCCCCTATTCAATTAGGTTTAACTTTAGAAACTAAATTAATATCAAACCTGTTTTTTGCGGGGCAAATAAACGGCACAACCGGGTACGAAGAAGCAGCATCGCAAGGCTTAATTGCAGGTATAAACGCACACCAAAAAGTGCACGATAAGCATGAACTGATTATGAAAAGATCAGAATCGTACATCGGTGTTTTGATTGATGACCTGGTTACGAAGGGAACTGAAGAGCCTTACCGCATGTTTACATCGAGAGCTGAACACCGCTTATTGTTAAGACAAGACAATGCCGACATCCGGCTGAGCCCAATTGGGTTTGAATTGGGTTTGATAAGCCAGGAAAGACTGGACAAGGTAAACAGGAAAATTGCCGACTCGGACACGATAGTAAATTTTGTAAGGAATAAATCTATCGACGCAGTAGATGTAAATTCGCTTTTGGAAGAGTTAGGTACAAGCCCGCTAAACCAAAATGTAAAGATGGTAAGCTTAATAGGCAGACCACAAGTTGGCTTTAACGACCTAAGAAAAGTTGACCAATCGTTAAACGATATACTCGCTAATTACGATAATGAAACCGTTGAACAGGCCGAGATTAAAATAAAATATGAGAGCTATTTTGAAAAAGAAATGGACATTGTTAACCGCATGAAAAAAATGGAAGACAAAGAAATCAATCCCGAATTCAATTATCATCAATTGGTGTCGCTGTCAAAAGAGGCACGCGAAAAATTAATGCGCATCAAACCTCGCACTTTAGGGCAAGCTTCACGCATTTCGGGTGTGTCGCCGTCGGATATTTCGGTTTTGATGGTTCACGTGAGCAGATAGCTGTTTAAATATTTGATTTTCAATGTTTTATAAAATATTGTATTAGAGCCAATATTTTAAAATTTTAATACCGTTATTTATCAAAACATAAAAGTGTCTTATAAAGCCTAAAAATGACCTTTAACGCAAAACGCAATTTAATTTTACAAAATTTACTACTCATTATAGCCATTTTTGTGGCTTTTGGCTGTGCTAACATTCAACGACCACTTGGCGGACCCCGAGACAAGACTCCGCCCAAATTATTGAAGGCTACACCGGCAAACTCAACCCGTAACTTCAATGCTAAAATTATTCAACTAGATTTTGATGAATATTTTAAGTTGAACAGCATTTACCAAGAAATCACCATTAGTCCGGATGTGGCCAAAGCACCTGAATATAGTGTGCGGCAAAAAAGTTTAATCATAAAACTTAAAGACACACTTGAAAAAAATACCACCTATGTAATAAACTTTGGTAAAGCTATTGCCGATGTAAACGAAGGAAACGTTTTAAAAAATTTCACTTATGTTTTTTCAACCGGTTCGCATATCGATTCGTTAACGGTTTCGGGAGTTGTGGTTAACCCGCTTTCTCAAACTAAAGAAAAAGATGTTACCGTGATGCTTATCCCGCTCAAACTCGATTCGGTTTATTACCGTAAAAAGAAACCGGCAATTTATGCAACTACCGATACAGCCGGCAATTTTAAAATGAGTAACCTGCATACCGGCGACTATAAAATTTATGCATTAAAGGAAACCAACAATAATAAAATTTATGATGCCGATGATGAGCTGATAGGCTTTACTAAAAACATCATTCATTTAAATAGAGATACGGCAAATATCCGCCTTCAAATTTTTAAACAAATGCCCGATAAACTTAGGCCGCTAGAACGACGGATAGATGCTGATGGTAAATTGTTTTTTACTTTTAATAAAGGCATACCAAACCCGGGCGTAAAAATACAGGACCCAGACCTGGACGCGCAAAAGATTGTTGAATTTGGACGTAATGCCGATACGGCGACGATTTATTTAAAAACGATGAAGTTTGATTCGATCAAGGTTTCATTTTTAAACAATGGCAAACCACTGGATACAATAACGCTGCGCCGAAGCCAAAGAGATACCTACAAACGAAAAATATCGCTTGAGTATAATACACCAAACGATAAATTAAAACCCGGTGCCGATTTAATGGTTAAAGCTAACTACCCTATTGCATCAATTGATAAAGGGCGTATAACTTTAACAGAAGATTCGGTAGAAGTTAACGAAACCGATTTTAATTTAATACCGAACGAAACCGATTCGAAGAAATTTATAATCAAGTACAAATGGCGGCCAAATAAAACTTACAGCCTTGCATTTAACGAGGGAACCTTCGCTGATATTTATGGTGATAAAAACTCGCGCTTGCCTAAAAAATTTGAATTGGATAAACCCGAAAATTATAGCAAGCTAATTTTAAATGTTACGGTGCCTGATACCGGACATTATGTTGTGCAGTTACTAAATACTTCGGACGTTGAGATACGCAGCGATGTAATCACCAAAAGCGAAAAGTTAGTTTACAATAATTATTACACAACTAAATATCACATTAAAGTTATATACGATACCAACCACAATGGTAAGTGGGACACTGGAAGCGTTAAACTAAAAACTCAGCCCGAAAACATATGGCTATCTAAAAAGGAAGTTAGTTTAAGGGCCAATTGGGATATTACCGAAGATGTTGTGATACCTAAAGAAACTAAATCTCCTTAAACCAACTGGAATACATAATGTAGTTATTAGGCAATCGCATTAACATTTCGCGCTGCTCACTGGTTATTGGTTTTATTTTTTTTGCGGGCGTACCTGCATATATATAACCTGACTCGCATATGGTGTTTTCTAACACAACAGAACCAGCGCCAATGATAACGAATTCCTGAACATCGGCATGATCCATCACTATGGCACCCATGCCAACCAGTACGTTATTGTGCAGCTTACAGCCATGTACTAATGCGTTATGGCCGATAGATACATTATCGCCAATGGTTGTAGCAGCGCGCAGGTAAGTGGCGTGTATAACAGCGCCATCCTGAATGTTGGTGTTATTGCCTATGGTGATGGTATTAACATCGCCACGTATAACGGCGTTAAACCAAACAGAGCAGTTATGGCCCATAATAACATCGCCAACTATGGTAGCATTTGGAGCAATAAAGCAATCGTTGCCAAAAATTGGGCTTTTATCTTTTACAGGAAGTATTACTGGCATTGTTCTTTTAAATTTTATACTTTAGTATCACCAAACGCGGGAATAGCTCAGTTGGTAGAGCATCAGTTTCCCAAACTGAAGGCCGCGGGTTCGAATCCCGTTTCCCGCTCTCTTTACCACAATACTTTTAAACCGGCAGATGTATATTGTTTAATTATAGCATCGTTAGAAATAAAAGTATAATTATTTATAATTGCCTGCCAAATCAACATTCTATCGAATGGATCTTTATGATAACCTGGAATAAGATTATTATAAGATGCGGCGACTTCAGCATCCAATGAAACGGTGAGAAAGCCCATTTCCTTAACCAAATCTGGCAACTGCTGCGGCAATACACCGTTTAATTTTAACTTGCCAAAAGAATGTTTCATTGATATTTCCCAAAAACTAATAGAACTCACAATAACTGAATTATTGTTATCCTCAAGCTTTGCTATCACGTTTTTGGGTAATTTACTTATATCTGTAATTACCCAAATTAATACATGAGTATCAATTAGATAATTCATAGTCCTAAGAACTCCTCTTCGGTCATTTCCCAATCGTCCATAAATATTGCGGTAGCTTTGCCTTCTAATATACCCAACTTACGCTTTGGTTTAGAATCGGTTAAATTTGGCTGAAAGTATCCAATAACCTCTTTTCGTTTACCATAGGTTACTTCTATCTGCTCACCTGCTTTAACTTGTTCAATAACATCAGAAAAATGTGCTTTGAACTCGCCAACTGTCATACTTTTCATAATACTTTATCCTTTAATCAAATATAAATTTTATTTGACAAGTTGTCAAGAAAAATTATCTCAGCACCGTATCTTCAACTACCGGTAAATGTTCTGGATAATCGGTAGTATAATGTAATCCTCTGCTCTCTTTACGCATCATGGCCGATTTTATTACAATATAGGATACCTGTATTAAATTACGCAGTTCGCAAAGCTTAACCGATAGCTTTGTTTTTTTGTAGAAATCTTCGGTTTCTTCGTATAATAAACCTAAACGACGCATGGCCCGTTCCAAACGAAAATCGGACCGCACGATGCCAACATAATCGTTCATAACCTTTTGCATTTCGCGGATGTTATGGGTAACTAATATATCCTCGTTTAAAAGTTGTACACCTTTTTCGTCCCAATCCGGGATGTTTTCGGGAATCAGGTTACTTTCAAACTGTTTGATGGCATTCTCGTAAATGCGATGCGCAAACACCAAAGCTTCTAATAAAGAATTGGAAGCCAAACGGTTAGCACCGTGCAAACCCGTAGATGAACATTCGCCGCAAGCGTATAAGCGCAAAATAGACGATTTGCCAACCTCATCAACCATCACCCCGCCACACATGTAATGGCAAGCGGGCGAAACAGGTATCATGTCTTTAGTCATGTCGATGCCAATATCAAGGCACTTGGCATATATGTTGGGGAAGTGTGCCAATATATCAGCCTTGCTACGATGGCGAATATCGAGATAAACAAAATCTTCGCCAGATTTTTTCAATTCGGAGTCGATAGCTCGGGCCACGATATCGCGCGGAGCAAGTGATTTTCGTGCATCATATTCCTGCATAAACTCCTCGCCATTGCGGCGTTTTAACACACCTCCAAAACCACGAACTGCCTCGGATATCAGGAACGAAGGATATTCGCCAGGATTATGTAAAGCCGTGGGGTGAAACTGAATAAACTCCATGTTCCGAACCTTTCCTTTAGCCCGGTATACCATAGCAACACCATCGCCGGTTGCTATAGTTGGGTTTGTTGTAATACTGTAGATATGCCCTGCGCCACCAGAAGCCATTACGGTTACCTTTGATAATATTTTTTCGACAGCATTGGTATTGGTGTTAAATGCGTAGATACCATACGCTGTAATATCGGCAGATGATTTGTCCACAAATTGCCCCAGGTGATGCTGGGTTATTAAATCAACAGCAAAATAATGCGTAAGTATTTCTATATTAGGGTTTTGGTGTATTTGTTCGAGCAGGGCACGTTCAATTTCGAAGCCAGTTATATCTTTATAGTGTAGCACCCTAAACTCCGAGTGGCCGCCTTCTTTAGCCAGGTCATAATAACCTTTATTTGTTTTGTCAAAATTGGTTCCGTAATCAATAATTTCCTGAATACGTTCCGGGCCTTCCTTAACTACTATTTCAACAACATCCCTGTCGCACAAACCATCGCCGGCTATTAAAGTGTCTTCAATGTGTTTTTCAAACGAATCCTCTTTTTTATCCACAACTACTGCAACACCACCCTGGGCGTATTTGGTGTTAGATTCATCTTCGTTACTCTTTGTAACTATCAGTACCTTACCATGTTTTGCAGCTTTAAGTGCGAAACTTAAACCGGCAATTCCCGAACCAATAACTAAGAAATCAACACTCCTGGTCATATAAAATCAATAAAATGTATAAAAATAAGTAATGTGTTAATAACCCTTATAAAGATGTTAATTTTGTGTCGGTAAAAAATCAATAAATAGTAAAATAGTTAATAAGTGGCCAAAATCAATAACTGGTAGAAAACTTGTGGTTGAATTATGAGCTTTTTAAACAGGGTAATTAACATTTTTAAACACAAGAAATAATTAACATAAAAGTTTTTGATTATTTATTTGCCAAATAAAATGTTCAGATAATCAAACAGATAAAATACATTTTATATTAATAAAATGTTAATAAATAATTACAAACAACTTTTTAGCAAATTTTAGAAACAACTTTCCAACAAAACTAACACACTAATAAACTATAGTATATTTATTTAAAAACTAATTGTAATTTATTGTAACGTTGATAATGGGTACATTTGAAGAAATGAAAACAGTGGGTTTTATAGACGAAGAAATAGATGTGACGCTTAACCTGTTTGAGGAAATAGAGAAGTTAAAAAAAGAAAAAAATGCTGTTGTTTTAGCTCACTATTACCAGGAACCTGATATACAGGATATTGCCGATTATATTGGAGATAGCCTTGGCCTATCGCAACAGGCGGCAAAAACCGACGCCGACATTATTGTTTTTGCCGGCGTGCATTTTATGGCCGAAACAGCAAAAATACTTTCGCCAAACAAAAAGGTTTTACTGCCCGATTTAAAGGCAGGATGCTCGTTAGCTGATAGTTGCCCGCCGCACCTGTTTAAAAAGTTTAAGGAACAATACCCAAACCATTTGGTTATCACCTATGTAAACTGCACAGCCGAATTAAAGGCTTTAAGCGATATAGTTTGCACATCGAGCAACGCGGTACAAATTGTGGAAAGCTTGCCTAAGGAGCAAAAGATAATATTTGGCCCTGATAAAAACCTGGGTGCCTATGTGGCTAAAAAAACGGGGCGCGACTTGGTTTTATGGAACGGCGCCTGCATGGTACACGAAATATTTTCGAGAGAAAAGATAACCAAGCTAAAATCGAGATACCCGGATGCTAAGCTTTTGGCTCACCCGGAATGTGAGGATGTGATTTTGGAAATGGCTGATTACATAGGCTCTACAACCGGTTTGTTAAAGTACAGCACCAACAGCACGGCTAAAGAATTTATAGTTGCTACGGAATCGGGCATTATGCATCAGATGCAAAAAGATAATCCGTTAAAAACTTTTATACCTGCACCACCAAATAACAATTGCGCTTGTAACGATTGCCCGCACATGAAACGTAATACATTGGAAAAGCTTTACCTGTGCATGAAAAATGAATCGCCGGAGATTTTTGTTCCGATGGATATTATTGAAAGGGCGGTGAAACCAATTGAACGGATGCTTGAAATATCAGCACAATTGGGACTGTAACCGTTGATTTCGAATGATTTTTTTGATTTCGCTGATTTTTTGATTTGCGAAATATATAATTTAATACACAATATCAGTTTGATTTAATCAACGAAATCATACTAATCACATTTTAAAATCAACGGTATATGTAACCGCTGATTTCGAATATTTTTTTTGATTTCGCTGATTTTTTGATTTGCGAAATATATAATTTAATACACAAGATCAGTTTGATTTAATCAACGAAATCATACTAATCACATTTTAAAATCAACGGTATATGTAACCGCTGATTTCGAATATTTTTTTTGATTTCGCTGATTTTTTGATTTGCGAAATATATAATTTAATACACAAGATCAGTTTGATTTAATCAACGAAATCATACTAATCACATTTTAAAATCAACGGTATATGTTTGATAATAAGGAAAAAACAGAGATAGCACATTTAGGCGAATTTGGTTTGATAGACCATTTAACCAAAAATATTAAACTAACGCAGCCAACTACCCTAAAGGGAGCAGGTGATGATGCGGCTGTTTTAGATTTTAAGGATAAAAAAGTACTGATATCTACAGATATGTTGCTGGAAGGCATCCATTTTGATTTATCGTACTGCCCGCTAAAGCATTTGGGTTATAAAGCTATACAGGTAAACCTGAGCGATATTTACGCCATGAACGGTACGGCAACACAGGTAACGGTTTCTTTAGGATTTTCGAGCAAGTTTCCGTTAGAGGCTGTGGAAGAATTGTATGACGGGATGCTGCTTGCCTGCGAAAAGTATAAAATTGATTTAATTGGCGGTGATACCACATCATCAAAACAGGGTTTGGTAATTAGTGTAACTAGTATTGGCTATGCCGATGAAAAGGACATTGTTTACCGTAACACGGCCCAGGAAGGTGATTTGCTTTGCGTATCGGGCGATTTGGGTGGTGCTTATACCGGCCTGCAATTGTTAGAACGCGAAAAATTAATTTATCTGGAAAATCCGAATATTCAGCCGGATTTGGAAGGTAAGGATTATATTATTGAGCGCCAGTTAAAGCCCGAAGCACGCTGGGATATTGTTGAATTATTGCGCGATGTTAATGTGGTGCCTACTTCCATGATAGATGTATCCGATGGTTTGGCATCCGAGGTATTGCATATTTGTAAACAAAGCAACAAAGGTTGTAACCTTTATGAAGAAAAAATACCTATTGACCCGATGACCTTTGATACAGCCCGTGAGTTTAACCTTGACCCCACAGTTTGCGCATTAAGTGGTGGTGAAGATTATGAATTGCTTTTCACTATTAAACAGGCCGATTACGATAAAATTAAATTTAACAGTGATATTAGTGTAATTGGCCACATTACCGAAGTTTCGGCAGGTTGCAACCTGATTACTAAGAGCGGTAATTCGCATGAGTTAAAGGCGCAGGGTTGGAATGCTTTTAAGGGTTAATACCCAGCAATTTATCTAACTGTTTACACTCGCGTTTTTTTAGTAGTTGTATGGTGATGGGTACGTTTATTAAGGGTCTGTCGTGGCTGTCTTTAGGGAGTGCGGCTATTAAATCAACCATATCAATGCCCAATACTACTTCTCCAAAAACGGTGTAAGCGTTATCTAATTGTGGCGTTCCGCCAACGGTACGGTAAACAGAGCGGTGTGAAGCGGGTATTTTATGACCTTTTAAGCGCCCGGCTTCCAACTTGTCCATTTCGGCATCGGTGTAACGTTTGCCTTCTACAATATAAAATTGTGTGCTGGCGGAAGCCTTTTTGGGGTTAACATCATCGCTTTCGCGGGCTGCCGCCAATACTCCGCGTTTATGATAAAGGCTATCATTAAATTCGGCATCAACGGTATATTTTAAGCCGCCATTGCCTAACTCTATACCAGGTTTGGCATTTTTTGAATCGATATCGCCGCCCTGTATCATGAAATTTTGGATAATACGGTGAAACAGCGTACTATCTAAAACTTTACTTTTTATAAGTTTAATAAAATTATCGCGGTGTTTTGGTGTTTCGTTGTATAAGCGGATAATGCACTGCCCGTAGCTGGTTTTTATACGTACATATTGGTTTTTTGGCGCTTTGGCAAATATGCACGAAAATGTAAATAAGGCAAGGACGAGGGTAAAAAACTTCTTCATGAAAATGAAGTTATAAAACTTCGTCGAAATAATCAATTATGAGCGATTTGATTATCATTTCTTGCTCAAGCAGGGTGTAATTTGGTATAGCGGTTACAACTTTCCAATGCGGCCATCCGTCCTGGTCTAAGCCTTCCAACTCGTAAAAGCCTAACTTGCTAAATAATTTGCAGTTGGCTATGTGCATCAACTCTTCCTTCTGCCGTTTCGAAAATTTTTTGGGCCCCTGGCCCAATTCTTGCACGCCGATTAAAAATAGCATAACCTTAATATCCGGTATATCGGTATCAAAATCTTGGGCAATGCGGTTTTGGAGTTCGGTCCATTTTATATTTACTTCGGCAGGCTTCATTTGGCAAATATACTTTAATGTAGGTGCATCTGTTTGTAAAACTAATGCCATCATTTTTTAAAATCACAATAATGTTACTTCGGTGAGCAAACACTAAAAATGAAATTTAAAAATAAATGTTATGTTTGTTGCTAATGTTGCAGTAAATGTGGTTTTTAGTTAAAAATAACAACCCAAGTTAAGTAATTGTAGCATATTATGCGGTTTTAAACGTTAGCAGCGTTATAAATGAATAGAAATAAAAATCATATCCGTTTTGCCTGGCTGGTGTTAGTCTGCTTTATAGCGGGGCAAACTATGGTTTATTCGCACCAGCATTTTAACCGTTACAGGTCGTCATCTGTAAATTCGGTAAAAGTTCCTCAACCCGCGCAAACCGTTACCGATAGCTGTAGTATATGCGATATGATGCACCATACGCAAATGGCTATTTTGGGTACATCGGTATTAAACCCGGTTGTTACCATTTGCGAAACTATTTATACCAAGCAGCACAATTACAAAGGCATCGCGTTAATTCTTTCGGCGGGCCGCTCCCCTCCCACTGCCTAATACTGTAAAATTTTATTGTATTTAATTTTCGTCGGCTTTTTATTCGCGACGAATGAGGCTTTTTATTCAATTCAACATGTTATCATGAAATTTAAAATATTTATTAGTTCGCTAATTTGCGCGTTTGTATATACAACGGTATCAGCCAAAATATTAACAGATCCTCCGGAAAGTGGTACTTTAACCGGCATAGTAACCGATAAAACAGATGGTTCGCCATTAATTGGCGTAACGGTAACCATTCCCGATTTAAAAAACGGTACTACTACCAATAATGATGGAAAATATATTTTAAACCACGTACCCAAGGGTATATTTTTGGTACAGGTACGTTATATAGGTTATGCAACCATTAACCAAAAGGTTGATTTTACTAAAACTACCACGCTTAATTTCCAGATGCAAATGTCGTCAATCGAAACGGGGGAAGTAGTAATTACCGGCGTGGCAAGGGCTACGGAATTAAAAAAGAGCCCTATACCCATAGTGGCTGTAAGTAAGCAAGCGCTTGACGAACATGCCGGCGCAGGTAACGTGATAGATCAGATTGCCAATTTACCAGGTGTGAGTGCCGTAACCACCGGGCCAAATGTTTCTAAACCGTTTATTCATGGTTTGGGATATAACCGGGTTATTACATCGGTAGACGGCATTAGGCAGGAAGGCCAGCAATGGGGAGATGAACATGGTGTAGAAGTTGACCAAAACGCGGTTGACCGGATAGAAGTAATAAAAGGCCCCGCCAGTTTAACCTACGGTTCGGACGCTATTGGCGGGGTTGTGAACATGATTTCGCCTGCTCCGGTTGCCGAAGGAAAAATTTTAGGATCGGTACAAGGGTTGTATGGTACAAACAATGGTTTGTATAACGGATCGTTCAGGCTGCAAGGAAACCAAAATGGTTTGGTTTGGGGCACGGTGGTATCGGCAAAGGGCGCCAAAGATTATCAAAATCAGCATGATGGCAGGGTTTATAATACCGCTTACCAGGAAAAAGATGCAAGGGTAATGTTAGGCCTAAATAAATCGTGGGGATACTCGTACTTTAATGCTTCTGTTTTTGATGATAAGCAGGAAATTCCGGATGGCAGCCGCGATTCTATTTCACGCCAGTTTACTAAACAAGTAACCGAAGACGATTCTTACAGGCCCATCGTATCTTCGTCCGAATTGAATTCTTATAGCATTTCGCCATTGTATCAGCGGGTGCAATTGTATCGTATTTACAATAACAGCAGCTTTATTTTTGGCGATAATAACAGTTTAAATGTAAACCTTGGTTATCAAAAAAGTCACCGCCGCGAGTTTACGCACCCTACAGCTACCGATGTACCGGGCTTAAATTTAAACCTTGATACTTATACTTACGATGTGAAGTATAATTTTACGTTCGCGCATGACTATGAATCGTCGTTCGGTTTAAATGGTATGTATCAAAAAAATACGCTGGGCGCAGGTACCGATTTCCCGATACCTAATTACCACCAATTTGACATCGGGCCGTTCTTTTTTATTAAAAAGAGTTTTGGAAAACTGGATGTATCAACTGGCGGCAGGTTTGATAGCCGGTCGTTTACCGGCGAGGCAGCTTATGTTGATAACACCAATCCAACCTTTCCGTCGCTTTACACGGGCAGCAACCCAACCACAGCACCTAACGTTGATAAGCAGTTTGATGCTTTAAGCAAAACCTTTACAGGTTTTTCGGGAAGTTTTGGAGCAACCTACAACGTATCAAACCAGTTTTTAATAAAGGGTAATATAGCACGTGGCTTTAGAGCACCAAGTATTGCCGAACTTTCGGCTAATGGTGCCGACCCCGGCTCGCAGATTTACCATACCGGTAACAAAAACTTTGTGCCCGAGTTTAGCTTACAGGAAGATATTGGTGCTTTTTTAACCCTGCCCGAAGTTACCGCCAGTGCCGAGCTTTTTAACAATGATATATCAAACTATATATTTCAGGAGCAATTGTTAAACCCCGACGGTTCGCCGGTAATTACCAATGGCTATAATACCTTTAGCTATGTACAAAGCAAAGCCCAAATTTACGGCGGCGAATTAAATTTAGATATTCACCCGGTAAAATGGCTGCACTTTCAAAACGCCATGAGTTTAACTTACGGCCAAAACAAAGGCACGGGTGGTACTGTGCCCGATAGCTTAAAATATTTACCGTTTATACCGCCATTGCACACCCATAGCGAGTTGCGCGGAAATTTTGATAAGGGTTTTGGCGTGTTTAAAAAGGTATATGCTTTTGTAGGTTTTGACCATTTTAGTGCCCAAAACCACTTTTTCGCGGCATATGGTACCGAAACGTATACAGCCGGATATAACCTGTTAAGCGCAGGTATTGGCAGCAATATTGTAAATGCCGCGGGAAAAAAAGTAGTGGAACTGTTTTTAGAAGGTACCAACCTGGCCAATGTTAATTATCAATCGAACATGAGTAGGTTAAAATATTTTGACAACCCCAACGGCGCCGGACCAGGTGTAGCTCCGGGTATTTTTAACATGGGCCGCAACATTAGCTTTAAAGTTGTAGTACCGTTTGATTTGTAGCCCCCTAACCCCCTGAAGGGGGAACTTTATTGATTTCGGATCTTGGAATTTCGATTTCGGATTTTTTGAATCAATGTATTTAAAATAAAACAAGAAACCCGGCCATCGAGCCGGGTTTCTTGTTTTAACATACTTCCTTTAAATTATTTTGCTTCGTTTAGCTTTATTTGGGTTGTTTCGGTAATAACAATTTCGGGTTTGCCTTTGTAATCAATTATGGTTCCGGTAACGGTTACTGCTTTGCCTTTAAAGGTATCTTCGGGATTGCCGGTAAATTTTTTGCGGTCGTCGCCTTTAATTAAAAGCACAAGTGTTTCGTTAGGGTGCGCGCCGCCAATGTCCAACAGGGTTAAGCCCGGGCCGGCTAAAAATTTACCGCCGTATATTTTATCGTTAATGGTAACGCTTTCGCCGATGTGTTTAGCAGCGTCTTTAGCGTCAATAGTGGTTTGGGCATAAGTTTTTACCGAGGCAAAACCTATTAATAATATAAATGCTAATTTTTTCATGAGGTGCTACTGATATGTGTTTAACATAAAGTAACAGCATTTACGGCAAAACACCTAATAATTGAGCGTAATATGTTGGTGATAAACTAAACAAGTTATCCAAACAGGCTTAGCCAATGCAAACGGTAACGTTGATAAAAGAGGTGTTAATTGTATTTAACCCACAAAAAGTTAGCTAAAAATTTCACCTTCCCGCGCCGATGGATAAGTTGATTTGCTGTGAAATTTGAGGCTTTAGGCGTATTGCTAATTGGCTTTTGCCATGTTATATAAATCCAGTATCTTTCCGGCTAACAGTCAATTTAAAAAATTTGTGTTAGTTAAAACATTTGGCAGCGCCGTTTACGGCATAGAGGCTACCACCATTACCGTTGAAGTTAATATTGCTGCCGGCACCAAATATTTTATAGTTGGCCTGCCAGACAATGCAATAAAGGAAAGCTATTTCCGGATAGAATCGGTACTTAAAAACTGTAATTACCGTATGCCTCGCCAGCAAATTGTGGTGAATATGGCTCCGGCGGATATACGCAAGGAAGGTTCGGCTTACGACCTCACCATTGCCACAGGTATTATGGCGGCATCAAACCAAATTGAACCGCAGGAACTCGACAAGTATATTATTATGGGCGAACTTTCGCTTGATGGCGGTTTGCAACCTATTAAGGGTGCCTTGCCTATTGCCATACAGGCCCGCAAAGAGGGCTTTAAAGGTTTTATACTCCCCAAGCAAAATGCCCGCGAAGCCGCCATTGTTACCGATCTTGAAGTTTACGGCGCACAAAGTATTACCGATGTTGTTGGCTTTTTTAATGGCACAATTGATTTAAAACGCGAGATAGTAAACACCCGCGAAGAGTTTTACAATAGCATTAACAATTACGATAGTGATTTTAGCGAAGTACGCGGCCAGGAAAATATTAAACGTGCGTTAGAAATTGCGGCCGCAGGCGGCCATAATGTGATATTGATAGGGCCACCCGGGGCAGGTAAAACCATGCTGGCACGCAGGCTGCCATCAATATTACCGCCGTTGAGTTTGCAGGAATCGTTAGAGACGACTAAAATACACTCGGTTGCGGGGAAACTTGCTGCTACCGATGCCTTGGTTACCGTGAGGCCCTTCCGCTCTCCGCACCATACTATTAGCGATGTGGCTTTGGTTGGCGGCGGCACCAACCCGCAGCCCGGCGAAATTTCGCTGGCGCATAACGGTGTTTTGTTTTTGGATGAATTGCCCGAGTTTAAACGTACCGTGCTGGAAGTAATGCGCCAACCTTTGGAAGAACGCAGGGTTACCATTTCGCGCGCCAGGTTATCGGTTGATTATCCATCGAGTTTTATGCTGATAGCCAGCATGAACCCCTGCCCTTGCGGCTATTACAATCATCCCGAAAAGGAGTGTATTTGTCCGCCGGGTGTAGTGCAAAAGTATTTGAGCAAAATTTCGGGTCCGTTGTTAGACAGGATAGACCTGCATGTGGAAGTTACGCCGGTTAATTTTACCGAACTATCGTCAGACAGGGCCGCCGAAAAAAGCGGCGACATTCGCGAACGCGTAATACAGGCCCGCGAAATACAAATAGCCCGTTTTGGTAAACAACCCGGCATGCACAGCAATGCGCAAATGAGCACCCAAATGGTGCGCGAACTATGCAAAATTGATAACGCCGGACAACTATTGCTGAAAAAAGCAATGGAAAAACTTGGCCTAAGTGCCCGGGCCTACGACCGTATTTTAAAGGTGTCGCGTACTATTGCCGATTTAGCCGGGAGCGAAAATATTGGAATGGAGCATTTAGCCGAGGCAATACACTACCGAAGTTTGGACAGGGAAAATTGGGCGGGATGAAGGTTAAAAACACATAACAGCATAGAAAAGTAATTAGTAGATGATACGAAGTGAGAGAATACAAAATCCCGCAAAGATTGACCGTGATTTTATAGATAGGCTTTTGAAAACCGGGTATAAGGTGATAGTTCAATTCTCGGACAGATTATATACGGATAAAATTCTCGAAGAACTAAATGAGCTTTGTTTGAAATATGATGAAAATTTCAATATTCGCTTTTATGGGCATCATTCAAATTCTTTTGATTGCAGTATAGTTGACAAAATACCATTTGTGAAGTCACTTAATGTTGATTGTATAACTAATGCACAACATATAGAAGCCCTAACCAAACCGCTTCATTTAAAGCAATTTTGGCTTGGAGTTTATGAATTGAAAGACACTGAAATATTACAGGCAGATAATTTTAAAAAACTTACAAGCTTAGGAATAGCAGACACTAAGACGAAGGCTCTAAATCTTAAATATCTCTCAGACTTTAAAAATCTAACCTCCTTATTAATTGCCAAACATACAAAGAACATAGATGCGGTTGGAGAATTAAAAGGACTGACGAATTTGAATTTGAACTCTATTTCAAAAGTTCCGTTAAATTTTGTTAACAATCTTAAACAACTTAAAAGGTTAAGAATACTTCTTGGTGGCCGGGATAATATAAACGAGATACATAATAATGCAATTGAGCAATTAGAGTTAATATGGATACGCGGTTTAAATGAGCTGAATAATTTAGACCGTTTTTCGAAACTTAAATCATTGCATATTGAGGATCAAATTCGGTTGAGCCGCCTTGATTTTGATAACGTGATTAACGAGTTGACAGACATTAAGATACTTAATTGTAAAACTTTTTCAGCTGTTACCGGGCTGGAAAAGTTGCCAGCTTTAAGTCACATGAGGATTTATGGAACAGCTATCGATTTTGAAAGTTTTGTAAAGCAGGAATTTCCTAAATCATTAGAAATATTGGCTTTCTATACAGGGAAAAAAATTGACAAAGAAATAAAATTAAGGCTTGAAACAATGGGTTACGTGGATGGAATGGGAAACAATAGCTAATTATTACTTTGCACTGTTACTTGCATTTAATGTGCTATTTTTAACACACGTTATTAAAATAAACCGAAAACCACAAACAGTTTTATATTACAAAATTAACTTAACCGAAATCAGTTTTAAATTGAGTTATTAACTCATGTTTTAGGCAGTGATGTATTTAACAGGAAACATCACAGTTTTCTATTAGCATTATTATAGCGATGGATTATCAAAGCAAGCGTTTGGCAAATATCATCAAGATCAATCCGGAAGACGGGCCGGATATTAAGGAGCTGAAGGATTATCTCACACAAGGCAGTTTTGAAATTGAGATTGAACTTTAAGCAAACGTGAACAGTTTTAATAAATATCCCCGGTTAGCGTATGCCATCTGCATTATCGGCACCATTGTGCTCGGGCTGTTATCCCGCAAGGTAACTATTGTTCCGCTTTGGGTTGGCGATGTTTTGTGGGCAACAATGGTGTTTTATATGGTGAGGTTTATTTTTATCAATTGGCCGCTAAACAAAGTAATTATTGCCAGTTTGCTGTTTTGCTATGCAATTGAGTTTAGTCAGCTTTACCAGGCCGGGTGGATAAACCACATCCGGCAAACGCTGTTTGGCAAACTGGTTTTGGGTTCAACATTTTTGTGGGGAGATACGCTATCGTACACAGTGGGCGTTGCTATTGGCGTTTTGAGCGTTCGCAAAGTATAAGCCAGTGCATTGCTGCTTATAAGTTGTTAAGTATTGCACCTACGGCGCAAAAAGAATGGTGCATTGTTAATCTACCGAGCTATTACACCTAACGGTGCAGCTGTTGAGGCACGATCAAAGTTTGCCAGGAAAGCAAATTAAACCGGCGCTTTTATCTTTTCCATTGCACCTACGGCGCAAAAGAGAATGGTGTATTGTTGTTTTACCAGGCTATTGCACCTAACGGTGCAGCTATTGAGACACAATTAGGGTTTGCCCAAAAAGCAAATTAAACCAGCACTTTTATATTTCTCCATTTCGCTTACGGCGCAAAAAAAGAATTGTTTATTGTTAATCTACCGGGCTATTGCACCTAACGGTGCAGCTATTGGGGCACAATTAGGGTTTACCAAAAAGTAAATTGAACAGGCACTTTTATATGTCTTCATTTTCTTCGAAGCCCTATTTTAGAACGGGAAACGGTATTAATAATGTTCGGGAAATTTTATCTATCTTTTGGCATATTTTAATTGCAAAAAAATGAGTACCGAACCTATTATACAGATCCGTAACCTATCCAAATCATACGGCTCTAAAACAGTATTAAAACACCTCACCCTCGATATTTTCCCCGGCCAGGTAATTGGTTATATAGGCCCAAATGGCGCGGGTAAATCAACAACGGTAAAAATTTTAACCGGCCTAATTCCCGATTTTGAGGGCCAGGTAACTATAAATGGCCTTAACATGGCGCAAAACCCGCAGGAGATAAAACGCCTGATTGGTTATGTACCCGAAAATGCCGAAATATACGAGGTGCTTACGCCAATGGAATACCTTGATTTTATTGGCAAGCTATACAACATGGAAGAGGCCGTAGTTACCGAGCGTGCACAAAAACTGCTTGGCGCCTTTGGTTTAGGCTCTAACCTTAACGACCGGATGGATACCTTTAGCAAGGGGATGAAACAAAAGGTGCTGTTAATTTCGGGCATTATACATAACCCGCAAATTATAGTGCTGGATGAGCCGCTATCGGGATTGGATGCTAACGCGGTTATTACGGTGAAGGAACTGATTGTGCGCTTATCGCAGGAAGGCAAGACTATATTTTACTGTTCGCACATGATGGACGTGGTTGAAAAGGTGTCGGACAGGATATTGCTGATTAATAAAGGCGAAATTATTGCCGATGGCACATTTGAATCGCTCAAGCAAAACCATAGCGATACGCTGGAGCAGATTTTTGCCAAGTTAACCGGTCGCGATACATCGAGCCATGAAACGGATGCTATTATGAACGCTTTTGATTAACCGGCCATGATAGATAAGATATTTTTATGGGTAATAGGGCTATTTAACGGGGTTTTTGAACGATCGGGAATTAATACCGTGCAGCTTAACCTGATACTGAAAACCAAATTACTGATAGACGAACGCCGCCCCAAGGGCATGTTTGTTGGCAAGCGCAAAACCGAGCAGGCCGCAAAAGTTACCACAGCAACATCATGGGGAACCATACTGGTTACCATGCTGATGGGCGCATTTTACGGTGTGCTGCTGTTTGTTTTTAAGGCGCCAATGCTGGGCGAAGCTGCTTACTTTTTGTTTTTTATGGTGCTGATGTCGCTTACGCTGATAACCGATTTTACCAACGTGTTAATTGATGTGCGCGACCAGTATATTATTATGCCGAGGCCGGTTAACGACCGCACGGTTTCTATGGCGCGCATACTGCACATTACTATTTATGTAATGCGGCTTGCTTTGCTGCAAGGCATACCGGGGATGATAATGGTTGGCTTTATTGACGGTGTGGCTGCCGTACCCTTGTTTTTTTTACAGATAATTGAGGCAACCATGTTTACCATATTTATGGTGAATATGGTATATATGCTGCTCATGCGTTCGGTTAGTCCGCAGCGTGTTAAGGATATTGTGAGCTACTTTCAGATAGGGTTTTCTATCATCATCTTCGCAATTTTTAGGATGCCACGGCTTTTTGATATGAAAAGCATTGCCGACATGACTTTGCTTAACCACGCCTGGGCATGGTTTTTACCACCGGTTTGGATAGCCGCTTTAAACGAAGCTTTAATCCATTTTGCGCGGGCAAATTATACAGTTTTTGCTATGGCGACAATTGGTGTTATTGTGCCGTTTTTAAGTATCTGGATTGTGGCCAGGGTGCTGGCTCCGGGCTTTAACCGCACTTTGGCTATCATGGCCTCTTCGGACGGGAACGGTGTTTCTGTTCAACCAAAGGGCGTAAAGAAAGTTGGGTTTATTGATAAGATAGCTAACAGGCTTGCGCCCGATCCGATAGAGAATGCGGGTTTCCGGATAACGTGGAAACTGGCTGCCCGTACCCGCGAATTTAAAATGAAGGTTTACCCATCATTTGCCTATGTACCGGTTTACTTTGTTTACATTGTGCTCAATTTTAAGGGAGATAGTTTTGCCGATGGGTACCAGCAACTTAAAAATAGCAGCAGCTATATATTTTTGCTGTACATGTGTACGTTTGTACTATCGCTCATATTGCAAAACATTGCACAGGCCGATAAATATAAACCAGCCTGGGTTTATTATGCATTGCCTATTGAAAAACCGGGCAAAATTTTGGCGGGCATGTACAAGGCCATAATATCGTTGTATTTTTTGCCTTACTATATTATTTTAAGTGCTATAGCCGTGGCCGTTTGGGGTCCCGCTATTTTGAACGATATTTTGCTGGCATTTTTTTTAAACCAGGCTTATGGTATTATACTGGCACTGTTTTTAGTTAAAGGCCTTCCTTTTTCGAGGCCGGTTTTGGCCAAACGCGCCGGGGGTAAGGGGTTTATTTCGTTGTTTATATTGCTGTTTGCGGCTGTGCTTGGCTTTGGCCATTATTTACTGGCCCGGTGGGAAATAGTGATTTGGATAGCCGTGCCCATAGCGGCATTGGCAAACTGGCTAATGTTTAACTACTACCGCAAACAAACCTGGGAAGATATTGAAATTGGAGAAATGGAATAAATTATGGAAAACGTAAAACCAACATCGCAGCCATTTAGGGCGCTACAGTTTGTACATGGTGCGCTATGTGCCGGTGCTATTTTATTTTTGGCATTTACAATGGTGCTAAACGGCAAAAAAGGCCATACCGAAATTACGCATACCGACCAATATGTGCTTTATATAGCTATAGCACTGGCATTAACAATGCCGTTTTTGAGTTACATGATTTTTTTTAACAAGGTTGCTAAAATTGATAAAGCCGCACCATTAAGCGAACGAATAACCAGATATACATCGGCTTGTATTGTTAGGTATGCTACTTTACAGGGTGTTGCTTTATTTAACCTGGCCACCTGGTTTGCAACAAAAAACCTGATACTGGCCGCAGTGGGCGGAGCTATTATTTTATTTTTGATTGTTTTGCGGCCAGTTAAGAGAAAAGTAATGGCTGATTTGCAAATAAATTATCCCGACACGCTGGAGTGATAAAAAACAAAGCTGCCCTGTTTTAAAAAGGCAGCTTTGTTTTTTATGCTGATTTAAAAGACGCTGTATAAATTAGATATGAATAAACATATCTGATTTTGGACGGCGTACCTTTTGAAGTTGTGCATAATGATCGTCGTGGGCGCGGAAGCCTATGGTGGCTATTACCGATGACGTTAGTCCTTTTTCTTTAAGGCCCAGTATCTCATCAAATTTGCCGGCTAAAAAGCCTTCCATTGGGCAGGCATCAATACCTATAGCTGCGGCGGCGCTTAATAAAAAACCTAAGCCAATGTAGGCTTGTTTATGAGCCCAAACAATTTTTTCGTCTTCGCTGCGGCTATTAACTGCGTTTAAAACCATTTGCTCAAAACCACCCAAGTGTTCGCGGCCAATTTCACGTGTTTTGGCAATTAAATCAATATATTTTTCGCCAAATTCTTCGTCCATGTTAGTTTCGGCTGCAAAAACAATCAGTTGCGACGCCTCGGTTATTTGTTGCTGACCGAAAGCGGCTTCGCGTAATTTTTCGCGGGTGTCGGCATCTTCAATAACCAAAACGCGGTATTGCTGTAACCCAAGGCTTGATGGTGCTAACTGTATGGCCGTTAATAGATCATCTAATTGTTCGGCACTTAATTTTTTAGTGTGATCAAATTTTTTGGTGGCATATCGCCAGTTCAGGTTTTTTAAAAGTGACATTTTGGTTGTTTTTTAATTAGCACCAAAAATATGTGTTGAAACATTAAACGTTGTCACCTTTTTGTAATACTAAAACAAACCCTTTTCTTCCAGCTTTTTACGGGCTTCTTTCTCTTTTCGTTTTTGCTCGCGCCGTTCCTGGCGAAGTTCTTTTTTAGTTTTGGTTACGGTATCTGCCGGGCTTTCTTTTTTGTGCGTAGTATCTTTTTTCCCGAAGAGGCGCTGAAAAAAGTTGGGCTTTTTTTCGGGTTGTACCACAGTGGGGATTGGCACAGCATCATTGTCATCTTCGTCCTGGTTTAGCATTTTAGCTATAGCGGCGGTATCTGTTGTTACCCTTTGGCGCAGGGCAGCTTTTAGCCTCACATCAAAAAAGCCATAGCCGCTGCTATCGCGCTGGGTATAACCGGCGATAGACATCATGTTGCCTAACGAATTAAAGTAACCCTGCAAACTGCTGCGCAACTCGCCATCGGGCTCAAAATAATACAGGCCCGATTTGGGTTTGGGCACAATGCTTGCCAGGTATATGCTTTCGCCCAGGTTTAGCTCGGCAGGTGTTTTACCAAAATAGTAACGCGAGGCTTCGCCAATGCCATACACGTTGCGCGCCCATTCGATAATATTAAAATAAACTTCGAGCATGCGCTGTTTGGATATGATGTGCGTGTTTTCTATCATCCAAACAATAAGCGTTTCTTCAATTTTGCGAACCATTGTTTTTTGGCGGCTTAAAAAAGCATTTTTTACCAACTGCATTGATATGGTGCTGCCGCCGCGCTTAAATTTCTTCATTTTAAAATCAACCGCGATAGATTTGCGCAAGGCTTCTTCAACAAAGCCATTGTGTTTAAAAAAGGTAGGGTCTTCGGCGGTCATCACGGCATGTTGCAGATAGGGCGAAATTTGCGAAAGCGGCGTGTAATTGGGGTTGTTAGGGCTAATATCGCGCGGAGGCATGGCTTGGCCTTTTTCGTAAGGCGTGTAAACAAAGGGTCCGTTTAGTTTCCCCAAATCGGTGCGGCCGTATTTAACTACGCTAAAATGATCTTGCTTCAGGCTCGAATCAAACTGCACATCGTCGGGCTTTGAAGTATCGAGGTAGAAATTAAGATTGTACGATAATTTACCGGCAACCTGTATCCCATCGAGGGCATCAAAAGTACCTTGCGGGAAAGAGTTAAACAGTTTTTGTGCATCAAGGTAATCGGTACGCAGTTTAAGCTCATAAACCTTAACCGGTTTTAAGGTGTATTTGATGTATGGGTTGGCCGTAACATCTTTAATATGAATTGCCGACGAACTATCAATGGAAACATAATTTTGACCAATGAATATATTGGCATCTATTGAGCCATTGGGCACAATAATATTGTTAGATGCTATTTTGGGATGGTTAATTACTAAATTATTTACAGCCCAGGAGCCATAAATGCGGGTTTCACCATCGCTGCGCTCAACGCGTTTTAGTTGGGTGCTTATGGTATCGAAACTCAATTTCAAACCATATCTTTTGGCAACAAAGGGCACTTCAACTTTTTTGTTATCTGCGTAAAGCTTAACATCAATGTATTTATCGGAAGGGCGCATTTTGCCTGTGAAGTGTAGGGTTGATTCGCCGTTGTTAATTATAATGGTTGATGTTAAGTTACCATTTTTAATAAGCGCGCTTTTGGCCTGTACGTTAACGTTTATACTATCGGAGTGAAACCGCACATTGAAGTTTTTAAGATCGAGCTCATCCGGAATTTTATACAATACCTGGTTGATGAGGTTGTTGGCTACGATAGATATATCGCCGGAGCTGGTGGCAGTGGTATCTTTTTTCTTTTTAAATAAAAAGTCGAAATTTTTAACGCCATTTACATTGCTCAGGTTAAGGATGCCGTTATCTAACTTTACCGAAGCCAGTTTAATGTTGCCAACCAGCAAGGGCCAAATTTTTACGCCAACTTCAAAATCGGTTATTTTTAATAAGCTATCGCGGTTTTGCGGCACTACCGTTATTTGCGAAAGGGCAACGGTAGCCAGGCCCACAAAACGGGCCGAACCTATTTTTACATCTAAATTATATTCGCTTTTTGCTTTTGCAGTAGCTTTGCTAATTACCGATTGGAGCAGTTTTTCGCGCTTATTAAAGGCTATAATGCCCGCAATTAACACGAGAATAAACAAACAAAATAGTACAATACCGGCAATGCGGATAAATTTGGGGTTTAGGCGGCGCATCTATAAATTTTAACCAAAACTAATAATCTTATCTTTACAACGGTTTCCTGCCGTTTAATTTATTGTAACAAACTACGGCACAAGCTGTTTTATATTTATTGTATTTAAAAAAATGATAATAACCACAGAACAAGTACTTACCGCCCTTGGCCACGTTGAAGAGCCAGATTTAAAAAAAGACCTGGTAACCCTTAACATGATTGAGGACATACGTATTGATGGCCATAAGGTAAGCTTTTCGGTAATATTAACTACGCCGGCCTGCCCCTTAAAAGCCATGATTGAAAACGCCTGCCGCAACGCCATATTGCATTTTATAAGCAAAGAGGCCGAGGTGAGCATTAACATGACATCGCGAGTGACAACCCAAAGCAACAATAGTTTGCCGGGTATTAAAAATATTATTGCTGTAGCATCGGGCAAGGGCGGCGTGGGTAAATCAACCGTGGCGGCTAACCTGGCATTGGGTTTGGCTAAAACGGGTGCAAAGGTTGGCTTAATTGATGCCGATATTTACGGCCCATCGGTACCTATTATGTTTGGCCTGGAAGGTGCAAAGCCGAGGGCAACGCAGGAAAATGGTAAAACACGGATTGAGCCTATTGAAAAGTATGGTATTAAACTATTATCGATAGGGTTTTTTACCGACCCGGATCAACCCGTGCCGTGGCGCGGGCCAATGGTATCAACCGCGGTAAAGCAATTGTTTAATGATGCCGATTGGGGCGAACTGGATTATTTGGTTGTTGACCTGCCACCGGGTACCGGTGATATACACATTACCATTACCCAGGGTTTCCCGATAGCGGGAGCGTTAATAGTTACCACCCCGCAAAACGTAGCACTTGCCGATGCCCGCAAAGGCGTTGGTATGTTTATGATGCCGGCCATTAACGTGCCGATACTGGGCGTAATTGAAAACATGAGCTACTTTGTACCTGCCGAATTGCCGGATAATAAATATTATATTTTTGGCCAGGGCGGCGGACAAAAACTGGCTTCGCAAATTGGCGCCCCGTTTTTAGGGCAAATACCGTTGGTGAAGGGCATTACCGAATCGGGCGATGGAGGAAGGCCGCTGATACTGGATGAGGCAAACCCCATGTCGGCAGCGTTTATTGACCTGGCCGAGCGTGTTGCGCAGCAGGTTTCTATTGTAAATGCCAGGGCACCGCAAAGCGCACATATACAATAAATTATTTATCTTTACAGTAAATATTACACAAATGACATTGTTAGAAAAGGTGGAAGCGGCTTTAGATACTATTCGTCCGTATTTGGAGACAGACGGGGGGAACGTTTCTATTGAAGAGATTACGGAAGAGGGTGTAGTAAAATTGAAGTTACTGGGCTCGTGCGAATCGTGCCCGATGAGCATCATGACGCTGAAAGCGGGTATTGAGCAAGCCATTAAAAAAGCCGTGCCCGAAATTACTGCCGTAGAAGCTATTAACCTTACAGACATTGACGACCCACATGCTGTGTTGCCCGAAAATTTGCGATAAAGTTAAAGTGTGTTAAATGTTACAAATTTAAATATACTATTGGCCCAAAATTTGCGTAATTAGTATATTAATTAGTTTAAACATTTTACCAAATTGGTACATATAAAACAAAAGGGGTTTGAAATGAAGCGTTTGATCTTCATATTATTAACTGTATTTACAGCATCGGCCTTTGCCCAGCAAAAGGGCGAGCGCCCATTGGTGCAATTTACCGGTGTGGTGCTAAGTGCCGATAGTAGCACGGTTATACCGTATGCAACGGTTACCAATGTATCGGCCAAAAATGTGGTTAACCTGGCCAACTACAAAGGCTACTTTTCGTTTGTGGCGCACGAGTTGGATACCCTGCGTTTTACATCAATAGGTTATGCATCAACATTGGTTGTGATACCCGCCAATGTGAAAGATAAAAGTTATACGTTACAGGTAAAACTTAACGGAAAATCTATAAACCTGCCTGTTGTACACGTGTTCCCATGGGCCACTACCGATGAGTTTAGGAAAGATTTTGTGACCATGAAAATTGCTGATGACGACCTTGAAATTGCACGTAAAAATTTAAGCGGCAAATCAATAGCATCATTAACCCACTCGTTACCGCGCGACAGCAAGGAGATACAAACAGCCTGGGCACAAAACGAGCATAACGATATAGTTAACCAACACTCGTATGTTAACCCGTTGTATAACCCGTTTGCCTGGGGAGCTTTAATAAAAGAAATTACCGAGGGTAACAAAAGCCGCGGCGTAAGCGATAGTAATTAACGGCCTTTTTTAACGGCGGGAAATTTCATGCGGTAATCAACCTTTATCTCTCCTTTAGAAATATCTGTAAGCCTTTTTTGAATTAAGCGTTTGCGCAACGGGCTCAGCTTATCGGTAAACAGTTTGCCTTCAATATGGTCGTACTCGTGCTGTATAACGCGGGCGGCCAGGCCTGTAAAGGTTTCTTCGTGGTGCTTAAAGTTTTCGTCGTAGTATGATAAGCGCACTTCGGGTTTGCGGTAAACATCTTCCCTAATTTCGGGTATGCTGAGGCAGCCTTCGTTAAAGGGCCATTCTTCGCCGGTTTCTTCCAGTATTTGGGCGTTAATAAACGCTTTCTTAAAATCTTTAAGTTGGGGTTCGTCGTCATCAAACGGCGATGCGTCGATAACAAAAAGCCGCATAGACAGGCCCACCTGCGGAGCTGCTAAACCTACGCCACGGGCAGCGTACATAGTTTCGAACATGTTTTCAACCAGTTCCTTGATATGCGGATATTCGACTGGATCAATATTCGTGGCTACTCTTCTTAAAACCGGATCGCCGTATGCTATGATAGGATATTTCATTGCTGCAAAAGTAATAGTTTAATCATTAGGCTCAAATAGCAATGTTGTCATGCTATTGCTATCAAATATTTCGTTGGCAATGGTTTGCATTTCTTCGGCAGTAACGGCATTAATTTTAGCGAATATCTGGTCGAGAGTATCAATACGGTTAAAATCCAACAGGCTTTTGGCCATCGCAATAATGAGGCCTATGCGGTTTTCTTCGCCCAGGGCAATTTGCCCAATAAACTTGGTTTTAGCCTGATGCAATTGCAGGGTACCGAGTTTTTGATCGCGGAGTTTTTTAAGTTCTTTGTGAATTAAACGGATGGCGCGGTCGGCCTTTTCGGTGTCGGTACCAAAGTAAATGGTGAACAGGCCGGTATCCGAAAACGGGATGTAATTGGATTCGATACTGTAAGCAATACCATATTTTTCGCGAATTTGGAGGTTAAGGCGCGAACTCATGCCAATGCCCCCCAAAATATTGTTAAGCAACAACAAACCATTTTTTTGCGGACTGGATGCCGCATAAGCCTGGCTGCCAATAACCCCATGTGTTTGCGAAATTGGTTTAAAAAATCTTACAATTTCCCCCCCTGTGGTTTGTGGCTTCGCCCGGTTTTTGGTGGCTGTGTTGGCTTTAATATGCCCGAAGTACTTATCGGCAAGCTTAATTAGCTTTTTAAAATCGTACTCGCCCAATACGGCGAAAACCATTTGGTGGGTGTTGTAGTTTTGGGCTATAAAATGGGCAATATCCTGCTTGTCCAATAAACTAACCGAAGCTGCGGTGCCTAAAATATTGCGGCCAAGGGTATGATTGGCAAAAAGTAGGTCCTCAAAATCGTCCTGTATGGCTTCGTCGGGCTGGTCAAGGTACGATGATATTTCGTCCAGTATTACGCCTTTTTCCTTCACCAGTTCCTCTTCGGGAAAGGTGGAGTGGAAAACAATGTCTTCGGTTAAATCAATGGCGCGTTCCAGGTGCTGTTTTAAAAACGAGGCGTGTATGCAGGTGTACTCTTTTGTGGTGTAAGCATTTAGGTCGGCCCCTACCAGTTCAAGGTGGTTTAATATTTGGTTTGTGCTGCGGCGTTTGGTGGCTTTAAACAGCAAATGCTCAATAAAATGTGCCAAGCCATCTTTACCGGGAGCCTCGTCTCGGGCGCCTGCGTTAACCAAAAAACAGCAATGTGCAATTGACGATACCGTGTGTTTGTATAAAAGCCTGATGCCGTTTGGCAGCGTATAAACCTGATGATCCATTAGCCGGTAAAGATAATGATTATTTGGGCGTTAGTTTTTAGCTATACACAAAGCTATTTGTTAATTTAGCTACATGATAATTCACGTAGCCGACCTCAGCTTTAAAAAAATGATAGATTACGATGCTATCAACACTCGTTGCCAGCAAATTGGTGCCGAACTTACCCTGGAATATGAAGCCTGTAACCCCATATTTATTGGTGTATTGAACGGCAGCTTTATGTTTATAGCCGAACTGATGAAATATGTTGACATACCTGCGCAGGTTGCCTTTATGAAGCTATCATCGTACGCGGGAGGGCTGGAGAGCAAACGCGTAATAACCGATGAGTTTGACCTGAGCGTAAACATTGAAGACCGCGACGTTATATTGGTTGAAGATATTGTAGACACCGGCAATACGCTGCGGTATTTAATTGATAAAATACAAACCCGCAAGCCAAAATCTGTTAGTACCTGCACGCTGCTTTACAAACCCGATGCCGTTGAACTTGAAATACCCGAGTTGAAGCATGTTGGCTTTGAAATAGAAAATAAGTTTGTGGTAGGTTTTGGGCTTGATTATAAAGAACTGGGACGCAATTTGAAGGATATTTATCAGTTGGTGTTGTGATGCGCTTACAGGCGGGGTTTTTACGGGAATAGAAAGTAAGCCAAATGCCAAAAGCCGTTATAACAAAATGAAAAGGGCTATTATTATGTTAGTGATAGTTTTGGCCATTGCCGAACTAATAGCATTAGCTACGGGTTTTTGTCTAATTGTCCCAATATCTAAAGTAAATCCCAAACCTGTTTCTAAAACAGAGGATGCTCGTACTATAGCCGCATTTAAAGGTTTTGATTTTACAAAAGATAACTGGGCTGCATACGTTGCTATTGCCCCCGACGATTTTGCAACCCTAAACCCGCAATTGCCCAAAATATGGGCATTGAAAACCACAAACCGGCATGTGTTGCAACAGATGCAAAGAACGTGGCTATTTACCGCCAACGGCGAAGCCGATGTTGCTACCGTAACCAGTACATTTTATTTGTTAAGAAACCACAAACTGGTTTACCAAACCGGTATTGTATTAGACAGCACAATTACAGCTTTGCAAAACAGTGTTTATGGCGAAATGATGCCCGTTGATAAAAACGAAATGGTTGCCAGTGTTAAGCAATTTAAAAGGGTGTATTGGCCGATAGTTGTATTTTAGACTAACACTTGACTGTTATCTGAACCATTTCGGAAATTATAGATCATTTGCTCAATTTGGGTGTTCACGTACTCGTTCGAGTGCGTCCGGCCTGCCTCAATATCTGCTAACCCGGCATTAATTCCTTCGAGTTGCGTCTCAGAAAGAATATGGTTTTCATTCGCGATATGGTGTTTTAAATCCATGCAGTTTAAAAAGAGGGTATATCAAAACATGCGTTTACTCTGTGACCTTCGTGTTCCTGTCTCTGGGCTTCCCGGTGGTTAATTTAATCACAAAGTACACTGAGGTTTTACCCAGAGGAAACAAAGATTTTTATCAGCTCAATTTACAAAATATTTATTGATATTAAATGTTTGTTTAAACCCCTACCGGTTCGGCCATTTCTTCTAATATGGCAACGGCTTCGTCAATTCCGCGTACATTTTCAATACTGATGCGGAGGGTGCTTTTTACTTCCTTCATGTTGCAGCGGCGCGGGTTGGCCTGCATAAAGTTGAGCACCTGCCTAAATTGAGCGGTTTCAAAATAAGGAGATTGCTGGTTGGTTATAAAGTAGCCGCGCAGCACATTTTTTTTAATGGACAGTTTTTCGAAACCAATGGCTTTGCCTAACCATTGCAGGCGCATGGTGTTCAGTAAGTCGTGTACCTGTGGTGGTACGGGGCCAAACCTGTCGTGCAGTTGCTGGGCAAAGGCTGCCAGTTCGGTTTCGTTTTCCAGTTTGCTTAGTTCGGTATATAGGTTGTAGCGTTCGGGTATGCTGGTTACATACTCGTCGGGTATTAATATTTCCAGGTCGGTATCTATTTGGGTAAACGATACAAAGGGCCTTGGTTTATCATCAAACAAGCCTTTAAATTCGTCGTCTTTAAGTTCCTGTATGGCTTCGTCTAATATCTTGTGGTACATTTCAAAGCCAATTTCGGCAATAAAGCCGCTTTGCTCGGCACCTAACAGGTTTCCGCTTCCGCGAATGTCAAGGTCGCGCATGGCAACGTTAAAGCCGCTGCCCAAATCGCTAAACTCTTCAATGGCACTCAATCGTTTACGCGCCTCGGATGTTAGGGTTGACAATGGCGGACTCAATAAATAACAGTATGCTTTTTTATTACTACGACCCACGCGGCCACGCATTTGATGCAGATCGCTCAAACCAAACATGTGGGCATAGTTAATGATGATGGTGTTGGCGTTGGGTATATCTAAACCGGCCTCAATAATGGTGGTTGCAACCAGCACGTCGTAATCGTTGTTCACAAACTTGAGCATAACGTCTTCCAGGTCATCACCCTCAAGCTGGCCGTGGGCAATGCCAATGCGGGCCTTGGGTACAAGCTTTTTTATCATGCCGCCCAGTTGCGGCAAATCGGCAACGCGGTTATGGATAAAAAACAGCTGCCCGTTGCGGTCTATCTCAAATTCAACAGCCTCCTTAATCAGCTTATCGTTAAAAACGTGTAGTTCGGTAACAACGGGTTGGCGGTTGGGCGGCGGTGTTGATATGATGGATAGATCGCGCGCGCCCATTAACGAAAAATGCAAAGTACGCGGAATTGGCGTTGCGGTTAAGGTTAGGGTATCTACGTTAATGCGCATGGCCTTTAGCTTCTCTTTGGTTGATACGCCAAATTTTTGTTCCTCGTCAATAATCATCAAGCCGAGGTCCTTAAACTTTACGTCTTTACTTACCAGGCGGTGCGTGCCAATTATAATATCCAGTTTGCCATCGGCCAGGTTTTGCAGGGTATCTTTAATTTGCTTGCTGGTTTTAAAGCGGTTTACGTAATCAATATTGCAGGGGAAGCCCTTTAGGCGTTCGGTAAAGGTTTTGTAGTGCTGGGCGGCTAAAATGGTTGTTGGTACCAGTACGGCTACCTGTTTGCTATCGGCAACGGCTTTAAAGGCGGCGCGTATGGCAACTTCGGTTTTACCAAAGCCAACATCGCCGCAAATCAACCTATCCATAGGGTGGGGCGATTCCATGTCCTTCTTAAAGTCGATGGTGGCTTTTTCCTGGTCGGGCGTGTCTTCGTATATAAACGATGCTTCCAGTTCTGTTTGCAAATAGCTATCGGGCGAAAAGGCGTTGCCGCTTTGTGCCTTGCGCACGGCGTAAAGCTTAATCAGATCGCGCGCTATGTCTTTAACTTTTTTTTTTGTTGTTTTCTTGAGCTTTTCCCAGGTATCGGTGCCCAATTTGTTCATTTTGGGTACAGTACCTTCCTTGCCGCTGTATTTGGATATGCGGTTAAGCGAGTTAATGTTAACATACAGCAAATCGTTATCGGCATAAAGCAAGCGTATCATTTCCTGCATTTTGCCGCCAACTTCAACTTTTTCTAAACCGGCGTATTTGCCTATACCGTGGTCGATATGGGTAATGTAATCGCCGGGTTTTAGTTCGCGCAGCTCTTTAAGCGTAATGGCCTGCGAGCGCTGGTAACCTTTTTTAAGTTTGTATTTATAATAGCGATCAAATATCTGATGATCGGTATAGCATGCAATTTTTTGGGCATGATCTATAAATCCTTCGCGGATGGAAATGTTTACCGGGGTAAATTTGATGGTTTTATCCAGATCTTCAAAAATGGCATATAGCCGCTCCAGCTGCCGGCTCGAATCGGTAAAAATGCAGTTTTCTACTTTTTCGGCCTCGTTGTTTTTAAAGTTGTGGATAAGCAGACTAAAATCTTTATTAAAGGATGGCTGCGGGCGTATATCAAATTGGATGCTGCTGGTTGGGGTATAAAAAAACTGCTTCCCAAACTCAATCAGGGAAAAATCATGTAGCTGGTCGGCTATCATTTTTTCGTCGGTGAAAGCAAATTTAGGGTCTATCCAATCGGGGTTGGCATTTTTTTCTTCAGCCGAAAGGGCCTTCCATAAAGCCGTTGCTTTTTTAAAGCCGGTTTGAACAATATCCAGCGTAAACTGCACATCGCGTATCCAAATCTGGGTTGATGGGTCTATATATTCTAAGAGCGATATATTACTCTCGGTTAAAAATTTTGATTGTACGTTGGGTACTATGGTGATGGTTTTTACCTGCTCAACAGATAGCTGGCTTTCTATTTCAAAGGTGCGTATCGACTCGATAAAATCGCCAAAAAACTCAACCCGGTAAGGCAAATCATGCGAGAAGGAAAAGATATCAACAATGCCGCCGCGAATGGAGAACTGGCCCGGCGAATAAACAAAATCTACCCGCTCAAAGTCGTACTCAATTAAAAATTCGTTAATAAAATCGAGGCCCAGTTTATTGCCTACAGCAATTTCGAGTGTGTTTTTTTCGAGAGAGGCGCGATCTATTACCTTTTCGGCGAGGGCCTCAGGGTAGGTAACAATCAGTTGGCCATATTCCGATGTATGGTTCAGTTCGTTCAATACTTCGGCGCGGGCCAAAACATTGCTGCTATCGGGCTGGGTAAACTCAAACGGTTTGCGGTATGATGATGGAAAGAGCAAAATCTCTTTATCAAGTAAGCTTTCCAGATCCGACTGGAAGTAGCCCGCCTCTTCCCTATCGGGAAGGATAAAAAGCATATGGCTATGCTTTAAAAAATACAAAGCTATCGCCATTGCCGCATCGCTCGATCCGACTAACCCGCGGAGTTGTATCCTTGGGTTTTTTGCACCATTGAGTGCTGTAGCCAACGTCTGTATCCGTTCGTCAGCCTTATATCGCTCTAAAATTTCACGGATATTCAAAACGCTGCAAATATAATTAAAAAAGCTGTTTGGGGTACGAAGATAATTTTTGGGTTTATGTTGGCATTTGCAAACAAAACGCCGCAATTGGTATTATATACCAATAGTTGAACCATATAATATTTATTTATGAAAAATGCAATTATCAGCGGTGCCATTATAGGTGTGCTTAGTGGGCTTTGGATATTTATAATGCACTGGAGTGGAGTAACAACCGGGCCGCAGCACGATTTAAAGCCTATTGAATATACATCGGGCTTAATTCCGCTATTGGGGCTTTTCTTTGGTGTACGCAATTACCGCGAAAACTACCTTGGCGGCGAAATGAGCTTTTTTGAAGGACTTATTGAAAGTTTTAAAATATTACTTGCAGGTGGCGTAATAGCTGTTACTGCCGCCATTTTGTATATCAATTATGTAAATGCAGGTACTCTTGCCGATTTTTCCGGCCAAATGTTCGGGGCTTTATTATTGGGTTTGCTGTTCTCGCTTGGCGTATCTTTATTGCTGATGAACAAAAACAAAGCCATTTAAGATATGAGTGCCCGGAGTGTTTAAATCCGGGCATAATTGGCCTATCCCAACATTTCAATTATTTTATCGGTAGTATCAGCCTCTCCTATCCTCGGGAAAATTATTTTGATGCTGTTATCGTGTGCCTCGGCAACCATATCCGTCATGGCATCTGTTGCAAATGTGATGTTGTAGCCACGCTCACTTGCTGCGCGGGCCGTGCCTTCAACACCAATACTGGTTGCTATTCCGGCTAAAACGATGCCTGTAATATCCCGTTTTTTTAATTCCTCGTCAATAGCGGTTTCGTAAAAAGCATTCCAGGTATGTTTGGTGATAAAAATATCAGTTGCTTCGGTTTTAATCTCGTCGGCAATTTCGAGCCAGTTTTCCGGAGGCGTAAATGCGCCCTGTTTAGAATCCTTACGGGATTTGGTCCATTTTGCATTGCCCGTATTAACGTTTACTACAACAATAGGCTGCCCGGCTTTACGAAAGGCCTCAACCAATTTAGCCGCGTTAGCTAAAACGCCGGCTACGGGGTGTGCCAGCGGAAGTGCTATTATACCTTTTTGCAGGTCGATTAGCACTAAAGCTGTGTTTTTGTCTAATGAAGTTACCATGTTTTTTTGTTTTTATTGAGATGAATTTTTTATTGCAGAGCCGTTACCGGAGGCTGTTCCATTAGCGGCGTTTGTTTTTTGTTGAGTTTGGCTTTCTTTAAAAAGCGAAGGTGTACTAAGCCTATCAGCAAGGCAATGCCGCCTTCGGCAAGCATGGTATTTTGCACGCCTATCCATTGCGATACCCCGCCAATAATAAGGCCACCTAAAGGCTGCATACCAAAAAAGGCCATTGCGTAAAAGCTGATAACGCGGCCTCGCATTTCGGGCGCAACGGTGGTTTGTATCAGCGTGTTACTGATGGTTATTTGCGACATCATACCGAAGCCGCTAAAGGTTGCAAATACAAGGGCGAGGTAATAATAGGTTTCGTGCGAAAACAAAGCCAGGCCCGCGCCAAATATCAACGTGTTAATGGCGAGTATCTTTTTAAGGTTCATGCCCGGTTTCAGCGAAGCCAAAAACATTGCCCCCGAAAATGCGCCCAACCCTATAACGCTATCAATAACCCCGAAAGTTGATGCCGTGCCGTGAAAAATATCTTTAGCATAAACCGGTATTAACGTGCTGTAAGGCAAAACAAACAAACTGATAGCTGCCAGCATAATTAATATAAAGCTGATTGACGGCGTATTTTTGATATACACAAAGCCTTCTTTTAATTCGCCGAAAACATTTTTGGTGTGCGGCTTTTTAACATAGGCCGGCAGGCGCATCATCAAAATAGAACCTATTACGGCAATAAAGCTTATAGCGTTTAAACCAAAGCAAACATCATCGCCTAATTTTTCGATAATAATACCCGCTATACCGGGGCCAATAAGGCGCGATAGGTTTACCATAGACGAATTGAGCGCGAGGGCATTCGGCAAATCTGCCTTATCATCAACCATTTCGTACACTAACGATTGCCGGGCAGGTACATCAAAGGCGTTTATTAAACCCAGTATAGCACTCAGCGTGATAATTTCCCAAACGGAATAATGTTTAAAAAATACCAGTGCTGTTATTAAAATGGCCTGTGCCATTGATGCTACCTGGGTTGCCAGTAAAAGGCGGTAACGGTTGTACCTATCGGCAGCAACGCCACCAATGAACGAGAATAAAAACGAGGGGAACATGCTTGCAAAAAGCGTAACCCCCAGCATAAATTTAGAATGTGTTAGCTCGTATATAACCCAGCTTACGGCGGTTTTTTGCATCCAGGTGCCAATGAGCGATATTGATTGCCCGGCAAAATACAACCTGTAGTTGCGGCTGCGGAAGGCATTGAAGGTATTTATAGTCATGGTAGTACTTGTTTAGTTCCCGGTTAACCGGGATTCATCGTCAATCAAAATCAACCAAACGGGTTAGTGGTGCTATCGCTTTGCTTAGCAGTTCGCGCTCGTCGCTGGTAAAATGTTCTGTTAAAACTTTGTTTAGCCATTCTTCCTTTTCGCTGCGCGATTTGAAAAGCAAATTTTGCCCGGCATCAGACAGTGAGATCAAAACTTTGCGTTTATCGGTTTGGGAAGGTGTTTTGGTAATCAGCCCCAGCTCAAACAAATGATTTAAAATTTGCGACATAGATTGCGTGGTTATCTTTTCCATAAGGGCCAGTTTGCTTGCCAGCACCGTTCCGTTTTGGTTGATGGAAGCAATGGTTGATCGCTCGGTTAACGAAAGCTTTTCGGCCCAAACCGATTTTCGGCGCATTGTTTTGGTAAGGCGTGCAATTACCGTTCGTAATTCGGAAGCTAAAGCCAGGTTTTGTTCGTTCATTTTATTTGCAAGCTAAACTTGTAAGTTTACCTTGCAAAAATACGCCCGTTTATAATTGTTTTCGTCATTTTAAAGTATAAAAATCGGGGCAAAAAAAATGGTTGAAATATCTGCCGATACTACAACCATTACCTGTTATGAAAAAACAAATCAACCAATCATCAATTAGGGGAAAGAGGATTTTTATTGAACGTATAATATATAGTTCAAACCCAATGCCAATTAGCAAATATGGCGTTAAATGAGTATCAGGCAATGCAGTATAAAGCCCTGATTATCAATTTGGGGAAATTTGGGTACAACTGGGGATTTATAGAAACAAACTTTATGATTAGTTAATATTGGGGTTGCCACTATTGCTATTTATTCTGACTTTTGGTTGATATGAAACTTGCCGAACTTACCAGCTATCTCGAAAGCATTGCCCCGCTCAGCTATCAGGAAGATTACGATAACTGCGGCCTCATTGTGGGTAGCCCTGAAATGGAAATAAGCCAGGCCCTTGTATCGCTTGATTGTACCGAAGCTGTGGTTGACGAGGCTATTGCCAAAAACTGCCAGGTTATAGTATCGCACCACCCCATTGTATTTAAGGGACTGAAAAAATTTAACGGCAAAACCTATGTTGAGCGCGTTATTGAAAAAGCCATTAAGCACAACATAGCCATATACGCCATACACACCAATTTAGATAGTATTGATACCGGTGTAAACGCCCGCATTTGCCAAACCCTTGGTTTGCAGGCCTGCCGTATTTTATTGCCCAAACATGGCTTGTTAAAAAAGCTGGTTACTTTTGTTCCGGCGGCTTATGCGGTTAAGGTGCGCAATGCCTTGTTTGCAGCCGGGGCCGGCCATATTGGCAACTACAGCGAATGCAGCTTTAATGTCGATGGAACCGGAACCTTTAAAGGCAACGAAGGTACCCAACCATTTGTTGGCCAGCCGGGCAGCAGCCATAACGAGCCCGAAGTGAGGATAGAAACCGTTTACCCCGCAAACCTGGAAAGCAAAATACTGATGGCGCTTTTTATGGAACACCCTTACGAGGAGGTTGCTTACGATTTGTACCCCATTACCAACCAATACCAAAACGTAGGCTCGGGCATGGTAGGCGAATTGGAAACGCCCATGACCGAACTGGATTTTTTGCAGTTTGTAAAATATAAAATGAATGCAAGTGTGATAAGGCATACTAATTTGCGCGGTAAAAGCGTTAAAAACGTAGCGGTATGCGGAGGCTCGGGAAGCTTTTTATTGAAGCACGCTATTGGTGCCGGAGCGGACGTTTTTATAACGGCCGATTTTAAATATCATGAGTTTTTTGATGCCGAGCAAAAGATAGTTATTGCAGACATAGGACATTTTGAAAGTGAGCAATTTACGCAGAATTTAATATCTGAAATTATTCGAAAAAAATTTGCTAACTTCGCCGTCCGTTTAACAGAAGTAAATACAAACCCCATCAAATATTTGATTTAATGGAACAAACCGTAGAACAGAAGCTTAAAGCTTTATACGACCTACAAACAATCCACACAAAGGTTGACAAAATACGCCAGGTAAGAGGTGAACTTCCAATGGAAGTTTCGGATCTGGAAGATGATGTTGCCGGGTTGGAAACTCGTATTCAAAAAATAAAAAGTGAATTAGATGACCTGGAAGACTCGATAGTTACCAGGAAAAATCTAATCAGAGATGCGCAGGCAAATGCTAAAAAGTATGAAACTCAGCTAAATGATGTTAAGAACAACCGTGAATATGATGCAATTTCGAAAGAAATTGAAATTCAAGGTCTTGATATCCAGGTGAGCGAAAAAAAGATTAAGGAATATGGTTTTGAAATAACCAGTAAAACCCAAATCTACGAAAAAGCAGTTGCCGACCTTGAAGAGCGCCAAAAAGACCTCGATGTGAAAAAAGCAGAATTGGATACCATTACTGCCGAAACACAAAAAGAAGAACAAGAATTGGTGGCTTTAGCCGATAAGGCAAAAGGTGGTATTGAAGAACGCTTGTTAATAGCTTACACCCGCTTGCGCCAAAATGCAAAAAATGGCCTGGCTGTAGTTACCATTCAGCGCGATTCGTGCTCGGGTTGCTTTAACCAGATCCCTCCGCAAAGACAGTCGGACATTCGTCAAAGAAAAAAAATCATTGTGTGCGAACATTGTGGACGTATTTTGGTTGACGAACAAATGGCTTTGGATGCCGAACCAGCTTAATACGAAATTATCGTAATTAAATGAATAGATTTGGCGCCCTTTAAAGGCGCCATTTTTTTTATCAAATGTTTCGCAAAGTATTATCTATCGCTCTCGTTTTTGTTTGTTTTAGTTCAACAGTTTTAGCAAACTTTGATTTTAACAGCAACTGTATCCATGCCTATAAAAGCATACTCGCGCTCCGTTTAAACGAAGGAAGGCTGCTAATTGATAAAGAGAAGGCACTGCACCCGCAAAACGCCATAACAACCCTGCTTGATAATTATTACGATTTTTTTTTAATACTCACCAACGAAAACAAGGCCGAGTTTGGAAAATTAAAAGAAAATAAAAGCATCCGCATAAACCGCCTGGAAGACGAAGACCCTAACTCGCCCTACTACAACTTTTGTATAGCACAGGTAAATTTACAATGGGCCCTGCTGCATAGCCATTTTGGCGAATATACTACCGCCGGTTTAGAAGTTAACCGGGCCTATCGTTTGCTACAAAGCAACAATAAAAAGTACCCGGCTTTTTTGCCCAATGGCATCCCGTTGGGTGTGGTAAATGTTTTATTAGGTTCATTACCGGGCGGCGCACTAAAATCAATTTTAAGTTTTTTAGGGATAAAGGGCGATACGCAAACAGGCGTTAAAATGCTTGAGCAATTATCGGTTGATTTACCAAAGTCGCCCTATTCGTATCATTACAACGAGCTGATCTATTACCTCACCTATATACAAACAGATGTAGTAAACAACCCGTTTGCGTACAGCAAAATGTTGCAAATGGTTACTGTTGCCGATAGTACAAGCCTCCTAACCGATTATATTAGGGGTTATGTGGCATTACGCACCGGCCATAGCGCGGAAGCTATTGGCTGGCTCCAAAACCGCCATCAGGGTAGTGATTACCTGCCGTACCCTTACCTTGATTATTTGATAGGCATTGCCAAGATGAACCGTGAAGATACTGGCGCCAATAATTACTTCTACAAATTTTTACAAAGCAATACCGGGGTGAACTTTATTAAGGATGCCTACCTGCATCTGGCCTGGAAATGTTTGCTTGAGGGCGATATACACCGATACAACGGTTTTATACAATTTGTAAAAGCAAAAGGCTATTTATTTAACGATAAAGACAAGCAAGCACTTGACGAAGCTAACGATACGGCCCCAAACTTGTTTTTACTGCGCGCCCGCTTACTATGCGATGGAGGTTTTTATGCCAGGGCCCTTGCTGCTTTAAAAGGCAAAACCGTTGCCGATTTTTCGCTTGAGCGCGATAGGATAGAATATTACTACAGATTGGGCCGTATTTACGACGCCATGAACGAGGACGACACCGCCCTGAAGTTTTACCAAAACGCCATTAATATAGGTAAAAACTCAAACTACCATTACGCGGCAACATCGGCAATAAAAATGGGGGTTATATACGAGGAACAAAACCAACCCGTAAAAGCACGCGAAGCCTACCACCATGTTTTTGATTTTAAAAACCAGCAGTTTAAAAACAGCCTCGAACAAAAAGCTAAAGAGGGCCTAAAACGCCTGGCCGCTAACTAACCTTTTAAAAAAGCGATGTTTGCTTTCCCTTTAAAGGGGTAAAATGCTGCATATTATACTCGGGCATTTGCCTATCCGCCAAAAAGCGGGTGCAGGCAAGCTTAAAAAGCTGATGGATAGATTCGGCAATGTTGCCTTCGCCGCTGATGCGGGTTCCCCAACGGCTATCATTTAAGTTACCACCGTGGCAGGAAGCCACCATATTTAAAATTTTTTCGGCACGGTTCGGAAAAGCTTTTTCTACCCAGTCGGTAAATATTTCGCCAATACTACCGTTTAGCCTAACAATAGTAAAACCTGCTGCCAGCGCACCACGGTTAGCAGCAGCTTTAATAATATTGGGTACCTCGTTGCTGGTTAAACCCGGAATAATTGGAGCCACCATTACCCTTACGGGGATATTACGTTCTGATAATTTCTCGATAACGGCTAAACGCCCGCTTGCTGTAATGGTGCGCGGTTCGAGCTTTTGGCGCAATTGCTCATCTAACGAGTTAAGCGATACGTTTACATGTACCAGGTTAAGTTTGGCAAGGCTATCTAAAATATCAATATCGCGCAGTATTAAATTGTTTTTGGTGATGATGCTTACCGGGTTTTTGTACTTCAAAAATACTTCGAGCAATGAGCGGGTTATTTTTAATTTCCGCTCAATGGGTTGGTAACAATCGGTATTGCCGGATAGCATAATTACCGTGGGCTGGTAATTTTTTTTATTGAAATGTTCTTCAAGCAAAGCGGCGGCATTTCGCTTTACAATAATTTTGCGTTCAAAATCTAAGCCCGCGCTAAAGCCATAGTATTCGTGCGTGTTGCGTGCGTAGCAGTAAATGCAGCCATGCTCGCAACCCTGGTAGGGGTTGATAGAACTCAAAAAAGGCAAATCCGGACTGTTTGATTCGCTTACAATTTTTTTAGGATGTTCTTCAAATATCTGGGTATTGCCGTTTTGGAGCATAGGTTCGTCAAGCCCCTCCATGTGCTCCAGTACATATTTGTTTTTTAAAAACTTGTTGTGCGTATTTACCTGCGCCCCCCGTCCCTTAAAATACTCCGGATTATCCTCATGTGACATAGAAACAAATTTGCTAATAAATTTAGTAAAAGCAAATTGTTTTTAGTTGATATTTAATTTAGCGTTTAAGGCTGATGGTTAACGATGTACCCTCGTTTTCGCTGCTGGTGGTTATTGCCCCGGCGCCAATTAAACCGGCCCTGGTGTGCATGTTTTTTAGGCCCGAGCCGTTTTGTTTTTGTTTAACATCAAACCCAATACCATCGTCGGTTAATTTAAGTACCAATTTATCAGCACTAAATTGCAGGTTGATAACCAAAATTTTGGCTTTGGCGTGCTTTAAGGTATTGTTAATAAACTCCTGAATAATACGGAACAATACCAGTTCCTGATGTTCGCCAATGCTATAAACTTCGCCATCAATATCTAAACGGGCTTCAATTAAGCGGCTTTTATTTAAGCGCGCAACCTCGGCTTTAACAGTGGCTGTTAAACCGTTGCTGATTATATTATCCAAACTAAAACTTTTGGATAAGTCGCGTAAATCATTCATTGATTGATTTACGAGCGTTCGGCTTTCGGTTATCAAACTATTTTTTTGCGCATCGCTTAAATCTGTCGCCCTATCAAGGCTAAGGGATACGTATGATAACACCTGGCCAATGTTATCGTGTATTTCCTGGCTAACGTTGCGTAGGGTTTGGTCCTGTATTTCAAACTGGGCCTGTAAAATAGCTTGTTGGTAGGTAACTTTTAAAAGTTCTTTTTCGCGTATCAGGCGTTTTTTGCTGTTGGTGTAATAAACGGCTATAGCAAGCATAATTACGGCAATTAACACCAACAAGGCAACAACAACAAATATGGTTAAGACTGCTTGACTGTTAGTTTCCTGCATAGTATAAATGCGTAGCTATAGCTAATGTACAATACAAAATTTAAAGCTTTTGTTACGTATTGATAAATGTGCTTTCCATAAAGGAAAATCTTTTTTTCGATGATATAATCTGATAAACCCATAATAAACAGTATTCCTAAGCCAAAAATTACGGTGGATCCGTTTATCCAAAAGTAAGGATGTTCATTCAACATCGTGGCGGCATCGTCTTCTAAAAATTGTCTGAATATGGCTATTAACGACCAAATAACCATAAAGGATTCAACCGTTAAATACGAATATGTGTCTATTTTGTGAAGGCCCTGCAAAAAAAATGTGTTATACGTAACAAAAAGCATCAGACAGCTATTTATTAACCAGTATATTAATTGCCCTTTTTTTTTAAAGGCCAACATGTTATTTAGGATGTACAATAATATTGGGGTAGATAAAATAAAATACAGGTCGTAGACTATGTAATTGCTAGGCCAGCCCCACATTTTGTAATTACCCGCAATAAACTCAACAATACAAACAAGAATTAAAAGGGGGACAAAAGCAGTTAACTTGAATTTTTTGAGCCCCTTATAACAAAAAATAGCAGTGATGAGACTAATTAGCTGGACAGCCTGATATAAACCGAATTCCATATCACGGTTGACTACTACCCAGATTAAAAGGGTCGCCAGTTGGAGGCACAGGGTTTCCTAAACCACCACCGTGGCCTTTGGATGATTCAAGGTAAAGGAAAAGGCTCATCCGCCCCTCTTTAGCACCGTCGTACTGCTTGGCAAACTCTTGCGTATAAATACCGGGTACTATTGTAAGCGTGTCGCAATCGGGTTGGCTTTTAATAAAAGCCAGAATTGATTCTATAGGGAAGGAAACTGCCGACGTGTAAGCTTCTTTACAAGAGGGGTTATCAACTTCCTGATATTCATACTGATATTTTAAAACGCATTCGGCTGCGGGTTTTGCATCTACTATTTGTGCCATTATAATTAGGGGTTAGTTTTTATTAATGCTTAAAAGTACAAACAAATAAATTAATCTGCGGGTTATGCGGCACTTAGTTTGATATAATTTAATGCTTTTTTAAGCCTCAAAGCATTAAATTACTAAAGGCAAAAGCATGAACGAGCTTTCCACATCGGGCAACACAGGCAGTAATTTAAAATGCTACAATAGCACGGCTGTAAATAAAAACAAACCCGCTTGTGTCACTATCTTAAAACTACATTTTTGGCATACGCTTCATCATATTGGCCATAGCTGCCGGGTTGCTCATTTGTTTCATCACCTTGCGCATATCGTCAAACTGCTTAATAAGGCGGTTAACTTCGGCCAAATCTGTGCCCGAGCCTTTGGCAATGCGGTTGCGGCGGCTTTGGTTAATGCTATCGGGGTTTTCTTTTTCAAAAGGTGTCATGGACGAGATGATGGCTTCGATTGATTTGAAAGCATTATCGTCTACTTCAATATCTTTCATGGCCTTGCCTACGCCCGGTATCATGCCCATCAAATCTTTCATGTTACCCATTTTTTTGATCTGCTGTATTTGCCCGTAAAAGTCGTTAAAGTCAAATTTGTTTTTCCGTATCTTTTTCTGGAGCTCGGCAGCCTGTTTCTCGTCAAATTGTTGTTGGGCACGCTCAACAAGCGATATAACGTCGCCCATACCCAATATCCGCGATGCCATCCTATCCGGGTGGAAAACATCAAGGGCATCCATTTTTTCGCCGGTACCAATAAACTTAATGGGCTTGTTAACTACCGATTTGATTGATAAAGCCGCACCGCCGCGTGTATCGCCATCAAGTTTGGTTAATACAACGCCGGTAAAATCAAGCCTGTCGTTAAATACCTTGGCGGTATTCACGGCATCCTGGCCGGTCATGGAGTCAACCACAAACAATATTTCGTGCGGGTTAAGCGCAGCTTTAACCTGCTCAATTTCAACCATCATGGCCTCATCAATAGATAAGCGGCCTGCGGTATCCACAATTACCACATTGTTTCCGTTTTGTTTAGCAAGAGCCACACCTTCGCGGGCAATACTTATCGGATCCTTAGATTCCATATTGGCATAAACCGGAACTCCAATTTGCTCGCCCAATACCTTTAATTGCTCAATAGCCGCCGGGCGATAAACGTCGCCGGCAACCAATAAAGGCTTTTTACCTTTTTGGGTTTTTAAAAAGTTAGCGAGTTTACCGGTAAACGTAGTTTTACCCGCACCGTTTAAGCCGGCAATTAAAATAATTGTTGGCGTAGCCGGAAAGCTCAGTTCGGCGGTAGCGCCACCCATAAGCTCGGTAAGCTCATCGTTCATTATTTTAGTAAGCAATTGCCCCGGCGAAATGGTAGTTAACACATTTTGCCCAATAGCTTTTTGCCTTACATCATCGGTAAAAGCTTTTGCTGTTTTATAATTTACGTCGGCATCCAAAAGGGCTTTGCGAATTTCCTTCATGGTTTCGGCCACGTTTATTTCTGTAATTGTTCCCTGGCCCTTTAGTACTTTAAACGCCCTGTCGAGTTTATCCGAAAGATTTTCAAACATCTTTTTATCTTATTATAAAATCGTAAAATTAAGGCCACAAAGTTATGATTTTGAAACAAAACCACATGCAGGATTGCGCCTCATTTTTGCTTTTAACCAAAAAACATTAAATATAGCTATCAAGTATTTGCGTTTTGGCAATTTGGGTTGTAACCTATTTTAAATTCGGTAGTCTTATAATCATAAACGTTTACTAACTGCATGAAATATTTTTACCTTTTTATTGTATGTTCAACCTTTTACTGCACTGCATTAGCGCAGCCGGTAATAAAAAAAATGTCCGCTAAAAAAGCCGAAACAGCACCTAAAATTGATGGTATTTTAGATGACGCCGTTTGGAAGGATGCACCCGTTGCAACCGATTTTGTTGAGCTAAACCCCGTAGCCGGAAGGCACGAGAAAACCGAGGAGCGTACAGAAGTACGCATTTTGTATGATAACACAGCCATTTACATAGGGGCGCGCATGTATGAAACCAGCGCCGCAAAAGTAGCGCACGAGTTAACAACCCGCGATAACATAGGCAACTCCGACTTTATAGGTGTTGTGTTTGATACTTATTTGGACGGACAAAATGCATCGGGCTTTTACGTTACCGCAGCAGGTGTACAATTTGATGCCAAATACTCGCCAAGTGCTGGCGGCAACAATGAAGACGCTAACTGGAACGCCGTTTGGCAAACCAAGGTGGTAATTAACAACGACGGCTGGACAGCCGAATTTAAAATACCTTATTCGGCCCTGCGTTTCCCTAAAAAGGATATTCAAACCTGGGGGATGAATATGGTGCGCAAACGCCAGTTTGAGCAAAAGCAACTGTTTTGGAACGAGCTTGACCCTAAAAAGAACGGTTTTGTAAACCAGGAAGGGCAACTTGCAGGTATACAAAATGTTACACCGCCGGTTAGGCTTGCCTTTTATCCTTATTTTTCTACCTATGTTAACAACTATCCATACAACACACCGGGGGTTAAAAACACCACAAGCTCGGTTAATGGTGGCATGGATTTTAAGTATGGGATAAACCAAAGCTTTACGCTGGATATGACACTGATACCCGATTTTGGGCAGGTGCAATCCGACAATCAGGTTTTAAATTTAACACCTTTTAGGGTGAAGTATAACGAGAACCGCCCTTTTTTTACCGAAGGCACGGAATTGTTTAATAAAGGCAACCTGTTTTACTCGCGCAATATTGGCAGTACCCCTATTGATTATTACAACGTTAGCTTAAACGCACACGAGGAGATTATTAAAAACCCTTCGGAAACGCGCTTGCTTAATGCTACCAAAGTATCTGGCCGGTTGGCAGGTGGTTTGGGTATAGGTATTTTTAACGCGGTTACACAAAATGCCGAAGCGGTTGTACAAGATACACTTACGGGTAATAAACGGTTGGTTAAAACTGCGCCTACTACCAATTACAACATTTTGGTGCTGGATCAAAACCTGATCAACAACTCGTCGGTAACGTTGATAAATACCAATGTTACCCGTTTTGGCAATGATTATAATGCCGATGTTGGCGGTTTTGCATTTAATTTACAAAACAAAAAAAATTCGTATGCCCTAACGGGATATGGTTTTATGAGCAATTTATCTTATCCGGATAAACCGGATGTATCCGGCTATACCTATGAGTTTGGTGTTAATAAAAACCTGGGTAGTTTTACCTGGAGCGTGATTGAGGATTTTGCCAGCCCCAACTATAACCCCAACGATTTGGGATATTTAACCAACCCTAATTATTTAGATCATACCATTAACTTGCAATACGCCGATTACAAGCCTAAAAAGTTTTTAACCTTTTGGAATATATGGTCGTATGTTTACTACTCGAGGCGATACCAGCCTTCGGCTTTCCAAACCATGGATGCAGCAATTGGCGGTAACGCAAGGTTTAAAAACTTTTGGAGCATTAATATTAACACGCACCTGCAACCTGGCGGTCGCGATTATTATTCGCCCGAAATAGCTGGCATGTACTATAACACACCGGCAAGTTACCGTTTTAATGTATCGTTAAATACAAACCAGGCCAAACGCCTAAGCGGAGGCTTTTTTGTGCAGGTGCGCCCGGTAAACAACGGACAAAGCTCGTTTACCAATACCGACGAGATTTTTTATAATTTACGCATCAGCAATAAGTTTTCGTTTGGCGAAGATGTTACTTATAACCCCGAGCACCACTCTTACGGCTTTTACACTATCGACGGAGGCAACAACTCCATATTTTCGTTATACAACCGCAGCACGGTTGAAAATATATTTAACCTGAAATATACCTTTAACAATAAAATGGGACTAACCTTGAGGTTAAGGCATTATTGGAGCCAACGGAATAATCAGTCGTTCCAGATGTTGCAAACCGACGGATCGTTAAAGGCGTTAACCACAACCGACTATACGGCGGCTAATGATGAAAACTTTAACACCCTGAATACCGATATGATATATACCTGGGAATTTTCGCCGGGTAGCCAATTGAGTATTGCTTACAAAAATTCGGCCCTAAGCGATAACAACGAAGCGCGCGACGGTTATTTTTATAACGTACACAAAACATTTACCAATCCGCTTAACAATAACTTATCCCTTAAAATATTGTACTATATAGATTATCAGGATTTACGCAAAAAGCATAAAGGTTAAAAAAAAATCTTACAATTTCCCCCCTCATTAGTTAGGGAACTTGTAGATGAGGCCCAAAGCCAGGCCCTGTGATGCTTGCACGCTTTTATTGGTGGTAATATCGTAAAGCACTGTTCCGTTAAGGGTAACGTTAATTAAGCGGTTAACCTTTGCCGTAAGGGTAGCATCTAACCGGTGTGTAATTTGGCTGAAATTATTGTAGGGTATAAAAAGGGCGTACCGGGCCTGGAGGTTCATGTTGGTGGCAACATCTTTATTAATGGTACTAACTACCTGGAAGGCCAGTTCGTTACGGAGTATATTGTGCGGGGTTACACCGTAATTGCCGGGTATGTTATGGTATATGGTGGTATCTAACACAAAGGTTTGGCGCGCGGTACCTGTACCCAGGCGTATATCAATATATTTTACGGGTTTATACTCAAAACCTATCGACTCGGTAAAGTAACCGGGCGACATAAACTTGGATATTAATAACGGAGCATAACCATCGGCATATTGATAGCCAACATCAAATTGCGATTCGAAACTTACCGAACCGAAGAAGTACCATTTTTTTGACAGTTGCGAAGCTACTTTGTTATCATAAAAAATACGATCGTTGGTTTTGCGCGAAAACTGACCTTTGTTTTTTGATATACCGTAGATGAGTAATAATTCGGTTGTATAGCTTAGGGGCTGTTTATTGTACTCGGCTTTAAAATCAAAATTGGCACCAAGCGCAAACGAGCTTACACCACCGCCGCTCCAGTTATTACTAAAGGCCGTTTGGTTAAGGTTTAAACCCGCCGTTAACGATTTACGCCAATAACTAACCTGGAAATCAATTGTTGTAACCGGTATGGGTTGTGGCGTTAATAAAATTGGCCTTATACGTACCGGCAACGCATTTTTGGGTGGGTTAATGCGGTACTTGTTAAGCAGGTTGGTATCAATTTTAACCGAATCGGTTTTTTGGGCCATCGCCGGCCCGATGCAAAAAAACAAAGCTATTGTAAAAATGCAAATGCCGGATTTTAACATGAGGCAAATAAAAGCATTTTTTTTAAAATCAACATCGTAATTTTAAAACGGAGAGCACTTAATAGTATTGCGTTTTGTAAAAAAATGTTTACTTAACCTCGTTTATGTACAGGTGCTGTAACGAATATGCATCGGGGTTGCGCTGGTAGTGCCGGTAATTGTTACGTATGTATTTAATAAATTCGTAATCGGTAGCTTCGGTTGCAAAATAGTAGCCGGGGCGGTATTTAAACATAAAATCGGTAAGCTGTGGGTCTTTTAAACCGGTTACCGATGCCACCAGGGTGCTGTTAAAACGGCTATCAATAATGCTTTGGTGGTATTCGCGGTCAATATCTTCGCGCAAGCGTGTGGCATTACGGCCCTCGCGGCTTAACATATTGTACAAGGCATCAATACTTAAGCCAACACCGCCCGAGCCAAAACTCAATAAATCATGATTGGCCAGTGAGCCATAAGCCTTGTTGTATAACTTTTTATTAATCTCTAACTGGTTTTGTGGTGCTAAAAAGCGGCCTGTAATGTACACCGGCTTTAGCGGTATACTGGTGCGCTTTAAATAAACCAGTAGGGATGTTTCGTCTTTAAGTTTGATGGTATCATTAAAAAAGCCTTCTTTATAGAATACCAGCAAATCGCCTTTTTGTGCGGGTAGTTTAAACTCGGCTTTTAAATTATTATAAATACTGGCCTTTGTGCTTAGGTTAACAATATTTACTTTGGCAATACGCTCTTTGGTGTTGTTATCAAACACAATACCGTCGATAGTTTTTGACTGGCTAAAAGCTACCGATAGGTTGATACTCAATAAAATAATGATCAGCCATGTTTTCATTGTGGAATAAAGCTAATCGTTCTGCCCTTAATTGTCATAACTTTAACAAAAATTAACACCCCTTACTTTACAACAACAAGTTTTTGGCCAAGTTTGATATTGTTATCGGCCATGTTGTTTAACGCCTTAAGTTCGTCAACAGTTAACCCAAAACGTTTAGAAATGTTGTAAAGTGTGTCGCCTTGTTTTACAGTGTATAATTTATCGGTTGGGGTTTGGGAAATAATAGAATCTTTCACGCTTTTGCCGATATTTTGATTGATCTGCGTAAGCACACGGTCTTCGCGTTTAATTTTTTGCACTTCGCCTTCAGGCCTGTCGTACTGATCGAGGTTATATTTTTCAATAACGGCAATAAGTAACTGCGGATATTTAGGGTTGGTAGCATAACCGGCAGCCTTTAAGCCGTTGGCCCAGCCCATGTAGTCGTTTTTATCCAATTCAAAAAGCGAAGCGTAACGTTTACGTTTCAAAAAGTTGGAATGGTCTCTGAAAGAATCTTCCGGGTTATCATAAACGCGGAAACAATCGTTTACCTGGTCGTCGTTTTTATAATAGCTTTTGCCTTTCCAATCGCTGGTGCATTTAATACCAAAGTGGTTGTTGGCTATACGCGCCAAATCGCCGTTGCCGTTGCCCGATTCAAATAAACCCTGCGCCAGTGTAATACTTGCCGGCACGCCATAAGCGTTCATTTCTTGTATGGCAATTTTTTTAAAACGTTGTATGTATTGGTCGGCGGTATAGGTGGGGTAATTGCCAATTGCAGCCTGGTGTTCTTTTTGTATCTCCTGGTTATTGTGCCTGGCCTGGCCGCTGCTTATGGTAGCAACTTTTTTACGTGCCGAACACGATGCTAAAGTAATAATAACAAACAAAGCACAGGTAATTTTTCGCATAAGCAGGGTTAATTATCGGCAAAGATAATAGATGCTTTTGTTTACACTGGCGATGCTTCGTAATTATTGCACATCATCCAATGCCGCGGCAAGGTTTGGTTGTGCTTCGGGCGTTTCGTCCAGGGTGTTGAGCTGGTATTTGGTTATGATGCTTAAAACCTGTGCGCCCCATTTGCGGCTGCTGGCATAGCCTGCTTTTTGAATGCCGTGTACCCAACCTAAATAATCGTAATGGGTAAATTTGGTGCTCAGGCCACTAAATTTTTTCTTTTCTGTAATTACACGGGCAAAATCCTCAAACGATTCGGCAATAGAATTGTATTGTTTATAAAGCGTACTCACTCTTTTATGACGGCGCTTATAAACTACAACGCTGTTGCCCTTCATGCCAAACTGGTTGTTTAAATGTTGGGCCAAAACGCTGTTGCCGCAGCCCGATTCGTGCATGGCAATGGCTAAAGTAATACTTGCGGGGATGCCGGTTTGGTGCATGATGCGGATGGCATCATCTTTAAATTTTTCGATATACGATTTTGAGGTGTTTTGCGCAGAGGCTTGTGCGGCTATAAAAAGCAATACAATCAGTACGGTTTTTTTCATAGTTGTTTTTTTCTGATCAGCATAATTCCGTCTCTAACAGGTAGTATTAATTGCTCTACCCTGTCGTCGGTACTAATCAATTTATTAAACTCTCTAATTGTGCGGGTATCGGTATCATTTGCTTGGTTATATACCTTTCCCTTCCACAAAACGTTGTCAACAATAATTACCCCTCCGGGCTTTAGCTGATCTATAATGAGCTGAAAATAAGCGTAATTGCTTTTTTTGTCGGCGTCAATAAACACAATATCGTAATTTTTATCCGATAATTCCAAAATTATTTGCGCCGCATCGCCAAAATGTGGAAAAATACGATCTTCAAAACCCGAGTTTTTAAAGTTTTTTCTAATCATTTCTTCCATCTCCAAATTCACTTCAATGGTATGTATTTCGCCGCCCTCAACCAAGCCTTCGGCCAGGCAAATTGTGGCGTAGCCGGTGTAAGTGCCTATTTCCAATATGCATTTAGGTTGCAGCATTTTGCTTAACATACTCAACAACCTGCCCTGGTAATGGCCCGAAAGCATGTTGGCTTTTAGCACCTTTAAATGAGTTTCCCTGTTAATAGTTATTAACATTTTGGGCTCGGGAGGGCAATGTTGCTCCAAATAGGCTTGCAGGGCGGGGTCGAGAATCTCCATACCGTTGATTTTTAATGATTTTTATGATTTCGCTGATTGATTTATTATTTGATCTGATTTTTCAGTTTTCTTTCGTTGGTGATTCTTTTGAACTCTAGGCTTTTTGAGCCAAAGTTTATAAGTAGCCCTGTTTCAAGGTTATAAGCTTCCAGATAGTTAATGGCTTGCGCAAGGTGAGCAGCTTCTAAACGTGATGTTGCTTTTAGTTCAACTATAATTTTATCTTCAACCAAAAAGTCAACGCGGCGAGATCCAACGTTTATCCCATCGTAATAAACAGGCATTTCATATTCCTTTGTAAAAAGCAAAACCGCTTTATTTAATTCAATTGCTAAGCATCGCTGGTAGATAACCTCCGGGAAACCATTCCCTAATTGAGTATGCACCTTCATGGCACAGCCGATAATTTTACCAGTCAGCTCCGAATGCTTGTAATTATTATTTATCATATCTAACAAATCAATTAGGATCTAAATATGTGTAATTATTTATATCATACGACACAAAAATCAAATCAGCGAAATCATAAAAATCATTTAAAATCTGCGGTCCATATAAGATTGCAATATTATAGTTGCCGAAATCGTATCAACCAATTCCTTATTTCGCCTGTCCATTTTACCCATGCCGCTTTGTGCAATTACCGCCGATGCCATTTTGGAGGTAAAACGTTCGTCTAACATTTCAATGGGTATATCTGGGAAGTTTTTTTTGAGGATGGTAACAAAACCCCTAACGTGCGGTGCCGATTGTGATGCCGTATTATCCATTTGCTTAGGTTCGCCCACAATAAAGCGTTCCACAGGGTTTGTTATGAAATATTTTTTTAGGTATTCCACAATATCCTTAGGGTGTACGGTATCTAACCCGGTGGCAATAATTTGCAAAGGGTCGGTAACGGCAATGCCAATGCGTTTGGTTCCGTAGTCAAAAGCCATTATTCTCATGGGGCGTATTGCGTAATGCGATATGCGTATTGCGCCATGCAAAAGTAGCTTATTTGCTTTTAGCGATTTATTTTTTGTCATAAATCAAAAAAATCGCAATACGCAATACGCATATCTCAATACTAATTTAGTATTTTGCACCAAATGCAGTTTAGTTCGATAGTTGGGCAGGGCGAGATCAAGCAAAGATTGATTAATACGGTTAAAGAAAACCGGGTTAGCCATGCGCAGTTATTTTTGGGTCCCGAAGGTTCGGGTAGTTTGGCACTTGCCATAGCCTATGCCCAATATGTATCGTGCGAGGATAAAAGCGACCACGATTCGTGCGGAGTATGCGCATCGTGCCGCAAGTATCAAAAGCTGGTTCACCCCGATCTGCATTTTTCGTACCCCTTTTTTGCTAAACATAAAGACGATACCGCACTCAGTTTTATTGAACAATGGCGCGATGCTATTATAAAGCACCCCTACCTTAGCCTTGATATTTGGCGCGGATATTTGGATGCCGAAAACAAGCAAGCCAATATTAACATTGCCGAGTGCCACCAGATAATAAAAAAACTAAGCTTTAAGCCGTTTGAATCGGCCTATAAAATTTTAATACTCTGGCTACCCGAGTACCTGGATAAAACGGGTAACGCCCTGCTCAAAATTATTGAAGAGCCGCAGCCCAATACCTTATTTTTACTGGTGGCCCAAAACCAGGACCAAATACTTAACACCATTTTATCGCGCACGCAGCTTGTAAAAATACCCTGCCTTAATGATAACGAGGTTAAACAGTATTTAATAAACGAACATCACCAAACCGAACACGCCGCTGCCGAAATTGCCTTTTTAAGCGACGGTAACCTAACCGAGGCTTTGGCTATGCTGAACAACGACGAGAGCAGCTATCACGATTATTTTTTAAAGTGGCTGCGCATGTGTTTTTCAAATAAAGGTTTAGAGATTGTTGATTTTGTTGATGTACTGGCAAAGCTGGGCCGCGAAAATCAAAAAAACTTTATGCGGTATGGCATAAGCTATATACGCGAATGCTGTATGTTGCTGGCCGGTGCCGGCAACCTGGTACACCTGCCGGCAAAGGAGCTGGATACGGCGCAAAAAATGATATCGGTTATGAGTTTGCCCATGGCTGCCGCCATTAGCGAACTGCTTGAAAAAGCGCATTATCATGTAGAAAGAAATGCGAACCCGAAAATTTTATTTTTAGATGTATCTTTACAAATTGTTAAGATACTAAAATTTAAAACGATCCCGCAAGGGACACACTATATACCGAACTAAATTATGGGATGCGGAAGTTGCTCAACAGGCGGATGTGCGCCTGCAGGCTGCAAAAGTAATGGCAGTTGCCTTACTAATGGTTGCAGTAAATTAGATGTTTACGATTGGCTTTCTAACATGGATATGCCAACAAATTATAAGCCTTTTCCAATCATTGAAGTAAAATTCAAAGGTTCGCGGAAGGAATTTTTTGTTAACCTGGATAATATTTACCTGGAAGCAGGCGAACTGGTTGCCGTTGAAACCACCACCGGTGGGTTTGATATTGGCCATGTATCTATAACTGGCGAACTGGTGCGTATGCAAATGGTTAAGCGCCATGTAAACGAAGCCGACGTTGCTAAAAAGATATATCGAAAAGCCACACCCGCGGATGTGGACAAATGGAAAATAGCAAAGGATCTGGAATGGGAAACCATGCACAAGGCGCGCACGCTTGCCATTGAACTTGGCCTATCTATGAAGATAAGCGATGTTGATTACCAGGGCGATAAAACTAAGGCTACTTTTTACTACACTGCCGAGGGCCGGGTTGATTTTAGGGAATTGATTAAGCGCATGGCCGAATCATTTAGGATAAGGATTGAAATGCGCCAGATTGGTATGCGCCAGGAAGCCAGCAGGCTTGGTGGCATAGGCTCATGCGGCCGCGAATTATGCTGCTCAACCTGGTTAACAGATTTTAAAACTGTTTCAACATCGGCGGCAAGGTATCAAAACCTGTCGTTAAATACATTGAAACTGGCTGGCCAGTGCGGTAAACTAAAGTGCTGCCTTAACTATGAGCTGGATACGTACATGGATGCGCTTAAACACATACCCGATAACGTAAACTATTTGAAGACCGAAAAGGGGGATGCCCGCTTGCAAAAGACGGACATATTTAAAAAAATAATGTGGTTTAGTTATCCTAAAGATGATAACTGGGTGCCGGTTGAGATAAGCCGCGTAAAGGAAATTCAGAAACAAAACCGCGACGGCGTAATACCTGCCGACCTGGGCGAATTTGCTAATATAGAGGAACTGATTAAACAACCTGACTATGAAAACGTAGTTGGGCAGGATAGCTTAACCCGCCTTGACGACCGTAACCGTAATCAAAATAAAAACAACAAAAACCGCAATAATAAAAACCGGAAGCCTTCGCAGGATGCACGGCCAGCTAATGCTAATGCCGATGCCAGGCCTGCCAAGCCAAACCAACAACAGCAGCAGCAAAAACAGCATCAACAGCAACAACCTCGGCCGCAAGGGCAGCCTCAGCAGCCTCGTAACATAATAGAGGGTGCTAAACCAACCGAAGGCGGCGTTGCGCCGGCTAATAATGCCAACAGGCGCAACAACCGCAGGCACAGGCCAAACCGCGGTGGTGGCGGCAATGCTAATAACCCCAACAATAACAAACCCAAACCAACAGGAAACGAATAATGAAACCGGCTTTAAAAAGCTTTATTGTTTGCCTAACTGCTATAGCGGTATTGGCGTTGGGCAGCTGCGGCATACATGACCGTAATAGGATTATTGACCAAAATACCGAGGTTGAAAATCAAAATTGGGGCTATCATAGCCGCATAAGTTGTGTTTTTGACATTGCCGATGCGGCAATTGCTTACAACCTGTATCTAAATTTACGGGTTACGCCCGATTATAAGTACTCAAACATTTTTATACTTATTCACCAGGTGGGCCCGGATAAAAAAACTGAAACTACCCGTTACGAGTTTACCTTGGCCGATAAAGACGGCCAATGGTTAGGGCGCGGAACGGGTAATTTATACACCTATCAGGTTCCGTTCCGAACCAGTTATAAATTCCCTGTTAAGGGTAAATACCGTATAGAAATAGAGCAAAACATGCGCGATAACCCCCTGCACCAGGTTAGCGATGTTGGGTTGCGGGTTGAAAAGGCCGAGTAGGGTTTATTCAATAATCACACCATTTTCAACAAAATCTTTAAATGTTGCCAACGACTCTGCATTGATAAACTCGCAGCTATCCAATAATATAAAATAATAGAGTTTGCCATCAAACCGGCTAAATTTGCGCGCATCTGCGTAGTATTTAATCTTATCTCCACTCCCGTTAGCTTTGGGTGTTTCAACTGCGTCTTCCATTAACATACCGGGGTATGCGGGTCTGCTGCGTTCAAAAGCAATGGCGTATGAGTGTCCCCCGCCAATTTGCGGATACAGGGTAGGGTCAATAATTTCGTAGGCAATGCCGTTTTTAATCTGGCCAACAGTAAAGCTAATTGGTTTGCGGTTGGTGTATTGTGCAGTAAACAAATCCATAAACTGGCTTAATGATTGATTTGGCTTTGCAGCGCGTGTAAACATTAATATACTGAAGCCAATTTTTTGACCGCTTTTTGCAGTAGCCCGCGGAGGGGTAATCATAGTATAAGTTTGACCGCCTTTATAATCATTAGGCCTGAAACCCCATGTACTATCAATACTCAACTTGGTGCCCATCACCCAATTGGTAAGTATTACATGGCTTTTGTTTGTACCATACATAAACCACATGTTTTTAGCTGCAATGGTTGTATCAACAGGCGGAGCATGTAGTGCCCCCTTTTTGTAAAAGGCTAACTCTTTTTCTATATAGGATGTTTCGCCCTGTATGGTACTTGATTTTTCTGCCGCAAATAAAGCAGTTGCGGGCATGCTGGCCAGGGTACAAGCTACAGCATAGTCGGCCCAAAACAAAGCGTGCGCTACCGGAAGCTGTTGATATTGCAGCGCCAGCCGGTAGTTATTAAACGAAAGATCTATCCGGGCAGATAGCGCGTAATGATTACCTAAAAACCAATAAACCCGGTAGTCTGTAGGCGAAAGTGCTTTTGCCACTTCATAGCAATCAATAGCTTTTTGATAATATTCTTCTACCTCCATATTGTACAGATAGTGGGCAATATCGCCAATTAGCAGGTTGGTTTCAATGTTACCTGCCGGTAGTTTTTTAAGTTCGGTATATAAGCCGGTTAGTTTTTTTATAACAGCGTTTTTTGGTACTTTATAATTCCAGTTGTGTACCCAGTGGTTGTAAAACCCTTGGTTGTTTTTTAAAAAATCAATATCAGGCTGTACGCCCTGCGGATAACCAACTTTATTAAGTTCAATAGCGTTAATATTGGCGCGCAACGTGGTTACTGTGCATAATAACACAAAAACCGCAATCGCTTTTATTGCCCGGAAGAAATGTTTTTTCATTGTAGTAAAACGGTTTGGTAACGATAAATATAGATAAAACAGATAAATATACTATAACTTTTGCCTACAGTTATTTTAGCAATATTTTTAGTTTAATAAATTTTATACCTTTGTTTTGCTAAAAATATTATCAAATGGAAATTGCTTTATTAGCCTTTGCGGTAGTAATATTAACTGTTGCTATTGTTTTGTTTTTGCGGAGGTTAACCGCAACAGCAGGCAACCAAAACCAGCTTATTGCCGAAAATAACGAGCTTAAACTTAAAGTGGCCCGCACCGAAGAGCGTGCCGCAAATATGGCTGCCGAACGGGATAATACCGCCCAGGCCCTGCATAGCGAGCGTTTGCGGTTGGAAGCCGGCCTTGCCGCTTTGAACGAGCAATTACTTACCGAAAAAAACTTTAATGCCAAAACCCAGGAAGCCTTAAATGCCCAACGCCAACGTTTGGTAGAGCAGGAAGTGTACCTGCAACAGGTGCAAGCCAAGTTTAAGCACGAATTTGAAAACATGGCCAGTAAACTGCTGGATGATAAATCGGCTAAGTTTACCGAGCATAACCGGACAAATCTGGATATAATATTGAATCCGTTTAAAGATAAATTGAAGGATTTTGAAGACAAGGTTGATAAGGTTTACAAAATGGAGGCCGAGGAACGCAATGTTTTGCGGGGCGTTATAGGCACGCTAATGGATTTAAACAAACAAATAAGCGAAGAAGCCCAAAACCTGACAAAGGCATTAAAGGGCGACAACAAAAAAGCGGGTAATTGGGGCGAGGTTATTTTGGAGCGTGTTTTGGAACGCTCGGGCCTGGTTAAAGATCAGGAATACCGCATACAAGCCAGTATGCAAACTACGGATGGAAACCGATACCAGCCAGATGTGGTAATTGACCTGCCCGACGAAAAGCATTTGGTTATAGACGCTAAAGTATCGTTAGTGGCCTACGAGCGCCTCGTGAATTGCGAAACAGAAGATGACCGTAAACTTTTTGCGCGCGCACATATCGAATCCATCAAAAGCCATATTAATTCGTTATCATCAAAAAGATACCATGATTTGTATCAGATTAATTCGCCCGATTTTGTTTTGTTATTTGTACCCATCGAATCGTCCTTCAGCATAGCGGTGCAGCTCGACGGCGAATTGTTTAATTACGCCTGGGATAAACGGGTGGTAATTGTTAGCCCCTCAACCTTGCTGGCCACCCTGCGCACCATTGCAAGTATCTGGAAGCAGGAACGCCAAAACCGCAATGTGTTGGAGATTGCCCGCCTAAGCGGCGAAATGTACGATAAGTTTCACGGCTTTATTGTTGATATGGAAGGCATCGGCAACAGCATCCGCTCAACACAGGTTAATTACGATAAGGCATTGAACAAACTATCAACCGGGCGTGGTAACTTAACCGTAACGGCAGATAAAATAAAGCGCCTCGGCGCTAAGGCCGATAAACAAATTGATCAGAAATATTTGAACGACGTGGCCGATTGATGATCATTTGCTACTTATAGTGGTTTTCATGTCCATTAACATCTTCATTTTTCCATCCATTTTTACGCCAGCAGCTTGTGGCATTGTCATGTTATAATTAATATTCATGTTTTTTTTAATGCTAGTGGGGTAGTTGGCCTTGATGTCAAAAACAAGTTTGCCATCTCCGTCGCCTGTCATGTTCATTGCCATCGCCATGCCTGCTGCATTGCCTGCTACATCCATAGTAATATCATATACCGCATCAAAATATGCAATGTTGTCTTCTATAGCTGTAAGTTTGTATGTGGTTTTAGATATAAGCTTTAACTGCATGTCTGCAATTGGCAAATCCATTGGGGTATCTTGCGTAAACGAATCTCCTATTTTCATGGGTTTTTCCGGAAATTTGACAATAGCTTGAATTCCTTTAATCGTTGTTGTCATGCTGTTTTTTATTTCATCAGTGGCTTTTGTTCCGGCTATTGAGTCAAGATTCATTTTTCCGTCTGCTGTGTAGGTTCCATACATAACTGTGCTCGTCGCTGGAACGGGCATTGGGTTTTCCTTTCCGTTTATGTTCATTTTTGAAGCCAGCGTTTTCATGGTCATGGTAAACGGAATTTTATTTACGGCATTAACCAATCCGGTTTTAATATCACCGTTGACGGCGCTTTGCGCATTCATTATCATAGGGAAACTTTGCCCGCTTTTTATCTGGTTTATTGTTGCCGAGTCGCCCGAAATGTTCATTTCCATGTTCATATTCATATTCATCACCATATCATAATGGTAGTTTGGCTTAACCAACATTTTAAAGATCATTTGTTTTTGTGCGTGCGATTGGGCTCCAATAAATAAAAATAAGGCGATTATAGAAAGTGATTTTTTCATATGCTGATGATATACAATAAACGTACTGATTATTTTGAAAAAAGCCCGTGTTATAGCTCAAAAATATCCACATCGATGCGGATACTGAATAAATATTCGATATTCGTGATTAACAACCGGTGCCCGGTATTTGCTCGTAATTTATGAAGATCATCACATACAATGTTAACGGAATACGCTCGGCGATGAGCAAAAACTGGCTTGCATGGCTACAGGCGTCGGATGCGGATGTGGTTTGTTTGCAGGAAATAAAAGCAACTCCCGATGTTTTAACCGACTTGCATTTGGTTGAAAACCTGGGTTACGAACACTATTGGTACCCCGCCGAAAAAAAGGGTTACAGCGGCACTGCCATTTTAACTAAATGCACCCCAAAGCATGTTGAATATGGTTGCGGCATTACTGATTTTGACCGCGAAGGCAGAAACATCCGCGTTGATTTTGATGAGGTATCGGTAATGAGCACCTACTTCCCCTCCGGCTCAAGCGGTGATGAGCGGCAGGTTTTTAAATACCGTTTTTTAGATGAATTTGGCCAGTATATCGATCAGTTAAAGTTAGAATGCCCTAACCTTGTAATTAGTGGCGATTACAACATTTGCCATAAGCCGATAGATATTCATAACCCCAAATCGAACGCTAATTCATCCGGCTTTTTGCCCGAAGAACGGGAGTGGATGGAAAACTTTGTGCAAAGCGGCTTTGTAGATACCTTTCGCCACCTAAACCCCGAACCACATAACTATACCTGGTGGAGTTTCCGCGCTAATGCCCGCGCCAAAAACCTCGGGTGGCGTATTGATTATAATATGGCAAGTACGCCATTGCTGGATAAAATAAAACGTGCGGCCATTTTACCCGAAGCAAGGCACTCCGACCATTGCCCGGTATTGTTGGAATTGGATTTTTAGTTTCGGGTTTATACGGGGCCAAGCTCTTTTCGCATTACAAAATCATTCATCCAGTACGTCCCAATGGGTATGTCTTCTTCATAAGCCACTGCAAAGCCCATCTTTTCATAAAAGCTAAGGGCTTTATTATGGCGGTTAACGTTCAAATCAAGCGTATGCTTACCGGTGGCCCGTACTCTCTTGCAAACTTCATCAATTAAAATTTTACCATAACCTTTGCCTTGCGTTTGCGGCAGGCAATAAAGCTTGTGCAACTTATAAATATCGGCATCCTCTTCACGTGGCGAATAAGCAGCAAAGGCCACAGGTACATCATCCGCAAACAACAGGATGAACGTTTGCTCACCCGTACTTATCTGCCGGCTTATTTTTGCTTCGCTATACAAAACACTTAGCATATAAGCTATTTGCTCTGTACTCAATATTGGCGAATAAGTTGGCCACCAGGTTTTTTGCGCAATCTCTAAAATTGCGGCTACATCGCCAATAATTGCTTCGCGGATATTCATCAATAATTTAAAGCTCGGCTTCGGTGCTTGTTGCGCCTACTGCAAAATATTGCTCCAGTTCGGCCAGGGTGGATGAGTTGGTGGCAATATCCTTAATTATCTTTCCCTTTTCCATCAGCAAAATACGATCGCAAACGTCGGTAACATGGTTTAAATCGTGGCTGGATACAATTGCAGTCATGCCGCGCTGTTTATTTAAATCCTTAATCATGTTTTTTAACCTTATTTGCGTGCTGGGGTCAATATTGGCAAAGGGCTCGTCCAACATTAAAAGTTCAGGGTTTTGTAAAAGGCAAGCGGCCACGCCAACCTTGCACTGGTTTCCTTTACTGAGGTCGCGAATGTATTTGCCGCGCTTTAATATTTCGCCATTAAAAAAATCGGTAAGGGTTACCAAAAATTCGTCAACATGGGCTCGGCTTTGCTGGTGCAGGCCGCCTATAAAGTAAAAATACTCTTCGGGCGTAAGGTAATCAATCAAAAAGCCCTCGTCCAGATACGATCCTGTATAATCCTTCCATTTTTCGCTTTGGGCAACGTTTTCGTTGTTTGATAGTACTTCGCCATTATCCGGGCGTATCAAATCAAGCATCATGCGGAACAACGTGGTTTTACCCGCACCGTTGTTACCAACCAGGCCAACACACTCGCCCTTGCGTATCTCTAAATAGGGTACATTAACCACCGTAACGCCACCATAAACTTTTTTCAGATCTTTAACTTCTATCATAACTATTTGTTTCTAAAGCCTTCGGCAATGGTATATTTTCTATTATTAAAATCTTTTTCGAGGTATTTTATCCAGTAAGGGCGCATCATAAACGAGAATGCACCAATGGCGCCTAATATAAGCAGGGCTATATCGGGGTGTTTAAGCCAGGCCAGCGGGCCATAAACAATGTAAGGCGTTATCATTAACGGAAAACCAACTAACAATTGGGTTGCGCCAACGCCTTCCCAGTTGAACGATGCGCCTTTGCTTAGGTCAATCCGTTTGTAATTACGGTTGGCAAAAAACAATACTACGTTTGTGCTTATGCCAATATTCCACAGGTACATGGCAAAATGTACAACAATAATGTGCCAGCCAAAATATGCATAAGGCAGGGTTAGGATAAAAGCCACAGTTGAAACCGTAGTAAACAACAAGTACTTGGCCTTTAAAAAATCGCTGAATTTAACCTTGCTCACCAATATGCCATCAAAATGGCTGGCCTGCCAGCCGTACATAAACTGACCGTAGTTAATAATGAAAATACCCGTCATAAACTGACCGCAAAAAACTTTCCAGCCTTCGCCATACACCTTATTGGTATAAAATAGTAAACCGTATAACAAGAATATACTTGTCATGATAAAAGCGGAACGCGAGCGCTTATTGCGGAAAATGAGTTTAATTTCGTTGCCAACCAAATCGCCAACTTTGCCAAAGCGGTCAAGTACCGGGTATTCGGTACTGCTTTTATAGGATGTTTTGCGCGAACCTAATTCTTCTAAATAAAGGTTGCTTTTGAGGTATAAAAAGTTAACGTAATACATGCCAACAGCTAATAATACGGGCAGGGCGAGTAAAGCTGGTTGCGCACTTAAATGACCGAAGAACCATAGTGATGGCACGCGGAACGAAACAACACCCCACTTAAAATCTAAAGCGACGAGTATGGATAGCGTTGCCGCAAAGGCCACCGAAATCCACCCGTTGATATTAGAGCGGCGTTTGATATATAGTGCCAGATAGTTATTGAAACCCGCAAACGCAATTATAGAAAGGAAAAAAACTAATGCGGTTATAAAACCCTGGTTGTACCAAATAAATTTACAGATAAACGGTGTAAAAAGTATAAACGGCCACAGGTTAAAAAACGATTGAAGCGAAGCAAATGATAAATACCTAACCAGTGCATTTTTTTTAATTGCTAAATGCAGATAAGGTTGAACCTGCAAAGTAGGTAGTTCTTGCAGTTGAAAGCGCATCAGCAAATCGAACAAAAAGTAATAAAATAAAATGCCCGAGAACGATGTGATGAGGTTTTGTTTAGGAAAACTCCTTACCAAAAGTGTATCCATAAAAAAGGCCAGAGCCAATACCTCTAACAGCAACAATGCTATTAATATGCCCATAACAATGCGTACGGCTAGGGCCTTTCCCGAATTTTTTGAGCGCCAAAAGGCTTTTAATTCATGTCGGATAAAAGTTAATGTCATGCGTCGGTTATTAGTTTTTGTATTTAGATACCAGATGGATTAAAATATTACACATTGTGTTGTTTTCTTTTTTGAGCAGGAGGCTTAAAGTGTTAATATTTATACCTGTCGCCCCAAAGCTTCTTTAGTTTTTCTTTGGCCTCGGCTTCGCGGGCATTGTTGCCGGGTTCATAAAGTTTAGTTCCGCGGATAGCATCGGGTAAAAAGTCGAGGTCAACAAAATTGCCTTCAAAGCCGTGGGCGTATTTATAATCTTTACCGTAACCAATGTTTTTCATCAGTTTGGTTGGCGCGTTGCGCAGGTGCAACGGAACAGGTAAATCGCCGGTTTGGCGCACCAAAGCCATTGCCGCCCCTATTGCGGTGGTTGCCGAATTGCTTTTTGGAGATGTTGCCAGGTAAATAACCGTTTGCGATAATATGAGTTGCGACTCGGGCATGCCAATTACATTTACTGCATTAAAGCAGCTTTGGGCAAGCAGCAAGGCGTTAGGGTTGGCGTTACCAATATCTTCGGATGCGAGGATGAGCATCCGGCGGGCTATAAACAGCGGGTCTTCGCCTCCCACTATCATGCGGGCCAGCCAGTAAATGGCACCGTTTGGGTCCGACCCGCGCATTGATTTGATGAAGGCCGAAATAATATCGTAATGCTGCTCGCCCGCTTTATCATAAAGTGCTAGGTTTTGCTGCACATGCTCCAGCACCAATTGGTTGGTAATGGTGATATTTTTGCCGTCGATAGCGTTAATAAGCAGCTCAAAAATATTGAGCAGCTTGCGTGCATCTCCACCCGAAAGGCGGATGAGGGCCTCGTAATCCTGTATGGTAATGTTGCGCTTTTTTAAAACCTCGTCTTGCTGTTGCGATGTTTGCAGCAGGTGTATCAAATCGTCTTCGCTGAGGGGTTTTAAAATATAAACCTGGCATCGCGAAAGCAAAGCCGAAATAACTTCGAACGAGGGGTTTTCGGTAGTGGCACCAATCAGGGTAACTATACCGCGCTCAACGGCACCCAACAGCGAGTCTTGCTGCGATTTAGAAAAACGGTGAATTTCGTCAATAAATAATATGGGCAAGGTTTGTCCCTCGTTGCGCAATTGCGATGCTTTCTCAATCACCTCGCGCACATCTTTAACCCCCGAGTTGATGGCACTCAACGAAAAAAAAGGCCTGTCTAACGATTGGGAAATGATAAAGGCCAGCGTAGTTTTACCAACACCCGGCGGTCCCCAAAATATCATTGATGGCAGCGTGCCCGCTACAATAGCTTTACGCAACACGGCACCGGGGCCCACTAAATGTTTTTGCCCAACATAATCGTCGAGGTTTTTTGGGCGCATACGTTCGGCCAGTGGCGGTAGGGTACTCATAAAAGTAAAATTAGGAAAATATGAAATGGAAAGCCTAAAAAAGTTAGTAGGCAATCAAAATGTATGCCCTAAATCTTATACTTCTCCCTAAGTGTTTCGCTCATGGCATAAGCATCGGCAATAACCGCTTCAGGGTAGCCTAAGCCAGCCATTATGGCAATGGCGTTTTTGTTTTTTAAAATGCCGGGCTTTATTTTGTAATCAAAAACCAGGCGGGTATCTGCCACCTGCTCTTCAAAGCAATAAATGGCATATTCGTTGCCCAATAATTCGGCCAGCTCTAAATCGTGGGTAGATACAAAAACAAAGCTTTTGTTGGCCGTAAAGTACGATAATATTGCTTTTGCTGCGGCCACCCTTTCAATGGTGTTGGTGCCGCGAAAAATCTCGTCAATAATAACCAGGCTTTTAACAGGCCTGGCCTTGCTTTGGTTCATGATGTTGAGTACCGATATTGCTTCGGCCTGGAAATAGCTTTTGTGTTCTTCCATATCGTCGCTAATGCGGATACTGGTGAACAGTTGCAGCAATGGCGCTTCGTATTGTTTGGTACACGATGTGTAAAGTGTTTGCGATAACAATGTGTTTGCGGCTAATGCCCGTATAAAAGTTGTTTTGCCCGACATGTTAGAACCCGTAACTAAAACACCTTGATTATCAAATGTATGCAGTGAATTGGGTACGCAGTTTTCAACGAGCGGATGATAAAGCCCCGTTACGTTTAAAGCATTATAATTGTTAATAAAAACCGGTTTGCTATAGTAAGGCAACCCCAGCCTGAACGATTGGATGGATATGGCCATATCAATTTTGCCCACGTAGTTAAACAGCGCCTCAATATCATCGCGGTACCGGGTTACTTTGTTAATAGATGAGATAAACATGGCGGGCTCAATAACCAACATAATTTTAATGAGTTCCCAAATGGCATAAGCAATGTCGGTAGGGTCGTTGGCAACGCCGCTCTCCAGGGTAACATAACGTAACGATTTATTGAGACGCTTTATGTTTTTAAGCCTGCCTTCAATTTCGGCATTTTCTGTTGTGGTAATTTTGTTATAAATGTTTTTTGATACCTGTGTTAGAATATAAAGCTGCGGCAGCGAGTGAATGTACTTTAAAATGTTGCTTTTGTTATTGTAGTGCAGGTAAAAATTAAAAAGCGTTAAACCCAATGCCAACAAAAACAAAGCCGATGTATGGATAATAATAGTTAAAATAACGGCCGAAATCCAAATAGCCCAGGCCAGCCTAATGTATAAGCTCAAGATAAAACCGTATAACGGGGGGTGCTTTTTAGCGAACAATTGATAAAGGTAATAGGCGTTTTTATTTCCCAACCTAAATAGTTCCATCTGGATAGCTGTACGTTTATCCTCGTCGGCACTTAATTGTTCGGCAAGTTTGTCCAGTGCTTGTAACCGGGAAATATCCTCCTGGGGCGAGCGTAGCTGATGGTATAAACATTGCTGCCCTGGTTTTGAGCAGGTTCGGTCGGCATAGTTGTAAATATTGTCGAGATCAATATCGTTGGCTACGCTATCGGGAATTGAGTTTTCTGTTTTTAGGTATTGGTGATAGCTGGCTATTAAATCAATATCGCGATAGTTATCGGTTGGTTGGCCCCAGTTATTAATTAGCTGCTCAATAAATAACTTGCGTTTATTAGCCCTACGGTTTTTGTTGAACGCATAAAATAAAACAAGCCCTAACACAATAAATACCAGGTATACCATATCCTAAAGTAATAGTATTTAGTTAATTTGCCTGCACAATGTTTAATCAGTTTAACAAAACCAACTACCGCCACCTTTGCGATCAATTGGGTGATACTGACCCTACGTTACAACAAATTATAAAGAAGCATGGCTATCCGCCTTTTTGGGAGCGTCCAAATACCTTTGAGTCGTTAGTTCACATTATATTGGAGCAGCAGGTTTCGCTGGCTTCGGCACTATCGGCATTAAATAAGCTGAAAGACAAAATAACCGAAATTACCCCGGCCCGCGTGGTTTTGCTTACCGATGAGGAGTTGCGCGCCTGTTATTTTAGTCGCCAGAAAACCATTTACATCAGGCACCTTGCCGAAAATATATTGAACGGCAACATTGTGCTTGACGAGTTAGCCTTAATGGACGATGATACCATTCGTCAAAAACTAACTGCTATTAAAGGTATTGGCAACTGGACGGTTGATATCTACCTCATATTTATTGCACACCATTGCGATGTTTTCCCTATTGGCGATTTGGCAGCGGTAAACGCGTTAAAGAAAATAGCAAACATTCCCTTAGCAAGCCGAGAAGATGTTTTGGCTATTGCCGAAGGATGGAAACCTTACCGTACTATTGCTACGATGCTGTTGTGGCATTTTTATTTGGAAGAGCGGAAGAAATAGTAAAAGCGGGCATACCGATAAAAGTAAAATATTTTAATTTAAACGTATATTTGTTTGCATATAGGTATATAATGGGCAAAACATTTTTACTAATTTTATTAAGTGTGTTTACAGCATCGGCGGCAAGTGCGCAGTTTTGGAAGCGAACACAGCAAACACGGTTGCCGCTAATTGCACCTGCAAATACCCATACGTTTAATTACCTCAAAAGCAACCCCTTAAAGGCAGTGGCTGTTTTGCCAAAAGTCAACTTTGGCCGCTCGCGCTACAGTTACGATTTGGAAGAGGCTGCTATTATGAAAGAGCTATACCACACCCTGCGTTTCAGGATGTATGCCGAGGCTATTGGCAGCATGAACAGGTTGGTTGTCATCTACATCGACGAAAGCCGTTACTCCGAAGCTAAGTGGTACCTGTTGCAATGCAACTATTTTGGGCATAAATGCAATAACACGCACGTTATCATTTCGTCGCTCATGTCATTGGGCATGTTAAAGGCCGACATTGGTGAGTACGAACAGGCTAAACAAGATTTACTGGATGCCAAAAACATATGTTTTGAACAAGGCTTGAAAACGATAGCTGCCGACATTGATGGTAAGCTAAAATTGGTTGAAGCCAAACGCATCACCAACGTAAAAAACGATGTGCAATACGCCGAGGTTTTTGAAAATAAAAAAGGATAGTTTTTAAAAACACCCACACCAATGCCTTCCGCTAAACTCAAAATTTTTATAGTAGACGATCATTACCTTATATTACAAGGTCTAAGCTCGCTTTTAACGGATGAGCCTGGCTTTGAAGTTTGCGGACTAAGCAAGGACCCTACCGAGGTGCTTGCCCTGCTTGAAACCGCCCGGCCTGATATTTTACTAACTGACATTAGTATGCCTGTTTTATCGGGTGCAGAGCTTACCACGCTGGTGCTAAAAAAATATCCGCGTATCAAGGTAATAGCCTTATCAATGTACAACGAGCCCAAAACAGTTAACGAAATGGTTGAGGCCGGGGTATCTGGCTATTTGCTTAAAGCAACCAGCAAAGCCCAGCTCATACAGGCATTAAAAACCGTAGCCAATGGCCGTACTTATTTTACCGCCGAAATACAAGATGCGTTTAATCATAATGAAAACCCCGCATCGCGCTTTACCAGCCGGGAAATAGAGATATTGCGTTTAATTGTTAAAGAAAACAGCAACAAACAAATAGCTCAAAAGCTTTTCATCAGCGAACGCACTGTTGAAACCCACCGCCGTAATATTTTGCGCAAAACCGATGCCGTTAACACGGTAGGTATGGTTAGGTACGCTTACGAAAATAAAATCATCTAAAGGTAAAATCAACACGGGTTTTAATATGTGGTGTTATGCTTTGGCAAAATTTAGCTGCATTAAAAATGCCCCTTAGCCAATTAAACCGGCATAAACAATAATCGGTTAAGCCGTAAAGTTTTTACACATAACCAGGCCGGCGGCTTGTAACATATTTTATTTTACAATATCAAACAATAAAAGTGCGTTATTCGTACTATTGTTAAGTAAAAGGCAATTTGGTGTGTTAGCTATTTTGGTTTTTATATACATTAGCAAAAATATTACAGATAGAAATTGGATGTTTGGTTACAAAATTGATTTAAATAGTGTGAAAGATATGTTTAAGAAACTATATTTATTTGCGTTGCTTGGTGCCGCTTTGGCCTGTAAAGGTGCGCCCTCTCATCCAATAAAAGTTGCTGGCTCCAAAGACCTGCAACCCGATGAAAAACAGATGGTTGTGAGCCGTTATATTGCCCAGATGATAACCACGCAAAACTACAAAAAGGTTGAGCTTGGCGATTCGTTGTCGGTAGTGGTGTATAACAAATACCTTAAGCTGCTTGATGAAAATCATAACTACTTCCTGGCGTCGGATATACAAAGCTTTGAGCCGTTAAAAACCAAGCTTGATGACGACATGAAAAGCGGCGATTTGAACGATATTTTTTACATTTTTAACGTGTACCAAAAACGTTACGTAGATCATATTAAGTTTTCGCTTACGCAGGTTGACAACAATTTTGATTTTAACACCAAAGAAGTTTTTACTTACGACCGCGACAACATGCCTTTTGTTAAAACCGAAGCCGAGATGAACGAACTTTGGGCTAAACGCGTGAAATACGATTTACTTAACCTCAAATTGGCTAATGCCGATATGGTGAAGAATAAAGAGATATTGAAAAAACGTTATCAGGATTTGCTTAGCCAGAGTAATAAGTTAACCAATCAGGATGTTTTTCAAACATTTATGGATGCCTTTACCACATCTGTCGATCCGCACACCAACTATTTTAACCCTTTTAATGCATCGCAGTTTAACATGGAAATGTCGCGTTCGCTGGAAGGTATTGGCGCAACCCTGCAATCGGTAAACGAATATGTAACCATCCAGAGTGTAGTGCCAGGCGGCCCGGCTTTTAAAAGTAAACAGGTTGACGTGAGCGACCGCATTGTTGGTGTAGCTCAAGGGCATAACGGCGAGTTTCAGGAAATAATTGGCTGGAGGCTTGATAATGCTATTTCGCTTATCCGCGGAGCAAAAGGAACCGTTGTTAAACTTAAAATATTACCTAAAGGCGCTCCGGCGTCTGACAAGCCAAAAATTGTAGAGATCGTTCGCGAGAAGATCATTTTACAAGAGGCATCCGCCAAAAAGGAAATCCGTATCTATAATTCAAACGGGCGCACAATTAAAGTAGGCATCATCAATATCCCAGCATTTTATATGGATTTTGAAGCCTACCGTAACGGCGATCCTAATTACAAAAGCACCACCCGCGATGTTAAACTGATATTGGATACACTAAAAAAAGCTGGTGTGGACGGTGTAATTATTGATCTTCGCCAAAACGGTGGTGGTTCGTTGCCCGAGGCTATTAATTTAACAGGTTTATTCATCAAATCGGGTCCGGTGGTACAGGTTCGCGATACGCGCAACCGGGTTGAAGTTGAAGAAGACGAAGACCCAACCGTTTCTTACGCTGGTCCGCTTGCCGTTATGACTGATCGTTTCAGCGCCTCGGCATCCGAAATTTTTGCCGGTGCCATACAAGATTATGGCCGTGGTTTAATTATCGGTTCGCAAACCTACGGTAAGGGCAGCGTACAAAGCGAGATTAGTATGGATAAAGTTATACCAACGTCTATAAAAGATCAAATTATGTCGTTAATTGGTAACACCACACCTAAGCCCGCTAAAGGTAATTTGAGCGATTTTGGTCAAATTAATTTAACAATGGCTAAGTTTTACCGTGTTACAGGCAGCTCAACCCAGCACAAAGGTGTAACGCCCGATATTGCATTTCCATCAATAATACCGATGGATAAATATGGCGAAGATACCGAACCATCGGCCATGCCCTGGGATACCATTGCAAAAAGCAATTATACCAAAGTAGGAAGCTTTACAGCCGTAATACCTAAATTAACTAAAATGCATGCCGATCGTATGGCAAACAGTGCCGGGTATAAATACCTGTTGAATAGCATTGCCGATTATAAAAAGCGTGACGACGAAAAAAGCGTATCATTAAACGAGGCCGATTTGAAAAAACAGCGCGACGAAGATGAAGCTAAGGCTTTGGAAGATAACAATATGGTGCGCACTTCGTTAGGTTTGCCAACCTTGAAAAAGGGACAGTCCAAACCCAAACACGAAGACCTTGACTTTAACAAAGTTGAAGCAGGCCAAATTTTAACCGATTATATTTTAATGGATAACAAAATAACAAGTACTGCTACTCCTGCCAAAGTGCAGTAAATACACATCAAAGTAACTACAATAAACCCTGGCCAAAAGCCGGGGTTTATTGTTTAAAAACAAATTATAATTTGTTTTAGGTGTATTAATATTTATTTTAAGGGCTTAAATAAATATTAATCATCTAAATAACTTTATGAAACGCATTTGCCTAAACACATTACTTTTTATTATTACTGTTTTATGCTTTACATCGTGTAACCCTAAATACCGCTTTGTAACGCATGGCCTCCGCGAGGTCGATTCAAGCTACGTTATTACAAAAAAAGGCGAACGTATTAATGCAGCCAGTGTTATTGTTAAGAGAAGAACCCTTACGGTTGATGGCAAAGAGATGAGTTTACAAGGATTGTCGGCAATCAAATCCAAAAAAATGTATTTTGTAATTAACGACGACGAACTTTATTTTGGCGAAATATATGGCAAAATAAACATGATATATAAAATTGTTTATGGCTATTCGTATAATGGCGGTGCCGCCTATGGCACTGGCGGCGTTGCCGGTTCTGGCTACGGAGGTGTATCGGGCAATGGTTACCAAAGAAACGCAACAAGGGTTTATTATCTCCAAAAGCAAGGTTCGGCTGATATTGATAAATTGAACAAAGGCGTGTTGTTAGATTATTTATCGGATAATGACGAAGCTCTGCACAAAGCCCGCGGAGCGTACGCTTGGCGATATGCAAGCTATGGTGCCGCAGCGGCTTTTGCAACGGGAGTAGTTTTAACAGGTGTAAACCTTATTAATAGTAAAGATGGTTCGTCACACCCTATAGGTACACCATTGGCTATAGCCGGTGCAGCCCTACCGGTATACTTTGTAACAAGCGGTATAGCAGACCACAAAATTAAAAAAGCCATATACATTTACAACGGCATTCAATAGTGCAATCACAAGCTGGCGTGTCAAAACATTGAGAATGTATTGATGTTATTTATAGGCCGGGCAAATTTGCCCGGCCTTTTCAACTATTATGGCAAAAAAACCATTGCTCGAATTTACTGATAGCGGAATTTATTGCGCCCAGGGCCGGTTTTATATCGATCCATGGAAACCTGTAGACGATGCCGTAATAACCCATGCCCATAGCGATCATGCCCGTTGGGGTAATAAACGTTACCTGGCACATCAATTATCTCAGCAGGTGTTGCTTTACCGCCTGGGCGATATTCAGTTGCAAACCGTTGAATACGGCGAAAAGGTGATGAAAAACGGTGTAGAGATAAGCCTGTACCCGGCTGGGCATGTTATAGGTTCGGCACAGGTTAGAGTTTGCTATCAGGGTGAGGTTTGGGTAGTATCCGGCGATTATAAGTTAGAAGATGACGGCATATCTACGCCTTTTGAGCCTGTGCGTTGCCATCATTTTATTTCGGAATGTACTTTTGGTATGCCCGTTTATAAATGGAAACCGCAGAAGCATATTTTTGATGATATGAATAACTGGTGGTGCCAAAACGTAAAAGAAGGCCGGGCATCTGTAATAGTTGGTTATTCGTTGGGTAAGGCACAGCGCATTTTGCAAAATCTGGATCTATCTATTGGCAAAGTATATACGCATGGCGTTATCGAGAATACCAACGAGGCCCTGCGCCGTAATGGCATAGGGCTCAAGCCAACCACGCGCATTACTATTGATACCCCTAAAGAAGAAGTACGCAGAGGCATTATTTTAGCCCCGCCATCATCGGTAGGCACGCATTGGATGCGACGCTTTAACCCTTACGATTTTGGTTATTGCTCTGGTTGGATGAGTATCCGCGGGGCAAAAAAACGCAGGGCTGCCGACCGCGGTTTTGTACTATCCGACCATGCCGATTGGGACGGACTGATTGCCGCCATTGAAGCTACCGGTTGCGAAAAGGTTTATTTAACTCATGGTTATACGGCCAGTTTTTCGCGGTATTTATCCCAAATTGGTTTTGACGCCCACGAAGTGCATACTTTATTTGGCGATGATGAAGAGGGCGAAGAAGCAGCCCCCACCCAACCTCCCCCGGAAGGGGAGGCTTTGACAAGCGCCCTGACAGAAAATGCGGGCCCCAAACATTTAACAGCCGAGAATTTTAAAGTCTCCCCTTCCGGGGGAGGTTTGGAGGGGGCTCTATGAAAGCATTTGCCCAACTTTTTCTCGCTTTAGACGAAACAAACAAAACCAACCAAAAGGTTAAGGTATTGAAAGACTATTTTTTATCTGTGCCGGATACCGATAAAATGAACATGCTGGCCTTGTTTACTGGCCGCAAACCCAAACGGCAAATTAACGCAACGTTTATACGCAACTGGGCCATGGAGGCATCGGGCATACCGGTTTGGTTGTTTGAAGAAAGCTACCAGGTAGTTGGCGACCTTGCGGAAACCATTGCCCTGCTGTTACCCCAAAGTGATAACAGCAGCAATAAAACATTAACCGAATGGATAGCCGAGATAAACACCCTGAATGCAAAAACCGACGACGAGCGCAAACAATGGTTGCTGGCATCGTGGGCCATGTTGGATACGCAGGAACGTTTTGTTTTTAACAAAATACTTACCGGCGGTTTTAGGGTTGGCGTATCGCAAAGTTTGGTTATTAAGGCACTTGCCGATATTACTAACCACGATGCAGCAACACTAACGCACCGTATTATGGGTAATTGGATGCCCGATAATTACACCTTTGAACAACTGGTTCAGGATGAAGGAGCATCCGACGATGTATCCCGCCCCTACCCTTTTTTCCTGGCCTATCCTATACAAGAAACATCGGAGAAGCAAAAATCGCCGGATGAGTTGCAGGCATCTTTGGGCGATAGCAACCAATGGCAGGCCGAGTGGAAATGGGATGGCATAAGGGCGCAAATGATAAAGCGCAACGGCCAAATATTTATTTGGAGCCGGGGCGAAGATTTGGCTACAGAAAAATTCCCGGAATTGCATCCGTTTTTAAATGAATTGCCTGATGGTACGGTTTTAGATGGCGAGATACTAAGTTTTCAAAACGGACTGCCTTTACCCTTCAATATTTTGCAAACGCGCATCGGGCGAAAAAACCTAAGCAAAAAGATACTGGAAGAAAGCCCGGTTGCAGTAATTGCGTATGATTGCCTGGAATACCAGGGCACCGACATCCGCAATAAAACACAAACCGAAAGGCGGGAGATATTAGAAAGCTTACAAATGGCCACCGCTTACCCGGAAATATTCAGAATATCGGCTTTAATTGAATTTGGTGGTTGGACAGCTTTGGAGGCCGTTAGAACACAGTCGCGGGCTATGATAGCCGAAGGTATTATGTTAAAACGAAAAAGCGCGCCTTACCAGGTTGGCCGCCGCCGTGGCGATTGGTGGAAATGGAAAATAGACCCCCTATCGATAGATGCGGTAATGATATACGCCCAAAAGGGCCATGGCCGCCGCGCCGATTTGTATACCGATTACACCTTCGCCGTTTGGGATGGCGATAAACTGGTGCCCTTTGCCAAAGCCTACTCCGGTTTAACCGATGAAGAGATACGCAAGGTTGATAATTTTATAAAACGCAACACACTCGAAAAATTTGGCCCCGTGCGAACCGTAAAACCGCAATTGGTTTTCGAGATAGGCTTTGAGGGTATTAATAAATCAACAAGGCATAAATCGGGCATAGCATTACGCTTCCCGCGGATATTGAGATGGCGAACTGATAAGCCAATGGAGGAGGCCGATACTTTAGAAACCTTGAAGGCTTTATTGGGTTAAATAGTTTCATTACCTATATTAGCCTATTATAGCAAATATACAACATGGCATCAAAAACATATATTATAAGTGGCGCAGGTAGCGGGATAGGCCAGGCTATAGCCCAAAAGCTTGCCGAGCAGGGTAACCATTGTATTTTATTGGGCCGTAATAAACAAACGCTGCAACAAACCCTATCTGCGTTAAGGGGAAACGGGCACCGCATGCTGGTTGCCGATATACGCAGTAAAGAAAGCCTGGCAAAAGCTGCCTTGGATATTGATGGCTTTACTATTCATGGTTTAATTGCCAATTCGGGCGTCGGCGGCGAAAACTACTGGGGTGATGCCGACCGCTGGGACGATATTATAGCCACAAACTTAACAGGTACCTATAATTTTGTAAATACTTTTTTACCACAACTTAGAAAAGCGGGTGATGAAAAACAGATCGTTATTACATCGTCGGTATTGGCAAGGTTGGGTGTTGCCAATTATTCGGCCTATTGTGCCTCTAAGGCAGGTTTATTGGGCCTGATGCGATCGTGGGCGGTGCAGTTTGCACCCGAAAAAATATTGGTGAATGCCATTTGCCCCGGATGGGTTGATACCGAAATGTCGCAAGATGGTTTGCAGGGCATAGCCGATGGTATTGGCATCACCAAAGCCGAGTTTTACGATATAGCCATGCAAAGCGTTCCGTTACGCCGCATGAGCGAACCCGAAGAAATTGCCGATCTGGTTTTTTACCTCACCCAACAACGTTCCATCACAGGCCAAACCATCGATATTAATTGCGGTGCGGTAATGAATAGTTAGTTACTATATCAACCTGCTATTTCTCGCCCGTGTTTACAACTGCGCTGGGGTAGCTTTCATTTTTCAGCCTATCAATGGCTGTTACTACGTATTGGTAGGTTTTGCCGGGCTCAATGGTGGCGTCTACAAAGGCGGTTTCGGTGTTGTATTTAATTTGTAAAATATATTGGGGGTCTTCAATATTTGCTTTTTCGCCCTGGTAAAAACGGTATATAACGTAGCCGTAAACAGGTTCTTTATCTTTAGCAGGTAACGGTGCTTCCCAGCTTAATACCGCCGCTTTTGGTTTAAGTTTTACCAGTAGGTTACGCGGGGCATTTGGGGCTACCGAATCAAGCCAAAGCATGGTTGGCGGCATTGCCGGATAACGATAATAATTTTGCCTCAACGAATCGGCAAAACCAAGCGGGTTTTTAGTTACCGATTTTGAGCTGAAATATATGCTACCCTGTACCCGTGCGTTTTTACGGATATACTTTAACTGGTCCGGAAGTTGGGTGCTCAACCTAAAGGCGGGGCTAACGTTTTCAATAATACGGTATGGGGCCTGGCCAATATAAAGGTGCCTGTTGTAAGTATTATCGCTCCACCAGTCAATCACTTTTTCAAAAGCAGCCAGGCGGTAACCTAAACTCCAGTACACTTGCGGGTTTATATAGTCAACCCAGCCCGACATAATCCATTTACGGGTATCGGCATAAAGTTCGGTATAGGTTGATATACCGTTAGTTTCCGATCCGCGTGGATCTTGGCTACGGTTTTTCCAGATTCCGATTGGGCTTATACCGAATTTTAAATACGGCTTATGTTTATGAATGCTGTCGCTAAGCATTTTAATCATCAGGTCTACATTGTTACGGCGCCAGTCGTCAACACTATCAAAGGCTTTACCATATTCTTTATAAGCTGCCGAATCGTTAATTTTTTGCCCGTGAATTGGGTACGGATAAAAATAGTCGTCCATGTGTATACCGTCTACATCGTAATTATCAACCACATCCAAAACTATTTTGAGGATGTAGGCGCGTACCTCGGGCAAACCCGGATTAAATATTTTTTGGCCACCGTAGGTAAAAAACCACTCGGGCTTTTGGTTAATAATGCTGTTAGCCGCCACACTGCTCCCCGCCGAAAACGTGGCCCGGTAGGGGTTTAGCCATGCATGCAGTTCCATGCCGCGTTTATGGGCTTCGTTTATAGCAATTTCTAAAGGGTCGTATAAAGGGTTTGGCGCACGGCCTTGTACACCGGTTAACCACTGCGACCATGGCTCGTGGCTTTTGGCATAAAGGGCATCGGCAGCGGGCCGCACCTGAAACATAATGGCATTAATGCCCGTTTTTTGGTGCGAATCTAAAATATCGGTAAGCTCCTTAATTTGGGTTGATGATGACGAATGGCTGCTTGAAGGCCAGTCAATATTACTAACTGTAGCCACCCACACGCCGCGAAACTCGCGTTTAGGTTGGGGTTTTGGCTCAGTTTTAGTCTGTGCGTTTATATTCAAAACATATAGCGGTAAAACAGAAAAAATAAATAACGCTTTTTTATACAAACCCATTAGCAAATAAATTTTTTGAGAAGCAAAGATATTAAACTGAAAGTAATGCAGTTTATTATGTTATTGTTTTAACCCGTGGAAACAATAATAAAACAGGGTTTAACAAACCGTTGCTTAAAACCTGGTAATACGTTAAAACAAAACCAACAATTATTTGTAATTGGTTAACGGTTACTGTTGTTTAAACCGGTACGTAAATGCACAAAATTGAAAGCATAAGAGTTTAAATTTGAAAAATAACCTTTAAAAATAATATCTTAGAGCCATTGTTGTGTGAGTAGCGCAGCATGAGTACACCTTTAATTTAAACACTTTTTTGCCTAATAGTAATTAACATGATAGAAAACATGGAAGATCAACAAGACAGAGCCCCCAAAAAAAACTCAAATGTAATTTACTTTTTAATAGTAGTTATTTTAGCTTTAGTGGGTAGCGACATTTACCTGTTGGTAACGAAAAGTAAAACTGATAATGTTATAGTTTACCAAAACGACGAGAAAACCCGTTTACAAACCGAGCTGGATAGCCTTGAAACGCAAATAGAGCAGGTAAATATGGGTAAAACCCAAATGTCGGCAGTGTTGCAGGCCAAAAACGACTCGCTTAAAGTTAAAATTAAAGAACTGCGCAAACAGCTTGATAAAGGAAAGCTAACTGCCGAAGACTTGAAAAAAGCTCAGGAAGATGTAAAACAACTTAGGTACTTTGTAACCAAGTACACTGCAGATATTGATGAGCTTAAAAAGCAAAACGAATCGTTAACTACCGAACGCGATACCTTAAAAAACAACCTGGCTACAGTAGCACAAAAAGCAACTACGCTTGAAAAGCAAAACGCAGACCTTGGCACTAAGGTTCAAATTGCTTCGGCTTTAAAAACAGGCAGCATCAATATAGCAACACTAAAATTAAAGTCGAGCGGTAAAGAGGTTGAAAAAAACCGTGCGGCGGTTACCAAAAAAATAAAAATTGATTTTACCATACCTGGCAATGCCGTTGCCGAAAAAAGGCTGCATGATGTTTACGTGCGTATTATTGACCCAACCGGCAACCTGATTACGCAAACAGACTCTGGCAAATTTGAGGCTGATGGTCAGGAATTTCAATATACCTTTAAGGCCGCCATTGATTTTAAGGATGATGGTAGTGTTTACAGCCTTGACTGGGTAAACCCGGGAACTTTCCAAAAAGGAGCCTATACCGTGCTGCTTTATGCCGATGGTTACACCATGGGTAAATCGAGCTTTACGCTGAAGTAAGCAGAAGTCGGAAAGTCGGAAAGTCAAAAGTCAAAAGTCAAAAGTCAAAAGTCAAAAGGCAAAAGGCAAAAGGCAAAAGGCAAAAGGCAAAAGGCAAAAGGCAAAAGGCCCGTTGAGCAAACACTCAACGGGCCTTTTGCTTTAAGGGAGGTGGTTACAGGCTGCATTTACTACATTAAACGGCAACCGGGAAGCTTATGTAAAACGTAGTGCCTACGCCAATTTCGGTATCAAATGATATACTGCCGCGCGCGTGTTCGATAGCATTTTTAACCAGTGCCAGGCCCAAACCGGTACCCGATGTTTTTGTGGTAAAGTTGGGTACAAATATCCGTTTGCGCAGGGCCTCGGGTATGCCATTGCCGTTATCTTTTATTTTTATAAATATTACCTTGTTAATCACTTCGTACGATATGTTGATAACGCCCGAACGGTCTTCGGGCACTGCTTCTATGGCGTTTTTAAGCAAGTTATTAAAGCTGCGTAATATTTGGTCTTTATCGGCCAAAATTACAAAGGGCTCGCCCATGTTGTAAAAAATAATTTGGAAATTAATGGTTTGCTTAAATATGGTAACAGCCTGGCCTAAAATATCTATAATGTTAAAACGCTCTAACTGGGTTTCGGGCATTTTGGCAAAGTTTGAAAACTCCGACGCAATTTTTGATAAGCTGTCTATCTGCTCAACAAAAGATGCGCTAAACCTTTCAAATTTAATATCAAATTTGGGGTCCTTATCTTTCCACGATTTTTCGAGCAATTGCAAGCCAAGTTTTAAGGGCGTTAACGGGTTTTTAATTTCGTGCGCAACCTGTTTGGCCATTTCGCGCCAGGCATTTTCTCTTTCAGACTGGGCGAGCTTTTGGGCGCTGTTTTCCAGTGCCGCAATCATGTTGTTGTATTCTTTAATAAGCGAGCCAATCTCGTCGTTATGTTGCCATTCAATGGGTTCGTTTTTGCGGCCGTAAATGGTTTTGCTTAAACTTTGTTGTATAATGGTAAGTGGTGTGGTAATTTGCCGTGCTACTGCAATTGCAAATAAGCCAATGGCCACAAATACAAGTGCATATACATTAATCATGGTGTTTAAAAAGGCACCAATGCGTTCCCGGTATTCGGTTTCGTTAGAAAAATACGGAAGTTGCAAAAAGCCGGTAACGTTGTTTTTGGCATCTCTTACGGGCGCGTAGGCGGCCTTGTATTTAAGCGAGCCAATAGTTTCCTCGTTAATATACCCCGATTTTTGAAACGTACTTAGGTATATAAATGCCGTAGCATTCATGCGGCGTGCTATCAACCCGTCGTCGTATAACTTGGGTTGGGTAGTGTAAATGGGGGTGCCGTCTTTATCAAAAAGTGTTATGTCTGATGAGTAGGTATCGGCAAAGGAATTAAACGTTAGTTGATTATCTTCATTGGTATTGGCTATGTTTTTATCAAACATCAGTTTTTCATAAGCCGAAGCTATGCGCGATATTTTGTCGTGTATAAAATCGTCTTGCTGGGTTTGGTATTGCGCACTCACCGATACAAAAGTTAAAACCCCAATAATTAACAAAGTAATAACAACCGCAAATACCATTGATAGCTGTATGCGGGTTTTATACAATATTTTATCAAAACTATCCCAAAAGTTCCATTTCAGGCTTTTAACCTTATCAAATTTTCGATAATTATTCCATAACCACTCTGCACCAAGCAATAAAAAAACAAAAATTAAAAACACTAAAAAAAAGAAGGTTAACGACGTTACAATGGTGTAAACCTTATCATCCTCTTTGCTCACTACTATTAGTTTGCTTTCGGTTGGCTGGTATATCAGGTGGTTGTAATTGGAGTTGCCTTTGTCGGTTTGGTAAACGTATTGTTTCAGTTTACCCACAAACTCGTAGTTGGCTAAACTGTAAACATACTTACCTGTTTGGTTTTGCAGCTTACCATCAAAGTAATAGGCGTACGAATATCCTTTAAACGCATCAATATCTTGCGGCTTGCCTTCTACCAATAATTCGGGGAAAGCCTCTGTACTTGTAAGCGGTTTTGATTTAAGATCGATAACCACGGTACCCAATCGCCCCGAATCTGTAGTAATCGGGATAATTGCAAAGTAGCTTTGAAAGCCAAAAAAGTTATTTACCCTATAAAAATAACGCGTTGGCCTTACTTTAAAAGCACTGTAAGCCACCATGTCTTTATAATTATCCAACTCGTATTCGCCGCTTCCCGGCAAGGGTTTATTGTTGGTATCGTATTCGTAAGTTTTAAAATCGTACTTAGATAAATAGCCTGTGAAAAACAGTTTTTGAAATTTACTTTTTAAAAAGTTATGGTTACGGCCGGTGTTATTAAAATAAGAAACAACAAAGTTGGAGTGCGATATGTCGTATTCTATCTGGTTAAACATGTTTTCGGCTCCCGGGTCTTCTGCCGATTCTAACTCTTGTATTAGTAACCGGCGTGTTTGCTTTTCTTTAACAGCCTGGAAAGTGTATAATTTGATAGATGATATGATAGAACAAAGAATGATGATGCCAATATAGGTTAGCGCATTAAACTTGCCTTTATCGTAAACAGTTGCGTAACCGCGAATAATAACCACCAGCGACCACAATAGATAAAAGCCAGAAATATCGTGATGGCGGATAGCTTCTGCTATTGTTGTAAGTAGCGTAAGGCCAACTAAAACAATTAGTTTGTTGCGGTTTGTTACGTTAAGTTTTAAAGCAACGGCCAGGCAAGTTTCGCTAAATAAAATAAATATAAAAAGGCCAAAGCAAAGCAAAACAACACCAACAACGCTAAAACTGGTTAAATTAAGTACGTTGTTTACATCAAAATTGATGTGCGAATTAAATACCAGCCCCGCAAATAAACCCAGTAACACGCGCGAGAGGCCAATTAAAAAAAGCACACAAGCTACCAATATACCGTAACTTAATGCCGTGCGTTTTATTGGGCTTTTAATTATTTTATTGCGTGTGTTGTATATAAATAACCCCAGCCAGGTTATAAGTATTACGTTGATAACAAAATCGCCCAGAGACGGAAATATGGTGTTAGCGGCATAATAGGAAGGCTCAAATAAGCTTATTCCCTGGTAAATATTAGGCCAGTGGTAGTAAAGGTTAACAAACCGTACCGCAATAATTAAGGCAGCAATAATTAAGTACGCAATAAAAACGTGGCCCTTTGAAGCAACAATATTGGCAAGGTTATTAATTAATGCGCACAGCAATAACAGGCCACTTATCCACAGCATAATTTGCATCAGCGCAAATAGTGGGTTAAGATTATCGGCTATAAGTTTAACCGAAAACAGATACTCGTTTTTTACACTGCGTATGTTGTAAACATTGGGGTCGGCAAAGTCGGCAATGGCAATGTTATTGTCGCGCAGTAGTTGGGTTGCGAAATTGTTTTGCAGATACTGGTTTTGATAGTGATAATTATTTTTTACCAAAACAAAAATGGCAACGCAAAAATTGCCATCACTTTTTTTAATTAGTTCGTAATAACCGTTTGTTGTTTTTATAAACGAGGTGCCGTCTTTGTATTGCGCAATATTATCGGGCAATGCCGAAACTCCGTTCCAATAGCTTAGTTGATTGTTTGAATAGGTGCAGAGGTATAGGTGTTCGTTTTTTACCAGGTTTGTTAAATCCAGCGCGTATTGCTCACTATTAGCAACGCTTTTAAGCTTTATAAAATTGGTTTTATTGTCAATAAAATCGCGCGCAAAGGTTTCTTTTTGCCTTAAATTTGTTTCGAGGGTTTTGGCACTGCTATCCAGATTGTTACGCGGGCTGTACGATTGTTTTGCAATGATGGCTGTTAAAAACAGGCTTAAGCAAATAAGCGCAAGTAACCAGCGTATTTTGGCGGCAGTATTCAAAATTATAGTGTGTTAATGTAATAGCAATATAAAACCAAATACTGTGTAATTGTTTTATAAGGTGGCGCTTTCTGTTTTCATTGCCCTGTCAACCTTTTTAACCAGGCCTTGCAAAACATTACCGGGCCCAACTTCGGTAAACGATGTTGCACCATCTTGTATCATACGTTGCATGGTTTGTGTCCAACGTACAGGGCCGGTTAGCTGCGATATGAGGTTTGCCTTAATAGCAGCCGGATCGGTATAAGGTTTGGCATCAATATTTTGATAGATAGGGCATATAGGGCTCTTAATTTCGATAGCAACAATAGCCGCTTCCAATTCAACCTTGGCCAGCTCCATTAATGGCGAGTGAAATGCGCCGCCAACGTTTAACTTTAATGCTCTTTTTGCCCCGGCAGCGGTAAGCTTTTCGCAAGCTTCGTCAATACCGGCAATGGTGCCCGATATAACCAGTTGCCCCGGGCAATTGTAATTTGCCGGCACAACCACATTGCTTATCCTGTGGCAAATTTCTTCAACTGTATAATCATCAAGGCCCAAAATGGCTGCCATTGTTGATGGTTGAATGTCGCAGGCTTTTTGCATCGCGTTGGCGCGGGATGCTACCAAACGCAATCCATCTTCAAACGAAAGCGCACCGGCAGCCACCAACGCCGAAAACTCGCCAAGCGAATGGCCCGCTACCATCTCCGGCTCAAAATTGCTAATTGTTTTTGCTAAAATAACCGAATGCAAAAATATAGCCGGTTGGGTAACATTGGTTTGTTTCAGGTCTTCGTCGGTACCGTTAAACATCATATCGGTAATGCGGAAGCCTAAAATGCTATTGGCCTGTTCAAATAATTCGCGGGCTTGTTCGGATTGGTCGTAAATGTTTTTACCCATGCCTACAAACTGGGCGCCTTGTCCTGGAAATATGTATGCTTTCAATTTAGTTATTGGTTAGTTAGTTATTTGGTTCATGGTTCATAGATAATGGTTCATGGTGTTTTTAGCCTTTCTACTATGATCTATGAACCATCAACTATGAACCTTTTTTTAGCTCAATTTTGATGATATCAAATGTAAAAATTCGGCACGGGTTTTTTCTTTAATAAATTCGCCTGTAAAGGCCGATGTTGTTGTTACCGAGTTTTGCTTTTGTACACCGCGCATGCACATGCATAAATGGCGGCACTCCATTACAACGCCTACGCCAATGGGGTTTAAGGTTTCTTGTATACAATCTCGTATTTGGTTGGTTAAACGTTCTTGCACCTGTAGGCGGCGTGCAAAGGCATCAACCACGCGGGGTATTTTGCTCAGGCCAACTACCTGCCCGTTTGGTATATAGGCAATATGTGCCTTTCCAAAAAAGGGTAACATATGGTGTTCACACATCGAGTAAACTTCAATGTCTTTTACCACAACCATTTGGCTGTATTCCTCGGTAAACTTTGCCGATTCTAAGATGTCTTTCGGGTTCAGGTCGTAACCATGTGTTAAATACAGCAATGCCTTAGCTACACGTTCGGGCGTTTTAAGCAAGCCTTCTCGGTTAGGGTCCTCACCTAACTGGGTTAATATATCCTTGTAATGGGTTGATATATTTTGGATGAGTTCCGGGTTATAGCGGTCAATTTTTACATAACCGTCCACATCTTCCTCATCATCGTATCGGTCGTAATTTTCTTTGCTCATGTTGCTTAGTCGCCAAAGTACTCGGCGCTGTTGTTTTCGGTTTCATACAGCTTTACCGAATGTAAAAAAACGCCCTCATTAGCTTCAATGGGAGCTTTAAGTTGGTTAAATATCTCAATGCAAAGTAGCTCGGTTGATGCCATTTTACCTTGCATAAAAGGTACGTCGAGGTTAATGTTTTTATGGTCAAGTTTTTCTATAACGTAATCGTTAATAATCACCTTTAAATCTTTAAGGTCTATCAGATAGCCTGTAGCGTGCGATATTTCACCCTTTACAGTTACAAAAATATTGTAGTTATGCCCGTGCCAGTTTGGGTTAGCACACTTACCAAAAACCTCGTTATTTTTTTCGGCACTCCATTCATCGCGGTACATACGATGTGCAGCGTTAAAATGTTCTTTCCGTGTAATATAAATCATCATAGCAATTGTTGCTGCAAATATATAAAACAAAAACAGCCTAATAGTTTATAACTTAGTGTATAAAACATGATGAAAATTTTAATTGTTGCCGCTACCGAGCCCGAAATAGAGCCCCTACTGGCCCATTTTAATATAAAAAGACCGTTTGATGTATTAATTACAGGCGTAGGTATGGTTGCAACAGCCTATGCGCTGGGCAATTATTTTACGCTAAACCAACAACATTTGGTAATTAATTTAGGTATAGCAGGCAGTTTTGACCGCGGCATTGCCTTAGGCGAGGTGGTTGAAATTGTTAGCGACAACCTATCGGAACTTGGTGCCGAGGATGGCGATGCGTTTATTGCTATCAAAAATCTGGGTTTCGGCGAAAGCCAGTATTACACTACGGCCAGTCTGGGTAATTATTTAACCAATGCCGCACTAAAAAAAACCACAGCCATAACGGTTAATACCGCTCATGGTAACGAAGCATCTATCCAAAAAGTGATGGAGCAGGCAGCCCCGCAAATGGAGAGTATGGAAGGCGCGGCATTTTTTTATGCCTGCCAAAAGGCAGGTGTGGCGGGCTTACAAATCAGAGCCGTGTCAAATTATGTTGAAAAGCGTAACCGCGATAACTGGAAGATAGGGCTGGCTATAAAAAATCTGAATAACTTTGCCATTGAGCTCATCAGCTCAATTACTAAGGTTTAATATATCTGCAAATGAAACTTTCCCTCGGCTTTTCTCCCTGCCCTAACGATACCTTTATTTTTGATGCCCTTATTCACCATAAAATTGATACCGAGGGCTTAGATTTTGAAGTGTTTTTTGATGATGTAGAAACACTTAACCAAAAGGCAATGAATGGCGTGCTTGATATTACCAAATTAAGTTACCACGCATTTGCCTACGTTACCGATAAATATGTTCTGCTCGATTCGGGCAGTGCGCTTGGGTTTGGCGTAGGGCCCATGCTCATTACCAAACAGCAGGATATTCCTTATTTAATATCTAATATTTCAAACCTTAAAATAGGCATTCCCGGTAAGTTCACCACCGCTAATTTTTTACTTGGCCTGGCATTTCCGGAAGCTAAAAATAAGGTGGAAATGGTGTTTTCGGCAATTGAAGATGCATTACTGAATGATGAGATAGATATTGGTTTAATTATTCACGAAAACCGCTTTACCTATGAGGATAAAGGCTTACATAAAGTTATTGACCTGGGCGATTATTGGGAAAAGCAAACCGGTTGCGCCATTCCGCTGGGTGGTATTGTAATTAACCGCAATTTGCCACCGGATGTACAGCTAAAAGTTAACCGTATTATAAAACGATCGGTTGAGTTTGCTTTTGCCAATCCAAAATCGGGTTTGGAGTTTATCCGTTCGCACTCGCAGGAAATGAGCGAGGCGGTGATGTACAAACACATAGACTTGTATGTAAACAAGTACTCGGTTGAGTTGGGTATCGAAGGGCGCAAAGCCATCCAACTATTGTTTGATAAGGCTTTGGCCAATGGTATTATACCGCCAATAACACAAAACCTGTTTTTAACGGCATAAAAAAGGCCCCGGTAACCAGCCGGGACCCATACCTAAACTAAAATATAAAAGAGATTATCGTCGCTCAATTTTAAAGTTTGACTCGGAACTTTTTTAAAGGTTTAACGGCTGGTAAACTTTTTTAATAAAAAAACGTGGCAAACCAGCGCGTATACAAATGGAGGTGAATTTTGTTTTAAAAAATATTATTTGTATTGATATTTTAACTATTTTCCGTCAAAATATCACATATGAAAAAAGTATTTACCTCTGTTTTCTGTTTATTTTTTGTTACCCATGTACTGGCGCAGGCCCCCACACCAGCAACGATGCCTTTTGGCAAGGTTGATATGGCCGACCTACAGCTTAAAGCCTGCGAATTTGAAAAGGATGCCAATGCAATGGTGCTTTTTGATAAAGGTGATGTGTACTTTGATCAGGATTTTAATATTGTGATGGAGCGCCACAAGCGCATTAAAATATTTAACGATAAGGGTAAAGACGAAGGAAACATCCGTATAGAGTTTTATGGCGGAAACCGCGCCGAAAACATAACCGATGTGCAGGTTGAAACCATTAACGAAAACAATGGTAAACCCGAAATAACCAAACTGGAAAGGAAATTGATATATACAGAAAACGTTGACCAGTTTAGGCAGGCCATTGTTTTTGCTTTTCCAAATGTAAAGGCCGGTTCTATTATCGAATACAAATACCGGTTTCAAGATGTTGCTAGTTATTCACTACCAGATTGGTTTTTTCAGGGTAACATACCATGCCGCTACAGCGAGATAAGTACCGAAACCCCCGATTTATTTGTGTATAAAACTCAAACACATATTTTACAGCCATTTGTGAAAAACATTAGCGGGTCCGATTCTAAAACAATTGGCATGGGCGCACAAGCCTTTACATATAATACAGATAAACGCACCCGGGGACTTGCTAATATTCCGTCGTTAACCGACGAGCCTTATATGAGGTCGAGGGCTGATAACTTGCAACGCATCTATTACCAGCTAACATCTATTAGGCCGGTTGGCGGTTTTGTGCGCTCGTTTATCGACACCTGGGAGAAGGCCGGCAACAGCCTTATTGAAAATGACAATTTTGGCGGACAACTAAAGCGAAAATTAAAAGATGAGGAATTAATTATAAGCAAGGCTAAAGCATTTAAAACCGACGACGAAAAAATAGCCTTTGTTTTTAAACAGGTTAAGGATAGAATGAAGTGGAACGATGCCGACTACAGATACACTGTAGACGGCACAGTTAAAGCCTGGGAAAAGCAAACCGGCAACGCAACCGAAATTAACCTGGCACTATGCCACTTGCTTAAACAAACTGGCGTTAAGGTATATCCAATGGTGGTTAGTACGCGCCAAAATGGCCAGGTATCGGGTGCATACCCCTCATTATTTCAATTTAACCGCGCCGTGGTTTATATCCCGGTTGATAGTACCAAACATTATGTTTTAGATGCATCCGGCAAATACAACGTTTATAACGAAACACCTTACGAATTGCTTAACTCGTTTGGCTTGTATATTGACAAGGAGGAAAAGAAATATGATCTGTTATTTATAGACCACGACATAGCTGCAAGGGAGGTGGTACAAATAGTAGCAAGTGTTTTGCCCGATGGAAAATTAGACGGAACGGCAGAAATAAACAGTTACAGCTATCATAAATTGAGCAATGTTGAGAAATATAAAAAAGATGGAGAGGAGAAGTACAAAAAGTTTTTGAAAAACGGTGATAATAACCTGGAAATAGCTTCTCTAAAGTTGGAGAATATGGATATCGACACCTTGCCTCTGTGCCAAAAAATAGGCTTCAAACTCGCACTCCCCGCTTCCGACGAAAATTATATCTACATTAATCCTAACTTATTTAGTCCGTTAAAAACAAACCCATTTTTAAGTGAAAACCGTGCCACCGATATTGACTTTGGTTGCCGTAATAATTATGTAATTACAGGCAGCTATAAAATACCTGCAGGTTTTAAGGCCGACGCGCTGCCGAAAAATGTGAGTATGACAATGCCTGATAAAAGCATAACCTTTAGGCGCTTTATTGGTGAAGAGGACGGTATGATTAAAGTAAGCTACATAGTAAACTATAAAAAAACGGTTTATTATAATGTTGAATACCCCGAATTTCGCGAATTTTATAAAAAAATGAACGATATGCTGAATGAGCAAATTGTATTAAAAAAAGGATAAGCTGTAATATTTGAGCCATGTATAATAAATTATTAACTATTGCGGCATTAATCCTGCTTACGGGGCAGGTTTATAGCCAGAGTAAAGATGTGCCTGCCGAGCTTTACAAAGCATCAACCATACCCGATTCGTTAAAAAAGGATGCAAATGCAGTTGTGCGCTATAGCTTAACCGATATTACCGTTAAGGGCCCGGGTAAAATGGTGATAAAAGAGCATTCGGTTGTAACGGTATTAAATGAAAAGGCCGAACGCGAAGCCGCGATTGTGCTATGGTATGATAAAAAGTTTAGCAGTGTAAGCTCTGCCGAAATGATAATATATGATGCTGACGGGAAACAAATAAAAAAATACCGCAAAGGTGATATGTATGACAGATCGGCTTCTGATGGGATATCAATAATTACAGACGACCGTATGCTTGGCACCAGCCATACCATTGTTAGCTACCCGGTAACTGTGGAGCAAATTTCGGAAACCGAACAGAACAGTTATGTTGATCTTAATAAATGGCTTATTCAATCGTCGGAGAAGTCGGTTCAAAATTCAATATATCACTTCCTGGTTAACCCAGCTATTGGTTTCAGGTATAAAAACTGCAATACTACCATCGCACCCAAAAAAGATGTTGTAAATAATATGGATTCGTACACCTGGGAGGTGAAGAACCTAAAGGCGTTTAAACTTGAAGAGGAGGCCTTGGATTGGAGGGTTTTGCCATCAGTAATGTTTGCTGCCAACTCGTTTGAATACGGCGGCATGCCCGGCGATATAAGTACCTGGGCCGGTTACGGCAAATGGCAACAGGCATTAAATGCCGACGTATGCTCGTTAACACCGGCCCGAGAAGAAGAAATAAGGCAGATGACTGCAGGCATAAAAACAGACAAGGAAAAGGCTAAATTTTTGTATAACTATATGCAAAAAAACATGCGCTATGTAAGTGTGCAGTTGGGCATTGGCGGTTTAAAGCCTTTTGCCGCAACGTTTGTAGATCAAAAAAAATACGGCGATTGCAAAGCATTGTCAAATTATATGACGGCTTTGCTTAAAGCAGTTCATATACCGTCGTATTATGCAATAGTGCGAGCGGAGGCAAACCGGGAGCCTGCCGACCCATCGTTCCCGGCCGATCCATTTAATCATATCATAGTTTGTGTGCCATTTAAAAATGATACTACCTGGCTCGAATGCACCAGCAGCACGCAACCCTTTGGCAAGTTGGGCACATTTACCGAAAACAGGAACGCCCTGCTAGTAACCGAAGACGGCGGGAAATTGGTTAATACACCAAAAAGCACCATTACCGATAATCAGTTTAAAAGCGAGGCACATTTGTTTTTACAGCCCGACGGCGGTGCCAAGGCTACGCTTAAAATTTGGGCCACCGGCGAGTACCGCAGTATGTACATTGGTTTGGCGCAGCAAAAAATAGACGAACAAAAAGAGTTTCTGATACGAAATCTTAATATTAAACAACCGTCGGTTTTTGATTTGAAACCAGCTGGTGATAAAGAAGGTGTTGACGAGGTTAATGTTGAAATGGAATACGATAAGTTTTGCGACATTATGGCCGGCGACAAGCAGTTTTACCGCCCCCGTTTGTTTGACTTATGGCGGCTAACCGTGCCCGTTTTAGAAAAACGCAAAAGCGATTACTATTTTGAGCACCCCATGGGCAAAACCTGCGTTACCACTATTGATTTGCCCGCGGGTTTCGAAGTAGAATCGTTACCGCCAAATGCAAGCCTCAAGTTTAGCTATGGTAATTACGATGTAACCTATGTTTACGATGCCGCAAAAAATCAAATTGTTAACACAACAAAATTTAACCTAAACAACTACGTAATACCTGCTGCCAAATACAACGAAATGCAGCAATACATGGATAATATAGCCAAAGTTCAAAATAAAAAACTGGTGATACGCAAGAAGGCTTAATTTTGCCTTAATGATATTCAGGCTTGATGAACGCTTGCTTTTCCCCAACCCCGAACTTGCCGAAGATGACGGGCTGCTTGCCGTGGGCGGCGATTTAAGTGCGGATAGGTTAATGCTGGCTTACCAAAATGGGATATTCCCATGGTATAGCGATGACGAGCCTATTTTATGGTTTTCGCCGCACGAGCGCTTTGTGCTTTACCCCAACGAGTTAAAAGTATCAAAAAGTATGGGCCAGATTATCCGCGCAAAGCGGTTTGATGTAACGTTTGATACCTGTTTTGCCGACGTGATTAAAGCCTGCGCCGATGCCGAACGTGCCGGCCAGGATGGCACCTGGATTACCAACGATATGCAGCAGGCTTACATTGCATTACATCAATTAGGCCATGCACACTCGGTAGAGGTTTGGCAAAATAACGAGTTGGTTGGTGGCCTGTACGGCGTACAGATAGGCGAGGTTTTTTGCGGCGAGAGTATGTTTAGCAAAGTAAGTAATGCATCAAAACTGGCTTTGATAACGCTTAGCCAAACCGGTAAATACCGAATGATAGATTGCCAGGTTTACACCGACCACTTATCGTCCCTAGGTGCGAGAATGATAAGCCGGGCCAACTATCTGGCAATATTGAATAATGAGGAAATATAACTTTTTTTATTCCCCCTTTTTCCCCCCTTTAGGGGTTTAGGGGGCTAACCCAAAATTTCCTTAATATCCTCCGGCGATAACGATTTGATAAAACTTTCTTCGGTGGTTATTAACGCGCTTGATAGTTTAAGCTTGCGTTGTTGCAGGGCCAGTATCTTCTCCTCTACCGAATCTTTGGTGATGAATTTGTAAATGAATACATTTTTGGTTTGGCCTATACGGTGTGTACGATCAATAGCCTGTTGCTCAACGGCGGGGTTCCACCAGGGGTCCAGAATAAAAACATAATCGGCTTCAGTTAAATTTAAACCTACGCCGCCCGCTTTTATCGAGATGAGGAATACGCGGGTCTTTTCGTCTTCCTGAAATTTTTTGACTATCTCGCCACGGTTTTGGGTGCTACCATCCAGGTACAAATATGGAATGTTTTCTTTTTCCATGTGCTGGCGGTAAATGGTTAGCTGCTTTACAAACTGCGAAAATATCAGCACCTTATGCCCTGCTTCCAAAACATTGGTTAAGGTGTGGGTAACATTTTCAAACTTGCCCGAGTCGCCTTCGTAATTCTCATCTATCATAGATGGATGGTTGGCTATTTGCCTTAGCTTAATAAGGCCCTGCAATACCTGCATCTGCGATTTTGCAAAGGTGCCATCTTCCAAACTTTTTAATAACTCGTTGCGGTACTCCGATTTTACTTTTTCATAAACCTCGGCCTGGTCGTCGCTCATCTGGCAGTAAAACAGGTTTTCGGTTTTGGGCGGTAGTTCAGTCGCAACCTGCTCTTTAGTGCGGCGCAATACAAAAGGTTTAATTAGGGCCTGTAGTTTGCGGGCCTTTTCTTCGTCTTTCTTTTTTTCGATGGGCGTTACAAACTCGTTCATAAAAAACTGCTGACTGCCAAGCAAGCCAGGGTTTATGAACGACATTTGTGTCCACAAATCATTCACCGAGTTTTCTACCGGCGTACCGCTTAATATCAGCTTGAACCGCGATTTTAACAGCTTAACCGAGCGGAACGATTTTGATGACGGGTTTTTGATGTTTTGGCTTTCGTCTAAAATAATGTAATCGAAAAAAAAGTTGTTCAGCACATCAATATCAATACGGGTAATGCCATAGGTGGTTATCACCACATCAAAATTGCCAAAATGTTCGGGCAGTTTATTACGCAATGTGCCCGTATGTACCATTAATTTGAGTTGCGGCGCAAACTTGGTGGCCTCGTTAAGCCAGTTGTAAATTAACGAAGTTGGCATAACAATGAGCGATGTTGCTTTACTGCCTGCAGCCTCGGCTTCTTCTTTGTTTTTTTGTAACAGGGCCAGCGTTTGTATGGTTTTACCCAGGCCCATATCGTCGGCAAGGCAGCCGCCAAAATTATAATCTTTTAAAAAGTGGAACCAGTTGTAACCCGCCTTTTGGTAGTGGCGAAGGGTGCCTGTAAAATGCACCGGCATGTCCACATCGTCCATTTGCTCAAAATCGGTAAGTTTTTGCATTTTGCGGTTAATAGCAACCCTGGCCATAGTGCCGTCATCCAAATCATTTAAGAGGCCTATGTGGTGTTTTTTTAGCTTTAAACTTTTGTCGTTCTCGGTAAAAGCCAATAGGTTGCCGTATTGCGAAAACCATTTTTCGGGTATTACAGCTATCTCGCCCGACGGTAAAATAAATTCTTTTTTGCGGTTTAATATATGGTTACGCAATTCCATAAAAGGTATTTGGTAGGGCCCAAAATGCACAATAGCGTGTATATCAAACCAATCGTTCCCTTCTTTAACTTCGAGGTCTATTTTACTGTTGCCAAACACATAGCGTTTTTTTCCTTCGGGTTGTTCAAGCTCAAAGTTGAGGCCGGTAAGCTCGTCGTGGTGTTGGTTTAACCACTCAAATACCGAGAAGGAATGGTCAATCTCCTCATCGCCACCCTTTACCTCCAGGTTTTGGAACAGGCTCGATACAATTTTTAATCCACGGTCTTCCAGCTCCTTTAGTTTGCCTCTTTCCCAGCCAATGGAGCGCTTAACGCGATGGATGGTATACTCGTCGCCAATTTTTTCTATCCGTACAGATACCTGCCTGCCATCCCCAAAGGGGAAAACATAACTGGCATATTTAAAGTAAAGTTGTATTTGCGATGTGCCGTTTTCTATATAAATGGGTTTCAGTACGGCCGTAGCTTCGTGCTTTTCGTTGTTTATTGTAAAACCTTCGGCGTAAACGTGGTGTTTTTCTATAAGCGGTGCAACAAATTTTTCGAAGTACGATTGCTCGGACGAGCGCGGAATAGCGATGTAGCGTTTGTTTAAAAACGGAAATAGCTTTTTGCCTTCAATATCTTTATCAAAGTAATACAAAGTGTCATCAAGCAGCATCCAGGCGGGGTGGTTGCTTATAATTTCGGCATTTTTAAACATGAACTCGATGCGCATGTTTTGGTATTTGATGGTAGGGAAATACCTTATTTCGGTTTCGTTGCGCCTAAAATGGAATAATACCGACGCCTCTTCGGTAGCTATCTGCAAGCGTTTGCCGGCGGGGTAGCCTTCTTTGCTCATTTGGTAAACCTGCTTGTTGTGTAACAGGCTTAGTGCCTCAACCATACGCTTTTCAATTTTTGGGCGGATGGTGTCGAAAAACTGCTCGTTAAAAATTTTAGAAAAAAACTCAACCGGGCGTATGGCTTTTTTATGGTATTTGCGAATGATGGCACCTTGTTCAAGCTCATCTAAAATTTTAACGAGTTTAATATCGGTATCGTCAATAAAGTTTGCAAACTCTTTTACCGTGTTTGAAAATAAACGTTGGTGGGTGAGCGAAAACTCGCCGTTAGGGTTTAGCTGTACGATGTGAGGCTCTATAACGTACGACAAATACTCGTGCTTACACACCGAATATACTATTTGGCAAGGTTTTGTACTGTCTACACGTAGCATGCTTGTATAAAAAATTTGTGCAAGCTACATCAACAAAAAATTCAAACGTAAACAGAATATTTAGCAATCAAAAGCATTTGGCGCTAAATAATTATTAACTACAGTTGTTAACATAGTATTTGGGTTGTTATTAAAACATTGAATATAGCCACGCAGCGAAAGGTGCAACTTGTTTAAGTTAATTCTCAATTATGCGCTACAGCCACAATATCACTCACCTCTAAAATGTTTTTATCAAAGCCATGCAGGGTAACATTAATCATGGCCTGGCCAACTTCGGATAATAAGCATGATGAGTTGGGAAACAACAAATGTAAAAAAGGATACAGCCACTCTAAATACTTATAAAGTTTCGGTGTTTTTTGGGCATCGGGCGCGGCCTTCATTAAGCCTGGCCTAAAATTAAACTCCTGTTTAAAAGGTAGCCTGGCCAGGTGGTTCTCGGTTTTACCCTTAACGCGGGCCCACATACTGCTGCCTTTTTCGGTGCTATCGGTATGCGCTCCGGATACGTAAGTAAAAGTCATATCGCTATTTAGGCGGCTCAGAGTTTTTGCAAAGTTCAGCGTCAGGTCGTAAGTCACTGTGGTATACTCCGGCTCCTTCATCCCTACCGACGAAACACCTAAACAAAAATAGCAGGCATTATATCCCACCAATTGCTGTTCAATAGCAGTGAGGTCAAAAAAATCGTTATGAATAACCTCAGTCAGTTTGGCGTGGCTAAAGCCCGATGGTTTGCGGTTCACAATCAATACCGCTTCAACCTGAGGATGATTAAGGCACTCGTGCAAAACACCTTCGCCAACCATGCCGGTTGCTCCTGTTACTATTACCCTTATTTTTGTACTGCTGCTTTGGTTCATGCTTTTAATGCTTACCCGTATAACAGCTATAGGTATAACTTGTTATTTTAGTTATCCAAATATCGATAATATAACTTCGCGGTGTTTTGTTTTAAGGCTCAATTTCGCTTTGGTGAAAAGCTCACAGAACAGCATTAAAACCCGTGTTTGCGGCTATGTTTTTTTTAGGATCTGTCATCAGCATTCCGTTCTCACACATCTAAACAACCCTCAAACACCAACTTCGCCGGGCCCTCCAAAAATATATTGGTAAATCGTTTCCCATCGTAATCAAAACGGATATTCAAATCACCACCCAAAACCTTAATGGGGGTAGTAACATGTCCGGTTTGGTTATGGTGTTGCGCCATTGCTAAAGCAACTGCCGTTACGCCGGTACCACAGGCAAAGGTTTCGTCCTCCACGCCGCGCTCAAAGGTTCGTACAAAATAGCCATCGTTTAAAGGCTCAATAAAATTGATGTTAATACCTTTTTCGCTGTAAGTTGCGTTGTTGCGTATGGCGCGCCCGTCGTGGTAAACATCTTTACTTTTCAAATCGTCTACCTGTAGTACATAATGCGGCGAACCGGTGTTTAGTACATAAGCTTCGCCGTCGCTGTTTATCGTGTCAACATCAATCATTTGCAAACTAACCCAGTCGCCCTCTGCGGAAATTTTGGCATAGTGTGGGCCGTCCACCGCCAAAAATTCAGTTTCGGTTTCAATTACGCCCAGGTATTTGGCAAAGGCAACTATACAGCGGCCACCGTTGCCGCACATGCTGCTTGGCTGCCCATCGGCATTATAGTAAACCATCTCAAAATCGTAGCCTTGCTTATCTTGCAAAAACATCATTCCATCGCCGCCAACGCCAAAGCGCCTGTTGCATATTTGAGCAATTAAAGCCGGATTTTGGTGATCTACAACATTTTTCCGGTTATCAACCAACACAAAATCGTTGCCGGCTCCCTGGTACTTATAAAACTTAATATTCACTATTTTTAAATAAAGTTGTCACAAAAATATTCATTAAAGGGCATGTTTTATATCATTAGTTTGTGATAATAAAACATGCTAAATTTATGATGTTAAAATGTTTAACATTTTTTAACACAATATACTGTTATTAAGTATTGACGTAATAGTATATATGGTATTAAATTTGAAATAAGAAAAGTGAAAAAGAAAAAGCTATGAAAAAATTTGGTTTAACAGTTTTAACTGCCTTTTTAGGTGGCGCTATGGCGATAGGCGCTTATAAGGTAATTGAGAACAATAGAGACGGTAACCTGTCGTTCGAAGATCGCCAAAAAGTTTATTTCGCAAGCAACAGGGAGCAACCCGTAATTTCGTCAACCGGGAATGTTGATTTTACCGAAGCAGCGGCAGCAGTAACCCCGGCAGTAGTTTACATCCGTACTACTTATGCAGCAACAAGCGGCGGCAGCCAGGACGAGATGGAGCAAATGTTTGGCCAGATGTTTGGCCAGCGCGTGCGCCCGCAAGGCGTTCAAAAGGCATCCGGCTCGGGGGTAATTATTTCGCCGGATGGTTATATTGTAACCAACAACCACGTTGTTGAAAAAGCTGATAAAATTGAGATCACCACTAACGACAAGCGGGTTTTCCAGGCTAAGGTTATAGGTACCGACCCTAATACCGATTTGGCTTTGCTTAAAATAAGTGCAACCAATATGCCAATAGTAAAATTAGGCAACTCGGACGATGCCCGTGTTGGCGAGTGGGTATTGGCGGTAGGTAATCCGTTTAATTTAACTTCAACAGTAACTGCGGGTATTATTAGTGCTAAGGGCCGTAATATCAACATCATCGGTCATGGTGATGAGGAAGAGAATAACCCTTTTGGCCGCACCCGTTTACAACAAAGTGCGCCTAAGTTAAATAAGGCTATCGAGTCGTTCATCCAAACCGATGCCGCCATTAACCCGGGCAACAGTGGTGGTGCATTGGTAAATACAAAAGGCGAGTTAATAGGTATTAACGCCGCAATAGCGTCGCAAACAGGCTCATACGAAGGGTATGGTTTTGCCATCCCGGTTAACCTGGCTAAAAAGGTATTGAATGATATTCAAAAATATGGTTCGGTAAAACGTGGCTTAGTGGGTGTTAGCTTTACCGAGTTAAACCCGGATGCTGCACAACAATTAGGTATTGACCGTACCGTTGGTTTATACGTTAACGACCTGGTAGCAGGTGGCGCAGCCGAAGCAGCCGGTTTACATAAAGGCGATATCATATCAAAAGTAAACGGACGTACCGTTACCGAGTCTTCCGACTTACAAGAAACCGTTGGCCGCTTGCAACCGGGCGATAAAATTAACCTTACTGTAATACGTGGTGGTGCCGAAAAGACTTTCTCGGTAACCTTAAAGGCTGAAACTGCCGAAACACGCACCGCGGCTGTTAGCAAATCTGCCGAAGAACTATACAACAAATTAGGCGCAGGTTTCCAGGCTTTAACCGATAATCAGAAAGCTAAATACGGCTTAAAATCGGGTGTTGCAGTAACCAATGTGCGCCCCGGTAAAATGTTTGACGACCTGGGTATTGAAGTAGGCTCGGTAATTACCAGCATCAACAGTATGCCAATTAACGCTCCAGCCGATATTGACAAGGCACTTACCAACCTAAAAAACGGTAACCTCAAAATATCTGGCATAGACCCTCAAGGCGCAGCCTTTAATAATGTTTATACAGTTAGATAATATTGATTAGTATGTTTTTAACGCCCGGTAGGTTAAACTGCCGGGCGTTTTTTTGTTGATCGCTATACTGGGCTTGATAAATGAAGCTAATGGCAATGTGATTAAGTTAAGGAACAGAATAAATATAGAACACCGTTAGGAACTTGTTAAGGATTGTTATCATCATTATCTATAAACTCAAACAGCCGGTAAAAACCGGCTGTTTGAGTTTATAAAGGAATATAAAAAAAGAAAACCAGCGTATGAATATTATAAAACGTAGTACATCGTTCCCTTGGTTCCAACAGTGGTATTCTCTTTATCCCTTGCCTGCGGAACATCTTCGTTAAGTAACTGCTGCAAATCGTGCTCAATTTTGTTGCTTATTGTTGTTGTTGGGGTATCGGTTGGTTTGTTTTCAAAAGGATCTTGCAGGTGAATGGCCATCTTTTCTATCAAAAAAAACGATGAAGATATAGCCACAACCAAAGGTATTTGAAACACACCGAATAATTCAATAAGCCCAAACGGTAACATCATTACAAACAGTAGTACCAATATGTGAATGTAAAAGCTGTACGTTACCGGGAAAACCGTGTTTTTTATCCGCTCGCAGCCACCCATTGAATTAGAAAAGCGGGTTAATGTTTCGTCCATGGCTACCTGCTGATATTCGTTTATCCAATTTAAACGAAGCAGTAAACGAAGATCGGATCCGTGTTGTTCCAATAGTGCTAACGGAACGTGGTCTATGTGGGCGATGGCCCTCCTTTCCTCTTCGGATATATACTTATCCAGTGCCGGGCGGGCATTGTGGCCACGTAGGTGCTTGCTTAAGCTTTGACACCAGGCCATTTGCCGTTTAATAATGCGCTCTTTCATCATGCGCTTGTCGGCATCGTTGTACGAGTTATCAACAAATGCAAATACTTGCCGAGCAAATGTCCGGGAATCATTTACTATGGCTCCCCATAATGTTCTGGCTTCCCACCACCTATCATAAGCCTGGTTTGAACGGAAAGCAAGCAGTAGCGAAATAATGGTTCCCAAAATACTCGGTATGGCAATGGGGATAGATACGCCCGGAAAATTAAAATACGTGTGAGCTACATATACCGCTGTTGAGTATATAGCCAGTAGCGTCATTTCTAACTTTATTTTGCCAAAAACATAGCTGATAGGAATATTCTTTTTAAGTAACATAAACCTTGTTTTTTAACGTTAAACTGCGTTTGGTGTTAATGGGTTTTTTTGGTTTTTTTCTACCTTGGGCAAGTCATAGTCAACAGCGGTTTTACAGTCAAGTTGTACTACAGGCTTGTTGCAGCGGGCTATAAGTGCAGTTGGGTCAATGCTGTTTTGTGTAAGCTGGTCGTAATGGTAATCATTCAATTTAACCACAACATCAATACTGTTTGCTTCTAAAAGATTATTAAACAAGGCCACCGTGCTTCCATAAAAAAATTCAATTCTAAAATTGTCTATCCTTTCGGGATATAATTTTTTTAACCTGGCGCATGCTGCGTAAAACTCGCCGGGTATATGGCGGTATTCAGACGATCGCCTTGCCAGCATCAGTAGTTCTTGTTCCGAGTAGGTAATATCCAATAGGTGTACCAATATAATGTTGAGTCTTTCCGGATAAACCTTTTTTAATAATTCGGGAACACAGTTAAGGGTTTGTGCTTTAAAGTCTGTAGGGATTAGGATAGTTGTCATGGTTGTAATTATTTAGTTAACTAATATTGTTTAATGCAATGTTAGCGCACGGTAATTAACAACTGATAAGAGAGTTATTAGAAATTGATTAGAATATCAGGCCTCAGCCGATGGTAAAAATATTTGCATTTCGGTACCGGTATTTACCTCCGACCGTATACCTATGCTGCCTTTGTGCAGGCGTACTATATTGAGTGCCAATGGCAGGCCTACACCATGCCCATTATAATCGCTCGTGTTTGATGCCCTAAAAAAAGGTTCGAAAATATGCTGCATATCATCCTTGGGGATACCTATTCCCTTATCGGTAACTGATATAATGATTTTTTTATTTTGCACGCTTAACTTAACCACAACCAGTTTATTTTGCGAATACTTGCACGAGTTGCTAATAATGTTGCTTATGGCCAGGTTAAGCAGGTTACTGTTGCCCTGTGTAATTAAGGCTCCTTCATTATCAGGCAGCTGGCTTACATCAACCTCTATATTGCTTTCGGGATGAATTTTTTTTATAGAAGCTACTGACTGCCATAAAAGCTCGTCAACACGTATGTTTTGCCAGTTTTGTTTTTTGCCGTCATAGCCCGATTGTGCCAGCAGCAAAAGGCTGTTAAGTATTTGCGTTAATTTATTTGTTTCGCCTTGTAGCGTATTTAAAAACTGTTGCCCCTGCTTACCGGCGGGGTAATTGTTTAGGGCAATTTCAATTTCGCTGTTAATAATGGTTAACGGGGTGCGTAACTCGTGCGAGGCATTGCTAACAAAATTATTTTGTGTTTCAAAAGCAGTTTCAAGCCGGTTAAGCATGTCGTTAAAGGTGTGCGATAGCTCTGCTATTTCATCCTTCCCTCTGGGCTCAAGCCGCATGTGCAAATTGTTTGATGTAATGCTTTTTACTTTCTCGGTAAGGTTGCTTACGGGTATAAATGTATAGTGCGAAAACACTTTGCCCGCAAAAAAAACCACCACCACCGATCCTAAAAAACCAATCAGTAATATTTTTTGCAGTTCGTCTATTTCGCGCAGCCCGTAAGGGTTGGTTGCCGATACTATTACAATAAACTTTCCGGTACCATGGTTTACCAGCTTACCGGCATAAAATTGGTTCCCTTCTTTATGCGTATCGGCTCCATTGCCTATGATGGTGTTAAAAAAATCGGCCGGTACCGTGCTATTTATAAACCGGCCTAGTGTATCGGCTTTAAATATGAGTTCTTTTTCATTGTCAAGCTTTTCAATATATTTATTACGCACCTGTTGATAGGCCCGGCTCTCTTCGCCCGGAAAAAGATGTATCTGCGCGGTAAGGTTTACCCGTGCTTCTAAACGCCTATAAAAATCCTGGTAGTTAAACTTGTATTCAAAGTATAAAATAAAAGCATTAAGCAACAGTAAAATTCCGGTTGATATGGCTAAGAAAAGTAAAGTTATTTTGGCCTGTATTTTCATTTTTAATCGCCCTGTTTCATCATATAACCCATCCCAAAAACGGTTTGAATATATTTGGTGGAATTTTTTTTATCGAGCTTTTTCCGCAGGTAATTAATATATACGTCAACCACGTTAGTGCCCAGGTTAAAATCAATATCCCAAACGCTCTCCAGCAATTGTATACGCGATAGTACTTTGCGCTGGTTTTTTATAAAATACTCCAGCAACCGGTATTCGGTAGCGGTTAAATTTAGTGGCTCGTTTTTAAGTGTGGCAATTTTGGCATCGGCATCCAGTTCCACTTCGCCTATTCTGTACAGGTTTTTTAAAGTTTGTGGGTTGTTACCCGCTCTTCGCAAAAGGGTTTTTATGCGGGCCGCTAGTTCGGCCATTTTAAAAGGCTTAACCATGTAGTCATCGGCCCCGCTGTTAAGGCCGGTCACAATATTTTCTGTCGAATCTAATGCGGTAAGCATCAATATGGGTAATTGATTATTGTGTTCTCTTATATGGTTGCAAAGCTGTATGCCATTCATGCCAGGCAACATAATATCCATTATAACGAGGTTAAAGTTATGGTCGGCAATCATTTGCAGGGCCGTTAGGCCATCAATGGCAACACTTATGCTGTATCCTTCGGCATCAAGGCCTCGTTTAATAACCGATACAATATTGGGTTCGTCTTCAACTAATAATATCGTCATTCGGCAAAAAGTATATTATAAAGGGTTTTGAATTATAAAACCTCAATATGCGGTTTAACTCCACCTTACAATTAAATTGCGGAGAAAATGTTTTTAATCTTTTTGTAAGATTTTTACGTGGCGGCATTCTTAAACACATTAAATTTGCATCTGCAATGATGTGTGACGAATTAGTGTTTCCCTTTTTACAACAAAATTTAGTTTTGCTTTGTCAAAAAGCCATTTATTGGAAAGAAGAAAAAGCCCTGATTGCGGCCGATGTTCATTTAGGAAAAGGCGGTCATTTCCGTAAGGCCGGTATAGCCGTTCCGCGAGATCTGGCTCAGGATGATCTGGCTGTATTGTCTGATCTGATAAGGGAGTATCAACCTCAAAAGCTTATTTTTTTGGGAGATTTGTTTCATAGCGATATGAATACCGATTGGGATTGGTTTGCTCTTTGGCGCGGGCAATTCCCTAACCTCAAAATTGTTTTAATACGCGGCAATCACGATATTATACACGATAGTCATTATCAAAAGCTAAACATTAGCCTGCATGCGCAACTATTGATAGAACCGTTTTTGATGCTCCACCACCCCCTGCCGCCTGTACAATTACAACAAGCTACTGGTTATGTACTATGCGGGCATATTCACCCGGGTGTTAATTTACGGGGGCGCGGCAGGCAATCAGTAACTTTACCGTGTTTTGCTTTTGCTGATAAGCAAGCCATACTGCCATCATTTGGCCGGTTTACTGGTAAGGTTGCATTGCAACACCAGCAAACCGACCGCGTGTTTGGCGTACTGAGCGATAAGGTAATAGCCCTTTAATTAAGGATGCTTATCCAGATACTGCGATGCCTCAAGCTTTATTTGGCCTATTCCAATATTTTTTTTGTAAATTTTCCAATCCGAATCTACAAGGTAGTAAGTAGGTATGGTGCTAATATCCCAGTTTGCCCGGTTGGGCGAGTCGTTACCTTTAAGATCGCTCATTTGCGGCCAGGGTAGCTTGTCGTCCTTAACTGCCGTTGCCCACCAAAGTTGTTTACTATCTAACGAAACACTGATAACCTGGAAACCACGTGCGCTCAAATCCTGATAGATGCCCGAAATTTTTTCGTGATTTACGCGGCTAAACTGATTAACGGATCGCCAAAAATCAATCAGAAATATTTTTTTTCCTGCGGTAATTGCAGCAAAGGTTTTTCCGTCAAAAGTTTTCCCGGCTATAGCCGGTGCTTTTTTGCCGGGTTGCAGCTTTAAGGCAATATCAAGGCTGGCTGCCAGTTCAATACCATCGCTGCTGCTTTTTGCAGCCGGGCTTAACTTAGCAAATAAGTCGGCATATTTTTGCGGCTCTTCATCATAACTCCGTCTGGCCATAAAGTGAGCGGCCAGTTCGCTGGTGGGGTATTTTTTTATAAATTGTTCTAAAACCTCAAATTGTATATTGCGTTCCTTGTCTTCCGATTGGGCAATTTTGGTAAGCAAGTTACGCTGTGCGTCTTTTGATAGTGTTGTTTTTTTTGCTTCAAATTCTTTGTTAAGGTTTGCTGTTTCTTGTTCTATGCCGTTGCCCAATTGGTTGTTGAGGGTATTATAATCATTAATCTCTTGTTGCTTTTTCGAGTCGGTTTCAATTTTAGGATAACTGGCCAATTCGCTTGCGGATGCCGAAACCTTGTATGTGCCCGGTTCAAGGTAAACCTCAAAAGGTAAATGTTCCCTATCTCCGGTTTTAATAACATCCAGCAAATAAAAACCGGGTGCATCTAGCTGTCCTTTTACGGTGCATTTGCCATCCTTAACGTTTTCGCCAAAAATGGTTTGGCCGCCCTGGTCTTTAACCACAAAAACGCCGTTTTGCAGGCCGCTTGCGGTTACGTCAAATTGAATAATTTTGGGGTTTTTGCAAGCTGTTAACATAAAAGCAGCCAGCCCAATTAAAATACTGTTTTTGTTCATAGGTTTTTTTTGATGATGCAATATAAAGTTTTACGTTGTAGGCAATGTTTACATTTTTATATTAGAATGTTTCTAAATAAATCATAATGCACGATTAAGCAAATTCCATTTATATCTTTTGCTATTTAATAAATACTTTTGTCGAAATAAATCTGATAAATAATGAGCGAATTTAAACAAACCTTTAACTCTTCATTGGGCAAAAAGCTGATCATGGCTTTAACAGGATTGTTTCTTTGTACTTTTTTAATAGTGCATTTAGGGGGTAACTTACTGTTATTTAGTAACGATGGCGGTTACTCGTTTAACGTTTACGCCAACTTTTTAACCCATTTCCCGCCGATAGAGGTTATTGCATATCTGTTGTACATCAGCATACTGGTACACGCACTATATGCAACTATACTTACCATAAAAAACCGCAGGGCAAGGCCGGTATCTTATGCATCGAGCCCAAAGTCGCCAACATCATGGTCGTCACAAAACATGGGTTTGCTAGGTTCTATCCTGTTATTGTTTATCGTTATCCACATGGGCGATTTTTGGTATAAGTATAAATTTACAGATACCGTTGCTTTTAAAGAGTACCGTACCGATTTATCAAGCGGAGTAACAACAGCGGCAAACTTTACGCCAGCGTCTAAAGATTTTGAACATTCGGTTTCAACCCAGGGTAACGAAGAGATAGTTCGTGTTAAAGATATTCACGCCAAGGTAGCAGCAAGCTTTAGCCAGTTATGGTACGTTATTATTTACGTAATAGCCATGGGTGCTTTATCTTTCCACTTGCTACATGGTTTTCAAAGTGCTTTCCGCACTATGGGTTGGATACACCGTAAATACACACCAATTGTTGAGTTTATTGGCACCTGGTTTTTTGCAGTAGTTATTCCGCTAGGTTTTGCGGCTATGCCGATAGTGTATTTCTTAAACAAATAATATAATCCTTTAGGGGAACAATATAAATTATATCAAAAATATGATCTTAGACGCTAAAATTCCAGCAGGCCCGTTGGCCGAAAAATGGGGCAAGCATAAGTTTAACCTTAAATTGGTTAACCCTGCAAACAAGCGTAAATATGATGTTATTGTTGTAGGTACCGGCCTGGCCGGCGCTTCGGCAGCAGCATCACTGGCCGAGCTTGGCTACAATGTAAAAGCGTTTTGCTTTCAGGATAGTCCGCGTCGTGCACACTCTATTGCCGCGCAAGGCGGTATAAATGCCGCTAAAAACTACCGTAATGATGGCGATAGCGTTTACCGTTTATTTTACGATACCATTAAAGGTGGTGATTACCGCGCCCGCGAAGGCAACGTTTACCGTTTAGCCGAGGTATCTGTTAATATTATTGACCAGTGTGTTGCACAAGGTGTTCCTTTTGCACGCGAATACGGCGGTTTGTTAGATACCCGGTCGTTTGGTGGTGCGCAGGTATCGCGCACGTTTTATGCCCGTGGCCAAACCGGGCAACAATTGTTATTAGGTGCATACTCGGCATTAAACCGCCAAATACACTTAGGCAAGGTAAAAATGTACACCCGTACCGAAATGCTGGACGTTGTAGTAGCAGACGGTAAGGCACAGGGCATTATTACCCGTAACTTAAAAAGCGGTGCTATTGAAACCCATACCGGCCATGCTGTATTGTTATGTACAGGTGGTTATGGCAACGTGTTTTACCTATCTACAAATGCAATGGGCTGTAATGTTACAGCAGCCTGGAGGGCTCACAAACGTGGCGCTTTCTTCGCTAACCCTTGCTATACACAAATACACCCAACCTGTATCCCGGTATCCGGAGATCATCAGTCTAAGTTAACGCTGATGTCTGAGTCGTTACGTAACGATGGACGTGTTTGGGCCCCAAAAACAGTTGAAGTTGCACAAAAGTTGCGCAAAGGCGAATTAAAAGTAACCGACTTAAAGGAAGAAGACAGGGATTATTTCCTGGAACGTAAATACCCATCATTTGGTAACCTTGTACCGCGCGACGTAGCATCGCGTAACGCTAAAGAAGCAGTTGACGAAGGTAAGGGTGTGGGTGCATCGGGCGTGGCTGTATTCCTTGATTTTGCTGATGCCATAGCCCGTTTAGGCGAGGACGAAGTAAGGGCTCGTTACGGTAACCTGTTTGACATGTATGCCCAGATTACCGACGAAAACCCATATAAAACACCTATGCGTATTTACCCTGCTGTTCACTATACTATGGGCGGCCTTTGGGTTGATTATAACTTGCAAACCACTATTCCTGGTTTATATTGCTTGGGCGAAGCTAACTTTTCCGATCACGGTGCTAACCGCTTAGGCGCCTCGGCGTTGATGCAAGGCTTGTCCGACGGGTATTTTGTTATCCCCTATACCCTGGGCGATTATTTGGCAACCATTGGCCCTAAACCGGTTGATGCCAGTAACCCGGCTTTTGCTAAAACTAAGCAAGATGTTGAAGAACGCATAGCTAAACTTTTATCACTACGCGGAACCAAAACGGTTGATGAATATCACCGCGAGTTGGGCCTAATTATGTGGGAATACTGCGGAATGGCCCGTACCGCAGAAGGCCTAACCAAAGCCAAAGGTTTGATACATGCCTTAAAAGAAGATTTCTGGAAAAATGCTATTGTGCTTGGTGTAAACGAAGAGTTTAACTCATCGTTAGAAAAGGCGGGTAGGGTTGCAGATTTCATCGAATTAGGCGAATTGATGGTTGACGACGCCTTAATGCGCTCGGAATCATGCGGTGGACACTTTAGGGTAGAATCGCAAACAGAAGAAGGTGAAGCTTTACGCGATGACGATAACTTCGCCTTTGTAGCTGCCTGGGAATACGCCGGTGAAAACCAACCCGAAGTGCTTAATAAAGAAGCACTGGTATATGAAAATGTTAAGTTAACACAACGATCTTATAAATAAGAGGCAAGAATTAAGAATCAAGATGCAAGAGTCTTGGTTCCTGATTCTTGATTCTCGACTCTAATTCAAAAAGAATGAGCGGAAATATGAACCTAACGCTAAAGGTATGGCGTCAACCAAATTCGGAAACACCGGGTAAATTGGTTACTTACAAGGCCGAAAGCATTTCTCCGGATATGTCGTTCCTTGAAATGCTTGATGTGGTTAACGAGAGCCTGATCCATAAAGGAGAAGACCCTATCCACTTTGACCATGATTGCCGCGAAGGTATTTGCGGTATGTGCTCGTTGTACATCAACGGCCAGCCTCATGGGCCAAAGCGCGCCATCACAACCTGCCAGTTACACATGCGTAGCTTTCACGACGGGCAAACCATTACTATTGAGCCATGGAGAGCATCAGCATTTCCGGTGGTTAAGGATTTGGCAACAGATCGGTCGGCTTTCGACCGGATACAGCAGGCTGGTGGTTACGTATCTGTAAATACAGGTGGTGTACCCGATGCTAACGAGATAGCCATCCCTAAAGTAATTGCCGATGAGGCTTTCAACTCTGCCACGTGCATTGGCTGCGGTGCTTGCGTTGCAGCATGTAAAAATGCTTCGGCAATGTTGTTTGTTTCTGCTAAAATATCACAGTTTGCACTGTTACCTCAAGGCCAGCCCGAGCGTTACCGCCGTGCACAATCAATGGTAGCTCAAATGGACGAAGAAGGTTTTGGTAGCTGCACAAACACCGGTGCTTGCGAGGCCGAATGCCCTAAGGAGATAAGCCTGGTAAACATAGGCAGAATGAATAACGATTACCTGAGTGCCAAATTATTCCGCCAGGAAGAGATAGCACATCACCAGGAATAAGCTAAACCTTATTAAATTATACAACAAAAAAGCTGCCCTTAAAGCAGCTTTTGTTGTATAATAGTATTTCGTTAAATAAGCCTATACCCCACCGGGGCAAGCTTGCAAAAATTAGTGCGATTGAGGTTGCTCAACCGGAACGGAAACAGTTTCGGTTGCCTTCGGCGTGTTGTTATCGCCTGTAACGCCCGATGTAGCATCTTTAAATTCCTTAATACCTGTACCCAGGCCACGCGCCAATTCGGGTATCTTTTTTCCACCAAATAAAACCAGGGCCAATACGGCTATAATAGCAATATCGGGTGCGCTCATAAATAACAATGTTGAGTGTAGCATATCTTTTAATTTAAAAGTTTTTCGTAGCAGTTTAAATTAATATACGGGTATCGGCCTCGTCTGGTTTTTTAATTTGCGGGTTTAGTTAATAAATTAATAAATAAACGGTAAGCACCAGGTACGCCAGCGGGCAGTTCTCTAAAAAACACCAAGGATGTGTAAATAAAACGCCCTTTGCCATAATCGGTTGTAATTAACGATCCATTGTTGGATGCTTCGTTAGGGTCGTTCATTTGGAATATCGTTTTGTAATTCGGGTCAATTTTATCAACATGGTAAATGCTGCGCTCTTGTACCCAGCCATCAAAGTCGGCTTGGGTTATTTTATTGGGGTAGTTTAATAAAGGGCTTTGGGCATCTAAAATGGTAACTTTGGCATCCTCATCAGTAATGCGTTGGTTAATCACCCGGAAGGGGTATGGGCCAATATCGGTTGTAACCAAACCCGCATTGTTGTTATATTGAATAACCAGGTTGCCGCCGTTTTTAACATAGTTAAGTAGTTTGGGCTGCTCAACAGCCATACGGTCGTTAACGTTATAGGCGCGCACTCCGGTAACAATAGCATCGTAAACTGATAGATCGCCTTTCATTACGTCTTCCTCGCTCAATAAAACCACTTTGTAGCCTAATTGGCGCAGGGCATCGGGCACCAGGTCGCCGGCGCCAACTATATAGCCAATGGTTTTGCCGGGCGTTTGTATATTTAACTTTAAAAGCTTTGTTTGTGCAGGTGGGAAAACCGTTATAGTTGGGATATGGTTATACGCCATACGTTTTAAGCCCATTTGGTATTCCGTCCCATTCACTGTAGTAATAACCTTTAAAACATCATTACGCTGTTGATTGTCAAGCGGCCAAACGGTAAAAGTTTCCGTCCATTCTTCGCCTTTTTTCTTTCCGTTAAAAGCTATTTGTTCGGGCATTATCTTCCATCCGGCGGGGGCTTTTAAGGCAACGCTTCCACTTGTTTGCGTAAAGCTTTTAAGCTTAACGGCAATTTTTTGGCTGCTAACGTCCTTAAAAATATAAACGCTGTTATCAATATTGGCCGTTACCGGAGGTGCTATTTCCACGTTACGATAAACTTCGCCACGCACCGGATCTACTGATTTGTAAACCAGCCTGCGCTCAAACTGTATAGGTTTACCCTCAATAATAAACTCAAAAGTAACCTTAGGCAAGTCGCTATTTTCGGGGTCGCCAACCAATAGCTGATTTCCAATAACATATGATCCTAAAGTTCGGGGCTTTTCCAACCAGTAGGGCTGGGTTATTTTCGCCGCGCCGTCTTTTAAATTAAAGGTTTGTAGCTGATTAGCGGGGATAAGCCGTTGAATATCTAACGAAGCACCGGCCATATACGAAATAGTGTTTTGATAAACCGGAATAGCTTGTAAAGCCGCTCCCGAATAGATGCGGTTTATTTTATACCCGGTGTCATACCTGTCAATTAGCTGTGCCTTTACATTCATGGTATCGCCAATAGCGTATGTTGGCTCGGCTGTGTAAGCCTCAAACCATAGTCCTGCGCAGGCGGCAATTAAATTTTTTAACTCTTTGGTTTTTTGCTCGCGCCAGTAGGTGTCGTTTAGTTTTTCTACCCGGCTTAGTACTTTGACCAAACCAGGCACCGATGCTGCCGGTGTATTCTCATCAAACTGTTTAGCTATGATATTGATATTGGCATCCAAGCCCTCTGTATTGCCAATGCGCTTCCAGGTGGTATTAACACCGTCCATCAAATCGGTATGAGGTGCATCTCCCAAAATGGTTTTAAAATATTCAATAGCCTCGCCCCTTTCTTTAGCCGTACCCATGCCCTGGCTCTTGTGCTGCGACCGGCTTTCGGCAGCAATTTCGCCGTAGCCTTTACCCAACACAGGGTTATAAACACCAACATCTAATTTAAACTGATTTTCGGCGCTGGTATTCACACTGCCAAAATTAAAGCTGTTAAACAACAGGCGTTTGGCTTGCCAGGGCTGCACAAATTGCAGTTGTTCCGGGAAACGTTTCGGGTCGGCTGCGGCGGTAAAAGCCTCCTGCGCCAATATTGCCGATGCGGTATGGTGGCCATGCCCGCCTTCGCCTGTAGTAGGCCAGCGGCAAATAATAACATCGGGTTTAAACTTGCGTATCACCCACACAACATCGCCCAAAACAGCTTCCCTGTCCCATATCTTTAAAGTTTCGTCTGGCCCTTTCGAGAAACCGAAATCGTTGGCACGCGTAAAAAATTGCTCGGCCCCATCAATATGGCGCGCAGCTAACAGCTCCTGGGTGCGTATCAGTCCTAAAAGTTCGCCTTGTTCGTTACCTATAAGGTTTTGGCCGCCATCGCCGCGGGTGAGCGATAAATAGCCCGTGCGATAATGCTTTTCTTGTGCCAGGTAAGCCAGTAGCCTTGTGTTTTCATCGTCGGGATGGGCGGCAACATATAAAACGCTACCTAAAATATTTAGCTTTTTAAACGCTTGTTTAATGTCAACCAAACCGGCTTGAGGAGCCGTTTGAGCATAAGCTGTTATGCCAAACAAAAAAAGAAAAGCAAGTAACTTTATTGATCTCATGTTTTAAAAATAATAACGAAAGGTACTAAAAACTGTTTACAACCGTAGATGTGATAGCGAGCGGGCTTAATTAACGATTTTATATATTAATAAGCCAATGTGCATTTTCTTAACAAACTATTGGTTTGTTGGCTTGTTTTTTGTGATATTATCAATACATTAAGTAGTGTGCTGATTAATTAACAAGTCTTTTACAAATGAATGACAGTTAATCGATTGATTAATTCAATCGATTGATTAACTTTGTGCCGGAGTTTAAAAATGGACAAGGACAAAATAGACAAGAAGGATCATATCCTTGATATTTCGGAAAAAGTTTTTTCTGAATTGGGATATGATGGCGCCTCCACCCGGCTCATTTCCGGCGAGGCAGGTGTAAATATGGCAATGCTTAATTATTACTTTGGTTCAAAAGAAGGGTTGTATCTGGCCGTGTTCGAGCGCAAAATATCGGCTTTCCGCACCCTGCTTCAAAACATTGGTAACGACGACAGCATATCCTCGTGGGATAAAATGGAACGTTGCATTGATAACTATGTGGAAAGGATAATCACAAACAGTTGCTTTCAAAAGCTTATCAACAGAGAGATGTCGTTAGCAAAAAAGTCAGGTGTGACCGAGAAAATGACCGCTATTTTGATGGGTAACGTTTTAGAGTTTAAAAAAATTATACAGGAAGGTATTGATAGCGGGTTGTTCCATCAGGATATCGACCATGAATTTACCATCCTTACCATATTTGGCACAAAAAATTATATTATTAATTCGCCCCATATCTCATCAACAATGCTCGGGCATGATATTGGCGATGAGGCCTTTTTAGAGAGTTCAATAAAACCACGGATGAAAGTTTACATGAAAAGACTTTTAAAATCTTACTTAGTAAAACAACAATGATAAACAACACTAATCAAACCAAAAACCACTACGTATTTGCTAAGGTGGCTAAACCTTTAAAAGGGTACGGGAGTGCATTGCTGTTATTTGGCTTGCTAACTGCACAGGTGGCCAAAGCACAGGATAAAACCCTTACCATACAAGAAGCAATAAAATTAGGGATTGATAACAGCAAAACCTTAAAGCTATCGCAATCAAAAATAGACAGGGCGGTATCGCAGTACAACCAGGCTAAAGACAGGCAATTGCCTACCGGGAATGCAAGTTTTGCATACAACCGTGCCCAGATACCTGCACACACGCTTAACCTTGGCGGCCAAACAATAGAGTTGCCCAACAGTGCAAACGCTTATTTGGGTATAGCCTCGGTTGAAGAAACTATTTTTGCAGGCGGCAGGCTTAAATATGCACAACAATCAACCGAGTTGTTAACGCAGGTTGCCCGTTTAGATGCCGATAAAGACAAAGACCAAATAGTTTATGATGTAATAAACGCGTACTATAACCTATACAAGGTTTTGCAGAGCCAAAAGGTTGTGGCGCAAAACATTACTTCTATCGATCAGCAATTAACACAGGCGCAACGCTTTTTCGATCAGGGCCTGGTTACCAAAAACGATGTTTTACGTTTTCAACTACAAAAATCAAACATCCAGTTAAGTGGTCTTGATTTGGAAAGCAACCGTAAAATTATTAACTATAACCTGGATGTATTGCTGGGTTTGCCCGAAACAACCGAATTAAAAATAGATGTTGTTAACGAGGCTAACCACTCGTTGGCGCCTTTAACAGCGTATATTGACTCGGCCATGAATACCCGCCAGGAGTTAAGGCAGCTTGATTTGCAAAACCGCTACGCCGAAACCAACATTAAAAGTATAACAGCGCAAAGGCTGCCAACAGTTGGTGTGGGTGCAAACCTGTATTATCTTGATTTGAGCGGTAACCCTATACCAACATCTGGTAACTATATTGTACCTATTACACTGGCTGCAACGGTATCGTGGAATTTTGGTACACTTTGGACAAACAAAAACAAAGAAGCCGAAGCACGCATACAGCGCGAGGAAACTGTAATAAACAAAAGCATAACTACCGATTACCTGAAAGACGAAGTTAACCGCAATTACCAAAGCTATGTTACAGCTCAGGATAAAATCAAGTTATTGGAAACTGCAATTGCACAGGCTAACGAGAACAACAAAATACTCGAATCAAAATATCAAAGCAATATAGCATCAGTAACCGACAGGGTTGATGCACAAACTTTGTTATACCAGGCACAAATTAACCTGGAGCTGGCTAAAGCCGATGCTGGGCTGGCCTATTATACCCTATTAAAATCAACCGGAAAACTGAACAAATAAAATAAACAACAATGGCAAATACATCAGAACAAACAGATAATAAAAAACCAAACCGGATAATGCCCATTATATTAGGCATTTTGCTTATAGGCGGGATAGTGTTTGGGGTTAAAGAATACATATACTACAGCAAGCACGAAGATACCGACGACGCGCAGATTGATGCCGATATAAGCCCCGTTGTTGCCCGCGTTGGCGGTTATGTTGATAGTATTAATTTTGAAGAAAACCAGCACGTTAACCAGGGGCAGCTATTGGTTAAGCTTGATGAAAGAGATTATAAAGTAAAGCTTGAGCAAGCGTATGCGGCCCAAAAAGGAGCTAGTGCTACAATTGGCGTTTCGCAATCACAGATATATACTACTACAGCAAATTCGGCAAGCGCTAAGGCCAATGTTGAAACAGCTAAAGTTAAATTATTGCAAGCCAAACGCGATTACGACAGGTATGCAAACCTGGTTAAAGATGGTTCGGTAACGCAGCAACAATTTGAGCAAGCACAAGTTACCCGTGATGCTGCACAGGCAGGCTTCCAGGCCGCGCAAGACCAATACAAGGCTGCTTTAGAACAAGTAAAAGGTACCGAAAACCAATTGAGTGTTACTAATACAGGTGTTACGGCAAAACAAGCCGACGTTGATTTTGCGAAACTGCAATTAACTTATACCAGCATTACATCGCCAGCAAATGGTATTGTTTCTAAAAAGAACGTTCAAAAAGGCCAATTGGTGCAAGCCGGACAAACACTGTTCTCGGTTGTAAACGATAATAGCATATATATTACAGCTAACTTTAAAGAAACCCAGTTAGCCCACGTTAAGGCTGGCGAAAAGGTAGAAATTGAAGTTGATGGTTTACCCGGCGAAAAAATTGAAGGCGAAGTTTATAATTTTTCTCCGGCCACTGGTGCCAAGTTTTCTTTGCTGCCGCCGGATAATGCAACCGGTAACTATGTAAAAGTTGTTCAGCGTATACCTGTAAAAATCAAAATCAATGCAAGCAAAGATATTTTGGCGAAACTTCGCCCGGGCATGAGTGCAACAGTATCTGTAATATATAAAAACTAATAAAATGGCAGAAACAGGTTTTAGGAAATGGATCATCACCATTACGGTTATCATGGCCGCTCTGTTGGAGCTTATTGATACCACGATTGTGAATGTGTCCCTTCCCCAGATTCAAGGTAACCTGGGAGCCACACTTGAAGACGTTGCCTGGGTGGTTACCGGCTACTCGGTTGCTAACGTTATCGTATTACCAATGTCGGGCTGGTTAGGCAGCCGCTTTGGCCGCAAAAATTACTTTTTAGCGTCTATCATCATTTTTACAGCGGTATCGTTTTTATGCGGTAATGCCACTAGTTTAAATGAACTGGTAATATTCCGTATTATACAAGGCTTTGCCGGTGGCGGTTTAATATCAACCGGCCAGGCTATCCTGATAGAAACATGGCCGCGCGAAGAAGTGGGTACTGCTACCGCATTATTTGGTTTAGGTGCTGTATTTGGCCCAACGGTTGGCCCAACTATAGGCGGCTTTATTACCGACCATTATGCATGGCCGTGGATATTTTATGTAAACATTCCGGTTGGTGCGCTGGCAGCATTTTTAACAGTTACGTTTGTGAGGGAAACACCAAAAGATGCTAAGGGAAAACCAGTAGATTGGTGGGGAATTGGCTTGCTTGCTGTAGCTGTTGGCAGTTTGCAAACTATTTTGGAGAAAGGCGAAAGTGAAGATTGGTTTTCTAAAACCTATATCCTTGTATTAACTATTGCTGCAGTATTGGGCCTTTTCTTCTTTATGTGGAGAGAAATGACATTCGGGTTCCCGATAGTAAACTTTAAAATTATGCGGCACCGGAGTTTTGCCGTAGGTATGTTTACGTCGTTTGTACTCGGTTTTGGTTTATACGGATCGGTGTTTGTGTTCCCTATATTTTGTCAAAATTTATTGGGCTTCTCTGCACAGCAAACAGGTTTAATATTATTCCCGGGGGGCATTTGTACCATTGTTTTAATGCCGTTTATAGGTAAAATGCTAAAAGCAGGGGTGCCGGCGCAATTTATGGCCACGGGGGGTATGATACTCTTTTTTGTATTTACAACCATGTTAAGCCACTCCACGCTGGCATCGGGCACCGGCGATTTCTTTTGGCCGCTGGTAATACGCGGTGTTGGTATGGCGCTGTTATTCGTTCCGCTAACAACATTAGCCATTCAGGATCTTAAAGGGCCCGAATTAGGACAAGGAACCGGTTTAAATAACATGATGAGGCAATTGGGTGGTTCGTTTGGTATAGCCGCCCTAACAACCCTTATTCACGTTAGGCAGGGTTTTCACCGCAGCAATTTGCTTTCAAACACCAATCAGTACAATACGCCATTTAACCAGCAGCTTGATGCGTTTGTGCATAAGTTTGTGGCTATGGGCTATGGCGTAGGCGATGCTACCAAAATGGCCCTAAAGGCAATTGATGGCCGCGTTATTAAACAAACGCTGCTGTTAACTTATAACGATGCCTATTGGGTGGCCGGTTTAATAATGTTATTTAGTATACCATTAATTTACCTGCAACCATTTAAAAAGAATGTTGAGCTCCCGGTTGATGCTCATTAATAATAAAAGCCGCCCGGTTTGTAACCCGGCGGCTTTCCCCAAAAAAATTAACAATTAATTTATAAACCCCTAAACCAGTAATAATTTTTTTGCTGGTACTTCAAAAATAGGTGCCTTATTAGGGGAGCTTAATCTTATTGTTATAAAATTAGTTTTATTGCTTTAATTATCAAAATTAATTTTGTAAAATAATTATTTCTTTAAAACATAAGTAGTTGCATTTTCGTGGTCGGTTTTTTAACCTTTTGATGTGCCCTTGGCTGTTTTTGTTTTGATAATTATAAAATTTGTATTGCTGTTTGTTTGAGCCCCTTTTGCAGTATCGGCCTTAATAACACTAATGTTTTCAATATTTTTTAAATCCACGCCCTTTAGCTCATCGGCGGTTATAATTTTACCATTCATTTTTATGGTTGTTATGGTTTTATGGTTAAGTTGTTTTGAACCATTGGCCGTTAAGGTTGTGGAATCGCCGGTTTGATATTTGTATAAAAAAAGGGTCATCGGCTTCTTGGATGTTGCAGTTACACGCACACTATCAATCTCCGGTTTTTTATAAGCATCGTCAATTAGCGAAAAATTTACGGGTACTGTATATTGCACCCTCACACGTTTGCCGTTTTGTATTCCGGGCATCCACTTTGGCGATATACTGAGCACACGCATGGCTTCCTGCCCTAAGCCATCTCCAGGGTCGCGCAGGCATTTAATATCCGACAAATCTCCGTCGGCTTCTACCACAAACTGAATAAATACCCTGCCTTTAGTATTGTTTGCCTTTGCTTTATCAGGATAATGAATATTCTGCACCAGGAATTTGCCAAAGCCGCGTTCTCCTCCCGGAAAAGTAGGCTGAATTTCTACAGCATTAAATACCTGTAACGAAACACTGTCTTTTTGCACCGTTGTGGCTGCACTTCCTTTGTTTACATCGGAAACTATACTGCTGGTTTGTTTAAAAGTGAGCGAGCCTTTTTTTAATTCGCTACCGCTTGTGCTGGCGACTGTAATTGTTGACGTAGAATCGTTTATCTCTGCTTTAAAATGAATGGCATTGATAGCAAATGCCTGCTCTGTTTTTTTATTGATGACGCGAATAATGTTGCTGTTGTTAACCGTTGCCGACGAAAAAACAAGCATTGCAGCAAATAAAGGTGCCGATAAACCATATTTTAACAATGCCCTTCGCCGCGATTGATTTTGGTTAAGCATCATAATGCGCTGCTTGAGCAAGCTATGGTTAAAAAAATTATTGGTAAGCTGCTGCGGTACGGTGCCAAAAGTTTGGCTTAATAACAACAAAGCATATTCGGTTTTTGAGGTGCCGGTTTCAATTGCTTTTCTGTCGGCAATATATTCGTGTACACGTTTAACGGCTTTGCGGTAAAAATAAACTACCGGGTTAAACCAGTTAATTATCATTACGGCCTCAATCAATAAAACGTCTGCCGAATGCCATTGGCGGGTATGTACCTGCTCGTGCTCAATAATGGTTTGTTGGTTAGGCAGGCTTGTGCTAACGCGTATTTTTTTGAAGAATGAAAATGCTGCGGGTGCATCGGTTTCTCGCATCATTGCTTTAACCAGGTAAAGCTGGTAAATAAGGCGGCACAGCAATGCAACTGCACCCAAAATATAAACCAATGCAATTATTTGCCCAAGTGTGAGCGGGTTACTTTCTACCGGCTTAACCTGGTAAATAAACTGCGGGTTAACCGTAGCGTAAATGGTTTGGTGTACACGTTGGGTAATAAAAAGCTGGCGTATCCAATCGGACTGCATTACCGGTATCACAAACGATAAAACCGAACCCGCAATAAGGTATGCCCTGTTGAGTTGGAAAAAGGTTTCTTTATCCAGAAATATCCTGTAAAACACAAAGAATAGTACCAGGTAAAGGTTTACCAATAACAAGTAATGCCACCAACTCATCATAGTTTTATTTGTTTTTCAGTTTCTCAATAAGTTTCATTATTTCGTCGGCCTCTTTAAGGTCAATTTTTTCTTTTTTAACAAAGTACGAGAACATGTGCTGCACCGAATTATCAAAATAACCATTAAGCAATTTCTCGGTAGCAAAATTTTGATATTGCTCTTTGCTGATGATAGGGAAATACTCATGGCTTTTTCCGTATGCTTTATGATCTATAAAGCCCTTGGTTTCTAATATCCGTATAATGGTTGATACCGTATTATATGCCGGCTTGGGCTCGGGTAACTCATCTATCACATCTTTTACGTAGCCTTTTTTTAACTGCCACAGTATCTGCATCAGTTGCTCCTCGGCTCGGGTAAGTTCTTTAATCGGGGTCGTCATAACATGAAATTAAAACTAATATATTAGTTTTGCAAGTTTTGTTACAAAAAAGCGCCCGTTAAGGGCGCTATATTCCAGTATTTAAAAAGTGCGTGGTGGGCTGGGTTTAGGCAGCTCCTTGCGCGGTATCATATCTGTGCGTTGTGCGGTATTATAAACAAACGATGCAACAATGGTTGCTGCCTGTTTCAAATCGTCTTCGCTTAGTTTATCATAGGTATCCTGGTTGCTGTGGTGTGTACGGCTACCGTAGTCCATCGAGTCTTGAATAAACTGAAAACCAGGTATACCTAAGGCATCAAAAGGCACATGATCTGTGCTGCCGGTATTACGGATAGTAACCGTGCCCGCTCCTAAATCCTTAAACGGATTTAACCAGCTTTGAAATATTGGCCCGGCTGGTGCATTGCCTTGTAAGTATATACCACGTATTTTGCCGGTACCATTATCAAGGTTATAATAGGCGGAAATTTTAGCCTGATCTGATTTCAGTTCCATAGTTTGCGAGTCGCCAAAATGGTTTGTTACATAGTTTTTCGAACCAAACAAACCCTGCTCCTCGCCGCTCCACAATGCAATGCGGATGGTGCGTTTGGGCTTAAAGCCTATGGCTTTTAAAATGCGCATCGCTTCCATCATCACTGCTGCACCGGCTCCGTTATCGGTACCACCGGTTGCGCCGTGCCACGAATCAAGGTGCCCGCCAAGCATTACCAATTGGTCTTTTAATTTGGCGTCGGTACCCGGTATTTCGCCCACAACGTTGTAACCCTGCAAATCGTTGGTAAAAAACTCTGTTTTAATATCGGCTTCCATTGTTACTTTAATGCCGGCTTTTACCAGGCGCAAAATACGCTGATAGTCTTCGCTGCTGGTTTCCAGTTCGGGAGCAACAGCCCTGGCTGTATCCCGGTAAGATGCGCCATTAGTTGTGAATACGGTGCCATCTGTGCCACGCGCCTGGCTTAACACCAGGGCTACACCTTCTTTAACCTCAAATGCGCTCAACGCAGTACGCAAGGCCAATAAAGAGGCAAAGTTTCCCCGGCGTTGGCCTATGCCACCCCTGCCGCCGCTTTCCTGCGGTGTAGCTGCAGCCATTACGTTTAGTGCGCTATCGGTATAGCGGGAGGCATCGGGTTTGGTGAAGTTTATTTCTACAGGGGGCTTGGCATCCAATATAACAACTTTGCCTGCTAACTTACCCCTATATTTTTCCAGGTCGGTAATGGTATCGGCTTTTATGTAAACAACATCACCTTTTATGGCTCCGTTTGTGCCGGGTGTCCATGCCTTGGGTATTGCAATAATTGCATGGTAGTACGGTACGGTTATAGCCGCATAGTTTTTTTGAACTTCCCAGCCTTTGCCAAATTTGCCCCAAGCTTCGCGGTTGGCATTAACCATTCCCCATGTTTTTAATTGGCTCACTGCCCAATCTTGCGCTCGCTTTAAGCCGGGCGAACCCGATAATCGGGGCCCAGATACATCGGTTAAGTTAAAAGCTATTTCCATTACTTTGGAATTTTTTAAGCCCTCATCGCGTATCTTTTGAACTATTGCCGGGTCGGGCGCGTCCTGTGCAAACATATTTATTGACACACCGGCAGTTAATAAAACAGAAAGAAGTAAATTTTTTTTCATTAGAATAATATTTTTAGAAGTCAGTTAAGCAAACTTATTCAATTACATTATTAAAAAGTAAGGGTGCCGCTAACAAATTTGTTACAAATTAATATCAATACACCTAACTTATAGTAAGTTAGTAGCAGCTATATTGTGTTGGGTTAGCTATATAATTAATTAAAAATGAAAATAAATATAACATTGTTATTACTTGTAATTAGTTTTTACGGTCGCGCTCAAACCGTTATAAAACAGGATGCTGTAATTAAGCAAATGGTTAGCGAGGTATCTGATAAAAATATAGAAGCTATTGTACGCAAATTGGTAAGTTTTAAAACCAGGCATACTTTAAGTGATACCATGAGTAAAACCGAGGGTATTGGCGCGGCACGCAACTGGATAAAAAGCGAAATGGAAAGATATGCCGCTGCCTCGGGTGGTAGGATGACCGTTAAGTTTGACGAGTTTTTGCAGCCCGCCGGCGACCGCTTTGATAAACCAACTGTATTGAAAAACGTTTTGGCCGTTTTAAAAGGCACAGATGATGCCGATAGCCGTATTTATATCGTATCGGGCCATTACGATTCGAGGGTAAACGATGTTATGGATGCCAATTCTGTTGAGCCCGGCGCCGTTGACGATGCATCCGGCACAGCAGTATCTATGGAGATTGCCAGGGTTATGGCTAAACACACCTTCCCGGCAACAATTATTTTTATGGCCGTTGCCGGAGAAGAGCAGGGTTTAAACGGCTCAATACACGTTGCCAAAATAGCAAAGGAAGAGAATTGGAACGTTGATGCGATGCTCAATAATGACATTGTTGGCAATACTCACGGCATGGAAAACGACTTGAAAGATAATATGCACGTGCGTGTTTTTAGCGAAGGCGTACCATCTACCGATGTTGCAGCCCGTGGCGATAGCCTTGCCATGCGCCGTGCCACGGCTGCTATTAATTTACTGGTGAATAATGGCGGCGAAAATGATAGCCCATCGCGCCAACTGGCCCGCTATGTTAAAGAAATAGCGGAGCGCTATGTTGACCAACTGGACGTAAAAATGATATACCGGCGCGACCGCTTTTTACGCGGCGGCGACCATGTTCCGTTTTTACAGCAAGGCTTTAGCGCTGTGAGGTTTACAGAAATGAATGAAGATTTTAACCGCCAACATCAAAACGTGCGCAAAGAAAACGGAACGGATTACGGCGATGTACCTGAATATGCAGATTACCAATACATGCAAAAGGTTGGGCGCATGAATTTAGCTGTACTGGCCAACCTGGCCATCGCCCCGGCGCAGCCACAAAACGTATTAATCCTTACGGCCCAGCTCACCAACAAAACCAGCCTGAAATGGAACTCCCCAAAAGGCAAAGCGCCAGCCGGCTACTACGTACTCATGCGCGAAACCACAAGCCCCTACTGGGAAAAAAGGTTTTACGTAACCGAAACCAGTGCCACCCTCAACTATTCAAAAGACAATTACTTTTTTGCAGTACAAGCCGTTGATGCCGATGGCCACGAAAGTTTGGCCGTATTTCCAAAGGTTGGGCGCTAAAATTTGATAAATAATAAAACCATATTGAAAACAAATTGTTATAAGAGACTTTCAAGCAGAGCGGTGCTTTATTTTTTACGCAAAACATAATCTGCATTGTTATGTTTGGTTGGTGGTTAATGGCGATGAATTTTTAGATGAAAAGGCTATTGTGCCAAAATGTAAGATATCCTAATTGTTTTTAATATATGCAAATGAATACTATTTATAGATTAAGCCTTTTATTGTTATTGGTTATCTTATATGCCTCGTGCTCTTCCATAAAAAATGTAAAGTATTTTAGCAATTTAGCAGATACTACACATAGGGTTGAATTAGAAAAGTTAAATTTTACTGAGCCTAAAATACAGCCCGACGATATACTTTCCATCAATATCCAAACGGTTGACCCCACCTCGAGCCAAGTTGTTACAACAGGTAATATGCAAAGCTCGGCTGTTGGTAACAGCAATACATCTGGTAACACAGGTCAAATTTCCGGATATTTAGTTGATAGCAAAGGAAATATTGAACTGGCCGTAATTGGATCTATCCATGTAGCAGGTTTAACTACCGAACAAGCTAAAGAAGTTATCAGAACGCAAGCGCTTGAGTATTACAAAAAGGCATCGGTAAGTTTACGGTTTGCAAATTTTAAAATTACCATTCTTGGCGAGGTATCAAAACCAGGAACCTACGTGCTATCAAACGAAAAAGTTAATATACTTGATGCTTTGGGGCAGGCCGGCGATTTAACGATATACGGTAAGCGAACAAATGTTACGTTGATAAGAAGCTATGATGACGGCCGCCGCGAACTGGTTCATCTGGATTTAACCAGTAGTCAAATCTTAAATTCGCCATATTACTACTTACGGCAAAACGATTATATTTATGTAGAGCCAAGTAAATCAAAAGTTGTAGCATCTGATGCTATCCAAAATCGTAATATATCAATTATAACGGCTGTTGCGGCCTCTTTGGTATCGTTATTAGCTATTCTTATTAGTACCAATAAATTGTAATTATGCCATCCGCGATCGATCAATCTGGAAATAAACCCTCACAACGTAACGACGACGATGTTATAGATTTTAAGCAAATCATCTCTGTTGTTATAAAACATTGGTATTTGTTTGTATTAAGCATAGCAATATGTTCTGTTTTAGCTTTTGTGTATGCGTATTATGCCTCGGCTGAGTGGAGTGCATCAGCAAAGATATTGGTTGATGATTCTAAAAATAACCCGTCTTCGGCGGCAAGTGCAAGCGGCTTAGGCTCAGATTTTGGTTCTCTTTTTAATGTAAAAAGCAGTGCCGATAACGAAGTGCAGATATTGAAATCGCGTAGCTTAATGGAAAATACGGTTAAGCAATTGCAATTAAATGTTAGAGTTTTTAGTAAAGAGGGGTTAAAAGAAACCGAGATATACCAGGAGTGCCCATTTTCAATTAAGCTTAATTATAAAGCGGACACGCTTTTTGTGCAAAAATACAACATTAAATTTGATGCAAACGGGCAATATACTATTACCAATAGCAAAGAAAATGTTAATGAAACGGCAAGAGTTGGCCAAACTATCAAATTAAAAAATTATGATTTTGTTCTCAATCCGATAACAAACAGGTTACCTACAGGCTCTTATACCATAAAAATTGTATCTGTTGATGACGCCGTTGCTCAATTGAGCAATAGTTTTATTGCTGCTTTATCTGATAAACAGGCTACAACAATTGATTTATCTTTAAGCTACCCGCAGCCCAAAAAAAGCGAGGTGATTTTGGAAGAGATAATGAAGTTGTACCTGCAATCTAACTTACAAAACAAAGTGCAAATAGCCGATTCTACTATAGAATTTATTAATAGTAGAATAAACCTTGTTGGTAAGGAGCTTAACGAAATAGAAGGTGATTTTGAATCCTACAAAACAAGAAATGGAATTGCCGACATCAGTACCCAATCAAAGGTTTTAGTGAGTAGTGCCAACGATTATTATGATAAGCTTAACCAGACGGAAACCCAGTTAAAAGTTATTCAGGATCTGGAAAAAGTTTTGCATAACCCGCAAAATAAATCAGTAATCCCTAGCTCTATGGTTGCGCCTAACGATGTAGCATTTGGGCAGTCCATCAATACGTATAATGAAATGCTCATTCAGCGTGATAAAGCAAGTTTGGCCTATACTAACAACAACCCCATTATACAAAACTACGACCAGCAAATTGAAACCGCCCGGCAAACGTTGCTCAGAAGCATTACTTCGTTTAAAAGTAACCTGCAAACATCTGAGTCAGAACTGAAACGACAAAATGGAAATGTAAATAATAAATTACTCCAGGTTCCGGCTAAAGAACGGGGGTATCTGGATATACAGCGGAAGCAAGCACTGAAGCAGGATTTGTACCAGTTTTTATTGCAAAAAAGAGAAGAAACGGCCATATCAAAAACCTCCACTATTTCAAGTTCCAGAATTATAGATCATGCTAAAAGCGATTTTTATCCCTTTAAACCTAAAAAATCAATCATATTTTTAGTGGGCATTTTTTTGGGACTGGTACTGCCCACCGCTTATTTGTTTATAAAGGAGTTATTGAATATTAAAATAAACTCGAAGCAAGATGTTGTAAAGGCAACCAATGCAACAATTGTTGGTGAAATAGGCCATAACGAAGCGCAGGAAACATTAGTAGCCATAAACCATTCGCGTACAATTATATCTGAGCAGTTTAGAAGCTTACGAACCAAGTTAAATTATTTACTAAATACATCGAAGCCAAATGTTATTTTATTTACTTCGAGTATGGGTGGCGAAGGCAAGTCTTTTCTTTCGGTTAATTTGGGTAGCGCGTTGGCACTTACGGGTAAAAAAGTAGTTTTTATTGAGCTGGATTTACGAAAGCCCAAACTTTCTGAGATAATGGGCCATGACCATAATACTTTTGGTTATAGTAACTACGCTGTTTCTGAATTTACTGATATTAATAAGTTAATTAAACCAATCTGGTTTGATGAAAACTGTTCTTTAATTTCATCCGGACCTATCCCCCCTAATCCAACAGAGCTTTTAACCAACCCTAAGTTGGAACGGTTGATTAATGAGTTAAAAACCAAATTTGATTATATCATAATTGATTGCGCGCCGGTAGGCTTAGTTACCGATGCCTTAATAATAGAGAAACTGGCCGATTTAACGTTTTATGTTGTTAGAGAAAAGCATACTTATAAAGAACAAATTAACATTATTAACAGCCTTAGGGATACAAACGAAATTAGGAATTTGTACATCATTTTAAATGATATAAAAATTAACCGAAATAGTTATTCTTCTTATGGCTATGGTTTGGAGAAACCACAAAAATGGACTTCGAAACTTAAAGTGAAAAGAAATTGATTATTTATATAGGTAGTCAATATGCGATTAAGAAAGGTGATTGTGGTTATAAAAGATAAGCTTATTAAACTCCTTTCCGGAGGCCATGAGCGAACCATCAAGGCACGAAAAAATATATTTCTATCAATTTTATACAAAGGTGGAAGTATTGCAATTAGTATAATAATAATACCGTTAACAATTACCTACGTAAACTCCGACACTTATGGAATTTGGATTACTTTAAGTTCTATTATTTCTTGGTTTAGTTTTTTTGATGTAGGGTTGGGTAATGGGTTAAAAAACAAACTGGCGGAAAACAATGCTTTAAACGAAACCTCAAAGTCAAAGTCTTATATAAGTACAACATATGTAATACTGGGTGTAATATCGCTTATTGTTTTTGTGGTGTTTTATTTTGCTAATAAGTTTGTAAACTGGAATACAGTTTTAAATACTAAAATTACAGACAATCATTATCTGCGTCATGTGGTTTTGTTGCTCGTTAGTTTATTCTCAATTCAATTTGTAACTCAAATAATTAACTCAATATTAACTGCTTTCCACAAATCTGCACGTGTTGCCTTAATAACATTTCTGGGGCAGCTGTTAAGTTTAACATTTATATTTTTTATCCGGTATTATATTTCGGGTTCATTAATTCTATTAGTTATCTCCATGGCTGGCATACCATTAATAGTACAGTTATTGGCAAGTTTAATTTATTTTTCCAAAGAATATAAAGTCTATTCGCCGTCTTTTAAATATGTGGATTTATCGCAAGCAAGGGATTTATTAAGTGTAGGAGGAAAGTTTTTTTTTATTCAAATAGGCGCATTAATACTATTTCAAACAGATAATATAGTTATCACGCAAGTATTTGGTCCTGCGGATGTAACTATATTTAATATAGCCTATAAACTTTTCTCGGTGCTCATACTTTTATTCAGTATTATTATAACTCCGCTTTGGAGTGCCTATACCGATGCTTACGCAAAAAACGATTGGATTTGGATTAGATCATCGATGATAAAAATGCAAAAGTTTTGGATGGTTTTATCTGTATGTAGTTTGGCGCTGTTAGCAGCCTCTTCTTTTGTATACCGTTTGTGGCTGCACGGTAGCGTATCGGTTCCGTTATCATTATCAGTAGCAATGGCCGTATATGTTATATGCTATGTTTGGCAATCAATCCATGTTTATTTTTTAAATGGCGTGGGCAAAGTAAAGTTGCAATTATATCTTGTTATGGGGTGCTCGGTAGTTAACATTCCAATGGCCATTTTTTTTGCCAAATATTGGGGGCTGGCAGGCGTTACTTATTCGAATGTGGTTTTAATTTTTATAACGGGTGTTATTTTTTCTATTCAATGTAAAAAAATCATTAATCATACCGCAACCGGCATTTTTAATAAATAGATGATTATGTATAATTCAAAATACTTAGATAAAAAGTTATTTTTTTTAAACCCATTGTTTATTTATCTAAAATGGTTGTTAACTAAAGTTAGCTATCAAAGTAAATATTGGGGAAAGCATTTAAGAATAGGTTATTTAGCTCACGTAGATCAATGTGTTTTTAGCGAGTACAATAATGTTGGGGCAAACTCCGATGTTTATAATTGCAACATAGGGAAGTTTAGCTATTGTGGTGATAATTGTTTGATTTTACATGCCGACATAGGTTCGTTTTGTTCTATCGGGCCTAACGTAATGATAGCACCCGGACGGCATCCTACCTCCACGTTTGTTAGTACGTTTCCGGCACTTTTTGCCCGCTTTCAACACATAAATTATGACTTTAACGCTAAGAGCTCATTTGAGAGTCATCAAAGAGTGCTCATTGGAAGTGATGTATGGATTGGTGCCAATGTTTTGGTTGTTGATGGGGTGAAAATTGGTGATGGCGCAGTTGTAGGTGCTAATTCTGTTGTTACAAAAGATGTTGAACCTTTTCATGTAGTTGGAGGTGTGCCGGCCAAATTTATTAAAAAGAGGTTCACTGATGAGCAAATAGATGTTTTAATGAAATCGAAATGGTGGGCGAAAGATAATGAATGGATCAAAAACAACATCCATCTTTTTGAGTCAATAGATCAGTTTATTAGTGTTATAAATAACGTATAATTTAAGTGTTAAAGTCGCATTATGAGTTATATCCGTATCGTCAATAAAGCAGTAAATCGTGCTGTTAAATCTGTAATGGGTATTGCATATTGGGTAGTAACCTGGTTTAGGTTTAAAGTAAACGGCGTTACGTTTTCTTTAAAATATTATCCAAATGGTTTCCCGGTAGTTAACGTTAATTTAAAAGGTAGTTTTTCGATAGGGCATAATTTTAGGTTTAATAGCGGCAGGCGTCATAATATCATTGGTAGGCAACAACTTTGTTATTTTGTGGTTGGTCCGCAGGGAAAGTTAACAATCGGCAATCATGTGGGCATAAGCAGTACGGCAATTGTATGTTATGAAAGCATCATTATCGGCGACAATGTGAAAATAGGTGGGAATACGGTTATTTATGATACAGACTTTCACTCATTAAAAGTTAGCGAAAGAACAAAAGTTCCTGAGGATTTTAGTAAAGTAAAAACTAAGCCGGTGAAAATTGAAGACAATGCTTTTATTGGCGCCCATACAACCATATTAAAAGGTGTTGTAATTGGCCGTAATTCTATCGTCGGGTCGTGTTCGGTAGTAACTAAAAACATTCCGCCAGATGAAATTTGGGCCGGAAATCCGGCACGGTTTATTAAAAAAATTGAACCGGAAAATATATGAACCCAATGATCTTAAAAAAACTATGCAACCATTAATATCAATAATTACAGCAACATATAACTCTGGTAAAGTTTTGGAGAATTACCTGCTCAGTATAAAAAACCAAACCTATAAAAATATTGAGCTGATTGTTGTTGACGGTGCGTCAACTGATAACACAATAGAAATAGTAAAAAAATACCATGATGTTGTTAATAAATGGATTAGTGAAAAAGATAGTGGTGTTTATGAGGCCTGGAACAGAGGCTTGGCTTTAGCACAAGGCGAATGGATTGCATTTGTTGGTTCGGATGATGAGGTATACCCCGATGCCTTTAGTAGTTATGTGCAGTTTTTAAATAAAGCAGAAAGTGAAAATTTTAATTATATATCATCACGAGTAAAAATTGTTGATGGCAAGGGTAAATTTATTCGGCTATTGGGCTGGCCGTGGGTTTGGGAAACATCACGAAAAGTTTGCAATATTGCGCATCCGGGTTCGCTGCATCACAAAAGCTTATTTAAGCAATTTGGTAACTATAACACATCTTTTAAAATTTGTGGCGATTATGAATGGCTGCTGCGGGTTGGTGAAAACTTAAAGGCGGGGTTTATGGACCAAATAACAGTTAAAATGGCACTAGGCGGGCTAAGTGACACTTTGGGTGTAGTTAAGGAATCATATAGGGCTATAAGCGAAACGGGTAGTGCTACAAAGCAGGAAGCACTTAAATTATATTACTTGCAGACTATTAAGTTTGCCGCTAAAAAAGTTTTAAGGAAATTGAACATCAATATTATACTTAAAAAAGATTAGTGAAATTATTATTTGTGTAAGTATATCAATAAAAATATAGGTGATTGAAATTCAGAAATTAAAAAACAAGTTAAGTTATTACATACTTGCTTTTATCGCCTTCCAGCAATTTCCTGTTATCAGGATTGGCGGTAGCTTTAAGATATACGAACTGCTAGCATTGCTACTGCTTATAGTTAACATATTGTCGTTTGATAAAACAAAAAAAATTACCAAATTAACTTTTATATTGTTTTGCTTTTTTGTTGCTTCGCCGGTTATTAGCTATGTACTATCTTATATAACCCAAACATATCCCATTGGCTTTTACAATAAATATCCCGAAGCAAATTCTTTTAAATACAATTACTACTTCTTTCCTACGCTTCAGCTCATATTTATGTTTTTTAATTATGCGGCTTTTAACACCATAAGCTCATCTAAATATATTTATGATAATGTTGAAAAAGTAATTAAAACATCAATAATCATAGCTACGGTTATATCAATCTATTCTTTAATATCCATGGTTTCGTTTGATGTGGTGCAGGCGCTGCCTTCATTTATTCAAAACAAATCAAAATATTATTTCAGAGGTAGTGGATTATCGCAAGAACCGGGTATATACGTGTTGTATCAGGCCTGGATATGTTTGTTTGTTTTTTATTCAAGGCATTTTTTTAAGCAAAACATCTGGTTAATTATTGCGGCCATTAATGTTGCTTCCTTGCTTTCCACTATATCAACTACGCTTATTGCTCTGCCAATTATTTTATTGTTTTCTGTTTTTGTTTTCAAAAGCAGCTTTAAAAATAAATTGATTGTGATCTCTGTTGTATTCACATTTCTGTTAATAGCAATAATTACAGTTTATTACTACAATTTATTTGATTCGTTTGACGCGCTATTTACCAACAAGATAGCCAATTTTTTTCAAGATCCCGATCATACATTGGATAGCGGGTCTTTCAGAAGATATACTTCACGTATAGGATTAAAAATGTTTAACGATAATTTTTTTACCGGCGTGGGTGTAGGTAAAAGCATATACTATATGTATTTGTATGAGTTTAAAATGGGCATACGTACATTTGGCTTAACGTTAGAAGCCGGCATCTTTCCTCAAAATTTGTTTTCGATAGTTTTGAGTGAACAGGGTATCATTGGAGGTATTTCTTTATTGTCTCTCATTATATACACGCTAAAAAAATTATGGAAAAACCGTAGTGCATCAAAATATCACCAAATGTTTTTTATCGGAACGCTTTTTAACATATCAGCAATGTTAACCTTGGCACCGGCATATTCATTTTACATCTGGGCCTTTATTGCCCTTGCCCTTTGCTATAATAAATTTTATAAATATAACTTTGAATGAAAAAGATATTATTTATAGATCAGTTTAACAAAATTGGCGGTGGCCAAAGTGTATTGTTAGATTTGGTTGCTGCTGCCAATGCCAAAGGTTTAAAAACTACAATAGCTTTGCCCCGAGGTGATTACGTAGAAGCAAACGCTGCCGCTGGAACCGGTTTTTTTTATTTGCCGCAACTAAAACTAACCAACGGAAAAAAAAGTGTTTTGGATTTGGCAAAATTGATAATCCATTACCTGAGTTTGTTTAGGTTAGTTAAAACTATTAAGCAACATGATTATGTTTATGTAAATGGGCCTCGGTATTTTATGTTTATATATCTGCTTTCATTTTTTGTGAAAAGGAAGTTTATATATCACATCCATATTGATTTTACCCACTCGGGCAAGTTGCTGCTGCAAAAAATAGTTGATTCTCCTCAAGCCTATAAAATAGTTTTTAATTCAAATTACATATTAGAAACTTTTTTAGAGTCGGCAAATTTAAAATGCACAAAAAGTAGTAAGTTGTTGGTAATTGAGCCATCGCTTTCGGCAACGTTTAGTAACCTTGAATTTGAAGATAGGTTTAGCGAACCCAAGGATAGCAATTACAGCTTTGTATGTATTGGGCGTATTATACCAGAGAAAGGCTTTGATACCTATTTAAACATTGCGTTAAAGTATCCTGATATTGAGTTTTATATTATCGGCGATGCTGAAGTTGGCACATCAAACTACTATCAATCGCTTCGGAATAGGGCAACGGCTAACGTTATCTTTACAGGCAAGTCAACCAATGTTTCTTTGGCAATAAAATCTAAAGGTGTGCAGTTCTCTATAGTTCCATCGCAATGGAACGAACCTTTCGGTATTGTTGCTATTGAAGCCATGGCTTGCTCTTGCATTACGTTTGTTGCAAATAGAGGCGGATTAGTAGAGATTGCGAGCCATACAGGAGCCGTGAATTTTAAAGATGAAGAAGACCTTGTTTTAAAAATAGACTCCATTCTAAAAAAATCAGGTACAGAAAAGTTGGACATAGCGTATGCGCAATACCTTAAAACGCAAGCAAAGTATAATTTTGAAAATTTTTCGGCTAAATTTAGTAATCTGATACAGTAATTTATCTGACATCATCTAAAAGAGCCGTCAACTTTTTTCCTGCAGAATTCCACGTCAGTTCCTGTTCGTATCGGTTAAATGATGAGATGCATAATTCTTGATAAACCTGTGGGTTATTAAGAGTATTATAGATGTAATCCGAATATTTTACCGCAGGCGTTCCTAAATCAAACAATTGTCCATTAATGTTATTTTTAACAATTGTTGGTATGCCTCCAACATTAGTGGATATTGCCGGCAAACCAAACGAGCCGGCCTCACAAAAAACCAAACCATAAGCTTCGGCAAGGGATGGTACAATTAAAAAGTGTGCATTGGTAAATAAGTTATCAAGCCGTTGCTTACCTTCGGCATTGCCTTTACTAACAAAACCATGGTTTACTACGTAGGGCGGAATGTTTTTTAAAGGAAGTTTGGGCAAGCCAACAACGTGTAAGGTTGTTTTTAACCCCATTTCGTTGAGCCTTTTGGTAACATCTAATGCAAGCGGACCGCCTTTTCTTTCCCACTCAACGCCTACAAACAGTAAGTTGCAGGTATAGTAGTTCTTTTTTGATACAATAGTTTTGATGTCATTTAAGTTTCTGTCACTATCAATATTTGCTCCAAAAGGCACCACTTTAACTTTTTGAGGATTTATTCCGTAATTGTCTATTGCGGATTGCGCAGCCCAGTCGGATGAGTATATAGCCAGGTCGCAGTTGTTCAATGCGGTTTTTTCCAGCATTGTTCCGTTTTCTATCGTTTCCCTGCTTAGGTTAGTAAATGATTTATAAAAATCTATCATGCCGGCAAAAGTGGCATCTGTATAAAATACTTTAGGCTTGTTAGTTTCCAGGTAGCTAAAAATTGTTGATCCGGGCGAAAATACAATGTCGGTATTTTGCTTTATTTTTTTTTTGGCTTCATCTGCAAAAATTTTTGATTCCGAAGGTATGCGGTCAAATAAAAATCCCTTTCCTAACGATTTGTAAAATATCTTTTTGAGTATGGCTATGGGCGTTCTTGGTTTAATTATACTAATATAATCAAGATTGTTGTTTTGTGCTTCTAAGCCTTTTGCTATATAATACCCCAATCCAGACCACTTATGAACGTCCTTCGAATCATATGATGTTATATAAGAAATCTCCATTTTATACTGCTTAAATTATGGTGTAATGCGTTTGTTTACGAAACTATTGCAATAATAACGATATGAAACGAGTGTTACTCCAAATTTTGTTAATTTCGCTATTGCTTGAGTGTGAATTTTTTTTCGCCAAGCTTTAAAAAAAAAGTTCTTTCTTAAATATTGTCAAAAGTAAAATGAAAGTAGCTATTGTTCAAGAGTGGTTAACAACCATCGGCGGGTCAGAAAAAGTTGTTCAGGAAATAGCAAAAATTTATCCTGAAGCAGATTTATTTACATTAGTAGCTATTAGCGATACAGTTGATAAATTGGGTTTAAGTGCCCATAAGCTAACAACATCCTTTATCCAAAAACTGCCATTTGCTAAAACCAAATGGCGCACCTATCTCCCTTTATTTCCATTAGCCATAGAGCAGTTTGACTTATCAAGCTATGATTTAATTATAAGCTCGTCGCACTCGGTTGCAAAGGGGGTGTTAACAAATGCTAATCAAACTCATATCTGTTATTGTCACTCGCCCATCCGCTACGCCTGGGATTTATATCACCCCTATTTAAAAGAATCTGGTTTAGATAAAGGTTTAAAAGGTTTTTTAGCAAAATATTTCCTTCACCGTATTCGTTTTTGGGACATTATCAGTACAAATAGAGTTGATTTTTTTATTTCTAATTCAAACTATATTGGCAAAAGAATCAAGAAAATTTACGATAGAGATAGTTTCACAATTTATCCAAATGTAGCTGTAGACGATTTTGCTTTAGAAGAGGTAAAAGACAATTATTATTTTACCTGTTCGCGATTGGTGCCTTACAAAAAAATTGATTTAATTGTTAAAGCCTTTTCCGAAATGCCGGATAAAACTCTCGTTGTTATTGGCGATGGACCGGATATGAAGAAAATTGTAAAACTAAAAACCGACAATATACAATTATTGGGTTTTCAACAATTTGATGTTTTAAAAAAATATATGTCGAAAGCAAAAGCCTTTGTTTTTGCTGCCGAAGAGGATTTTGGAATAGTGCCCGTTGAAGCCCAGGCTTGTGGAACCCCGGTTATTGCTTTTGGAAAAGGAGGAGCACTGGAAACAATAATAGAGAATAAAACAGGCGTTTTATTTTATGAGCAGAATGTTGATGCTATTAAAGCGGCGGTGTTAAAATTTGAAGCTCTTGAACCTGCGTTAGATTTTAAATTTATCAGAGATCATTCACAAAAGTTTAGCTCGGCAATATTTGCACAAAAATTTAAAAAGTTTGTTGACGAAAAGCTTAAGAAAACCAATTAGATTTTGACGAGTAATTATTAAAAGCGTAAAATTTCGAATTTTCATTTTGGTTATTAATGATGAAAGGCTACACATATGCTGTAAGTTAGCGTTGCGGTAATGTGGGTAAAAATTATTAATGTGATTTAGGGATGGTGTATTAAAGCCAAATTGCCAATAGTATTGGTATTAGGCAGCCTTATAAAAACAAACTTTACGGAACCAAATATAAAGCGAGCTGTATTTAAAAAATTAAAATGCTGAATGGCACTAATTTAACTTTAGAGACGCTTTGTGCTATAAATATTTAGTTGTTTTGGTTAAACTATTATGACGGAGAACCGTTTAATAGTGTTGTTGGACAAATGGTTTTATGTTAGTTTTGGGGGCATATTGATAAATAGGATTAATAATTCCCCTGATTTTTTAAATTTAAGTGGCCTAATAATTGACTAACCATTGAGACAGTAACTTGTGGGTATTTAAAATTTGTTATATGTACATTTCTATTCAAAAAAACATTTATTGCGAAAATTGCAGAATTTGTGGAGCGCGACCTGTTATTGAACAATTGCCTAAAGCCAAATTTAAACTCGTTTGCCCAAACGATAAAGACCATTTTAAATTAACGTCCGCTTTTATAGATGATAGTATTAAAGCTTGGAATAAATTAAACGAAACCCCGGTAGGCCTCAGAAATGTTGGTTAAGAAAACTATTAGGCAATTGGTATAAAGTAATACGTTTTATGTAACGTACATTAAATGCGGTGCAAATAAACCGACACAGATAAGTAATAATGGATGCTATCCTGGCCGAAAATGATCGCGATGACCAGGTATCAACACAAAAAATTAAATGTCGTCCGCATCCAGTAGGCAAACCATTCGGTAGCCAGCTATCATCAACTCAATCAAAATACTGCATTCACAAAAAAACTTTTGGGGATAATTGCCAATTGGATAACAACATTCTGGCTCTCATGTTGCACTTTACTCAATTGGGTAAAGCGGTTAGTGATTCGATTTCCGACAGGCTTGTTAATTATCGCCGGGTGTTACATAAATTTCGTTTAGATATGTATACTTTAATGTATCGATTATAATACATCTTTTCAGTTTAAAAGGTTTCTAAATCCTTAAAAAATACAAATATAGCTTGCGGCATCATTTTTGGTAAAGCACCAATATTAATCACTGCGTTTTGTTAAATAATTAAGCGGTTAGTATAAAAAAGTGTTTTATTTAAACTGAATATATGTCTGTACGTTACTCTAAGTATTTCCCCGGATTGATATTCATTACAGATCTTTTGTTATTGAATTGGGCTTTTTATAGCGGGCACTTAATACAAACAAAATCGTATTTGTGGGATGCAGATACCACCCTTTTCCTTCTTTTTATTAATATCACATGGCTATCTGTTGCGGCTATATCCGGAAACTTTAAAATAAAACGGCCGCTACAATTGGGTGATAACATTAATAAGTTTATGGCATCGCTAATTTACCATTTGCTTATTGTATTTGTTATATTCTATTTTTTTAAGCTGGCATACATCCCCAGGTTTTTTTTAGTTGTATCATATGTTTTATTTTTCTGTTTTGTAGTCATTTATCGGTCGGTTGTTTTCTTCTGTTTAGATTTTATCAGGAAGAAGGGTTATAACAATAGGCAGGTTGTTATTATAGGAGACGAAGAAATAGCACAGCGCCTTTTAAATTCGTTCAGCCACCATCCGGAATACGGTTATAATTTAGCCGATTTTATTGCCGAAGAGCGCGTGCTAAATATGGCCGAGCAAGAGTTAACCGACGCACTTTTAAGCAAAAAACCCGACGAAATATTTATTTGCTATAAACAAATGGATGGCGAATTTTTAAAACGCTTGGTGCAATTTGGTGATAGCAACTTTATAAAAATAAATGTAGTATCTGATTTGATTTTAAACAATAATGGTGCTCAGTTAGTTAACTATAATGAGCTTCCAATACTGCATATCACATCGCATCCTCAAATTTCAATGAAGATACGGTTTTTAAAACGCGCATTTGATATCGCCTTCTCGGCAAGTGTGCTGATAATGGGCTTCCCTGCATTTTTAATTTTGGCAATAATTACTAAGCTAACATCCAGAGGCCCGGTATTTTACAAGCAGCAAAGGATTGGCCGTAACGAAAAACCATTTTACATTCACAAATTTAGAAGCATGCGTATTGATGCCGAAAAATTTGGTCCGCAATTAGCAAGAGAGTATGATCCGAGGGTTACCAAGTGGGGCCGTATGATGCGCAAAACCCGGCTGGATGAACTCCCTCAATTTTGGAATGTACTAAAAGGCGATATGTCTGTAGTTGGCCCAAGGCCCGAACGGCAGCATTTTATCGAACAAATAGTAGAGAAGACACCTAATTACAAAAAACTGCTTCGGGTGAGGCCGGGAGTTACCTCTATAGGGCAGGTACATTACGGCTATGCCGAAAATGTGGACCAAATGCGTGACAGGGTGCGTTATGATTTACTTTACCTGCAAAACATAAGCCTAAACTCCGACCTTAACATTATTTTTAAAACAGTTAAAGTTATGGTGCAGGGTAAGGGTAAATAACCCCATACAATAGTGTACTTTTTTGCTGTTAACTAACTTTTATAGCTGTTAATTTTTTAATAGCATCAATCAGCTTTAATGCGTTTGGCTGCTTTAAAATAAACATGTCGGCACCATCAGCAATGATCTGTTGATGAACAGTGTCGCTTGTTAACGACGAGTGTGCAATAATTGGCAAACGGGGCCACGCTTGTTTCAAATATCTTACCACCTCAAAGCCATCCATTATGGGCATTTCAATATCAACAATAACCACTTTAGGGTGAATTAACATTGACTGTAGTTCGGCCAATCCACACTTACCGTCTGACGCATTAAACATAACTTGCATATTGGCGCGCTCCAATTGCCTGGATACTATGGTGCTGTAAAATTTATCGTCGTCAATAATGCCGACCGTAGTTACCTTACCCATTTCCTTACGATTTAGTGATATAATTTTGATGATCATTTATGTTTTTATACCACGCCGAAAAGTTGCTGCTTTTTTTAAAACCTAAATCGGCAGCTAATTCCTTAGCCGTTTTTTCTCGTTCTTTATAGGAAACCATTGCATAAGTAACCTGGAGGTTGCGGAAATAATTCAGCGGTGTTATACCATAAATTTTCTTGAAATCTCGTTTGAGTTTGGATACCGAGATATTACAATCAAATGCCAGTTTATGAATTCCGGGGAAACGGTCAGAAAAATGCACTTCAAGTATCTTAGCCGCTTTTAGCATTGCATAATTGTCCTTTTTGTTGAGATCATTCATTATCTCTTTTTTGCCAGATAGAAGTTTTAAAAAGAATGTCGTCAGCCCATAAGCTGCGCTAAAGAGTGATGCCCGGTAGTGATACTCATTGCGCTCGTAACGTAAAATATTAAACAAACGATCCTGAAGAAAATCTTCTGCCTTCACCATCGTCCTATTGCTGATGGTCTGATTGAACTGGCCTTTCTCTGATGAGAAATTTATTTCACTGCCAGCCAGAGCGTTAAGAAAATTGTTGGTATAAATAAGTCGGCTGCATTTTACTCGCGTTCCTTTTTTGAGGTAAATCTCATGAGACGTACTTGGATCAAAAAAAAGCACTTGGGTACTATCCCAGTGAATATCTTTGCCATTTTGATATCCGATTTCCGTTGAGCTAGAAATGAAGTTAGCCGAGTAGAAGTTGGTTTTGTGCTTTGGTGTAATATAATAGTGAATATTCTCTTTCGACCTGATTTCCATTGCAATCATCCAGAAACCTTCCTGCACTTTTTCAACAAAAACCTCACATGCTGCAAATTCATTGTTTAGGTAAAAATATCCCTTGGTGGTCAGTCCCGATACTGTAGACTGCTTTTCGTATACAGTAGAATGTCTTTCGTAATAACGTAAATAAATAAAAGGTGCAACACGGCTTAAATTGACGTTTTTCCATCTGGTAAAAAATGCGTCATTATGCATCTTCTTCAACCCAACATTATATGAATTATACGGTAATCCTATATTCTCGTTTATCAAAATATTCAGCATGCTTGGGGATTATTTTTCTGGGCTTTCTAATATACCTTGATCTCATGCATTTAAAGCAAAAATATTTCTTTACATGGGGGAAAAGCAGTTTTACGAACGCCGACCGCGGCATTCTTTGAAGCGTATCTGCACACCTAGGACACTTGGGAATATGCCATGCTGTTTCACTTTTCGATAGGATAGTGCGGCTTTTCATAGGATGATAAAATAATAAACAATTTTATATAATATAATGGCACCTAATAAGCCCAAAAAATACCATATAGGCTCTTTTTTAAGCTCAAATTAACGTAATCCAAATTAGCATTTGATGGGTTTTAGATTAATAATTGCTACAACGAAGCTTTAAATTTTTGAGCATTGTTTATATGCCAGTGTGATTGCCGCCAATGTCAAATACATGCCTTAAAGTGGGGTGGGTGCTTTTATTGGTATTGTTAAAAGCTTGCGGATGGGAGAGTATTATAATAAGCCGCCAAAAACAAATATAACAGCCTTGCATTGGCTGCTGCTATCAAGAGTATATCGAGTTTAATTAATTGCAGAATTGCTATTTTACAAGATTTTACCTTAGTGGTTTTCCACTTCTAAGTTGGCCATAAACTGCCTGGGTAATTCAAGGGGCTGATCTATTGTTTGGAGATATCTGTTGTGAAATATCTTTTTTTCATGTACCACCAAGCAAGTTCTATCGGATTAAGGGCGTGCAAATAAGGTGGTCATAAAATCAATTCGAATTGGTGATGGTATCTTTCCAATACAGTTTTTATCCTTTGTGAATGATGATAGGCGGTTACCTGCATTATAGCACTGAGCATTATTGAAGAACCTTTAAATAAGCTACTACAAATAAATTTAGATGAGAAATTTATCTTTATACGCTTCCTCGAAATATAATCGCAAAGAGCATATTCTTTCACGTTTAACAGAAATTTCAATGCGCTTGCCGTTTACTGTAATGCGGGCATAAATCGGTGATTTTCCCGCTTGGGTGGTCTTTTGCTTTTTAAGGTAAAAAGCAACGCAGAAGGTGTTGTTTGTGGTACTCATAGCTATTTCAATTGATAATTTACAAAAGCATGGTTTTGACCGATTTGATATATCCTTTGAAAAAGGGGCACGGATTTGATTAAAAAACAGGTATCAAACGGCATCAAAATGGGTCAAAATAAACCAATCAATTAATTGACTATCAGTTTTAAAGTACTTCCGTTGACTAAAAGTAAAAAATAGAAATGGGTCACCGAATAGGTCCCATTATCCTTGAATAACTTGTGGTAGAATAAAAAAGAAGGCTCCTTAAATCATACGATTTAAAGAGCCTTCGGCTCGATTGGTATCGCTTTTGTCGGGATGGCAGGATTCGAACCCACGACCTCCAGCACCCCATGCCTTTAAGTCAGCTATTTTCATTAACTAAAAACCGCATTTCATAGCTAAAATTGCCATTTTTCATTTTTGCGATTATGTATTTTTAGGTTATTTTTTGCTATTTTTGACTAAAATGTTAGACCTATGTTAGACCTAAAAAGTTGCATTTTACCTTAAGAATGAGCCTTTTAATCGTTAAATTTACAAAATGTTAGACCTAATATGGCAATTACGACGAAATTAATGTTGAGAATCAACAAAACGCTTCCCTCTGGCGAGCATCCGATCATGTTTCGGATAACAGAAAATCGGAACAACTACGAGGTGTCGACGAAGGTTAGTTCTACGAAAGAGAATTGGAATAAGGCGTCACAATGCGTGCTGGATTCGCATATCAATCATAAATCTATCAATGCGTTGCTTAATAATATTAAGGTTAAGTCCACATTCTATTTTGCCAATGTTCCCGACGACCGGTCACCACGGGTCAGTGAAATTAAATCCCTTGTTGAAAAGCTGACAGGTGCAGTTAAAACAACCCCTAAATTGATGCTTTTGGAGTTTTTTGACAGCGAGGTCGCCCGCTTAAAATCAATGGAACGATATGGTTATGCCGGCGTTCATATTGTGACCCGCAGCCGACTTAACAAGTTTATGAAAGAAAAAGACATGAACTTCGAAGATATTGATGTTAATTTTTTGCGCCGGTTTGAAGATTGGCTGATCAAGAACAATATTGCAATCACTACGCGAAGCATCGATTTTCGGACATTCCGCACCGTTTGGCGTAATGCAATGAAAGAAAAGATCTGCCGGGAAAACCACTATCCATTTAAAGATTTTTCCTATTCGAAATATAATGCCCCAAAGACCAAAAAACGCGCAATTAGTGTCGAGCAGATCAATAAAATAGTGGAATTAAACCTCGAAGACGACAAGCTGATCAATTCGCGCAATTATTTCCTGTTCAGCTATTATTGCCGCGGACTAAATTTTGCTGACCTTGCCAGTCTTAAATGGACAAATATTAGGGACGGGTTTATTAACTATGTTCGTGCAAAAACAAAAGAGGAGTTTGATTTTAAACTACATCCCGAAGCTCTTAAAATACTCGATTATTACCGTGTCCTGGAAGGCAATAGTGATGCCGGTTACGTTTTTCCGATACTTTATAAACGTCACGCGACTGTGCGATCACAACGGGACAGGAGACTTAAAATATTGAAACGCGTTAATAAAGATTTGAAAACCATGGCCGGAGATGCTGAAATACAAAAAAACCTGACCACCTATGTTGCAAGGCACAGTTACGCTTCTGCATTGAGGATCAAAGGGGTATCGAAAGAAGATATTGGTAAGTCTCTTGGTCACGATAGCATTAAAACCACCGAAATCTATTTAGATGAAATAGGCGATCCGTTGTTTGACGACAGGATCAACGAATGTATTTAAACATTCTTATTTTTGCGGCAAGCCAATGATAACCATATTGTAATACTTATAGCAACTAATGCAGGAGGACAGCCATACAGAATTTAAAAGTAGCTTTAGCGATGCCGTTATTGAGAGCTTGGTCGCTTTTACCAACACCAAGGGCGGCAAAGTGCTTGTCGGCGTAGATAACGAGGGCAACCCTATAAAGTCATTTACCATCGGAGGTGAAACCCTTCAGAATTGGGTAAATGAAGTTAAGAATAAGACGCAGCCAAGTATCATACCCGATGCGGAAATAATTACCATACAGGGAAAAGATGTGGCTTCCCTGTATGTTCAGGAATTTCCTATAAAGCCGGTTTCCTTTAAAGGCCGCTATTTTAAAAGGGTTAGAAATTCCAATCATCAACTTTCATTAACTGAAATTTCAGACCTGCATCTTAAATCTTTTAATTCAAGTTGGGATAGCTATATTAATCCAGAATACACAGTAGACACGTTATCCCTGGATAAGGTACGCGACTTTGTTGCCATGTGTAACAAAGATAGGGAGGTTCGCATTGAGGACGACCCTTTAACAGTGCTTACTAAATTTGAATTAATTAAAGCGTCAGGGGTCACCAATGCATGTTACTTACTATTTGCTGATCATGATGTTTTTTCTGCCAGCATGGAGTTGGGTAGATTTGATACCGCTACAAGTATCAAAGATAGTTTATCAATTCGTTCCAATTTATTTACCGAGGTTGAAGATGTTATAAATTTTGTCAGGAAGCATATCAATAAGTCTTACATCATTTCAGGTGACCCACAGCGGGAAGAACGATGGCAATACCCCATACCGGCTATTCGGGAAATCGTTATCAATATGATCGTCCATCGCGACTATACACATTACGGCGATTCCTCGGTCAAGATATTTAATGATCACATCGAGTTTTTCAATCCAGGGAGGCTACCCGGTGATATATCTATTGCTAACTTACTAAGTGGTCAATATATTTCCCAAGCAAGAAATAAAAAAATAGCCGCAACATTCAAAGAAGCTCAATTGATAGAAAAATATGGCTCTGGAATTAAACGGATTCAGGAAGCGTTTGCTGATTATGGGCTAAAGTCCCCTCTTTTTGAAAATATGCAGCATGGTTTTCAGGTCACAGTCTATTCTGCCGCTAAACTAACGTCGGAGAAAACGTCGGAGAAAACGTCGGAGAAAACGTCGGAGAAAATTCTTTTAATGGTAACACAAAACCCAACCATTACCATTGCTGAACTTGCGGCAAATATAAGAGTTTCAAATCGTTCAATTGAACGTAATATAGGCAAGCTACAGAAAGAGAAAAAATTAGAACGAATAGGAGCCGATAAAGGTGGGTTTTGGCAGGTCTTGTAAAACAATGAGGGATTAATGGGGAATTAAATGAGGGATTAAAAGTGGTTAATAATACCGTGGCAACACAAAAATAAAAGAATTTGGTTATGTATAATGTCACCAATTTTGATCCGAATTTGTCAACTAATTGAGCATGTATTTTCTAAACCTGCCGAATTTTCACCCCAATAGGGGTATCAATACAGACAACTACCATAAGGCCGTTTTTTTGTCATCGGTTGATGGGTTGTTCGAGCGTGACCAATCAGTATTCAATTATGGCGGCATGCTATTCCCTTTCAAGGAAATTTTTTTAAGAGAAGAGCATTTTTTTGTTAGTGAAATTAACCTGCAAAAGCTGTTCGACCCATATAACCTCGATCAACTATTGCGGGAGAATAGCTTTCCGGTCAATCCTGAACTGGTCGAAGAAATCAAGGCCCAATTTTTTAAAGGGTATACTGATGGCTTGCAAAACTTCGACCGGGAGATCGGTTCTTTTTTCTTTTCATTAGCCCCTGCGGAACAGCTTAAAGTGCTGGTTGATTTTATGAATTATTGTCATCACCACTTGTATTTTGAAGGCTTTGTCATTCCCGAAGTTTTATATAGCCTGGGGTATATCCAGGCTTGTCTGGTTCAATCCTACAAAACCTATCAGAACTTATCCAAATTATCTGTCAAAGAAATAACCGGCGAACCATTAATCGAAGCTACCCCGGTGGCAGAACCCCCAGTTTTAACGTTACAAAATACCGTGGTGCAAACTAACGGAATACACAAGATCGCGCTCAAATATCCTGCAGACGAGATCATCAAGCTATGGCAGGTACTGCTCGATATTCATCGTTGCAAATCGGTGGCAATACTGCCTTTTTTTAAGACCGAAAAAGAGGTAGAAAACTTGTTGGGCGAACTGTTCTGTGTGTCTGAAAACGCCGGCGTCTCCTTACCCGATAGGGAACACCGCTATTACGAATTATCTTCCGATTATCAGCCTATCCTCTGCCTGCTGATGCACGCTACCTATAAGCTTAACCATACCTTTACCCGTATCAAACTTGAGCCGTATTCGGCACTGCTAAAACAATCTTTTTCCGCTTTCCAAGGCATTGAAAACGTAGCCGACATTTCCGGCAACATCACCAAAAAGAAAGATGCCGGTATTATGTTGTTGGGGGAAATCAAAAGCAGCAAATACGCTAAAAATGCATTGAAAATCTTAGCCAAGATCAAAGATTACCGGATTAAAGCCTAACTACGTTCAACTTCGTTCAGTATCGTTGGGCTTTTTTAGTATTGTTTTGCTTCATCAATTTTTTTACGATGAACGAAACTACATTTATTACAACCCTATCGACCGATCAACTCAAGGAGCTGATCGAGTCATCCGTTAAAAATGCCGTCAGGGTGAACCCAAACAGCAATCCACAGGACGATACTTTACTGGACACCAAAGAAGCCGCCAACCTTATCAAATACGAGGTTACTTCTCTTTATGGTTTAGTCAAAAGGAAAAAAATCCCTTTTTGTAAAGTTGAAGGCAAGCTTTTATTTTCTCGCAAACAATTACTGGCTTGGATATCCGCTGGCAATCATCCGATAAATCAAAAGCAAGGTCGGTTATGAATATGAATTGTAACCAGGCCAGGCAAATCTCGATAATCGACTACCTGGCTAAATGCGGCTTCCGCCCGCAATACATTAATGGTGTTAACCATTGGTATCTCTCTCCGATCCGGGAGGAAAATACCGCTTCTTTTAAAGTCAATACTCAACTCAATGCGTGGTTTGATCATGGCATAGGAGTTGGCGGCAATTTTATCGACTTGGGTATTCGGCTGCATCAATGTACAGTAGAACAATTATTAACCCGGTTAAGCACGGGAGATCGTTCACTTTCTTTTCATCGGCCGGTAACGACTACAGCGGCTGAACCGGAACATAAAATAAATATTATCCAGGCTGGCGAATTGCAAAACCTGACGTTAATAAAGTATCTGCATGAACGTGCGATAGATTATTACACGGCTAAGGCCTGGTGCAAGGAAGTATTGTTTACGCTGAACGGACAACGTTACCTCGCCATCGGTTTTGAGAACCGTTCCGGCGGCTACGAGCTGCGCAACGCGCAATTTAAATTGTCATCATCCCCCAAAGATCTGACCCACATTAGTCAGGGTGCATGCACAATTCATTTATTTGAGGGCTTCACCGATTTTTTGTCTTTGCTAACATTGAAAAAACGCGACCTGCTCGGCGATTTCCTGGTATTAAACTCACTTAGTTTTGTAGGGAAAAGCCTGGAGATTTTGCAACAATATCCTACTGCAAAATTGTACCTGGATCACGATGCAGCGGCAGCTAAGGAGCTGGCTTTCATTAAACAAAGCATTCCGAACGCGGAGGATGCCAGCCGCTTTTATAGCGGCCACAAAGACCTTAACGCCTATCTCAAAATTCAACAGCAAAGCCGGGGGTTAGGGTTATGAAGGAGATCAGCAGGACAGCATCGGCAATTCCGTTTTTGCGGAGCCAGCTATGTTTCGGCCCTGCCGAAACTCGCTGGCCCCCCTCATGCTATCGCATTCGGGGGGATTTTTTGAGGACTTTGATAAGATTGGTTTTAGCTATATAAACATCTATACACCTATTTATTTATATGCAAAAAATAATTAAAAAAAGAACAGGCAATAAGGGTGGAAGGCCAAAAGCAGAACTTAAAAGAAACACCCACTTAACCGTTATGTGCAATATCATCGAAAAAAAGATCATCCAGTCCAATGCCAAAAGTGCCCGCACCAATGTGTCCGTTTATCTGCGGGAATTAGGGTTAAACGGTCGTGTCAGGATGGTGGTTAAAACCTTACCGAAAGAGGTGCTGCAAATTACCGGAATGCTCAATCACATGGCTGCTAATTTGAACCAGATCGCAAAAAAGCGAAATAAAGGGGAAGACCTGAATGCGCTGGACAGAGCATTGCTCAACCAGGAGGTTAGAGCCATACAGGAGGTAGTAAAGGACGTTAAATTCTATTTGGTATGATAGGAAAAATAGCAACTGGAAAAAGTTTCCGGGGTTGTATGCAATATCTACACGAGGGTAGGTTACAGGAAAATGAGGAACTACAAAAGTTGGAAATGGAAAAGAAACAGGCAGAAGTGATTTATTATAATCAATGTTTTGGCAACAAGAAAGAATTGATCCGGCAGTTTGTCGAAGTCAGTAAGCTTAACCCTAACGTAAGCAAGCCTGTCTTTCATATGTCAATCAGCCTGGCGCATCAGGACGCCAATCGGTTAGACCGGCAGGACAAAGCGGATATTGCGGCGGCGCTGGCTCAAAAGTTTGACTTTGCGGATAAACAGTATGTAGTCATCACACACGCCGATACTGACCATGAACACCTGCATATCGTGGCTAACCGGATCGGTTACGACGGGCCGACGGCCAGTGACAGCAACAGTTATAAGCGCATGGCTGAATTTTGCCGGGAAATGGAACGGAGCTATAAGCTGACACCAGTGTTAAGTCCGAACAAATTTTTGAAAGCAGAACAACGTGTAGCACAAAGTCAGCGAGTAGACCAGCGCAAAGAAACCTTGAAAAAACATTTAGGCCATGCAATCAAACAATGTGCAAACATAAGGCAGGTCAAAAACTATATGGAAAAACAAGGGTATGCCGTAGAGCTTGGCAGGGGTATCGCTTTTACCGACCAGCAGCAAGTTCGCTTCAAGGGCAGCCAGGTTGGATATGCCTTACTGGATATTGAAAATAAACTTAAACAGGAACAAATGAAACAACAACAGCAAATCCAACAACAAAAACGACAGGAGGAATTACTTAAAATGCAGCAACAAGAACGTAAACAATCTCATGGTATAACCCGATAAAATTAAAGAAATGGAAATAGACCAATCTACCCTGATGACCATATTAAAAGATATGGTGGAACAGGATATCAAAACGCAACAGTTTATGGAAGCCGAAAAAGAAGCACGTCAAAAGCGCGACCAGGTTATAGACGGGCTGATAGATCAGATCAGGAATTTTAAAGTAGAAGCACCAAAGCCCGATCTTTCGCTGGTCGTGGCTGCAATCGATCAGGGCTATCAGCGAATTACCTCAGCCATAGAGAAAAAGCCAATGTCAATTGAGCGGAAGCTGAAGATCAACCTGTTCCCCGAAACCAATGTAAGAGAGTATTACCGAATGGTTTTCGGTAGGCTCTTTTTCTGGGGGCTGATGTTTTTAATTGTCATATACCTCGGCTCCTTTATCAACCGGTCGATAGATGCCTATCAAGCCCACCAATACAACAAAGAGGGTAACGCCTGTATTTCGGCCTGGAATGAGATCTACGCTCAATCGGGAAAATTACAACGGGAAAGGATGTCAAAAGCTTTGGCTAAGGCAAAAGAAGAACAGCAATAACAATTATTTAATCACTTATAATTATTAAATTTGATAGACGTTATGGATAAGAGTATGGAAACACAATTTGTGACAGATGCCACCGGGACACCAGTTAGGGTAGTGATGGATTACCAGGATTACGTTAAGATAGCGGAACAATTGAACCTGCCATTAACTGCCACTTCAACGGTACAGGAACGTAACCCACTCGATTGGTATTCATTAACCGAGAGTGCTAATTCTATTTTAAATGGATTAGTTGCCCTTGCTTCAAGAGAGCGCCGGAATGAACTTAATAAGGTAAAGCCAGATCAGGATCGTGTCAAAGAATTAGAAACCCTACGCGATGAAGGAATTAAGGTGAGCCGGGACACGGAAACATTTTCCAGTTTGGAAAAGATGGAGCAGGTCATAGAAAAATACAGCCCGATTTTATTAGCTGAGAAAAAAAAACTCCAGATCTAAGCAGCGAGGTGGCCGTAGACTTTACGGCGTCATTAAAAGGACTGTATGCCGTTACACCAGATGAATTCAATCTGATACAAGGCGATATTATTGATGATCTGACCCGTGGCATTCTGCCATCAGGCAGCCCTACCGTAATTATTTTAGGTGGTCAGCCAGGTGCTGGTAAAACAGAATTAGAAAAGCTGGCCATTAAAGAGTTAGGCGGCCAGGCAATTAGTTGTAATGCCGATTTGTTCCGTGACTATCATCCAAAGGCAGAGGAAATCAAAAACAGGTACGAAACCTACTACCCTGAAATAACTGTCAAATATGCACATGACTGGAATAATGGCCTGCGAGGTTATTGCGAAGCCAACAGGTTGAACTATATTCTGGAAACTACATTCTCGTCCGGCCCAGCTATGAACAAGACCATTGCTGAATTGCAACAAAAGGGTTATCGTGTGGAAATCAAATTGCTGGCGGTTCATCCGCGTTTGAGTTTATTAGGTACCCATATCCGTTTCGAGGACATGAAAGCCAAAGAAAAGGGCGGAAGAGCTGTCGGTAAAGAGGCCCACGATTCCAGGTACAATTTGGTTGCGCCGACCTTATTTGCAGTACAATCCGAATCGCTATATCATAAGTTGCAGATTTATGGACGCGCGGTCGAGGCGCTCGAAGGCTCCTATAAAGAGGGGGTTCATCTGCTGGGCACTAATCCACCCAATGCTGTGCAGTTATTCCAGGAAGAGATTGATCGCAAATGGACAACCAATCTGAAGTTATATTTTGATCAACGGGTACAACTGGTGCTCGATCTGATGAAAAAGCGGAATGCCGATGAAAAAGAAATCAAAGCATTCAAGGCGGAGATGAAATCGGAATACCCGACCCAGAAACAGCTGCAAGCTCAAATGGCGCAGCAAATCCAGGAGCAGAAAGCGACAGAGTTGCTGGACAGACGTTTGGCAGGTGAACTACCCCATATTGATATTGCAGGTACCGACTTTACGATTGACTGGCGGTTAAAGCAAATACGGGAAACAGCAGTCCCGAGTAATCAGCTTGAATTTAAAGATATGGAGTTATCAGCGTCCGGTGACACTTACTTATGTTTTTATGATAACAAAAAACATAGCCTGTACGAACCTCCTGAAAATATTAAGGCATTGCCTAAAAATGTGGTATTGCTGGAAATACCTAACGAAATTAAGCTTGATCCAATTGCTGTAGCAAAAGAACATGGAATTGACCATGTTGCGCTGCTAAAAGAAAATCCCATTCAAAGCGAATTAAGGGCCATTGTTAAACCTTTATCTGAATCAGGCTTACCGAATTTGATCGCAGAAAACCTGAAGAACGAGCAACTAATAAAAAAAGGGAGGGGCCCCGGAGAAGATTTAGACCAAGGCTATGACCGTGGCCCGTCATTAGGCCGATAAAATCAACGAAGGAAATGCCTTAAACATTTCCTTCGTTTTTTGATCATAAAACGGGTACTCTTTCGTTCAATTTGTAGTGTTTACGATTAATAATAAAAATGTCTGAACAACCTTTCAAACCCATTTTTGAGCGATCATTTAAAGAAGTTCAGGAATTATTAGAACCCATCATCCAAAAAGTAGAGCAAGAACTTCTTGATAAGGGCCTATATATTAGCTATAGGGATCAAAATTGTACGACCCCCGACCTGTTCATGCACCGTTATAAAGACGGACGAAAAGAAATGGTTAGCGTGAATGTAAAAACCGGTGAAATTACTCTCGTTCGTGGCTTCTAAATTGCAATCGATGTTTTTATAAACGAGCAGGGGGCAATCATTCTTTCTTAAGTATTTGACCGTCTACACCGCCAAACCGAAATAGAATAACTGCCATTCCTTATTCACCTGTGCCGCGAAGATAGCCCACCGCCGGGATAAAAAGTAAAGGCTATACAAGCGGGCGGGAGTTGTTCGCTTTCAGCGGCCCCGCCCGGGCCTTGACTTTTTACCCGGCTCGCGCTGTTGGTTGCTTAACAGTTGAATAAGGGATGGTGGGTTCAGCGGGTCGCAGACCTGTCGCTTTAATTTAAACAGGTTCTATATTTTTTCACGTACAAATGAAGAGACGGTTAAGCGGTGAACTCCAAGAATTCTACCTATAGCACTATAAGATATTTTTTTATTCATCAATGATTTAATATCGTCTTCTTTCCCTGTAAGTTTACGCATTTGCGATTTGCTGCCTTTTGGACGGCCAAGTATCTGTCCTTCTGCTTTCCTTCGCGCGAGCGCCTCTTTTGTTCGTTGGGATATTAAGTTACGCTCTATTTCGGCTGATAAGCCAAAAGCAAACGCCAATACTTTTGAATTGATATTATTACCGAGTTCATAATTCTCCTTAACCGTATATACCATAACATCTTTTTCCATACAATCATGCAAAATCTTCATGATCTGCATTAAGTTGCGCCCCAAACGTGATAATTCGGATACAATAAGGACATCCCCTTTTTGCATCCTCTGTAATAACGCTCCGAACTTGCGGATTTCCAATTTTTTTGTAGAGCTTATAGTTTCGTCTATCCACTCGTTTATAAATATTTGCCGTTTGTCCGTAAAGTTTTGAATTTCAAACCGTTGATTTTCTGTTGTCTGTTTGTCTGTGCTAATGCGAATGTATCCGTAGTTCATGTTGATTAATTTATTACTTGATTTAATTTATATAAGACAAGTATAAATTAAGCTTGCCGTGTATTTAACTATGATAGGTATATAATAAAAACAACGAGCGTTTTTATTAGGCAATCGGTCACCACCCAAAAGGGATTCAAACCTGATAGTGGATGGGTAATCCTCACTCCGCTGGAGGCTTCGATAAAAAGTAAAATAGAGTCCATCGGAACCCCTTTAAAAGATTGGGACTTGGAAATTAATTATGGCATTAAAACTGGATTTAATGAAGCCTTTATTATTGATGCCGACAAAAGAAACGAATTGCTAATAAATTGTCCTGAAGCTGATGAAATTATACGTCCGATTTTGTCCGGCAAAGACATTAAACGTTACCAAATTAATTGGGATAATAAATGGATCATTTTTACGAGAAAAGGAATAGATATCGATCAATACCCTAGTATCAAAGAATACCTGAATTCATACTACGAAAAATTAAGGCCGCGCAACAACAATGAACCAACTGGCAGAAAACCGGGGCCTTACAAATGGTTTGAAATTCAGGATAATGTAGCCTATTACAAAGATTTTGAAAAGCCCAAAATTGCCTGGGGTAATCTTGCACTTAATGGCCAATTCTCATTGGTAGATGCTGGATACTATATTAATGCACCATCATCGTTTATCGCTACTGATGAAACTTATTTAGTTGGAATATTAAATTCGAGGCTTGCCGATTTTTATATAAAACAGTTAGGTGTAACACGAAATGGAGGTTACTTTGAATATAAACCAATGTTTGTTGAACAACTACCTATACCGGCAATTCCAAAGGATATTCAGATGCAATTGGTGTTATTAATCGAAAAATTATCAGCCTCCCCAAGCCTCAAAAAGCAAATTGAAGAGGAGATTGATGATGTTGTATTTTCTTTATATAATATAACTCTGGAAGAAAAGCAATTAATTTATAAAGATGCATTTATTAATAAGTCGATTTCCTCAGAAGAGAGCTTAAATATATCATAGATTTTATTATCAAGACTTTTGTAAAGCTTCATGTCAAATGATTCGTTTAACGAGTCTACTATACCAGTAATTTTTGATTCTATTTCCTTATCAGGAAATGGTACGCAAATTTGGTCGATGTACATTTTGATCCAACGTCTGGTTCCCGCCCCGGAAGTCGCTGCGATTTTGTCAAAGTACCATTCACAAAGCCTGGAATTTAAAAATGCTAGCAAATATTTCAAATGGTCGCCGGTCATGAAGAAAATAGTATTATTCAGGTAAAATGCACTTTTGTCAAGTGCAAAATTTGGTTGATCAGTTAATTCGATCCAAACAATTTTTTCACTTTCAAAATTTTCCAAGTAGGCGCAATTTCTTAGGTTCGACCAATGTTGCCCCTTATCTAATCGTTTTGATAAAGCATCCTCGTATTTTGATAAATGGTCATACACCGCCGGATAGTCTTGTTTTACATCAACGGGTGGAATTTTCTTTTCCCTGATACCATTGTGGGTGTTAATAATCCATTGATTGGCAAACTGAGCATTATATTTTTTTATATCCCTGCCACGAAGAATCGGACGTATAATTTCATCATTTTTAGGCGAAGCCTCTATGAGCGCATCTCTGGTTTTCTGGTCGATAATAAAGGCATCGTTGTACCCCGTTAATATACCTCGGTAGATATTGATATCCCAATCTTTTAAAGGTGTTCCTGCCGCTTCAATCTTGTTTTTTATGGTGGCCTCTAATGGCGAAAGTATAACCCACCCGCCGTCTGGTTTAAAGCCCCCCTGTGTGGTAACTGACTGTCTAATAAAATCGCTCATTTTTTCTAAACTACCCAGGCTTTTATCTAGCAAGCATGTTTGTGTTTTGCCGGTATTTTCAGCCTTTTGGGAAATGAGCATATTCGTGTCGACAGTTGCCGATTCAAACACCTGGTAACCACCAAAATCAACCAATAAAAGTGGATTAGTTTCCCCCAAAAAGAACTTACGGGTCGCAACTCCATAATTTGCCCGCATCCATTTGTTAGAAGTTATAAAACCAAAATAGTAGTTAGGCCTAAGTAAACGAATGGCTTGTTCGTAGAACAAACAATAAATATCACCGGTACGGGTAAAGGTATTGTAATCGCCTTTTTGCAAAGCATCTGCATCCTCCCCCATTTTTTGCAACTGGATATATGGCGGATTCCCTATCACGACTTCAAAGCCTTCAAAATCACCGCTTTCATTTAAGACCTCCGGAAATTCAAACCGCCATTCAAAAGCATTTCGGTAAGTGATGTCGTTTTTTGCAGCTTCAATACTCTTTGAAAGCTCTTCAATTTCTTTTTCCAATAATCCCCGTTGAGCTACTTGCTTATTATCGTCGTTCCGCTCGAACAATTGTATAGCTTTATATTTTAAGATATATTCCTCGTTCTTCTTAATAAATAGCTTTTCAAATTTTGTTATTCGGGGATCTTGGCGCTTGAACTCATTAATGAAAAGTTCTATGTTGCCTTTTAACTCTTCCTTGAAGTTTTTGTCATTGGTGTCTTTATATTTTTTTACCCAGCTTTTATAATTATCGAGCTTTTTTATAAAGGAGGGTATTCTTTCAAATATTTCATCTTTAACCTTAAATCGACTGATTAATGAATTACCATGTTTGATATTAATATCAATATTAGGTAATGTCTCCAATTGCGTGTAGTTCTCATCTGATTTATAATAGGCGTGTTTTAAAAGTTCTATCCACAATCTTAACTGGCAGATCTTTACAGAGTTAGGGTTAATGTCAACCCCAAACAAACTCCCCTCTATAAGTTTGCGTTTTTCATTAAATAAGGTTTCCTGAATACGCTGAATTTCCGGCGCAATGATGTGACCGCCGGATACAGTTGTTGTAACAGCATATTCAAAAAATGAGGAGTTACGATAGGTAACGACCAACTCATCATTGGCTATACTAACATCAACATCACTCAGACGGCTTCCTTCGCTATCCGCCAGTATCCCTAATTGCGCTTTGATGGCAATTAATTCATTTAAGCTTGATACCAGGAAATGGCCGGAACCGACAGCTGGGTCAACAATACGAATGGACTCAATCAGTAAGTTAAATTCTAAAATATCTTTGCGATTCTTACGATCAGCCAGATAATTTTTCAGGTCATTTATATCTTCACATTTCCACCCATATGCGTCGTTGAATTTTTGAACCACTGCTTTACGAATGGTTTCCTGGCATAAAAACATAGTGACGGCACCCGGGGTGTATATTGAACCATCGCGGTAGCCATTCATTTTCTCAAATACCAGACCTAATACTGCAGCATTAATAATCGTCTTGTTTTCTTCCTGGACTTCTTCTTTACCGATAGAAGCAAAATCGTACGCCTCTAAAAACTCAAAAAAATAATGCAATGTGTTCATTGCGGTTAAATCTTTACTTTTTAGGCGTTTCCGGGTAAGAATTGAATTACTATATAAATCTATATCTAAATTGTCATCCAGGCCATTAACCTTTAAGCTGACATCCTCCAATGGAGAAATTTCAAATAAAGAACTGTTCAAATATGGGATATGACTATATTTCTGTTGAATGGCGGAGGTTCGACTGGCGGATTGTCTGGCAAGTACCTGAAAAAAGAGTTTATGCAGCTCATCATAATCGTTGACTGTTTGCACATTCAGAAACTTGAACCTTTCATTACCGTTATGGTATTTAATTAACTGAGCCTCTAATAATTTTAAAAAAAGTATTCGGTTCACCCAGGTGATGCTCAACTCAAGCCCTAAATTGAACAGCTGTTCCTCTGTTGTTTTGCCATTTAAACCCTAACTCCGCTAATTTAGGTAGTCTATGTCAATAGATTTAAAGAGGTCTTTTGTCTTTTTTGTTATTTCGGATCTTACCCAGGTGTTTCGGATTTTAGTTTGGTAGATGCTTTTTGATATTTCTACTATGTCCTTTGGTGCATATTTTGAAAGTTTGTTTGCTGTTTTTAGTCGTGTATACAACCTGTAGTATGCGATCATGGCTATAAAATTTGCCATTAACCATCCTTCCAGCACATATCGGTTCTGCATGTAGGTTTTGTCTGCAAGCAGGAAGTGCTTGTAGGCGTCAAACATGACTTCTATTTCATTGCGCTGTTTGTAGGTTTCATATAACATTTGTGCGGACACCGCTTCAGGCAGGTGATTCGTGAGTGTAAGTGTTCCAAAACGGTCAACCCGTTCAAAGAAATCAACTTCTTTATACTTATCAGGATGTGTTTGAGTACGGGTAAGGAAATCAGCTTCTTCTTCTACTCTAAGGCGCTCGTCAAGGTAAGTAGTTAGCATCAGTCCTTCTTTTTCATATTCATAATACCAGACCACCCTCTTCTGATAGGTGAAATAATTCTTTATACCTTTTTTAAAATTGGCTTGCTGTAGCGGTTCATAATCTATGAGATTATTATTTCTGTATAGTGGGATAATGAAATGAATGGAGGCAGTTTTGAGGTCAGCGACGTTTTTCTTGCTGTAAAATCCCTTGTCGGCAATGAAAACCACATCTTTGATATTTAGTTCGTCTACACATATCTTCATCGATGTAACGTCAGTAATATTCCCATTGATAAGTCTATAATACACCGGTTGTTGCATTTGTGCAGAAAAAATGTACATCAGGCGTATTTGTGGATCATAGCTATGCTGTGGATTATAACCCATTGCGTTGACTGAAAGATGTTCTGAAAGGGATGGTATGTGCGTAGAATCAATCATTACAAATTTATCCTGCATAGCTTCCCTTACCCCTAATCTGCCTTTCATCCAGCCCAGCAATAGTTCTCTGTTTTCTCCTACATATTTCAATGCAGCTGTAATTGCTTTGTCATCAAGACCTTTTGTGACCCAGTTCAGAGAACAGTAGTCATGTGCATGTTGAAACGGCATACGCTTTATTGGGTGCTGATAAGCAAAACGCATCATTGCTACTGTCAATAATGTTTGACTAACAGGCTCTGGGAAGAGTGTAAGTAAACTGGGAAGATCCTCAGCAAGCAAAGACGTAAAGAGATTATACAATCCGTATGTTTTGATATCTACTACCGGCAGGCTGTTGCCTTTATCTTTTATTAGTTTTTTATCCGACGGGACAAAGCCCTCCTTCTCGGTGATTTTACCAAGAAGTTCCAGGGTTATTTTATCCGTCCGCTTTTTTTCAGAATTATAACGATACTCAACAGCGTACTTGTAAAATGTACCCTTGATAAGCCTGATCTCTGTTTTTGGCTCTTTAAATTTTTGAATCCAGGAAGGTAACGACATAGACAACCTAATTAGGTAGCCCAAAATAAACAAAAAAAGGAACAATCAAGCGTTGTTCCACTATATTTTTCAAAATAGACGGGGTAATTATGCGGAGTTAGGGTTTAAAAACTTAGCCGGGACCTTTCGTAAAACTTCATCAACTTCCAGCATGTTGATGGTGTTTTCAATTAAGGAGGCTGGTTGTCTTTTAGTAACCGGTAACCGCTGTATTATTTTTCGGCTGCCATCTTTTACTTCTTCTAATCCAATAATATGCAATAGCTCTTTAAAAAAACCGGTATCTAATGAGTTGCTATCATTTATAAAAGGTAATTTCAATAAATTAACAGGGGAGAAAAACTTATATAAGGGTATAAGTTTGTTGTCGTCCTTTTCTTTATTCCCTTGCAAATATTTCAGGTACTCTCTGATATCAACGTGGGTAAATGTCATTTCTTCCTGCAAGTCATGGAGAAAAGGCCTGGCGATTTCATTGTAAAACAACTCTGTTTTTACACTAACCTTTTGTCCTGCTTCCCATTCTCTATAAGCTTTTTGTAGTTGTGTATTTTTGGCAAATACACGTTCAAACAATGAGGCGTCAAAAACAAACCACTCATAGATATTAGTTATTACTAAGTGGGTAAGGGAAATATTTTTATGGTTGACGCGCTCGCGAAGAAAATAGAGGATAAGCTCATGCATGGCTTTTGCATTGAGATTATCCTTAGTAACCATATCGTGTTTATTTGAAGGCTTTTTAACTTCAAGCAATACACCTACATGCGATTTGGCATCTTTTTCCAGATGGATAACCAAATCCGCACGCCCCTTGGTAGCAATTAAATGATTAGGATCGTAATAAGTTGATTTTAAGAAGTCTGCTAAATGCCCTTTAACATTTTCCTCGCTTTCTTTCTCATCAATGCGTTCAAGTAATTTGCTGAAGTTAACCTTGAAAAAATCTAAATCTTCACGACGTGGCTTTATTAGCCGATACGCTTTATTAATACTTTCAACAAGAGAGATAAAGGAAATGGTCATATTATACTATCGAGGATTAGTAAAGCATAAACTTAAGAAAATGGAAGGCAATGAAGATAAAAACATATTATTATTTGCAATTTCAAAAACAAAATCGTTGGTTTTATCACGATAAATTGTGACAAATGGTTAAAATATAGTCGTTTTTCTATCAAAAATGGCCGTAAAAATCTTTATTTTAGGTGTTGTATATTATGGAGATAGTGACCACCCTGTTTCGGGCCAAATTGACCCAGGGGTTAGCTGACTTTTGGGTTGCAGCAAATGCTATAAAAGCATGTACAAAAATAGTTATTTAAAAGGTAATTTCATTAATGGCTGTTTTCCGGTTCAACACTACGTTTTCTTCTCATAGATTCTCCCTTTAGCTCGATACGGTGTGCATCATGAACGATCCGGTCCAGGATAGCATCAGCAACCGTTTTTTCACCGATCACTTCAAACCATTTACTGACTGGTAGCTGCGAAGTAATGATCAGCGAGGTCTTACCATGCCTGTCCTCAATGATCTCCATTAGTGCCGCCCTGCTTTGTGCATCAAAAGGCTGGATACCAAAGTCGTCGAGTATGAGCAGTTGCTGGCGTTCGATCTTAGCCAGCTCTTTCATGTAGGAGCCATCCGCCTTGGCCATCTTGAGCTTGGCAAATAGTTTGGGCGTACTGGTGTACAATACCCTGTAGCCCAATACACAGGCCTGGTAGCCCACAGCAGAAGCAATATAGCTTTTACCGATACCGGTACTCCCGGTGATCAGCAGGTTCTCGAAGCGGTCAACAAACGTACAATCCGCCAGGCGCATGATCTGGTTGCGGTCAATACTTCGGTCGGCATGATAATGAACATCTTCAATTGAAGCTTTATAGCGGAACCGGGCATATAGGATTGTGCGTTCAATACGCCTGTTCTGCCGGTCGTCCCATTCTGCATCTACCAGGTGGGCCAGCAGTTCATCTGCCGTGTAATCGTTTGTTTTACCGGTTTCCATGCTGCTTTTAAAGGCATGAAACATGCCGAAGAACTTCATCTTCCGCAGTTTGTCTAAGGTGCTTGTGTTCATGTTATTGTTGTTTTAAATGGTTATTTGTAATAGTCTTTTCCCCGGATATTATCATGGTTAGGCATGGGTAGCTCATCGGCAAATATGCTTTCCTCATAGTTGTCCATCTTGTTTTCCAATATGGTTTGTATCGTTTTATAGCTATAAAGGCCATAACTGAGCCCTCGCTGACAGGCCATTATTAACCGGTCGTTCCCTGCCTTTTTTGCAAAGCCAAGTACCCCCAGGCAGGATTTGTAAGCCTGTTCGGGGTGTTGTTTACGCTCCAGTATTTGAAGGATATATAGCCTGACATCTTCATGGATGGAGGCCGCCCAATTGAGGAACATATCTGGCGTCCAGTCACTTTTGAAGCGGTGAGCGCTGGCCATATGTTCTTTGTCGGTAGTATACCCGTAGGGGTTCTTTTCGCGCGGGTGCAAAGCGATACGCTCATAATTGGAGTAGATCTCTACAATAGTGCGGGAGTATAATAGCTTAACCCGCTTGCCGATGAAGCGGTAAGGCACACTGTAATAGTGCTTATCAGGGCCGAGATTGACATGGCCATTCTTGATCACCCTGGCATAGAAGTGCTTTTTGAACTGGTAACGCAACACAGGCAGCGGTGCCAGTGTCCCACGCTCTATCTCTTCAAACTGTAGTATCCTGCTGTAATTGCGCCCCTTGAGCAACTGGCTGTTATGGACTTCCAGGGCTTGCCAGATCGCCGTATTGAGTTCTGTTAAAGAATGGTAGATATGCTTGTTTAAAGGGGCGTATACCTTGGTATAAATGATCTTAACGGCGCCTTCTACCAATGCTTTGTCACGCGGGCGGTACGCCCGCGCTGGTAATATGGTAGTGCCATAATGATCGGCGAAGTCTTCAAATGTTTCGTTAAGGGTTGGTTCATAGCGGCTGCTTTTGGTTACAGCCGCCTTCAGGTTATCCGGCACAATGGCGGCAGGAACGCCCCCGATGAAGTGCAGGGTATTCTCGCAGGCTGCAATAAAGTCTTCCTTTTGCTGGCTCATAACAGCCTCTACATAGGTGAGCTGGCTGGCCCCAAGGATTGCTACAAAGACTTCTACTTCAATAACTTCACCGGTTTCCTTGTCCGTATAGCTCATCTTTTCACCCGCAAAATCAACGTATAGCTTGTCTCCGGCCTTGTGATCCATGTGCATGGTCGGGTTGACCCTGGTCTTCCATTGGTTGTAATACGTGCAAAACTGGGTGTACTTATAGCCGTCGGGAAACTCTTTGATATAGGCTTCCCACAGGAGCTGCCGGTTCATACCGGTCTTTTTGAGCTCTTTATCGACATGTGGGAAGCAGCGCAGCATGGATTGCATACGGCTGCTTGGCTGGTTGTTTTCCCTGGTCTTACCGAAAAGATCTTCCAGCTCCTTATCATTCAGGCTATTAACTTCTTCAAAGGTAAAGCCGCTTTTCTTAAGGGCGGCCAGGTACTTTCTTACGGTATTCCGGGATGAATCAATCTGGGCAGCTATAAATCGCGTGCTGCGACCCTGACTGTTCATCCTTAAAATCTTTCTAATCTTACTCATGCTGATTGTCAAATTGGCCATCTTAGACAGGTCTTTTGCCCTCAAAAGATGGTTACTTCTACAGCATTTGCTACGCGTTTTGGTGGGTCAGTTTGCCCCGAAATACCATGGTCAGTTTGCCCCGAAACAGTGGGTCAGCTTGCGCCGAAATGGTGTGGTCTCATTCATCATAATCTCCACCGGACATACCATTTATACGTTTGACTGGATGTACGAGATAGAAGATCGTGTGGCACCAGATATGTGGGAACTTTGGGCTGTTCTTATGCCCGTGTTTTTCAAGCATTTGCCAACATTGGTTAGAATAAACACGAACCGGTTTATAATGACTTTTCAAGAATCGCAAGTAGAGAACAATACGCTAATTCGCATCCTTCATGCGTTTATTGATTGGGTGGTAGCCCATATATCCGATAAGGGATATCACACGTCCCTTGCCGAAATTCCAGTGTGGTTTTTTTCCTACAAAATCGATGCAATTACGAGTACAGACCGAATAGCTCTTATTCACAAGTTTCTATCCGTTGAGAACAAAGTTTTTCAGGCAACTTTTTGGCGCTATGTTATTTCAAACTGGAAAAAGCTCGAAACTTCAGAACATAATGTCCTAATCCATGAGTTGTCAAATGTTTCTAGTTTGATCAAAAGCGTTGTACTTACAACCAAAGATATTCCTGAAGAACTTGAACAGCACATTTTGGGTTTCTCACTAAGTAACAGATCAGCAACTCAAATTTTGATTGAAGTTCCTGAAGAAATATTTATCGCTTCTTTAGCCACATTGTATTTATTGCCGCCCTTTGATGATTTGCCGGCTAAAAACACTTCTTTATGGGATGGGGTTTTAGGCGAACTTTTAAAAAGGCCTGATCATAGTGGCTTCTCTATTGCACTAACTGTTTTTTTTGATGATGTATTACTCCTGCGTAGTACTCGGGATGGGATGTGGAACAAGCCCGAACAGTTGTTTAAAAATATTTTAAAAATTGGGACTTCACAAACCCGAGCCAATATATTTTCGAAATTGCTTCTCGACTTCATGGGGACCAGTAGTTCGCGGGCGAAAGTGTATTTAGAGTTGCTTATTTCTAAATCCACGCAAAAAGAAATTGAAGGATATGGTGAGGAATTTGCATTGAATATAGAAGCTATTGCAAACGTCCGAAACGTCTTCCTAATACCTCATTCAATATCTGCTAAAGTCGAAAGGAAACTAACGTTTGACACGATGCTTTTGAAAATGCTTGGAAAGCGTTGGATAGATGAATGGGATTCAGATACGCAGTTAAATTTTGCAAAACTGTCAGTTTATACCTTGCGGGAACGAGAAGTCAAAACGATACAGGGAATTGATCTTTTAAGAAATTGGGCGAGATCAAATCCTGGCTTTTTCACTGAAGCCGAATTGAAGATAGTAGAGGGCTATATGGCCATCCTTCAAGATATTTCGGGTGAACAAAATCGCGCTAAGGAGATTGCTTACAATCAAAAAATTAGAAGTATGGTCGAAGAATATTAAGTGCTGAATTCCACAAGATACTAATTTATGTCCGGTATCTTCTCAAATTGCAATTTCGCCCTTTTGTAAACTGATTTGGAATAGATATAGGGATGGCGCTTTACATCGGAAATGATTTCAGGTATACTTAAAGCTTGGTATCGTTCATCAGTTAAAGCGGTTCTATCTGTGGCTGAGAGGCGGCAGAATGCGATAAGGGATTTCAGTTCATCTGTTGTAAAAGACATAGTATTTCCACCAGTAGGTAAATACATATTAACGTAATCGAAATGCAGTTTTTCCCTCGTGCCCTTGAAAACAAAGTGGCGTTTCATATGCGATGGGTCATATGGGTCAGCTTTTAACCTCGCGGCGTGCTCAGGGTAATTGATGTGGGTATCTTCGACAAATCCATAAGTTAATAAAATGTCGATCAATTCCTGGGATGCTTTAAAGGTTTTCATGATGGGATTGGTTTAAGGTAAATATACAGAAAAATACTATCGAATATACTTTTCACACTTAAGAAAATTTAGCTTTTACATTGCACTTTATTGATGCCTTAACTTCTTCAGAGGTATAATAACAGCCGTTTGTTGAAAGCAGGAAATCCGCTACGACATGGCGACCTGCTTGTATTGCTGATAATTATCCTGGAATTTTTGGGCTAGTTTTTTTGCGGTTTCGTCGTAGGCGATCGGATCGGTCCAGGTATTTCGTGGATTAAGTAATTCGGCGGGTACGCCCTCACATTGTTGGGGAACGCTTAAGCCGAAAACCGGGTCTTTGTTATAATCTACGCGGTCAAGCTCATTGTTTAGAGCGGCATTGATCATAGCCCTGGTGTATTTGATCGCGATGCGGCAACCGGTGCCGTAACTCCCTCCCGTCCATCCGGTATTAACCAGCCAGACCTTTACCAGGTAAAGGTCCAGGTATTCACCAAGCAACGCTGCGTAGTGACTTGGATGCAATGGTAAAAAAGGTGCACCAAAACAGGTGCTGAAGGTTACTTGCGGTTCGGTTACTCCTTCTTCGGTCCCGGCGATCTTTGCGGTGTAGCCACTTAAGAAATGGAACATGGCCTGCTCTTTGGTCAGTTTGCTGATAGGCGGAATCACGCCGTAAGCATCGCAGGTTAAAAAGAATATATTTTGTGGTACTCCGGTCACCGACTGGGACTTCGCATTTCGAATATGGCTGATCGGGTAACTGACCCTGGTATTTTCTGTTAAGGAGCGATCGGCAAAATCTATTTTATTGGAATCTTTAACGAAAGAGGCGTTTTCTACCAATGCACCGGGCCGGATAGCCTGGAAGATCTCGGGTTCAAACTCAGCTGACAGGTCTATGATCTTAGCGTAACAGCCACCCTCAAAATTAAATACGCCCTGTTCGTTCCAGCCATGCTCGTCATCGCCGATTAGTTTACGGCCGGCGTCAGAACTCAAGGTGGTTTTGCCTGTACCGCTCAAACCAAAAAATATCGCTGTGTCGCCTTTGGGGCCCTCATTGGCGCTGCAATGCATGGATAGTACTCTTTTTTGAAAGGGCAGGATAAAATTCAGGACCGTGAAGATCCCTTTTTTGATCTCTCCGGTGTACCCGGTGCCTCCGATCAATATGGTTTTGTAAGCGAACGAAATCACTGTAAAATTTGCCTGGCGTGTGCCATCTTTTTCAGGATCGGCTTTAAAACCCGGGGCCTGGATCACGAGCCATTCAGGTTCAAAACCTTCGAGCTCTCTTGCGGTCGGCTCTAAGAACATATTGGCCACAAAATGATTGCACCATGGATGCTCATTGATCACCCGTATGTTTAAGCGGTGGGCAGGATCGGCGCAGGCATAGGCGTCCCTCAACCAAAGTTCGGGTAGCTTATTAAGGTATGCCAACATTTGCTCTTTCAGTCCGAAGAAATATTTTTCATCAATGGGCGTGTTGAACTTATTCCAGTTGACAGCCGTTTCGGCTAAGCTATCGCGCACGATAAATTTATCTTGGGGGCTGCGCCCGGTAAAGGCACCGGTTTTCACCAGCAGCGCACCGGTGTCGTTCAAAACACCTTCACCTCGCATCAGTGTCTGCTTAACCAATTCCTGAACAGGTAATTGCGTGTGCACTTTAGTACTAAAGATTAATTGCTCCATACTTTTTATAATGAGATCATTTATATCCAACCCTGAAAATCATCGTCATACTCTTTTTCAGCCTTATGGTAGCGTTTTACCACCAGGACCAATAAAAAGGCGATCACCACACCGAGTGGTATTAAGGTTTCAGGACTATTAAAGGGTTTCATAAGTCTGTATTTATGTTATTGGTTGTTGAGGGCATTGGCATTGCTGATCCGCGAAGTAAAGGTTGGGTGTTTTGGTCTTTGTTACTATACATGCTATTGATTTTAGAAAACATGACCATGAGCCATACCTTAAATAGTTGTTAAAACTAATTGAAGGTTAAAAACGACCCTTTCTTGGTAAAATAGCACTCTGCAATGAACAAAAATCGGGTTACAATACACTAAGCAACCCGTCAGGAAATAGAATTTAGCTTGTCATTTATCTCTAATATCAATACTTTAGCACTACCAATTATTCGTCCTTATATTGTATTTTATACACTAAGGCCCGTCATTATATTAAATTATTGAACGATATGAGTCACCAGTTTGACCAAACCGATATGGGTATCTTACAGCTGCTGCAGGAAGATGCGCGGCTTACACACAAGGAGCTGGCACATCGCCTGCACAAATCTGTTACCCCTATTCATATCCGTGTTCGCCGCTTGCAGGAAGAGGGTTACATTAAACGCTATGCTGCCATACTCAACCAGGATAAAATAGGCAAGAGCCTGACAGCTTTCACACAGGTACAGGTCAAAGAACACTCACAAGAGGGCTTGCTTGCGTTTAAAGAAGAGATCATTAAAATAACCGAGGTCATGGAATGTTACCATATGACGGGTTCCTTCGATTTTTTGCTCCGCATCGTGATCCGGGATATGAAAGAATACAATGATGTTCTGATCGACAAGCTGGCCAAGGTAAAAGATATCGGGCACGTAGAAAGCTTTTTTGTCATATCAGAGATCAAGCACGAGACTGCGTTCAGTTTGCATACAAAAACATAGCTGCGTAGCCGCGAGATCAGGCCGAAACTTTTGAGGTGTGTGGCCCAGCGACATCAACCACTTGCTTGATCACCAGGTCCAGCTCATTGACGGCTTTTTCCATTAATATTAAACATTCACGGTCGGGCTGATAATTATCGGCCCTGATCAATTCGAACAGGCCAAGGATCGAGGCGACGGGTCTTCGGTATTGGTGTGACTGAATATAGGCGATGTTCGATAGCGCTTTGTTCTGAGCTGAGATCTCAGGCAACTGCATCTTTCGATCATTAATATTGGTGGCATTGTAAGCGATGCTGGTAACTTGACCAGCCTCATTTGTTACCGGGTCCAGGGAAACTTCCCACCACTTGGAAACACCTGCATCATTTTTGATCAATACTTCCTGCTTGATGTGCTCCCCGCCAACAGCCTTTTTAAAATATAAACTAAACAGAACCCTGAATGTCTTGCTCAGGTAATTCCTGATATTTTTGCCGACCTGCAAGCGCAGATCGTGTGTATCTTTGATAAAGGTTGCTGCTGCGATATTAAAATCGAGTATCCTGAAGTTAGGGCTGATCAGCGTATGGCAGAGCGGTGAGCGTTCAAAAAAAGCTCTGAGTTTCCGTTCTAACGAAGCTTTCTTTGTTCCCCAGTTGGCCAAATGATTGATGCGTTTGTCCGCCAGGATAACTGCAAGCTCCAGTTCCATGATATGCATGACCTGGGTCGCAAGGATACCTAATATCTGTTGCCGGCTTTTGGTAAATATGTGAGGGATCTGGTCGTACACACAAAGAGAGCCTATATGGTAACCGGCATTGCTGATCAAGGGGGCGCCCGCATAAAATCGAATATCCGGATAACTTACCACGGCAGGGTTGTTCATAAAGCGATCATCAACTAATGTATCTGGAACGACGAGTACCTCTTTACTGTCCAGTAGATATTTGCAGAAGGACGTTTCGCGGCTACCTTCGTCAACATCCAGGCCGATGTTTGATTTAATGAACTGGGTGTCCTTACCCATAAGGGAGATCGTTACCATCGGTACGTTTGCTGTTTCTGCAGCCAGTTTTAAAACATCATTGATCTTTTGACTTTGACTAAAATTGAGTGCGCTAAAGAGTTTGACTATTTTAGCCTTTTGGATTCTGATAAATTCATGATACGGATCGGGAAATATGTGTAAATAAGGCAATTGCACTATAAGTCATACAACAATAGAGCCGCGATCGCAAAATCGGCATTCCTGCCTTTAAAGCGGGTTTAGACTATCTTGAAGCGGGATAAACGCCTTCTATTCAGGTCGTATTGTTTTAATTCATTGACATATTAGCTTAATAGCATACACGGGGCTTTTTATTGGACGGAGAAGCGGGGCGCCTTCAATCGTAAAAGTCCTCATTATTGAAACGGAAGCAGACGTTCATCTCATGCTAACGAGAAAGATAGCTGGGAAACTGATCCTGTTGGCGGCGTATATTTATTTGCTGCTAACGGAATAAAAAAATAGAAACGCCCTCCTGTCCCAAAACACAGGAGAGCGTTATAAAGGCCTCTGGCCTTTGCTGGTGCTAATTTAAAGACTCCTATCGGGATTCGGGTCATTTCATCAAAATATCTTCGTGGTACTTGTTAATCCGAAACCAATATGTTAATTTTGGATTGAAATCCAAATTCACTATGTAATTTAAGGATTGAAATCCAAAATGATTATACGCAGTTTACAAAGTACGATAGAAGAAAGGCTTTTTAAGGGGAAGGCCATTTTGTTATTCGGACCTCGGCAATCGGGTAAGTCAACTTTGGTTGAGGAGATCCTAAGAGACAAGGATCATTTATATTTAAATGGCGATGATGCCGATGTCAGGGATATTTTGACGAATACCACAGCGACAAAACTCAGGGCCGTGGTTGGTCAGAAAAAAATAGTATTCATCGATGAGGCGCAGCGTATCCCTAACATTGGGCTTACCCTGAAATTATTTACCGATCAGATCAAAGATGTTCAGGTCATTGCTACGGGTTCATCCGCGTTTGAGTTGTCAAGCCAGGTCAATGAGCCTTTAACGGGGAGGAAGTATGAATATATGCTTTACCCATTGAGTTTTGAAGAACTGGTCGGGGCGAACGGGCTTGTCCAGGAGAAACGCATGATCGAGCAGCGCATGATCTTCGGGTATTATCCGGAGATCGTGACCAAGGTCGGGGAAGAGAAAGAGCTGTTGAAGTTATTGGCAGGGAGTTATTTGTATAAGGACTTATTGATGCTGGAGCAGGTTAAAAAACCCTTGTTGCTGGAGAAACTTTTGAAGGCGCTCGCCTTGCAGGTAGGAAGTGAGGTGAGTTTTCATGAATTGGGCCAGACGATCGGGAGCGATAGTAAAACCATCGATAAATACATCGACCTGTTGGAAAAGACCTTTGTGGTTTTCAGGTTACCTGCATTCAGCCGCAATGTCAGGAACGAGATCAAAAAGGGAAAGAAGATCTATTTCTATGATTGCGGGATCCGGAACGCCATTATCAATAATTTTAAACCATTAGGTTCAAGGACGGATACGGGTGCGTTATGGGAGAACTATGTGATCTCGGAACGAATGAAATACCTGAAATACCACGATATCGATGTCGTTTCTTTTTTCTGGAGAACCAACCAGCAGCAGGAGATCGATCTGATCGAGGAAGATGGGGAACAGTTGGCCGCTTATGAATTTAAATGGTCGTCTAAAGGAACCGTTCGCTTTCCGCAAACATTTACAGATAATTATCCGGGGTCTAAGACTTTGGTCATATCACCCGATAATATCGAAGACTTCTTATTAAAGCACAGATGTTTTTACGTTTAAATTTAACGACCAGCATGCTGAAAGCGGGTTTCGGGAAGTGACCGGCAGGGCGAGTTTATATCGCAAAGAAGATAACCTGCATGTCAAGATCACGGAAAAAAGGGAGGAGCTTTTTGTCGCACCGGCCATACTGGATCAGCTGACCGATAAGGAAAAGGACCGCTTGCTCAATGACAAGATCTCCAGCGAATACCGCTGGGTCTATAAAGACAAGCTGGAGACCGAAGGTGGTAAGTCGATTGACAAGGTTTACATCTTCCCGGATAACCAGACCAATACCCTGGTGTTCGTGGATGCGAACAAGATCAAGCTGGGGAAGATCCGTGGTAATGAGCTTTCTGAAAAACAGCAAACCGCGCTGATGAACGGCGCCACTCTTGATCTGATCCTGACAGCGACCAACAGCGACAAAAAGTATAAAGGCGAGGTCAGGCTCGATCCTTCTGCGATGGTCAAAGACATGGATAGCAGTTTCGTACAGATCAAAGTGGCTGAACGGAAACAAAAGGAGGAGGTGACCCAGGAACCGGCGGAGCAAAAGGAAAATGTAGTATCTGCTACAACAAAAAAATCCGACGGCGAAAGCTTTACCGAGATCTCTACGGATAGTCATTCCGAAAAAACAGAAAAGGCCAAAAAAGAAACGAAAAATGATGCGGTTACGGAAGAGGATGCTCCACGTACACGCAGGGGCAGGTAGGAGATAGGCTATCGTATGAACGATAATAAGAAACCTGATTTTCTGATCCTGATGGTACTTGCTATTTCACTGGTTTTGATCGCCGGGGAAGCCATATTGTTTAATTACCATCTTCTTAACCATTACAGCCCGGGGGATGGAACCATCTCCCGGATGCTGATTTTTATCTTTTCCAAACCAAAGTTCTGGATGAAAGGGGGCCTTTATTTCAGGGGCCTTTTTTTAGCGGTATGTGGTGCGATGGCCTACGTGGTTACCGTTACCGGTATCCCCGATAAAAAAAGCTATGCACCGTATATCATGGCCTGCATTTCCATGGCTTATATCTTACTGGTCAGAAATGTTTACGAAATAGCCTCCCGTCCTTTGCACCTGATCCTGATCGATGTAGCTTACCTGGCTGCTGTTTTTATATTCCCGTTCGCCTTACTTGATATCAAACGGCAGCTTGGAGAGATCGAAGGATACGAGTTCAACCAAAATAAAAAGCTGGTAGAAACCGCCACGTCGGTCAACTGGAAGACCGTTCATGGTTATGTCAACGTTTTGAACCCCTTCAGGGGGATCAGTATTGTGGGAGGTCCGGGCGCCGGGAAAAGCTATACCCTGATCGAGCCCATCATCGAGCAGCTTTTGCTCAAAAATTTTACAGCTTTCGTTTATGATTTCAAATTTTCTACCCTGGGGGACTTCACCTACAATGTGTTATTACGCAAAGCCAGGGAACAGGGGATCAAAACCGTGCCCAAAATGTTTTATATCAATTTCCTTGACGTCCGCTACTCACACCGGTGTAACCCGATTCGTGCCCAAAATCTGAACAATAAAGCTTTGAGCGATGAAGTATCTACGACCGTACTATTCAACCTTAACCGCAGCTGGATACAGAAAAGAGGTTTTTTTGAAGACAGCGCCATTATCACCTTCGCCGCGATGATCTGGTGGCTGAAAAAGTACCAGGACCTTACCGGTAAAAATGTATGCAGCCTGCCTCATGCGGTGGTTTTCGCGACCCAGTTAACGGAACGGATCGTACCCATCCTCATGGACGACTATGAAGTTAAAGCCGCCGCCGCCCCTATCAATGAAGCTTTGCAAAAGGGGGCAATGGAGCAGTTAGCAGGGGTGATGGCCACACTGCAAAATTCAGTCGGTAAATTGAATATCAAAGAGATGTTCTGGGTCATGACGGAAAGCGACTTTGATCTGGATATCAACAACCCGGCGGATCCGAAGGTGGTGGTCGTGGGGAATGATGATCAGTACAAACAGGTTTTCGCACCGGCGCTTTCCTTATATGCCTCTATGATTTCCGGTAAGATCAATCAGAAGGGTAAATTGCCCTGCCTCTTCTGCGTAGATGAGGTGCCGACGATCTTTATTCCCAAACTGGATAACCTGCCGAATACGGGCAGAAGCAATAAGATCGCCACGGTGCTGGCCATGCAGGATTATGGCCAAGTTAGATAGGGATTATGGCAAAGATGAAGCACGCGTCTTAAAAGCGGGCTTAGGGACAGTCTTTGTAGGGGAGGTTGCAGATGAAAACACAGCCAAGTACGCTTCTGCCATTTTTGGTAGACGGCACATGAAAAAAGTTTCATCGACCTATAGCCGTAATGATACCTCGCAATCCATATCTGCGCAAATGGAAGACTTGATGCCGACCAATAGGATAATGAACCTGAACCAGGGCGAATTTGTCGGGAAGGTTACCGAAACCGGGAATAAAAGCGCAACACTCGCTACCAAAGATGAAAAGCCCGATGAAAAGATCTTCGCGACCAAATTCATAGTTGATAAAGATCCGGGATACTGCCACAAGTTACCGAAGGTTACGGTATTTGATGATTCAAGTGAAGAGAATGACCTGCTGGCGATGAAAGAGAAATTGAACAGCCATATGCTGAAAGTAACCCGTGAAATGGAGGAGATCGTTGAAACAGAATACTGGCTGGCCATGCTCAAAAAGGAGATCAAGACCAGGCAGCCTGCTCTTTTCATCCGGATGGAAATGCTCCGGAATTTCAGGGCTAAATTGCTTCCCCAGGTTGAGGTCATCCAACAGGCTTTTCAGCTTAAGCTGGTTGAGCTGAATAATGAAAAAAAGGCAAAGGAAGAGGCCCTAGCAGCATTCCAGATCGACCCTGAATCCCTAACGTCTTGAAAGCTCAACTATGGATAACGAATTATTACAGCGGCTTCAAAGTCACCTCCTGGAATATTTTCCTCATTTGACCCGCGTCTGGGAAAGAGACAGCTGGGACGATTTTATAACTACCAACTCAGCAGTGTTATCTGAAATTGTCGATTTGATGAATGACAGCGGTTCTTGTTACCTTGGAAATGAAGAGCGGATCAACGCTATTCTGTTTGATCGCAAAGCTTTTTCTCCCTTTATACAGGTTAAGTCAGTTATTGAGCATCAATTTCCGCGTTTCCACCAAAAGTTAACCGAGCAGGACCCCGTAGTGCGGCTAAATATTTTAATCGATCTGACAATATTCTGTAGTCAATCCCGTTTTACTATTGAGAATTTAAGCGAGGGTACGGACCTTGAGAATTTTAGAACCGACTTAGCTCTAACCATTGCCAGTTACTTGCACCAATTCCTTTGAAACCTAATGTGATAATTTAGGCGGTGCTTTAATCCGTAAGGTAAAGCAACCATCATCTCTTCTAAAAAGCACCACCATTAAGCTTCAGCTTCAAATTTTTTAGGGTGAGCAGGAAAATTTGTCATTTGTTAAATAGCAGGTAAACTTATCAAGCTTAGTTTTTGTTTAAATTCGTTGCGGTTCTAAATTGAAAAATTTAAATAGGCGAGTTGTCTGACTTTGTAAATTCAAAAGGTGCGATTTAAGATCACGACATGGATTTCGTTCTTTCCATTTTCCAAATAAGTCAAGTAAATAAAGGACAAATGATCTTGAAAAGCAGGCGAATCTACCATCAATATTTTTGTATAAACTCCGTACAATTTGTTTTTTTGACGAGTTTAATAAGAAAATAAGGCATATATAGCTTCTTAGCATGAAATTTTTACCTCGATTTTCAGTCTCAACTCACAGACCGATCCGGTTTAACCGGAGCTATTAATTCAGATTTTAAAACCCTATTGAATTACCGCCGTCAACGGGCAGTATTACGCCGGTAATGTACTTGGCTCCATCAGATGATAGAAAGTATACCGCTTCGGCAATATCGAAAGGTTCACCTAATTTACCCATCGGCGTGCGCGACATCACTTTTTGTTTGCGCTCGGGATCGCTATCCAATGCTTTAGACGACATATTGGTTTTGATAAAGCCAGGAGCCACGCAGTTTACCCGGATACCTTTTGGAGATAATTCAACAGCCATGGCTTTCGTCATGCCTTCAATTCCGGTCTTGGCGGCAGTATAGGCAATCACATACGGGATGCCATAATGTGCAGCCATTGAACTTATATTGATAATACAGCCCCCGCCTTTAGCCAGCATGCATTTGGTAACTTCACGGCTAATGGTAAAAACCGAGTTCAGATTAGTTTGAACAACGCGTTGAAACTCGTCGTCTGAAACCTCTGTGAAATCCTTTTTAAGGTTAATGCCGGCATTATTGACCAGGATATCAATCTGCGAATACTCGTTTTCAATTTCGGCGATCAACGCGGGAATGCCTGCCTGATTATCCATATTCATAACCTTATAGGTACATAGCGAACCTAATTCAGCGGCCATGATTTTTAGATTTTCTTCGGTTCTGCCTATCATAATAGTTTTTATACCGCTCGCGATAAACCTTTTTGTAATGGCCAAGCCCAAGCCAGATGCACCGCCCGTTACTATTGCAATTTTAGATGTCATGGTTCAATATTGTTATTATAATCGTTATTAAAACCTGCCTGTTTTAAGGGAAGATTCCCTGATGATCAGTTCGTGCCTTAGTACCAGGCTATGCGTCAATTGTATATCGTAATTGTTAGTTAAATGGTTGATGAGCAAATTAGCCGCAACTTCGCCCATTTCGTAACCCCGGTAATCAATCGTAGTTAAATTAGGGTCAATAATACGACAGGATGGATCGTTATTAAAACCTGCAACGGCAATGTCCTGCGGTACTTTAAGCCCTGCATTTTTGAGGGCCATAATGCAGTTGATGGCGCATACATCATTCGCCGAAAAAATGCCATCGGGCAATATTGGTAATTGCAATATTTGTTTAGCCGCTTCGGTACCAGAGTCCGCGCTCAGATTGTTGATGATGAGCATATCATCGGAAAAGCCAATTCCGTAATTGCTCAAGGCAGACTTGTAACCTCTAAAGCGTTCTTGGTAGACATTTTGGACCCCTGTTGCAGTAATATGTATTATTTTTTTACAGCCCTGTTTTATTAAGTGTTCGGTTATATCGTAACCGGCTTGAAAATTGTTGATATGGATGTTGGGACAGCTTTTATGTTCGTAAATGCGATCAAAAAATATAACAGGAATATCGCGTTTGATGAAATTTTCGAAATGATCGATATTGGTGGTGTCGTAAGCCAGTGAAACCAGTAAGCCATCAACTCTATTGTTAAACATGGTTTGGATGTTGTTGTTTTCCTTTTTCATAGTTTCAAGAGATTGGCTGATGATGAGATTGAAGTTGCTATTATTAGCCACCTTCTCGATACCGGCAATCACATCCGACATGAAGCTACTGTTCAGCCTAGGCACAATAACTCCGATTGTGTTGCTGCGCTTAGTGCGCAGATTGGCAGCAAAAGCATTAGAGCTGTAACCCATTTCGCGCGCAGTATCTACAATTTTCTTTTTTGTGCTTTTATTAACACCTGGAAAATCATTAAGGCTCCTGCTTACAGTAGCTGCCGAAACATTTAACTTTTTGGCTATGTCATAAATAGTAACTACACTTTTGCTATTTTTCACCTGCTAATTTCTGTACTTAATCGATTTCAAATATCAGGTAAAATTTCTGAATTGTGATTGACTGATTTAATAATTATAGAAATGATCGATTTGACAATTGCCATTAATTGATTATTTGGAGCCATTTCTGTTTGGTGCGAGGTTTTGCTTGCCTTGATGAATAATCTTTAAATTTATTGTAATCGATTGCAATTACCAATTATTGTTTTTAATTTCACACCCGTGAACGGATGACGATTTTTAGCATAATTTCCTTGTATATTATCTAAATTAGGTTAACAGCTTAAAATTATGAATAAAATTTAATTTATTATTCGTGATACTATCCTGCGAAAAAACAATTTGTATTCCTATAACAGCGAAAGATTAGATTACAGATGCGATATATATTAAGTGTGGTGTTGTTTACAATTCTTATAACGGTCAAGGCCTAGCCCCGGTTAATATATGTAGACATCGCGAAAACTAAAGGTGTGTTAAATCACAGCTATCGCCAATGTGTTGGAGCCGGACGGGCTACTGAAGGCTTGCGTGCTGATTGGCAAAGGCAGTTAAAGTATATTAAAGAAGAATGTGGTTTTGAATACATCCGTTTTCATGGTTTATTAGGCGATGATATGGGCGTTTATACCGAAGATAAACAGGGCAGTGCTATATACAATTGGCAGTATATCGATGAGCTATTTGATTATTTATTGAGTATCAGGATGAAGCCATTTGTTGAACTAGGCTTTATGCCAGCCGGTTTAGCAAGTGGCAAACAGACCGTTTTTTGGTGGAAGGGGAATATAACTCCACCTAAAGATTACTATAAATGGGATGGACTGATAAAAAAATTGATTGAACATTGGACAGAGCGGTACGGACATACCGAAGTAGCAAGCTGGTATTTTGAGGTGTGGAATGAGCCTAACTTAAAAAATTTATTCTTTAGTGGCGATCAGCCGGATTATTTCAAGCTTTATCAGCGAACAGCAACAGCTATAAAAGCTATATCAAATGATTACCGTGTTGGCGGCCCCGCTACCGCAGGTAATGCCTGGATAATAGAGATGATTAATTTTTGCGCGGATAGCAAAACTCCAATAGATTTTATAAGTACACATGATTATGGTGTTAAGCAAGGCTTTTTAGATCAAAGCGGAGATATTGGTGTAATCGTGAGCCAAAACAAAGCGGCTGTTTATGGAAGCATGATCAATACTAAGAAACTAATCCAGGCTTCGGTCATGCCAAATCTGGAGCTGCATTATACGGAGTGGAGTTCGTCGTACACTCCAACCGACCCAATACATGATACTTATTACCAGGCCGCTTATATTCTGGACAAAATTAAGCACGCTTCGAAGTATGTTAATTCCATGTCTTACTGGACGTTCACGGATATTTTTGAAGAGCTTGGCCCGCGAAGTACACCTTTTCACGGCGGTTTCGGTTTACTCAATTATCAGAATATTAAGAAACCGGCATTTTATGCCTATCAGTTTTTAAACAAGCTAGGCAACATTGAATTAAAAAGCAAAGATACAAGCGCTATTGCCTGTAAAAGTGCGAACGGTGATGTGCAGATTTTAATGTGGGATTTTACCATCACCCATCCGGGTGATTCAGTTAACGACCAAATTTACTATAAGCGAGATAACCCATCAAAAGGTATTGAACCGGTTAAAATAAATGTTTCGCACCTTGCCCGCGGTCAATATCAGTTAGATGTATATAAGGTGGGTTATCGCATTAACGATGCTTATAGTACCTATTTTGATATGCAGTTGCCAAGCCAGTTAAGCAAAGGGCAGGTGGCGGCTATTAATCAAAAAAATAGTGGTGCGCCAATTATCACCTCGAAAATTAATGTAGCAATAACCGGTTCATTTAAGGCGGAGTTGCCTATGCGGGAAAATGATGTTTATCTTGTTACCTTACAGCGATTAAAAAATTAAGATCTAAATAACTAACTATGTTCAGCAATTTAGAACAAACCTTTCGCTGGTTCGGTCCTAACGATCCAGTCTTATCGGCGGACATCCGGCAAACGGGCGCGACGGGTATTGTAACGGCTCTGCATCATATACCTGCAGGTGAGGTGTGGGGCATAGAAGAGATCGATCTGCGCAAGCGAACTATCGCCAAAGCGGGCTTAAGCTGGTCGGTAGTGGAGAGCTTAAATATCCACGAAAGCAAAAAAACTGCGAGTATTGAACGCGATGAATATCTGGCAAAATACATTAACAGCTTAAAAAATTTGGGTAAAGCCGGTTTGAAAACCGTTTGCTATAATTTTATGCCCGTGCTGGATTGGTCACGCACCAACCTTGATTACAGGTTGACAAATAATGCTTCGGCGCTGCGTTATCATGCCCCGGCGGTTGCCGCTTTTGATCTTTATATTTTAAAGCGTGAAGGTGCCGAAAACGATTTTACAACACAGCAAAAGCATGAGGCCAGGGCTTTTTTGGAAAGCATTACTGCTGACGAAAAAACTATCTCACCAATACTATTATGGCCGGTTACCATGTATGGATGAAGTATTTACTATCGCCGAATTTAAGGAACATTTGGCGCGTTACGCCGAAACCAATGCCGCTAAGCTGAAACAGAACTTGGCTGATTTTTTACAGGCTATTGTACCTGAAGCAGAGAAGGCAGGTATTAAAATGTGTATTCATCCTGATGATCCGCCTTTCCCTATTTTGGGTTTGCCCCGTGTAGTATCGACTGAGCAGGACCTTAGCGATCTGCTTAATTATTGCCCTTCACCATCAAACGGGATAACATTATGCACCGGATCGTTAGGTGCCCGTGCGGATAATGATTTGCCTGGTATTGTGAGCCGGCTAGGGGAGAACATCCACTTTATTCACCTGCGCAATGTACAGCGTGAGCCCGATGGCGGTTTTTACGAAGCTGACCATTTAGGTGAAGCACAGATATATATAACGTAATGAAGAACATTGTTGTAGAACAAAAGAAACGGTTTGATGTCGCCAGGGATGATGTAGCGATACCGATGCGCCCGGACCATGGCCACAAAATATTGGATGATTTTAATTACGATACTTATCCCGGGTATTCGGCCATTGGCCGTTTGAAAGGCCTTGCCGAAATGCGAGGTTTAGAAATGGGTATTAAGTACACGCTTTATCAAGAATAAACTGTCTGATTTAAAAATCTTCTTATATGTATAACAAAAACCTGAAGCTGTTTTTAATTGCAGCACTTATTGTGACATCTGCGAAAGCGCAAAAAAACACCCCCACTGTAAAGGGGTTAAAAGATTATTATAAAAACTATTTCCCTATCGGGGGAGCGGTAGCAGTAAATACGCTAAATGGCGCTAATGTCAACCTTGTCATCTCACAATTTAACAGCCTTACGCCTGAGAACGCCATGAAAATGGGGCCGATCCATCCTCAGGAGAACAGGTATAACTGGCGCGATGCAGATTCGATCGTCAACTTTGCACAGGCGCATAGCCTGCGGGTTCGCGGCCATAATTTATGCTGGCACGAGCAAACACCTTACTGGTTGTTTAAAGATTCGGTAGGTGGCCGGGTTACTAAGGCTGTTTTATTAAAGCGCTTACACGATCATATCAATACCGTTGTGAACCGCTACAAAGGAAAGATCTATGCCTGGGACGTAGTGAACGAAGCCATTGACGACGACAGCACCAAATTTTTGCGTAACTCGTTATGGTACCAGATATGCGGCGACGATTTTATTATCAAAGCTTTTGAATATGCCCACGAAGCCGACCCCAAAGCGCAGTTGTTTTATAATGATTATAATACCGAGCGCCCGCAAAAGCGCGACCGGGTTTATAAATTGCTCAAAATGCTTGTTGACAGGGGAGTGCCCGTTAATGGCGTAGGCATACAGGCTCATTGGTCGGTTTACGAACCATCGGCTCAGGATCTGCGTGCCACTATCGAAAAATTTTCGTCCTTAGGATTAAAGGTTCAGGTTACCGAACTGGATGTGTCGATATACCCCTGGGAGAAAAATCCGCGGCAGCTAAAGCCAGGCGAATCGGATAAGCTTACGCCGGAGCTAGAGCAAAAGCAACTGGAAAAATATACCGAGGTGTTTAAAATATTCCGCGAGTACAAAAAGGTGATCACCGGCGTTACTTTTTGGAACGTATGCGATCAGTATACCTGGCTTGACGAATATCCTGTAAAAGGCAGAAAGAATTATCCACTATTATTCGATCAAAACCAGCAACCTAAAAAAGCTTACTGGAGCGTTGTAGATTTTAAATAGAATAAAGCTAACCTATGAAGACATATATCGTTCGTGTTTTATTGATAGTGGTGGTATCAACCATCAGCCGGTTTACAGCCAATGCTGGCGACGAACCCAAATACGTATCTGCACAAAGTACGCCAGGTAGTTTTGCCCTATCCGTTGCGGGTAAACCTGCAGCCATCTATGGCGGCAACGACGATTATCCGGGAGTGATAAGAGCGATGAAAGACCTGCAAACAGATATTACTTCAGTTACAGGGAATAGACCTCAACTGTTTACCAATAACGAAATGCCCGAAAAACAAGTTGTGTTGATAGGCACTATTGGTAAAAGCACATTGATCGACGGATTGATTAAATCGCATAAGCTGGATGTTTCCGGAATCGCAGGTAAATGGGAAAACTTTATCCTGCAAACCGTAAAAAAACCTATGCCCGGTGTGAGCACTGCGCTGGTAATTGCCGGGAGCGATAAACGCGGAACGATATATGGCATTTACGATCTTTCGGCACAAATCGGCGTATCGCCCTGGTACTGGTGGGCCGATGTGCCGGTTAAAAAACAGGCTAACCTATATGTGCTGCCCGGCAGGCATACACAAGGCACCCCGGCTGTAAAATACCGCGGTATATTTATTAACGATGAGGCGCCTGCCTTTTCGGGATGGACGAAAGAGAAATTTGGCGGGGTTAACCATTTGGCTTACGAAAAAGTATTTGAGCTGATCCTTCGCCTGAAAGGCAACTACCTGTGGCCGGCAATGTGGAACAATGCTTTTAACGATGATGATAAATCGAACCCGGTTTTGGCCGATGAATATGGTATTGTGATGGGCACATCGCACCATGAGCCTATGGACAGGGCACAGCAGGAATGGAAACGTTATGGCAACGGGATATGGGATTATGAAAAAAATGCCGATGTACTGAAAGCCTTCTGGAAAAAAGGCATCGAAAACATGGGCAGCAAAGAAACCCTGGTTACCGTAGGCATGCGCGGCGATGGCGATATGGCCATGACCGAAGGCAGCAACGTGGCTTTGCTGGAGAAAATAGTAAAAGATCAACGCCAAATTATAGCCGACGTTACGGGCAAGGACGCATCAAAAACGCCGCAAATGTGGGCGCTATATAAAGAAGTGCAGGATTATTACGATAAAGGCTTGCGCGTACCTGATGATGTTACTTTGTTATTGTGCGATGATAATTGGGGTAATAACCGCAAACTGCCTAAACTGGGAGAACCTAAACGGGCAGGCGGTTACGGTATTTATTATCACTTTGATTACGTGGGCGATCCGCGAAATTACAAGTGGTTAAACACCAATCCAATATCAAAAACATGGGAGCAAATGCACCTGGCTTATGAGTATGGTGCCAACCAGGTTTGGATAGTGAACGTGGGTGACATCAAACCAATGGAATTCCCGATATCGTTCTTTTTGGATTATGCCTGGAACCCGAGTAAGATCCCCGCAAACGGTTTACAAAAATATACCGAAGAATGGGCAGCGCAACAATTTGCTAAAACGCATGCAGTACAAATTGCCAATATCCTATCAAAATATACCAAATACAACGGTAGGCGCAAACCCGAGCTGCTGAATGAGAATACCTATAGCATAACAAATTACCGGGAGTTTGAAACCGTAGCAGCCGACTATAATAACCTGGCAACCGAAGCTGAGCAGCTTTGGAAAAAACTACCGTCGGAATATAAAGACGCTTACTTTGAATTGGTATTACATCCAGTAAAGGCATGCGCCAACTTAAATCAGCTGTATTTTACGGTTGCCAAAAACAAGCTATATGCTCAACAGGGCAGGGCAGCGACCAACGAAACGGCTAACGAAGTAAAAGCTTTGTACGCCAAAGATGCCGAGATATCCGATTACTATAATCATACTCTGGCTAATGGTAAATGGGATCATATGATGGATCAAACACATATTGGTTATACTTACTGGCAGCAGCCGCTGGTTAACAAAATGCCCGAGGTTAAACAAATCGATCTGCCCGAAGCTGCTGATATGGGCGTAGCGGTTGAAGGATCGGATGAGGCTGGTAGTAATACTTTGCCTGCATTTAATTCGATAGATAAAGGCAACCGTTACATCGAGATATTTAACAAAGGCAAAGCCGCATTTACGTACACTATTCAAGCCGAACCGTTTATCAATATCACCAATGTGGCCGATAAAGTCGGCCAGCAAAAACGCCTAATGGTGAGCGTCGATTGGCAGAAAGCGCCAAAGGGTAATCACGAATATCCCATCGCCATTAAAGGACCAAGCGGCAAAGAGGTTGCGGTTAAGGTTTGGATAAATAACCAGCCTGCAAACATTAAAGGTTTTGCGGAGACCAACGGATATGTTTCAATAGAGGCTGTGCATTATACCAAAGCGGTAAATGCCGAGGGTATCAAATGGGGTATTTTGCCCGATCACGGCCGTACTTTATCGGCTGTAACAACATTCCCGGTTGTTATAGCTGTACAAACATTAAGTGGCGCGACGCCCCATCTGGAATATCAGGTTAACCTGAGCAAGAGCGGTGAATTTAAACTGATGACCTATGTATCACCCTCGCTCGATTTTAATAACCTGGGCGGCTTAAAGTTTGCCGTTTCGATTGACGGTGAAGAGCCACAGGTGATGAACCTGCAAGGCGATAATTCACAAAAGGCCTGGGGTAAACACGTAAGCGATAACGTTAACATTTTAACGTCGACACATACCGTTGCAAAACCTGGCGTACATACCATTAAATATTGGATGATCAGTCTTGGCGTGGTATTGCAGAAATTGGTGCTTGATTGCGGCGGATTAAAACCAAGCTATTTAGGCCCGCCGGAAAGCGCGAGGTTGTAGAAGGCTGACGGATGAGAAATAAAGCGTTAGCGATTGCAGCGGATACCGTCCCGTGACTAAGGCCTGTAGGCGTATGAGCGGAAAGCGCGGCCCGCAGGGAAACGCCCAAGCTATTGACAAATAATTAAAGAGTTACTTTCCCTGCTCTGCGTTGATGTCCTTAGCCACATCAATCATGGGCGCTACCCAGATGTCGCTTTCGTGAGCTTTAAGGTAACGTAGTAGTTTAGTGTGTTCGCTACGATCTTCGTTAATACTATGGCCACCGCCAATGCCATGAAAAAGAAATACCAGTAGCGTATGTGTTTCCTGCGCTTTTTTGACCAGGTTGATCATATAATCTGCCGGCTGGTTTTGGATCATGTACGAATCAATATTATCCAGGTCTACCTGTGCCGCGGTTTGTAAGCCGCCGGTTACACCGCGCGCTCCAGCAAAATCTTTTCGCAGGGCAGTATAGAAATCTACACCGCCAATTTTTAAATCCCCGCAAGGGTAGGCAAACGTGCGATCGGTCTTTCCATCAATAGCTTTTAATAAAATGTTGTTGGCTCGTATCTCGTCAACCGCGCGGCCAATGGTATACTTACTCAGATCGTGATCGGGCGATACCCAGCTGCGGCCCGGCTGGCTACCATCGCAGGGATGAAACAAGGCATGATTACCTAACTCATGACCATTTTTAGCTGCTGCCCGCCACTGATCAAGCCGGTTGTTCACTGTAGGCGATGAACCGATGATATAAAAAGTACCCTTCAGCTTTACCGAATCGAGCGCAGGGATAACATTGTCCAGATCGATATCCACGGCATCATCGTAAGTTAACACCACCGCGCATTGCTTGTTGTTCCAAACCTTAATGCCTTGTTGTGGTATTGCCGATATATTGGTGAGCATCAAAGCTGAAGCCAACAGGCCAATGGATATCTTTTTCATAAACGGGTAATTTAGGTTTTGCTAAGATATTTATTTACCGTCGGTTCTGAACGGCGACGCCGGTAAATCTTCCTTGTTGTATAAATTGGCACCATCCGGGTTATCGGCCCAGGCGTAGCGCACGTACATTGGATTTGTTACATCCGGGTTGGATACGATGACCTTGTCGCCATCAATAACCGCTTTTGCCCAAACAAACTTTTTATCCGCACCGGCAATAGCAAACTGATTGAGTTCGCCACCGCCTTTGGCTATTAAACCGCCGCCGATGTTGCTAAAAGTGATGGTGATCTTACCGCCTTCTACTTTTGCCGATTGATAAATTGGCCCGGATGCTACGATGTTATTGTCGCCATAGGCCAGCTTCTCTGCTGCAAGCGCCAGGCGTTCGCCTATTGGTTTTTTACTTAGGGGGTGTATATCGTTCCATTCGCCGGCGTCGATGGCAACAGCCATGCCCGTATTGGGCACCGATAGCGAATTTAATTCTGCTTCGCGTAACTCGGCCCACTGGCTTTCGGATGGTAAGTATTGTACTTCCATAAAGTTGGGTAACTGCGCATATAAAAAAGGTAATGTACCCTCGTTCCATTTGGCGCGCCAGTCGGCAATTAACGCCGGCAGTAATTGATTGTATTCAGCAGCCCTGCCGGTATTCGCCTCGCCCTGGTACCAAACAAAACCTTTTATGGTATAATTAATGGCCGGTGCCACCATGGTATTGTATAAACCTGTCGGTTCGTTTTGTGCCGAAAATCCGCCACCAAAAGGGATATCACCCGGCGCATAGGCTTGACCAACTTTATATTGACAATCGCCCCGGAGGTCAATTTTTTGATCGTCTACTATAAGGTTATACGGCTTATCAGGCACAAAGCCACCTTTCCCGATGGTATTGGTTATGCGTACCACAATAATATTTTTACCGGCTTTTAAAAGGTTTGCCGGGATCGTATAACGACGAGGGGGGTACTGGTAAGTGGTATTGCCAACCAATACGCCATTCACATAAACCTGATCGGCATCAACAATACGGCCCATCAACAATTTAGCCGGTTGGCCCGTCATACCTGCTGGTACCTCTATTTCTTTACGGAACCACACCACGCCATTTAAACCTTTAATGCCCTGGTCTGCCCAGTAGCCCGGCAACCAGAAGTGGTGCCAGTCTTTCGGTACATAATTAACGTCGAACCATTTTATATCGCCGTTAAGGCCTTTATCTAATTGTTTAAATGGTTTTGGTGTAGGACGCATCGGTTTCATTATCTTGTTAAGATAAGCTGTATCCTGAAACTGCTCCAACCGCTTTGCATATTGTGGGATTTGTTTAATACCTTCGGCGCTTATCCATGCCTGTATAGGTGTGCCGCCTACACTCGAGTTGATAATACCAATCGGCACATGATATTTGAGGTATAGGTGTTTAGCAAAAAACCAGCTTACTGCACCAAAATCGCCCACGTTTTTGGGACTAGCTTCCATCCATTTGCCGGGAGGGAGATCGTTGTGGATCTTGGAAACATCAGACGCTGTCGGGATGAGAAAATTACGGATCTGCGGGTAATTTGCCGAGGCAATCTCGTCAGGATATTTTTCTTTAACACGCTCCACCTTGACCACCATGTTCGATTGACCTGAGCAAAACCAGACATCGCCAACTAAAATATTATGGAGAGTAACGCGGTTGCTTCCGCTGATATCCATAGTATACGGGCCTCCGGTTTTCATCGCCGGTAAGGCATAGATCCATTTACCGTCGACCCCTGTAGTGGTTTTGTAGGTTTTGCCATTAAAGGCGATGCTTACCTTTTCGGCAGGCGCTGCCCAGCCCCAAATGTTTACTTTGCTATCGCGTTGCAGCACCATACCATCGCTAACCAGGTAAGGCAGGCGTATTTGCGCGTTTATAGTGGTAAATAAAAGCAGTAAAATGCCTGTCAGCAGCGTGGTTAGTGATCTCATACTAAAGCTATTTATCTTATTTACTTTTTAAACGGGTCAATCATAGCGATACTGCCATCGGCATTGTGATGCAGCTCGGTTACTTTAATATTACGCAGGTGAGTTTTGCCAGATAGTTCGGTATCATGATAGAAAATATACCACTTACCTTTAAACTCAACAATAGAGTGGTGGGTTGTCCAGCCTTGTACGGGTTTCATAAATATGCCCTGGTATACAAACGGGCCAAATGGCTTGTCGCCAATGGCATATTCCAAATAATGAGTATCACCTGTTGAGTACGAAAAGTAGTACTTGCCGTGATATTTATGCATCCACGAGCCTTCAAAAAAGCGATGGTCGTGATCCTTAGTCAGTAATTGCTTGCCTTGTTTATCCAATATGATGACATCTTTAACCTTACCGTCAAAATGCAGCATATCCTTACTCATTTTTACCACTTTACAGCTTAGGGCAGGTTCATTGTCTTTACCTAAGTCGGTTTTTGAACCATTGGCATCGTACTTGCCGGTTGCCCAGCGTTGCAGTTGTCCGCCCCATATGCCACCAAAGTACATGTACGACGAACCATTCGTATCGGTAAACACAGCAGGATCGATACTGAAGCTGCCCGGTATAGGTCGTGGTTGTGCCTTAAATGGCCCTGCCGGATTTTTTGAAGTAGCCACACCGATATGGAACACGTCACTTTTATCTTTTACGGGGAAGTATAAAAAGTAAGTGCCGTTTTTATACGCGGCATCGGGAGCCCATAGCTGGCGACCTGCCCACGGTATATCTTCAATATCAATTGCTACACCATGGTCGGTAACTTTGCCGCCAATTTTATCCATCGATAGAATATGATAATCGCGCATGGCAAAATGATCGCCGTTATCGTTTTCGGGGATGCCCGCGTCAATATCATGCGATGGGTAAATGTATATCTTGCCGTTAAAAACGTGGGCCGATGGATCGGCGGTATAGATTGATCTGATAAGCGGTTCAGCTAGATAAGTCTGTTTTTTTTGTTGTGCAAAAGTTTGACTGATCGATAGGCAGCCTGTAATGGCTAGGGCAAGAGGTTTAAATATTTTCATTTCGATTCAAAATAATTTATGAGTAATTTATTGATTTACAGGCTTTTAATTTAATAAATCAGAAGGTTTTACCACAAATTACCGATGCCGGATTGGCTTATTACAATCTACCGAAGAAGTCCTTACTGGTTTATTAAATAAATATACGTAATAATTTACTTTTTACAATCGATTGTAATTATTGGTTTATAATGATTGTAATTACGACGACCACGAATCAGAAAAAACAATAATGTTGTACTTTGATGAACTTTTTCTGAAATAACATGTCCAGTCGTAAAGGAATTTGAAAATTCAATGCCTGGCGACCATTTATAATTTGGGCTCGATTGCAAAAGATTGAGGCAAAGCGGTAGAAAAAGTCCACGCCGTCATAGTAATTGGCCTTATGCTCACTTTAAATTAATGAAACCGATTGTATTGCACATCTCAGTTTTAATTTTTTAATGTTTTAGCAATTGCGGGATCGAATTTATTAGCTGGTTTGAATAATTTGCATCATTCAAATCGGCTAATAATTGTTTAAACAGGCATTATTTCAATTTCATGATGGCCAGATATTCGCAGAAAATAAATTTAATTAAATATTAGCAATCGATTGCATTTATTAATAATTAAATTTATTTTAGTCCCCGATTATAAGCCTCCGACTAATTTCGGAATAGACCAACCATTTTATTAACCTTTTATTAATTCACTTAAACGTATTCTTATGCGAATGACAGTTTACTCACAAAAAAAGGTAATTAGGTATAGTGAATCTAGCTTTAAAAGCATCTTTATTTTAGCTTTTATTGTATTACTATCTCTTTCTTCCTTATCGCTTTATGCGCAAAACATCAAAATTCAAGGACGGGTTCTGGATCCTGCCGGTCAATCGGTACCCGGAGCCTCCATTCGGGTGAAAGGGACTCAAAACGGCGTGACAACGGATGCCAACGGTAATTTCCAGCTCTCTGCACCCGGTAATTCAACGCTTGAAGTATCTTTTATTGGTTATGCCACACAGGAGAAAGCGGTCAATAACCAAACAAAAATCACGATTACCTTGGTTTCTGACACCAAAACCTTACAGGACGTGGTGGTGATCGGCTATGGCAGTCAGCGCAGGGAATCTGTCACCGGTTCAGTGGCTTCCATTAGCGGAGCTAATTTGAATGCCGTTCCTTCCGCTAACATCGCCCAGGCTTTGCAGGGCCGTTTAGCTGGCGTAGATGTTCAGCAAAGCTCCACCAAGCCTGGTGCTACCGCGCAGATCCGTATCCGCGGCACCCGCTCTATTAATGCATCAAATGATCCGCTGATCGTATTGGACGGTATCCCTTTCGCAGGAACAATTGCTGATATCAGTCCGGACGATATTAAAAGCGTTGATATTCTTAAAGATGCTTCTGCCACTGCGATCTATGGGTCCCGGGGTTCAAACGGAGTTGTCCTGATTACGACCCGTAAAGGTAGCACAGGGCAGGCGCCCCAAATTTCTTACAACGGTTATGGTATGGTAAAAGACGTAATGAAGTATCAGATGATGCAGTCTGAGCAATACCTTGCCCTTAGGAAAAGAGCCGGTTTATACACCGCTCCAGGTACGGATGAGGACGCCACGGGAAATACGAATACCGATTGGCAGGACCTGTTTTACAGAAAGCCGGCAACTACGCAAAACCATGATATCAATGTAACTGGTGCCACTTCCAGCAAAGGAACTTACAAATTTGGTGTTGGTTATTACAGGGACGAAGCCCCTATACCTTTATCTCAGTATAACCGTATTTCGTTGCGCGGATCTGTTGATCAGGAAATCGGCAAATATTTTCGTATCGGATTTACGACAAATGATAACTACAGCATTACGGATGGTGCCAACCTGGGCATGTACGGTGTTTTGAACATGTCGCCGCTGGCTAACCCTTTCAATTCCGACGGGTCCACGAAGAGACTCGTTGTTTTGCCGGCAGACCAGCCTTGGGTATATACCAGAGAAACGCTGGCTGCTTTGGGCGATAAATACGTCAATACAACTAAAGACCTGGCTTCTTATAACTCTGCTTACGTTGATATGAAGATCCCGGGAGTAGAGGGCTTGAGGTATCATCTTAATCTGGGAGGGAACATCCGTACGAGTAATTCAGGCAGCTATACAGGCGTGGGCGTATTTAACACTGATCCCAACAATCCTAATACTGCCTCGATAGGTAATTCGCGGACAACGCAATGGACGGTTGAGAATTTGCTTTTTTATGACAAGACTTTTGCTCAAAAACACAACCTGAACGTAACGGCGTTATACTCATCAGAGCAGACAACCTATAATGCGTCAAATATCAGCAGAAAGAATATCGCAGGCGATAGCTTTCAATTCTACAATTTAGGACAAACTTCAAGCGGCAGCAACGATGATATTACGATCGATCCTAATAATCAAGCGTACAACCAAAGCGGATTAATGTCTTTGATGGGCCGTATCATCTATACTTATGACGATAGATATTTACTTACCGCAACTTACCGCCGTGATGCTTCCTCCAGACTAGCTACAGGACATAAGTGGCATGACTATCCGGCTGTTTCCATTGGTTGGAATATCAATAAAGAGTCATTTATGCAAAATCTCAGTTGGGTAAATAGTTTGAAGCTTAGGGTCGGTTATGGGGAAACATCCAATCAATCAGTAGCACCTTATGCGACACTAGGTCAGTTAAGTGTACGACCTTACAACTTTGGTGCAACCAACGCCAACGGTTACTACGTTACCCAGCTACCTAATCCTGATCTTGGCTGGGAATATTCTAAGACCAAGAACCTGGGCCTGGATTTCTCTTTATTCAATAATCGACTCACCGGTACCGCTGAAGCCTATATCACCGAAACGGATAACCTTTTACTAAGTGTCGGCTTGCCTGCAACATCAGGAGTAAGCAGTTATACAGGTAACGTAGGTTCGACATCGAACAAAGGTTTTGAGATCACTTTGAATGGCGTGATCATCAACAACAAGAATGGATGGACCTGGGAAGCAGGTGTTAACTTTTACCGTAATGTTAACCGTATAACTGCACTGGCATCCGGACAGCAACAAGATGTAAACAATTGGTTGTTTGTTGGACATCCGCTTAACGTGATATATGACTACAAGAAAATTGGCATATGGCAAGCAAGCGAAGCTGCTACCGTAAAGCAGTATGAAGGACCTGCGGGCGTTCCCGGAATGGTTAAAGTGCTCTATACCGGAACATATAATCCTGATGGCTCTCCTACCCGAAACATCAGTGCTGCTGATCAACAGGTGCTGGATGCTGATCCCGACTTTCAGGGAGGTTTTAATACCCGGGTTGCCTACAAAGCGTTCGACTTTTCGATAGTCGGCGCCTTTGTACATGGAGGTATTTTAAACAGCACCTTATACGGCGCAAACGGTTACCTGAACTTGGAGTCTGGTAGGGCCGGTCAGATCAATATCGACTATTGGACACCAGATAACCCGAACGCCCAGTTCCCTGATCCTGCCAGTCCGAAAAGCAGTAACAATCCTAAATATGGGTCTACTTCAGGTTATTTCGACGCCTCTTACATGAAGATACGTGCCATAACCTTAGGCTATAATGTTGCTGGCAAATGGTTGAAGTCAGCCGGAATCAAAAAGCTGCATGTTTATACTACCGCTCAGAATCCGTTTATCTTCTTCTCGCCCTATTACAAACTTTCTAAACAGGACCCCGAGCCTAACAGCTACGCTAACGATAGCTCAAATATGGCAGTTGCTTACGGTAGCGGACAAAGTCGGTTGCTGACCGTAGGTTATAATACGCCGAGTACACGTAACTATTTATTAGGATTAAACGTAACATTTTAAAATACACGAATATGAAACGAGTATATAGAAAGTTCTTTCAAGTATCAGTGTTAACTGCATTCGCCCTAACCGGGTGCAAGAAGATCCTGGACGAAACGCCGCGCGCTACTTTTACGCCGGATTTCTTTAAAACACAAGCAGGAGTCCAGGGAGGTATCACCTCTCTTTATGGTCACCTGCGTTATATGTACGGCAACGGCTATTTTATTAATTCGAATGAAGCCGGTACAGACGAGGAAACTTGGGCTCAACTTGCCGACCTGAACACCAAGAACATCGATTTTTCGGGTGTAGGAACGGTAAATCCTCAAACCGACAATTCGGGCATTGTATGGAACAATAACTTTCCTGATATCAATACGGCCAGTGGCGTAATTGAAAACGGTGCAGCGGTCGGTATTTCGGATGCACTGATCGCAGAAGCCAGATTTTTTAGATCTTTCGATTATTTCCTCTTGGTGCAAACATTTGGCGGTGTGCCACTTGACCTGGGTGCGGGAGAATTAAAATTCAATACTTCTACAGCAAGGACGTCTAAACGAAATACCGTACCCGAAGTGTATACTAAGGCCATTTTTCCAGATCTCCTGATAGCGATCGACAAACTGCCCACTGCGCCACGCGTTGTCGGTGGTGTAACTAAGAACGTTGCTCGTCTCTATCTTGCCAAAGCTTATTTGACTTATGGCTGGTGGCTGCAAAATCCCAATAATATCCCAACTTATCCGGATGTAGCTAGGACCGACCCTGCCGGGCACGATGCTGCATATTACTTCAACCAAGCCTATACGGTTGCCGCAGCGGGTATAGAATCGCCAACTCCTTATAGTTTGCAAGCCAGTTTTTATGATGTAAACGTCGCCACAAACGACCGGAACAATGAAGTGATGTTGTTCGCGGATCACACACAATCCAGCGCGCAATATAATGGAGGCGACTTGAGCTACAGTTCAGGAGGATTTAGTACTGACAATTTTGCTTCATGGTTTCAGCAATGGAACTATACTACGATTACAAGCAGTAAAACAAATAGCAGCTGGAGCGGTTATAGTTCAGTGCAGCGTGCGGCAACACAACCTTTAGGTCGCCCATGGACCCTTTTGGCACCTCCTCAAGGTGTATTTAAAGTGACCTTTGCGGACAAGCTTAATGATTCGCGATATGATGGAACCTTTGTTACCCGGTATCGCTGTAATTTAAAAGAGGCTGGTTACACGGGTACTACGCTCTACAATGCTAATTACCTGCCAATAGGCGAAGGTGATGCTGTTCTCAGCTTTTTGAATGATGATGTGGGTGGTGTAGATTACACCAATTCCGTGTATAAAAGTTCTGTAGGTGCAGGTGTTTTACCTGGCAGGGCAGATTTTGTCATTGAGCCAAGTAATATTAGTCGGATATGTTACCCTGGCAACTTTAAACTGGGACCTTACCGTACCGACAATAACGGTGGTTTAGGTTCGCCAAACGGTAGCAGTACACGTCCGTTCCCGGTGGCTAAGTTCTCGGAGTTGTTTTTTATTGCCGCAGAAGCCGCTGTGAAGGGTGCCGCTACCAGGGCAATCAGTGGATCATATGCTAACGATGGAACCGCAAGAGGGCTAATTAATGTTATCCGCGCCCGTGCAGGCCGATGGCGCTTTGACAATGGGAACCAGGTAGCTAAAGTCCAGGACAACAGTGCGGCAATTATAGCAGCCACACCTGCTTCAATTGATATCAACTATATTCTTGCCGAAAGGAGCCGTGAATACTTCGGTGAAGGTTACCGCTGGTTCGATTTAGTCCGCACACAAAAATGGACAGAGTTAAGCAGCTCTTTCGTAATCGCAGGTAAAACCAACCCTAACGATTGGAACGATCACACCGTTGGAACATTTACACGTACAATCCTACCAATGAATTACCTCAAACCAATTCCTCAATCACAGTTAGACGGATTGGATATGAGTCCTGTAGATAAAAAGGCCTATCAAAATCCGGGTTACAATTAACGTTTTTAAAAAGTTCATTATTGTTTTTAAAAGGAGAGATAAGCATATCTCTCCTTTTTTTACTATAAATCTATAATACTTTTCTTAATGAAATCTTCGACCTTAAAACCATTGATTCTAAATACTTTTCTTATCCAACTTATTTCTACGAGAAATAGGATTGGGGCAAGGGTCTTGCTATTGGTTATGATATTGCTCCGTTTTCCATGTGATGCACAAAAAAAAGCGATCATAACAAACGAGGGCAGAGAAAGGATCAGTTTAAATCATGGCTGGAGATTCATGCGTTATCAAGACAAAGGTGATGAACTGATCTATGATGAACGCCCTGTTGTTTTTGATCGCAAAGATGACGTTGTGGCCGATAGTAAACCATCACAAAAACCTCTCCTTGCGGGTACTTCCGAAAAAGTATTAAAGAAGTGGATACTCCCCACCGCAAACGATTTTATTAAAGACGAGTCAAAGCATTACGTAAGGCCGGCGGGTGATCCAGGGAGCAATTTCCCCTTTGTACAGCTGGGATTTAATGACAAAAGCTGGGAGAAAGTAGATCTTCCTCATGACTGGGCTGTTAAAGGACCATTCTACAAAGAAGCCAATGCGATAGTGGGCGGAGGAATGGGAAGATTACCAATCCAAGGTATTGCCTGGTATAGGAGGAAGATCGGCATACCAATAGCTGATCGTGGAAAAAATATTTATCTGGAAATAGAAGGAGCAATGTCTTATGCTATGGTTTGGTTAAACGGACACCTGGTCGGCGGGTGGCCTTACGGTTACAATTCTTTCAGACTCGACTTAACTCCTTACATCAAATTTGGATTAGACAACCAAATCGCAATAAGACTGGATAATCCGCCCAACTCATCAAGATGGTATCCCGGCAGCGGATTGTATAGAAATGTTTGGCTTACTAAAACTAATGCTGTTCAGATAGCTCAGTGGGGCACTTGTATCACTACATCGGATATTTCTAAATCTTCGGCCGTTGTCAATCTGGATGTGAACATTGAAAATAAGGCTGATTATGATGAACAAGTAAAAGTATTAACTGATATTTATAGTTTGGATAATCAGTATCAAAAGGTGAAAAAGATAAGCAGTTTCCCTTTGTCGATTGTTAATGTGAACCATCATAATAAGTATTTGGTTAAAAGCGAATTGTTGCTGAACAACCCCGCTTTATGGCAGCCTTTACCCACACAAAAACCCAACTTATATGCGGCTGTTACCCGTTTATACACAAATAATAGGTTGGTTGATACCTACGAAACGCGGTTCGGAATCAGAGACATCAGGTTTGATCCTGTTAAAGGTGTAATTGTAAATGGAAAAGCTGTAAAAATACAGGGAGTTAATCAGCATCACGATCTTGGAGCTCTTGGAGCAGCATTTAATTACAGGGCGGCTGAAAGGCAACTGGAATTACTACGTGAAATGGGATGTAACGCGATCAGGTTATCTCATAATCCTCCGGCCCCCGAGCTATTGGACATCACTGACAAAATGGGCTTTTTAGTCATAAATGAAATTTTTGACTGTTGGGAACAAGGCAAAACGCCATTAGATTTTCACCTGATCTTCCCGGATTGGTCTGAGGCGGATACAAGGTCGTTTATCAGAAGAGATAAAAATCACCCTTCAATTATTGCCTGGAGCTTTGGTAATGAGGTTGGCGAGCAGTACACGGCAACAGAAGGTGCAACAATAGCCCGGAGATTGAGTGCTATAGTTAAAGACGAGGACCCGACCAGGCCAGCTACCGCTTCGATGAATTATGCCAAACCGGATATGCCATTCCCCGCCGTTATGGATATTCTTTCACTAAATTACCAGGGCGAAGGGATCAGGGATGCACCGGCCTATGCCAAGCTAAAGGGAATTAGAACAGCCCCCTTATATCCAGCATTTCATGATAAATTCCCGGGAAAACTAATCATCAGTAGTGAAACGGCATCCACGCTAAGTACACGCGGAACATATATATTTCCAGTAACTAGTGATTTTAGCGCACCTGTAAGTGATACTACCGGAGGTGATGCTCAAAACCAATATGTAAGTGCCTATGAATTGTATACAGCTCAATTTGGGGCTTCGCCCGATAAAGTATTTGCGTCACAGGATAAGCACCCTTTTGTATGTGGAGAGTTTGTTTGGTCCGGCTGGGATTATTTAGGTGAGCCGACCCCGTATTACGGGGCCAGAAGTTCTTATTCCGGTATCATAGATCTTGCCGGTTTTAAAAAAGACAGATTTTACCTCTATCAGGCGCGCTGGCGGCCCGATCTTCGTTTCGCTCATATTTTACCTCATTGGAATTGGCTAGGAAGGGAAGGTAAAATCACTCCCGTGCATATTTTTTCTTCGGCCGATGAAGCCGAATTGTTTCTTAACGGTAGATCATTGGGGCGTAAAAAAAGAGTGGAATATCAATACCGGTTCAGATGGGATGACGTTAAATATGAACCTGGTGAACTCAAAGTGTTAACTTATAAGCATAGGTTGCTTTGGGCAACCGAAACCCTAAAAACCGCAGGGCAGCCGGTTCGTTTAGGACTAAGGGCTGACCGAAGGAAAATAAAGGATGATGGCGCTGACCTTGCTTTTATCACTGTAAAAGTTTTGGATAAGGATGGGAACATCGTACCTATAGCCAATAATAAAATTGTTTTCTCTATATCCGGACCAGCAGAAATCGTTGCAACAGATAACGGTGATCCAGCTGACCTCGTCGCCTTCCCGTCAAAGGAACGAAAAGCATTAAGCGGCATGGCGTTGGTTATAGTAAGATCATTAAAAAAAGCGGCAGGCAAGTTTGAATTGAAGGCGGAAGCTGAAAATCTGGGTTCAGCTAAGATCGTCTTATCAACAAGCGCTAATTTACTAGATGTAAGACATCAAAAAATAACTAAGGGAATTAAGAGGTAATAAAACCGTATTCTTGCACTAAAAAGAAAAGCCCCTGTCTATGTTTTTAACCTTAATTCGCAAGTAAAACCAACCGAAACGTGCAATAAATATGTAAAACAATCAAATTAATTCTTTAACATACACTGTGCTTTTAACTTTTATTGTCCTTAACACGCTCGGAATCAGACATGAGTTTGATGATTAGATAAGTCAATGCAGTGCGGGTGAAACGCTATCTGTTATGGAGAACGACAGCCTCACCTAACCTGTGATAACCCTTACATGAATCATATCTGGGACTTTATCTTACGTGTTAATAACCTGGTTTACGTAAGGTAAGAATGCTTACCGCGCACTGATATATGCAACTCATTTGATAAGGATGATGCGCTTTTTAAACGTTGCTGCTTCATTTAGGGGATTGGTAATAGCAACTCCACTACAAGCGTGCCCATTTATTATAAAAACATTATCACAATTTATCAGCGCCGATTACTGTCTTATCCCGATACTAAATCGATGGCGCTAAAATTCCTCTATTACGGGCTCTCCGTTTATGTAATCAATCATATTGATAACTAGGTAGTTCCAGTTTTGGAAACCTTTGTTTAATATCGGTTCGCCTGTGTCTGGTTCGTAATACTCATGAAGGGCTGCGTTCTTTTTATAATCCTTTCCAAAAAGCATAATTGTTTTGAATGCCAGCTGTTTTGCCTGATCTTTAAATCCGTATTTGACCAGTCCCCGGAAGGTCATATAATTGGAAATACCCCAAATCGGTCCCAACCAGTTAGATGGGTTGTTACTGGCCCGAACACTGTACATTTTTTCCAGCTTAGATAGCGTACGTATACCGTACTGCGCGTTAAAAGTTCGCTTGTCTTCCAAGTTTTCTACAACCATACGTTTAGCCTGCTCTGGAGTGGCAATTCCGGCCCACATCGCCATAAAGCCTGACCATGTGCCTATTCTTTGTATCAGGCAATCATAATTACGCGGAAATCCGCTGTGTAAAATCATCTCTTGTCCAAAAATTGTTGTAGGTTGTTCTGTCACGGGTTTCAAATTCAAGTCAACAGAATAAAAATAACCGTCCTTTTCATCCCAGCAGTTTTTTTGGACGGCTAGTTTAAGGTTTTCTGCATCTTTACTATATTCTGCTGCGATATCGGTCAGTTTCAAGCAACCGGCCAAGTAGACCATCGCATTCAACTCCTTATACATCAGGCAATTCAAGAAGATTGAACCCGAGCTTCCGTTAGGCCTGAAAAATGTTGAAGGGTCATTGTCTGTTCCGATAGCAAGGTCGTCCTGCCAGTAATATAAGCCGGTTGCGCGATTACGGTGATGGGATTCATAATTATTAATAAAGGCTTGCATCAGACTAAACTTTTCACGGAGCCACTCCGCGTCGCCATGGTTAATTTTGGTCAGAAATGCCGCGTGCTGTGCGATCACAGGTTTATGCATATTAGTCCTGTAAATATTTGCCGGCTTCATTTTAGCGGGATCGGAATTTTTGGCGATCAGGATCGGCATGTAACCGTCAAACCCGGTGTTATCAAGATAATTAAGGATACAACCCCGTTCGTACATAACAGCCTCGCTTTTATCACCTGCAGAACCGTGATCCTCTAAAATTTGTCGTAACGCAATATTACTTAGCCAGGAGTCCCAATCCCAGAGATCGTTAGCATAGGCATTACTCCCCGGAGTAATAAACGGTTGATGCAGTATGCCAACCGGTTTTCTAAACATCCCCTTATAATCACTAAAGACTTGCTGCCGAATGATCGAGATATTAGTTTTGATACTGTCAGGGATCTGAGCGAAAGTAACTCCTGTATATAAGAGCAGACAGAAAGAGCTTAAAAAATTTCTGATAGATTTCATGATCGTTATTTAATTAAAATATTTAAATGGAATCGAGAACAAGCACCCAGTCGTTGCCATTTCTTTTTTCACCGGGAGGCTTAAAATGCATTGAAGTTTGTTTACTGAAGACACCAATGTTTATCGTTTCACCTGTTCTGGGGTTAAACCACGCAGCACGTAACTTTTGTCCCAGAAGTTTATCTCCATTGATGAGCATCTCCCTGCCATTATAAGTGTAGATGAAAGCAAATTTTTTACCACGTGTAGCCAAAAGATGATCATATTGCAGTCCTTGCTGTCCCGCAATCATAGACTGATCAGGTACGCGTTCTTCGTATGGCCTGGATAGGATCAGTTTCTTTAAGAAGATCATTTGCTGGGCTCCGGGGCTATTGATGGAGGTGTACCAATATTCTTTTGAACCATAGGCCGGTTTTTTATCTCCGGGAAGATGCATTTGCATCACGTCGTTGTTTCCGTACGTATACCCACAGGCACCCGCAAAAACCGACCAATATCCGTACCTCCGGACGTCCGCGTCTGTCCATTTGGGTAGTTTCGTATCATGTAAACCATACGGGATATTTTCATAAGACGGCTCTGCATCAAGCGTCGGCTTAACAGGTGTTTTTTCGTAATCTGCTTTTACATACCGCCAGTTGTCTTCACCATATTTTAGATCTTCTTTGGATACATCCTGCGAATAAGTTCGGTGTCCAGACTGGAAACAGTTAAAACTCAACCAGTCTGCATCCTGAAACCAGGTTGAGGATTGCGTCCGTCCTCTGGGATGAAATGTAATCAAATGATTGGGATCGGCTTCGTGCAGTGCTGATCCAATTGCTCTCCAGGTATTTTCATAAATATTTCCTGCAATATCCCCTCCGTTCATCCAAATGATATTTGGCCTGCTTCCAAACCTTTTAGCCAGGAAGTCAGCGTAATTACGTCCTTGCTCGGGCGTAATGCGTTTACCCTTTACCACACCTCCCCATATCGGTACTAAAGCAACATACAAACCTTTTTCTTGTGCTTTACTGATGATCCAGTCTATGTGATCCCAATAATCATATTCTTTGTTTTTATTAAAATCGTTACCCGGAGTAATCTTGGGATGCGCAATTTTTTGATCAATTAAGGCAGAGTCGCCATAGCAATTTACTTCGGCGATATCATGTATTACCATTGCCTGAATAACATTAAACCCCTGTTTGCTCCTTGTTTCCAAATATTGCTCCGCACTTGCACGATCCAGTTTTGAAAATAATAACCAACCGGTATCCCCAAGCCAGAAAAAAGGCTTTCCGTCTGTACGAAAGTATCTGTGGTTAGGTGAAATGGTGAGTGGGCTAACCGCGAATTGCGCACGGGCGGTCAGCGTAGTCAGCATAATAAAGGTCAACCAACCTGTCAACGCTCTTTTCTTCATGTTTTTTGCGAGTTTAATTTGTTAAAGTCCGTAACATTATTTTTATAGTTCGGTATAGGTAATATTATAGGCTTTATCCTTAGTGATTATTAGTTCATATATATGATTACCTTTTGATATAACAGAAGCGTCTTTACAGCTTGGTTTCGATTTGCTTTTTATACGTAAAGTTCCTGTGCCATTTTCTCCTTTAATTTTAATATGCGTGTTACTGCAATACATTTTGATGTTTCCTTCTGGTGTCGGCACAGTGCCTTCCATCCATTTCAAACCACCTAAATTAGGTTCGGCTACCCATGTGGAGTATCCTGCCGTTAAAGGCTTTACACCCAGATAATATTTACCTAACAGGTATATTGGGCTTGCACCCCATGCATGACAAAGGCTTTTACCGAACGGACGACCATACATAGCGTAAACCTCAGCGCCCTTTTTATCCGGATTATACTCTTCCCAAAAAGACGTAGCACCAAGCTTTAACATACCGCCCCAGTAATCTTTCATTTGCTTTAATACATAACCCTGCTCGCCCATTGCGCAAAGCGCCTCAAGCTCGTAAAAGCGCATGTACGGTGTTGTTATCTTCTGGATATTATTGTTCAGCAACACGTTTTTCTTTACATCCTGCTTTTGCTGCTCGTTAAAGTAGTTAAAAAAAATGGCAAACATGTTAGTATAACGGGTAACGTTATCGCTTTGCTTATCATCAATTAAGCTATGCACCAACGCATGTTTTTGCTCGTTCCAGTACAGTTTAAATATCTTAGCTTTCAACTCATCAGCTAAGGCCTGGTATTTAGCGGCTCCTTCGTTATCGTTGTTGAGCTTGGCGCAGATAGCCATAGTTTCTAAACTACGGCAGAATAACAACTGCTCAAAACTCAACTCCCCTTGTTTGCTTAAACCATCTGCCCAGTCAATAAACAGCCAATCACCTGGTAAGCCGGCCATCATGCCATTTTTATCCCGCCGCGATAAGCAATAATCCATTAGCGTTTGCATACGCGGGTAAAACTGCTTAATAAAGGTTTTATCGCCTGTATACTGGTAATAATCGTTAATGCTCAAAAACCAATAAAAAGTATAATCCATTATGGTATTGATATGGCTCGTTACAGGATCTTTTCCGCGCAAAGCCAAAATAGTACGGGTTACTGTTGGCGAATCAAAAAATGAATAGTAATTCATCGCATAACTCTGGTAAGCATCGCCCGACCATATCCACCGATCCCTTTTTATCCCATCGATAAAAAACTCGCGTGTGGCTAACTGAAGGGTGTACTTAGAAATATCATAGATCTTATTGATTTCCTCATCAGAGCATCTGAAAGCCCCGCGTTGGGTTAACGGCGCATACTCATAAAGCATTGATACAGAATCAACAGAAACACCTGAATCAAACTGAACATTTACATATCGTAATGCTTTTGACAACTCCATTACAGAATCCTTTTTGGCAGATTCGTTAATCATCAATTCATCCAAAGTTTCGCAATGATCCACCGACTGTGCTTCTTCCTTCGACTCACCGTAATAAATATGCAGCTTACCTTTCCCTTTTAAACCATGTAATTTAACAAAGCCAAAAGTTTCTTTACCAAAATCTAAAAAGAACGAGTTGGCTTTTTTATCGCTACTCATGGCATGTTGCGGTACAGTTGGCAAACTGAATTTAGACGGGGGTGATAAAGGATCGTTAAAATTCCATGCACCAGCGTTCAGGTAAGTTGTTCCCGATTTATCAGATACCTTGCCCGTGGCATCAATCCACTCTTTATCTTCAAAAGTAACCAGCCAACTATCGTCGGATACTATAGTTTTCCCTTGAACAAATATTGCTGGTACCCTATCCTGACAATAAACTTTTAAACTCACCTTGTGATGACCTGAAGGAACAGTGATACTCTTAGGATAGCCCACAAAGGCCTGTCCATCAACCTTTACATTATACATTCCTTCAACATAAAGTTTAACCTCTTCTGTTGCTGGTACGTCAAAATCTTTATGGAACTCTACCAAAACATAATGGCTATCCATTTTCCAAAGCACTGGTAAAAACGCACCACGATCTGTACGTCGGTTCTGCATCTTGTTGCCCAGCCAAATATCAAAATCGCCGGGGTAGTATATCCATGTGGCTTTTTGAGCAAGAGCGCTATCAGTAATTAAAAGGATAATGAAGAATACGATCAAGGTAAATGTCCTTTTCATGTTCTTATAGTAATATATGCCATTCATATTAATTAGTTTTATTTTATTAAATGTATTCGAAATGCCAGATAAGAATCATCAGGTAAGCTTACCAAGCTATGGTTTTTATCATAAATTCGATAACCATCGGCTTTACTGGTCTCGAAAACCTGATTAATGGGCGTTACGGACATTTTCCATGTGTCAATCAGGTCAACCTTGTATTTTGTGCCTACGGGTGGCCCACCTTTTTTAGGCAAGCTGAACATCCATTCCTTTTGCTTTGGTTTGCCAAGATAGATGAGGTAATACGTGCTATCTGTTTGCGCGGTTTGATTATCCTTCCAGTTATCAGCGAGATGTAAAGGACCGGGGCCGTTTTCTAATAAGGTCCTGAGAAAAGCGATTCGGGCTGGGCTTTCGCCCTTTAATATGCCGCCCTTGGCCCAAAATATTGTATCTCCATTGCCTTTGATACTTTCACCATGTGTGACATATGTTCCGGCTATTATGCCCTGCCAGACCGCAGCTGTCATTTCCTGACCTGTAAGACGCCCCCATCTTTGAGGAAGATTTCCTTCATAACAAACCTCATCATAAATCACGGGTTTGAAATACACATCGCGTAATAAACCAGCACGGCCGAAATCTTCGACAGGTGCGCCGTTTTGTATGCTAACATGGGTAAAATACGGCTTCCAGTTATCGTAATACACACTGCCATTATGGATCGAGCACAGATGGCGGTAGGGGTCATGCCCCACTACAGCCGCTGCATAATCATCCCATACCGCACGGGGCTTACTTTTGATGTAATCAAATTCGTTGGCCATCGACCACCAGACGTTCCTGAAAGCCGAAAGGCGTGCCGCAAGATATTTAATATACAATAGATCATTTTCCTTACCCATACTGTCAAACCCCCAATGCCCTTTATCATAAGGGTGGAAAATGATCAGATCAGCCTCTATTCCAAGCGCGTTTAAATCATCGATCCGTTTTTCCAGATGCCTGAAAAAGGCAGGGTTAAACCGCTTAAAGTTCCACCTGTTTTTTCCATCTCCTTTTTCGTAAGGATAGAAAAGGGGTTCATTAGTTACATAAGTATAATATTTAGGGAGAATGCACATCCTGATTTTGTTAAAAGCGGAGCTTTTAAGTGTGGTCAATGTCGCTTCCTCAAGTTCTGGCCCCTGATGGATCCAAGCGTAAGCGGTGGTACCAAAAGGATAATATGGCTTACCGTCTTCGTATCTGAAATGATACGTGTCCGCAACGCGTATCATGCCATGATTTGCGTTGTTTGGAGCTACGCAGGTAAATAATCCAGACCGATGGTTTAATGCAGCAATATTACTTACTGTGATGTAATTCCACTTACCAAGTTCCATTGGCATAAATCTTATTAGATAGTTACCTTCGCCGTCATAAAAACCATCAACACTGACACGTTTGGAGTTATTCGAAAATATAGCGGAAAAATGATTTTCTGTAAAAGGATTACCTGTTACAGGGCCTTTCAAACTTATCTCGAACCGGTTCCAGCGTTCTACTTTCACTTGCGCATGTGCGCCAAATAAAAAAAGGAACACCAATAAAACTACAAAGACAAAAAATAAGAAAAATGTTTTGTTTGTCTGCATAAGAGATTGTATCATTTATCTGTATAGGTTCTGTTTACGTGAGCTAACCATGTATGGTAGTTTACCTGAACCGAGGTTGGGTTTATTGTTGGCATCACGGTAGATTTAGGCTTAGCCAATGCCTTGATCTCTTCAAGGCTTTCAAAAAGTCCGGCCTGCAAACCCGCTAGCATAGCAGCACCCAAGCCAGACGCATCCGATATTCCGTAATACAAGGGTTTGTTTAAAAGATCGGTAAGAAAACCTAAAACAAAGTTGTTAGAGATTATACCGCCATTGACAATCAACATGCGTAGGTCCAGTTGCGCGGCATTTTCCATTGCGTCGATCACAGACCGGATCTGGTAAGCGATTGACTCCAAACCAGCCCTGACGATGTGGTTTTTGGAGGTGTTAAAAGTTAAGCCAAGAAGCTCCCCTTTTCTGTCCATCTGCCAATACGGTGCACCCATGCCGCTGAATGCCGGGATAATATAAACACCGTTATTATCAAGCACGCTATTGGCCATATCCTGCGTTTGCTTGATATCACTAAAAAGAGTGAGCTCCCTGCGCAGCCACTCCATCGTCGAACCACAGGAAACGATCACACCCTCAAGCCCATAATCCACTCTCGTTGATGTACTCCAACATATTGTCGTAACAACCCCCTCGCTACCGGAAGGCAAATCCGTACCGGCATTCATCATAATGGAACAGCCTGTTCCCAATGTTGCTTTCGCCTGGCCTTGCTCAAAACAACCTTCGCCAAATGCCGCGGCATGGGAATCGCCGATCATCGCCCCGATCGGTATCTCCCGGTCAAATGACCCACCAAAGTCGCTTGCGCCAAAATCAGACGAAGAGGCAATTACTTCCGGTAGATTTATCTTATCTAAACCGAAAGTTGCCAAAAGATAGGTGTCCCAGTTTAATGTTGATAAGTTAAAAAGCATTGTCCGTGAAGCATTTGTGTGATCAGTGAGATAGCGCTTGCCCCCTGTCAGTTTAAATAAAAGCCAGGTGTCAATCGTGCCAAAATAAGCATTGCCAGTGTCTATGGCCGCCCTGACTTTATCTTTATTTTGATATAACCATATCAATTTTGATGCAGAGAAGTAGGGGTCGATGATCAGCCCTGTACGTTCTTTTACCGTTTTTTTAAACCCGCCATTAATCAATTGGTTGCAGATATCGATCGAACGTTTGCATTGCCACACAACAGCATTGTGCAAGGGATCTCCGTTAGCGTCCCATACGACAAAGGTTTCCCGCTGATTGGATATCCCAATGCTTAAGATGGATCCTGTATCTTTACCTGTTCGGCGAAAAGCCTCAAGGCAAAGGGAAACAGATGCCAACACATTTTCAAATATCCCTAAAGGATCTTGTTCTACCATTCCTCCATCTAAAAACTGCGTAGCCAAGTCCACCTGGCCCCGTGCGATGGCATTACCCTTTTCATCAAAAATAGTCGACTTGGTGCTGCTGGTGCCCTGGTCTATCGCCAGTATATATTTTTGATCCATCATCACTCGGATTTAGAATTAGCCTTGTCAATAATCACGGCGAGTAAAATTACGCCGCCTTTAACCACCTGCTGCCAAAAAGGCGATACGTTAAGCAATACCAGTCCATTGTTAAGCACACCAATGATAACTGCGCCAAGCACGGTTCCCCAAATGGTGCCTTTGCCTCCCGATAAGGAAGTGCCGCCAATCACCACAGCTGCGATAGCGTCCAGTTCGTAACTAATACCGGCATTTGGCTGAGCAGAATCCAATCTTGAAGTGACGATCAAACCACCCACGGCGGCCAGTGCTCCGGCCATGCTGTAAACGATGATCTTGACTTTGCTGATGTTGATGCCTGATAATTTAGCCGCATTTTCGTTACCGCCAATGGCATAAATATATCGGCCCAACGGAGTTTTCATCGTGATAACAACCGCTGTTAAAACAACAATAGCCGAGATCCAAACCGGAACCGGTATACCTAAAAACCAGCCGGTACCGATGTAACCGAATTTTTCGCCGAATACAGAGATCGGAAAGCCCTGTGTCCATAACAAGGTTAAGCCCCTTGCAATAGTGAGCATGGCCAGTGTAGCCACAAATGGTGGCACTTTGAAACGTGTGATGGCAAAGCCGTTAAATGCGCCCACACCTGCGCCGGTAAATAATCCCGCAAGGATAGCGCCCAACAATGTGAAACCGATGTAGAGGTTACTCGAATGCACTTCAATACCATTTTTCATCAGTCCTGCCGTAATAGCGCCGCAAAGGGCCAATACCGATCCTACGGATAAGTCGATTCCCGAGGTTAATACAACCAGTGTCATCCCTACGGCTATACAAATGTTAACAGATATTTGGCGCATTACGTTCCAGCCGTTATCTACGGTTAGGAACTTATCCGACAGGCAACTCAATACGATGCACAAAACCACAAGCGCTATAAGCGATTGGAATTTGGCGAAATGTTGGCGATTCAAGGTCATTTAAGTTTGTTATAGGTTTTTAGGAATGGCTGCTTTCAGGATGTTATCTTCGGATGCATCGGCGGCTTTAAATTCGGCAGTAATGCTGCCTTCGGCCATTACCAGGATGCGATCGGATATGGCGAGTATCTCCGGCAATTCGGATGATACCATAATGATGCCCATACCCGCTGCAGCCAGTTCTAATATCAGTTTGTAAATCTCGTTTTTGGCGTTGATATCAATACCACGCGTTGGCTCGTCCAGCATCAGCACAATAGGCTGGGTAGCCAGGCATTTAGCCAGTACTATTTTTTGCTGGTTACCACCACTCAGGTTTTTGGTGATCTGATTAGCCGACGGTGTTTTGATCTTGAGCGAATCGATATATCTTTTCGCCAGTTCCTGTTCTTTACCATCGCTCAGCAAACCCATGCTTTGCAGATTATCCAATGTGGTAATGCTAATATTGGTTTTTACATCCAACCCCAATACCAGGCCGTCTTTCTTGCGGTCTTCGGGTACCAAAGCTATTCCGGCTTTCATAGCCTCGCCCGGCGATCTAAATTTTGTTGCCTGCTGTTGGATACTGATAGTACCGGTATGAGCCTTATGCAAACCGAAAATGGTTTCCAATAATTCGGTACGCCCGGCGCCCATTAAACCGAAAATGCCCAAAACCTCACCGGGGCAAAGTTGCAGTGATACGTTCTTTAACAGATCACGTTTTTGGTTTTCAGGATGTTTTAGGTTAATATTTTGTACAGTAAGTACAGGCCCGGCGGTGGCTTTGTAGCCTTTGTTGCGAATGACGTTGATCTCGCGGCCAACCATTTTATGGATCAGCGTATCGTGGTTAATATCTTTCATCTCGCCCGATTCGATGGTTTTGCCATCGCGAAGCACAATGTAACGGTCGGCTATTTTAAAAAGCTCATCCAGCTTATGCGATATGTATACGATCACCTTATTCTCATCGCGAAGTTCTTTGATGATATCGAACAATACCTCAACCTCGCTCTCGGTAATGGCCGAAGTTGGTTCATCCATAATCAGAACCTGGCAATCGGTTAGCAGGGCCTTGGCAATTTCAACCACCTGCTGCTGACCAACCTTTAAATCAAAGATCAACGTATCCGGACTAACCTTCAGCTTCAGTTTATCTAAAAGGTATTGGGTGCGGTTTTTCATGGCCTTGCCATCCAGCATGCCCCAGTTATTGGTTAACTCGCGTCCTAAGAATATATTCTCGGTGATATTGAGGTGGGGCACTAAATTTAGCTCCTGGTGAATAATGCCGATGCCCGCGCCCTGTGCTTCGCGCGGATTAGCAAAGTTTACCTCGGTATCCTGTAATAAAATGCGGCCTTCGTATTCAGAATAAACGCCTGATAGGATTTTCATCAGCGTAGATTTACCCGCGCCGTTCTCGCCCAGTATCGCATTTACCTTGCCGGGATGCAGCTCCATGTAAACATCCTGCAAAGCAATAACGCCGGGGAATTTTTTGGTGATATGATCTGCTATCAACATAACCTTAAGGAATTATTTTTAGAGATACAGGGAGCATCTCAATATCGTTTAGGTTTAGATGTGCCTGATTAAGTTCTACGGCGCCTGTAAACTCAATCTTATCGCCTTTTTTAGCTGCCGATTTAAATGGTGGGATCACCTTAGCGCGGATGATCTTATTGATTTCCGAAGAAATATTGCTCAGATCTACTGTATTGGTAAAATCGTTCAGATCAACCAAACCCGAGGCATCACGAATGGCATTGCCAAATACAAACTCGGTAGCTATTTGGAAATCGTTATGTGCTATGGTTGAAAGCTTCACATCGCTATCGTCCATATCAGTAATGGTGCCCGTGCCTTTCACCATGAAAAATTTGGTGCTGCCTATAGAGAGGACATGACCGTTTTCGGCAAAAGTGTTAGCCGGTGATACTTTAAGTTGCGTAATTAATTCATCAAGCGTAATAGCCTTTTCTGTAACGGCGGGTAGTTTATTAGTCAGCAGGTCTTGCGCGTAAGCAACAGCGTTAAATGTTTTTCCGGTGGCTTTTAACTCGCTCAACTTACGGAAATAAACCGAGTTATAACCTATAAAAATAATGATCACGAACCAGATGGCATATTTGATTTCCTTTCTCATGGCTTAATTCTTTTTACCGTAGGCTATGTAATCAGATACGTTTTTACCGGTTACCATCTCTACTCCAACCTGAATCTTTTTCGGGAAGTCTCGCTTACCCTTAAAATATTCATCGGCGTAATTGGCAGCAGTTTGCGCCATCACCTTAGGGAACTGCATCGCGGTAGCCAATATCTTTCCATCCTTAATGCCTTGTATAGCATCTTCAGCGCCATCAAAACCCATTACTTTTACTTTGTTAGCTTTGCCTGCTGCAGCTAAAGCCTGGTAGGCACCCATGGCCATGGCATCGTTCCCGCAGAACACACCATCGATATCAGGGTGTGCCTGTAAGATGGATTCCATTACTTCCAGACCTTTATTGCGGTCAAAATCGGCACTTTGCTGGGCTACCATTTGTAAGCCGGGGTAATAATCAACCACGCTGTGGAATCCTTTAGAGCGATTCCAGGTGTTGTTATCGGCAACAATGCCTAGTATCTCAACATATTTGCCTTTTTTGCGCATTTGCTTCACAAAGTATTTACCAAGGTTCACACAGCCTGAATAACTATCAGATAAGATCTGCGATGTTGGTCCGGTGGCAGAGTTCACCTCCCTGTCCATGCAAAAAACTGCTACACCGGCTGCTTTGGCTTTATTTACATTGACTACAGAGCCATTGGCATCTGTAGGATTGAACAGGATAGCGCCATAGCCAGCGGCGATGGCATTTTCAAAGTTATCGGTTTCGGTAGCGGTGTTGTTTTGCGAATCAAAGATCTTGGTTTCGTAACCCAAACTTTTAGCTTGCGCCGAAGCTGTTTGCGCTAAAAACACAAACCAGGGATTATTGAGTGTAGATACAATAACCGCTACCTTTTTGGCTTTGGCCGATTTTGAATTATCCTTACAGCCGGCAAAAGCCAGCATAAATAACAATAACAGTGTTAATCTTCTCATTCAAATGATATAATCTAAGTTTCATTATTGGTATTCTTCTTTGTTTATCAGTTTCCTTATGATAGTAGTTTAATGGCTTGATCGGCAATCCCATCTGCCGAAATTCCGTAGTGGTTCAATATCTCAACCTGAGAGCCCGTAACGGTGTACTCGTCAGGGATGCCCATGATTTTAAAAGGCTTTTTGTGTCCACTTTGTAATAAGTAGGATGCGCAGGCCTCACCTAAACCGCCATTGATCATGTGCTCCTCCACCGTTATAATGGCTTTTGTTTCAGAAGCTAACTGTGCAATCAATGTTACGTCTAAAGGTTTAATGGTATGCATGCTCACTACCGTTGCCAATATGCCCGATTCTTCCAGCTTTTGCGCGGCTAACAGGGCTGGGTAAACGGTTTCGCCGTTGGCGATGATTGTTATATCGCCGCCATTTTTCACCACCCTGCCTTTGCCAAACTCAAAACCAATATTCTCATCTTCGGTTAAAAGAGGCATTGGTTTTTTACCGAAGCGCAGGTAAACTGGCTTGGTGCTTTGTGCAGCCAATTTTACAGCTTGCTCGGTTTCAAAATTATCGGCAGGTACTACAATGGTAATATTATTGATGGCGCGCAGTACGGCAAAATCGTGCAGACTGTGGTGCGTTGTTCCCAATGCTCCGTAACTTACACCGGCGCTAATGCCAATTAACCTTACAGGATTATCTGAGTAACAAACATCGTTTTTGATCTGCTCCAAAGCTCTAGCGGTTAAAAAACAAGCTGGTGATACCGCGAATGCTTTTTTACCTGCCGAAGCCAATCCGGCGGCAACGCCTACCAGGTTTTGCTCGGCAATGCCTATCTCTACAATCTGCTCGGGCAATTGCTGCCCGAATGCAACCAGCTTGCCCGAACCGCGCGAATCGCTGGTAACGGCAATAATATCTTTATCAGTTTCGGCAAGCTTTAATAAGGTAGCCGCAAAAACATCCTGGTTTGGTTTGGCGTTAGCCGAAGTATTTTTTATAACTGTTCCCAAGTTCGTGGTATTAAATGTTGGTGAGTGCCACATCCAGTTCGGTCATGGCGCTTTGATATTGTTCGTGGTTAGGTACACCGTGGTGCCACTTTACCGAGTTTTCCATAAAGCTGATGCCTTTACCTTTAATGGTATGGGCTATAATCAGGTTAGGTTTTCCCGGCTCAAAAGGCATACTGGCAAATGCCTCGCGCAACGCATGAATATCGTGTCCGTCAACCTGTTTTACGGCCCATCCAAAGCTTTCAAACTTGGCGTCAAGCGGGTCAGTATTACATACCTCGGCATTAGTACCTGTAATTTGCAGTTTATTGTTATCGATGATGGCGCAAAGGTTATCCAACTTGTAATGCGAAGCTGTTAAAGCCGCCTCCCAGTTTGAACCTTCGGGCAGTTCACCGTCCCCCAAAAGGGTAAAAACACGATAGTCTTTTTTATCCAGTTTCGCGGCAAGCGCAACACCGGCAGCAATTGGTAACCCGTGCCCCAAAGCGCCTGTATTTTGCTCAACGCCATGTACCTTTTTAGTAGGATGGCCTATGTAATGGGATTTATATTTGCATAATGTTTCAAGATCCGTTTCCGGGAAGAAGCCTTTGTCGGCCAGTACCACAAAAAGCGCTTCAACACAATGGCCCTTGCTCTGGATGTAACGGTCGCGATCCGGCGAAGTAAAATTATCCGGACTCACATTCAGCACATCGTTATACAAAACGTTCAACACATCAATGCACGATAGGCTGCCACCCGTGTGCCCGGCATTGGCGCCTACAATATATTTGAGGATCTTTTTACGATACCCAACTGATTTTTCTTTTAACTCTTTGTCTGTCATTTTACTTGTGTTCGTAAATTTCCCAGCCCATGTAATTGCCTAATGCCTCTTTTAATATGCCGGCTGTTTTTGAAGCGTTCATTACCACGTGGTGCTCAAAACCGTTGCGGCAAACGTATTGCATCAAACTTTGCAGATCAGGTATCTCCGCTACAGCGCGGTTACCAAAGGTGTTTAACGCGTCGTCGGTCAGTTCGCCTTCGCCAAGGTAAACTTTGATGATGCCTTTAGGATCATCGGTACTGATTCGGCCGTAGGTTAACGGCGATGCCGGGGTGCGGCCATCCAGAGCGCCGTAAGTATTTTCTACACCAACGGTAGTACCCAAAATAGGGGCGGTGCTGATCTGAATATCCGGCAGAAAAGATTTTGCCCAGTTACCGCAATGAAACAGCACACATTTATTAGGGTCATCAGCATAGTTGTTATTCCAATCTACCAGCGCACTTGGCGAACCCGATGCCAGTTGCATGGCATACATGGTTAATGTTCCGGTAACATCAACCTCGCAGGCACTTGGCAGCATATTCTCGCTCATAATGCTCATGCTGGTACAAACGTTGCAGCCGTAATTTTGCTGTAGCGATGTCCAGCATTGTATGGCTGTTGCATCCAATGCATGCTCG